>CAWEBE010000072.1:0-101202 GCA_963806735.1 uncultured Alphaproteobacteria bacterium | reverse complement strand
GACTTCGAGGCGCCAACCATCAATCTTCGGTTCGTACGACCACACGAACGAAGGCAACTGCAGCGATCGGATCGAAGGCGGCGCGGACGGAGGCCGTGGATCTTCGGATGGCAAGTTGGCGTTGTCGGGTAAGATGATACGACCGCGATCCCAGTCGCGATGGAGTTGATTGCCGATGTTCAAAATGAGCACAGACCATATTCGTGGTCGACGCCGCTTCCTCATTGTCGGTAGCGCAGTGGTGGCTGGGCTGACACTTGGAAGACGCGACATCGGCGCGGCGCAGCCGTTGCCGCTGACGCCGGAATGCAAAGACGGCGATGAACCCACACCGCGGCAGACCGAAGGCCCGTTTTTCAAACCGAGCTCACCCGGGCGCTCCAACCTTGTCGAGCCAGGTATGGCTGGTCGGCCGCTCGACGTGTCCGGCTTTGTTCTCGATCGCAATTGCAAGCCGGTCGCCCGCGCTCTGATCGATGTCTGGCAGGCCGACGCCAATGGGGAATACGATAATCGCAGCTTCCGCCTGCGCGGCCATGTATTCAGCGATGCCGATGGCCGATATCGCATTCGCACCGTTCGGCCGGCGGCCTACGCAGGGCGTACCGCCCATATCCATGTCAAGGCGCAGCCGCCCGGCGGAAAGATCCTGACGACGCAGCTCTATTTTCCAGACGAGCCAGGCAATCGTCGCGACGGGCTCTTTCGCCGGGAATTGCTGGTGCAGCTGGCGCAGGCGGGTGAAGGTCTTTCCGCGCGCTTCGATTTTGTCATCGATACGCGCTAAGCGCTCGGTGCCTAGTTCGCAACGATCGCAGCATCGGGGCTCTGGCTAACGACCTAGCCCCGATGCTTCGCTGTCGACTCACCTCGCGCGGCGGCTTCCTAACGATTTGCGGTGACCGAATGCAGCGGCGTCCTGAAAACAAGGCCTGTGTCGTAGGTGCCGGACCAGCCGGGCTCGCCATGGCGCGCACGTTGAAGCGGCTCAACGTCGAGTTTGATGTTTACGAGCGGCACAGCGAAGTTGGCGGGATTTGGGACCAAGCCAATCCTGGCTCACCGATCTACGACCGCGCCCACTTCATCTCTTCCAAGACGAAGTCGCATTTTCTCGACTTCGAGATGCCCGCGCACTATCCCGACTATCCCTCGCACCGCCAGATCCTCGTTTACCTGCGTGCCTTTACCCGTGCCTACGGCCTGCAGCAAAACATTCATCTCAACACCGCCGTTCAAAGGGTCGAGCCGACGGGAGCTGGGTGGAAAGTTAGCCTGACGACGGGTGAGACGAAGTCGTACGCTTGGCTCATAGCTGCAAGCGGCGCGAACTGGCACCCGCGCATGCCGTCATTTCCCGGGTCGTTCACGGGCGAGGTTCGGCATGCACGGACGTACCGGACACCTGACGAGTTTCGCGGCAAGCGTGTCCTCATCGTTGGGGCGGGAAATTCCGGCTGCGACATCGCTTGTGACGCAGCACATTCAGGGAAGAGTGCCTTCATCAGCCTGCGCCGCGGATACCACTTCTTCCCAAAGCACATCTTCGGCGAACCCGTCGACGTGTTTGCTGAAAGGGGCCGGCGCCTGCCCAGGTGGCTGTCGCAGACCCTGCTAGGCCGGCTCTTGCGCCTCCTCAACGGCGACTTGACGCGCTTGGGGTTAAAGGCCCCCGATCACAAAGTGCTTGAATCGCACCCCATCGTGAATTCGCAGATCTTGCACTATCTCTCGCACGGCGACCTGATCGCGAAGCCCAATATCGCGCGCCTGAACGGAGGAGAGGTAGTCTTCGATGATGGGTCGCGCGAGCAGATAGACCTCATTATCTACGCGACCGGTTACCGCTGGGAGCTCCCCTACCTCCAGGAGGGACTTGTCCGATGGCAGGACGGGCGGCCGGACCTCTACATGAGTGTGTTTTCGCGCGAGCATCCGGCTCTTTTCGTGCTCGGCTTGTTTGAGAGCAATGTGGCGGCCTACCAGCTCTTTGATCAATTGGCTGATCTCATCGCCCGAGTGCTGCTTGCGCAGAGCAGCGGGAAAGAAGTGGCCGGCCGCTTCGCGCACTTGGTGAGGAGCGATCGGCCCGACCTCGGAGGCGGCATCCGATATATCGGATCAGCGCGGCATGTGGGCTACATAGACTTCGGCGCGTTCGAGGGGCAGATCGACCGCGTCCGGCGGCACATGGCGTGGCCGCGCACGGCGCTGGGGCACTATGGCGATGTGCTGGACGAGGTAGGTCATTAGCATCCGACAGCGCATTAGCTTTGTACCAACAGGCGCGGCGGCCTTCGTCGTCCTGTACAGCCGGCCCACCAAGCTTCAGCCCGAGTAGGCAGCGGCTAAGTGTGTCGGAACATCTCGCCGCGGTGCCCGTTGGCTTGGCTCCAGCCGGGACACTTAATCTTGACCCACTCGGCCCGCGAGCCAGAGCGATAAGGCGCATCACGCCGTTTTGATACGACGCCCTCCACGCCTCGATCCATGCAGGCAATCATCAGGGCTTCGCCACGGTCAACTCCACGTACAATTGTAGCTCAAGCCCTCTCTTTTGTTGCGAAAGGCGTACCTTGTTAGCCATTGCCAAAAGCAGCGAAACACCGGATGTTCGTGTGGCTAACAAGTCCGGTGCGAATTGAAGGGGGAAAAATGCGGAAGATTGGCTACGCGCGCGTGTCGAGTCAGGGACAGAACCTCGACCGCCAGATTGCTGCACTCCGCGCCGAGCGCATCGATGTCATCTTCCGCGAAAAGGCCTCCGGCAAGGCCATCAAGGGGCGCCCTCAGCTGGAGAAGGCCGTCGACGAACTCGGGACCGGCGATGTCCTCGTCGTCGCCGAGTGGGACAGGGCGACGCGCAGCATGATGGACGGCGTTGCACTCATCGAGCGCATCCATGCCAGGGGCGCACTCATCAAGGTGCTGGACAAGCCGCACTTGGATTTGACCACGCCCATCGGCCGCGGCTTCATCGCGTTCTTGTCCGCCATGGCCGAGGACGAGCGCCTTCGCATTCACAAGCGAGCGAGCGAGGGACGCGTGGCGGCGCGCGCCAACGGAACTCACATGGGACGTAAGCCAAAGCTCACCGAACATCAGCAGGCCGAGGCGTTGAACCGGCTGGCCAAGGGCCACACGTGCAGAACCGTTGCTAAGACCTATGGCGTACATCACTCCACGATCAGCAGGCTTGCCGGCTAGAGGAACCGACATTTCTCACTTCGGCTCTTTGCTGGCACGGATGCGGTACTTAAACTTCATTTGCTCAGCTACTCGTAGCGACCCCAGCAACGCACTGAACGGTTTCAACCCCAACTGCCTGTGTGACACTTCGACCGCTCCCGACGCCTCCAATCGATCACCCTCCAGCTTGAGGGTGGAAGGAAATCGTCAACTTGATCTTCTGGCCCACGAATTGCACGGAGAGATCGAGCATGGCGAAATGTTTGGCGTCGACCGGACCGCTCGTTCCGGTCACCTTGATCGTCGGGAATTGCCTGGCATTCAGTAGCGCATTACCCAGCATGTTCGTGCGTGTTGCTGCGATGTCGTCCTTCGAAGGCTCATTGGCAAAATCCTGTCCTTCCAGACGACGGAGCGCGACATCATCGACGATGAGCCGATCTACCGGAATATCAAGCTCCACGCGCGATTGGCCCAACTTTGGCTGAAGATGGATGGTGCCCGTGAAGTCTTTCAACGAGACCACGTGGTTGTGTCCGAACGTCGAAAGAGCACCATCGCGGTAAACAAGCAGGCGGACGTCAGACGTTTGGGGATCGATACGGTAGACATCGGCGCCTGACTCGCTACTCCTTTGCGCATGAATGATACTGCTCGACAGCAGCAATGCGACAAGGGATAGCGAAATGGCGTTGTATAGTCTGGCCAGGGCCGTTGACATCTGAACACCTTCGATCGCGTGGTGTGAGCTTGCGACAATCGCGCTGAACGACACCGGTGCAACGGCCGCCATCAATTCACGGCCCGGCAATGGAATCAAGCGGAGTGATCTTGATCGAGCGCGCGGTCGTTGGCGACGCTCCATGGCGCATCGGCTGGTGGTAGCGTTTGTGTGGCCGGCGCTTGTCGCCAACCGCTGCGCACTCACCTGCATGACTTTGGGGACCGACTTCGCTATGGGTGAATGCTCGCCGCAAGTGGAGGCGCACGCATGAGCCCGAGCCTTCCAACCTGCGCAGCACATGCACCATCATAATGTCGGCCGCGCTGAACGCGCCTTCGAGCCAATCGGCGTCGCCGAGGCGCGCGGAAAGTTCACCCAGCCGTGCACGTATGCGATCGTTGACCATGGCCATGCGCTCATCGCGCCAGCTCTTGTCGCGCTCCGCGTACCTGACGATGTCACGATCGACGATCGGCGGCTCCAGCGTGCGGAGCAGCGGCGAGCATCCAGATGATCGCGCGCGCCCGAGCATTCGCATCGTCCGGCAGAACATGCCGACCGCCTGCGATGCGCTCGACGACTGGGCTGCCATCGCCAAGCTGGAGCCGGGGCAACCCATCTTCCGAGAGGTCGTCAAAGGTGGGCACATCGGCGCCGGTCGGCTTTCCGACCGCAGCGATGGTCTCCGCCGCCAACGACAGCTTGCCAAAAGGAAGGCGCCGCAAGCGACGCCTTCCTAGTGCAAGCACGCAAAACCTACAGGTTGTCGCAAGCGAGATTGAACTCAGCCTCTGTCGCGACCAATCGATTAGCCTCAGACAGAGCAAATTCAGGAGCGCTCTAGCGGCGCCTTTTTATCTATCAACCGGCAACTCAATTCCAAATCAGAGCGTTATTCGGTCCCCGGCGCACACAAGGATCTCGTCGCCATGAAACGCTTTGCCCTCGCACTGCCGCTTCTGCTAGCAACGCCGTCAATCGCAGCCGACTTGGCCTATCCTCGTTACAGCGAGAGGGAATACACCGAGCGTCGTCAAGTCGAGGTGCCACCGCGCATTATCGAGCATCACCACTACCATCACAACGTAGAGCCGCGAGTTCGTGTGGAAGAACGCATTTATCGCGAGCCACGCGCCTATGCTTATGACGGCAAGGCCCATCACCACGACGACGCTTATCGGCCTCGCTGGTTCTTCTGGCAGCCCCCAATTCATCCTGACGACCGCAGGTGGTAGTGGTGTGTGCGCAACAAGCGATGGGCCACGCTTCTTATAACGAACGAGATCGGCGTTTCACTCGCGCCAAACGGACCAGGCACGTGCTGTAGGGATAACCGCGAGGCCGGTTCGTGACCCGAAGCGGCCCATCCAGTGCACGCAAACTTCCCGTTTATAGGTAAGCGGTTCCCCGAGGTATCGCTGCAATCCAAAAAGGGGTATTGCCCGAGACTTTCCCAACCTTACCAGTCACGAACGCTCGCTGGTTTCCGCAAGAAGTTGCGTCCGGTGCGCCGAGATTGAGGGCTCTGACGCCCAGAGGGTTTTGCGGATGACCGCCCGGCATGTGCGGATTCTCTCGCCGCATCTCGGCTGTTGGTCCACGCCGGATTGACGCGCTTGTCAGATACCCGCGTCACCCCGGCCCTGCGAAGTGCCAGCGAGCCAGCCGTTGGGCTCGCTGGCAGCGTGGCGATAGCGATTAAAATTTGAGGCTGAGGCCCGCGCGCAGGGCATGAAACGTGACATCGCTGGTGTCGATCGAGTTCACGCTCGTGCTGCGGAAGTCTCCATCGCCAAGATCGGTATAGCGGTACTCGATGCGAGCCGTCACCCGATCCGTGAAAGCCTGCTCGATGCCTCCGCCCACGGTCCAGCCATGTCGGACATCGCCATAAGAGGCGAAAGGCGGATCGCCAGGGCCCGTCGCCTTGGTGACCTCGACGTTGCCGAATGCCCAACCCGCTGTCGCATAGAACAGTGTCCGGTCATGTGCGATGCCCAACCGACCGCGCACTGATCCAAGCCAGTCAACCTCAGTCTGGTGGGTGAAGCCGAGCGTGCCTATACCGGTGCCATTGATGTCGGCGGCTTCAAGGTCAGCCTCAATGCCGAACACCCAACGCCCATGTTGCCAGTTGTAGCCTAGGTGGCCGCCACCGAGCACACCATCGGCGTCGTAGGCGTAGGACTGGTCAAAACCCCCAAGGGGACCGGACTGGGCATCAACATCCGCCCAGCCGTAGCCAATCTGTGCGCCGATGTAGAACCCAGTCCAGGAAAATACGTGAACGGGAATTGGCTCATCCTTGATGGACCCTCGCCGGGGATATGGGCCCAGGTCGGCTGCAAAAGCTGCAAAAGCAGATGTGGCCAACAGCCCGAGGGACAATCCAACGCTTGCTGCGCGTGCCCGCATGACGCTACCTCCAGGTTGCACTTGCAGCGATGGCTATCACTGGAGGCCGCGGCGGTGGTGGTATCTGCGCAACAGCTTACGAGCCGGCAGCTAAGAAATGGAACTCGATACGGGAAGCGATCGCTGGATATCAAGACGCCTTACAGAACGTCTTGGTGACGTTCACCTCTCCGAGTCTCCCCGGGGTTCCCTGTAAAAGGGATAGGTGCAGCATTTACTGGGTCGAAACCATAGTCCGGGAACGGATTGTTTTCAATTGTCGCCACATGACGATGAGCCGGAAGCGCTGCATGAGCTCTTGGAGATGCCGCGTGGTCTCATCGGGAGTGGCGAGGCCGTAGAGCCTCGGGTCGAGGTCACCTTTATGCGAATTGCACGGGTGGCAGGAGAGGACGCGGTTGGTAGCGTGGTTCTTGCCGCCGTTGGCCCTGGGAATGAAATGGTCTGCCGTGGCCTGGGTGTAGGAAAGTGGAGCGCGACAGTAGAAACAGCGCCCGCCGAAGGCGAGCATGAGCGACGCACGATATGACATTGGAAGCCCCCGCTACCAACTGACTGAAACTAATCACCGCATGCGGAGGGTTGAATCAGATTGTGGCGGACTCGGTGCGGAATTGAGGCTCATTCAAGACCTTCAGGTGGTTGGAGGAGCTGTGTTGCTGTGCGAGCACGCTCCGAAACCGGCCATGCGATGACGACAGGGCGATGCGTACTCCACACCCAAGCCGCTTATCGAATGTGGGTTCGCACAGCAGAGTCGATCATGGTCCGGATCTAGCGAGCCGACTCATGAAGGTTTGGAGAGCGTGAGCGGCAGCCACTGCAGCGCAACCGCGGCACAAGGTCGATGGCCACGAAATTCTCCCCATAGCGGGCAATAAGTCTCGATTTCGGCGGTCAGTACGTCCGGTGGGGCGCAAGCGGCTCTCAACCGGTCAAAGTCACCTACGCTTTCGTCGATAAGAATGTGGCATTCGACGACGCCCGCAACTGCCGACGCATGGTTCCGGTAGATGGTCTTCTAGCCCAGTCCGGCGTTTCCAAGATCCTGTTTCTGGAGGAAGTGCGGTTTGCCTTCGACATGTGGGAGCGGGTTGCGCAAGCACCAGCGCCCGGTGACGCTGAAGGACGCTCTACGTCAGAGCGCGCGCCGATTGCCGGCTAACGACGACGCATCTCCTATGGCCAAACCAAAGGCTCGCAAAAAGTAGATTTTGGCACCTCTAGGTAGCGCTGTCCTCCGCTTCGGTAGCCAACCGTTCAGCCAATCGCGTAGCTCTTCCCTGGCCCCCAGCAGGATGTCGTGGGGAGAGAGCTGCAGCACCTTAGCGACCGTGCACAGCTCATCCGCCATGCTGCAACTATCGCCGCCACATGGTCCAGCGCACGAAGCGGAAGAAGCCGACAATCAGTCCCAGATACACCGGCACCAAGAAGCCATACAGCACCTTATCCGCATCCAGATGCGTGGGCGGCATATTGCTCACCAAAGTTCGCAGCGGAGGCATTACCGTCGCCACCAACCACACGCCAAGCGGATGCAGCGGCTTCAGGATCACATCAACAATCCACTGGGCCTCGTCGACATAGCGGGGATCAAGAGCCTTCCAGAGGAGTACAGTGGCATGGGCGAGCACCCATGCGACGGGAAGAGCCGGGGCACGCGCAAACGTCCATTTCAGCCACGGAATCATCGTTCAGATCTCAGAGGGTGGTAGCAAGCAGCAGTCCGGCCAGCAGTAATATCGAAAGCAGCGTCGAGATGTTGATGTCCCCGAACTCCTTCGTCTTCACGATCTGAATGGTTTGGAAAGGCGTGGACGATGCCGCACGCGGCTCGCGCGCGCGAACCCAATTCACAAAGAACGCTGCGAACGATCGTGTGCGGCGCCAGAGCTCGCTCGGAGCGCGTTGCCAGCCGTACTTCATGAAGTAAACGATGACGACCAGCAATGCGATCTGCAGCAAGGTCGAGACCCAGCCGCTCACCAGAAACCAAAGAACCGTGATTACAAGGCCGAACGCAGTCGCGGCCAACCACCATGCCCAGGCGAGAAACTCCATCGTGGGTGTCTCACGCTCCGGCTCGCTGATCGGCAATCTGCAGGCGGCGCTGGGTTTCGAGACGTTCCTGCTCGCGCCGCACCTCTTCGAGGGCATCGGCGCCTTTGGCCAGCGTAGCTTCGTTGAACAACGCCAGCAACGGAGTGAGGCCATCGCAGTCGACAAAACGGAAAATCTCGACATCCTCCTGTGCAGCCGCGCTCCAGCCGGCGATATCGAGCGTGCGCTGCGCCTTTGAGAGAAGGCCGTGGCGTCGCGGACGATCGCGATCGTTCGAATCGGTCAGTGGCGCCGGCAACCAGGTCTGCCACGCAATCCGTGATTTTTCGGCAGCCGCCATTTTGCGGGCGTGATGCTGTTCAAGCGCCTTGAGATTGCCGACACTCGGCCGGGTCTCCTCGCGCCCGAAGCGCCTGAGCTCACTTTCGGTGAGGGGGCGGATGAGATCGAGATTTGCGAGCACACCAGCCAGTTGGTTGATGGCAAGTCCACGCAGCTCCTCATTCGGATCCGCACTGTCGACGCCGTAAATGTTCGGGATGACGAAGTAGGAGCACGCGCCGTGGTGCAGGAAATGCCGCCTAACCCAGTCTAGATCGACATCGGGGGCGCGCGAGATTGCCGTCTCGAAGGCGCTGCTCAGTTGCTGGATAACCGCCCGGCTTGGCAGGCGCAGTTTCGCATGTGAACCAGCCAGCCCGTCGCGCCGGCCAGGTTCTGCCGGAGGCGGGTTGAGCGCGGCCAATGCCAATAAGCCCAGGTCGATGCCGATGGTCGCAAGAAGGGCGATGAGGTCACGCCCGGTGATGGGTTCCCCGGCTTTACTTTCGACCGAAGTCCGGCCGGCCGTAAATACGTAAGTAACGGCGCCTGCGAGATAGGAACCGATATTGGCCCATAGCTTCTTGACCGCATTCGCCACGCCAGCGGGGCCCTCGTTGAAGGCCGCATCGCGCAAACTCAGTTGGGCCGGCAATTCAGCCTGCGCAGCCGCCTGCTTCAGCCGCTCGGCCAATGTCGGGTCGTAGCATGAGAAACCCGCCTGGTTCGGCGATATGGCAACTGCTGAAGACAACGCGCGCATCTCGCTCGCGGTTGACTTGCCCAGTTCGTTGCTACGCGCCGCTATGTTGCGCGCTTCGCCTCGGATGGCGGCAGCCCGGCTCTCGAACGCCTTTTGACGCTCCAGCAGGGTTGTGCCTTCGGCAGCTCCCGCACTCTGCCGCAGGCGGTCGATATCAGCCTGTACCGGGGTGAGCCAGCTGCGAACCATGCCGTCCCTCAGCGTGGACACCGAGTCGCGCACGCTGCGGCGAGCATTATACAACGGTCCGCGCCCCGCCCCAGAACTGGTACCGCAGCTGCCGCCGCTACTTTCTTCCCGTGCCATCTGGCTTTCCGACCAGGACACTACGTTATCGAGCTGGCTGCGTACCGCATCAAGACGCGCGGCAATCGCCGAACTCGCATCGCGTGCATCCTCCTGCAATCCGGAAAGGCCGCTTCGCGTCGCGTCCTCACCGGCGATCAGGCTCCACCAGAAGCCGTAGCCAAAGCCGATCGACCAGATGGCGAGGAACAGATAGAGGGGAATGGTGATGAGCCGCTCCACGAGACGGCGGTGCGAGCCAAAGGTTTCCCGCAAGGCGAGCCACATCAGGAACGTGAGTGCCGCCACCACCAGCAGAACCAGCACATCGTTAGAGAGCGACAGGCCGCCGCTGTCGTTGGAAGCAGCCGACACGCCGACAATGAAATCGCGCATGCCGTGCCAGGTCGCGTAGCCGGAGATGAACAGCAGCATCAAGGAGGCGATACCGATGAGCGTGCTGCGCCCGAGCAGGTAATCGCCGACCCGCTTCCAGTCCACCTGCCAGTCGCGCACAGAGTAATTCATGGGTCCACCTCGGAACGTGACCCTCAACGGTTTGCATCGCCGTTAGTTGCGCTGGTCGATCGTCGGGGCAGGCTGAGTTGCCTGTAGTCCATGGACCTTCAAAATCTTGCAGACCAATGTGCGTCTCATGGTTGCTCAAACCTCGGCAAGGTATTGATCGATTTACTTTTGCGCTGCGGTTCGCGCTGCGTCCGCGGTCTTGCCCACGCAGGTTCGCCACGCTCATTTCGAAACTCGTCCCCGCGTGACAGCGTTATGTCGATAGCCGCAACGCGACAGTTGCAACATCACAGAGAGGCCATTCCAATGAAGACCGTTACAGCAGTTGTGTTCGCCATGCTGATAACTGCAGGCGCCGCCTTTGCCCAAGGCGAGTTGTTGCCAGGCGGGCAGAGCACCGGGCGTGAGATCGGCGCGATGCCGACACCGGAGCAATGCAACCAAGGTTGGGACCCGAGCCTGCGCATGACAGAGGCTGAGTTCAATCTCGCTTGCGACAACCTGTAGGTTTTGCGTGCTTGCACTAGGAAGGCGTCGCTTGCGGCGCCTTCCTTTTGGCAACCCCTCAACCTGGCGCGCATGATGGGCTTTCGAGGCGGAAGCGGACCTCACAGCGAGTAGTGCCCGCTTCCTGACCCCGAAACGGAAGCGAGCGGCACCCCGGCAAAGTGCGGGCAGCTGGCGCCGTGCTAGCGACCGGTATGACGCTCGATCAGGTTGCCACGGTCTCGGGATTATCCGCCATCACGACGTGGGTTTGCGCCGGCTCGGCCGTCGCGTCCTCGTGAGCAATTGGACCAGCGTGCGGAAAGTGCGGTTGGAGGCTCCATTTTCAGCGGCCGGCATCGCGCTGCAAAGTTTCCCAGCGGGAACCGACGCTCCAAGCGGAACTGACGCACTAGAAGTGACGTTATCAATCCAAGTTCACTACCGCCTGTCGAGTAGAAACACGTATTCCTTGGCGGGAGAGCAAGGACGGCGGTCCTTTGGCAATACACGCCGTCCTTTGCTATGGCCGATTTCACATTGTCTAGAATCTTACCGTTGCGCTGACGCTCATACAGCTCAAGGCCCTTGCCGTGCCGGCCTAGGGTTTGGTGGCCGGGCGGGTCAGCACTTGGAACGATGCTGGATGCACGCCGTTCTCGCCAGTGAGCGCCGTAGAAGGAAGGCATCCCATGGACGAAGATCACAAGCATCCTGACAACGCGCACCAACAGAGTTCCATGCGCTGGCTTGAATTGAAAGAGACCGACAAGAACGTCTCGACTGCGATTGGCGTCTTGTTGGGCGCCGCCGTTCTCTTTTTCCTGATGCTTGCCGTCGCTGGACCGCAGCGGCAGGAGCAGACGCAGGTTGGCCAGAACGTGGAGCGCAGCATCACCCCTGATACCCCGCGCAATCCCGACAACGTCATCAGGAGATAGTCAATGGCACTCTCAGAGCAAGATAGAGCACGTCGGACAGACGACTACATCGACACCGACTTGGCTCGCCAATCCAATCCCGTGACCACGCTCGCCCTGCTGCTTGTCGGTTTGGTGCTGGCCGCATTTGCTGGATGGTACGTGTTCGGCAAGGACACGTCGGACAGCGTTGGAGTGACCCGCACGTCACCCCCGGTCAACAGCTCACCGACGACCGGCCCGAGCACGACGACGGTCCCCAAGCAGCCCTAACGGTTTCGGAGCAACAGGGGCGCCCCTCATGGGGCGTCCTAAGGTGTGTTTGCGGCGTGCGCGCGCCGACTACTTGCTCAACACGAAGAATGCCAATCCTCCTCCGCCGCTGAGCGATGCGTTGAGCTTCATGCTTCGCGCGGAGGGTGCGCAGGATCTCTCCCCAAGGCAACCGGAGGCTCTACTTTCCCTTGAGGCCACTTGCTGTTTCAAAGTCGGCCTTCGCCCGAGTGCTATCTCCGCTGCTCCGATAAGCAACGCCGCGATTGGTGTAGGCAGACGCATTCTTCGGATCGAGGTGGATGGCCTCGGTAAAGTCGGCAATCGCGCGCTCGTACTCCTTCCGAGACGCATACACCAGGCCGCGATTGTTGAAGGCTTCTGAGTAGTTGGGGTTGAGCCGGATAGCTTGGCTGTAATCGTCGAGCGCCCGATCGTCGTTACGCATATAGCTCAGCGCTACGCCGCGGTTGTTGAAAGCAACCGCATTGTTTGGGTCGCGGCGGATCGCCTCGTCGTAGTCCGCCACTGCCCGAGCGAGGTCGCCCTTTGCACGATAGGCCCGACCCCGTGCCAGAAAGGGCCGCGATGGACTGGGATCGAGCGCGATGGCTTCACTGAACTCGGTGATTGCATCATCGACGAGGGCGCGAGCCAAGTTGCCATATCCGCGGCACAGGTGCTTGGTGGCCCCCTCTGGAGCAATCCTGGCGGCGGCGTCGTAGTCGGCAATCGCGGGTTCAAGCTTATCCCTGGCCTGATGCGCTACGCCTCGCGAACAATAGACGACAGCCAGGTTGGCCGCTGTTTCCCGGCCGGCCTCGATGAGTGCCGTGCAAACCGCCACTTGTCGATCCGGCTGAGCTGGGACTTTGCCGGTACACACCATCCAATCCGGCGGAGCCTGTGCATGGCTCGGCGTCACCACGAACAAGAGCCCGGCGAGGAACGTGACAAGTGGCACCTTGTCCAACGAAGGAGCGATCCTTAATGCGGGCACACGTTTGACCATCGCCGAAACACTTAGGCGGAAGTCGTGCGCCACCGTTGCGGCCTCCTTGGCGAGCTTTAACGCTTCCTATGTCCGTGTGGACAACTGATCAACTCATTCACCGGCCGGCTTCAGAGCCATCCGTTCCGCCGCAGTCGCCAGAACAAGGTGCCACACAGAGCCGCGACGATGCCTAGCACAATGAAATACCCGTACTGCCATTTGAGTTCGGGCATGTGCTCAAAGTTCATGCCGTAGATGCCAGCAATCGCTGTTGGCACAGCGAGGATAGCGGCCCATGCGGCCAACCGGCGCGTGATTGCCGTTTGCTGAGCCTGCCCAACCATCAAGCTTGCTTCGAACGTGAACGCCAGTACCTCGCGCAATGCGTCGACCTCCTCTTTGACGCGGTTTACGTGGTCGCTCACGTCGCGGAACAGTGGCTGCATCTCCTGGTCGATTGGCTTCACCTCTGCATGCTCTAGTCGTCGGCAGACCTCGGCAAGGGGCACGGCCGCGTTGCGTAGCAGCAGCAGTTCGCGCCGCAGGATGTAAAGGCGCTGGACTTCCTCGCTCGGAAGCGGTGCCGCGAATACCCGCTCCTCCATCGCTTCGACCTCGCGATGGACGGATTCAAGGACCGGCATGTAGTTGTCGACGATGAAATCGAGGATGGCATAGAGGATGTAATCTTCGCCATGAGACAGCGTCGTAGGACACGCTTCACACCGCTTCCGCACGGAGGCGTACGACGTCGATGCTCCGTGTCGCACCGAGACCACATAGCCGCGCCCTATGAACAGATGGGTCTCGCCGAAGGCAATCCGCCCCTGCACCATCTGCGCGGTGCGCGCGACGATGAATAGGGCGTCACCGTACTGCTCTATTTTCGGATGCTGATGCGCTTTACCGGCATCTTCGATGGCGAGGTAATGCAGTCCGAACTGCGCCTCAATTCGCGACAGCAACTCGTGGCTTGGCTCAAACAGACCGATCCAGACGACGTGGCCCGGCTTCTTCGACCACTTGCCAGCTTCGTCGATGGCGATGTCGGAAATGCACCGACCGCCGACATATACACTGGCTGCAACAACACCGGGCTCAGGGAATTCGTGATGCCGCACCTCCCGCTCGATGCGCGCGTCCATCGCGTTGCTCCGGGCCTCAGTTCCACCATTCAGCGGCGCGCGGGTCGGCGACTATCGCAGCCCGGCGCCAAACGTGTGTGAGACTACGCGATCTTCGCCCTAAAGACACTGTGCGTTCTAGGACAGCGTTTTGTGGGCGGCTCGGGTAGTAGAGGTGATAACCCGCAAGCGGCGAACACCAGTCTTCGAGCACAGCCGCCCCTTCGCGATGTGTGTCTGGATCTGATCCTCCTCCAAGTACGCCAGGCCCAATCCGGCCAACGTCGCGTCCACTCGGTGCGCAATGTTGTTGGCCACCAACTGACCTGACGGCCCACCTGGCGGCTTTCGATTCAAACTCACAGCGGGTCGGCAATTACCTGCGGAGATCCGCCTAGCTTGGAACCTTGGGGCACCACAGAAGGTTCACAATGTGGCGCTCAATCGAACGCCCTGGGTATCGCGAAGCTATCCGGAACGCCGACAAGCGTGTTGAGCATGTCTATCGTTTGTGTTCGGTTTTCTGCACTTGTTGTTTTCGTGCTGCTGTCCGCTATTCCGTCCGCCCGTGCCCAAGGCGACCCGCGCACACGTACGGACATCGACAGGGCGCTCGCGGACCAGCTCTATCGTGAGCAGCAAGCCAACCGCGGCTGCAAGATTGCAGTTTGCGAGGCTGCCCGCGGCAGGTCTGCCCAGGAAGACAAGCTCGCCTGCCATGTAGCCAAGACCTGGCCCGACATTGATATCAAGAACCGGTTTCTCAAAGGAGCCATGGCTTGGCCGTGGGGCCATGCGCAGTGCGAGGGTAAGTTCGCGATCGAGCGCCAATTAATTTTTCCTTCGGCCTTGGAGCCGAGGTACGAGGTAAAAGTCGGCAAGCACGATGTGGTGTGTCACATAGAAGATGGAATAAATCGCCACACCGTCACCCTGACCATTGACCCGGTCGTGACCTTCGAGAACGGCAGAGCCACCAAGGCTGCGTTGCGGTGGAGCAGTGTGACTGGGCCAACAGTAGTTAAGAGCGCCCTGTGGTCGGCAACTGCCGTCGACAACATGTTCAACGTTCTGCAAGGCACGCTGGTGGAGAAGATCAACGAGTTTCTCGGGCCCGGCTGCGACGAGGCGTTGGGACAACAAGATACCCAGTGACGATCGCAGATGCGGAAGAGCCCTTGGTGCGAGCTCACCGATGGTCACGCTGCCAGTTGGTCTTCCTTTTCCACCCCCTCCTGCATGATGCGCATGCCCTCGGGTGGATATTGCCGCGCGAGTGTCATGGCCTCCTCCGGCGTACCACGCAGCCAGGTTGCAAGCTCTCGCTCCCAAGCAGCCCTAATCTCCGTGGCTTCCAACTCGTGGCCTATGCACAGCCGCCCCTTGTGGGCGGCTTGTCACGCTTCCTATGCAGACACCCCTAAGCCGATTTTGCTAGTTGACCGTGCACGAACTTTCCGTATCGGGTCGACCGTCAAAGCGATACTCCGTCAACAGCCGTTTACATCTCTGTCTATTGTTCTTGGAACTGTGCACAGCCGGTCCTTGTGGCCGGCTTCTTTGTTTGGAACGAAGCTCCCACCCCCACGTTGACTCGATACTTCCCGACAAAACGTCCTCTTTTTGGAGCCACAGCAATGGCAATACGCGATGACGAACGCCCCGTAGCGTTAGATGACCGTCCAACAGCACTAGATAACCGTCCCGTCGGTCGAACAGGGTTAGACCGCGCGCGCGAGACTTCCAGCATGATTCCCTTAATCCTGGGCGCGATAATCGCCGCTTCCTTGGGATGGTGGCTGTTCTCGAATTCTTCAACGACCGATGTCGGACCGACGCGCACGTCCCAACCGACGAGCCAAGCCGCTCCGACCACCACAGTACCGAAGACCACGCCTTAATCTATTCCCAGAACCGCAGTAGTAGCCGTAGTAAACGAAGCCTGCTCTATGCACAGCCGGTCCTTGTGGCCGGCTTTTTCTATGTTTCAATTACGACATGTTTGATCCGTACACCCAAACCAAATTCGACGAGCTGCAATCTCAGATCGGCCAGCGCAACGATATCGACGAACGTATTCGCGCACTGCTCGACGGCCGGTCGCGGAGGCGCTCGCGGCACGCAACCTGCCGTTAGTATTTAGCACGGGGTACGGTGCCATGGGCCTCGACCCGCGCTTTGCCGAGCGGCCGGTGTTGGCAAAGCCGTACAGTCTTCAACGCTTGTCACAGGCTCTCATTCCACAACTCCAAGGATCGACTGCGGGATGCTGTCCTGCCTTGTGGTTCAATTAGCTGAGGAAGCCGAACAGATGCAGGAGGATGATGACGACGATGGGTACACCGGCCAGCCAGAGGATGATATCGCGCAGCATGCTCAACTCCGGCGATTGATGGCAAAATTGAACCGGGCGGGAATCGAATTGTCGCGATGGTTACCGCCCTTGAGGCCCGCCCACCACGCCGCTGCCAGCGAGATGATCAAGCTGGCGGCTGTGACAAACCCGGTCAGGATGGCGCCACGCCTGGCCTTGTCGGCGGCTTCGCGCGCGGCCGTGACGGCGTCAGCAACACGCTTTTCGGCCTCCTGCTGCGATAGGCCGGCACGCTGGGCCACAGCGGGCCAGGTAGGCCCGATCTGGCGCTGACATCTCACCGGCCGCGGTCGATCTTGCCAGGATGCGCGAGATCTCCGCCCGCACCTCACCACTGTCCATATTTGACGCTACCGGACGGGAAGAGATAGGGAGCGTCCCGCAGCTTCGAGACGATGCCTTCAACGCCCTTGTCCATGCAGGCGAGCAACAGGGCCTGGCCGTCATCGAAGCTCGGGACCAGGCCGAGCGCTGGGTCCTTTGAGCGTGTCATCAGCTTCGCCAGCCGCGCCGAGCGCTCGGTCAGCGGCAGCAAGCGCAAGTCTTCGCCATCCAGCTCCAGGATGTCGAAGACCCAGAGTGAAACGTCGGCATGGCGCCGGGCGCCACGCAGGCCATAGAAGTCAAATCCACCTTCCGTCGCCAGCACCAGCTCGCCGTCGAGCGAGCAGGATGCGCATGGCATCTTGCGAAGGGCCTCGGCGACAACCAGGTAGCGCTCGGTCAGATCGCGGCCGGACAAGGGCGCCCTCTTGGACATGCAATCCCTTGGGGGGAGCTGTTGCACGCCAATCCCATTGACAACGTGACAGCTGGTGGAATTGTTCTTGCTGGCTGCGCGGATGATCCCCTCCAGCGTCGAATTTACAGATATCTGTCTAACTCCCACAAGCGGTACGGGCCAGGGTCCTTCGATGGAGCGCGCTACGCCTTTATCTTCTGGCCGCGTAGGGCGACCGCGCGGTGGGATCGCCTGCGTCCGGCATTGGTCGCAAAAGCACTGGGTCATAACCTCAGTGGTGGGAAATGGCAGAGTCCGCCCGCAACGGAATCGTCTTGGCTGAGACTCTTCCCCGCACGAGTGAGCCCGCCATTTCGCCAGCGTCAGAATAGGTCGTCTCGGCCCCTCTGTTGATTGACCGCAAATGCCCGGCTGCGAAATTCATTGCGCTTGTCGTTAAAAGATCACAGCGCTCTTACGCCAACGTGGATCAATACGATGTGCTCGGAGTTTCCGTCCGGGGAGTAACGGCGTGCGGGGCATTGGAAGGTCCGCTGCGTACACGCGGATCGCCTCTCGTTACTCCCCACCGGGTTCGCCAAGCTTGCCCGTCATCGAACAGGCAAGCGCGGAGTGATCTTGTGCGCCACAAGATACGGCCGGTCTTGTGCATGTAGGGCGCATGGCACGCCTTGGCACTCTCGCGTTGGACTACGTGGGACTTACCGGCAGATCTGACGCCACTCGAACTGCCGTGTGTATGGATTGAGCACCTGCAGCTTGACGCAACCGGTCGCGCCGATGGCAGGAGCCGAAGGCGCCTGGATCGAAGGTGGCACTGGGGGACAGGTTGTCGGCGAACAGACGGGCCTGAAATCCAAGGCAATCCTGCACAGCACCTGTACCTCGCCATTCAGGCAACGACAGGCGCAGTCTGCCACTGCAGTGGTCGACACCAGCATCAAGCCGATTGCAGCACCCGCACGGGCCGCAAGCATCGGTCCCTCCCGTCGTCGCACTCACCCATACTAGGGTTGGCACGGACGATTTGAAAAGATGAGCAAATGGCGGGGGGTGGGGTTTGGCCGTGATCCTGGGCGCCGACCGGCCGATGCACGAGACCTACATGCAGGCCGCTGGCAGCGGCTTGTGCCTTGCCGCCGACAGCTTGCGAGGAGCCATCGACAAGAGCCCCTCGCTGCATCGCGAGCTGCTCAAGGCCGCCTTTGCCTTCCAGACGCAAGTCACGCAGACGGCGCTGGCCAATGGCCGCAGCAAGATCGAGGAGCGGCTTTGCCGCTGGCTGCTGATGGCCGATGATCGCCTCGACGGCGAGGAGCTGCCGCTGACACACGAGTTCCTGTCGCTGATGCTGGGCGTGGAACGGTCGGGCGTCACGCTGGCCGTGCAGGCACTGGAGGCGGACGGCTTGATCGCGCCGCGCCGGGGCCGGATCAGCATCCTCAACCGCGCCAAGCTGGAGAAGAAGTCCAACGGCACTTATACGCCGCACATGCCCTGCTGCAAGCCGCCGCGGCGCTGGGGATTATATGACTCGTTTCAGAATAGAGGGCCGTTCAGGACGTTGTCGTGTGAGGGGGACGATGGGGGACCAAGGAGCGCTCCACGCACCCCAGCGTTTGCGCTCCTTGGTTTACTCAGACCTTGCGCATCCGGTTGCGGGCAGCGGCAGCCAGGCCAAAGAGTATGCCGCCTTCTGAGAGCAGTGCCATTCCGGGCCTCTGGCGAGCCACTCTTTCTCTTCGCCCGTTGGCAGGCCCGAGAGGGCTCAATGGTTCTATACCGGAACTCGTCTCAATGTATCGGACGCGCATAGAAATTTGTTGGCAAGTTGTTACTCTAAGGTCCTGAGCAAAGCCGGGACTGCTGGCAGCTCGACTGGACAATCAACAGACAGTCCCGAAGCGATTGCTGCGCGACTACCAGGGTACGCAGTGAAGGTTCAGCAGCTTGCAAGCTCGCTTGCCCACGCGCGACGTACTTCGTGGTGATACTGCGCTCCTGCCAGGAAGGTGATGAGATCTCTGAACGGAAAGCACAGGTTCCGAATAAGGAGGCCTCCATGTTTGGATGGGCATGTATATGGAGTGATGACAGTAGCTGGCCCCCGCAGCCACGGGCGTTTTTCTGCTTCTTCTTGGCAATGATCGCCTGTCCGACAGGCCTCGCTGCACAAGAGCCTGGGCCAAGTACACAGATCGTTGTCCCGCGGTCCCTGACGGTCGAAGCCCCCGGAGAGATCAATGTTGACATTCGTCTCGTGGCACCGCGCGGTGTAGTACCCAATTACTCCATCGTGATCCGGGGCCTGCCGCCATCCGTCAAGCTTTCGGCGGGTGAGCCCATTGGCAGCGACACCTGGAAAGTGCCGGTGCTGGAGCTGTCCGATCTCAAGATGACACTCTTGGCCGACGCTGTGGGCACGTCTGAAGTCGAGTTCACACTCGTGACCACCCGAAATGTGGTTCTTGCAAAGGCTAGCTCCGAGCTGATCGTCGAGCGTCCCGCTGTAATGGAGACGCTGCCGGCCCGTGGTGCAGAAGAACAAGCCGAAAAGAGCTCCGAGAACGCCCTAAACCGCCACACAGCTGAGGAGGCAAGACAAGGGGAGGACGCGAGCGCCGAGGAGTTCCGGAAAGCCGAACTAGCTGAGGGGATCGCAGCGGCTGAGGAGGTGCGGAAAGCGGCGGAAGCCCGAGCGCTTGAAGAAGCGAAGGCCGCTGAAGCCGAGCAGGCTAGGAATGCCGAGGCGGTAAGAAAGTTGGCCGAAGCCGAGGAGGTTAGAAGAGCCCAGGAAGCTGAGAGGGTGAGCGCCGCCGAGCGAGCAGAGCAAGCAAGGCAAGCCGAGGACGCGAGGGCCGTGGAGTTCGCAAAGTTGAACAAGCTGAGAGGATCGTGGCGGCTGAGGAGGCGAGGAAAGTGGCTGAAACCCGAGCGCTTGAAGAAGCGCGCAAGACCGCGGACCGGCGGAGGACACCGCGAGAACATGCAGAGCTGAGGCGCAATCAAGCTGCGGCGGCCTCATCGCGGCCGACACCGCGCACAGAGGGACGAGTAGGTGTAGTCGTCGCGCCAAAAGCAGGTAAACACTCGCAACAGGTCAAGCCAGTTGCGGAACGTGGCGACGTGGACATCGGCAAGCCCCGTCGCGCCAACCCGCGGCACAGGTGCGCAGAAATCAGAAGCAATCCAGACATGTACGAAACGGCGCTGGTCGAACTCTGTCGGACCCTGTGACCAGGTAGCACTCCGAGGATGTGCTTCGGACGCTCCAAGAATCGCCACAAGCCAAGAAGACGGGACAAATGACAGTTCCTTGAGCTTGCGCGGCCGGCAGCCGAGCCCGACTTTGACGAGATGCTGTAAGCGCAAACCCGCAGATCCCACAAAAAGCACCGCCGTCGCGGGCAGCAGCACGTCAGCTTTGGGGCCGAAAGCTGACGTGCCGCCGGTACTGCGCCGATGCGTGCTCTTGACCCAAAGCAGGCATCCTCTCCTGGGCTGCATCCGTCTCAAACGCTTTCCGCGACGCGAAAGCCGATGTCGCTCCTGCGCAAGGCACGCTCAGCTGCGTGGCGACGGGCCGATCGGAGGCCTTGGGGACGATTGAGCCAGGAGCCGCCACGCAGGACCCGCTTGCAGGTCGAGGGCCCCTTCCGAGCGCTTCCGTCGATTGAGGCTTCGGCGTGGCTGTCACTCCAGCAGTCCTCCACCCACTCCCAGACGTTCCCGTGCACCTGATATATCCCCCAGGGATTTGGCTCAAAGCGATCGACTGGCACGGTGCGTTGTCGCCATAAGGCGCCGTTGCTGTTGGGGTCGGCTTTCGAGCTGAAGTTTCCGTTCGCTTGGTTTGGCGTGATTGCTTCACCCCACCAGAACGGCGTCATCGTGCACGCCCGCGCCGCATACTCCCACTCGGCTTCCGTGAGCAGGCGAAATCGCTGCCCGGACCTCGACGACAGCCAACCTACGTAGGCCATCGCGTCCTCCCAGCTCACGCACACCGCGGGATGATTACCGGTCTGCACGAAGCCGGGACTGCGGAATGAGCCATGTCTATCGTGCCAATCCGTGCCGCTCCATTGCC
Organism: uncultured Alphaproteobacteria bacterium; assembly: GCA_963806735.1. Classification (GTDB taxonomy): domain Bacteria; phylum Pseudomonadota; class Alphaproteobacteria; order Rhizobiales; family Hyphomicrobiaceae; genus CADEFX01. Next base: position 79,910 of record CAWEBE010000072.1, on the reverse strand, counting down.
TGCATGTGGTGCCGACCGGATGGCCACTATCGGCAGTGAACGCGGCAAACTGATCGACGGTGATGGCATACCTTCCCACGGCAAACGGTTCTTTGATCGTCACCGACTGCCGCGGGCCCTCCACGGCAAGACGGCCGCGCTCGCTATCTGGAGAACCGATCAGGAACGTCCCAGCTGGCACCGGAACCATCTCAGGGCACCAGTCGCTCGTCTCATTCAATGCAAGCACCATTTTGTCTGGTCGGGTGATGCCATGTTGTGCCGGAAAAGCGGGGTTAACATGATGTAGTCAACCCGCGTCCGGTCTGCTGCATCATTGGGATTGTCGCGTGGCTCCGCTCGACACGCCGACCCTTGGAGGTTCCATGCGAGAAGCTGAACAGCTGTCGTCGCTGACGGGCGACATCTACGATGCGGCGCTCAAGCCCACTCTATGGATCGACGTGCTAGCAAAGTGCGCGCAGTTCGTGGGCGGCCCAGCGGCAATGCTCGTTTCCAGGGACACAGCCCACCCGACCCGCAGCGTCGCGTATTACTCCGGTTTCGATCAGCACTTCAAGCAACTCGTTCTCGAAAAATACGTCAAGATGAATCCACTGCTGATGGGTCGCGCCTTCGCCAGGATCGGCGAACCCGTCGCTATCACGGACATCGTTCGCAATGACGAACTCCTCCAAGAACGCGCTTATCGTGAATGGGCACTGCCCCAGGGCCTAGTCGACGTCTTGAATGTTGCGCTCGACAAGTCGGCGACAAGCGCCGCCGTACTCTGCGTCTTCCGGCACGAGCGGGACGGTCGGGTCGACGACGCGATGCGCCGGCGCATGCGCCTCATCATTCCGCACATCCGCCGCGCCGTGCTGATTGGCCGGGTGATCCGCTTGCAGACTGCCGAAGTAGCGACCTTCGCCGACACGCTCGACGGCATCAGCGCCGGCATGTTGCTCGTCGATGCGCGTGGGCGCATCATCCACGCCAATGCGAGCGGCCACGCGCTGCTGGCCGAGCGCAGCCTCTTGCACTCGGCCGGCGGAAAACTCGCCGCCAACGATGCGGGCGCGGAGCAGGCGCTGCACGAAGTATTCCTTGCGGCTGGCAGTGGGGATGCTGCAGTCGGTACGAAGGGTATTGCCGTGCCCCTGATCAAGCGCGATGGCGAGCGGTACGTCGCCCACGTGCTGCCGCTCACCTCGGGAGCGCGGCGCAGAGCCGGCACAGACTACGCGGCAGCTGCAGTCCTGTTTGTGCAGAAAGCGGCGCTGGAGATGCCATCGCCGTCGGAGGTCATCGCCAAGACGTTCAAGCTGACGCCAACCGAGTTGCGTGTGCTGATCGCCATTGTGGAGGTCGGCGGCGTGCCGGAGACGGCGGACGCGCTCGGCATCGGCCGAGGCACGGTCAAGACGCATCTGCTTCGAGTGTTCGCAAAGACCGGCACCCGCCGCCAGGCCGAGCTGGTCAAGCTGGTGGCCGGGTTTTCCAATCCGCTGGTTGGTTGATCCAAGTGTTTTCCGCCCGCTGACCGGCGTCAACCGAATGGTAGACGCGCCGGCATTCCCGGCGCTGCCATCCTCCCGCTACCGAAACCGCTCTCGGCAGTCAGTCAGCCTGTTCGGAGACCTGTCATGAAATCAATACGCTTGCTACTCGTGGCGTCGTTAGCGCTTTGCGGGGCCACGGCCTTGACGGCGCAGCCGCAACAGCAAGGGCCGATTGGGCTCAAGCTCACACCCATTCTTGAGACGGCGACAACCTTCACTGGTCAACCGATCCGGTTCCCCCAAGGCGAGAACCAGTTGGTTGCTGTGCTCGCAGAGGTGGCGCCAGGTGGCCAAGTTGGGCGCCACATGCATCCCGTGCCGCTCTTCGTCTACGTCCTCGAAGGCACGCTCACCATCGAGATGGAGGGCCATGGGACACATGCTTTCCAGGCTGGTCAGGGTTTCGCCGAGGTGACGCACACCTGGCACAACGGCCGAAATCTGGGTGACAGGCCGGTGCGGTTCCTAATTGTCTTCGCTGGCCAGAAGGGCACTCCCAACCTTATCCGCCCCTGATCGGCAGGACCTCGCTTCTACTCACCGAACTCACCGTCGAGACGAAGTCTAGGAAACGCAACGATGACGACCTTCGATCCCGCAAAGTACAAGGAAACCACTCGTGAACAGTGGCAAGCTGCTGCCAAGGCCTGGAACGACTGGGGTCCGCTCTTGCGCGCATGGCTTGGGCCGGCCACTGAGGTCATGCTTGATATGGCCAAGATTGGGCCAGGCAGCCGGGTGCTCGATGTCGCGGCGGGTGCCGGCGATCAGACCTTGCAAACAGCAGCCCGGGTCGGCCCGAACGGGTATGTGTTGGCAACCGACATCTCGTCTAAGATTTCTCGAGTTTGCCGCACTCAGCGCCCGCGCAGCGGGGCATGCCAATGTGGAAACCAAAGTACTCGACGGCGAGAATCTAGACGTGCCCGAGGCAAGCTTCGACGCCGTCATCTCACGCGTCGGTCTGATCTATTTCCCCGATCAGCAAAGAGCTCTTGCCGGCATGAGGAGGGCGCTCAAGCCAGGCGGCCGAGTGGCAGCCATCGTCTACAGCACGGCCGAGAGCAACAAATTCTTCTCGATTCCCGTGTTGATCATTCGCCGTCGCGCCGACCTGCCGGCGCCGCTGGCGAGCCAGCCAGGGCCCTTCAGCCTTGGCGCACCAGGCGTGCTCGAAGATCAGCTTGCCAAGGCCGAGTTTCGGGACATCGAGACGCGTCGCGTCGCTGCGCCGGTCAAGCTGACCTCTGCGGCTGAGTGCGTACGGTTCGAGAAAGAATCATTCGGCGCGCTGCATCAAATGCTCGCCGGCCTCGATGAGGCTGGCCGCAGCGCTGCTTGGGCAGAGATCGAGCAGAAGCTCAGTGACTTCGAGGGGCCGTCCGGCTTCGAAGGCCCCTGCGAGATGATCGTGGCCGTGGGCGTCAAGTAAATGGGCCGAAGACCAGCGAGGTGCGGGTCGGGTTAACCCGTATTGGGTTAAGCGTGCGTGCCAAAGGCCGCAATTATCCCTCTGTTCACCACCCTAGCCCCGGGTGCGAGGGGAAAAATCAAGACAATCGTAAGGGCAGGTTAAGCCCATCCAAAAGCACGACCAGAAGGGCGCTGGCATCCTTGTGCAGCGCAGGTCAGCCCAAGAAGGGTCACCATGAAGCGGATCCCAGTGTTGCCAATGGCCGTCGCGTTCATCCCGCTCCTCAGTCCGCTTAAGGCAAGCGCCGAGGTGTTCGGTGAGTGTGCGCATCAGAGAAACCTCGAGATGAAAATCGCTTCGTGCATCAAGGCGTCGCGATCGACCTCTTACCCGTGGATCCTTCAGTGGGTCTACAGGGAGTTGGCGCGCGCGCATCGCGAGCGCGGTGAGATCCAGAAAGCCATTGCGAGCTATGCACAGTCCCTCGCTGCCGAAGACCGCGAGGCGGTTCGCAAGGGAATGCAAGGACGTCAGCGCGGCCGATTGCAATGTCGCAAAAGTGCCAGTAGCTGCCGAACGCAACTGTTCTGATGGTGCGTCACAGAATGTTGTGTCTATACACAAGCAGACATCGGATACAGCGCACTCGGCAAACTTGAGATTGTCGGCGACTACGTCTTGAATGTGAGGCATCGAGTAGCCCAGCGGACGGGCTCGCCGCTCTCGCCCAGCGAGCCGGACCACTGAATGCGTGGGGCCCGGTTTGCACTCCCTGAGACGGCATGGCAAAAATTCTATTGTGCCGACGGTCGCACACGTTCAGCCGCTCGACCGCCATGTGCCTCTGCGATGAGGAGATAGTCCATGAACGACGCCGCTGCTCCGACCACCGCTACTCCCGCGCTAACACGAGCAGAACACCAGGCTCGCATGGCAGCCTATGGCGCGGCCGGCGAAGCCCGCGCCCGAGCCCTCGGCAACAAGGGCCCGATCCGCTTCGATGCCGACGGCCGGCTGCATCCCGATATCGTCGCGGCCTACTGGCGACACGGCTTCTACATCTTCGAGGGCATCATCTCGCCGGCCGAGGTGGCAGAGCTCAGGCAGGATGCCGCGGACATGCTGGAGCGTGCCCCTGTTCGCCCCGGTGCCATGGTCGATGCCAAGGGCAGACCGGCGCTCGGCCGCGATTGGGCGCGTGATCCCTATAGCTTCATCCGGCCACTGTCCGACCCCTGGGGCGGCACGGACCTGCTCAACGGCCGTCATCCCTCCAAGATGGCGGAAGCCCGGGCCGACGCCGACGCACCCGAGCATGTCGTCTTCCTGATGTGGGGCATGTGCATGGGCATGCCGTCAGGCCTGCGGGTCTACGGTCACCCCGATCTGCTGACGATCGCCGAGGCGATCAACAGTCCAGATTTCGTGCCCTACAACGACGCCACGTTCGTCAAGCAGCCCGGCGTCGGGGGCTCGGTCGCCTGGCACCAGGACGGCGTCACCCACTGGGGCAAGCCCGACTGGGACGAGGGCAGCCACGGCTTCAACTTCCAGGTCCAGCTTTATCCGACAACGGCCGCCAATTGCCTGTGGGTTGTTCCCGGCAGCCACAAGCTCGGCAGGGTCGACATCAAGCGGAAGATCGCGGAGAACGGCGGTGACGAAAGGCTGCCCGATGCGGTGCCGCTGATCTGCGGTCCGGGCGACGTCACGATCGTCAACCGGCAGATGCTGCACGGCTCGTTCGCCAACTCCTCACCCGACATCCGCATCTCGGTGACCTTCGGCTTCCACCGCCGCCGCTCGGTGCTCGGCCAGACGGCGACGATGGTCATGCCCGGCGACGCGCCGAAGGTGACGCTCCACGACGAGAAGCGAATCTTCGAGCGTTCAGCCGTCATCCAGATCGCCATCGACGCGCGCGCCCAGAAGTATCCAGGCGAGCGGCGCTACCGCTATCAGCCTTTCGCGGGCCGCGAGGACGAGTTCCGCTGCACCGAGGCCAACTGGAACCGCTGGATCAAGGACTACACCACGAGGGACCTCAATATCTGACCGTCGCGGCGATCTGATGGTCGAGGCAACGGATTGGGTGTCGCGTCACTGACCGGCTGCATGGGCTGGCAGCGAAGGCAGCAAGGCGATCGGTCGTGCCCTGCTCGATGCTGCAGGTGCTCAGGGCAGGTTTGGGTCATCTTCTCCCGTCGTGCTCGTTGGTTCAGCACGTCTGGTTTACCCCCAAAAACGGAAATGCGAGCGAGCTGTGCACGACGGAGAAAAGGTGCCAATAGCTGTCACACCACCACCCCACTGCCAGTTGGGGTTTCTACCGATTGAACCGTCGCCCATCCCAAGTTCGCCAACGGCGCGTGAGATTTGATTTAGGCGACTACAGGTGCGATCGTCGATTCTCGCGCAGGCCAGACGGCACGCGCTAACGTCAAAGGGATGAAAGCAAATGGCTGAGATCGACAACCGGTACGCCGCTGCCCGCGTGGGCGCGCGCACCGACGTCGCGGTGGACGAGGGTCTGCGCGCTTACATGCTGCGCGTCTACAACTACATGGCTGGCGGCGTGCTCTTCACCGGTATCGTTGCCTACTTGGCATCTCAAGCGGCGATGACACGCGGACCGACCGGCGCGCGCCAGCTGACCGAGTTCGGTCAGCTGATCTACGTATCCCCCCTCAAGTGGGTGATCATGCTGGCGCCCCTGGCGTTCGTGTTCTTCCTGTCCTTCCGCATCTACAAGATGAGCGTGCCGGCGGCGCAGATCGCGTTCTGGGCGTTTGCCGGCGTGATGGGCCTGTCGCTGTCTTCGATCTTCCTGGTGTACACCGGCCAGTCGATCTCGCAGGTGTTCTTCGTCACAGCGGCGGCTTTCGGCGGCCTCAGCCTATACGGCTATACGACCAAGAGGGACCTATCTGCTTGGGGCACGTTCCTCTTCATGGGCGTGATCGGCGTCGTCATCGCCTCGCTGGTCAACCTATTCCTGCAGTCGAGCGCCTTGCAGTTTGCCATCTCCGTGATCGGCGTGCTGGTGTTCGCGGGCCTCACCGCCTACGACACGCAGCGCATCAAGGACGGCTACTATGAGGTGATGGGCGACGCGACGGCGATGACGAAGGGTGCCATCATGGGCGCGCTCAACCTCTACCTCGACTTCATCAACCTGTTCGTCATGCTGCTGCAGCTGTTCGGCAAACGCGACTAATGAAGTATCTCAAGAAGGGGCCCCGCTTCCGCGGGGCCCTTTCACTTGGAAATGTGCAGCGCCGCAGCATTCGGATTGAGTTCGTCTGGCGATCACGTCTCGGTGCACGATGGAGAAAAAGTGCCTCTCCGAAGGTGGACGCCAGAGGCGATAGCCGCGGAAGAACGGACGAGACCCAGACCTATGGCGTGGTTTTCAAGAGTCGGTAGTGGATAACCAACGCCGGGAACGTGGCAAATTGGGCTGAGAACCTCAGGCCGCCTCAAGCATGTCTTGCTTCGTGAAGCCTTCCTGCACGATGCGCATGCACTCGGGTGGGTATTGCCGCGCCAGCGACATGGCCTCAGTCGGCGTGCCGTTGAGCCAGGTTGCAAACTCCTCCTCGCTCGTCAGCAGCACAGGCATGCGCTCGTGGTTGATGGTCTCGACCAGCGGATTGGGCGTCGTCGTCAAAAAGCTGTAGACCTCAAGGTCGACGCTCGGCCCGTCCTTCTTGATCGGTCCTTTGTAGCGACGCCAGACACCGGCGAAGGCGAACAGGGGCCGCGGGTCATCGCTCTGGCGTAGGGACCGTCTCGCGCCTGTTGTCGGCAAAATGTGACGCGGAGCCGCTCGGCTCAATCAACAGAACGAATGTGCATGTGGGTGGAAATGTGGGATACGTCGGACGAACACTGGATCTTTAGGTGTGATATCAATATGATAGCAGATCCACTTGGCGGATGGGGAGGGATTCGAACCCCCGGTGGGCTTTAACCCACGCCGGTTTTCAAGACCGGTGCCTTAAACCACTCGGCCACCCATCCGTTTTCCGAAGGACCAGGCAGGTAACACGCCCTTTGCCCTATGATAACCCGAAAATCAGCCCCCCTCTCCGAAAGGGAATTGGCCCCGAGGTCCGGCAAACGGCGCACGCCTCGCCGCTACAACCCTATGTAGGCTTTACCGGGTAGCAATCCCCGTCTGCCATCCTGAGCTCGAATTTGTTCAGGCCGATCGACTGTCAGTGCGCTCCTGATCCAGCAGCTAGACAGACCGTGGCCCTGGGGAGCGTCGTTGTTGCCATGTGTTTGTCGGCCTGCCGTCGCGGCTTGGGCACCCTGCCGCCGGCTCTGTCGTTGGTTGCCTTGCTCGCCGTGGCGCTCAGCGCCTGCTCGGGCGGCGGGCCCGCCAAGCGCAGCGCCTATGATCCCGGCAAGAGCGTGTCGGCCAGTCCGCGCGTCGCCTGGGGTGGCTCTGTCCCGAAGGGCGGTGGCATGTACAAGATTGGGGCTCCGTACCAAATCTCGGGGCGCCGGTACATTCCGCAGGAAGACCCGACCTACGATCGGACCGGCGTGGCGTCTTGGTACGGTGACGACTTCCACGGGCGCAAAACCGCCAACGGAGAGATTTACGACATGGGTGCGCTGACGGCCGCGCATCCAACCTTGCCGCTCCCCTCGTATGCGCATGTCACCAACATGCAAACAGGCCGCACCATCCTGGTGCGCGTCAACGATCGGGGACCTTACGCCAAGGGGCGCATCATCGATCTGTCGCGCCACGCCGCCGGCCTCTTGGGTTTTGCAGGGCAGGGGTTGGCACATGTTCGTGTGCGCTATGCCGGCCGCGCCCCCCTCGATGGCAGCGACCACCGGGAGCAGGCTTTCGTCGCCAGCCAACCCTGGTACAGCCCGGCGCGCGGGCGGCGCTACGCCGAGCAGGCGATGCCGTATCGGCAACCCTGAAAGCGCCAAGCAAATTCATTCGGCTGAAGGGTTATCGCTTCTTGCTGACGCCGATTGACTTGGCAAGCGCCCAGACCCAATAGTCGCGCGAGCGATGCAAGGATATCCGTCAATCTGCATGAAGGGGCTCGTCGCCGCTGCGCGGGGAGGAATAGTGCGATGCTGCACGCTCGCGCTTGTATTGATGTGTTGCGCAAGCGCCGCCGTTGCGCAGACGGAATTCACCACGAAAGCACGCCAGGCCATTGTGATGGAGGCAGAGACCGGCGCCGTGCTGTTTCAGCACAATGCCGACGAGCTGGCGCCGCCGGCGAGCATGAGCAAGTTGATGACGGTGGCGGTGATCTTCAAGGCGCTCAAGACCGGCCAGGTCAAGCTCGAGGACGAGTTTCTCGTCAGCGTCAACGCTTGGCGCAAGGGCGGCGCCCCGTCGGGCACAGCGGCGATGTTCGTGCCCGTGAACACCAAGGAGCCGCTCGATCAGCTCCTGCAGGGGATCATCGTGCAGTCGGGCAACGACGCCTGTATCGCAGTTGCCGAAGGTATGGCCGGCAGTGAGGATTCCTTCGCGCAGCTGATGACCGAGGAGGCGCGCAAGCTCGGTCTCAAGAAATCGACGTTCCGCAATGCGACCGGCCTGCCCGCACCCGAGCATCTGATGACGGCACGCGAGCTCGCCATGCTGGCGCGCCATCTCATTCGCGACTATCCGGACCTTTACAAGCGCTTCAGCCAGCGCGAGTTCCAATACCGCAAGCACCGCTTCCACAATCGTAATCCTCTGCTGGCGTTGAGCCTCGGCGTCGACGAACTCAAGACCGGCTTCGTCAAGGACGCGGGCTACGGCATGGTGGCGTCCGCCAAGCAGGACAACCGGCGCCTGATCGTGGTCGTCAACGGACTGGAGCGCGAGGAGGAGCGCAAGAGCGAAACTGTTCGCCTGCTCGAATGGGGCTTCAAGAGCACCACAGAGTACATGCTGTTCGGCGCCGGCGAGGTTGTCGGCACAGCGCGCGTATGGGGCGGCAGCCGCATGTTCGTGCCGCTCGTCGGCAGCGATGGTGTGCACGTTGTGCTGCCGAAGCTGCCGCCGAACCAGAGATTGAGAGCGGAAATCATATACAAGTCGCCGCTGAAGGCTCCCATCCGCAAAGGTGACACGGTGGCAACGCTACGCGTGATCACGCCCGCTCAGGCCATAAACGAGGTGCCGCTGCAGGCGGGCGAGGACATCATGCCCGCAGGCGTCATCCGGCGCGGCCTTGACACGCTCGTGCACATGGCGTTCCGCTGGGCGCTGTAAACCCTTCAGGGAGCGCTGCGGAACCACCAGTCCGGTGCGCTGAGATATGCCAGCGGGAAAATTCATCACGTTCGAGGGCGGCGAAGGCACCGGCAAGTCGACGCAGGCCCGGCGGCTCGCGGATTTTCTCCGCTCCACGGGCTGTGAGACAGTTCTGACGCGCGAGCCGGGCGGGACGCCGTTTGCCGAGCAGGTGCGCGATCTCATCCTCTCGGGCGCGACAGCCCGCCACGGTCCGACCGCCGAGGCACTGCTTTTCTTCGCTGCCCGCTCCGACCATGTGGAGACGCTCATCCGCCCCGCGCTCGGTCGCGGCGCGTGTGTGATCTGTGATCGCTTCAGCGATTCCACACGCGTCTATCAGGGTGCCGCCGGTGCCATGCCGCTCGATGCCATCGAGGCCCTGGACCGTATCGTGGTGGGCAATACGCGCCCCGATCTGACGCTCATTCTCGACATGGATCCAGCTCAGGGACTGGCGCGCGCGACCGAGCGGCGCACCGCGCGCGATCAGCAGACCGCAGCGCCGGACCCTTACGAGCAGCGCGGCCTCGACTTCCATCGGCGCCTTCGCGACGGCTATCTGCAGATCGCCCGAATCGACCCGGTGCGCTGTCGCGTGATCGACGCCGGGGGAACGCCGGACGCCGTCGAAGAACGGGTGCGCAAAGCTGTGCTCGAACGCTTTGCGCTGGATCTTCCCGGCAAGGCTCCGTGATGGCGCGCGCCCCTGCGCTCCAAGAGATCGAGGAATTACCCGAGGCGGATCGCCTCGAGGGCATTCCGCACCCACGCGAGACGAAAGTGCTGTTCGGCCACGCGGATGCCGAGCTTGCCTTGACGCAGTCATTCGCGTCAGGGCGTCTGCATCACGGCTGGATGATTGCCGGACGCGAAGGCATCGGCAAGGCGACGCTGGCCTATCGCTTCGCGCGGTTTCTGTTGGCCAAGCCGGAGGAGCGCGACCCTGCGCACGCGACTTTGCACGTGGACGAGGCTACGGCGGCGGCGCGGCAGGTTCGCGCGTTGTCGCATCCCGGTCTTCTGCTCATTCGCCGGCAGTGGGATGCGACAAGAAAGCGTTTCGGTGTTTCGATCCCTGTCGATGAGGTGCGGCGGCTGCGCGGCTTTCTTGCGCACACGGCTGACGTTGGCGCCTGGCGTGTCGTCATCGTCGATACCGCGGACGACCTCAATCTGAATGCGGCCAACGCGCTTCTGAAGTCGCTGGAGGAGCCGCCGCCACGCACCGTATTCCTACTGCTCACCTCCGAGCCTGGAAGGCTCCTTCCGACGATCCGCTCGCGTTGCCGCATCCTGCCCCTGACGCCCTTAGCGAATGTTGATTTGCATAGGGCGGCTGCCGCAGTGCTTGAAGCCGCTGACAACGCTGTAACCCCCAAGGCACTCGCCCGCCTGGAGCCGCTTGCCGAAGGGAGCGTGCGCCGCCTGCTGGAGCTTGGCGCCAGCGACGGTGCAGCTCTCTACGGGCGGATCGAGACCATTCTTTCTCATTTGCCGAAGGTCGATTGGGCCGCAGCCCATCTGCTGGCCGACGATCTTGCCAGCCCCGCATCGGAGCAGCGCTTCGAGACATTCTTTAGCCTGCTCCTGGGCTTCCTCGCTCGCAGCGTTCGTGCCGCGACTGCGCCAGGCGGGGAGGGTGGGGAAGCCACCTTCGCGGCCAAGCTTATTCCCGAGGCCAGGCTCGCTGATTGGGCCGAGGCGTGGGAGGCAATCGTGCGTGAGAAGGCCGAGGCGCTGGAGCTCAATTTGGACAAGCGCGCTCTGGTGCTGGGCACCCTCTCGCGCCTGGCTGGGGCGGCACGCTTGTGAGGCCCGGGTGGCGTTCACACGGCATTCGTGATATCCACACGCGTTCATCGGCCAGACACGAGACAATGACCTTCGACGCGATCACGTTCTGTTCTGCCGTGCCCGGGGCTGTTACGTCCCCCGGCGCCCGAATGCGCTGATCCGCCCTTTTCTCAGGACGCGCAAACTCTTGCGCGCCCGGCATCATCACCAACGGATACGGCCAGCGAACGGAACCTGCATCATGAGCGGGCAGCAGAAATTCTACATCACCACGCCGATTTTCTATCCCAACGGCGCTCCTCACATCGGCCACGCCTATACGGTGCTGGCGACCGACGTCATCGCGCGCTTCGAGCGGCTCGACGGCAAAGACGTGTTCTTTCTCACGGGCACCGACGAGCACGGTCTGAAGATGAAGCAGACGGCGGTTGCCGAAGGGCTCCCCCCCAAGGCGCTAGCCGACCGCAACTCCCAGCGCTTTCGCGACATGTTGGTCGCCCTCGATGTGTTGCAGGACGATTTCATCCGCACGACCGAGCCACGGCACTATCGCTCGTCGGAGGAAATCTGGCGGCGTATGGAGAAGGCGGGCGACATCTATCTCGGCAAGTACGCGGGCTGGTATTCCGTGCGTCAGGAGGCCTACTTCGACGAGAAGGAGACGAGCGTCGGCACGGACGGCGTGCGCCGCGAGCCGCTGGGCTCGCCGGTCGAGTGGACCGAGGAGGAGACCTATTTCTTCCGTCTCTCCGCATTCCAGGACCGGTTGCTTGCTTACTACGAGGCCCACCCCGACTTCATTTTACCGCCCGAGCGGCGCAACGAGGTGGTGAGCTTCGTCAAGTCCGGGCTGGCGGACCTGTCGATCTCGCGCACGAGCCTGGACTGGGGCATTCCCGTTCCGGATCGTGATGCGTCGAGCAACGCACCGGCGCACGTCATGTACGTCTGGGTCGACGCACTGACGAACTACATCACGGCGGCAGGATTTCCCGACGAGAAGGCGCCGCGCTGGCGCTACTGGCCGGCCGATGTGCACATCATCGGCAAGGACATCGTGCGCTTCCACGCAGTCTATTGGCCGGCCTTCCTGATGTCGGCGGGCATCGCGCCGCCGCATCGCGTCTTCGCGCACGGCTTCCTCTACAACCGTGGAGAGAAGATGTCGAAGTCGGTGGGGAACGTGGTCGATCCGTTCGACCTCGTAAACGGTTACGGTGTCGATCAGGTGCGCTACTTCTTCCTGCGCGAGGCGGCTTTCGGCCAGGACGGCAGCTACAGCCACGAGGCGATCGTCAACCGGGTCAACGCCGACCTTGCCAACGACCTCGGCAACCTCGCGCAGCGCTCGCTGTCGATGATCGCGCGCAATTGTGAGGGCCGCGTCCCCGAGCCTGGAGCACTCACGGATGCCGACCAACGCATTCTGGCTGCTGCCGATGCGCTCTATACCAAGGCACGCAACGCCATGGACAGGCAAGGGATCAAGGCCTACCTGGATGCGGTGTGGGCGGTTGTCGGCGATGCCAATCGCTACTTCGCGGCCGAGGAGCCGTGGGCCAAGCGCAAGACCGACTTCAAGCGCATGGAGACGATTCTCTACGTGACGGCAGAGGTGGTGCGCCAGGTCGCGCTGTTGAGCCTTGCCGTCATGCCAAAGGCGGGCGCGAAGCTCCTCGATCTCCTGGGACAACCGGAAACGGGGCGTGCTTTTGCCGCGCTGGGTACGGCGGGTCGCTTGCAACCGAACACGGTGCTTCCGGCCCCGACCGGTGTTTTCCCTCGTTATGTCGAGGAAGCGAGCGGCGAAGAAGGGGGCAAGCGCGGCAAGAAGGCCGGTCCCTGATGCTCGTCGACCACCACTGCCATCTCGATGTGCCGGAGTTCGAGGGCAACCGCGAGGAGATCGTTGCGCGGGCACGGCGCGCTGGCGTCGGCCCGATCGTGACGATCTCCATGCGCGTGCGGCAATTCGATGTCTACCGGGCCATCGCCGAGGCGCATGAGGATCTCTACTTCACGGTCGGCACGCACCCGCATGTGGCGCACGAGGAGCTCGACATCTCCGCGACCGAGATTGCGGCCCTGGCTCAGCACCCGCGCTGTGTGGGCATCGGCGAAGCGGGTCTGGACTACTACTACAAGAACTCGACGCCCGAGGCGCAGGCGACCGGCCTGCGCACGCACATCGCGGCCGCGCGCGAGGCCGGTCTGCCCCTTGTCGTCCACGCACGCGACGCTGACGACGATATTGCCGCGATCCTCGAGCAAGAAACGCAGAAGGGGCCGTTCCGGGCCGTGCTGCATTGCTATACAGGCGGCCCCGAGCTTGCGCAGCGCGCGTTGAAGCTCGGACACTACGTGTCGTTCTCCGGCGTCATTACGTTCAAGAAGTCGGATGCACTGCGCGCCATTGCCGCCGCGGTGCCGCTGGACCGCCTGCTGGTCGAGACCGACGCGCCGTTCCTCGCCCCGGAGCCGCACCGCGGCAAGCCCAACGAGCCGGCGTTCGTAGTGCACACCGCTGCGGCGCTGGCGCGGATCAAAGGGGTCACCCAGCAGGAGATTGCCGCGGCGACGACGGAGAACTTCTACCGCCTCTACTCCAAAGCGCCGCGTCCAATTGCCGGCAGAGCCACGGCATGAGCTTCAAGCTGACGCTGCTCGGTACCGGCTCGTCCGGCGGCGTGCCGCGGCTTGGTAACAATTGGGGCGCCTGCGATCCAACCAACCGCAAAAACCGCCGGCGCAGATGCTCGGCGCTGGTCGAGCGCATTTCGGGACGTGGCCGAACAGGGGCTCTCATCGACACTGCGCCTGATCTGCGCGAGCAGCTGCTGGACGCTAATGTCGGAACTATCGACGGCGTTCTCTTCACGCACGATCACGCCGACCATACCCACGGCATCGATGATCTGCGCATTCTCGCTTTCAATATGAAGCGCCGTATCGATGTGCACTTCGATGCGGTCACCGGCGCCACGCTGCGCTCGCGCTTCGACTACTGCTTTGCGGCCCCGAACGGCAGCATCTACCCGCCGATCCTCACTGCGCACGATATCAGCCCGCCACGTCCGGTCCGTATCGACGGCGCCGGCGGTCCCATCGAGGCGGTGCCTGTGGTCCAGGAGCACGGGTCCATGACCTCGCTGGGCTTTCGCATCCGCGATGTGGCGTACTCGCCGGACATCAGCGGGCTGTCACCGGAGGCGGCCACCATGCTCTCCGGTCTCGATCTGTGGATCGTCGATGCGCTGCGCTACGTCCCGCACCCAAGCCATTTCTCGGTCGCCCAAGCACTCGAATGGATTGAAACGCTTCGTCCGAAGCGCGCGATCCTGACGCACCTGCATATCGATCTCGACTATGAGGCGTTGAAGCGCGAGCTGCCAGAGCACATCATCCCCGCCTATGACGGGATGACCGTGCATTTCGATTGAGAGCTTCCCGGCAGGAGTAACCCTTACACGACATCGCCGGTCGCGAACTTGAACAGCTTCCCCGTCTCAGCCAGCGCAGGGTCAGCAAGCTTCACAAACAGCGGTGCGATGTCCTCGGGCGTCTTGAGCGTCGCCGGATCCTCGCCGGGAAATGCCTTGGCGCGCATGCCGGTCCGGATCGGCCCCGGGTTGATGATGTTGACTTTCACCGGTGTGCTGGCGAGCTCGGCGGCCCATACCTGGGCAAGCGCCTCCAGGCCGGCTTTGGCCGCGGAATAGGGACCCCAATAGGCCGTGTGCGAGCGCGCCGCGCCGGACGAGACGAAAATGGCACGGCCGGCGTCCGAGCGTCTGAGCAGCGGCTCCAGCGTGCGCATGAGGCGCCAGTTGGCCGTCAAATTGATGTCGATCACGCTGGCAAAGGCGTCGGATGTGATGTGCGGCAGCGGCGACAAGGGACCAAGAACGCCGGCATTGCCCACCAGGATGTCGAGCTTGCCCCAGCGCTGATAGATGCTCGGACCGAGCTGGTCCACCTTGTCAGCCTGGGACAGGTCCATGGTCACGAGCGTCGCGGCACCGCCAATGGCGCGGATCTCGTCGTCCACCTCCTCCAGGCCGCCGACCGTGCGGGCCAGCAGAACGACATGCGCGCCGTCCCGTGCGAGAGCGATTGCTGCAGCCCGTCCGATGCCGCGCGAAGCCCCGGTGACCAGCGCCAGACGCCCTGCGAGCCGCTTTGTTGCTTCCATTTTTCCGCTTTCAGCCTTCGACCGGCGCCCGCAGGCGCCCTGTGTGACACCTGCTAGCCCGCCCGGGACCGGTCAGCAAGGCCCGCACAGTCAGTCCGCTTCTCAGGGCTATTTATTCGGCTCGGCTTTGCCTTTCTCCATCACGTCGCGAGCTTCGTCCCTGGCTCTTTCCAGGACCTGCTGACCGAGCTCCTTGGCCTTCCCCAGCGCAGGCTTGGCGGCTTCGAGCGCCTTCTCGCTCGCGTCCTTGGCCCGGTCGATCAGCGGGCCTGCCTGCGTGCGGGCATCCTCGGAGAGCTTCAGGAGGCGCTCGGCGCTCACCGCGGATACCTCCTTGGTGCGCTTGAGAAAGCGCCCGAACGCCGTCTCCGCCGGCAGCAGGTCATCGGGTTTCAGGGCACGGACAGTGGCGATCAGATCCTGATGGTCCTGGCGCGCCTTGCCGTCGCCAATCTGGTCCGCCGTACCCGTGAACAGCGTCAGTGGTGTGCAGGCTGTGACAACCTTGATCCCAGCCGATGTCCAGGTGGCGTTGGCGACCTGGGTCTCCTGCGCGAAGTAGATCTTCTGACCGTTGACCTGCGGGCGCAGGATAGTGCGGTCGATCACCGGCACGAAATGCCCGCCGAGCTCGCCTACCAGCCTGAAGCGTGCATTGTCGGGATCCGGCACTTGGACAAAAAGCGTCACCGTGTCGTCGGCCGACAGCACTTGCCGGATGGCATCGTCTGTCGTGGAGACGTAGCGGATGTCGCGCGCCCGACCGAGACCCTCCGCATCGACGTGGCGCAAAAACCGGAATGTCCCTGCGCTGCCGCTTTGCTCCGGCGGAAGGATGAAACGCAGCGTCGCGGCCCCGACGGCAATGTCCCCCCACGCCTGCACGTCCTTGTTGCGAGTCACCGCGAACAGGCACTCGCGCACGTCGTCGTTGCGCAGGATCGCGATGGGACTACCCGCCGCCAGTGCGCCATCGAGCGACAGAATATCGAGCTGGCCGTAGCCGATCTGGCGAGGATCGGCTGTCACCCGCTTCAGGTTTTCGCCAGTGCCGGCGGAGGGTTCACACCTGTAGGCAAAGCGCGCCTGCTTGAGCTGCGCCTCGAGCCGGGGGCAGAAGCTCGCGTGGTACGCACCGCTCGCGTCCGCAGTGTTGATCTGGTTCGCATCGGCGGCTGTCAGCGACGACAGGACGGTGAACAAGACAACAGGGAGAAGCGCGCGTGACCACATCAGAAGCTCCAATTGCGAAGCTTGCCGGACCGGCCAGCCCCGCGAGCCGCCCGGGTTCACTTTGTCACATCAGCGTAGTCGAGAAAAATGGCGCGTGCACGCCTGAGCGCGGATTGTGGCCGTGAGCTAGTGTGATGATCGAGAAATTCGCCATTCTTCTCAGCACGTCCCTGAGCGAATTTCTCGATCTGAATCACACTAGAAAATCATAAGCTTGCTAGTGTCCTTTCGATCGCGAAGTTCGTGCAACGGTTGCTGCGAAGTCCGACGAACTTCGCGATCGGGACACTACCGTGCTTCGGCCAGGAGCGAGAGCTGGAAGTCGGCCGACCCGTCCTGGTCCACGAGCCGCGTGGGATAGTCGCCGGTGAAGCAATGGTCGGTGAACTGCGGGCTGCGTGAATCGCGCCCGTCATAGCCCATGGCGCGATAGATGCCGTCGACCGACAGGAACGCGAGACTGTCGGCGCCCATGAAGGCGCGCATCTCCTCCACCGACATGTTGGCCGCCAGCAGATCCTCGGTGCTGGGCGTGTCGATCCCGTAGAAATCCGGGTGGGCGATCGGTGGACTGGCGATGCGCATGTGGACCTCGCGCGCGCCCGCCTCCTTGATCATGGCGACGATCTTCTTCGATGTGGTGCCGCGCACAACACTATCGTCAATGAGCACCACGCGGCTGCCGCGGATGACGCCGGGGTTGGCAGAGTGCTTGAGCTTGACGCCGAGCTGGCGAATACGCTGCTCGGGCTCGATGAAGGTGCGGCCGACATAGTGATTGCGGATGATGCCGAGCTCGAAGGGAACGCCCGACATCTGGGAGTAGCCGATGGCTGCGGGAACGCCGGAGTCGGGCACTGGCACAATGACGTCGGCAACGGTCGGGGCCTCGCGCGCGAGTTGCGCGCCCATTTGCTTGCGGATGTCATAAACATTTCGCCCGCCTGCGATCGAGTCGGGGCGGGCGAAGTAGATATACTCGAAGATGCAGGGCCTGGCCGGGCGTTTGGGGAAGGGCCGGTGGCTCGTTATCCCCTCTTGCGTGATGGCGACCACCTCGCCGTTCTCCACCTCGCGCACGAACTCGGCGCCAACAATGTCGAGGGCGCAGGTCTCCGAGGTCAGCACCCAGGCCTCGCCCAGCCGGCCAAGAACGAGTGGGCGGATGCCGATCGGGTCGCGCGCGCCGATCAGCATATCGTTGGTCAGGCAGGCGAAGGCATAGGCGCCCTCGATCTGCAGCAGGGCATCGACCAGCCGCTCGACGACGCGGCGTTTCTTGGAGCGGGCGATCAAATGCAGCACGACCTCCGTGTCGGAGGTCGACTGGCAGATGGCGCCCGAGGAAATGAGTTCCTGCCGCAGGGTCAGGGCGTTGGTGAGGTTGCCGTTATGACCGACCGCGAAGCCGCCTGTGTCGAGATCGACGAACAAGGGCTGCACATTGCGCAAAATGACATCGCCGGTGGTCGAGTAGCGATTGTGGCCGATGGCCATCCGCCCGCGGAGACGCGCGATGACGTCGGCCTTGCTGAAGTTGTCGCCGACGAGACCAAGCCGCCGCTCCTGGTTGAAGCGGCTGCCGTCGTAGGTCACGATGCCGCAGCCTTCCTGACCGCGATGCTGAAGTGCGTGCAGTCCGAGGGCCGTGACGGCCGCCGCGTCCTCGTGCCCGAATATGCCGAAAACGCCGCACTCCTCGCGGAGCCGGTCATCGCCGAAGCGTGACACTTTGCCAAAGGCAACCCCGGGACCGCCGTCCAGCCCTCGCGACATGGCCGCCACTCCGTTCTCGCGCCCAGAACCGGCGGCCGAGAAGGTGCTCCGCCTCGCTCAGCCGACCGTGCGCGTATATATGACGAAACTATAACGTTTGCCAGCCGTGACAGGCTGCCAAACAGGGTTTTCCAGCAGGAAGCTCTGCTGCTCGCCGGGCGCCATCAGAGAGCCCGGGACAAAGCGCGTCAGCACGGTGCGGAAAGTGTTCCCAGTACTTTTGATGTAGGGGAGGGAGCTGGCCTCCCGGACCCAGGTGAATTGCTGATTCGGATCGGGAACGAACGATTCGTAAAACATGTAGGGAATGACGATCAGCACGAAGCCGCGCAGAACACCGAAGACGAAGCCCAGAATGCGATCGATGATGCCGATACGGCTGTCGAGGATGGTGTCCGAAATGCGCGCAGTAATAAGATGTACGATGATCAGCACGAGCAGGAAAATAATTCCGCCGGCCACAACCTGAGCTACCGCGAGCGGGGCGTGGAACTGCTGAGCGAGCTGCTCGGCGGCCGGCCTGTGATAGAGCACGAAATAAAGCACCGCCGCTGCAGCGGCAATCCAGGACAGGATCGAAAGCACCTCGCGCGTCAGGCCGCGGTACATGGCGAGGAGCCCGGACAGCACGGCGATGGCGACCAGGGCAGCATCAAGGTAGGTCAGGGGGCCAAGCATGACATAACTATCCTGGGGTCGCCGGACTGGGCTTTGGTCAGAGGACTAAGGGCACAGCGTTCCCCCGCCGGCAGGAAACTTTCAGTCGCACGGAGCGGTGTTATCCGCAAGGTCCTTCAGGTGCGCAAGCCGGGTGAGTGTCAGTCTGGCCGCACCATCCTCGACATCACCCGACGCAGGAATAACCGCGCACTTGAAGCCGAGCTTCTGCGCTTCCTTCAGCCGCGTGGTCATGTGACCGGCCGCCCTGACCGCTCCGGACAGACTGATTTCCCCGAAGTAGACGTGATCTACCGGCAACGCAACCCCCGAAAATGACGAGAGCAGGGCGGCTGCGACGGCCAGATCGGCGGCTGGCTCGGCAATGCGCAAGCCGCCGGCCACATTGAGATAGACATCGTGGTGAGCCAGGCTCACCCCGCAGCGCGCATCGAGCACCGCCAGCAACATCGACAGCCGGTTGGAATCCCAGCCGACGACCGCACGTCGTGGTGTGCCCAGTGCCGAGGGAGCAACCAAGGCCTGAATCTCGACCAGAAGAGGCCGCGTACCCTCAACGCCAGCGAACACTGCGGCGCCCGGCGCCTGCGCATCGCGTTCGCCGAGAAACAACTCGGAGGGATTAGCGACCTCTTGCAGCCCTCCACCTGCCATCTCGAAAACCCCGATCTCGTCCGTGGCGCCGAAGCGGTTCTTGACGGCACGCAGGATGCGAAAGGGATGACCTCGGTCACCCTCGAAGTAGAGCACTGTGTCCACCATGTGCTCGATCACCTTGGGGCCGGCAATTTGACCGTCCTTGGTGACATGACCGACGAGCACGAGGGCGGAACCGGCCTGCTTGGCGAAGCGGATCAGGGACTGCGTGGCGGCACGAACTTGACTGACGGTGCCGGGTGCAGCGTCGAGTGCATCGGCCCAAAGGGTTTGGATCGAGTTTATGACGACGAGATCCGGACGCTTGCCATCGGCCAGTGTGGCCATGATGTTGGCGAGGTTGGTTTCGCTGGCGAGTGCCACCGGCGCCGAAGCGTAACCGAGGCGCGCCGCCCGGAGACGGACCTGCGCCGTTGCCTCCTCGCCCGAGAAGTAAACGGTGCGGCGTCCGCTCTTGGCCAACGATGCGGCGAGCTGTAGCAGCAGCGTCGATTTGCCGATACCCGGCTCGCCGCCGATGAGAAGTGCCGAGCCCGGCACGATGCCGCCGCCCGTCACGCGATCGAGCTCGGGCATGCCGGTCGGCAGGCGCGGCGCTTCCTCGCTCCTGCCTTGTAGCGTCTCGAGCGCCACCACACGGCCGCGCGACGTGCGATCCAGCCCCGAGCCGGGAGCAGGCGCAGCATCGGTTTCCTCGACCAGCGTATTCCACTCACCGCAGGCTATACATTTGCCGGCCCACCGTGTCGCGGTCGCGCCGCAGTTCTGGCAGACAAAGGCGGAGCGTGCAGGTCGCGCCATCAGCAGGACTCCGCAGTGTCGAGATAGACGCGGTGCACGCGCCGGCCCAGTCGTGTCAGCAACTCGTAGCCGATGGTGCCGGCGCGGTCGGTGAGGTCGTCGATGGTCGTGCGCGCGCCCATGACCTCGACCCAGGCCCCACGCTGCGCCAGCTCGCGCGGCACATCCGTGACATCGACAGTGATGAGATCCATGGACACACGTCCGACGACGGGCACGGGATGCTCTCCGATGAAGCCGACAGGACCCGGTTTGACGGCCGTGCCGCTCAATGCGCGCAAGAACCCGTCCGCGTAGCCGCAAGCCAGCGTCGCCACGCGCGAGGGCCGCTCGACGCGGAACGTCGCGCCGTAGCCGATCTGCTCACCGGCGTTGAGCTCGCGCACCTGGAGGATGCGGGCCTGCAGGCGGACGACCCACTGCATGGGATTTGGACCGCCTTGCAGAACCCGGCCGCCATACAACGCGATGCCGGGCCGCACGAGATCGTAGTGGTACTCGGGTCCAAGAAAGACGCCGCCCGAATTGGCGAGACTGGCGGGGGCTGGCGGCAACTTGGCGCGCAGCTCATCGAAGCGCATGCGCTGGGCGCGGTTCATGGGATGCGCGGGCTCGTCGGAGCAAGCGAGGTGGCTCATGACGAGCGCGAGCTCGAAATGATCGAACAGGGCCTGCTCTGCTGCCAGGGTGCTGACCTCGTCTGCTGGGAGGCCGAGGCGATTGATGCCTGTGTCGATGTGCACGGCCGCACGCAGCCGCCGACCGGTGGCATCGCAGAACGCCGCCCATTCCCGGATTTCGCTGAGGCTGCTGAGGCAGGGCCTCAGATCGAAGCCGGCATAGTAGCCGGCAGCGCCCGGCAACAGCCCGTCCAGCACGTAAATTGCGGCGCTGGGCTCGACATTGCGGATGCGGCTCGCTTCCGCCAGCGTGGCCACGAAGAATGTTTTGCACCCCTCATCGCGCAGCGCATGAGCGATTTCCTCGAGCCCCAGCCCATAGGCGTCGGCCTTGATGACGCCAGCGCATTCCGCTTTACCCGAGACCTTGTTCAGCTCGCGCCAGTTGGCCCTCAGCGCCGCGAGATTGATCGTGAGGACAGCGCGTGCTTCGGCGGGAATGGCGCCGTGACGGACGCCGGCCTTGCGCGCTGTCGTTAAAGCATTCACCCGGTCCGCTCCGGCAGGTACTGGTCGCGCGCGAGATCGGAGAAGCGCGTAACGCTGGACTCGAACTGCAACTGCACGATGCCGACAGGCCCATGGCGCTGTTTGCCGATGATGACTTCGGCCTTGCCGCTCACGAGCTGCATCTTGGCCATCCAGTCCTGGAATTCAATCGTGCCTTCGCTCGGTTTGGTGCGCTCGACGTAGTATTCCTCACGGAACACGAACATGACAACGTCGGCGTCCTGCTCAATGGAGCCGGACTCGCGCAGGTCGGCTAGCTGCGGCCGCTTGTCCTCGCGGTTCTCGACCTGGCGCGAAAGCTGCGAGAGCGCAATGATGGGGACATTGAGCTCCTTGGCCAATGCCTTGAGGCCAGTGGTGATCTCGGACACCTCCTGCACGCGGCCTTCCGATGCACGTCGCGAGGAGCCGGTCAGAAGCTGCAGATAGTCGATCACCAAAAGCCCCAGCCCTTTCTGGCGCTTGAGCTTCCTTGCCCGTGCGGCAAGCTGGGCGATGGACAGCCCCCCGGTCTGATCGATGTAGAGCGGGAGCGAGGACATTTCCTGTGAGACTTGCACCAAACGCCTGAACTCGGTCTCGTCGATCATGCCGCGGCGAATTTTTTCCGAAGGTATTTCCGACTGCTCCGAGATAATGCGGGTGGCGAGCTGCTCGGCCGACATCTCCAGCGAGAACAAGCCGACAACCGCGCCGTCCAAGACCTTGCTGGTTCCGTCGGACTGCCGTTCCTCCTTGTAGGCCTTGGCGACGTTGAAAGCGATGTTGGTGGCCAGCGCCGACTTTCCCATGGCGGGCCGGCCGGCAATGATGATCAAGTCCGACGCCTGCAGACCGCCCATTTTGGCATCGAGGTCGCGCAAGCCCGTGGCGATGCCCGAGAGACCACCGTCGCGCTGATACGCGCTGTTGGCCATCTCGATGGCATGCGTCAGTGCGGCGTTGAAGCCCATGAAGCCCTGGCCGTACTTGCCGGTCTCAGCGAGGGAAAACAGCCGGTTCTCTGCCTCCTCGATCTGCTCCTTGGGCGGGAAGTCGACCGGCGAATCGTAGGCCGTGTTGACCATCTCCTCGCCGACGAGGATGAGCTGCCGGCGGATGGCGAGATCGTAGATCGTGCGGCCGTAGTCGGCCGCGTTGATGATGGTCGTGGCGTTCGCCGCCAAACGCCCGAGGTACTGCGGCACGGTCAGATTGGGTGCAATCGGCTCGGCGGACTCGAAGAACGTGCGCAAGGTGATAGGCGTCGCTTGCTTGCCCGAGCCAATCAGCGTGGCTGCCACCTCATAGATGCGGGCGTGCACGGGATCGAAGAAATGCTCCGGCAACAGGAAGCTCGAAACCCGATCGTGCGCCTCGTTGTTGATCAGCATGGCGCCGAGCAGCGCCTGCTCGGCCTCGATATTGTGCGGCGCCGTGCGTAGCGAGAGTGCCGGCTCAGACGCTTGCGTCAGGCCGGCCGCGGCAGAATGGGCGAGGAGCTGTTGGGCCATGCGCCGGACGCTAGCCGATTCTCATCCACGCAATAGGGAGCCCATGCCTTTCCCGGAGTCCCGTCCCCGGTATGCACACCTATTGGAGATTTCGCTTGGCCGCTTCCGAATCAATATGAGTGCTATTCGCCTGCCATCGGTGGGGCCTCACGCCGCGGCGATCCATCCCGCTCGGACACCGCAAGCGTGCGCTCACCGTGCTCCATGTAGTCGCGCACCCACGGCAGGGCATCGACCCGCCGTGCAAGCTGGATCTGGAAGACCACCAAGTTCTGATAGCGGAAGGCGCACTCCGAGCCCGCGAGATAGAACTCCCACATGCGGCAGAAGCGCTCGCCCTTCAGGTGCGCCGCCTCATCCCAATGCGCGCGGAAGCGCTCGCGCCAGTGCCGCAGCGTTTCAGCGTAGTGCAACCGCAAGATCTCGATGTCGGTGGCGATGAGCCCTGAGCGCTCGATTGCCGGCATGACCTCCGACAAGGCGGGGATGTAGCCGCCGGGGAAGATGTACTTGGCAATGAACGGGTTGGTCACTGCGGGCCGGTCGGAGCGCCCGATGAAATGGATGAGCGCCACGCCGTCGTCGGTTAGTGTCTCGCGCACCTTGCGGAAGAAAGTGCCGTAGTGGTTGACGCCCACATGCTCGAACATGCCAACCGACACGATGCGATCAAAACGGCCATCGACCGCGCGATAGTCGCGCAGATCGAAATGGACTGCGGACCCCAGGCCCTGCCGTTGCGCGCGGTCCTCGGCCAGCTTCAACTGCTCCACCGACAGGGTGATCCCCTCAACCGTGCAGCCGGCGGTGCGGGCAAGGTAGATGCCGAGCCCACCCCAGCCCGAGCCGATGTCGAGAACCTTGTGTCCCTCGCGCACGGCGAGCTTGGCGGCAAGGTGGCGCTTCTTCGCCACTTGGGCTTCCTCCAACGTGGTCGCCCGGTCGGAGAAGTAAGCGCAGGAATACTGCCGGTCGCTGTCGAGAAACAGATCGTAGATCGTGCCGTCGATATCGTAGTGATGGGCCACGTTGCGGCGCGCGCGGCGGGCGGGATTGTACTGCGCGATCCGCTTGGTCATGAAGCGGGCGAGGTCGAGCCCGTGCGTCCAGCGGGGCAGGGGACGCTCCATCATGTTTGCCAACACCACGGCGAGAAGGTCGTAGACGGTGCCCTCCTCCATCGCGAGGCGCCCGTCCATGTAGGCCTCCCCAACGGCAAGTTGGGGATCGAGAGCGAGCTGGCGCTCGATACGCTTGTCGGCGAGCCGCGCGACGACCCGCCGGCCCGTGCCATCGCCGAACGCGTGGCGCGCGCCCTTGTAGGTGATGAACGTCAGGTCCCCGCGTGCAACGATCCGACGCAAAATGAGGGCCAGAGGCTTGAACATGGCCAACCTCGCGCAAACGTCACGCCGCTGCTGTCCCAGATGGCGGCCAGCAGCGAGGTTCACTGAGCAAAATTATACGAAAGTCGCAGCCAATTGCTACCCCATGATAGAGGGTGAGAATGTATTCCGTACCGCAATGCAACATGGCACGGCCTGAAAAAGTTCCCTGGATAGGTCAGGGGTTGCCCTAACCCCCTAACCTGACGTCGCACCGCTTGCCTGATCGTCGCTGTCCGCTTCCTCTGCGATACCTGCACCGGTCTCGAACATCGCGTCCGGATTGAAGGTCTCGATCTGTGGAGCCTCCTCCCGCACCACGGTCACATCCTCGCCTCGCGACTGGCGCTCCGCCTCATCCGCGGAACGGGCCACGTTGATCTGCACCTTAACGGCAACCTCAGGATGCAGGGCCACCTGAACGTCGTGCACGCCCAGGGCCTTGATGGGCCGATCCAGCAGGATCTGACGGCGCTCGACCGAGAACCCGCCCTCGGTCACGACCTCCGCTATATCGCGGGTCGACACCGAGCCATAGAGCTGGCCGGTATCGCCGGCTTGGCGGATGGTGACAAAGGCCTGTCCTACGAGCTTCACCGCGACGGCTTCGGCTTCCTTCTTAAGCTCGAGATTGCGGGCTTCGAGCTGCGTGCGCTCCTTGTCAAACCGCACGCGGTTCTCGTCGGTGGCGCGCAATGCCTTGCCCTGCGGCAGCAGGAAGTTGCGGGCATAACCGTCCTTCACTCTCACCACATCGCCCATCTGGCCGAGGCGGCCGATGCGCTCCAGAAGAATAACCTGCATGTGCCTGTCTCCTTACTCTCGTTCGGATCGGTTGAATCCGTGGGTTACGAAGTTCTAATCAGGTGGCGTTGGGCCCGGCGGAGGCGTCGTGCGCTTGAGCGGCAGAAACGGCTCCAACAGGGCGAGCAGCGCGATCAGGATCGCTGCCCACGTGTTCAGGATGAGCAGCGCGAAATACATGCCCCACAGCACGAACGGGCGTGAGGCTCGGCCGCGGGTCACGTAGTGCACGATGGCCAAACCCATGAGCAGGTATGCCAGGAAGAAGGCGCCGCCGAAGCTCGATCCCAGGAGGGCCGGATATCCCGACAGGAAGGTCAGGGCGAGCGCAGCGGCAAGGCCCAGCGCAAATCCGCGCGGGAAGGTCATGGCGGCCAAATCCGGCCAGGGCCTCGGCAAGCGCCCGGACAGAAGCGTGATGCGTCCTGCAAGCCAGAAATTGAGCAGGAAGCCGCCGAGCCAGAGCATGGCTGAGGCTGCCGGCAGCGCATAAAGCGAGAACTCGGTGATGGCCGTGACATCTTCAGGGCTGAGCTGCCGGTCCTTGAACCCCGGTAACTCCTTCAGAAACACCTTCTCGATCAACTCGCGCAGCAAGGATCTCAGAGCATCGAGATCAGGACCGAGGACCAGAATGCTGAGCGCAGCAAGCACCCCTGCCATAATGGCCGCAACCGCTGTCAGGCGGCCCGGCGGATACCACTCGAGAGACGGCGCCCCTGGCGGTTGGGCTCCGATGGCGGATTGCACTGGACGGCTGAGCAAAGCCAAATAACAGAGAATTGCTGCCGGCACGCCCTGACTGAGAAAAAACAAAACTGCGGCCTTGAAGCCGAGCACCACTCCAACGCCGGCAGCGCCAGTCCCCGCAGCGATGCCGGCGGCCGTCGATCCCCAGCCGAGGCCGGCGAGAAAGCACGGCAGCGGCACCAGGACATAAAGAACGAGCCGGCCGGCAGCTCCCCCGGCCGCCGCCGACGAGAACAGCACCGCGGCGGCAAGCCCACCGCCGAGACCGATGAGAAGAAAGACTGGCATGCTCTGAGCTGTCCCGCGCTGTGGCGGTTAGGGGCGCGCTCACATGCGGCCCCAACCTCGCGTCTAGTCCCGTCGGGCATAGCCGGCCCGACCAGGTCTGTATCTACTTGATCAGATAGGGAAGAAGCCCGAGAAACCTTGCGCGCTTGATGGCTTTCGCCAGCTCCCGCTGCTTCTTGGCCGACACCGCCGTGATGCGGCTCGGCACGATCTTGCCTCGCTCGGAAACGTATCGGCCGAGTAGGCGCGAGTCCTTGTAGTCGATCTTCGGCGCGTTATCGCCAGAGAATGGGCAGGTCTTACGGCGCCGGTGAAACGGCCGCCTGGCCGGTATGACAGCAATGTCAGCCATTATTCAGTCTCCGTGCCGGGGGTTGGCCGGGGCGGGCGCGCGTCGTCGCGATCACCTCGGGGGCCACGGGGGCCCCTGAATCCTCCGCCCTCGCCGTCAGGACGCGGGCCCCGGTCACTACGAAATCCGCCGCCGCCTTCGCGATCACCGCGGAAACCCCCACCGCCGCCACGAAAGCCACCTCGATCGCCACCGCGGAAGCCACCTCGATCGCCACCGCGGAAGCCGCCACGGTCGCCGCGCTCATCGCGATCGCTTTTGCGCATCTGGGCCGAGGGCTCGGTTTCGTGCTGTTCCACTTTGATGGTCAAGAACCGGATGATGTCGGTGGAAATCCCCATGCGCCGCTCCAGCTCGGCGACGGCGGCAGGCGGCGCGTCGATATTCAGGAGCGTGTAGTGCGCCTTGCGGTTCTTCTTGATCTTGTGGTTGAGCGTCTTCAGGCCCCAGTATTCGGATTTGCCGACCTTTCCGCCGCCGTCCTGGATGATCTGAGTGTATTCTTTGGTGAGTGCCTCGACCTGCTGGGTCGAGATGTCCTGGCGCGCCAGGTACACATGCTCGTAAAGAGACATGTCTTGGCCTTCCTTTCCATATCGCTCCGGCGCAAAGCCCCTTATGGGCCGGAAGGGCCCACCAGGACACCCATGAGAGCGAAGACACCGGGAGATGAGCTCCGTTCGAGCCCAACCGCGCTGGGCGGCCTCCCGTTCAGCCTCCAACCGGAGCGGGTGATGGCGGCGTTATAGGGCAAATTTCCGGCTGGACAAGCCTGATTCCTATCCGGCCGGACAAAGACTTGCCGTTCAGGAACCGCGCATGTATTCGCGTACCTTGCGCTGCTCCCAATGTCGGAGCGCGGCCGGCACTTTGCCAAACACCGCGAGCGCATGTGCGACGACGCCGAGACCCCATCCAGCAAACACCCACTGCACCCACCATTCATCGCCTGTGGCCCAATTGAGTGTCAACAAGGCCGCGATGACGATCGCGAAAGCTGCGAGGTGAATGTAGAAGCCTTCTACAGCGGCGAGCTGCCGGCGAGCGCGATCCAGCCGGGCGTGATCGGCGACTGCCGGGGAGGCTTTGTTCGGGGTATTATCCATTACGCAACTCCTCGATGCTGTCGACCAGGGCCTGAGACGCGGACCGGGTCGTCGTTTGTTCCTTGCTGCGCCGATCTTGACATTCCCGCGCGCAACGTGCCTTAAGCCGCCAAATCGCCGCAGATTACCACCAGTGCCGGGTTTGCCGGGTCGGACTTGGGATACATATGGCTATAGCACTTCTGTTTCCAGGCCAGGGTAGTCAAGCTGTCGGCATGGGGGCCGGGCTAGCCCAGACTTATATGGCCGCACGGGAGGTATTTGAAGAAGTGGATGCCGCGCTGGGACAAAAGCTCTCAGACATCATGTTTAACGGCCCGGCGGATGCGCTGACCCTGACAGAGAATGCACAGCCGGCGCTGATGGCTGTGTCCCTTGCCGTCATGCGCGTTCTCGAAAGGGAAAAAGGCCTGAAACTCAAAGACAAAGTGAAGTTCGTGGCCGGGCATTCGCTCGGCGAGTACTCGGCGCTGGCTGCGGTGGACGCATTCTCGATCGCCGATGCGGCCCGGCTGCTGAAGCTGCGGGGAACCTCGATGCAGGTCGCCGTGCCGGTAGGGCAGGGCGCCATGGCGGCGCTGCTCGGAGTCGGTCGAGATGTCGGTGAGGCACTGGCGGCCGAGGCGGCACAAGGCGAGGTCTGCGAGGTTGCTAACGACAACGAGCCGACACAGGTGGTGATTTCCGGCGCCAAGACCGCCATCGATCGTGCTGGCGAGCTGGCCAAGAAACATGGCGTGCGACGTTTCATGCCACTCAATGTTTCGGCGCCGTTCCACTGCGCGCTGATGCAACCTGCGGCCGATGTGATGGCCGATGCTTTGAGCAAGGTTGCCATCAAGACGCCTGCGGTTCCCGTCGTGGCCAATGTCGTGGCAGAGGCGATCTCTGATCCGGCGGACATCAAAGCACGCCTAGTGCAGCAGGTGACGGACACTGTGCGCTGGCGCGAATGCATGAATTACATGGCGGCACAGGGCGTGACGGAATTCTTCGAGCTGGGTTCCGGCAAGGTCCTATCCGGTCTCGCCAAGCGCATCGTCAAGGATGCCGAGGCCATCTCCATCGGCGCACCGGGCGATATCGACGCGGCAATAGCGCGTCTCAAGTAGGGGACACGGACAGCATGTTCGAACTCAAGGGCAAGACCGCGCTCGTTACAGGCGCCACCGGCGGCATCGGCGGCGCTATCGCGCGCGCGCTGCATACCCAAGGCGCGGCGGTCGCCATCTCGGGCCGGCAGGTCGACAAGCTCGAAGCCCTGGCGGCAGAGCTGAAGGAGCGGGTCCACATCTGTCCCTGCGATCTGGCCAGCAAGGAGCAGGTCGGGAAACTGGTGGACGATGCTGCCGGCAAGCTCGGCCGCGTCGATATCCTCGTCAACAATGCCGGTCTCACCAAAGATAACCTCTTCATGGTGATGAAAGACGAGCAATGGGATGACGTTATTGCGCTCAACCTGACGTCGACTTTCATGCTGATGCGCGCGGCCGCGCGCGCCATGATGCGGGCCAAGACCGGTTACGGACGTATCATCAACATCTCCTCTATCTCCGGCATCATCGGCAATCCCGGGCAGGGGAACTATGCGGCATCCAAAGCCGGGATGATCGGCATGACCAAGTCGCTCGCGCGCGAGGTCGCCTCGCGCGGCATAACGGCTAACTGCATTGCGCCAGGTTTCATCAAGACCGCCATGACCGATGCTCTCAACGAGAAGCAGGTGGCGGGCATCAGGGATGCAATCCCAGCGCAATCCTTCGGCAATCCCGAGGACATTGCCGCCGCAGCCGTGTATCTGGCCAGCGAGGAGGCCCGATACATGACCGGTCAAACGCTGCATGTGAATGGCGGCTTGGTGATGATTTGAGCGTTTACAATACTGCGGCGGAAGGCTGTGTGCAGCGCTGGTCAACAGGATTGAAGTGTGTTAACGAGCGCCGGTTTGGGGGTGTTACCTGGGAAACGGAATTCGGATGTAACCTGGGGAAGGTGCGGGCCCGAGGCTGAGTGGGGGCGTGAGCCCTTCGCGAGCTCAGGGCTCGGTGACCCTCGGGGTCGTCCAGTCCGCGCAGGTGGCGGCCGGCGGCGTAGGTGACCGGACATGACAACACGAACGGAACAACTTGATAGCCGCGAGGACAGAAGATGAGTGACGTCGCAGAGCGCGTGAAAAAGATCGTTGTCGAGCATCTCGGCGTCGAAGCCGAGAAGGTCACCGAGAGCGCAAGCTTCATCGACGATCTCGGCGCCGACAGTCTCGATACCGTCGAGCTCGTCATGGCGTTCGAGGAAGAGTTCGGCTGCGAGATCCCGGACGATGCCGCCGAGCAGATCCAGACCGTCGGCGACGCGGTCAAGTTCCTCGAGAAGCAAGCCAGCACCCAGTAGTCCTCGCAACCAGCTCGGCCTTGACATCATTGGACGTCGGCCGGCTGACCGGTTGAACAATTGCGATAGGTCACGGACGGGATATGCGACGGGTCGTCATCACCGGGCTCGGTCTGGTCACGCCGCTAGCCTGTGGCGTGGAGACGAGCTGGTCGCGACTGCTCGAGGGCAAGAGTGGCGCGCGCCGGGTGGTGGAGTTCGAGGTGTCCGACATCTCGAGCCAGATCGCGTGCTTCATTCCGCGCGGCGACGGCTCTGACGGTACATTCGATCCCGACCAGTGGATGGAGCCCAAGGAGCAGCGCAAGGTCGATGATTTCATCATCTATGCCATGGCTGCGGCCGAGCAGGCGATCCGGGATTCGGGCTACACGGCAGCCACCAAGGAGCAGCAGGAGCGCACCGGCGTCCTGATCGGCTCGGGCATCGGCGGACTGAATGGCATTGCAGAAACCTCTCTGTTGCTGAAGGAGAAGGGCCCGCGGCGCGTGAGCCCGTTCTTTATTCCAGGCCGCCTGATCAACCTCGCCTCCGGCTACGTGTCGATCCGCCATCAACTGAAGGGCCCCAACCACGCCGTGGTCACTGCCTGCTCGACCGGCGCACATGCGATCGGCGATGCCGCGCGACTGATCGGGCTTGACGATGCCGATGTCATGGTGGCGGGCGGAGCGGAGAGCCCCATCTGCCGCATCGCGCTTGCGGGGTTTGCAGCCTGTCGCGCGCTTTCGACGGGCTTCAACGATCAGCCGACCAAGGCATCACGGCCTTATGACAAGGATCGCGACGGTTTCGTCATCGGCGAGGGTGCCGGCATCGTCGTGCTGGAATCACTCGAGCATGCCAAGGCGCGCGGCGCGCGCATCTACGCCGAGGTCATTGGCTACGGCTTGTCCGGAGACGCCCATCACATCACGGCGCCGGCCGAGGACGGCGACGGTGCATTCCGCTGCATGCAGATGGCCCTGAAGCGGGCGGGCGTAGCACTGAGCGAGATCGATTACATCAATGCACACGGCACCTCGACGCCGATGGGCGACGAGATCGAGCTTGGCGCAGTCGAACGGCTGTTCGGGAATTCGGCCGGCAAGCTGGCGATGTCGTCCACCAAATCGGCAATTGGCCACCTGCTTGGCGCTGCGGGTGCAGTCGAGGCGATCTACTCGGTGCTGGCCATCAGGGACAATATCGCGCCGCCGACATTGAACCTCGACAACCCGTCAGTGCAGACGGCCATCGACCTTGTCCCCCACACAGCGCGCAAGCGCGAGATCAATACCGTACTATCCAATTCCTTCGGTTTCGGCGGCACCAATGCGTCGCTCGTCATGCGGCGGCTTGCGACCTGATCCCCGGCGCCTACATTCGGGTGTATGCAACCCGTTCCAGCTTTGGCCATATTTGCTTGTACGTTGAAGTAGCGAGTTGCCCAGGTTGCGGGGGCGCTTGCACTGCGGGCCGCCTCACCCCTTCGGGGCCGAGTTCGGAAGCGAGCCAATGCGGCAGAGGATGCCCGAGGACTACATGCGCTACGAGCCGTTACTGACGCGCAGCCCCGCCGAGGTGCTGGAGCCGACTAGGGCGCCACGGGCGCCGAGGCGCGTGCGCATCCAGCGCGAGCCCGGTCCGGTCAGCGGCATGCTACGCTTCTTCAACGGGCTGCTGTCGTTCGCTTTCCTCTTGCTGCTGATCGCCGGCGCGGTGGCGCTGGCGCTGCGCGCGAGCTTCGAGCAGCCGGGGCCCCTCGGTCACGCAACGGTAGCCGTCATTCCCAAAGGTGAGGGCGTCTACGAGATCGCCAGCCGGCTCGAGCGGGACGGCATCGTCTCCGATCGGCGGCTGTTCATGGCCAACTACCTGTCCGAGCGGCTCAACAGCAGCCTGACAGATAGCAAGCCGATACAGCTCAAGGCGGGCGAATTCGAGATCCGCAGGCAGGCTAGTCTGCGCCAAGTGCTCGAGACGCTGATCGAAGGCAAGACTATTCTCTACCGGATCACGGTTCCAGAAGGACTGACGAGCGCACAGATTGTCGAGCGCGTGCGCGCCGAGCCGAACCTGCAGGGTGAGATTCAAAATCTGCCCGCCGAAGGCACGCTTCTGCCCGACACCTACAAGTTCTCACGCGGCATGGCGCGTCAGGAGCTCATCGACCGCATGCGGTCCGAGCAACAGAGATTCCTGGCGACGGTCTGGGAGAAGCGGCAGAAGGACTTGCCGCTGCAGACACCCGAGCAGGCCCTCGTGCTCGCCTCCATCGTCGAGAAGGAAACCGGGCGCGCCGACGAGCGTGACAAGGTGGCCGGTGTGTTCGTAAACCGGCTCAGGTCCCGCATGCGTCTGCAATCGGATCCGACCATCGTATACGGCATTGCCGCAGGTCAGAGTACCCTCGGCCGGGGCATCACGCGCGCCGACATCGACACCAAGACGCCGTATAACACCTATCAGATCGATGGGCTGCCGCCGACGCCTATCTGCAATCCTGGCCGGCCGGCCATCGAGGCCACGCTCAACCCAGCCAAGACGTCCGACCTCTACTTCGTCGCTGACGGTACCGGCGGCCACACCTTCTCCCCCACTCTCAAGGACCACAACTCCGCAGTACAAGTCTGGCGGCGCTTCGAGCGTGAGATGAAGACCAAGCAGGAGCCCGCTGTCGTCGCTGTGCCAACCTCGGCCAGCCAGCCTGGACTTGATGCCCAGCGCGCCGGTATTGAGATGCCCCTACCTGTGCGCAAGCCCAAGCGCAGCGGAGGATAGCTTCCGAACCCGGGTTGAGACACTGTACGGGAACCGCTAGAGCAGGATCGTTCCAGATGGAATCGGATCGGCGATCCGCCTGGAGCGTGAATCCTGCTCTACACTTACAGTAGAGTGCGACTCACGCCCCACATGGAAGCGGCAGTACTTCCATGTGAGGCGATCGCACTCTAGAGGTAGGCATTGCTTCGGTTCCGACGTTGGGAATCTGGTCGTTTCTCGGTTGACCCAAGAAAGCCGCAACATGCATGCCGTCGACCGCTGGCATGCCCAAGCGTGAGTTTGCATGACGCTCAGCAGCATGACTGGATTTGCGCGCAGCGAGGGGAGCCATGCAGGCGCGAGCTGGCATTGGGAGGTGCGCAGCGTCAACGGACGCGGGCTCGAGCTGAGGCTGCGTCTGCCACCAGGCTTTGAAGTGCTGGAGCCGCGCATTCGCGAGACGGCCGGACGCCACTTGGCGCGTGGCAGCATTGCTATCTCGCTGAACATCCAGCGTGATACGGCCGTGTCTGAGATCCGACTGAACGAGACCGTGCTCGGCCAAGTCCTCTCCGCCATCGAGCGCATCCGCAGCTCTGGCGATTTCGAGCGTCCGCGGCCCGACACCATACTCGGTCTGCGCGGTGTGCTCGAGATTGCAGAGCGTGAGGAGGACGAAACGCAGACCGCCGCTCAGCACAATGCCGTCATGGTGAGCTTCGACCGCGCTCTCGATGGGCTGATCGAAGCGCGTGCCTCGGAAGGGCGGCGCCTCGAGCCGGTCCTGCTGTCGCAGTTGGCGAGCATCGAGAGCATCACGGACAAAGTGGCAAAAGCTCCAGCGCGCTCGGCGGAGGCCATACGTGCGCGCCTCAAGGAGCAGCTTGGGAGGCTGTTGGACGCCGATCCATCGCTCGACGAAACGCGCCTCTACCAGGAAGCGGCCCTGCTGGCGCAGCGGGCTGATGTCGATGAGGAGCTGGATCGCCTCCGGGCGCACGTGGCCGCCGCACGCGAGCTGATCGCGTCCAGCGGACCGGTCGGGCGTAAGCTGGACTTCCTGGCGCAGGAGTTCAATCGCGAGGCCAATACGCTGTGCTCCAAATCCAATGATGTAGACATGACCCGGTTGGGACTAGAGCTCAAAGCCGTCATCGATCAGATGCGAGAGCAGGTGCAGAATATTGAGTGATACCCCACAGTCCGGCCCGCCTGCCATTGCGCGGCGGGGCTTGCTGCTCGTGCTTTCCTCGCCGTCCGGCGCGGGGAAGACGACACTTGCGCGCGAGCTGCTCAAGGCCGAGATGAACCTTGCGATGTCCATCTCGGTCACGACGCGCAAGCCGAGACCGGGCGAGGTCGATGGCCGCGATTACATCTTCTGCGATCAAGCGGCTTTTGAACGCATGCGCGATGGTAGTTCGCTGCTGGAATGGGCGAGCGTACACGGCAATCTTTACGGCACGCCGAAAGGCGCGGTCATGGACATGCTCTCGGACGGCACGGATGTTCTGTTCGACATCGATTGGCAAGGCGCTCAGCAGTTGAAGGAAAAGGCCGCGGATGACCTCGTCAGGGTCTTCATCCTGCCGCCATCGGCTAATGCGCTCGATGAGCGCCTGCGCAAGCGGGCGCAGGACGGTCCTGATGTGGTGGCAAGGCGTCTCGCTGCCGCATCGGACGAGATCAGCCATTGGGCCGAGTACGAGTACGTCATCGTCAACGCCGACATCAAAGTGAGTCTCGCCGGCCTGCGCGCCATCCTTGCTGCCGAGCGTCTACGCCGCGCGCGTCAGCAGGGACTCGCGGATTTTGTTCGCTCCTTGCAGGACGGACTTTAGACCGTCGCGTCCACCGCATATGCAAGACGGGCGAAGTCGGCAACGGAAAGCTGCTCGGCGCGCAGCTCCGGCGCTATTCCGACATTGGCCAGCAGCTCGAGCGGCTCGGGCACAAGCCCCTTGAGGCTCTGGCGCAGCATCTTGCGCCTCTGCCCGAAGGCTGCGGCAGTCACGCGTCCAAGCGTTGTGACCGAGCAGGCCGGCTCCAGGGTCGGCCGTGGCACGAACTGGACGACGGCAGATGCGACTGCAGGCGGCGGTGTGAACGCCTCCGGCCCCAGCGTCATGACAATGCGCGGTCGCGTGCGCCACTGCGAGATGACGGCAAGCCTGCCATAGGGCTTGGTGGCTGGCGCGGCGGTGATGCGCTCGGCCACCTCCTTCTGGAACATCAGCGTCATCCCGCTCCACCATGGCGGCCATGGCTCGGTTTCGAGCCAAGTGATGAGGAGCCGCGTGGCGATGTTGTAGGGCAGGTTGGCAACGACAATAACCCGGATGCCCTGTGTTTCGATGAGCGCCGGCCAATCCATGCTGAGCGCATCGGCGGTGTGAATGGAGAGGCGCCCAGAATGACGCACCGCTATCGCTTCCAACGCCGGCCGGCAACGTTCGTCGCGTTCGACCGCGATGACGCGTGTTGCACCCTCCAGCAGCAGCGCACGGGTGAGTCCTCCCGGCCCAGGGCCAACCTCGATCACCGTCTCGCCCTCGAGGGGCCCTGCCGCGCGCGCGATACGCCGTGTCAGATTGAGATCGAGTATGAAGTTCTGGCCGAGGCTCTTCTTGGCCGAGAGGCCCGCATCCCGGATCACCTCACGCAGCGGCGGTAGCCCGTCTGGACTGGATCCAGCGCCGGTTGGGCTCATGTGGTGGCTGCGCGGCGACGGGCCATGGTGTCGGCAAGTCTGAGGGCGGCCACGAGACTGTGTGGCGACGCGGCGCCTGACCCAGCGATGTCGAATGCCGTGCCGTGATCAGGTGATGTACGCACGAAGGGCAAGCCGAGCGTGGCATTCACGCCGGTCTCGAACGCCAGCGTCTTCAACGGAATGAGGGCTTGGTCGTGGTACATGGCGACAGCCACATCGTAGCGCGATCGGGCTGCGGCATGAAACAGACTGTCAGCCGAGAACGGTCCGGACACGGTGAGCCCTTGGGCAGAGAGCTCGGCAACCGCCGGCGCTATGACGTCGACTTCCTCGTGACCGATGCTTCCGCTCTCCCCGGCATGGGGATTGAGACCTGCCACGACAACGCGTGGAGCGGCGATGCCGAAGTCCTGGCGCAAGGCCGCGTGCGTGATCCGCACCGTCGCCAACACCAGCTCACGCGTCAGAGCACCGGGAACGCTCGCCAGCGGCACATGCACTGTCAGCGGCACCACGCGAAGCTCCTCGCTGACGAGCATCATGACCGGCACCCAAGGCCGACCGGGGACGAGGCGCGTTGCAAGCTCGGCCAGGAACTCGGTGTGGCCAGAGTGCGCAAATCCGGCAGCGTAGAGCGTTGCCTTGGCAATCGGATTGGTCACGACTGCGGAAGCCTGTCCCGCGATCACATCCGCCACAGCGGTCTCGATGGCCGAGATGATAGCGGGCGCATTCGCCGCATCGGAGTGGCCCGCACGGACCGGAGCTTGCAAAGGAACGTTTCGCAATGGGAGGGCATCGGCAAAATTAGCTGCGGCCTGATCGAAATCATCAGCACGAGCGATCGGGACCGCGAGCCCGAGGAGTCGGGCTCGCT
This sequence comes from uncultured Alphaproteobacteria bacterium, assembly GCA_963806735.1. GTDB lineage: Bacteria > Pseudomonadota > Alphaproteobacteria > Rhizobiales > Hyphomicrobiaceae > CADEFX01. Next base: position 43,456 of record CAWEBE010000072.1, on the reverse strand, counting down.
CCGCAACGGCCTCGAAATCCGCGTAGAGCACGAACGGCGGCAGGCCCCAATTGGATCGCTCAGTCCAGGCCTTGAGCGTGATGTCGAGCCCTATCCCTGCGGGATCGCCCATGGTGAGCGCGAGCAGACCATCGCGCAACTTGCTGTGAGGATGGAATCGCGAGGGCTCGCGTGTAGTCACGTCACCTGTACTCGATCATCGCATCCTGGCGAAGATCGCGCAGGTGGCGACGCGCCAGAACGTCGAATTCTTTTTGCGTAAGCTCGCTCTCCACCTGCTGCCGCTTCTGGTCGTCGACCTTGGCAGTGCGGCGGGCGCATACGACATAAAGCTCGACGCCGGACGGCGCAAGATTTCCCGGCACCATCTCGCCTTCCTTGGCATTGAGCAGGAGGCTGCGTGTCGGCTCGGTGACCGTATCGGCCTTCTTGAAGCCCAGGTCCTCGAAGCTGGCGTCAGACGCCCCTTTGGCCAGGCTCGCGGTGCTCTTGCAGCCGGCGAACTTGCGACGCAGGGTTTCCGCCTCCTCCAGCCGGCGGGCCATGGTCTTCTGATCGAGCTTACCAGGCGTGGCGAGTGTGATTTTGTGCAACTGCAACTCAGCGTGCTCTTCGCCCGACGCGGACGACCCAACGAGTTTGTCGACCTCCCGGGCCGTCACAGACACTTGATGCCCGAATTTGCGCCGGATCACGTCGCGCCAGACGGACTGCGCGCGCAACCGTGCCTTCATGCTCTGCGGATCGATGCCCTGACCTTTGAGATGCTCGGCGAACTGCTGCTCCGTCATCTTGTTGCGCTCGGCGATGCCTTTGAAGAATTTGTCGCTCTCTTCCTCGCTGACATTGATGTTGAGGCGCTTGGCCTCCTGCAACTTGAGCCGTTCCTCGATCAACTCCTCCAGGGCCGATTTCTTGAAGGAGGGAAGAAGCGACGCGCGGGCGCTGTCGAGCGCCTGCCGCTGCAGAGATTGCACGAAGACCTTCTTGCGCTCCTCGAAGGCTGCGATCACCTGCTCGCGCGTTTTGCCGGGATTGGCTTTGATGGTTTCATCGAGGATGGCGCGCATGCGCTGGTTGGTGCTCTCCTGCTGCGCGATGTGCTTGAGGTTCTCGCGGGCCCGTTCGGTGATGCCGCTGCCACCACCCGACACAGCCAGAAACGTCGCCCGCTGCTCGACCTCGTAGGCGGTGACCGGCTCGTCATTGATAAGCACGACGATGCCTTGTCCGCCGGTGCGAGGGCCCGACTTCTCCGGTGTTTCGGCGTTGGCCTGGCGCTGGGGGGCCGCCGCTTTCGGTTTTGCCTGTGTCCCAGGCTTCGGCCTGGCTTTCTCCTGCACCGCCGGCTGCGGGGGTGCCAGAGGCCGCGGTGGCGGGGAGTTGGAAATGATCAGGCCGGGTATTCCTGTCCCGCCGTCGCTTTGAGCGAGGCTGCTGCCAGGCCCCAACACCAGCAAGCCCGACAAGATCCCCCCGAGCAAAAGATACCCTGCCTTCGCTGGCATCGCTGCTGGAGTTGAGTTCAGGTGCATGAAGTCTTTGCCACCGAGAATGCGCGAATCGCAGCCCAAATCCTATCCTGCAGGAGAGCCAGCCAATTGCCTTATCCACAGCAACGATGGCATGTCCATGGCAGATAGGGAATGGGCCTATATGCCTGCTGCTCGGAGGGAGATATCGCTCCCGGACCGCCGCCTCGGCGCGTTCGGCCGGGCTCACTTGGGCGGCTGGTTCTCCGCGAACATGTGGTCCAGCGAGTCCGTCTTGTACTTGAACTCACCCAGATGCTTGAGCTCGAAGCGCAGCATAAACGTGCGATCCTGCTTCAAGTCGAGGTCGGGGTTGTCGATGAAGGTCTCGGTATAGCTGGCTGTGAGTACAAAGCACTCGTCGGCATATCTCAGCTGAATCTGGTCTTGCAACCGCTTGCTGTCGTCCAGATCGTAGCGCATCACGCCGCCGACGGACCAATTCTCCGTCAACCGCAAGCCGAGACCGGCAAGAATGTCCTGCTGGTTCTCGAGAATGCCGATGGCGGGATCGCTATGTGTGAAGGTGTATTGTGCCTGCACGGCGAGGGGCCCGATGCTGTAGCTGCCGTAGACGTCGCCGCGACGCAAGGACAGGTCGCTCTCGTCAAACCGGCCCTGGGACACCAGACGGAAACTGTTGATCGGGGCCAGGTAAGCGCCGAGCACATAGTCGGAGCGGTCGTTCTCCAAGCCAGAGGTCGGCGAGAAGTTCGTGAGAAATGTGCCGGGATTGTTCGGGTCTTGTGTCGATGAAAGACCCGGGTCCGTGTACGGGTTAGTCCCGGCCAAATGAATACTCTGGCCGGCAATGAAGCGCGCATACGCCCCCGAGTTGGCCTGGAAGGTATACTGGAGCCCGAGGTTGGCGCGCGTGCCCGTCTCGATGCGATCCCAGCCGGAGAACTTGTCAACGTCGAACAACAGCGTGTCGTCCCACACCAGGCTCTTGGCATCCTCATCCGGCAGACCCCGCTGCGAGACGCTCGCGGGCCGTGCCACGATCTGTGCCACCGGCTCGACCACGTGTGAGCCAGACGCCGTGTTGGCGACGAAGGGATAGGCGTAGGTCAATGCCGCGGTCGCCATGGCGCGGGTGATCGTATCCTCGGGCACGGGCGTGCCCGTGTTCGGGTCGACGTTGTTGGTGAAACTGGTGACATCGCCGCGAACCTGCGCGAATGGCGTCCAAACCTGTCCGATGCCGTCGATGATCTTCTTGCGCCATTGCGCCTGAAAGGCGACACGGCTCATGTCGGTGCCGTCGTTGCGCGACAAGCTTATGGCATTGCCATCCCAGCTCAACTCGCCGCCGAGAACAGGCTGGTTCAGCACGTAGCTGTAATCGATGACGGGATGGACAATCGATTCAGATGTGGGTTGGTCCTCCAGCAGCAGTCCACCGAAGTGATAGAGTGTTGCGGCGAAGTAGTTTCTATCACTCAGGCCTTGCAGATAAGCGGTATTGACCCGGTCGGTCTGCAGGACGCTGTCGAGCTTGTAGAAGCGGCGGAACGTGTCATCGCTCTCAAGCGTGATGTCCCACCCAAAGCGCCACCACGATGACAGTGAGAAGAGGCCCTTGGTTTCGACGCTGCCGCGCCAGCCGTCGAGCTCCGCGCGGCGTCCGGGCTGTAAGTCGACGTCAGCAGGCAGCGTCGACGCATCCTGGTCTATGGCGGCAAACTTGAATGTGTATTGCCCCCTGATATCGCCGAACGCTATCCGGTGACGCCAATCGCCCATCCAGAGAGCACCGTGCTGTGTCGTGTACATCGGATGGAACGTGAAGTCATAGTTCGGCGCCAGCGCGAAGTAGTAGGGCACCTCCAACGTGGTGCCGAGGGTCGAGGAGCTCCCATATTCGGGTGCAAGGAAGCCTGAGCGCCTCTTAACCGAAGGATCCGGATGCGAGAAATACGGCAGATAAAAAATCGGTACGCCGAACAGCTCGAACTGCGCGTCGGTGTAGGTGATGGTCGCGGCCTGCTGATCGTGCACGATGCGCGCAGCGCTGATGCACCATAGCGGCGGCTTGCCCGGGTCGTTCTTACAAGGCGTGAACTTGCCCTGCTCGAACTCGGTAACATTGCCCTCGCGGCGAACCGCGCGGCGGGCGGCTATTCGCGTGTCGTCCTTGGCAACGACGCTCAGGCTTTGCACGAAGGCATCACGAAAGTCACTTGACGTCACGAGCTTGTCGGACCGCACGATATTGCCGTTGGGCTCCTTCAATTGCGCATTGCCTTCCGCCGTCAGAGTGTTGGCGTTCTGGTCGTAGATGACCTGGTCGGCGGTCAGGATGTAGTTGTTGTAGTAGATCTCGACATTGCCGCGGGCGATGACGCGATTGTTGCGCGTGTCGTAGATGAGCTCGTCACCCTGCAGGTAGAGGGGCTGGGCCTTGTCGATCTTCTGGACCGGCCCGCCGAGGACGCCGCCCTGCGGTTTGGGAAACGAACTCGGTTCGTTTTGCGCCCAAGCGGGCATCAAGGTGCTGAGCAAGCTGACGAAAACGAGCACGCATACGCGGACGCAGCCAAAGCTGCGCGCAAGACCGTGGCCGGCCTGCGATGTCCGCGTGTAACGCATCAACTCAGCCGTCCTCCTGGTGGAGAAGCACTGTTAGCGATCCAAAGCACGCAACAAACACCGGAATCCACACCGCCATGACTGGCGGCGCGAGCCCGGCAATTCCAATTTGCCGAGAGACCTCCGAGAGGAGAAAGAAGCCAAATCCCCCTAGCATTCCTATGGTTACCATAGTCTGTATCCCACCCCCGCGGAATGACCGCAAAGACACAGTGGCAGCCAAAAGGACCGTAACCGTGAGCAGCAGCGGGCGGCTCAATAGGAGTTCGTACTGAACGCGAAACCGGGACGCTGAAAGCCCCGACTTCTCCGCCACTTCGATCAGTCCAGGCAATTCCCAGAATGAGACCGCCATGGCCGCACCCAGGGCATCTGCAACTCGCTCGGGCGGCAGGAACGTGCTGACCGTATAGGTGTCGAAAAACTCCGGCTCGCGTCCCACCCTGGCGACTTGCGCCTTGCCGATCTGCCAGAACCCGTCCAGCAGCAGCGCTTTCTCGCCATCGACCCGCTCGGCGAAGTGGCCCTCGCGATCGAATTGAACAAGCATCACGTTGAATAAAGTTCGACCGTCCCCGGCAGCAGAGCCTGCGTTCAGCACGGATGCCCCGTCGGTCCCGTCCTGACGCAGCCATGCTCCACCGCCATCGGCTTTCAGCACGGTGGACTCGCGGCCAAAGACTTCGGCGAATAGCCGGTCAGCCTCGCTGCGCGAGGCTGCCACAAGCGGGCTGTAGGCAAGCGCCGCCAGCACGCCGATGACGAAGGCAATAAAGATCCCGGGCGCCAGGAACTGCCACACCGACATGCCGGACGCGCGCATGACGATCAGCTCGGATTTCCGACCGAGCAGCATCAGCGCACCGATGCTTCCGGCCATCACACAGAACGGCATGAGTGCCTCGGTATAGGTGGGCAGCCGAAGCAAGGCGAGCCACGCCAAGCTGCCTGTGGGGACACGTCCGTACTTTCCGGCCTGGCGGAGCAACTCGACCATGTCGATCATGAAGATCAGCACGCAGCACAGCGCGAAGGTGGCTCCGATCAGGAGCAGAAAACGGCCGGCCACGTAGCGGCGCAGAAGGCGATTGGTTGCCAAGCTCCAGGCTGGTCGCAGCCGCCTCGGCCGCAGACGGCGATACAACTCCGAGACAGTGGCGAGGGCGGCTTGCCACGCGGCCACGAGCCCCTGGGCCAGCTTGGAGCTCTGCCTCGGCCGCATCCGCCGGTGCGCTACGGCCGTGGCGAGGACAATCGCGAGTATCGGCAGAGCGTAGACGACCGGCACGGCCGATGCGCGCAGCGTGACCCAGTTTGTGGCGGCCATACCGGCGAGCCGCAGCGCAGCTGCGGCCATGAACGCCAGGACCATGCTTTCAACCCGGTTCTGGCGTGTCGTCTGTGCCTGCCCGACAAAGGCGATGGCAATGAGCACGAAGGCGAAAGGGTAAAGCGGGCTCGAGAACCGCTCATGCAACTCAGCGCGAAGATGGCCGATCTGCTGTCGCCGAGCCAGATCGCTCGGGTCCGGATTGATTAGCTCGCTGAAGTAGCGTTCGCGCGGCTTCAAAACGAAGCCATCGTCCTTTTGTTCGAAGCCGGCGAGGTCCATCGCATAACGATCGAACGCAACAATTTGCACCGGGTCCTTGGCACCCGACCGGCGCAGGATGTGCCCTGCCTCCATCAGGAGGTAGGCGGCGCTATCCTGTTTGATGATACGGCCGCGCTCGGCCAGGAACGTCACCACCTGCTTGTCGTCGCGTGCGTCGTGCATGATGAGGCCGAGCAGCTCACCGCTGGTCGACCGGTCACGAATGTGAAACGTGAGATTGTTCTCCGGACTGGAAAAGCGTCCGGGCTGGATGACTTGGGTGATGAGGTCGGTGCGAACCTGGATCACGTAGTCGCGCAGCAGCCGGAGGCTCCATGGCATGCCGAAGTGATTGACGAGCGATACGGCGATCGACACCAGCAGCGCCAGCATCAAAAGCGGCCGAGCCGCATTCCAAACCGTAGCCCCAGCTGCGCTCGCTACGATCATCTCGCTGTCGCTGTTCAGCCGGTTGAGGACGTGGATCGCCGCCACGAGTAGGGCGAGCGGCGCGATCAGGGCCATGAGGTTCGGCAGCGCCAGCAGCGTCATCTTGAAAAGGAGCCAGGTCTCCTGGCCCTGCGTCGTCACGAGATTGAGCTGCTTGAGCGCGAGCGCGATCCACACCATGCCCGACAGCGAGAGCAGGATCAGCAGCAGCGACCCGGCCGTCTGACGGAAGATGTAGCGCGAGAGGATCGTGCCCATGGGGGAGCTAGCGCATGGAGCTTGCGCGGCAGGCCACAACCCGCTTCCGGCGGAGCCGGACGGGACGCAAGGGCGTGGGCGCGCCCGGCATTCTCCCTCCATCGCAGACGCGCATATTTGACCCCGTCCGGCGCGCAGCAAATCAGCGGCGCGCATGCAACCTTGCGTCCCATACCAAGTTGGCGGAATTTCGGCCCATTGATCGCGATGAGCATGGCTGGCCGGGATGCTGCTTGCCAATCCCCCCGCGCGGATTCATGATGACAGCTCTTTCCAAGTACGCCCACTACCCTCGTGATGCTCGCGTGTGCCGGACGCTGGTTCCCTGCTGAGACCGGCGACACTTTCGTTGCGCTGCCAGGGGCAATTCAGGACCCGGAAGTCAGGTGCATGACTGAGAAGCTCGACATTCGCTTTGTTGCCCTGGAGGCGCCGCCCTCGCCGGCCACCGTTCTACTGGCCGGGCCCGATCTGGCGCTCGGTGCAGCTTCTCGGCGGCTCGTGGAGAAAGGGAGGGGCCACCTGGACCGGGCGGCGTCGGCCGCCGAGTTCAAGGGCAAAGCACGCGCTACTCTCGAGCTTCTGGCACCGGAGCATCTGGCCATCACCCGTCTCGTCCTGCTCGGCACAGGGAAGGGGGGCGAGGCCAAGGACCTCGACTGGATCAATCTCGGCGGCCTCGCTTATGCCCAGATCGTCAATCGCAAAGGGGCCGAGGCAAGCCTCGTAGCAGAAGCCGAAGCCGAGACCTCCATCGGGGTACGGCTCGGAGCTCTGCTGGCTTACGGTGCCTTGCTCAGGAGCTACAGCTTCCGCAAATACCGTTCGCGGGAAGACGAGGACGCCGGCAACAACTCCGACCCACCGCGACGACTTACGCGCCTCAACGTTCATTGCGCGGACCCCGAAGCCGCACGGCAGGCCTTCAAAAAGCTCGCTCCCGTGGCGGAAGGCGTCTTCATGGCGCGCGACCTCGTCAACGAGCCGGCCAACACCTTGGGGCCGGTGGAATTCGCCGAGCGCATCCGAGACAACGCGGTTTCCGGTCTCGAGATCGAGATCCTGGACGAGCACCAGCTCAAAGACCTCAAGATGGGGGCGTTGCTTGGCGTAGCCCAGGGCAGCGAGCGACCAGCCCGCGTCGTCGTCATGCAATGGCACGGCGCCAAGTCGAAACGTGCCAAGCCAGTGTGTTTTATCGGCAAGGGCGTGGTGTTCGATACCGGTGGCATCTCGATGAAGCCGGCGGCTGGCATGGAGGACATGAAGGGCGACATGGCCGGTGCCGCCTGCGTGGCGGGTCTGATGCGGGCGCTGGCCGGGCGCAAGGCCAACGTCAATGCCATTGGCCTTGTCGGACTGGTGGAGAACATGCCGTCGGGCAAGGCGCAACGGCCAGGCGACATCGTCACCTCCATGTCCGGCCAGACCATCGAGGTCCTCAACACGGATGCTGAAGGCCGCCTGGTCCTGGCCGACGTGCTTTGGTACGCCCAGGACCGCTTCAAGCCTCGGCTGATGGTCGATCTGGCCACGCTGACAGGCGCCATTATCGTGGCGCTGGGCAAGGAGTACGCAGGCCTTTTCTCAAACGACGACCGGCTGGCCGGCGAGCTCTCGGAGGCCGGTGAGGCTACTGGAGAAAAAGTTTGGCGCATGCCGCTTGCCAAAGCCTACGACAAGATGATTGACGGCCGTACGGGCGACATCAAGAACATCGGTGGGCGCAACGCAGGCGCGATCACGGCTGCTCAGTTCCTGCAGCGCTTCGTCAAGGACACGCCCTGGGCTCATCTCGACGTCGCGGGCACCGCCATGGACTCCACGCGCAACGACATCAACCAGAGCTGGGCCAGTGGTTGGGGAGTGCGTCTCCTAGATCAGTTGGTGGCAGACAAATACGAAGGCCGGGACAAGTAGCCCCGTCTGGGCGGAACTGCCTCATTTCTAGATTGATTAAATTCATTTAAGGCGCATGTACTTTCCATAATATATATTATGCGAATGAGATGGACCAAGCGTCCGATCCCTTACTTCGGGGCCAGAATGAACTCGGCCGCACGGTCGGACAGACTTGGGGCCAACGGCTGGCTGGGATCGGTGTAAGCCCGCTGCACGGATTGCGGGTCGGCGCGACTCATCTTGAGCGTGTGAGCCATGTCAGGATCCCAGTAAGCGGCCGCGTCGGGACGAGCCGCGCTCAGGGCATCGAAATCACTCTTGCCGATCTGGAAGTCCCGACCTCCACCGACGATCAACAGAGGCGCCCGCACACTTCGCGCCAACACTGCGGGATCGAGCGATATCGACGAGCGTAGATAGGGCTGCACGCTCGGCCGAAATGCGGTCGCCAGGCGCGGATCGACCTCCGCCACAGCCTCTCCGCGCTCCAGAGCAGCCACGATGCTCATAGCCTCTGAGGCTATATCCCTGAACGTGCCGGGCCTGGAATATTGCTCGCGCAAGATGGTGGCGAGTGTCCGTCCGGGCGCCGTGAGCAACACGACGCCCGCCGCGGGCGCCTGCTTGGCCGCCATTAGCGCCAGCGTTCCACCCTCGCTGTGACCGATCAGGAATACCGACTTGCCCCCCGTCCGCGCTTGAAGCCAGCGAGCGACCGTAGCCACGTCATCGACGTACTGCCCGAACACGACCTCCGGCTCTGGGCGGGCAGATTTGGCGCTGCCCCCGACACCGCGCTTGTCGAAGCGTACCGTAGCGATGCCACGGCCGAGCAGAGCCTCTGCAAGGAGCTTGTAGGCGTCGGTTTTTAGACCGAGGTGGCTGTTGCCGTTGCGATCAGTCGGGCCGGAGCCAGCGATGATGACTGCGGCTGCAGCCGGCTTAGGCCCTTCCGGCATGAGAAATGTGGCCGCAAGACCATCGATCTCTACCTCATCTGCCACCGCTGGAAACCCTGAGCAGCACAGCGTCAGCAGCCAGGCAACCACGGCGAGCATGCAAGGGCGTGCGAGCGTGCGCTTCATGCCCGCCCTTTGCCCTGTTCCGTGCTATGAGCCGGCGCAATGCAAGCAGCGAGAGGTTGCCTGGCCATGCCAAATTCGGAAGGCGCGCCAACGAAGGACGGCTCCGATCCTATGGCCCGTCTCATCGAGGTGATGGCAGCGCTGCGGACGCCCGGCAGCGGTTGCCCTTGGGATCTGGAGCAGACATTCAAGACCATTGCGCCGTACACCATTGAGGAAGCCTACGAGGTCGCTGACGCCATCACGCGTGAAAATATGTCCGATCTCAAGGAGGAACTCGGCGACCTGTTGTTGCAGGTGGTCTACCACGCCCGCATGGCCGAGGAGCAAGGCTCCTTTACGTTCGCCGATGTAGCGGAAGGCATCACCGCGAAGATGATCCGTCGTCACCCGCACGTCTTCGGCTCCGCCGAGGCACGGGCGGCTGGGGCCGCCAAGGGTTTTTGGGAGCGCGCCAAGGCCGAGGAGAAGCGGGCGCGAGTGGCGCAGCGTGGAGCGGACGGCGCCACTGATCCTGCACCGCAAAGTCTGCTCGATGCCGTACCCGTTTCCTTCCCTGCCCTGCCCCGCGCCGTCAAGTTGCAAGGCGAAGCCGCCAAGGTCGGTTTCGACTGGCCGTCGCTGGAACCTGTCTTCACCAAGATGAAGGAAGAGTTGGGCGAGCTGGAGGACAGCATCAGCGGGAGTGAGCGGGCGAAGGTCGAGGAGGAATATGGCGACCTCCTCTTCGTGATAGCCAATGTCGCGCGCCACCTCGAGATCGATCCCGAGGCCAGTCTGCGCGCCGCGAACCAGAAATTTGTCCGCCGCTTTCGCCGCGTCGAGGAGAAGCTGCAGGAACGCGGCAAGTCGCCGACGCAATCTGACCTTCAGGAAATGGACGCGCTCTGGAACGAGGCCAAGGCCGAGGAGCGATCAGGCGGATAGGCCCGTGTTCAGGCGAGCGGCGGCAAGAGGCCTGCGCGCTTCATCTGGCCGGCGAGCCTGCCGCGCTTGGCCGGCTCGATGCGGAGGCGGAACACAAGTCCGCCTTTTTTTGTGGTCTGGCGCTCCAGCACCTCGGTGTTGCCGTGCAGCCAATGAATCAGCGCGCCCGCCTGCGCCGGAATTTCCAGCGTAAGGATCTCGTCACCGGGAGCCAGGTGCTGATCGATGGCCTCGAGCAGCGTGTCGACCCCGGCGCCGGTCATGGCCGAGACGAGCACCGGCGGCCGCTCAGCGCGGCGCGCAGCATTCTCGATCTCCTCGCGCTGCTCAGGATCGAGCACGTCGATCTTGTTCCAAACCTCGAGCAGCTTGGCATCGGGAGCCGCTGCATCGATGCCGAGGTCGGCGAGCACATGCTCGACATCGACGCGCTGGGCATCACGCTCGGCATGGCTGATGTCGCGCACATGCAGCACGAGATCGGCCTCCACCACCTCTTCGAGGGTGGCACGAAAAGCGGCAACCAGCATGGTCGGCAGATCGGAGATAAAGCCGACAGTGTCGGACAGGATAATGCGGCGGCCACTGGCCAGGCGCACCTCGCGCATGGTGGGATCGAGCGTGGCGAATACCTGATCCTCGACCAGGACGCCGGCGCCGGTGACGCGGTTGAAGAGCGTCGACTTGCCGGCGTTGGTGTATCCGACGATGGCGACGATGGGATAGGGCACGCGTCGCCTTCCCGCACGATGCAGCTTCCGCATCTTGACCACCACGTCGAGCTCGGCGCGGATCTTGTCGATGCGCTCCTGGATCAGTCGGCGGTCGGTCTCGATCTGTGTTTCGCCCGGGCCACCGAGGAAACCATAGCCGCCGCGCTGGCGCTCCAAGTGGGTCCAGCTCCGCACCAGCCGGCTGCGCTGGTAGGTGAGATGCGCAAGCTCGACCTGCAGGCTGCCTTCGCGCGTATGCGCGCGCCGGCCGAAGATCTCCAGAATGAGCCCGGTGCGGTCCAGCACCTTGCAGTTCCACGCCTTCTCCAGATTGCGCTGCTGCACGGGCGAGACGGCGTGATCGATGATAGCGAGCTCGGCCGCGGCCTCTAGAACGAGAGCCTTGATCTCATCCACCTTGCCCGAGCCGAACAACGTCGACGGCCGCGGCGAGGGAACCGGCACGACAAGTGCGCTTCGTACATCCAGGTCAATCGCCTCTGCCAGTCCTTGCGCCTCGGTCAAGCGATCCCGCAGGCTGTGCAGAGGCGCAGCATGAGCGCGCGCGAGGCCGTTGCCCGGGGATGCAGATTTCAACGACGCGCCGTTCGCACGGCCCCGCAGCTCGGGCACCAGCACCATCGCACGAGTCCGCGACCGCTCATCGGCGTGGCCGGAGCGGTCCAGCGCGTTGCGCGTCTTCCTATGCGAACTTCGGGCGGTGATGAGTTGCAGCTAACCTTGTTGAGCCTCGGCCGGATCCTGGTCCATCAGATGGACCGGTTGACCCGGCATGATGGTCGAGATGGCATGCTTGTAGACGAGTTGGGAATGCCCATCTCGCCGGAGCAGGACGCAGAAGTTGTCGAACCATGTGACGATGCCTTGAAGTTTCACCCCGTTGATCAGGAAAATAGTCAGCGGTGTTTTGTTTTTGCGCACATGATTGAGGAAGGTGTCTTGCAGACTTTGCGCTCGTTCAGCGGCCATGGAAATTTCTCTTTTTGTTGCTTCGAGCCTTTGTTCTTCGGTGCGGTGACGGATACCGCACCGTGAGCTTGGTCAGTGTAGTGACTGTCGTGCGGATTTGGCAAAACAATCTTGCTTTGCGTGCTGTCACGTAGACGGAAACAGGCGGCTAGGCAAGCGAGGTTGCACTCAGAGACGGGCCAATTCGGCCTGACTGTGAAAGGCTGCACGCAATTTCAAGGTGAGCAGACCTGGCGCACCGTTGCCGATGGGTCGGCCGTCGATTTGCACCACCGGCATCACCACATTGGTTGCCGAGGTCAGGAACGCCTCCCGGGCCTCAGTGGCTTCCGCGACGGTAAACGGACGCTCCACCAGCTCGATCCCTTCCTGGCGCAGGAGGTCGATCAGGGTCGTGCGCGTAACCCCCCGAAGGATGGCATGGTCATCGGCGGCGCGTGTGATGAGGCGGCCGCGCTTGTCGACGATCCAGGCGTTCGACGACGCACCCTCGGTCACCAGCCCATCCGCATCTACGAACCAAGCGTCATTGGCGGACTCGGCGCGCGCGGCCTCCTTGGCCAGCGACGAAGGCAGCAGCATTACCGTCTTGATGTCGCATCGCTCCCAGCGATTGTCGGGCACAGTCTTGATGGCGATGCCCTTGGCAGCCGCAGTCTCCCCTTTGCCCTGGGGTACGCGGCGCGCCAGGCACACTACCGTCGGTGGCGTACTAGGTGGCGGAAATAGGAAGTCGCGCGGGTGCGCTCCACGCGACACCTGCAAATAGACGAGCCCATGCGTCACGCGGTTGCGCCGGATGGTCTCGCGCAACACGCGCGCCCAGGCGGCAGCGGTCATCGGCTCTTTCATTTTGAGCTCGGCCAGCGAGCGACGGAGCCGTTGCATGTGGCGCGCTTCATCGACGAGCCTGCCGTCCCTGACTTCGCACACCTCGTAGACAGCATCGCCGAACTGAAAGCCGCGATCCTCGGCATGCACAGCCGCTTCGGCATAGGGCAGGTAACGCCCGTTGACGTAGACGACGCGGGTCATCGGCGCATTCCTTCAGGCTTGGCGCACGTCGCCGGCGCGCTGCTCGGAGCTGACCCCCAGCGCTCTCAGCTTGCGGTGCAGCGCCGAGCGCTCCATGCCCACGAACTCCGCCGTGCGCGAGATGTTGCCGCCGAACCGGTTGATCTGCGCCAGGAGGTATTCGCGCTCGAAGATCTCGCGCGCCTCGCGCAGAGGCAGCGACATCAGGTGCTCGGCGCCGCCGTTGACCGGCAGCGGCACGTTGGAGCCGATCTCCTCGGGCAGCATATCGGCGGTGATCATCGTGCCGGGCTCTCCGCCGGCGAGGATCATCAGCCGCTCGATATTGTTTCTGAGCTCGCGCACATTGCCCGGCCAGTCGTGGGCCTGCAGCACGGCGATGGCGTCGTCGCCGATCTTGCGCGGCGCCAAGCCGGAGGCGGACGCGATCTGCTGCACGAAGTATTCGATGAGCGAGGGGATGTCGTCGCGCCGCTCGGCGAGGCCCGGGACCCTGAGTGGGACGACATTCAGGCGATGAAACAAATCCTCCCTGAAGCGGCCCTCCTGCATCTCCCGCTCGAGGTCACGACTTGTAGATGAGATGATGCGCACATCGACGGCCACCTTCGGTCCGCCGCCGAGCCGCTGAAACTTCTGCTCGACCAGGACGCGCAGCACCTTGCCCTGGGTCTCATGCGGCATATCGCCGATCTCGTCTATGTAGAGCGTGCCGCCGTGCGCTTCCTCGAGCGCGCCCACCTTGCGCGGCCCGCCGCGGTCCTCGGTGCCGAACATCTCCTCCTCGACCCGGTCCGGTGCCATCGCCGCAGCATTGAGCACGACGAATGGACCGTCGGCGCGATGGGACTTGACGTGGATAACGCGTGCCGCAAGCTCCTTGCCCGAACCCGACGAGCCTCTGATAAGGATACGGCTGTTGGTGGGCGCGACCTTGTCCAACTGGTGCCGAAGCTGGTTGATCGCTGCCGACTTGCCGACCATCTCGGAGCTGTGCGTCGAGCGCTCGCGCAACTCCCGCACCTCGCGGCGCAGCTGCGAGGCTTCGAGCGCCCGCAGCGTCACCAGCAGCAGGCGATCGGCCTTGAACGGCTTCTCGATGTAGTCGTAGGCGCCGCGCTTGATGGCGGTGACCGCCGTCTCGATGTTTCCGTGCCCGGAAATGATGACGACGGGAAGATCGGGGTGCTCCTTCTTGATGGTCGACAAGACCTCCAGGCCGTCCAGGCGGCTGCCCTGGAGCCAGATATCGAGGATCACCAAATGGGGACGGCGCTCCTCGATGGTCTTCAGGGCCTCGTCAGCGTCGCGCGCGAGCCGTGTGCGGTGGCCTTCGTCCTCGAGAATGCCCGATACGAGGTCGCGGATGTCGGCCTCGTCATCGACAATCAGAATGTCAGACGGCATCGATGTCTCCCCTCGGCTCTGCGGCCATGATGTTGAATCTCCTCAGCCGGGCCCGCTCATCGAGTAGGCCATGTCGGCGGTTTCCACTCCTGGCCTCTCGCGCACGGGCAGCGTGATGCGGATGAGCGCACCGTGTGTGCGGCCCTCGGCCGGCGGCGCGTCCTCGAGCGCCAGCGCGCCGCCATGCTGCTCGATGATCTTTTGGACAATCGCAAGGCCGAGCCCGGTACCCTTGTTGCCTTTGGTCGAAACATAGGGCTCGAGCAATCGCGCGCGATTATGCCGTGGAAGCCCAAGACCGTTGTCGATGACCTCGATCTCGATGCGATCGTCGGTACGGCGCAGCGCCGTTTCCACGCACCCGCGCCAGCCCGGCTCGCCAGCGGCGGCCTCGGCTGCAGCCTCCACGGACTCGGTGGCGTTCTTGACGAGATTGGTCAAAGCCTGTGAGAGCAATCTGCGGTCGCACAATGCCGTGAGCGCCCGATCGGGGAGGTGCATCACATACCGGATCGCAGGATGCGTCTCGCGATACTGGATCATCGGCTCCTGCACGACCTCCCGCAGGTCATGGCTCTCCATTTGCGGTTTGGGGACGCGCGCGAACGACGCGAACTCGTCGACCATGCTCTTGATATCACCCACCTGGCGCACGATCGTGTCGGTGAGCTTTTCGAATGTTTCGCGATCCTCCCGGATGGCGGCGCCGTACTTGCGTCTGATGCGCTCGGCGGAAAGCTGGATGGGCGTGAGCGGATTCTTGATCTCGTGCGCGATGCGGCGCGCCACGTCACCCCAGGCCGACGTGCGCTGAGCGGAAACGAGGTCCGTGATATCATCGAACGTGACGACGCTACCCGGATGCTCCAAGCCGGGCGCATGCTCGCTGGTCACGCGCACGGAGAAGATGCGGTCCTCATCGCCGATGGTCAGCGTGATCTGCGTTTGCCCCTTGGGCTTGTGCCCGGCCTCGGCATCCTCTGCCGCAAGGTTGGCAAACTCAGGCACCACATCGGAAAGCATTCTGCCGACGAGATCGGACGCCTGGAGCCCGAGGAGCTTCTCGGCGGAGCTGTTGGCGAGCCGGATGCGAGAACCCGCATCGAGCCCGATCACGCCAGCTGAAATATTGGACAGTACCGCCTCCATGAAGCGACGGCGCTCGGTGAGCTGTGTGTTGGCGGTCATCAGCTCGCTGCGTTGGCGTTCGAGCTCGTGCGTCATGTGATTGAAATTCTTCGAGAGGCGGCGCAGATCCCCCTCACCCCGGTGCAACGGAAGCTGCACGGAGAGATCGCCCTTGGCCACCTGCTGTGCCGCACTGATCAGGCGGCGAATAGGAGCCACGAGTTGGCTGGCAAACCACAGGCCGACCCAGATAGCCGCCAGCACGCCCGTGAGCGAGATCATGAAGTACATGACGCCGTGCACGAGCTTGAGGCCGCCACGGGCCTGGCGCAGTCGCTCATATTCGGCCACGCCGGCCTCCGTGCGTCGCAAGTGGCCCACGACCTTCGGATTGACGCTGCGCGCGGCGTAAAGGTAGACGCCAGGCAAATGCGATAGCCGCGTCACGGCAGCAACGCGGTAGCGCTCCGTGGGCAGAATGAGCGGCACATGTCCAGCTTCCGCCTGTTGTATGACGATGGCGGGTGGGGACTCATAGCGAACACGCGTGTCGCCTCCCGACTCGAACAAGGCGTTGCCCTTGGCATCGATCAGCGCCACGAGCGACAGATCACGCAGGCCCGCCTGGGTCATGACAACGTTGCGCAACTCGAAAGAGTCCGTGCCGGCGCCCCCGATCTTGGCGGCTGTATCGTCCAGGTCCTTGGCCATGTTGACGATATCCGTGCGGATAATCTGTCCGTGCTCCTCGAGGTAAGCATTGGCGACATCCAGCGAGTTGGCGACAATCATGCGCGTGCGGCTGGAGAACCACGTGTCGAGCGAGCGCGAGAAGGTGGTCGTGGCCGCGAGCGCCAGCAGCAACGCGGGCAGGGCGGCAATGATGGTGAAGAGGCCGACGATGCGGCCGTGAATGCGGGCTCCCGCAACCCTCTGGCGCCAGGCCCGCCACAGTCCGAAGGCCTGCCAGCCGATCACGGCGAACATCGCCAGGATGAGCAGGACGTTGATCAGCAAAACGCCGAGCACAACCTCGTTGCGCGGCGCGATGGGTGTCAGACCGGTGAGGATGAGGTAGGTCGCCAGCCCCGAGATGATCGAGAGCACGACAACAACGAGCCCAACCCAGAAGGCGCGGTGGCCCGTGCCGGGAAGCTCCACATTCCGCTCAATCCGGTCCCCCGGGGACCAGTCGTCCGTATCGCCTGGTGTCATGGTCCTGGTCCAGCCAGTCCTGTCTCAGCGATTGCGCCACCCATGCCACGACTGGCACAACCACACCGGTTCGCCTTGCCTCGGGTTGGCGCAAAGCAACCACAGAGCAACGCCAAACTGTGACATTTTCGCGACATGCTTCGGCTTAGCGGGGATGGCCGCAAGCGTCAAGGCCAGAGCCGGTCACGAAGGCGCGTTCCGGCGGGTCATGACTAGGGCTGTGGGCCCCTGAAGACCTGGATATCAAGCGTCTGAATCTTCTCGCGCAGCGTATTCCGGTTGAGGCCCAGCAACTCCGCAGCGCGGATCTGATTGCCACGCGTGGCCGCCAGTGCCGCCGCAATGAGCGGAAGCTCGACCTGGCGGATGACGCGTCGATAAAGGCCCGGAGGCGGCAATTCCTTGCCGAACCCGCCGAAATACTCGCCCAGATAGCGCTCGACGAGCTCGTTGAGCTCCTTGGGCGAGCCGGCCGGCTCATCCAGACGCGGCGACGGCGCATAGTCCGTGAGCTCCGCATCGACGATATCGGCCGAGATCGTGTCCTGTGTGTAGAGCGCTGCCAGCCGCCGCACTAGGTTCTCGAGCTCGCGCACATTGCCGGGCCAAGCATGGCGCTTCAGGCGCTCGATGGCGGCCGGCGCAATAGTGCGCTGGCCAAGGCCTTCCTTGGCCGCCTGGCGCAAGAAGTGGCGCGTGAGATCGCCGATATCCTCCAGACGCTCGCGCAGGGGCGGCAGGCGCAGAGGAACGACGTTCAAGCGATAGAACAGGTCTTCTCGGAACAGGCCCTGCTGGATCTGAATGCGCAGGTCGCGGTGCGTGGCGGCAATGATGCGCACGTCCGTCCGGATGGCGGTGCGGCCGCCGACCGTGGTGTACTCGCCCTCCTGCAACACGCGCAGCAGCCGCGTCTGCGCCTCCATCGGCATGTCGCCGATCTCATCGAGAAACAGCGTGCCGCCCTCGGCCTGCTCGAACCGGCCTTGCGTACGCGCCTGAGCACCGGTGAAAGCGCCCTTCTCGTGCCCGAACAGCTCGCTCTCGATCAGCTCGCGCGGAATGGCAGCCATGTTGAGCGCCACGAAAGGACCGCCGCGCCGCTTGCTGAAGTCGTGCAGGACGCGGGCGACCAGCTCCTTGCCGGTGCCGGACTCGCCCGCGATCATGACCGTCAGCTCGGTCTGCGTGAGGCGCGCCAATACCCGATAAATTTCCTGCATGGCCGGCGAGCGCCCGATCAGCGGCAGCTCCTCGGCTTCAGGCTCCACGGGGCGTTCCCGCCGCCGCCCTGGCTCGGCCAGCGCCCGGCCCACGACGCTTACCACCTCGCCCAGGTCGAACGGCTTGGGGAGATATTCATAGGCGCCCTTCTCTGCCGCCGTGATCGCGGTCATGAGCGTGTTCTGTGCGCTCATGACGATGATGGGCAGCTCGGGTCGCTGCTTCTTGATGCGCGGGATCAGATCGAAACCGTTCTCGTCCGGCAAGATGACGTCGGTAATGACGATATCGCCCTCGCCCTGGGACACCCAGCGCCAGAGCGTTGCGGCATTGCCGGTAGCCCTCGGCGAATAGCCGGCACGCGCCAGCGCCTGGTTCAGCACCGTGCGGATCGCCGCATCGTCATCGGCAATGAGAATCGTGCCGCGCGCCATGGTCTCAAGGTCCTCCCTTTGCGGGGCGAGCGATGCGATCCTGCATCGGCAGGAGCACGCGGAAGATTGTGCGCTTGGGCTCCGACTCGCATTCGATGATGCCGCCGTGATCGCCGACGATCTTGGCGACGAGCGCCAGACCGAGCCCGGTTCCCTTGCGTTTGGTGGTGACAAAGGGATCGAAGAGGTGCGCCTTCACGGTCTCGGCCACACCCGGGCCGTTGTCCTCGACCTCGATGCGCAGAGGCAGGGCGACACGCGCGGCGGAGCCTGGACCGGCAAGGCGCATGCCCGGCCGGAAGGCGGTCGAGAGGACGATGCGCCCGGGATCGGTACCTTCCCCGATCGCCTCGGCAGCATTCTTGACGAGGTTGAGGAAGGCCTGCACCAGCTTGTCGCGGTTGCCCGGAACATGCGGCAGAGACGGGTCGTATTCCTCGACGATGCGCACGCCGCGCGCGAAGCCGTTTTCGGCGAGCTTCTTCACGTGATCGAGCACGGAATGGATGTTGACCGGCTCAGTGTTCAACGGCCGCTCGTCGCCGAACACCTCCATGCGGTCGACAAGGTTGCGAATGCGGTCGGTCTCAGCGCAGATGAGCTGGGTCAGCGCTCGGTCCTCGTCCGACAGCGCCGGCTCGAGCAGTTGGGCGGCGCCACGAATGCCCGAGAGCGGGTTCTTGATCTCGTGCGCAAGAACTGCAGCAAGGCCCGAGACCGAGCGGGCCGCGGCGCGATGCGTAAGCTGCCGCTCGATCATCTGCGCCATCGATCGCTGCTGCAGCATCAACACTGTCAGCTCCGGCGCATCCGGCATGGGGCCGCCGTAGATGTCGACGAGGCGCGGCGTCTGCATCTTCGGCGTGCCGATGTCGACGCCATATTCATTCACGGTCGCACCCGATCGGCGAACCTGGCGAGCAAGCGCCACCAGCGGACAGCCGAATACGACCACTTCCTCGAGTGTTTGCCGCTTGAGCACGGGCTGGCTCGCCTGGAAGAACACCTCGGCGGCTGAGTTGGCGTAGATGATGCGCTCGTCCTCGGCGAGCACGAGGATGGGATGCGGCAAGGCCCCGAGCAGTATGTCGTGCTCGACATGGCGCCGCGTATGCGGGGGAGAGCCCGTTCGTATTGCGACGTGCTCCGTGCTCATGCCGCCAACTCCGTCGCAGCGATGGCCTCCGGCTCGCGATAGAAACGGGCGAGCTCGGAGAGGAGCCGTACCCCAGCTTCCTCCGTGCAGAGGCGCTTACGCCACGCCTTGACGATCGCTGCCGATCTGCCGCTTTGCTCCAAGTACCAGCCGACGTGCTTACGCGCGTTGCGCAAGCCGAGAAACGTTCCGTAGTGCGACAGCATCGCCTCCACATGCGCGAGCGCAGTTGCGGCTTGGGCTGAAAGTGCAGGAGGACCAGGATCGCGACCGCTGGCGAGAAAGCTCGCGATCCGTGCTGGCTGCCACGGGGCGCCATAGGCTCCGCGTCCAATCATCACACCGTCGGCACCCGATAGCTCTAGAGCGGTCTTAGCATCCTGCGGCGTGACGATATCGCCATTGACGATGACAGGAATGCGGACCGCATGCTTGACGGCGCGCACCGCCGCCCAGTCCGCTTGGCCTTTGAAGAACTGGCAGCGCGTGCGGCCATGCACGGTGATGAGTTGCACGCCCGCGGCTTCGGCGCGCCGGGCCAGCTCGGGGGCATTGCGTGTTCGCTCGTCCCAGCCCAAGCGCATCTTGAGTGCAATGGGAACCTGCGTCGCACCGACCACGGCCTCGACAAGGGAAACGGCGTGATCGAGGTCGCGCATGAGGGCGCTGCCCGACAGCTTGCCGGTCACCTCGCGTGCCGGGCACCCCATATTGATGTCGATTATATCGGCGCCGAGCCCGGCGGCGACGCGGGCACCTTCCGCCATCCAGTGGGACTCGCGGCCTGCGAGTTGTATGACGAAGGGCTTCAGGTCGCGGCCTTCGGCCTTGCGCACGGCATCGGGACGCTCGCGCACGAGTTCTTCGCTCGCAACCATTTCGGACACCACCAGGCCGGCGCCAAGGCTATGTGCCAGGCGCCGGAACGGCAGGTCGGAGACGCCCGACATCGGTGCCAACAGCACCGGATTGGGCAACTGATGCGAGCCAATATGCAGCGGCGCCAGCGACATGAATTCGTTGCTTGCCTAATTATTGAGCATGATCTAAGACTGCCCTTTCTTTGAGCAGATTAGGCAAGGTCTGCCCATTTCGCAAGAGCGAAATTGACAGTGCATTGCGGTCGTGCCGCTTCTGGGACGAAAACCCTGGGATAGCTATGACCCATTCAGTCGAGAAGCGGCCGTGCATACTGCCGCCTTGATCGTAGCCGCGGGGCGTGGAGCCCGGGCCCACCGAAACGGAGCACCTGCCGAGATACCCAAGCAGTATCGGCCGGCAAGCGGTGCGCCCATGCTCGCGCACGCGCTGGGGATTTTCCTGCGGCACCCCGCCATTCAGCACGTTCTGGTCGTGGTGCACGGCAACGATCTGGCGCGGTATCGCTCGACCGTTCCGCTGACGGAAGCCAAGCTGCTCGAGCCGTGCCTCGGGGGCGCTACGCGGCAGATTTCGGTTCGCAACGGCTTGGAGGCTCTGGCCGCGCTTGCGCCTGACCGGGTGCTGATCCACGACTCGGCACGGCCGTTCGTCGATGCTGGAGTGGTGGATCGGGTCCTTGCCGCGCTCGATGCGCACACCGGTGCCGTGGCAGCTCTCCCGGTAGCCGACACGCTGAAGCGCGTGGACGAGAGCGGCCGGGTGGTCGAGACCGTTGCACGCAGCGGCCTATGGCGCGCGCAGACCCCGCAAGGATTCCAATTTCCACCTATCCTTGCCGCGCACCGAAGTGCGGCGGATGCCGGGCGCGACGATTTCACCGACGATGCTGCGGTCGCCGCCTGGCATGGACTTTCGGTCGTCGCAGTAGCGGGCAGCGAACGAAACCGAAAACTGACGACAGTGGAGGACATGGCCATGGCCGAGCAGCACTCGCCGAGCACGGCCGTGCGCGATGTGCGGACTGGAACGGGCTTCGACGTGCATCGCTTTACCGAAGGCGATCATGTCTGGTTGTGCGGCATTCGCATCGGCCACACGCATGGGCTGCTGGGACACTCGGATGCCGACGTGGGCCTGCATGCACTGACGGACGCCCTGCTCGGCGCCATTGGTGACGGCGATATCGGCCAGCACTTCCCGCCGAGCGATGCCCGATGGAAGGGTGCGCCGTCGCATCTGTTCCTGGCCGATGCTGCACGGCGCGTCGCCGCGCTGGGCGGCTCCATATCCAACGTCGACGTGACGCTGTTGTGCGAGGCCCCGAAGGTTGCGCCCTACCGCGAGGCCATGCGGGCGCGTATCGGCGAGATCTTGGGCATCGGCGTGACGCGCGTCGGCGTCAAGGCGACCACGACCGAGGGCCTGGGCTTTACCGGGCGGCGCGAAGGCATTGCCGCAATGGCCATCGCAACCATTACGCTGCCGGCCCACCCTTCACCTTGAAGCGCTCGATCCCGGCGCGGTTGACGCGAATGCCGAGACCGGGCCCGTCCGGCACACGCACGACACCGTCCTTGTGCTCTAACTCCTGCTCCAACACGGCCTGCCGGAACGGATGCTCGGAGCGGTCGAACTCCAGCATGGGTTCCACCGGCGTGTGGCGGGGCGGTGTGTGCGGCAGCACCGCCAACAGATTCATGGCCGCCGCCAGCCCGATGCCAGTGCCCCACACGTGTGGCACGTAACGGACTCCGAAGGCCGTGGCCATGTCCGCAATCTTCTTGCATTCCGAGAGGCCGCCCGCCGCGCAGGTATCAGGCTGCAGGATGTCGATGGCGCGGCGGACAAGGACCTCGCGAAAGCCCCAGCGCGTGAACTCGCACTCGCCGCCGGCGACGGGGATGGGCTGACCGCGCCGCACCTCCTCGTAGGAGGCGAGCTCATCGGGAACGACAGGCTCCTCGAACCAGCCGATGTCGAACTGCGCCACGCGCCGTCCCAGCGCCACGGCATCGACGACGTCGTAACCGTGATTGGCGTCCAGCATGAGGCCGATCTTGGGGCCGATCGTCTCGCGCACGGCGGCGATCAGGCGCGCGTCCTCATCGACGTCGAAACCGATCTTGAGCTTGACGGCGCTGAAGCCCTCGCGAACGTAACCAGCCACTTCACGGCAGATGTAGTCGAAGGGGTCGCCGCTGCGCAGGCGATAAGTGCCGGTGGCGTAGGCCCTGACCTCGCGCCTGATCGGCCCGCCCATGAGGCGATGCACTGGCGCCTCGAAGTGATGCCCTTTGAGGTCCCAGAGCGCGATGTCGACGCCCGACAGCGCCGTGATGGCCAGGCCCTTCTGCCCTTGATCCCGGAACGTGTTGTAGAGGCTCTGCCAGATACGCTCGGTCGCCAGCGCGTCCTGGCCTATGAGATGCGATCGATACGCCCCGACAATGGCCGCGTTGAGCGGGGCCGGTCCAAAGCATTCGCCCCAGCCAGTGGTGCCGTCCTCGGCCACGATCTCGACAATGCAGGTGGTGCGGATAGCCGTCTGATTGAACGACCATGCGAAAGGCTCCGACAAGGGCGCCTCGAGCACATGGGTCCGCACTTCTGCAATCTTCATCACTGGCTCCTGTTCACGGACGCGTGGCGGTTGTCCGTGGCCGATCTGTCATTGTCCGCTCGCCCCGAATCGTAGCATGTCTCGGTTGTATCACCACGGGCCACGCGGGGGATCTCGACCATGAACATCATGACACCGTCGGCGCCGGCCGCTGCGGCCGATCTGGCCAGCATCGCCACCCGAACTTCGGAAGCCTGCATTGCCACCCGCGTGCGCCAGTTGAGCCGCATCATCACGCGCGTCTACGACGATGCCCTGCGCGGGCATGGCATCACGGCGAGCCAGTTCACACTGCTGACACAGCTTGCGCAGCAGGACTTGATTACGGCGGCAGAAATCGGGTTCTCACTGGACATCGAGAAGTCCACGCTCTCGCGCAACCTGAAGCGGCTGCTTGCGCTCGGGCATATCATCATGGATCCGCCGGCGGGGCGGCGCGGCCGCGGCTTGCATCTGACGCCGCGCGGTCAGGCCGTCATCAAGGATGCCTATCCGTTGTGGTCGGCGGCGCAGAAGCGCGCCACCGACGTCATGGGCCCCAACGGCCGTTCGACACTCGACAATCTCGTGTCGCAGGCGGAGCGGCTGGCCGTCGCCTGAGGTTTGCCAGAGGTTTTGTTTCTTCCTACGTTGCTGCGGCGCGCACGTCTTGCGTGTCGCGCTGCGTTTGGAGGAACTCCTACCAATGTTCTCCGAGGCGCTGAAAGGTGAGGCGGCCGCCTTGCTGGATGGCTTACGCCGGCGCGAGCTGAAGCTGGCGACGGCCGAAAGCTGCACGGGAGGATTGATTGTTGCCCTCCTGACGGAGATACCGGGATCCTCCGATGTGGTGGACCGCGGCTTCGTCACCTACTCCAATGACGCCAAGACCGAGATGCTGGGCGTGCCCAGCCGCCTCATTGCTGAGCACGGCGCGGTGAGCCGTGACGTGGCGCTCGCCATGGCGGCCGGCGCCATCGCGCATTCCCTGGCGGAGCTGGCCGTCGCCGTGACCGGCATGGCGGGTCCGGGCGGCGGAAGCGTGCAGAAACCAATCGGCCTCGTCCACATCGCGGCGGCGCGTCTCGGCCGCACTCCGCTGCACCAGGAATGCCGGTTCGGTGACATCGGCCGCGATCAGATCCGCATCAAGTCGGTCGAGACGGCGCTGGCTCTCGTGCGTCGCGTAGCAGACATCGCGTCCGAGTCTAAGCCGGGCTGACTTTGTCCGCGAGCGGTGCGCCATAAACCTGTCTCGCCCGCATCTCGAAGGCTTCCGCAAAGCGGCTGAATGCGCGCTCGAAGACGGCGCCTGCAAGCATCTGCAGCATGAGTGATCTGATCTCGTAGGAGATATAGAACCGCACGTCGCAGCCGCCGTGGACCGGATCGAAGGTCCAGCGGTTCTCGAGATGTCGGAATGGGCCGGCCACGGCCTCGGCGCTGACGTAGGGCTTGTCCGGCTCGAGGGTGACGCGGCTCGTGAACGTCTCGCGGATCGCCTTGTAGCCAACGTCCATGTCGGCGATCAGGACTTCCGCGTCACCGGCGCGGGAGCGGCTCGTGACGCGCAGGCCTTCGCACAGCGGCACGAATTCGGGGTAACGCTCGACATCGGCGACCAAGGCAAACATCTGTTCGGGCGTGAACGGAACCCGTCGCGTCGTATCGAAGGTGGGCATGCTTATGCACGCCCTTGCCGCGCTGCCCTGAGCCGCGCGAAGTCCTCGCCCGCGTGGTAGCTGGAGCGTGTCAGCGGGCTGGCGGAGACAAGAAGGAAGCCCTTGCCCAGCGCCGTGCGCTCGTAGGCCGTGAATTCGTCCGGCGTCACGAAGCATTTGACCTCGGCGTGCTTGCGCGTGGGCTGCAGGTATTGGCCGATGGTCAGGAAATCGACGTTGGCGGAGCGCAGATCGTCCATCACCTGCAGCACCTCCTCGCGCTCCTCGCCGAGCCCGACCATGATGCCGGACTTGGTGAACATCAGCGGGTCCAGCTCTTTCACGCGTTGCAGCAGCCGCAGCGAGTGGAAGTAGCGCGCGCCGGGCCTGATCCGGAGATAGAGGGCAGGCACCGTCTCGAGGTTGTGATTGAAGACATCCGGCTGTGCATCCACCACCCGCTCCAGCGCGCCGTCCTTGCGCAGGAAATCGGGCGTGAGAACCTCGATGGTAGTTGCCGGCGTTTTGTCGCGGATGGCGCGAATGACCTGGCCAAAGTGGTCGCCTCCGCCGTCAGCCAGGTCGTCTCGATCCACCGAGGTGATCACCACGTGCTCGAGGCCGAGTTTTGCCACCGCCTCTGCGACGTTGACAGGCTCGGCGGGATCGAGCGGTCCAGGCAGCCCTGTGCGTACATTGCAGAACGCGCAGGCGCGCGTGCAGGTGTCCCCCATGATCATCATGGTGGCGTGGCGCTTGGTCCAGCACTCGCCGATGTTGGGGCAGCCGGCTTCCTCGCAGACCGTGTGCAGACCGTGCGCGCGCACGATGCTCTTGGTCTCGGCGTAGCCTTTGGACACCGGCGCCTTGACGCGAATCCAGTCCGGCTTGCGCAGCAGCGGCGTGTCCGGGCGATGCGCCTTTTCAGGGTGCCGCGGGCGATTGTCGATGACGGTGACCATGCACCGAATATAGGCGACTGTGGCCTAGGACAAAATATAAAGCGCCGCGCCGGGGCAAGCCGACGCGGGCTTTTCGATTGTCCACCGCCAGCCCGGATGTCAGGCGATGAGCCGGGCCAGAAGTATCAGGACGATGGCGCCGATCGCCGAGACCACGATGTGATTAACGATCGGGCTTCCGAGATTGATGTTCAACTTGAGAGCGTTGAAAAGCCAGCCCCCCACTACGCCACCCACGATGCCAGTCACGATGTAACCGATAAGACCCCACTTCAGTCCGCCGACAACGATACTCGCAAGCCAGCCTGCGATCGCGCCAACGACGAGCATGATGATCAGTGCTGTGGCGTCCATGGCATTGGATCCTTCTGCCTGTGCGATGCGGCCGCCAGCCTGTGTCCGGTTGAACCAGTCGCGCACGCCGGCAACCTGAAGGGACCGTCGCAGAGTCGTCGCACGGGGTCGAGGGCCGTGCTTTGCATGTGCAGCAATTGTGGGCAGCTACTGCCGTCTATTACATGTGGATTACCCGCCCATACGCGTCGAGCACGCTCTCGTGCATCGTCTCGGACAGCGTCGGATGCGGAAACACGGCATGTATCAGCTCTTCCTCGGTAGTCTCGAGAATCATGGCGATGACAAAGCCCTGGATCAGCTCCGTCACTTCAGCCCCGATCAAGTGTGCACCGAGGAGTTGTCCGGTCTTCGCATCGAATATGGTCTTGGCCAGCCCCTCGGGCTCACCCAGCGCGATGGCCTTGCCGTTGCCCTGAAACGGAAACCGGCCGACCTTGATGGCCCTCCCCTGCTCCTTCGCCTTGGTCTCGGTCAGCCCCACGCTGGCGATCTGCGGGTGGCAGTAGGTGCAGCCGGGAATTTTTAGCTTGTCCATCGGGTGTGCGGGCAGTCCCTTGATGGCCTCCACGCAGATGACACCTTCGTGCTCGGCCTTGTGCGCCAGCATGGGAGGGCCAGCGACGTCGCCGATGGCGTAGATGCTGGGCGCGCTCGTTCGGCCGAGGCCGTCGGCGAGGACGATGCCCCGGTCCGTCTTCACGCCTATCTTCTCGAGCCCCAACCCTTCGATGTTGCCGACGACACCGACGGCAGAGATGACGCGCTGGAATTCCGCGTCCGTGCGCTGGCCTTTGCTGTCCTCGATGGTGGCAACAACGCTATCGGCCTGCTTGCGAAGGCCGACGACCTTCGCGCCGGTTAGGACCTTCATACCCTGCTTCTCGAAGCGCCGACGCGCATGGGCGGCGATTTCATGATCCTCAACGGGCAGGATCTGAGGCAGCAGCTCCACCAATGTCACCTCAGCGCCCATGGTGCGATAGAAGCTTGCGAACTCCACGCCGATGGCGCCCGAACCCACCACCAGCAGCGACTTTGGGATCGCGCTGGGGATCATCGCCTCGAAATAGGTCCACACCAGCTTACCGTCAGGGTCGAGACCTGGGATCGCACGCGGCCTTGCGCCAGTGGCGACGATGATGTGGCGGGCGCTGTATGTGCCAGGCCCAAGCACGCCCTTGGGGGGCGGAATGGCCGGCTGCATTGCCGCCTTGGTCGCAGCGCGAACAGAAATCTGGCCCGGGCCGGCTGTTGCCGGTGCTTTCTCAATGGTGGCTTCCCCCCAGATGACGTCGACCTTGTTCTTTTTCAGCAGGAACGTCACGCCGCCATTGAGTTGGCCGGCGACGGCGCGCGAGCGCTTGGCCGTTGCCGCTGCGTCCACGCCGACCGTGCCGTTCAGCACTAGGCCGTAGTCCTTGGCATGGGTGGCGTAGTGATAGACCTCGGCGGAGCGGAGCAATGCCTTGGTTGGAATGCAGCCCCAATTGAGGCAGATGCCGCCAAGGTGCTCGCGCTCGACGACGGCGGTCCTCAATCCGAGCTGGGCTGCTCGGATCGCCGCGACATAGCCCCCTGGTCCGGCGCCAATGACGACAACGTCATAGATCTCGGTCATGTGCAGCGAACCTCGATTGGCGGAAGCGCAAAGGGTGGAATGCAAAGGGCCCCGGCTGGTTCAGCCGGGGCCCTGCATTGAAGCGGATGCGATCAGCCACGCCAAGTGGCGCGCATCAGACGTGGCAACGCGCACCCAGATAATAGTTCAGCAACTGGTTGTACCGGTCGACATCGGCCTGGGATTGCGGCGAAATCTTCTGCCCGCGGCTCGCCGCCTCGACCTTGGAGGGAACGCCGCGTGAATCCAGCTTGTTGAGCTCGCCGCGGATCGTCTGGCAGCTCTGGCCCGGGGGCAGCGCACGAGCACCCGGATCACCGTAAGGCGCACTCTGCGCCGCGCAGCCGGCAAGCCCCGCCGCAGCCGTAAGTGTCAGTAAAACCTTCAGGATCGATATCGCCCGAGCCACCTATGCTCTCCCCATCGCTGGAGCGTCCGCCTTCTGCCGTAGACCATACAACTCGGCGCAATTCAACTCACAACGATGCAGTGTTGCGGGCGTGTGGCCAATAGGTCGCACTCGCCCGAACCAGTTCCTTGCACTACTGGCCGCCCGACGTGATGGGGACGGATGCGGAAACAGCCGCCTGCGGCCGCGCCTTGGCCTCCGCTTCACCGGCAGGCGCCACCAAGGCTGTCGTCACCGTGGTGGCCGAGCACTTGTCCTTGAACTCGGCGTTGGCCCTGTTGAGCTGGGCAGCCTTGGTCAAGTCAGCCGGCGTCATCTTGTGCTTCTTGGCGGCAGCTTTTTCGACCCTGTCGGCAATTCCTTCTTTCCGTAGCGCATCGATCTGCGATGTCAGCGTCACGCATGCCGGATCGACCCTCGGTTTTTCCGGGATCGATGCCGTTGTCGTTGCGCCGAACATACTGCCGACGTCGGTGGCACAGCCTGCGAGCACCAAGCTAAAAGACGCGGCGATCGCGAGCGAGGTTGCGCGTGTGAGTGGCGCCATGTTTGAAAGTCCCCGTTTTGATGTTCGCGACTCAAACTTCCTTGCGATTCGGTCCGCTTCTAGGCGCCCATCGTATCACCTACAAGCAGTGCAGCCATTCTGTGCACCGCCCACAAGCGCGCACTATGCAAGTTCTGCGGATTTGGGTTTGGCGTGGCGCGAAAGCCACAAACAGCAAAGCCTGCCGATCGGATGGACAGCATAGCATGACGCTATGCGGTTGATCTTCAAGCGTTTGCCTCAGACCAGCATCCGTACCGGATCTTCGATCAGGAGGCGGAAGGCATTGAGGAGGTCGGCCCCGACCGCGCCATCGACCACGCGGTGATCGCACGACAGCGTGCAGGTCATGATCGTCGCAACCTCGAGGCGGTCGCCAACGACCACCGCGCGCTTCTCCCCGGCACCAACGGCGAGAATGGTGGCGTGCGGCGGGTTGATGACGGCATCGAAGCTCTTGATGCCATACATGCCGAGGTTGGAGATCGAGGTCGTGCCGCCCTGATACTCGTGCGGGGCCAGCCTGCGCTTGCGGGCACGCTGGGCCAGGTCCTTCATCTCGTTGGAGATCTCGCCGAGCGTCTTGAGCTCGGCATGGCGGATGACCGGCGTGAACAGGCCGCCCTCGACTGCGACTGCCACGCCCACGTCGGAATTGCGGTGCCGCAGCATGCCGGCCTCGGTCCACGTGGCGTTGGCGGCAGGGACCTGTTGCAGCGCCAGCGCCAGCGCCTTGATGACGAAGTCGTTGACCGAGAGCTTGAAGGCGCGCGGCCCCTCCTTCGGCGCGGCGGCATTGATGCGCTCGCGCGCGGCCAGCAGACTGTCGAGCCGGCAGTCGACGCTCATGTAGAAGTGCGGGATGGTCTGTTTGGACTGAGTGAGCCGCTGCGCAATGATGCGGCGCATGCCGTCGTGTGGGACGACCTCGTAGCTCCCCTTCTCATAGAGGGCCAGCACCTTGTCGTCGGCCATCGCCTGGACGGCCGGCATGGTGGCCGCACTTGGTGCGGCAGCGATGGCAGTGCCCGCTGCAGGGCCGGCGGGAGCGCGCTGCACGCCACTCTTCAGTGCAGCCTCGATATCCCGCTTGATGATGCGCCCATGCGGCCCTGAGCCTTTGAGCGCAGCCAAGTCGATGTTGCTTTCCTTGGCAAGTCGACGCGCCAACGGAGAGACAAACATGCGCGCCTCGCCATGACCATTGGGTTGCAACTTTACACTGTCTGTCGCGGCGCGCGCGCCAGCTTCGGAAATACGCGCTGGTGCGGAGGCAACAGGAGCGCGTGTTGCAGCGGCAGCCTCAGTGGAAGCGCCTGTGCCAGGGTCCGCACGCTGCACTGGGGCCGCAACCTGTGTTGCGGAGCCTGCAGGTTTGCTTGCGGCAGACGGTTGCGGTTGCGACGCGGAAACATCGGCCTTCTCACCCTCTCCGAGCAAGACCGCGATCGGCGTGTTGACCTTGACCTTGTCCGTGCCCTCGGGGATCAGGATGCGCCCGAGCGTGCCTTCGTCCACCGCCTCCACCTCCATGGTGGCCTTATCGGTTTCGATTTCGGCAATGATGTCGCCGGCGCGCACGGACTGTCCTTCCTTGACGAGCCACTTGGCGAGCTTGCCTTCCTCCATGGTCGGCGACAGGGCCGGCATCAGGATCTGAATGGGCATGGGCGTTTCCCTACGTCCCTTGTCGTTGTGTCGTGCGGCTACGGGATGAGCCGCACTTCGGTAGGCGTCCATTTGGCCTTGCGGCGCGCGATGCGCTGCTCGGCGGTCTCGGCATCATAGGTGACCGGCTCCGGTGTGCGGCCGAGAAACTCCGCAATGGCCAGGCCGCGCACGTTGACGATGGACCACGTGTTGCCATCCTCCTGCACCATCGCCCCGGCGTAGACGCCGCACGACTGGCAGATCAGGCTCGTGGCCGTGCGCGTGCCGAACTGGTAGGCGTGCAACTGGCCTTGGCGGATCAGCAGGGTGCTCCGGCCTTCCGGGTCGGACACCGTCATGGTGCCTTGCCTGGTGCAGAAGTCGCATTGGCAGGCGCGTACCTGGATTTGCTCCGCGGGCTTTGTGAATGCAAGCCGCGCCCGAATTGCGCCGCAGTGACATTGGCCTTCAAAGTTGTATGTGGGGGTCACGGCCTGGCTCCTGTCTCAGCCTCAACCCAAACCGCCCGAACGCAGCACGATGAAGGCACCGGCCGGGCGGAAGCGGACGTGATCGGCTTCGATCACGAGAGTTTCCTCAGTGTCGATGCGCATATCGTGCACGGAAGAGAACACGTGCATACCCCGTTTCTCTCTTTCGGCGACATCGGCCTCCGCCACGAGTTGAGCGTGCGTGACAAACTTTGGCCCGCGCGCGAAATGCCCGCGCATTTCTTCATCCGTGCCCTCGAGCCTGGTGACGAAGCCGACGATGTCGTCACCGCAGCGGACCGTGATCCCGCCTCCTTCCTTCCTGTGAAAGGTGACGATGCGGCGCATGACCTACTCCTGCGTCTCCGCTCCGCGCCAACGGTAGATGAAGGTGAGATAGGCGAGCGCGAGATAGACGCCGCACGCCGTGATCCAGCCGATGGCGACGCCGATCTCCTGCATCGAGATGCCGGGGATTGGGACAGTCAGCGGAATGGGATTGCGCAGCTCCGCGATGCTGATCATGGGTGCCGGCAGCCTTTCCCAGGCCGTGAACAGACCCTCCTGCATCTTCTGCAGCGTTGCCGCCGAGCCGCCCAGGAACACCAGGCCGATAGATAGCAGACCGAAGGCCAGCAATCTCAGGGCAAACGGCGCGCGATGCAGGAAGAAGTAGAGACCGGCGATGTAGGCCGACGTCATCGTGAAGAACATGGAAAAGAGGCTCATCACCGCGACGATAGAAGAGTACAGCGCCTGCAGGATTTCAAACTCGGACACGGCCGCTCTCTGGCTCGAACGCATCAGGTCACGTACAAAACCGACTTCACGGCCTCGACCACCTGCTCGGCGTTGGGCAGTGCCAGCTTCTCGAGATTGGCAGCATAAGGCATCGGCACATCCGCGCCGCTCACCTTGACCGGCGGGGCATCGAGATGATCGAAGGCTTGGATCGACACCTGCGCGCAGAGCTCCGAGCCTATGGAGCAGACAGGCCAGGCTTCCTCCACCGTCACGAGCCGGTTGGTCTTGCGCACGGAGGCCAGCACGGTGTCGAGGTCGAGCGGGCGTAGGGACCTGAGATCGATGACCTCGGCCTCGATGCCGTCTTTGGCCAGACGCTCGGCGGCATCGAGCGCGTAGACCATGCCGCGCGCGAACGAGACAATGGTCACGTCGCGGCCGGGACGGGCAATGCGCGCCTTACCGATCGGCACGAGCCAATCGTCGACCTTGGGGACCGGGCCGCTGGTGCCGTAAAGAATTTCGTTTTCCAGCACGAGCACAGGATTGGGATCGCGGATGGCGCTCTTGAGCAGACCCTTGGCGTCGGCCGGATTGGAGGGGATCACGACCTTCAGGCCCGGCACGTGCGCGTACCAGGCCGAGTAGCACTGGCTGTGCTGGGCGGCGACACGTGCCGCTGCACCGTTGGGTCCGCGAAAAACAATCGGGCAGCCCATCTGGCCGCCCGACATGTAAAGCGTCTTGGCTGCGGAGTTCACGATCTGGTCGATCGCCTGCATGGCGAAATTCCAGGTCATGAACTCGACGATCGGTTTCAACCCGGCGAATGCTGCCCCAACGCCGACGCCGGCAAAGCCCTGCTCGGTAATAGGCGTATCGATGACACGGCGCGCGCCGAACTCGTCCAGCAGGCCTTGGCTGATTTTGTAGGCGCCCTGATACTGCGCCACCTCCTCGCCCATCAGAAATACGTCCGGGTCCCGACGCATCTCCTCGGCCATGGCGTCGCGCAAGGCCTCGCGCATGGTCTGCGTCACCATCTCGGTGCCGGCGGGCAGGTCGGGCTCGACGCGCGCCCCTGCATCTGGCACGCGGGCCGCTGTCGTCTCCTGTTTCACCACTGGCGAGGAAACGGCGTCGGCCTTCCGGATCGCGGGTTCGGGCGCAACACTTGCCGACGCCGCCATGCCGCCGTTGGGTCTGGGCACGGCCGTCGCCGCCTCACCGTCCATGCGCACTACGGCGATCGGCGTGTTGACCTTGACCTTCTCCGTGCCCTCGGGGATGAGGATCTCCGACACCACGCCTTCTTCCACGGACTCTACTTCCATGGTGGCCTTGTCGGTCTCGATCTCGGCGATGATGTCGCCGGGCTTGATGCGGCTGCCCTCCTGGACGAGCCACTTGGTGAGCGTCCCCTCCTCCATGGTGGGCGACAGGGCCGGCATCAGAATCTGGGTGGGCATTCCTCTGGTCTCTTCCTCTCGTCCGACCACGGTTGGGATCGGTTAGGCCGGTACAAGGACGTCGGTCCAAAGCTCTCTGACATCGGGCTCGGGATCGTTCTGTGCGAACTCGGCGGCTGCCGTCACCGTTGCCCGGATCTCGGCGTCGATGGCCTTGAGCTCGTCCTCCTTGATCGTGCCGTTCTCCAGCACCCTGCGCCGGACGCGCTCGATGGGATCGCGTTCCTCGCGCACACGCTCTACCTCCTCGCGCGTGCGGTACTTGGCGGGATCAGACATGGAATGGCCGCGGTAGCGGTAGGTCAGCATCTCGAGGATGTAGGGCCCTTTACCCGCGCGTGCACCTGCCACGGCCTTATCGCCCGCCGCCTTCACGGCGCGTACATCCATGCCGTCCACCTGGTCGCCCGGGATATTGAACGAGGCGCCACGCTGAGAGAAATCGACCGTGGCCGCCGCACGCTCCACGGACGTGCCCATGGCATAGCGGTTGTTCTCGATGATGAAGACCACGGGCAGCGACCAGAGCTTGGCCATATTGAAGCTTTCGTACACCTGGCCCTGGTTGGCGGCACCGTCGCCGAAGTAGGTGAGGCACACATGGTCGTTGCCGCGATACTTGTTGGCGAAGGCCAGGCCTGCGCCGAGTGGAACATTGGCGCCGACGATGCCATGCCCGCCGTAGAAGGCCTTCTCCTTGGAGAACATGTGCATGGAGCCGCCCTTGCCTTTGGAGTAGCCCCCGCGGCGGCCCGTAAGCTCCGCCATGACTCCTTTGGGATCCATGCCACAGGCCAGCATGTGGCCGTGGTCGCGATAGGTTGTAATGACCTGGTCGCCGGGCTTGATAGCCATCTGCATGCCGACTACGACGGCCTCCTGACCGATGTAGAGGTGGCAGAAGCCGCCGATGAAGCCCATGCCGTAGAGTTGGCCGGCACGCTCCTCGAAGCGGCGGATCAAAAGCATGTCGCGGTAGGCCTTCAGCTCGCCGGCGCGGCTGAACTCGGGCACGGGTCCGCGCGGCGTCGCTATTGTGCTGGTTGCGACCGCAGCGCCGCCGGGTACGCTGTCTGTCCCCGCTGCGCCTCTTGGGGCCATGGAGCCTCCTTGCCATTCATAGAGGGAAAGCGCGGTTGGAATGTCGGCGCGACCGTACACGAGGCCGCTGGGGTTTGCCAGAGCAGGGGATGTTGCAATGCCAAATCGGCCAGCCGATCTGGCCTGCGGTTACCGCCGGGCGGTGCGCTCGATGAGGATGCGCTCGTCCGGTCTGGCGAAGCCCAGGACGTCGCGCGCCAGTTCCTCGATGTAGTCGGGATCGGGACGCTCTTCCGACAACAGGCCCACCTCGCGCTCGAGGGTCGCAAGCACGGTCTCGAGCTCCCTGATGTCGCGCTCGAGCGTACTGGAGCGGTCGATCAGTCTGGAGCGTGCGTCGAGACCGTGCTTGCCTTGGATCGCGTGATAGCCGAAGTAGCCAATCAGGCACGCACAGATAAGCAACACCGGAATCTGGCGGCGCGAGGTCGTGAGGCCATCATGTCGGGATTTACGCAGCACTGGGATAACTGCAAACGCCAACTTGCGAACGGCCAAGTTGTAACGCGCGTAGGGTTAAATGCGCGTAAAGTAGTGCTCCGCTAGCGGAGCTTCAGGATTTGGCAACACTTGTCCGCAGCACCGAGCGGCCGGCGTAGCGCGCCACATCGCCAAGCTCCTCCTCGATACGAAAAAGCTGGTTGTACTTGGCTGTTCGATCGGAGCGAGAGAGTGAGCCAGTCTTGATTTGCCCCGCGTTGGTAGCGACGCTCAAATCGGCAATGGTCGCGTCCTCGGTCTCACCCGATCGGTGCGACATGACGACCGTATAGCTGGCGCGCTGTGCCATGCCGACGGCGTCGAGGGTCTCGGATAGCGAGCCGATCTGGTTGACCTTCACTAGGATCGAGTTGCCGATGCCTTTCTTGATGCCCTCAGCCAGACGCTCCGTGTTGGTGACGAAGAGGTCGTCGCCGACGAGCTGGCATTTGCTGCCGACGAGATCGGTGAGCTGCTTCCATCCGGCCCAGTCGTCCTCCGACATCCCGTCCTCGATGGAGACGATCGGATAGCGCGACACCAGATCGGACAGGTACTTGGCCATCTGGCCGGGATCGAGCGTCCGCCCCTCCCCCTCCATCCGATATTTGCCGTCGCGGAAGAACTCGGTTGCGGCACAGTCGAGCGCCAGCACGACATCGTCGCCCGGCCTGTAGCCGGCGGCCTCGATCGCCTTGCTGATGAAGCCCAGCGCTTCGTCGGCTGTCTTCAAATTGGGTGCAAAGCCGCCTTCGTCACCGACGTTGGTGCTGTGGCCGGCATCGTGTAGCGCCTTGCGCAGCGTGTGGAAGATCTCGGAGCCGATCCGGATGGCGTCGCGACACGTCGGCGCGCCGACCGGCATGATCATGAATTCCTGGATGTCGATCGGGTTGTCGGCGTGGGCGCCGCCGTTGACGATATTCATCATCGGCACCGGCAGCAGGTGGGCGGAGGTGCCGCCAACATAGCGATACAGCGGCAGGCCCGCCGCCTCGGTCGCTGCCTTGGCGACCGCCAGCGACACGCCAAGAATGGCATTGGCGCCGAGACGACTTTTATTTTTGGTGCCATCCAGCGCGATCAGCGCGGCATCGATGCGCCGCTGGTCCTCCGCCTCCATGCCGCGCAGCGCGTCGTAGATCTCGCCGTTGACGGCTTCGACGGCCTTCAGCACGCCCTTGCCGAGGTAGCGGGACTTGTCGCCGTCCCTCAGCTCCACCGCCTCGTGCGCACCCGTCGATGCTCCGGACGGCACGCCAGCCCGTCCCATTGCGCCATCCTCGAGAACGACATCAACCTCGACGGTCGGATTGCCGCGGCTGTCCAGGATCTCGCGGCCGATGATGTCGACAATCGCAGTCATGCTGGAACCCTTCTCGCTCAGTGGTGTTGCCGGGACGCGCTGGCGTATGCGACGGTTGCCCGCGGTTTTATCGGGTCGGGGGCGCGGCGCAAGCCCTGATCTGGAAGGAGAAACTAGATGCCTGATCCGACGACACATCGTGGCGGATGTCACTGCGGCAAGGTCCGCTACGAGGTAACGACGGACCTGGCGCAGGTCCTCTCGTGCAATTGCTCCATCTGCCAGAAGCGCGGGGCACTACTTACGTTTGTGGGAGCTTCTGAGTTCAAGCTGCTCTCCGGCGAAGGCGACCTGACGGACTATCAGTTCAACAAGAAGATCATCCATCA
Organism: uncultured Alphaproteobacteria bacterium; assembly: GCA_963806735.1. GTDB lineage: Bacteria > Pseudomonadota > Alphaproteobacteria > Rhizobiales > Hyphomicrobiaceae > CADEFX01. Next base: position 7,149 of record CAWEBE010000072.1, on the reverse strand, counting down.
CCTCTTTTGCCGGACGTGCGGCGTGGGGTCGTTCGCGCGCGGGATCGGACCCGACGGCAGGAAAATGGTCGCCATCAACGTCCGCTGCCTCGACGATGTGGATCTTGGCGCACTCAAACCCACGGACTTCGACGGAAAGAGCATGTAGCCGTGTCCGGAACCTCGGCCCTGGTGTTGTTCTCGGGCGGTCAGGATTCCACCGTGTGTCTCGCCTGGGCGCTGGAGCGCTATGACCGCGTCGAGACCATCGGCTATGCCTACGGCCAGCGTCATGCGATTGAGCTGGCGCAGCGCCCTGGTCTACGCGGTGCCCTGGCGGGCCTGCGCAAGACGTGGGGAGAACGGCTGGGCAACGATCATGTTTTGGAGCTGAGCACGCTCGGCCGGATCAGCGAGACATCGCTGACGCGCGACGCAGAGTTCGAGATGACGGCCGCGGGGCTGCCCAATACCTTCGTACCCGGCCGCAACCTGCTGTTCTTCACCTATGCCGCCGCCCTCGCCTACCGGCGCGGCATCGGCGCGCTGGTTGGCGGCATGTGCGAGACCGATTTCTCCGGCTATCCGGATTGCCGTAACGAAACGCTGCAGTCGCTGGCACGCTCGATCTCGCTCGGAATGGACATGCCCATTACTATCGAGACGCCACTGATGTGGATCGACAAGGCAGGCACCTGGAAAATGGCGCAGGACCTTGGCGGCCCCGCTCTGGTCGAGCTGATCGTGGAACAGACACACACGTGCTACACGGCAGATCGCACGACGCGGCACGACTGGGGCTACGGCTGCGGCACATGCCCGGCGTGTGATCTGCGCGCGAAGGGATGGCAGAAATGGCGAATGAACCAGAGTTGAGACAAGAGCTGAGCCGCGCTGTCGATCTGGCACTTGCCGATGAGTGGGACAAAGCGCACTCGATCGTGCAGGTGCATGAGGACGACGCCACGGCGTGCTGGGTGCATGCGGTGCTGCACAAGATCGAGGGCGACGAAAGCAACAGCCGCTACTGGTACCGGCGCTCGGGCCAAGCGTACGAGGCTTATGCCGACGCACGGGCAGAATTGGCAGCGATCAGGGCCGCGCTCGGGTACTGACCACGGCGCACCGGCTGCTGCCCGAGAAGTGTATTTGAAACTCCACAGCGACGAATCGGTATAAGAGGCAGTGCATCAAGTCCGGCGCTTGGGGACGCTGGTCGTTAGCCAGGGGGCCTCATCTATGTCGCCGCTTTTGCGCAAGCTTATCGACGTGCTGATTGCCGTCGCACTCACTGCCGCCGTCGTGTTCGTCATCGTCGTCGCCAACCACTTTTTGATGGCGCGCGGCAACTCGCTCATCGGCTTCAAGATGTGGCTGAGCTTCATCGGCCGACCCGACATCCTGGGCACCATGATCCTGACGGCGCTGGTGAGCGCGGTCTACACACTCTGGCAGCAGACGCGGCGGCCTCGCCTCTAGGCGAGCCTACATGGCGCCGGCAGCCCTGGCCTGCAGGGCTGCCCGATCAACGAGCGGAGCATACCCGAGCTTCTCGCGCGCCTTCGTGATGTCGATCACGGAGGCTGTGGGGTTGTCGCGGTAAGTCGCCGGACGCCTGATCTCGGGCAGCCTGCCCCAGCGCTGCTCCGCCATCTCCAAAGTCGGACGGGTGTTGAGCCCGTCCGCTGCCGCGATGGCGAAGACGTCGAAACCATCATAACGCTGCGCATGCAGCGCGAGGTCGAAGGCCTGCGCCACGTCCTCCGGGCCGACCCAGGCCCAGAAGTGATAGTTCTGCACGTCGGCGCCGCGGCGTTCGATCTCCGGATAGCCGCGCGGGAAGATGATGTGCGAGGGTCTAATGGCAAGCACCTCGAGCTTTTTACGCGCCGCAAAGCTCTCGGCGATGGTCTCCGTGACTTTCTTGCTCAGCGAATAGAATTCCGTAGGCCGCGTCGGGTGCGTCTCGTCCACGGGCAGGAACTGCGGCGGCCAGTCGGGCGGATTGAAGGACAACCCGAGCACGCTGTCGCTGGAGCACACGACCACGCGCCTGACGCCGGCATCCTCGGCGGCCTGCAGGACCGTCCATGCTCCCTGCACGTTGTTGTTGAACGTGGCCTCGGCGGGGGCTTCGCGCGGATTGGGTATGGCTGCCAGATGAATGACGGCATCCTTGCCGTTGAAGGCCCGAACCATCGCCGCATAGTCGGTAATGCTGGCCTCTACGAAATCGCCGAGTACCGCGTCGCTGGCTTGGGGCGCCTTGATGTCGACCGCCGTCAGCCGGCAACGGCCGTGCAACCGTTGCATGACGTGGGAGCCGAGCAGCCCGGTTCCGCCCGTGATGGCAACGGTCTCGAAACTCATGACGCCGATCCCGAAAAGCGCTTACTTGGCCATCCCGACAACTACTTGCAGGCGCGTTGGAATGCCTTGCAACTCGTCATTCCCACAGTGCCGCTGCAGTTCATGGAAATCTGGCCGGCGGGTTTGGCGCCCATGCCGCTGATCGAATTCTTGAGGGCGGCGTTGGCCATGAACTTGGCGAGGTCCTGCGTAACCATCGTGGCCTCACCACCCGCACGCACGCAGGACGACTTTGCCTCAGCCGATACCGGTACGAGATACGAGCCAGCCAGCGCAGCTGCTGCAAGGATTGGTGCATACCGAAGCTCGAGAGCCATGTTCGATTCCTTTGCGTGTTGAACAGCGAAGTCGGAGTCACGCGTCGACCTTGAACGGATTGAAGTTGGTATCGCGGTCGTAGTAGTCCTCCTGCTCCGCCCGTTTCAGAAATGCGACGATGCGATAGGTCAGCGGCAAGAATGCGATCTCGACCAACGTTTTTGCGATGAATTGGGTGAAAACGAGAGTTATCACCAGCTCGTTGGGCATGATGCCCGAGTTGTAGAAGGCAAGTGGATAGAAGAGCGCAGAGTCCACCGCCTCACCCGCCACCGTGGAGCCGACGAAGCGCGCTCCCTGAAAGCGTCCACTGGTCGCAACCTTCATCTTGGCAAGCACGTAGGAGTTGACGAACTCGCCGCAGAAGTAGGCGAACATGGAGGCGAGAGCGATGCGCCAGGTGTTGCCGAAGGCGATCTCGTAGACTTTCTGATTAGGCCAGTTCGGCGCCGGCGGCAGCGCGACGACGACCGCAGCCATGACAGCAGCAAACAGCAAGGCGCCGAAACCGGCCCAGATGACACGGCGGGCGCGCGAATAGCCGTAGACCTCGGTCAGGATATCGCCGAACACATAGGAGATCGGGAAGAACAGCACGCCGGCGCCGAACGTAAAGGCCCCTATCAGGGGCAGGTCGATCTGCGCCGCCTTGGCCGGCCCGATCAGGTTCGAGCACACGAGCACGACCACGAACGCCACCATGACGAACTCGAAGTAGCGATATTGCCGTGCCGGCTGCTGCATGCCGTCCCCCATCAAAGGCGGCCGAACCCTAGACGCGGCCCAGTCGAGCGCAAAGTCCGAAAATCAGGTAGCTTTAGCGCCGCGCTGAGATGGTAGAGGCTGCGGAGCAGCAATGGCGAAGAAGAATTCAGAGCAACCGCTATTGGGGCAGCACGTGGAGCTCCCCGCCAGCCCCGAGAAAGCCAGGCTCGAGCGCGTCGCCAACCCGCATCCCGATACGCACTATGTGGCCCGCTTCACGGCGCCGGAGTTCACCGCGCTCTGCCCCGTGACGGGCCAGCCCGACTTCGCGCACCTCGTTATCGACTACGTGCCGAAGGCATGGCTGGTGGAGTCGAAGTCCTTGAAGCTGTACTTGGGATCGTTCCGCAACCACGGCGCATTTCACGAGGACTGCACGGTGGCGATCGGAAAACGTATCGCCGACCTGCTCGACCCGCATTTCCTGCGCATTGGCGGCTATTGGTATCCGCGCGGCGGCATGCCCATCGACGTGTTCTGGCAGACGGGCAAGCTGCCTGCCGGTGTCTGGCTGCCGGACCAGAACGTGGCCCCCTACCGCGGTCGGGGTTGAGAACACGCATAGGCTCGCGACAATCCAACCCGCAGACACGACATCTCGGGATTTTGCGTTGGGAGGAGCAGGGCGTCGGGTCTGCACCCAATGACCTGTGACCTGTTTTACTCCGGAGAGGGGCGCAGCAACGCCCTGCTCGGCCGTACCCGGGACCCGTTCCGGCGCTTGCGTAGGTCCACGCCCCAGCCGGCGAGGTGATCCAGATACGGCTTCGCCGCCTCCGGGTCCCGGCCTGACGCTTGGACGGTCTATCCACCATGCCAGGCGAGTGGTCCGGACTGCGGCCCTCGGCTCCTGTCGAGTGGCGGTCCCAGGATCACCGCCGATCTCGTCTCCGAGGCGCGCAGATCGAACCACGTCGCGCACCGCGCGTCATCCGCGATGCGGATACATCATGAAACGCAAAATCTTGTCCCCGCGAGGCAAAGCCGTGCGTCGCGGGTCTGCACGGCCCGCGTCTTGGATGCATCTGCCGTCCCACTCGCTATGAACCATTTCCGGTGTCGCTGCGACCCATGTGCATACGGCCGTTTCGGCCGCACGGGGAACGCAAGGAAATCACGTCATGCCGGGCCGCCGCCACCTGCAAACCATCGCCGCGCTGGGCGTGGCGTTGTCGCCGGCCATTTTGCCTGCCCACCTGCAGCCGACGCTGATCGGCCGCCGCGCCGCCATGGAGATCATCGAGCGGGCAGACCAGCACGCCCGTGAGCAGGAAATCCAGAGCACCCAGGCACATCAGGCAAGGAGCCTTTGACCGGTCCGGCTAGGCTGCCTTGGCTGCGGCCTTTCCGGCACGCTTGAGATCGGGTGGAACGGCTTCGTCGGCCAGCATGGCGATCGCCTCCTCCAAGCCCATCACCTTCTGGTCCTGACTGCCGAGCCGCCGGATCGAGACCTTGCGCTCCTCGGCCTCGCGCTTGCCGACCACCAGCATGACCGGCGCCTTCTTGAGCGAGTGCTCGCGCACCTTGTAGTTGATCTTCTCGTTGCGAAGATCCGTCTCCACGCGCAGTCCTGCGGCAGTCAGCATCGACGTCACTTCGCCGGCATACTGGTCCGCATCCGAGACGATGGTGGCGACGACGGCCTGCACCGGGGCGAGCCACAGCGGCAAGTGCCCAGCGGTGCTCTCGATCAGGATGCCGGCGAACCGCTCCATCGAGCCGAGAATGGCTCGATGGATCATGACCGGCATTTTCTTCTCGCCGTCGGCGTCGACGTAGAACGCACCGAAGCGCTCCGGCAGATTGAAATCCACCTGCGTGGTGCCGCACTGCCAGTCGCGGCCGATGGCATCGCGCAGCACGTATTCGAACTTGGGGCCGTAGAAGGCGCCTTCGCCGGGATTGATCGAGGTCTTGATCCTGTTGCCCGACAGCCGCGCGATCTGCTGCAGCACGTCGGACATGGCGGCCTCCGCCTGGTCCCAAGCCGCGTCCGAGCCCACCCGCTTTTCCGGCCGGGTCGAAAGCTTCACCACGACCTCCTCGAAGCCGAAGTCGCGATAGATCGAGAGAATGAGATCGTTGATCTTCAGGCACTCGTCGGCAAGCTGGGCCTCGGTGCAGAAGACGTGCGCATCGTCCTGGGTGAAGCCGCGCACGCGCATGAGCCCGTGCAGAGCGCCGGAGGGCTCGTAGCGGTGCACGCAGCCGAACTCGGCGATGCGATAGGGCAGCTCGCGATAGGACCTGAGCCCATGCTTGTAGATCTGCACGTGGCCGGGACAGTTCATCGGCTTGATGGCGAACTCGCGCTCGTCCTCGGTGACCGTGGTGAACATGTTCTCGCGGTACCACTCCCAGTGGCCCGAGGTCTCCCACAGCGACTTGTCGAGGATCAGCGGCGCGTTCACCTCGCGGTAGCCGGCCGCATTCTGGCGCCGCCTCACATAAGCGATCAGGTTCTGAAACAGCTCCCAGCCTTTCGGGTGCCAGAAGACGACGCCAGGCCCCTCCTCCTGGAAATGGAAGAGGTCCATCTCGCGCCCGAGCTTGCGGTGGTCGCGCTTCTCGGCCTCCTCGATCTGCTTCAGGTACGCGGCCAGGTCCTGGTCACTGGCCCAGGCGGTGCCGTAGATGCGTTGGAGCTGGGCATTCTTGGCATCGCCACGCCAGTAGGCGCCAGCGATCTTGGTCAGCTTGATGGCATTGCCGATCTGGCCCGTGGAGGTCATGTGTGGGCCGCGGCAGAGATCGGCCCATGTGCCCTGCGCGTAGATCTTGAGATCCTCGCCCGGTGGAATGGCGTCGATCAGCTCGATCTTGAACAGCTCGCCCTTGCCCTTGAAGAAGGCCTTCGCCTTGTCGCGGCCCCACACCTCCTTGGTGAAGGGCGCGTTGCGGGCGATGATCTCGCGCATCTTCTTCTCGATCTTCGGCAGGTCGTCCGGGTGGAACGGCTCGGCCTTGGCAAAATCATAATAGAAGCCGTTCTCGATCACGGGGCCGATGGTGACCTGGGTGCCGGGCCACAGCTCCTGTACGGCTTCGGCCAGCACGTGGGCGCTGTCGTGCCGGATCAGCTCGAGCGCCTCGGGATCGGTGCGCGACACAAATTTGATGCTGGCATCGGCCATGATCGGATCGGCAAGATCGGCGAGGGCGCCGTCGAGCGTCATGGCCACGGTGCGCTTGGCCAGCGACTTGGAAATGCCCTCGGCCACATCGCGTCCGGTCGTGCCGCTCGCGTAGGCTTTTTTTGCGCCGTCAGGAAATGTCAGGGTGATCTGAGACATGCGGAAGCTTCCTCTCACTCGCTGCCAACCACGCAGGTAAGATGGATGTTGTTGTAGGCGCGCCGCTTGTGCCGCCAGCGGCCCTCTCTGTCAAGAATTCCCAGCTCTCCAGAAATTGCCGTGTCGAGCACCCGACGGGCAGTCCGATCTATCCGCCGACAGATGAAAATTGCCGCAATTTTTCCTCGATCGAGCCACAAATCGGTCAGGGATCCGGTCGGATTGTAGAACCTGCGGTGCCGCACGACTGCACCGCCGCGCTGGTTGCGGGACCAGCCGCGACTAGTTGTAGGGGGCGGAGCGAACGTGGGCTGCAGTCGACACCTGTACGGCACGCCGTTTGGTGTGGCGCGTCGCGCGCTCGACGCCTCGTCCTTCATGAGCAGGCTTCTACTGGCCGCAGGGCCCGGCGCCGGGCAAC
>CAWEBE010000071.1:0-171592 GCA_963806735.1 uncultured Alphaproteobacteria bacterium | reverse complement strand
GCGGATCGGTTAATCGCGAGTGCGACCGCCTCTACTTCACGTGTGCGCAGTGCTCAGGCTCGATCAGCTGGTTGCGAATGGCGTAGAGCGCTTTGGCCCCCGCGATGGAGGTAGCCAGAACGACGGTTTGAGTCTGTACGGGCAAATTTGAGGCCCTGGCGTCGATGTTTGGTGCCGACGGCGGGCCAGCGCAGCCTTTCAGAACTGTCCGCTTTGATTATTTCCTGGTAGAACCAGCCGTCGCGATGCCCAGGTGTTCACTGGCGGACAGCCGGGCTTCGATGCGCCGGAATTGCGGCGGGCCCGAATTGCGAGCAGCTGGGCCAATAGTTTTTTCTGAGGAAGAGTGAGACGCCGCCCATCGACAGGTCAGCTTTGCCTCAGAGCTGAGGAGTCGACATGCTGCCCACGACGGCGTCACTTTTCAGGGCCGCAGCAGCACCTCGTAGAAGTCGGGCTCGGCTGCCAGCCGCACAAGCTCAAGGAACTGGTCGAGCCGATCCAAGCTCACGAGGTCGACAATCAGAGCTGCGAGCGCCTTCTCGAATTCGGCCGGCGTGCCGCGTGCAAAGCCGTGACTTTGCTCAAGCGTGTTGTGAGCCTCAATGCCGTTGCGGATTGCGCCCCATAGATGACCCATCAAGGCTTCATGGCGCTGATCTATGGTGTCCATAACTTCAGAAGCAGCGGCAGGATCACACACGATCTTCATTTGTCCCGTCTCCTTAGCTTGTGACGTCCCTTAGAGCGTCCAACGCGCGCAACGACTGCCGCCATCCACTGATTATCCGCGGCCGCCTCCAGAGCTTCGAGGCGCCGATAGGTTGCCCAATGCATGCCACGTGGCCTGGGCGGGAATTCCTCCATCAGGCAGTCGGAGCCGCCGAGCCGCCGCCGGATCTTGCGGGCGCGTCGGTTGGCGCGCTGGGCACGGCTCTCGAATTGGGACTCATACGACAGGCCATGGCAGAGCCGGCAGCGGAAACGAGGCCCGTACAGGATGCGACTGCGACGATTGCATCCGAGGCTCGGTCGGAACGGTAGGAACCTAACTTTCACGATCGCCGCGACTAACCGGGCAGCTCATTTGGCGCCTCTTACCAGAAGGTAGCTGCGCGCGGTGCGCAATGGGTCGCCCTAGCGGCCCTCCCATGCACGGAACTCACGCCGCCTGCTGATCCGACAACAACAAGGGTGCTCGGTTGCGACCGCGCTGCGCTACGCCTTTACTGGCAGCGGCGATCTGTTGCAGTCCTCTCACCGCATCGGCGTGGCCTGGTCTGAGAAGGAGAACGCGACGCAAATCCGCTGCGGCGTCATCTAACAGCTTGAACTGCCAGAAAACGCGAGCCCGGCAGAAGAAGATTGCGGGATCCTCAGGCAGGATGGCGGCCGCTTCGTTCAGATCGCGGAGCGCAAGTTCAAATTCACCGCGAGCGAGATGGCTCAAGCCGCGGCCCTTGTACGCATCGCCCGAGTTAGGATGTAGCCTGATAGCTTCGTCGAATGCCACGATCGCGGCACCGTACCTGGCAGCTCTATGGTGGGCCCAGCCTTTATCGCGTAGCCTGCGTACAAGATCCTTGTCGCGAGATGCCAGGGCCGGTTTCTTTCCTCGGATCTTCCTGAGCACCCAGCGCACGAACGCATAAATGCTGCCGATGATCGTTGCCGCGCTAGCGACAGCACCAATGTGGCGGTAAGCTGAACAACTTCCTTCAGTGCCGGATCAGGATTGCCGAGCAACTGCCATACGAATTCCAACGAACGCATTATCGCCCCCCGACGCAATACGAAACGGGCAATGCGCTAGTGTAGGTGGGAAGCATTCTGCTCCGCTAGAGCGTCACGGCCTCAAAAGTCTCTTTCTACGAAGGTGTTGCATGCACGAGCCATCCACCAACAGGAGTATAGCCCGCGGCATTACCCACTCCCAGTTTCGACGCACACTCATTGTCGCTCGGGGGACTGGCAATTGCCAGCGAGGACGGTGAAATTCGAGCGATAGCGCTAATACTTGAGCGGATCCCAATCCATGCCGGACGTCTCCTGCCGGAGCCAAGGGCGATCATCGGTTTCGTCAGATATGCCGGGAGGCTCCCACGGCCTACCGCGAGCAAGTTGCTCGGCATAGCCAGGCGTGCCGACGCGCAGCACGTCATAGTCGCCCGCCACGACTTGGCGCCGCGAATTCAGCGCCGTCTGTCCTTGTTAGACATTAGTGTATCAGGTACAGTGATCGCACAGCAATTCGCCGCGTAAATGCTGGCATTTTCTTAAGTGAAATCGCGAGGGTTCAATTGGGACAAGTGGCCATCTATTGCCGCGTCTCGACGGACGATCAGTCGTGCGAGCGCCAGGAAAGGGATCTTCGCGCGTTCGCCAAGCGTGCCAGACACAAGATCCTGGGCGTGTTCAAGGAGACCGCATCAGGTGCCGAAAATGCGGCCCGAGCGCGCCAAGGTTCTGGCGTTAGCCAGAGCCCACGAGATCGACGCAATCCTCGTCACGGAGCTAAGCCGCTGGGGCCGCAGCACGCAGGACCTCGTCCAGACGCTTGACGATCTGCATGGGTGGAAAGTTAGCGTCCTGGCCCAAACTGGCCTCAGCTTCGATCTCAGTACCGCGAGCGGTAAGCTGATGCGCACCATCATGGCCGGCCTAGCCGAATTCGAGCGCGATCTGATCAGAGATCGGGTCAAGTCAGGCCTAGCAGCGGCTAGAGCCAGGGGTGTCAAGCTCGGCCGCCAGGTGGGCCAACGTCCCTCAGACAAGAAGGCCAAGCGGGTGCTCGGCATGCATGCCGACGGGCTGTCGTATCGGCTCATTGCCCGCAACGTGGGCATGAGCAAGAACACGGTGATGGACGGTCGGCTCAGGTGCGATGGTGCCATCGCGCAGGCGTTTGGAGCGTTGTTGTCGCGTCAGAACCAAGTGAGGGATGCGGCTTTGAACGTCAGTGCGGAGCCGACTCCCGGAGGGACTTATGCCGTGGTGCATCGAGGAGTTGATGCCGCACCGACTCCGGCGCCCACGCCCTTACGACTCCATGACTTCGACTACCTTGCCTCTGCGCTGCTTACGTGGCTTAGCGAGTACGAGGGCGAGCCGCTTCGGTATCCGGAGGTGTTCGCAGAATATTGCGAGATGTGTCTCGCTTACGATTTCGTGGTGCGGCCTTGGAATCCGGTAGCGCGAGCCTTCACGCTGCTTACCACAGGCCGAAAGATCTATCGTTGGTTTCGCTTCGACGACGGAACCCTGCACCGCCTCCGCGTCTATCCAATGGTGACCGGGCGAAGAGCTAGCTCCTTGCATGCGTCTGTATCGATCAGGTGTCCCCCAGATCTACCTGTTTCACGCATAGCACGACATCGGCTGCATCAGATCCAACCTCCCGCCACGCGAAGGAGGGCGGCGTGAAGCTAACGTGACCACAAAAAAATTGGCCGCTCGGATTGCCCTCCGACACGGCCAAATATTCCAATCATCGATGGCGGAAACAATACTCGTTTTCGTCCCGCGTCGCAATGCTGTTGCGACCGCCATCACCGGTTCGACCGACTCTGGAGATGGCAGTCATGCTCAACGAGAGACATCCGCAATTCAATGACCTGCATCGTGCTGCCAACGAATTCGGTGACGAGAGCGTGTCGACGCACACAGCCTCGAACTTGGCTCAGGCACTCGACCTAGCGGCCGCCGGTATCCCCATATTCCCGGCGCGCGCTTTCAAGCTGCCTTCCTCAGGCAAATGGCAGAAACAACCGCTCGTCCTTCGGTGGCGAGAGGTGGCAACCACCGATCCGCACCAACTTCAAGAATGGTGGCAACGCTTCCCCGACGCCATTCCTGGCATTGAGCTCGGCCGCGCGGGTCTTGTTGTGATCGATCCAGACCGGCATCCCGACGGACCCGATGGCGTCGCGGCGTTTGCGGCGCTTGAGGCAGAGAATAACGGCATCCCAGCGCATCCAGAGACGGATACGGCTGGAGGTGGCAAGCACCATATTTTTCGGCAACCAGAGGGCGAGACTTTTGGCAACGGGCGCGGTGCGCTTCCGGAGGGCATTGATGTCCGCGGCTCTGGAGGATGGATTGTTGCACCAGGTGCGGTGCGGTCCGACGGTGCACGCTGGCAACCCGTGCCCGGCACGCAGTCGTTGGCGGACGCCTATCGCTGCGGCACCATACATCCGCTGCCCGCCTGGATTGGCCGGATCATTCGCGCGGATCCGGAGCGTCGGCAGAAAGCGAAGAGCAATTCTCATTCCTCTGGCACTCGCAAGAACTCAGCATCCCGTGAATCGGCTTACGCAACCGCGACCCTGAACGCGTTGGGAATGGAGTTGAGCGACACACGGCCTGGGACGAGGAATGATGCGCTGAACGGCGCTGGCTACCGCATGGGCCGCATGACGGCCCGAGAATGGATCGACCGCACTTGTATAGCCGACGTCCTCTGGCGGGCCTGCGAACTGAATGGATTGGTGAGCGACGATGGAGCCGACGCTGTACAAGCAACGCTGGCGAGCGGCCTCACGGCGGGAATGCAAGATCCGCATCCCGACCTGGACGGGCGGCAACATTCTTCTAGCGGGCGGTCGGAGCCTGCTGACGTCACGGCAGGCACCGTACTATGTCCAATCACGCTTGAAGACCTGCTTAGCCGCGACATCAAGCCCCGCGAATTCGTCATCGAGCCCCTGATTCACGAGCGTGGGCTAGTCATGGTCTATGCTTGGCGCGGCGTCGGCAAGACGTGGTTTGCCCTAGGCCTCGCGCATGCCATCGCCGCGGGCGGCAAGTATCTCAAGTGGACGGCCGCGAAGCCCCGCCGTGTGCTGCACGTGTGCGGCGAGATGCCGGCGGTGGACTTGAAGCAACGCTTCGAGCGAGTCGTGGCCGCGACGAACGATAAGCCTCCGGAGCCCGCCTTTCTCCGTATCATCTCCGCCGACCTCCATGAGCTTGGCGTCCCTGATCTCGCAACGGCCGAGGGCCAAGCAGTGATGGATGCTGTACTCGGCGATGCGGAGGTCGTGCTGTTCGACAACGTCTCGACATTGTTCCGAACCGGCCAAGAGAATGAAGCGGAAAGCTGGGCGCCGGTCCAGAACTGGCTGCTGAAGTTGCGCCGGGAAGGGCGCACTGTGGTTATCATCCACCACTCGAACAAGGCGAAGGCGCAGCGTGGCACGTCGAAGCGCGAAGATGTGCTCGACACCGTCCTCAACCTTCGAGCGCCATCTGACTATGAGCCGAGCGAGGGCGCCCGCTTTGAGGTGCATTTCGAGAAAGCGCGCGGCCTCAGCGGCACAGAGGCGGTCAACCCCTTCGAGGCAAAGCTGGAGATGCGAGACGGCGCTGCGGTCTGGACCATGCGTGACATCGAAGATGCCCGGCTGGCCGACATCCAAGAGCTGAAAAGCGACGGACGTTCAGTCCGTCAAATCGCGCAGGAACTCAACATATCGAAGTCGGCCGTCCAGCGTGCCCTCAGCAAGGCCGGAACGGAGGACGCATGACCGACCTCCCGACAAACGCTGTCCCACTGTCCCGCACCCCAGCGTCCGGGACAACGGGACGGTTAGCCCGAACGCGGGACAACGAATGGGACAGTAGCGGGACACCACCAAGGAATGCCCTCGCAGCCCGGAGATTTTGGCGTCCTGGACCGGGACAGTACGCGGGACAGAGGCGGGACAGACGTGTCCCGCAAGCCAGAAACCTGCGAAAGGCTGTCGGGACACGTTTTGGCTGTTTCCCTAGCCAGGGGAGCCTGAAGTGACCCGAAAGTGTGAAATCTCACGCACTTACCCTCCCGACTATGTTTCCTGCGAAACGCTCGCATATCGTCTCGACCTGTCACGCAGCACCGTCGACGATTGGGTCAGACGCGGTCTCCTACCCAAACCCAGACCATCGGCACCGTGCAGCGCTGGCGCTGGGCCGACGTGGAGGCATGCATCTCCGCAGCCAACCACCCTCTTGCTCCGGGGCGCGCAAACGGCTCTGCTGAGGATGCGGATCCGTTCTCGCGAGGCATTGAGAATGTCGAGACCACGTATGCCTAGGCTCAAGTTGCCTCCGCATGTGCATATGACCGTCTCGCGCGGACGGGAATATTTTGCCTACCATCCGTTCCGCGGCACGAATTGTGCCGGCAATCGCGTCGCCCTACCGGGGGTACCTGTGAACCCGGACGGCACGCCAAACGCGACATGGTGGGCGGCATATCGCGCTGCCTCTGGTGCCGTGCCCGAGAAGTCCAGCGCCGGCACTTTCGATGCGTTGATTGAAGCCTGGCAACACGCGCCCGAGTGGCAAGGGCTGAGCCAGTCAACCAAGACCAACTGGGCCATTATCTGGGTATTGTTTCAACGGCCTGGGGGAATCTACCGGTGCGTGCTTTGCAAGCGAAGCATGTGCTTGAGCTCCGCGACAAGCGGTCTGCGACGCCGGCGGCCACCAACAATCTGTTGCGCTGCCCTATCGTCGCTGTTGTCCTGGTCTGTGCCGCGAGGCTGGCGCGGCGACAATCCCTGCGAGTTCGTACGCAAGCTTAAGGGAGGCGAGCCCTGGCGTGCGTGGCCCTGGACGGCCATTCGCACTCTCGAAACGCTAGCGGCATCAGAGATGTGGTGGGCGGCAGGTCTTGCACTCTACTCTGGCCAGCGCCTGGGCGACGTTCTCAGCATGAGGTGGAGCGAGGTCGACAGCGGCGTCATGTCGGTGCGCCAGGAAAAAACGAATGCGCGCGTCTGGATTCCTCTCCATCGGGATCTAAGACCAGTGCTGGACGCTATCCCGCGCCGGGCTATTACCATCTTGTCGAGCGAAAAGGGCCGGCCCTGGACTAAGGACGGTTTCAAATCGCAGTGGCAGCACCAGATGGCCTGCATCGAGCTTGTTACAGGCGAGTGCCACGGCCTCGTATTTCATGGTCTTCGCAAGAGTGCCGTTGTGTTCTTGTTGGAGGCCGGCTGCAGCACCGCAGAGGTGCGCGCCGTCACCGGGCAATCGCTGCAGATGGTGGAGCACTACGCGCTCGACGTGAACAAACGCAAGCTCGCCGCAGCGGCAATTCTCAAATGGGAGCAAGACAAAGAGAACAATTCAGGCACTGGGTTTGTACAACGGCTGCCAAATCTTGTACAACGCCCTAGCCCTGGTGAGGTCTAAGTAATTGCCGGCATTGGCGATCCCGGCAGGACTCGAACCTGCGACCCTCTGCTTAGAAGTTTTTGTGGAAGCGCATAAGGTCCTGACGCGACACACACATCTATTTGCAGCGGCCCCCCGAAGAGCTGCGTACAATTGCGATCAGTGTTGAGGGTTTGCAAAAACGCAGGAGCGATAGGGCGCCACAAGGAAGGTGGTGCATTGCCTCGTCTCAAGAAAGGCCCGCTCCTCGTCGACTAACGAATTGTAGGGGAGCGTTGTTGATCGCAGTACCTCAGTCGCGATCAACAGCTTCGGGCAGCAGTGTAGACCCAGGCCATGAGACGCGCGCCCGGGCAAGCTGCGGGGTTGAGGCGTCCTCTACGGGGACGCCACGGTAAGACGGAGGGCAGCGGACCTTTCCGACACGCTTCTGCGAGTTGGACCGTTTGTGGCAGTTGGGTGACTCGCTTAACCCAAAGTCGATCCTTAACTGACGAGAGAGCTTGCAGGTTACCACGTCACTTTGTACCAAGGAGAAGTTGTTAATAAGCTGTGCATAAGTGGGCAGAGCGTTAGCAATCACGTCCGCGCGGCGCGGACGTTGCTGTTGCGGTTGCATCGGAGGGCGTCCGATCAGCCGTACTGATATGAGGCCAGGTTGCGCGGGGCAAATCTGGGTGCTGTTGGTCCAGGGATGGACTTTCGCTCCCAAGCAATAACGCGCACGGCCTGAGGGCGGTGGCTCGATCCTTTTGGAGGCGAGCGCCTGCCGGAACGCGATCACTAGCGGGCTAAATCCGGGGAGGGGCAACTCTCTCAGAGTTGAGGTTTTGCAGTCGGCTGCATGCGTGCGGCCGGAGCGGGTGGATCATGCCCGCTGTGTGGGGGGCGTTGTGCACTCAGAGCAGCAGAGCCATGGATCGAACGGCGAAGCAAACAAGGACCGATGAAGACGATGGGACTCCCAGCGTTCAAGGGCGGCCAGTTCGGCGAGGACCCGGCGCCGCTCGATCAGCGGCGCGGCGGGCAGATCAACGCCGTCCAGGAACAGCAGACAGTCTTCAAGGGCAGCCAGCTCGGCGAGGGCCCGGCGCCGCTCGATCAGCGGCGCGGCGGGCAGATCAAAGCCGTCCAGGAACAGCAGATCGAAGGCCTAGTAGAGCATGCGGGCCGAGTGGCCTGCCGCACCACGACCGCGCTCCTATGTATACAGCTCGGCGGCATCGCCAGCGTCATTGCCGGTCTCTTCTGGTTTGAGCCGATGGTGGGCGCAATCGCAACCGCCGCCATCGCTTTCATCGCAATAGACCTGATCTGGATTTCTGAATACTGGCCATCGAACTCGGAAGATGAGGAATGAACCAATGCCCGCTTTGGTCCGAACGTCAGCCGAGCCAGACTGGGCAGTACCTCCGGGCCCCCAGTGTCGAGGATGCATCGCTTGGGTGTGGCTAGCCGCGCTTTCCTGCTCGCGAGATGTTTTTGATGCGTGCGATTTCTGCGTGGTCGGTCATCTGGCTGGCCCCCCCGGTGAAGACGATGGGACTTCCAGTCTTCAAGGGCAGCGAGCTCGGCGCGGACCCGGCGCCGCTCGATCAGCGGCGCGGCGGGCAGATCAAAGCCGTCCAGGAATAGCAGGTCGAAGGCGTAGTAGAGCATGCGGGCCGAGTGGCCTGCCGCCAGCTCGGCCTGCAACAACGAGAAGTCGGCAATGCCCTTCTCGTTCGGCAACCAGATGCGACTAATGCGATACCCGCTTGTCTCGTAGAGCCAGCGCTCGCCGGTCGGCACCACCGACTGAGGGTGGGATTGCACAGCGCGATGAAGCCCGGAAATTGGCCGGGCCGCGCGCCGGGCAGCATGCGCGCTGCAAACCGCGCGGGCGAGCGATGTCTCGCTGTTGAGCCTATCGTCGAAGAGTGCGTTTTTAATAAGCGGGAGAAGGCCGCCATGATCGGTGTGGCCGGGGACCGATAGAGCCGTGGAGTATCGGGGGGAGATCGATGGGCTGCGCGCAGTCGCGATCGCGAGCGTCGTTGCCTATCATGTTGGAATACCAGGAACCCCAGGCGGATTTGTCGGCGTCGATATTTTCTTCGTCATCTCCGGATATCTGATCACGTCGCTACTGTTCAATGAGCAAAGGGTGCGAGGTTCGATCGATCTGCTGGATTTTTATGCGCGACGTGCGCGGCGACTACTCCCAGCGTTCTTTGTTGTTCTCTTTGCATCCACGTTGGCTGCTGTAATTTTTCTCCTCCCTCTTCCGGAGAAGATGGGCGATTTCGCACGGTCTGCTCGGTTTGCGGCTTTCTATGCATCGAACCTTCACTTTGCGCAGTCCAGCGGCGGTTATTTCGATGCGCCAACCGAGTTGATGCCGCTATTGCATAGCTGGTCACTTGCGGTCGAAGAGCAGTTCTACATCGGCTGGCCTTTACTCCTGATAGGGGGTTGTCGGAAGGGGACGGGCCCATGTGGCGCGTGTGATCGGCGGAATTGGCAAGTGAGCCGCCACTGGCGCCGCGAACGCGATGAGGCCAGATAGCTCGGATACGGGAGAGCGCCGTTACGGGACCAGCTTCCTCGACCCGAAGTGTAGTTGACCTCTTATCGCACCAACGAGAGTCCCGTGTTTTGCGGGGTGCTCAAGACCTGCCGGTAGCCGTTGCCGAGCATGAACGAGACGCACTCTGGCACACCCTCACGCTCCAGCGTCTCGATCAAAATGTGGGCGGGCCATACTTCGCGGCTCGCGGCCGCGAAGAAAGGCAGAAGGACCCTGTCTTCATGACGCTCAACATCAATCTTGAGAACATACGGCCTGTCCACTCCGTGGTCGGACAGCAAGGTCGCAAGTGTTTTGGTCGGGACTTCCATGCTGTTGCCTACCGGGCCGCTGGCCCCAATTCCACTCAGCTTGATGTCTTTGGCATCGGCGAAGAAACGTATCGAGGAATTGGCGTCGCTCAAAGCGACGGGGTCTACCTGAAAATTGGCAAATCCGTTTGCCGCGATATTGAAACGCAGTCTATTGAGCGCTTCTGGTCCGGGCTCGACGCCGATGATACGAACGCTTGGGATACGCGCCATCGGCAGCGACATGGCACCAATATTGGCACCGACATCAACCAGTGTCGGGACAGATTGCAGCGCTGAGCGCAAGAAGGCCAAGTCGCGCGGATAGGCCTTTTGCGGTCTCAAGAGCAACGTCCGTTCGACAGAATTGTCGAAAGGGAAGAGCCGCATCCGAACGTGATTGACGACAACATCAAAGCATCGATTAGAGCGGGCGCGCAGGACGCGCCAGATGATCCGGCGTGCCTCCCCGTGGCCCAAAAGCGAATGCCGCGACGCCGCAATCAGCGCTTTTTCTAACCCTTGCGGAGAGAACTTTCCCCATGCAGCGCCGACACCGTCCATTGCTGTGTCCGTAGTACTCATCCGAAAGCCTTATGGTCCGAGATCATAACTTATCTAGCAAAAATGGCCTCGCTACGTGTAGGATTGTCAGACCGCGTACGGATTAGTTAAGCGTTGGTGTAGTTGGCGTACCGTAATGCAGCCAATTGTGGTGACGGAAGCGCACGTTCGCTCCGCGACGAAGTTCGCTGGCCTGGACGTAGCGGTGTTGATATGGACGGCCCTCGGCCTTTTCGACGTGGTAACACCGACGCCGATGGGGCTGTCCATTCTGGCGCTTATCCCAGTCGTCCTGATCGTTTGCATGATCTTTTTTGATCCACCCGGACTTGAGGATGACGATAACTAGCCGGCCGGTTCTTTTGAACTCCTAAAATTCCCCCGGCCTGTCGTTCAAGAGTTTGCCGCGACTGCGTTTTGTGCCGCGCGCCCGGCTCCGCAACAAGGTCAAGCGGCCGTGACCGTTGATTTTGAGGTGCACGGCCCTGGCGCGATCTTGAAGCTGCGCGAAGAAAACCCCGCCGGCTACTACGTGCGCATGGTCGCCAGCCTGTTGCCGAAGAAAGTACGTTGGAGGAGCTGAGCGACGAGGAACTGGACGCGCAGATCGACGTGCTGCGCCGGTTGGTCGCTGCTGAGAAACATGGTCTAATTCGGCCGGTAAGAACACTGGAGGGATAGCTCAGCGACGGTGGAGCCCCTGCATGCGCCCAGACCAGATCCTGATCGCTATCGTTTTTCTCGGGCTAAGCTGCCCTGTCGAAGGTTGGGCCCAGCCAACGGGGACAGAGCGCGTAGATGGCATTGAATTCCAGCACAATACTGCAAGACAGAGAGATGGCCGCATACGTCTCACGCTTTCGCCTAAGCTCGGAATTGTTCAAGACCAAGCGTTGATAGGTCGGCAGGCCCAAGCCCTAGCAGATCGCCTCGCCGTGCGTGAATGCCCGCATGGTTACGATTTCTATGCGGCCGAACCGTTCGAGGCGCGTCGGAAGGAGCTCACATACGTGTTCAAGTGCAAGTGACAAACTTTTTACATAGTGAGCATTGTGTAGCAAGTGTGATATTATCGGCACTTGAAAACACTAGATATTTGAGGCCGCGCGCAATGCCGATCAACAGGCGAAGAGTAAAGAGTGGCACGACCAATGGCCATGAGCGGGCCAAGGACTTCCTCGATTTGCACTTGCCTCGTGGAGCCCCATGTCACGCAGGAGTCAGCCCGACCTCTTCGCCACGCAGTCCGATCTGTTAGGACCGCCCCCGAAGCAGTCTTATACGCCGTCGCTCGCCAGGGTGCGTGCCGAGGTCAACAAGATTCTGGAGAAAGCGCGCCTCGCCAAGGCGATGCCGTGGACGGCGAAAGAGGTCGCCTTCTGGCGGACCGTCTTCCCGCAGATGACCGACTGGCTACCTGATGAGGAAGCCGCGCAGCTGCGCTCGGCCTTTATGGAGGAAATTTCCAGGCTGGAGGCGGCGCCGGCTAATAATCGCACCCGCACCGCTGCTGCCTCGCGACGCACGAAAGGAGCGGCCGCTGGATAGGCGGAACGATGTTGTTATCTCGCCTTCACGGCACGCTTCCGCTCGGACCTCGTGCGCCCCGGCCTACGGCTTGGCTGTGGAAGAGCGGCACAGCAGCAACAGGTCTCGAATTGAAGTTCGGGTAACCTGTCCGGTGAGCCGCGCGATCGTGATCTCAAACACGCGGTTCAGCGGCCGGCGGCAATCAAGCGAAATCAAGTGGGACTTGCAGAAGATTTCGACTTTTCGCGCGAAACTCCCAAGAGGCTTCGAACTTGGCGCACCAGCGGAAATATCATTTTCATTGGGAGGAGGTGCCAGTCCTCGAAGCCGACTACATAGCGGCCTGGGGTGCCTTTGAGCCTGGCCAGTTCGCGATCGTGGACTTCGAGAAGGGCTTGGCGGTGCCCTGCCTAACCCACGAAATGCTGGAAGTGGGCGACGGCTTTCGCGTGATCTACGAGTACAGTCCCCTCGATGGAAGCGAACCGGTCCGCGTGCGCGACACCGTGCACCTGGAGCGTCGGCCGTGCCGTTTCGGCGGGACTAGAGCCTATTTCATTGCCCCGTGCTGCAAGCGCCGCGTACTTCGGCTGGCGGCCTTGTTCGATGGGCTCAGGTGCGGCGCCTGCGGCAAGATCACCTACAGTACGCAGCGCGAGGGGCGGACGGCTCGCCTTGTCAGGAAGGCCCAGATCTTGGCCCTTAGGCTTGGATGCGAGGTATGGTGTCTGCCCCCCAAGACGCGGCCGCGCTACATGCATAAGCGCACCTTCGACAGGCTCAATGCGCAACGTGAACACGTCGCGGCACAAATCAACATGCTCATTGGGCCGAGAGTCGCGCGTCGACAGGCGCGGGCTTACCACGTGGCATTTTCAAGCCGTATCATAAGCCCTTGATCATCTGATCTGCTGATCCGCCGGCGCAAGCTGGACGGCACCTTGCATCGTTAGGCCCTGATCGATTGCGGCTCTTGCGCCTTCGCGATCTGGCCGGTTGCAGGTACCATCTGCTCATGCGCGGCTAGGCTGATCCCCGAAAAATCGGCACTCCACCGATCTGCCGCGCTTCCACCATGGAGGCGCTGGGAGAGCGCGATGAAACGACGAGATTCAGTTGGCTCCATACTAGGAATAAGGGATACCTACAAACCTCCGCCACCGCCGACCAAAAGACGTGCTGATGCCGTTGCAGATCGCCAGCGCGCTGCCCTACACGCCCGGCTAAAACGCCAGTTTGGTCAGATGTATCGTCGCCTAGGCGGCCCGTCCAATTTAAAGGGCAGCGCGCGTTGGAACTGGGTTGCTCGGCACTTCATATTGCAGCAGCCAGAGTTCAATACACCGCCACGAAAGCGGGGGCGGCCGAGGGGGAGTATCAACCCTTTGAAGGACGATCTCAAAATACTGGACGAGGTATATGACCTCGCACTTGGCGCCAGGCTCACGTTCGATCAAGCCCTGCGCCAAGTCATACGACAACACGAGGGTAAAGGCACACTTTCGCGCGACGCGGAGCGCACGACCGCCCCTAAGCGGATCAGAAGACTCGCCAAAAACATCGCGCTCCAGAGCGCGCTCCAGAACCGCCAGAACTACGGGGTAGCGGTCCTGCCTCCCTTCGAAGAGCTATTTGGGGACAAAAAAGAGAAATGAGGAACGTTGGAAAATACCCAACAGTCCAAAGAGTTAGAGTCACAGAACGGCACTATCACATCCGCATTTATCGTCCCCCAAACTTCGATTTAATCGGCAATAGTCCCGCTTATCACGGCTGAACCGGGATGAGCGCAAATGACAACCAAACTTCGCCGCAGGCGGTCAGCGGGCCAATATCTGCGCAACAAGTGGCAGATAGAATGCTCGGCGGCGGCCCTCGCCAACCACGCCAGCAAGGGCACCGGTCCGGAGTATCGGCTGATCGGAGGCCTAGCTCACTACGACGAGACAGCCCTGGACGACTGGGCGCGATCGCCTATCAGTTCGCCGATCCGCAAGGCGTCTGACGCGGCACGCGTCGCATGACGATCTCTATTCACGTTTGCGGAACGTCGAAGGGCCCGGCAGGTCATCACCCTGCGCAGGCCCCAAGCAAATCTTCATCGACCAATCGACGGTACCTCCGTGCGCCTGTCTCGTACAGGCGGAATTGGTTGTTATCGACATGCACGAGGACCCGTCGTGACAGAGGCGGAAGCGTTTGACCAGATTGTCGCGCGCATTCGCGACATTATTCCCAAATGGCGGCCCGCTGCGAAAGACGCGGCTCGCGAGCTGATGCTGGGTCACAGACACCTTTCGGCGTGCGATCGGTCAGTTTTCGAGGTTGTCCTGAGACGCCTGAACTGGACTAGCGGAGTGGCCTTCCCCGGTTACGAGTTTTTGAAGACAGATACTCGTTTCTGTAGGCGTTCCGTCATCGGGTCCGCGCGTCGCCTTCGCGATGCCAAGCTTCTGCTAACGGACCCGCGTAGGGGCAAAGATGGCAGGTCATCAAACCACTATACGATCCCAGGATTGATCGGCATCGACCCAGCTGCACTAGTGCAAATGCTTGCACTACCTCTAGGGAAGGATACTGCACTCTGCCTAGTGCAACCCAGTGCACCTCCCCTAGTGCAAAGGCGTGCACCCGAACCATTGAACGGAACCATTGAACTGGAACCTGCGAGCCCACGCACTGATCGATCGAGCAACGGTGTGTACACGCACACGCCAATTCCCGCCGGGTGGACATTTTCGCAGGAGGATCGCAGCCATACGCTCGATCATTACGAAATTAGTGACGCTGAACTCCACCGAGAGCGCGAAAAATTCGTTGCCTACCACAAATCCAAGGCCACTCGCTTGGCAGACTGGTCGGGGGGTTGGCACCTTTGGATCACCAGCAAGAATTTCCCGTATCCGCTGAGACCCCAAATCGTTAGCCAGACGCTTGGCGACGACGAATGGGAAAATGCGCTCGGTTTTTACAAAAAGCGGCCAGACCATTGGCCTCTCGCTACTTACGGCCCTGAGCCGGGCACTCATGGTTGCCGAGCACCACCTGAGCTACTTCGCAAGCATGGTCTGCCGGCGACGCCGACGCGAATTGCTGAGCGAACGCAATGAGGGAACGCAACGCGGCAACTGGTCCGGCGCTGGCCTTGGGGCGAGGCCCGTCCTCGCGGCGGGCGCCGTATCCGCCTGATCTTTGCTCGGCCGAGACCCTCGCCCATCGTCTCGATTGCAGCGTTTCCACCGTGCACGCCTACGTGCGCCGTGGCCTGCTTCCTAAACCCATGAAGCTTGGCGATCTCGTGCGCTGGCGCTGGGCGGACATAGAGAGACTGACCGATGACCTTGCCACCGGACGAGATTTGCGCGTTACTGAGCCCGACCCTTATCTTGCCGGGATCGAGCGTGGCACGACCGAGGAAGCCGGCGATTGAGCTGCCGCCCTATGTCAATTGCGTCCGCGTCAAAGGCCGGCCGTACTACTATCTTCATATCGGGAGAGGCACGAACGGGGCGACGAAACCCGTTCGCCTGCCGGATGATCCCCGAGACCCCGAGTTCTGGGCCACGTATCGCCGGCTCACCGGCGAGCCTGCGACGGCGCGATCGGCGAATGCCGTCGAACGGCTCATCGAGGCCTACAAGCAATCACCGGAGTGGCGCCAGCTTTCTGAAAACACGCGCGCAAATTGGGGGCTCTACCTCAATCGCATCATGAGCGCATGGGGCCAGCTGGAGGTGCGCGGGATCGAACCCAAGCACGTGCTCGGCCTGCGTGACAAGTATTCGGAAAAACCAGCGGCCGCCAACAACCTGCTGCGATGCCTATCCTCGCTGCTGTCATGGTCCGTACCGCGTGGCTGGCGCTCGGACAACCCGTGCCTGCTCGTGCGGAAGCTGCGGGGCGGCGAGGGATACGAGCCGTGGCCGTGGGATATGATCGAACTCGCCCGCGATCACCTCCGCTCAGACCTCTGGTACACGGCGGCGCTCGCGCTCTACACGGGTCAGCGGCTGGGCGACGCGCTTGGTATGCGCTGGGATCAAGTCTCGAACAATATGGTCGCCGTGGCGCAGGAGAAGACGCGCAAGCGACTTGCCATTCCCTTACATGCCGATCTGCGCAAGATCCTCGCCGATATCCCGCGCTCGGCCGTCAGCATTCTCACTAACACAGCGGGCCTGCCGTGGACCAAGGACGGTTTTCGCACGAGCTGGCAGAAAGCACTCGCCGAACCGAAACACGTCTATGGCGAGCCATCACCAGCGTGGCCGCTGCGGCCCATCAAAGACGAAGGCCTCGTCTTCCACGGTCTGCGCAAATCGGCCGTCGTGTTCCTGCTCGAAGCCGGTTGCTCTGACGCCGAGGTGGCGGCCATTACCGGACAGTCACGCGCGATGGTCGAGCATTACGGACGACAGGTCTCGCAGCGCAAGCTTGCAGCGTCGGCCATCCTCAAGTGGGAACGTGCGGGGAACGGGAATTTGCAAAACTGATTGCAAAACCGCCGATGGGACGAAATGGCAACGCAGTACAAGTTGTTGGATACACTGGCGATCCCGGCAGGACTCGAACCTGCGACCCTCTGCTTAGAAGGCAGATGCTCTATCCAGCTGAGCTACGGGACCTTTCCGCCGATCCGCGGACACCGCACGAACCGACGCAACGCTCTGTGCGGCCATTCGTATAGCATGACGTCCAGAGACGCGCACCACGCTACCCACGGTCAGGTGCTTAAGGATCCAGCTGCGCCGTACTTGCCTTCCGCGTCCACGCTCAGGGCTTGCGGCCGAGCGCAATCAGCTCCACGAGCGTGAAGGTCAGCTG
The DNA here is from genome assembly GCA_963806735.1 of uncultured Alphaproteobacteria bacterium. GTDB lineage: Bacteria > Pseudomonadota > Alphaproteobacteria > Rhizobiales > Hyphomicrobiaceae > CADEFX01. The sequence goes on along the minus strand of CAWEBE010000071.1, from coordinate 154,648 downwards.
GCCGTTCTCACTGTGGGGTTGCAGATACGAACTCAGCGCCGGTGACGCACCATCGAGCATGGCGCGCAGCCTCGACACAGTCTCGCCGGCTACCGCCATGTTCTTGCACCAGGCGGCAAACTCCATGGCCTTGGGCGCATGCTCCTTGTGCAGAACTTCGAAACCACGCCTCGCCATGAGATCGAGCCATTCCGCCGTCGACAGTGCCCTGCCGTGGGACGGGTCGCGCATCTTCTCGAAAGCATTGTAAGCCACGGCAGCCTCGGCGTACTCGCCGTCCGAGAAACCCGGCGTGGTATCGTGATCCGGCGAGACGTTGTCCACCAGAGCGAAGATGCCGCCGGATTTCAGAACGCGCCAGCTCTCCGCCACGAAAGCCGCTACGTCGGGGAAATGGTGAGGCGCAATGCGGCAGGTGACCAGATCGAAGCTCCGGTCGCCGAACGGCAGTTGCTCCGCATCCGCCGCCGCAGTCTCCATATTGGCGAGCCCTTTGGCCTCCGCCAGCTTGCGCGATTCCTCCAGCATCTCCGGCGTAAGGTCGCTGGCGATGACCTTGGCCACGTGCGGTGCGAAGGCAGCGGCTGTGTGACCGGCACCGGTGGCGATGTCGAGCGCGACCCAGTCCTTGCTGGGCTTCACCAGATCCACCAGCCGCGCGAGGCTCGCACCCTTGGCGTGCACCGCCGAGGTGGAATAGTTCGCAGCGTTGGCTCCGAACTGGTGCTGCACCAGCGTCTTGGACATGCTGCTTCTCCGGCAAATGATCGCCCGTATCAGAACCTAGAGCGCGATCGGTTCACATGGAAACACACCGCTTCCATGTGAGGCGTGAATCGCACTCTAAACTTTATGTGTAGAGCAGGATTCACGCTCCAGACGGATCGCGACTGCAATTCCATCTGAAACGATCCTGCTCTCGAGAACCGCAGCCTCGACCGCCAGTGGCACCATTGCCTCAGAATCGATGAGGCCACGCGCAATTGTCGTGGCCTCGGTTCTCGAGCCGGCATGGCTCGTTGGCTACTTGCAGAGTGTCGCCTGCCCGACGCACTCCTGGCCGATGCCACCGGCCTTGCAGCGGAAGCTGACCTTGCTGACGGTGTAGCCAGGCGCGGTCCCCACCTTGGCGCCCGAGCTCATCCACGTCGCCCAGGCACCCCAATCGGTCGCCTGCAATACCGCCTCCCAAGCCTGGAACTTGGCGCCGTCCTGGGTGGAGTTGGTGCCCTGACCGGCCTTGTTGACACAGCTCTTGGCGTCAGCTGGCGACAGGTGTGCGCTGCCGAGCAGCACACTGGCTGCGGCGACACCTGCAACGACAAATGATCTCAGCATTGAAGCAAGCTCCCAAATCGCGTGACGAGAGGGAGCATATCTGCGCCAAACCGAGGTCTTCCGCCATCGAAGACGTGCGCTGATCAACAAGTGATCGGTGTTTTGTGGATATGCGTGGCCGCAGTGCCGCGACCACGCCGGATGCAGGCGCCTGCAGCCCTCAGGCGAACGTGCGCACGTCGACGAAATGTCCGGCAATCGCCGCAGCCGCAGCCATAGTCGGCGAGACGAGATGGGTACGCCCGAGCCGGCCCTGCCGGCCCTCAAAATTGCGGTTCGAGGTGGAGGCGCAGCGCTCGCGTGGCTTAAGCTGATCGGGGTTCATGCCGAGGCACATGGAGCATCCGGGCTCGCGCCAATCGAAGCCGGCCGCGATCAGGATCTTGTCGAGCCCCTCGGCCTCCGCCTGCTCCTTCACCAGGCCCGAGCCCGGCACGATCATGGCATATACGTTGGCGTTGACCTTCTTGCCGTTGGCCACGCGCGCGACCTCGCGCAGGTCCTCGATGCGCGCATTGGTGCACGAGCCTATGAAGACACGATCGAGCCTAATGTCGGTCACCTTCGTGCCGGGCGTGAGGCCCATATACTCGAGTGCCCGCCGCATCGCCTGCCGTTTACCTTCGTTGTCCACCTTGTCGGGATCGGGCACCACGCCTGCCACAGAGATGACATCCTCCGGCGACGTGCCCCAAGTGACCACCGGCGGCAGCTTCGCTGCATCGAGCTTGAGCACTCTGTCGAAGTTCGCGCCGTCGTCCGACTGCAGCGTCTCCCAGTAGCGCACGGCCATGTCCCAAGCTGCGCCCTTCGGCGATTTCGGGCGGCCCTTCAGGTAATCGAATGTCGTCTTGTCCGCAGCCACCATGCCGGCGCGCGCGCCGCCCTCGATCGACATATTGCAGACCGTCATGCGACCTTCCATCGACAGGGCGCGGATCGCATCGCCACAATACTCGATGACGTGCCCAGTGCCGCCCGCAGTACCGATCTCGCCGATGATCGACAGCGTAATGTCTTTAGACGTGACGCCGGCCGGCAGCTTGCCGTTGACCTCGACACGCATATTCTTGGCTTTCTTCTGCAGCAGCGTCTGCGTGGCGAGCACGTGCTCCACCTCGCTGGTGCCGATGCCGTGTGCCAGCGCGCCGAAAGCGCCGTGCGTGGAGGTGTGACTGTCACCGCACACGATGGTCGTGCCGGGTAAAGTGAAGCCCTGCTCCGGCCCGATCACGTGCACGATGCCCTGGCGCGGATCGAGCTCGTCGTAATACTCGATGCCGAACTCGTTGACGTTGCGCGCCAGCGTCTCGACCTGGATGCGCGCCTCCTCCTCCTTGATGCCGGCGCGGCGATCGGAGGTCGGCACATTGTGGTCGACGACGGCCAGCGTCTTCTCCGGCGCGCGCACCTTGCGGCCGGCGAGCTTCAACCCCTCGAACGCCTGCGGGCTCGTCACCTCGTGCACGAGATGCCGGTCGATGTAGAGCACGCACGTACCGTCCGGCTGCCGGTCAACCACATGATCTTCGAAGATCTTATCGTAGAGTGTCTTTCCCGCGCTCTCAGCCATTTCGATCTGTCTCTCGCCTGCATGCATCGATGCATGTCGCTATGGTCATAAGCGTGAACTGACCCGTGCTCAAGATGCTGCGCGCGCCGGCGACTGCGATGGTGCAAACGGAGATCCCGGCACGTCCAGCACCTGCCGACGCGCCCAAACATTGCTGCGCCGCAAAAAGAAAAGCCGGGCACGAGGCCCGGCTTCAAGTCTATACCTCATCCAGTGAAGGATGGGCTGAAGGCGTCAAAGGGAGGGTACAGCCTTCATCAGCTGTCCGTCACAGCTGCATTCCGGATATTGGTTATCGCTGCGGGATTGAGCAATTGGGTGAGCCGCATGCTTGCTATGCAAGCAGTGCATGTCTAGATGAGACCGACCACCGATCAACGTTCGTCAGTATTTCCACTGGCGGCCTTTGCTGACGAGGAAGTCCCTGAAAACCTGAACTTTTTTCGCGGTCCGAAGCTCCTCGGGATAAACGAAGTAGATTGGCAGCGTCGGCAGCTCGATTTCGCTCAGGACAGGAACTAGCTCGGTTTCCTCCGTCGTCAGGTAGTCCGGAATGAGGCCGACCCCGATACCGCCCCTGACGGCATACTTAAGCGCCAAGACGGCACTTGCCCGCATGACCGGAATGCGCGGCGACCGCCCCTCGCGCCCCAGTGTTTCCAAGGTGTTGATTGCCGCCAGGTGCGGCGGGGGATTACCGCTGAACGACACCAGCCTGTGCCGATCCAGGTCCTGCACTTTTTGCGGCGCACCGAACTTGCGGATGTAGCTGCCCGACGCATAGGCGTGGATCTGCATGGCAAACAGTGGCCGCCGGATCAGATCGTTGTGCATGGGCTCCCTGGCCCAGATCGCTACATCGGCGGCGCGCATGGCCAGATCGACCGGCTCGTCGTTGAGGACGAGCTCGATGCGGATATCCGGGTAGAGTTCGATGAACTCGCGCAGCCGCTGCGTCACCCACACCGAGCCCAAGCCCGTGGACGCAGTAATCCTGAGGTCGCCGGCCGGCTTCGTCGTCGAATTGCCGAGCAACGTTTCGGCCGTCTGCAGCTTGGTCAGCACCTCGCTGGCCGTGCGGAACAGAACCTCACCCTGCTCCGTTAGAACCAACCCGCGTGCGTGCCGGTGAAAGAGAGGAACACCCAGGTCTTTTTCCAGCGCCGACACCTGCCGGCTTACCGCCGACTGGCTCATGCGCAGCGCCTCGCCCGCATGCGTAAAGCTTCCGGCCTCGGCGGCCGAATGGAAAACCCGTAGCTTGTCCCAGTCCATGTGAATGTCGCCAACAGTACGGGCGCCTATTCGGCAGCCTTCGATGCGGTTTCCAGCGCCGCCAGGTATTTCTCGGCTTCGAGCGCTGCCATGCAGCCCATGCCCGCCGCCGTCACCGCCTGCCGGAACACCTCGTCCTTGACATCGCCCGCCGCGAACACGCCGGGGATCGATGTCGCCGTAGAATCGGGCCTGGTACGAAGATAGCCCGAGGCGTTCATCTCGAGCTGTCCCTTGAACAGCTCCGTGGCCGGCGCATGCCCGATAGCGATGAACACGCCATCCACGCCCTTGGCCGTCACCTTGCCCGTCTTGATGTCGCGCAGCCTCACGCCGGTTACGGATTTCGGATCGCTGCCGCCCGTCACCTCGTCCAACGTCGCGTTCCACATCACCTCAATCTTGGGATGCTTGAACAGGCGCTCCTGCAGGATCTTCTCGGCCCGGAACTGATCGCGCCGATGCACCACCGTGACCTTGGTAGCAAAGTTGGTCAGAAACAGCGACTCCTCGACGGCCGTGTTGCCGCCGCCGACCACGACCACTTCCTTGCCCTTGTAGAAGAAGCCGTCGCAGGTCGCGCAGGCCGAAACGCCGTGGCCTTTGAAGTGCTCCTCGGACGGCAGCCCGAGCCAGCGGGCCTGCGCGCCGGTGCAGATGATCAGCGCATCGCAGGTGTAAGTGTCGCCCGAGTCGCATTCGAGCCGGAACGGGCGTCGTCGCAGGTCCACTGAGATGACATGATCGAAGATCATCTCGGTGCCGACGTGCTCGGCCTGCGCCTTCATTTCCTCCATCAGCCAGGGGCCCTGGATGACCTTGGCGAACCCCGGATAGTTCTCGACATCGGTGGTGATGGTGAGCTGCCCCCCGGGCTGATTACCCTGAATCAGCAAAGGCTTGAGCATGGCTCTGGCAGCATAGATGGCGGCCGTGTAGCCGGCCGGCCCCGAGCCGAGGATCAGGACGTGGGCATGCCTGGGTTGGGTCATGGAGCTTCCCGGATCTGGTTTTTGTCAGCCTTGCGCAAAATGCATAGCAGGTATGGAGCGGCTTGCAACCCGCTGGGCGACTAGCCTCCATTCCGGCACTTATCATATGGGGATTGTTGCGTTGCGGCGGAGGCGGAGTGCCGCTGCCACGATCTGCCTGATCGTGCCGGAACGCGACGGCAAGGCCGAACGCAAACGGACAGGAGCACGGGCTCAAGCTGTCGGGGAGAGGAGAGGCCGCCCCTCGTCGAGCAGAACGCGTCTGTTTGCCTCGATGATATGTCCGAGTTCGCGATCGGCGGCGGAATCATCTGCCAACGGTACGTAGCAGTCGCTGCGCAACGACCAGTCGGGTTCGAAGAAGTGTGGCTCGGTGTAATAGGCCGAGAATAGACGCCGCTGCTCGATGAGCACCTTGCTGATCTGGTGATCGATATGCGAGTGCGGCGGCAGGAGATGCCGGAGCAGTTTCTGGCAGGCTGCGCGCGTAATAAGATAAGCGAATGTGCCGTTGAAATAGTAGATCCTCGCCAGATCCGAACCGTTGGGTCTATCGGCCAAACCGCCCATGATCATGCGGCCGATGAAAACCAGGCCGGTCTCCTCGGCTATCGATCCCACGACACTGCGGAAGCGAACGGGGCAGTAGTGCGCGGCCGGCGCCGCATCGTCCTCAAAAACAAGAATCCTCGGCAGGTTCATATCAAGCACCCATCGCCAGATGGCGAGGTGCGACAGAAAGCAACCGATCGCCGGTCGCGTAAGCGTCAGGTGGCTGCGCGGAGCTGCATCGATGCCGTTAACCGGCGATCTCAACAGCGCGGCGATTTGACTGTCCGGCAGTCGCACCCCCTCGACGGCCGGAGCCCTGATCAGCTTGGTCAGCCCCGCTGCCGACATACGTCGAGTCAGGGTCTGCCAACGGTCCGTGCGGTGAGGAAGGTTTATGACAACGATAGGGAGGTCCAGGCCGTTTGCGTGCGCGCAGTCCCCGTCGAATGGGAGGTCCATCCTCGGAACATGCGTCAGCATGCCCTCCAAAACATCGCAGAGCATCGCCTGTCGCCTCGCCCCTTCTGGAGCCAACTCATCGAAGGAGCTTCGGCTGATAGCTCAGGTCTATGACAGCCAGACAACAAGGCTTTGGCCTTGGTGCGAGCGGCGCGATGTCAGGTGCGATTCGGGTCCGCTCGTCGTGCTCACACGCGCAAAAGACGTCGAGCTGCAGATGCAGGCCCAGCGCCCCACCCAATCGAACCCCGTTGCGCAACATGATATCGAGGCAGTTCAGACGATGCGGGGCTCACGGATAGCTGTTGCGTGTATCCTACGCGCGCCTCTGAGAAACAGAACGATCGGCGCTTGCCCTATTCCTTTCTCCAGAATCACTGAGTATTGCCAGTACTTGCTAGAGCGCGATCGTCCCACATGGAAGCACTTCTGCTTCCATGTGGGACGTGAATTGCCCTCTAAACTTTGATGTAGAGCAGGATTCACGCTTCGGCCGAGACGTCCCTCGATTGGAAAAGTGATTCAATCCGAAGCGATCCTGCTCTAGTCACACAATGGACAACATGGAGTCAGCTTCCCGGTCTATTCACGACGATAAGAGCAAAGGCGTCAGCTGTTCTGATTCTCTCGCGTACCGTTGAGATGACCTGGCGAAACGATGGATCTGGCTTTGGGTGTCTCGGAATAATGAACAGGGGTAGCCTTAGAAGATTGCTGCTCGCGTGTGCGGCAACCCTGGTACTCCTGCCTGCCAGGCAAAGCCTGGGGCAGGATCGCACGGCACCCACATCGGGATCGGCGGCGGTTGCGAGCGATGTCGCTGACTTTTTCGGTCAGGTCGGAGATCAAATTTACGAGGAAGACTGCATATTCGAGCTGTCGCCGGAGCAGCTCGAGGTTCAGCACGCTCTCATACAAGCCTACATCAAACAGGGGGCCAGCAGCTCCCTTGCACGGCAGCTTGCCGTAAAACAAATTCACCCGCCCACGTTGTCTGAGAAATGCAAACAAATCAAAAGTGCGGCGATAGACAAACCCTGGATCGTCGTCACGGAACCACCCGTCACAAAGAAACCGACGATTGTTGCAGCCTTGCCCAAACTACCATCCGCAACGCATACGCCAACAACACCGCTCGCAAACAAGAAAGTATTGCCGCAATGGGATTGCGATCCGGGTGTCGACTACGTTACGATTTAACACAAAGGATATGAGAGGAAACTGACGGGCGGTGAAATCTGCAAACCGTTCGATGACGTCGTTCGCCAAGTATCCCAGTCGTTGGCAAGCTTCCGGCTTGGATACGCGATCAGAACCGGCCGCCTCTTTGTAGTTGCCGATGATCCACAGTTTAGCGGCAAGACGATCGCATGGGCGATCTCCGGCAGAGAGGTATGCAGAAACAATCCTGATCCTGACTGCCTGGCAGCAAGGGCCGTTGGCCCCTTGTCTCCGGGAGAATATTCCTTCGCTTCAGAGAAGGGCCAAAGAGTGAGTTGGGGGCCAACAAGCAAGCGCATGGTCGCCGGCATCTACCTGACGAAATTATGGAACAGAGACAGGTTCAGCCCTGAGCAAACCGCCGCTCTCCTGGCGCGCAGCAATTTTGCAATTCATGTGCGCTTGAAGGGCGAAATGTCCGAAGCCTGCCTGGGACTGGGGCCGAACGGATGGGCCTATGTCTCTTCACTGATCAAAGAAGGGCGCGCGACTGGCGTCAATGTCTACATCGATGAGCCCTACCCACAGATTGCCGAAGCGGCCCCTGTTGTCAGGATTTCCTCATTCTCCCTGTCCTCGCTGTTCAAATAATCACGTTTAGGTTTCGCGATATTTGCCTGGCATGAGAGGCTTACATCAGCCTCAGCCCGCGCAGACTCGCATGGCCCGTCCTGCCGACGATGATGTGGTCGTGCACAGCCACCCCCAGCGGCCGTGCCGCTTCGACGATCTGCTTCGTCATGTCGATATCGGCGCGTGACGGCGCGGGGTCGCCCGAGGGATGGTTGTGCACCAGGATGATCGCCGTAGCCGACAGCTCCAACGCCCGCTTCAGAACCTCGCGCACATAGACCGGCGTGTGATCCACCGTGCCTTCCTGCTGCACCTCGTCGGCGATGAGCTGGTTCTTCTTGTCGAGAAAGAGGATGCGGAAACGCTCCTTGTGATCGAAGCCCTGTGCGGCCCGGCAATAGTCGACCACCGTCTGCCAGGAGCCCATCACCTGCCGGCCCATGATCTCGCCGCGCAGGAGCCTCAGCGCCGCCGCGCGCACCAACTTCAGCTCGTCGATAACACGCTCGCCGACACCATCGATCTCCAAGAGCTGCTCTGGCGGTGCATTGATCGTCTCGGCAAAGCTGCCGAACCGGGCTAGCAGCAACTTGGCCAGCGGCTTGGTATCGACGCGCGGCAGAGCGCGGAACAGCACCATTTCCAGTAGCTCGTAGTCGGGAATGGCATCGTCCCCGCCGTCACGAAAACGGCGGCGCAGCCGACTGCGATGTCCTGCCTTGTCGTCAGCAGGCGGCGCGACCTCGAAAAAAGCGGCCTGCGCCGCTTCTTCGTCGCCGCCCCGGACCTTGCGCCCCCGCGGTCCCATGCGCCCCCGCCGCGAGCTTCAGTTGATGCTATACGGAGGGCGGTGGAAACCGTTCGGCGAGTAGGTGAACACCTCGCATCCGTTCTCGGTCACGCCGACCGTATGCTCAAACTGCGCCGAGAGCTCGCGGTCGCGTGTCACCGCAGTCCAGCCGTCGGGTAGGATCTTCACGTGCGACTTGCCGAGATTGATCATCGGCTCGATCGTGAACAGCATGCCGGGCTCCAGCACGATGCCGTCCCCCGCCTCGCCGTAGTGCAGAATGTTGGGCCGGTCGTGGAACACGCGGCCGAGACCGTGGCCGCAGAAATCACGCACCACGCTGCAGCGCTCCGCTTCCGCATAGGCCTGGATCGCCGCACCGATGTGCCCGGTCGTATGGCCGGGCTTCACCGCCGCCACACCGCGCCGCAGCGCCTCGTAAGTCACGTCGATCAGGCGCTCGGCCTTGCGCGGCACGTTGCCGACCGGGAACATGCGACTGGTGTCGCCGTGCCAGCCGTCCAGGATAAGCGTGACGTCGATATTGACGATATCGCCCTCGCGCAGCGGCTTTGGACCGGGGATGCCGTGACACACCACGTGATTGACCGAGGTGCAGATCGAGCGCGGAAAGCCGCGGTAGTTAAGCGGGGCCGGGATCGCCCCGTGATTCATGGCGAACTCGAACACCAGATCGTCGAGCCGCGCCGTGGTCACGCCGGGAACGACATGAGGCACCAGCAGGTCGAGCGCGCTGGCCGCGAGCTGTCCGGCCTTGTGCATGCCGGCAAAGGCCTCTGCCCCGTGCAGCACGATCTTGCCGTCGCGCTGCTGCGGTGCGCGGCCGAATTCGAGATTGTTCATTCGCTCTGTCCGTTCAGGCCACATGAGTGTGAGGCTCGCACCATCAATTTAGTGCAAATGCCGAGTGGCGCAACTTGCGGCAGGCTGAATGAGGTTTGGCCGAGACAACGCCGTCTGTCGCGCTATCCTAGCATTCGTTCCTGTGACCAGTGCGCAGGCAACACCGCTTCAATCCAGACTCCCAGCAACCAACGGAGTATCCAGGCATGGCCGACGCGGAGCTGAGAAGGGCCGCCCGGGATCTCCTGGTCCGCTATGGCGGCGACGCCTTCCCGACGCTGTTCGTCTCCGCCAAAGGCAGCACGGTGCGGGACGATGAAGGGCGCGAGATCCTCGATTTCACGTCGGGCCAGATGTGCGCCACCATCGGCCACAATCATCCCGCCATCGTCGCCGCCATCAAGGACAGCGCCGATAGCGCCGTGCACATGTTCTCCGGCATGATCCCGGAGAGCGTGGCGCGCCTCGCCAAAAAGCTTGCCGACTGGCTGCCCGCCCCGCTCAAGCGCTCCCTCTTCATCAACACCGGCAGCGAATCCAACGAAGCCGCTCTGAAGATGGCGAAGCTGGCCACCGGCGGCTGGGAGGTGCTGGCGCTCGGCGGCTCCTGGCATGGCGTGACCGGCATGGCGGGCGCGGTCTCCTTCGCCAGCGACCGCCGCGGCACTGGGCCGAAGCCCGCCGGCGTGCACGTCATCCCCGAGCCCAACGCCTACCGCTGTCCTGTCGAGCACTGCCGCGACACCTGCGACATGACCTGCCTCAAGGTCGGCCTCAAGCTGTTCGACATGCAGAGCTCGGGCGCGCCCGCTGCCGTCATCGCCGAGCCGGTCATCAGCGCCGGCGGCGTGCTCGTCCCACCCGAAGGCTACTTCGATGAGCTGCGCAAGGCCTGCGACGCGCGCGGCATGCTGCTGATCTACGACGAGGCGCAGACCGCGTTCGGCCGCCTCGGCGTCAAGTTCGCCGCCGACAAGCTCGGCGTCGTGCCCGACATAATGTCGGTATCCAAGACACTGGGCGGCGGCGTGCCGTTGGCAGCCACCATCACCACCGACGAGATCGAGGAGAAGGCCTTCAGCCGCGGCTTCACCTACTACACCAGCCACGTGTCCGATCCGCTACCGGCCGCCGTGGGGCTCGCGGTGCTCGAGACCATCGAGCGCGAGAACCTCATGCAGCGCGCAGTCGAGATGGGCGCCTATCTGCGCGGCCAACTCGAGGCCTTGCAACAGCGCTACGAGGTGATCGGCGACGTGCGCGGCGACGGCCTGCTGCTCGGAGTCGAGCTGGTCAAGGATCGCGAGCGGCGCGAGCCCCATCACGCACTCGGCGCCGCCACCACCCAGCGTTGCTATGAGCTCGGCCTCTCCATGAACATCCGCCGCCGGCCGGAGCGCGGCTCGGTTTGGCGCATCGCCCCGCCGCTCACCGTCACCAAGGACGAGATCGACCGCGGCGTCACCATCCTCGACCAGGCGCTGCGCGAAAGCCTCGACCGCACGGCGGCGCTGCGGAGCTGAATGAGAGATGCGATCCTGCGCTAAGCACCCTGCCGGCGCGCGATCAGCCCGTAGATGATCCCGAGGCCGAGGCCGAATCCCGCAAGGATCAGGAAGCCCGGCAGCAGGACCATCGGATTGGACCCGTTGAACCCCGAAAACAGAGGCTGGGACGGGTAGCCGAACACGTATTGCCGTATCATCGGCAGGAAGATCCAATTGCTCAAAATCACGACCAAGATGCCGAACACGAGGCCCTTGAGCCAGCTCGCGCCGCCCGGCAGCCAGTCGTAGATGAGCGCGAAGACGACCCCCCACATGCCGCCCCAGAATACGCTGTTGGCAACGAGCGGCAGCCACGGCAGCGGCCCATAGCCGATGGGTCGCATCGTCCACGGCACCGACCTCGTCATGCCGACCGAGCCCAGAGCATAGATGATAGTCTGGTGCACGATGAGCACGGATATGGCTGCGGCGATGAAGCCCAGGAACGCTTGTCCCAGTTTCCCCTGCATGGCGGTCTCCCCCGTTCACGACATTCGGCAATGAACTGCGGAACGGCTCGACAATAGCAGACTGCAAGCTGCGGGAACACTACGCGCGTACCAGCAATGCTCCGCCCGCCGGGGAGCCGAACATCAAGGCAGCTACTCAAGCTCGCGCTGGCTGCGCGCAACTGATGTGGGCGGAAAAGGTCAACGTCGGCGCCGTGTGAACGCCCCTACGCCTTTTTCTCTGCCTCTTCCGCCGGCACCTCGCCAGCCGTCGCCTCGGCCATGAGGCGCTGCGCCTGGCCCGCCCAATCGTTTTTCTCGATGGCGCCCTCGAGCTTCAGCGCCTCGTCGACGTTGGCGATGTCGTCGTCGGAGAAGTTGGCAATCTGCTCGTACTTGATGCAGCCGAGCTGCGCCAGGCGACCGGCCATATTGGCGTCGATGCCCTTGATCTTGGTGAGATCGTCGGCCTCGCCCTTCGGTTTCTTGAAGCCTTTCCACTGCGCCGCGAGCTTGCGCGCCCGCGCGTCCGTACGCTCGAAGATGCGCGCCGCCTTGCCGCGGCGTCCGCGCAGATAATACAGCTTGGCGCGCCGCACTTTGCCCCGGCGCAGCACCTCGATCTCGGCCACGAACGGCGAGTACACCGGAAACACGCGCTCCACGCCTTCGCCATAGGAGATTTTGCGGACCGTGAAGCTCTCGTTGATGCCGTGGCCCGAGCGGGCGATCACCACGCCCTCGTACGCCTGCAGCCGCGTGTTGTCGCCTTCCACCACCTTGACCATGATCTTGACCGTGTCGCCTGGCCCGAACTCTGGGACAGCGCGCTTGGCGGAAATGGTCTTGATCTGCTCGAGCTCGAGCTCTTGAATGATGTTCATTGTCGTTCGTCCTTGTTTTTCATCATTGCAGAGGAGCCGCCGCCAGTTGGACGTGAGCGGCTCATGCGTGCCCGAAGCGGGCGCCCGGCGACCAAGGGTGCGGGAAGGCCTGCTAGATAGCCGAAGGGAATGGGCTTGTCGATGCCCTTCCTGTGCCTGTTATGGCTTGCCCTGGCGTCGCATCCATAGGTCCGGCCGACGCTCGCGCGTGATCCGCTCCGCCTCCTCCCGGCGCCACTCGGCGATGCGCTGATGATCGCCCGACAGCATCACGTCGGGGATCAACCGCCCTTCCCACTCGCGCGGACGCGTGTAGTGCGGGTATTCCAGCAACCCCGCCTCGAAGCTCTCCTCCTGCAGCGAGGCCGCCTCTCCGACCACGCCCGGCAATAGCCTGACACAAGCATCGATCAGGGCCATGGCGGCGATCTCCCCGCCCGACAGCACGAAGTCGCCGAGCGACACTTCGCGCAAACCCCGCCCCTCGATCACGCGCTCGTCGATGCCCTCGAAACGGCCGGCGAGCAGCATCACGCCGGGACCGAACGACAGCTCGTGCACCAGCTGCTGCGACATGGACTCGCCTCGCGGCGACAGATAGATCGCCGGCAGATCGGGACCTGCCTTGCGCGCATCGTCGATCGCGGCACCCAGCACATCGGCGCGCATCACCATGCCCGCGCCGCCGCCAGCGGGCGTATCGTCGACCGTGCGATGCCGACCGTTGCCGAAGCTGCGGATGTCGACCGTGCGGAGCTGCCAGGCTCCCGCCGCCAGTGCCTGACCGGCGAGCGACAGGCCGAGCGGGCCGGGAAACGCCTCCGGAAACAGCGTCAGCACGACAGCCTGCCACGGCGCACGATCGGGCATTGGGCTGGGTGTGGTCACAACGGCGGCTCCTTGAGCCGGAGGATGGGCTCGCCGCGCACCATATCACTCACTGAGCTATCAGCCCGCGAAACTGCAACACGGTTGGGCCATAGGGCATCAGGCAGCGAGCGGACCGGACGCCGCCTTCCACGCCGCCATGCCGCCATGGACGTGGCGGGTGGACGTGAGACCTTTGTCCTGCGCCGCCTGCACCGCCATGGCCGAGCGCTCGCCGAAGGCGCAGAAGAACACGAGCTGCTTGGAGGCCGCCAGCTCGTGCAGGACGCCGCCGCGGCCCAGATTGTCCTGCAGCATCGGATACGGCGCGTGCACCGCGCCCGGGATCTGACCGTGACGCTCGCGCTCGCGCGCTTCCCTCAGATCGATCAGTGCAACGTCCGGACGGCCCATGGCCGCAATCGCCTCTTGCGGCGTCAGTGCCCATCCACGCTTGGCGATCTCCTCCTGCGCCAACCCGACACGCATGTTGGCCGGGATCACCACGTCCATCAGCTTCGGATTGGGCAGGTTCAGGCCGTTCATCAGCTTGACGTACTCGTCGATCGACTTCACCTGCAGCCGCGGATTGTAACGGCGCTCCTCGCCGATGGTGCTGACGGTCTCGCCTTTGTAGTCGTGCGCCGGATATACCAGCGTCTGATCCGGCAGCTTGAGCAGTCGGTTGAAGATGGAGTCGTACTGCGCCTTCGGATCGCCGTTCTGGAAATCGGTGCGCCCCGTGCCGCGGATCAGCAGCGTGTCGCCGGTGAACACCCGGTCCGGCAGCACGAACGAATAGGAATCGTCGGTGTGCCCGGGCGTGTAGACCACATCCAGCCCGACCCCCTCGATCTCGAGTTTCTCGCCGTCGCTCACGCGCATGGAAACGACATCGGCCTTGGTCTGCTCGCCCATGACCGTGATGCAGCGCGTCCGATCCCTGAGCGCGCCAAGTCCAGTGATGTGATCGGCATGCAGGTGGGTGTCGACCGCCTTGACCAGGCGCAAATCCAGCTCGTTCAGCAACTGGATGTAGCGGTCCACTTTCTCCAGGACCGGGTCAATGATCAGTGCCTCGGCTCCGGGGCGACTGGCAATGACATAGCTGTAAGTGCCTGACGTACTATCGAAAAGCTGCCGGAAGATCACGGATTGCGTCCTCCTGTGTGCACTCCTTCTCTACTTACTAGAAATATAACGCCGGCGGGAGACCGCCTCGAGGCGGTCTCCCAGGTCTTGTGCCTACTTCGGCTGCGGCACGATGCGCAAATACGGCTTCGGTGCTTTCCAGCCCTGCGGATACTGCTTCTTGGCGTCTTCGTCGGACACCGAGCCGGCGATGATGACATCGTCGCCCTGCTTCCAGTTTACCGGCGTCGCCACCTTGTGCTTGGCCGTCAGCTGCAGCGAGTCGATGACACGCAGCACCTCGTCGAAGTTGCGTCCCGTCGTCATCGGGTAGACCAGCACCAGCTTGATCTTCTTGTCCGGGCCGATGATGAAGACATTGCGCACCGTCGCATTGTCGGCCGGCGTGCGCTTGGTCGGATCACCCGACACCGACGCCGGCAGCATGCCGTATAGCTTCGACACCTTGAAGTCGCCGTCGCCGATCATCGGATAGTTCGGCGCGAAGCCTTGCGTCTCCTCGATATCCTTCGACCACTTGGCGTGGTTCTCGACCGGGTCGACGCTGAGCCCCATGATCTTCACGTTGCGCTTGTCGAACTCGACCTTGAGCTTGGCGAGATTGCCGAGCTCGGTCGTGCACACCGGCGTGAAGTCGCGCGGATGCGAGAACAGCACGCCCCAAGAGTTGCCGAGCCAGTCATGAAACTTGATCGTGCCTTCGGTCGTCTGCGCCTCGAAATCCGGCGCGTCGCTGTTGATTTGCAGGGTCATCGCAATCTCCTGTGATCGCCCAGTCTATTGCGGCCGCACAATAACGGCGGGCGGCAGAACGCGCCATCCCCCAGCAGCCCCACGGAAGCTTCGCGCTTCCTTTGGTTATTTATCTAGCCAAGCGTTCTCAAATCGCCAGCTATTATAGACGCTGTTTCCGCTCGGCACGACACCTTTGAGATGCGGATACCAGCAGGTGCCCGCCCGATTGTGAAAGATGATCGGCCTCGCCACGTCCTCCACGATCTTGCGCTCGGCCGCCCACACGAGCTCTTTGCGCTTGGCCACATCCACTTCCTTGGATTGATCGAAGATCAACTT
This sequence comes from uncultured Alphaproteobacteria bacterium, assembly GCA_963806735.1. Lineage (GTDB taxonomy): Bacteria > Pseudomonadota > Alphaproteobacteria > Rhizobiales > Hyphomicrobiaceae > CADEFX01. Next base: position 139,038 of record CAWEBE010000071.1, on the reverse strand, counting down.
GTCGACGTCGGGGTTGCAGTACTTGGTGTAGTTGCGATCCGACTTGCAGGTATAGTTCTCGACAAGATTGACATCGGGATCGTCCACGCCCACGCCCGTCGTATTGAGACCGACGGCATAGTCGCCGCGCTGGACCTTGGCGTGCCAGATAGTCGAAGTCCACCACCTCCAGCTCACCTTCGATGTGGATCTTCTTCATCTGGTCGATGAGAATCACCGCGGGGTCCCGATAGAGAGGGATGTTGCGCGTTGCCACTTTAACCTTAAGTGGTTTGGTCTGGCTGTAGCCCAGCTCCTCCATGATCTTGCGTGCACCTGCCTGGTTCTTCTCCAGGTCTGTTCCATAGCCCGGCAGTTTGGCGAGCTCTTCCGGCGCCATGCCCCAGGCCCCGACCGGTGGCGGCAGCATGACTGCGCCCAGCATCGAGTTGCCTTCCGCCAGGATCGTATTGAAGGCGTTGCGGTCGAGCGCCATGGCCATGGCTTGCCGTACCTTCAAGTTGTCGAACGGCGGCGCACTGCTGTTGACGATCATGTTGATCGTGTTGTTGGAAGCCAGAAGCTGGCAGATTGATTTTGGCGCCTGCGAGGCGATGTCCTTCAGGCCCGCAACGGTGATGTCCGCATGAAATGTCAGATCGAACTCGCCGGCGATGAAGGCCAGCATGCGCGTCGAGCGGTTGTCGATGATCTTGAAGTCGATGCCGTCGAGATACGGCTTGCCCTTCCTCCAATAGTCGGGGTTGCGCACCACCCTGACCATCTCGTTGCGCTTGAACTCGACGAACTTGAAGGGGCCCGTCCCGATCGGTTTCGTGCGCATGTCGCGCTGCGACACGTGGCACGCATAGACGGGTGAATAACCGGAGGCCAACAGCGCCATGAACGACGGCTGCGGCGCCTTGAGGTTGAACGTCACCTCGTGATCGCCGTTGACCGTCACCTCATCGAGGTTGTGATACCAGACGCTGCGCGGGTTCTTGCGAAAGTCCTCGGCGTTCAGCTTGCCGATCAGCATGTGCCAGGTGCACTGCACGTCCTTGGCGGTGAACGGCTTGCCGTCGTGCCACGTCACGCCTTCCTCGAGCTTGAACGTGAGCTTGGTCTTGCCCGCGTCCCACGACCAGCTCTTGGCCAGGTCCGGGATGATGGTGTCCATTGTATTGGTCGGCTTGGCCTGGTCAAAGAGCACGAGATTGTTGAACAGACCCATGGCCGGCCACACCGTCGAGATGGTGGCCTCCTCGTGGATCGACAGGCTGGGCGGATTGTCCCAGATATAGGTCCTGAGCGTGCCGCCCTGCTTCTGCGCCAGCGCCGGCGATACGGCACCGAGCGCTCCGACAAGCAAAGCAGTCATGTAGATCCCGGAACGGGCAGGCATGGTTTCCTCCACTGGTATCGTTCTTTTCGGCCGCTGTGGCGGCCCTGTTATGCGTCGAGTCTAACAGACCTGTTGGCTGCCGTGCCAGCCCAATGGTCCTGGGATCGACATGGCGCCCGTTCCCCACCATTGTGGCGCCAATCGCGTTGCACTCCTGAACGCCGCGCGAGCCCGCCCCGAGGAAACGCTCGCTCGCAATGCCGCAACAGCCATCCACCTTGCGCGCGCTTTTCGCGGTGCCCGACTATCGCCGCCTGTGGGCCATCGGCGCCGGCGTCGGTCTCGCCCGGTGGCTCGAGTTTCTGGCGCTCGCCATCTACGCCTACCAGCTCACCGGCTCCGCACAACTTGTCGCCCTGCTCGCCATCGCGCGTATGGTGCCATACGTCGCGTTCGGCTTCCTCGTCGGCGCGCTCGCCGATCTGTTCGACAGGCGCCGCCTGCTGGTACTGAGCTTCCTCGGTGGCGCCGCCACATCCATAGTCATGACGGCGCTCGCGCTGACCGGCAACGCCGGCTACTGGTCCGTCATCGTCGCGGCGATGGTGTCGGGTGCCATCTGGATCACGGATATGCCCGTGCGCCGCCGGCTGCTGGTCGAGGCGGCAGGAGCCCCGCGCATGGCCTCCGCGCTCGGCTTCGACAATTCGACGAGCCATGCCACGCGGGCTCTCGGACCGTTGGCCGGCGGCGGCATTTATCAATGGCTGGGGCTGGAAGGCATCTTCTGCCTCAGCGCGCTGGTCTATCTCGGCTGCCTCGTCCTATCGGCACGCCTGACGCCAACACCGGCGTCAGACACGACGATGCAGGGTCAGCGCATCTCCCCGCTGGCGCTGATCGTGCCGCCCAGGGAGCTCATCTTCAACCGGCCGTTCCTGCTGATGATCGGCATCACCGTCGTCTACAACGTCTGGTGTTTTCCATTCATGGCGATGATCCCCGTCATCGCCCAGAAGGACTTCCTGCTTTCCCCAGCCGCGGTCGGTGCACTCTCTGCCTGCGACGGCATCGGCGGGACGCTCGGCGCCATAGCCATCGGACTGTTGGTCACGACGCGCACCCTGTTCCACGCCTACTTCCTGGGCACGCTGGGATTCCTTCTTCTTCTGCTGGCGCTTGCGCTCTATCTCACGGTCGAGATGGCGGTGGTCTGCCTGCTCCTGATTGGCGTTGCCGCCGCCTGCTTCTCTGCCACCCAGTACGCCTTGGTCTACGCTTTGTCCTCGCCGGAAGTGCGCGGGCGCGCGACCGGCTTCCTGTCCATCTTCATCGGCACGTCGATATTCGGCTTTTACAATACCGGCTATCTGTTCGCGCGTTTCAGCTCAACCGACGCGCTCAAGATCATGGTGCTTGAAGGCCTCATCCCGCTGCTCCTCTTGGGTATCCTGTGGGCTAGAAGCAAACCATGGTGACTACCGCTGTCATTGCTACGACGCGCGCGGCTCTTCCACGCCCTTCAACAGGCCCGTGAACCCGGTGATCGCCAGCGACGTCAGCACGAGCCCGATCACCATCTCCAAAATGTAGAGCACGTAGAGCAGCCCGCCGACCGACACCGTCACGCGCTTGGGCGCAGGCCATGGCAAATTCGGCAGCGCTGCCTCCATCAGCGGTCGGTAGCCCAGGTTGGGTCTCCAGTGCGTCTCGAATCCCAGATCGATGAAGGGCAGGAACACGTCCAACGAGTAGGCCAGCGGATTGAAATTGGGATAGTTGATCGCCGCCTTCGCGTCGTCCTGGCCGAAATTGCCCTTGAGCGCCATGACGAACACCTGCTCGTCCTTACATCCGGCCTCACCGCATTCCCAAGCCGCCGCCGACCACACACCAGCGAACAGTGCGACCAGCAGCACCATCCACACCACGGTCCGCCACGGGTTGAAGCCGTAGAGCGCGAACACATCGAGAAACCAACCCTGCAGCCTCGTGCCATGACTGGCCGACGCGCTCTTGCGATGCCGGCGCCGCAGCGTGATGGCGATGTCGCGTGCATCCTCGTGATAGCCCTGCGCAGCGAGCCGCTTGGACAGCTCCACCCAGGCCTGCGGCTTGAAGTGAGTGTGCAGGTCCTCGCCCGACTGGCCATCCAGCCAATGCGTGCGCACGGTCGCTGCGCTGGTACCTCTGAGACGGCCGGCACCAACCATCCCAGCCGGGTTCTCCAGATGATCGTAGATGAAACCGTCCAGCACCAGATGGTCTATGTCGCGACCGTCGCTGCTGCGGCAACGCACATCGCCGCGTTTCCGCGACAGCGGCGGCGGCCAGGCTGCTGCCGCATCCTCGTAGCTGCCGACGCGCGCCCGCGACAGGTCGACGATGCCGCGCGGCCGCTCGCTCGCATTCTCCGGCATGACCAGCCGGTCGAGTCGCGCATCGACCAAGCTGATTGCCGCCTCATCGTAGCGCGCGTCCAATACCTCGTCATGACTGGCCTTGCGCGGGGCGTCTCCGCGCGCGATTGCAGCCGACGCGATTTGACTGCCGCTCAGCTCCAAAGTGCCGTCGATCACCGCATGGTCCAGAACCACACCGCCGTGCGTGGCGAAGCCGCCGTCGAGCACCAGCTCGCGCGCGATGGTGACGCCGCTCGCGAATAGCGCCGGCCCAGTCGTCACATGCAGCTTGGTCGCTCTCAGCCGCATCTCGTTGCCGATGCGGGCAGCTGGGAGACGAACAAGTCCGCAAATCTCGGCGCGACCCATGAACCAGCCGCCACGCACCTGCGCACCGTCGGCACGGATGGCGAGATCGCCACTGCCCTCGATCACACTCTGCGTAAACCCGAGCTGGCCCTCCACGATCGCGCCGGCAAAGCGCACGCTGCCCGTGATCTTCGCCCCGCGCATGATCCAGTTGCCGCGCACGTGCATGACGTCCGCCTCGATGGCGCGGCCACGCCCGTCGATCTCGATATTGCTCGCCGACAGGCCTTGGCCGATCTGAGCACCGGCAAGCGACAAACCGCCTTTGATCTTGGCCCCGGCCAGCGCAATCCCCTGATCGACGACGATGCCTGCCGCCGCCAACGCCCAGTCCTCGCCTGGCCCCGTGAGCACCGCGCCGCGGGCTGAGAACTCGCCGGCGATATGCGCGCGTCCAAGCCGCGTCTCGCCGGTGATCTTCGCCCCATCCAGGATCAGATCGCCGTGCACATCGGCGCCACGGCCATTGAAACCTTCCGCCGACGACTTGATCTCGAGCTCCGAGGCATCGATCGCTTTGACTTGCATGCCCCGAAAACGCAGCGCGCCCTCGATCTTCGTCCGGCGCAACACCCATACGCCATCACCGATGGCCCCGTCTGCATTGACCGCGACGCCGGCATGCTTGATGCGTGCTTCCTCCCATAACAGCCCGCCGCCGATGCGGGCCCCTGCCAATCGAATGCCACCAACAACGCTGCCCGAGCGCAAAATCCATGGACCGCCCAACCGCAATCCATCGGCAAGAACACACGTCTCACCCGCGGCTTCGAGCTTGGCGCCGTCCATGGCCAGCGCCTCGCCGATGCTGGCGCCGCGCAGGCGCACCATGCCCGCCACCGTGCTGCCGGTCAGAAACAGTGCGCTCTCGATGTGCGCACGGTCGGCCTTGATCGCGCCCGCCACCGTGCAGTCGTAGAAGGCCACACGCTTCAACTGCGCATCGCGTAAGCCGACCGCCGTTTCGGCGCCCGCGTTCGGCTTGAAGCGGCAGCGCAGGAAAACCAGAGGCTTGCTGACCGTGCAGCCCTCCAGGTCCAGCGTGCCTTCGATCGTCGCGTTGTGAACACTCAGTCCAACCGGTGGCAGCGGCCAGTCGGCCCGCGCTTCGGTCGCCAGGTCGCGCAGCACCGACGCGCGCACAGCCTGGCCGCTCAAATCTGCCCGCCGGCTGGCCACGACGGCGCCGACGAGTGTCTCCTCGGCCGGCGTCAGCGCCTCGGTCTCGATCACTGCCTGAACCGCCATGCATTAGCCCTCTGAGATGCCGACCTCTGGCGCATGGATCTTGGCGGCGAATGCGGCCGAATCGCGAGCCTCCGACTTGCCGATACAGGCCACGGTTGCATTGACCTCGCGTGCGGCGCGCCTAAGCTGGCGTTCGAGCACAGGATTGCGGCTCTCCACCGGCCTTATCTGTGCATGCTTCCTCCTATTACTCTTCCCCGCGCCATGCAGGAACGCGCGAGCCGGTATTCCTCGCACAGTTCACACACGGTGCCAGGTCCATGGCATTGTCGCCACAAACAGGCGCCGCTGCAGGCGCAGCACGGAAGCGCCGATGCAGAAAATCTCTCCGCCGGAAGCCAAGAGCGCATCAGCGCAACGCTTGGCGCTGCCGATCCTGCTCGCGCTCAGCTTCTCGCACTTTCTCAATGACATGATGCAGTCGCTGGTGCCCGCGCTGTATCCGATCATCAAGGACGCCTATCACCTGGATTTCGGGCAGATCGGCCTCATCACCTTCACGTTCCAGCTTACGGCCTCGATGTTCCAGCCTGTGGTCGGCATGTACACGGACCGGCGGCCACAGCCCTATTCGCTCGTGGCCGGCATGGGCTCGACGCTTGTCGGCTTGTTCGTGCTGGCGAATGCCGGAAGCTATCCGTTTCTGCTGCTGGGCGCCGCCCTCATCGGGTTCGGCTCGGCGGTGTTTCATCCCGAGTCTACGCGCATGGCCCGCCTCGCCTCGGGCGGCCGTCACGGATTTGCGCAATCGTTCTTCCAGGTCGGCGGCCAGGCCGGCACCGCCGTCGGTCCACTGCTGGCCGCGTTCATCGTCGTACCGCGAGGGCAAGGCAGCATCGCCTGGTTCTCCATTGCCGCGTTCTGCGCCATGCTTTTGCTGTTCAAGGTGGGGCAATGGTATTTGGAGCAAGGCGTGACGCGTGCGAGCGCCGGTGGTGCGCGCAAGGAGGGCGCGGCTTTCACGCAATGGCGTGTCGGTCTCACGATCGCCATCCTGATCGCGCTCATGTTCTCCAAGAACGCCTACTCAGCCAGCCTGAACTCGTACTACACGTTCTATCTGATCGACCGGTTCCAGGTGTCGGTGCAGGCCTCGCAGATCCTGCTGTGCCTGTTCCTGGTCTCTTCGGCGGCCGGATCACTGATTGGCGGCGCGCTCAGCGACCGCGTGGGACGGCGCAAGATCATCTGGTTCTCGATCCTCGGCGCAGTTCCGTTCGCGCTGGCGCTGCCGCACGCCGACCTATTCTGGACCAGTGTACTGACGGTGCTGATCGGCCTGATCATGTCGAGTGCGTTTCCAGCCATCCTCGTCTATGCGATCGAGCTTCTGCCGGGACGGGTCGGCATGATCGCCGGCCTGTTCTATGGGCTGTCGTTTGGACTGGGGGGCTTGAGCGCCGCGGCTCTGGGTGAACTCGCCGATATCAGCAGCATCGACACGGTGTATCGTGCCTGTGCCTACCTGCCGCTGATCGGGCTGCTCGCCTGGTTCCTGCCGAACATCGAGCAAGGCCGCATCAAATAAAAACACGAGGAGGAGACACGATCCATGACGACCAGCGCGCTTTACAAAAAAGGCGAAGCCATCCGGCGCAAGCTGCGCGGGGATGCCGATTTCGAGCGCAACAAGCGCGAGTACGACGCCGACCCCATCATGAAGAAGTTTATCGATGTCGCCACCGAGACCGTGTTCGGCGCGCTGTGGTCGCGGCCGGGTCTCGATCTGAAGACGCGCACGCTCATCTGCGTCGTCTCGGATGCATCAACCGGGCGCTACCCCGAGCTCGACATCCACCTGCGCCTCGCCCTCAAGCAAGGCTGGACCGAGGACGAGCTGACCGAAGTCCTGCTGCACCTCTCGGGCTATGTCGGCGTGCCGCTCATCCGCGAGGCCATGCTGGTGGCCAAGGACGTCTTCGCCGACGTGAAGGCAAAGCAGTAGCTCACGCCCCGAGGCCGCCCGCACGCGATCAGCGTTCGCCGAGGGCCGCCGAGCTGCAGGGAACGTCCATGACCACGACAGCCGCCGCCAATGCGTTCCTGCACTATCTCCCCGTGCGCGACGACTGGCTCGCGCGACGAACGGAGCCAATCCTCGAACCGGACCTGCCGATCGTCGATCCGCATCATCATCTGTGGGACCGCCCCGGCTGGCGCTACATGCTCGACGATTTGCTGGCGGATACGAATTCCGGCCACAACATCGTTGCCACGGTGTTTGTCCAGTGCCGGGCCATGTATCGCGTCGACGGTCCGGTCGAAATGCGGCCCATAGGCGAGACGGAGTTCGTCAACGGTGTCGCCGCCATGAGCGCCAGTGGCGGCTACGGCACGACCAAGGTTTGCGCCGGTATCGTCGGTCACGCCGACCTCTCGCTCGGCAGCCGCGTCGAACCGATGCTGGACGCCCTCGTGCGCGCCGGATGCGACCGCTTCCGCGGCATCCGCCACATCACGGCATGGGACGCCGATTCCAGCGTAGGCAACCCGGCTTATGCGCCACCGCCGGGTCTGCTCGGCGACAAAATCTTCCGTGAGGGCTTCGCCGTTCTCGCTCGCCTCGGCCTCACCTTCGATGCCTGGCTCTACCACGCGCAGATCGATGAGCTGGCCGCGCTGGCCCGCGCCTTTCCCAGCGCACGCATCGTTCTCGATCACGTCGGTGGACCGCTGGCCATTGGGCCCTATACGGGAAAGCGTGACGAGGTGTTTCCACGCTGGACCCAGTCCATCAAGGCGGTCGCGGCCTGCCCGAATGTCTTCGTGAAGCTCGGCGGACTCGGCATGCGCACGTGTGGCTACGATCTCCACCAGAAGACCGATCCGCCAGCGTCGCAAACACTGGCCGACGCGTGGCGACCCTACATCGAGACGTGCATCGCGGCGTTCGGGCCGTCGCGATGCATGTTCGAGAGCAACTTTCCCGTCGACAAGGGGTCTTACGGCTATCAAGTTTTCTGGAACGCCTGCAAACTGCTGGCGAAAGGAGCCAGTCCATCCGAGAAGGCCGACCTGTTCGCCGGCACGGCGGCGCACTTCTACCGCCTGGAGTTGACTTGATGCTGTACCCGGAGACTTGAATGTCCACACGCCCGCCGCAAGAAGCATCCGCCTCGCCGATCCTGACCATCGCCGATGGCCGGGCCGACGTGGTTCTCAATCGGCCGCGTGAGCACAACCGGCTTGAGCCCGACGATCTTACGGCCCTGATCGAGATCTTCGATCGCATCGACACCGACGCGTCGGTTCGGGTCATGGTCCTGACTGGACGGGGCAAGAGCTTCAGCTCGGGATTCCACATCGGCGCGCTGAGCGACCGCAAGGAAGGCAAGGGCGACTATGATCCCCACGCGTTCGAGCGCATGGTCGATCGCCTCGAGGCACTGCGCGTGCCGACTATTGCTGCGCTGAACGGGGGAGTATACGGCGGCTCTACCGATATGGCGCTCGCCTGCGATTTCAGAATCGGCGTCTCGGGCATGAAGATGTTCATGCCGGCCGCGCGCCTCGGCGTCGTCTACTACCCGAGCGGCATGCGCCGTTACGTGACGCGGCTCGGTCTTGGCCCAGCCAAGAAGCTGTTCCTGACTGCCGAGCCCGCCGACACCGACGAGTTGCTGCGCATCGGCTATCTGGACGAAGCGGTGGCACCCGGGCGCCTGATGCCGCGCGTCGATGAATTGGCACGCCGCATCGCCAGCAATGCCCCGCTGGCTCTGCCGGCTATCAAGCGCGCGCTGAACGAGGTTGCTGCCAACCGGCTCGATGCCGATGCCCTGAACGAGGCACGCCGCATCTCTGCTGCCTCCGAGGATCATCGCGAAGGCCTGCGCGCATGGGCCGAGAAGCGAGATCCCGTCTTCAAGGGGCGCTAGATACGAGACAGCGAGTAGCACTCAGTTGAGGTAGTACCCACACTTCGTCATCCTCGCGCGAGCGCGGCGAAGCCGCGCTGAAGCGCGGGGAAATTGTGCTTGGCTCGATCGTCCGGTTTTTCAAGCTGAGAAACCTACGGCTGATCGCCGCCCTGTTGGCATGGCTCTGCATTGAGCGTACCGTCGGATAGGCGCGAGCGGATTGCAACTGCTCGCTCACGGGAACGGAGAGCGGATTAACGCAGTCTTCGACCCGCAATAAATTTTGCAGGGAGCTGAAACCATGGCGGTAAATGCGCAGTCGATGACATGCCTCAAGGGCATGCGCGTATTGGACTTGTCCCAGTTCGAGGCCGGCCCATCGTGCACGGAGGCGCTGGCCTGGCTCGGCGCCGAGGTCGTGAAAGTCGAGAACCCGAAGCTCGGCGATCCGGGCCGCGCCTCCGTGTTCGGCAGCCCGGACAAGGACTCGCACTATTTCCTCGTCTTCAATGCCAACAAGAAATCGGTCGCCATCGACCTCAAGTCCGCCGATGGCAAGAAGCTGCTGCTCGATCTCGCCGCCAAGGCCGATGTCATGATCGAGAACTTCGCGCCCGGCGCCATCGAGCGTCTCGGCTTCGGCTACGACGTCGTCTCCAAGATCAATCCCGGCATCATCTATGCGCAGGTGAAGGGCTTCGGCGAAGGCAGCCCATTCGAAAACAATCTCGCCTTCGACATGATCGCGCAGGCCTGCGGCGGCATCATGAGCATCTCGGGCGAGCGCGGCGGTAAGCCGGTCAAGCCCGGGCCGTCGTTCGGCGACACCGGCACGGGCATGCTGCTCGCGGTTTCGATTCTCGCCGCCTACATCGAAAAACAGAAGACCGGTAAAGGCCAGCGCCTGCAGGTCGCCATGCAGGATGCCATGCTGCACTACCTGCGCGTCGCCTTCGCCACGCAGGCCCGCATCGGCGGACCCATCCAGCGGGCCGGGGCGCAGACCATCTCCGGCGCCAACCCGCCCTGCGGCATCTATCCCTGTAAAGGCGGCGGCCCCAACGACTACGTGTACGTCTTCACCAGCCGCGCCAATCCCGAGCACTGGAAACGGCTGCTGCAGCTCATCGGCCGTCCGGACCTCATCGGCGACCCACGCTATGACACACCAGCCGCGCGAACCGAGCGCGAGGCCGAGGTCGATGCTCTGGTCGCAGAATGGACCCAGAAGTACACCAAGCACGAGGCGATGGCGCTGGTTGGCGGCGCCGGCATTCCTTCAGGCGCCGTACTCGACACCAAGGAGCTAATCGAAGACCCGACGTTCGACCGGCGCGGCATCATGCAGACGATCGAGCATCCCAAGACCGGCACTTTCAAGATGCCGGCATGGCCGGTTCGGCATAACGGAAAGCCACCGGAGGTGAAGCCGTCGCCACTGCTCGGAGCCAACGGCGCCGACGTGCTGCAGGGATGGCTCGGCATGAGCGAGAAGGACGTCTCCGCGCTCAAGGCCAGAAATGTGATTTGAGAATGTCTCCCTCTCCCCGCTCTTGGCGAGGAGAGGGAGAGAAGCAAACTCCGAGCAAGGGTCTGCCCCTCATCCTAACCTTCTCCCCGTGAAGTACGGGGAGAAGGGACTGGGCGGCATTCGTGACAGGTCTCTGTGACTAGCTTCCCTCGCGATCGTGAATCATCGGGAAGAAGTAGTCTTTCCAGCTCTTGGGCTCCAGCTTGATGAAACCCGCCTTGTACATGTAGGTGGCGTAGACCATCGTGCGTACAGGCGCGGCCTGATAGATCGCGTCGGTTTGGGTGAAGATCTTCGCGAGATCTTCCGGCGACAGCTTCTCCTTCGTGACCGAAAGATACGTCGCCGCCGCTGCCTGCGGATTGCTGCGCACCATGGCCGTGGCCTCGTCCACCGCAGCAACATACGCGCGCATCACCTTCGGATTGGCCTCGTAGAACTTCGTGGTGGTGAACGCGACGGCAATGTGCGCGCCGCCACCCAATGCGTCGCGCGACTCCAGAACGGCGTGATAGCCGGGCCTGCTCAGCAACATCTCCTGGAAGGGTGACGCGGAGAAGTGGCTGGTCACCTCGTGCACCGGGTTCAGCATGGCCGCGGTGGCGTCGGGATGGCCCATCTGCACCTGATTGGCGAGCAGCTTCTCGTTCGCCTTGTCGTCCCCATAGGTCTTCTGCAGCGCGATGCCGAGCGTCATGGCCTGGATCGAGACGCGCACGGTCGGCAGCGCTATGCGATCGGCCGGCGTGTAGTCCTTGATCGTCTTGATGTTCGGGTTGCGGGTGACGAGCTTGAACGGCAAGCCCGAAACGCCCGCGATGGTCTTCACGTCGCCGTTCGTCTTACCCCACAGCAGCAGCATGTTGGTGGTGCCGCTGGTGACGATATCGACGCTGCCGGACAGCAGTCCGTCGGTCGCCGCCCCACCGCTCGACAACGTCAGCCAATCCACCTTGAAGTCGTTGCCCAATCCCTGTGCCGCCGCGTGCTTCTCGATGAGCTTGTGCTGCTCCATGAGGATGGTCGGAGCAAACAACGCACCAGGCTGCTTGGTGACTTTGAGCTCCGAAACTTCCGCGTGCGCGAACGACAGCGGAATAACCAGCGCCGCGACCGCGGCTATACAGTGCCTCTCGAGGGCCATTTTGTTGTTCTCCTTGGGGTTCCTCATGCGCCGCATGCGGCGTTGCGCGCCGTTTATCAGGCAGCATCGTGCGCACCGCGACGGTAGGGGACAGTATCCTCCGCCACGATGGCGCCGATCTCAGTGGTGTCAGGCGACCTTTCTGGCGAGGTGCTTGAACATGACGGCTCGGGCCTCGTCGTCCATCTCGGTCTTGAACTTGTGCTTGTCCTTGAGCGCGACGGCACGAGCCGCAGCCGGACGTGCGCTCACCTCGTCAACCAGCCGCTTGATGTTGGGGAATTTAACCCATGCCTCCTCGCCCAGGACGAACGGGATCATCCGCGCCCACCCCCACACGTCCATGTCGACGATCGTGTAGGTGTTGGCGACCATGTAGCGGTTCTTGGCGAGGCGCTCGTTGAGAATGCCGTAGTGACGCTCAGCCTCGTACTGATAGCGGTTGTGCGCATAGGCGATCTTCTCGGGCGAAAAATGCTTGAAGTGTACCGCCTGGCCCGAGAACGGACCGACGCCGGTGGCCACGAACATCAGCCAGGACAGCAGCTCGCCGCGGGATGCCGCGGGAGGAAGGAACTTGCCCGTTTTCTCGGCGAGGTAGAGCAGGATGGCATTGCTATCGAACACAATCGTACCGCCATCATCGATCGCCGGCACCTTGCCGTTCGGATTGACGGCGAGGAACGTGGAATTGAACTGATCGCCCTTGCGCGTGTCCACCGCAACCGGTTCGTACGGCAGGCCCGCTTCCTCGAGAAACAGCGCCACCTTCGTCGGGTTGGGCGAGCCGTTGTAATAGAACTTCAACATCTATCTCTCCAGTTCGACATTTTCACCATGCTCGATCCTAGAGCAGGATCGCTTCGGATTGAATCACTTTTCCAATCGAGGGACGTCTCGGCCGAAGCGTGAATCCTGCTCTACACTTATAGTTTAGAGTGCGATTTACGTCTCACATGGAAGCGGAAGTGCTTCCATGTGAGGCGATCGCGCTCTAGCTGATAATCATGATGACGGACCAGATCGATTTGTCAGCGGTCGAGATCACACCGCTGCCCATAGCCCGGCCGCGCGGATTGGGTATGCTGGCGGCCTCGCCCTAAGGACCCCTCCATGCGTATCGCCGACATCGAAGCCATCGCCATCGACATTCCGCTCAAGAAGAACTTCGGCGGCAGCACATATGCCGTGCTCAAGCGCTCCACCGTGGTCACGCGCTTGCGCACCGAGGGTGGCCTCGTGAGCGAGGTCTACAATGGCGACAACCGCGAGCATGGGCTCGCTATCGTGCGCATCATCGAGGATGAGCTGGCACCCCTCGTCAAAGGGCTTGGCATCTTCGAGACCGAGCGAATCTGGGAAAAGATGTTCGCCCTGACCATCCCCAACCGCGACCGCAAGACGCTACTCGAGGCCATCGCCTGCGTCGACTGTGCCGTATGGGACGTGATCGGCAAGGCCACCGGCCGCAGCGTGCGCGAGCTGATCGGCGGCTATCGCGACAGCGTCCCCATCATCTCGATCGGCGGCTACTACATGGAAGGCAAGACGCTGGCCGACATCGGCCGCGAGATGGAGATGTACCGCCGCGCCGGCATGGCCGGCTGCAAGTTCAAGGTCGGCGGCCTCGCGCCAGAGGAGGACGCACGTCGCGTCGAGGCGGCGCGCAAGGCCGCCGGCCCTGATTTCACTCTTGCGGTCGATGCCAATCGTGGCTGGACCGCGCAGGACGCCATCCGTTTCGCGCATCTCGTCGAGCCCTACAACATCCGCTGGTTCGAGGAGCCCTGCCACTGGTATGATGACACTGCACAGATGGCCCGCGTGCGCCGTGCCACCCGCATTCCTATCAACGCCGGCCAATGCGAGATCACGCTGCACGGCGTACGCCGCCTGCTCGATGCTGAGGCCGTCGATCTCGTCAACTACGATGTCTCCGAAGGCGGTGGCGTCACCGACTGGCGGCGCGCAGCCGCACTCTGCGCTGCCGCTGGCGTCGAGATGGCGCATCATGAGGAGTTGCAGATCTCGCAGCACCTCATCTCGGCCATCCCACACGGGACGTACATCGAATGCTTCGCCGATCCCGATCGTGATCCAGTCTGGCAAACGATGTGGGCGAACCGTCCGGCCATCCGCGATGGCATCCTGAAAGTCGCGGATGGCCCAGGCTTCGGGCTGGTACTCGACCCCGGCGTGATTGCAAAATACAGAGTCAACTAAACGAGAATAATCAGGGGAAACGCGAGTGGAGCAGGGAGCAGACGCTTACGACTACATCGTGACCGGAGCCGGATCGGCCGGGTGCGCAGTGGCTGCGCGCCTGAGCGAATCCGGGCGCCATCGCGTGCTGCTGCTGGAAGCCGGCGTGCGTGACCGCAATCCCTGGATCCACGTGCCGCTCGGCTACCACAAGCTCTACACCAACCCGTCGGTCAACTGGATGTTCGAGAGCGAGCCGGTACCGCAGCTCAACAACCGCACCTCCTACCAGCCGCGCGGGAAAATACTGGGCGGCACCAGCTCGATCAACGGCATGATCTACATGCGCGGCACGCCGGCCGACTACGACGACTGGCGCCAGCGCGGCTGCGAGGGCTGGGGCTGGAGCGACGTGCTCCCATACTTCAAGAAGGCCGAGGATCAAGAGCGTGGAGCGGATGCGTTTCACGGTGTGGGCGGTCCGCTGCACGTGTCCGATCCCAAGAGCCCCAATGAGCTGGCGCAAGCCATCGTCGAGGCGTGCGTGCAAGCGGGCATCCCGCGCAACCCCGACTTCAACGGCGCCAAGCAGGAGGGCGCCGGCTACTATCAGACAACCGTGCGGGACGGCCGCCGCTGGAGCACTGCGAAAGCGTACCTGCGGCCGGCGCGCAACCGCCGCAACCTGGACATCGTCACCCGAGCGCATGCCACACGCATCCTCGTCGAAGGTGGACGTGCAGTCGGCATCGAATACAGGACGCCCGGCGGCCTCAGAGAGGCGCGGGCGCGCGGCGAGGTGATCGTCAGCGGCGGCGTCTACGGCTCGCCGCAACTCCTGCAGCTTTCAGGCATCGGACCCGGCGAGCTGCTGCGCCAGATGGGCATTCCCGTGGCGCGCGAGCTGCCAGGGGTGGGCGCTAACCTGCACGATCATTTCAATACCTACTGCTCGTACCGCTGCTCCAAGCCCATCACCCTCAACGACCTGCACGCCAGCTTGCCGCGGCAGGTGAAGGCAGCACTCGCCTACGCGTTCGGGCGCAAGGGCCCGCTTTCGAACAACGGCCTGTATGCCGGCGCCTTCGTGCGCAGCGACTTGCGCCTGGAGCAGCCCGACATCCAGTTCAACATGTTCATCTGGAGCATCCTCTCGCGTGACCGCACGGGAGTGAGGCCGCATCCGTTCCCCGGCTTCTCGCTGAGCCCCGTGCACCTGAAGCCCGAGGGCCGCGGCAGCGTGCGGCTCAAGAGCCCCGACCCGCTGGCAGCGCCCGAGATCCGATTCAACTTCCTGGCCACCGCCTATGACATCGAAGCGATGCTGTCGGGCATGCGCATCGCCCGCCGGATCGCGGAGCAGCCGGCCTTGCGGCCCTATGTCGTGGAGGAGATTCTGCCGGGTCCCAGCGTGACGAGCGACCAAGATCTGACGGAGGACCTGCGGCAGCGCGGCGTCGCCAACCTGCATCCGGTGGGGACCTGCCGCATGGGATCGGACAAAGAGGCGGTCGTGGACGCGCGGCTGAGGGTGCACGGCGTTGCGGCCTTGAGGATCATGGATGCCTCCATCATGCCGCGCGTGGTCGCCGGCAATACCAACGCGCCGAGCATCATGATCGGTGAGAAGGGGGCGGCCATGGTCTTGCAGGACGCGGCCGCCTGAGGCTGCAACGAAGCCTGGAGCATACTGCGCAAGCGTGCTCTAGTTTGCGCATGCCAGAACAACGTGGAGGAGTCCCAAGTGAACAGACTGGACGGCAAGGTCGCCCTCATCTCCGGCGCGGCGCGCGGCATAGGCGCGGAGACGGCAAAACTGATGGCGGAGGCCGGCGCCAAGGTGGTGGTCGCCGACATCCTGCAGGATCGCGCCCGTCAGACCGCCGAGGAAATCTCGAGCGCCGGCGGCAAGGCGCTTTACCTGCCGCTCGATGTCACCAGCGAAGCCAGCTGGAACGCCGCCGTCACGGCCACCACCAAGCAGCTCGGCGATCTCGACATTCTCGTCAACAATGCCGGCATGTTCCTCGGCCGCGACTTCGAGGAGGCTACGCTCGATGACTGGAACAAGCTCGTCGCCATCAACATGACCGGCGTGTTCCTGGGCACAAAGCTCTGCGCACCGGCGCTGCGCGAGAGCGCCAAGCAGAGCAAGCACGGCAGCGCCATCGTCAATCTGGCGTCCATCGCGGGCCTGGTCGGCTCGCAGCTCGATCCGCTCTATTCGATGACCAAGGGCGGCGTGACGCTCTTCACCAAGTCCACCGCCCTCGCCTTCGCGCGCAAGGGCTACCGCATCCGCGTCAACTCCATCCATCCGGGCGTGATCGAGACCGACATGGGCGCGCAGACCTTCGCGGCGCGCGCCAACCAATTAGGCAGCAACGACGTGGAGACCGCGCGCAGCACAGCACTCAAGCAGCATCCGATCGGGCGCCTCGGCGTACCCGGCGACATCGCCCGCGGCATCGTGTTCCTGGCATCGGACGATGCCGGCTTCATGACCGGCTCGGGCATGGTGGTCGACGGCGGCCTCACGGCGCAATAGGCAGGAGAACGAGCGCATATGAGCACGCTGCGCGATCTGATCGCCGGACCACGCCCGGTCTCGGCACCGCTGGTCTTCAATCCCCTGACGGCAAAGCTCGCCGAGGCCGCGGGCTTCAAAGCGCTGTACCTCGGCGGCGGCTCGATGGGCTATCTCAAATGCGTGACCGAGGCCAACCTGAACCTGACGGAGATGTGTCAGGCCGGGCTGGACATTCGCGCGGTGTGCTCGCTGCCACTCATTCTCGATGGCGCCTGCGGCTGGGGCGACCCCATGCACATGCACCGCACCATCGGCATGAGCGAGGCCGCGGGCTTCTCGGCCATCGAGATTGAGGATCAGATCCTGCCCAAGCGGGCGCACCATCACATCGGCATCGAGCATATCGTTCCAACCGAGCTGATGGTGGCCAAGATCAAGGAGGCGCTGGCGGCGCGCCGCTCGCGCGACTTCCTCATCATCGCCCGCACGAACGCGGCGCGCATGCATGGGCTCGACGAGGCGCTCAGCCGCGCGGAGGCCTACAAGCAGGCCGGCGCCGATATGCTGCTGGTGCTGGCCAAGTCTCCAGACCAGGTGGCGACCATCGGCCAGCGGGTCGATCACCCGATGGTGCTGCTCGCCACGGGCGATGCACGTGCAGCCACCGGGCTGTCGCCCGCCGATCTGCACGGGCTCGGCTACCGGCTGCTCATCGACGCATCGACGCCGCTGATGGCCGCGCACAAGGCACTGCGCCAATGCTACGCGGCACTGGCCGCCAACGAGCCCGATCCCCTGCTGGGCGCCAGCGGCAACAAAAGCGAAGAGAGGATTGTGCACGAGACGATTGGCCTCGAGCACATGCTGGAGATCGAGCGCCGCACGGTCGAGCGCTGAAAGGAGAGACGCCATGCGCGAACCACAGGCTCTGATTACTACCGAGCAGCTCGCCGTCACACTCGGACAGTCGAACTTGCGCATCTACGACTGCACCACCTACCTGGAGCCGACGCCGCCCGGCAGCGAGGATCCCTACATTGCCGTGCCCGGCCGGCGCACCTTCGAGGAAGCGCACATTCCCGGCGCCGATTTCCTCGACCTGCAGGGCGAGTTCTCCGACCAGAGCACGAGGCTGCGCTTCATGCTGCCGGCGATCGCGCAGCTCGAGGCAGCGTTTGCACGGCATGGCATCGGCGGGGGCGTGCGCGTCGTGCTCTACAGCATCGGCAGCATGATGTGGTCGACGCGGTTCTGGTGGATGCTGAAGTCATTGGGCTTCGACGCCGCAGTGCTCGACGGCGGGTTCGACAAGTGGAAGGCGGAGGGCCGACCGACCGAGAGTGGGCCGCCCAAGGGCTACCCGCAGGCAGTCTTCAAGGCGAAGCCGAGGGCCGGTCTATTCGTCGGCAAGAACGAAGTGCGGCAGGCGATCGGGCGTGCCGACACAGTGACCGTCAACGCGCTCGGGCCGCAATTCCACAAGGGACTAGAGCCCAGTCGCTATGGCCGGCCCGGCCGCGTCCCTGGCAGCGTCAATGTGTCGGCCGCGACCTTGGTCGATGCGCAAAGCAAGGGCTTCACCACGCTTGCCGACGCCAAGACCAAACTCGAAGCGCAAGGTGTTACCAAGGACAAGCGTGTCGTGTGCTACTGCGGCGGCGGCATCTCCGCCACCGTCGATCTGTTCCTGCTGCATCAGCTCGGCTACGACAATCTCACGCTCTACGACGGCTCCATGGGCGAGTGGGCAAAGGATACGTCTCTCCCCATCGAAACGGACTGAGCACATTCACGCGCGGGGGCAGCATCAGCGAGGGGCGGCCGACGACATGAAGGACTCCAAGAACGTCATCATCCTGCTGCTGGCCGCGGCCGTGGTTGTCCTCGGCTACCTCTACTACGACAGCCAGCGCAACACGGTCCGCATCCAGCTTCCCGGCGTGAAGATCGACGCGAGGTAGGCTCCGGCAGGAACCAGCGCTTGACGAGATGGGCACGCGCGAAGCCGCACCACTCTTGCGTCATCCCGGCCCCGCTCGCGTTTCCACGCGAGCGGAAATGGGCCGGGACCCAGGCGCATATCCGCAAACGTTATTGCGCTTCTGGGTTCCGGCCGATTCCCGCTTGCACGTAAGACGCGCAAGCGGCGCCGGAATGACGTGAGTGTGTAGAGTAAAGTTTGTGCACACACACTGCCCGTCCCTCGGGGCACGCAAGGAGATGCTCTAGAGCGCGATCGCCTCATCTGGCAGCGCTGCCGCTTCCAGATGAGGCGTGAATCGCACTCTAAACCTAAAGTGTAGAGCAGGATTTACGCTTCGGCCGCGACGTCTCAATTGGATAAAGTGATTCAATCAGAAGCGATCCTGCTCTAGGCCGGCACCTTCGTCTTTGCCGGCTCCAAATCCGTCGAGTATTTAATGCTCACCGGCGCATTGGTCTCGAACGGGCTGTTGAGACCCAGCTCCTTTGCCCACTCGCGCACCTGTGGAAACACCTCCTGGCCGAGCAAACGGATGCAGCTCTTGGAATCCTGAGGCGAGACATTGCCGTCGTTGCCCCAGACCGCCAGTATCCCCGGCCGCGTTTCCTCCAGCAGATGGCGAATGCGCGGCAGAACCTGCTTGGGCGTTCCGCACATGATCATGCCGTCGTCGCGCTGCTGTTCGAACGTCGGGTTGCCGCGCGGATTCTTGGCGCGGCCGACCGCGAACTCGACGAAGTTGCGCCGCCCGCCGGGCGAGAAATACCCTGACGGATTGGCCCAGACCGGATGGGCAAGGCCGGTGAACTCGCCCTGCATCCACATGAACTGTTTGGCGTTCTGGATGGCCTTCTCCTCGGTCTCGGCCACGTGGATGCGCGCGAGATAGCCGCGGTTCTCCGGACCCGACTTGTAGCCCACCGCAGCCGCCGTCTCGTCATAGAGCTGCCAGATCTGCTTTGTCTGCGGGATTGACGTGTTGAGCGCGATATAGGGATAGCGCTGCTTGGCGGCCCAGATGATCGTCTCCTTGCTGATGACGCCCGGGATCCACACGCGCGGATAGGGCTTCTGCAACGGCAGGGCCCACGGATTGACGACGCGGTGCTGGTAGTGGGCGCCTTCCCAGCGGAAGGGACCGGGCACGGTCCAGGTCTTCACGATGAGATCGTGCGCCTCCTCGAAGCGCTCGCGGTTGAAAGCGGGATTGACGCCCGTCGCCAACTGCTCCTGGCCGCCGCCGCGCACGAACCCGGAGACGAGGCGGCCCTTGGAGACCATGTCGATCATGGCCAGCTCCTCGGCAAGCCGGATCGGGTTCTCGGCCAGCGGCAATGGATTGCCGAGCATCACGATCTTCACGCGTTTAGTAGCGGCTGCGAGGATCGCGGCAAAGATATTGGCCTTGGCCTGCATGCAGAACGGCGCATTGTGGTGCTCGTTCAGCATGATGCCGTCCACGCCCATCTCCTCTGCGTAGACGTACTGCTCGAGATATTCGTTGTAGAGCCGGCTGCCGGCAACCGGATCGAAATGCTTGTTGGAGAACGTGAGCGCGGTCGCGCCGTATTCCAGGCCCTCTTTCGCGTCGTAGGCCGACATCGGCTGCTCGGTAAAATACATCAGGTGCATTGGTTGTTCCCTCGATCTCGATTAGCCGCCGACGAAGCTCGTGATGAGCTTGGTGAGCTCGTCCGGCTTCTCCATGTCGACGCAATGGCCGCAATTCTTGACGATCTCGAGCCGGGCTTGCGGCAGCTTGGCCTTATAGATCTCGCCTGCGCTTCGCGGCACAACCTTGTCGTCATCGCCCCACACCACAAGCGCGGGTGCCCGCACACCGCCCAGCAGATGCGGCAGCGTCTGGCTGTACTTGTAGGGCTTCCAGGCGATGCGGAAGTTCATCTCACGGCAGATGTCCCATTGCTCGAGCTGATCGGTGTCGGGCTCGGCCCCGTACACAGCGTCGAACACCTTTTGATCGTGGAAGCCGGCGCGCGCATAGTCGATGTAGCTGACGATCGCCTCGTCGAGGATGTCGCCTTCCAGCGGCTTGACACCCATGGCGCCGACGAGCACGAGCTTGCTGACCGAACGCGGTGCCTGTGTCGCCATCTCGGCCGCTATCCAGCCGCCGAAGCCGAGACCTATGAGCACGCACTGCTCGATGTCCAGCTTCACCAGCACATTCTGATACATCGCCGCGATATCGCGAACCGAGCGCAACCAGTTTGGCCGCTGTGATTTTCCGTATCCCGGATGATGAGGGACCAAGACATCAAAGCGCGCCGCCAGCGCTTCATAGAACGGCAGCGTAGGCAGCGTGCCAGTGTCGTGATGCAGGATGAGCAGGGGTGCACCTTTGCCGGCGCGCGCGAGGTGCAGCTTGACGCCCGCAATGTCGAGCGACGTTTCCTTCCAGGTGCTTGCCATTATGTCCTCTTGGCATTGCCACCCTCAAAAGGTTGCATCTGTCGCCGGGCCGGTCAACGGCATAAGGTTGTTCGGCGAGCGCGGAAGCAGCATATCTCGTAGAATTGCCGTGCATGTCTTCAGGCGAAGACTGCGCGTCGATAGACCACCTGAAAATCGTCACCTCTGAGCAGGCAAGGAGCAGGAGAGCGACAATGCCGATCAAAACGAAATACGTGTTCATCGTCAGCATGGATGTGACGCCGGAGAAGGAGGCACTCTTCAACGAAGTCTACGACACCGAGCACGTTCCTTACCTCAGCAAGGTTCCGGGCGTACTGGCTGCAACGCGCTTCAAGACCGAGCCCGCAGCGTTCGTCTTGAGCGGAGAAAAGCGCGAGCTCAAGGGCGAGGGCCTGCCGCGCTACGTGGCGGTGTACGAGATCGAGAGCCCGGCTGTTCTGCTCAGCAAAGAGTGGGCGGAAGCCGGAGAGAAGGGTCGCTGGGTCAAGGAGGTACGCCCCTTCACCACGAACCGTTCCCATGTCGTCCGCAAGGTTATCGGCTCGGTCTGAAGCCATCACCACCAAGCCGTCGCGGGCTGCACACGCGACGGCCAGCCTCTCTGCCGTATAATCAGGCACGACGGAAGCTCTTCTCGCGCTGCACGCGCTTGCGCGCCGCCTCGGACTGCGGTCAGTTGGCCCTACGGCAAGTGGCGCCGTGCCCGAGTGGCTCATGCCTGTCCAGATCGCGCTGACGCACCGCACTCACTATCGCTTCGAGCGTCCAGTCACGCTCGGACCCCACCTCGTTCGTTTGCGGCCCGCGCCCCACTGCCGCACGCCAATTTCCGCCTATGCCCTGCACGTCACACCGACGCACTACATCAATTGGCAGCAAGATCCGTTCGGCAACTTTCTCGCTCGTGTCGTGCTTCCCGAAAAGACGGCCGAGTTTGCTGTCACGGTCGATTTGATCGCCGAGATGTCGCCGATCAACCCGTTTGACTTCTTCATTGATGCGGAGGCTGCGAGCTTTCCCTTTACCTATGACGGGGCGTTGGCTGCTGACCTGCGGCCTTATCTCGATCAGCCCCCCTCCGAGCCGCTGCTGGATCGATACCTGGCTGAGATCGATCGTTCGCCGCGCTCCACGGTTCAATTCATCTCCGATCTCAACGTCGCACTCAGCCGCCACGTCGCCTATCGCACGCGCATGGAAGCAGGCGTTCAGACGGCGGAAGAAACGCTGCAGGCCAAATCGGGCTCCTGCCGCGACACCGGCTGGCTGCTCGTGCAAATTCTCCGCCACCTCGGCCTGGCTGCACGCTTCGTCTCCGGCTACCTGATCCAGCTCGCGCCCGATCAAGAGAGCCCCGACACCACTGCGAAGACGGATACTGCCGATCTGCACGCCTGGGCCGAGGTCTACATGCCCGGCGCGGGCTGGATTGGCCTCGACCCGACCTCCGGCCTGTTCGCCGGCGAGGGTCACATTCCGCTCGCCACAACCCCGAGCCCACTTACCGCAGCCCCGATCACTGGATCGCATGAGCCCGCGCACGTGGATTTCTCCTTCTCCATGCAGGTTGTGCGCATGCGCGAGGTACCGCGCACATCCAAGCCTTACAGCGACGCACAGTGGCAGGCGATCCTCGCCGCCGGCGATCGCGTGGAAGAGCGACTGTCGGCTGGCGACGTGCGCCTCACCATGGGCGGCGAGCCCACGTTCGTCGCCGCCGAAGATTCGATGGCGCCCGAATGGAACATCGCTGCGCTAGGCCCCACGAAGCACATGTACGCCGACAAGCTGGCGCGCCGGCTTCGTCAGCGCTTCGCCAACGGCGGTATGCTGCATCACGGTCTCGGCAAATGGTATCCGGGCGAGCAGGTGGCGCGCTGGGCTTATGCGCTCTACTGGCGCAAGGACGGACAACCGCTGTGGCGCGCCGATAATCTGATCGCAGGCGAAGCAACGCAACCTGCGGCCGCGGACGCCGCACGGAGCTTCGGTTGCTCTCTCTGCCGCCATCTCGGACTTGCGGTCGACAGCGCTATCCCCGCTTACGAAGACCCCGCGCACGCCATGCTGATCGAGCAGAAGCTGCCGCTCGGTATCAAGCTTGAAGACGCTCAACTCGCCGAGCCTGCCGAGCGCGACCGCCTGATGCGCACCTTCGAGCGCGGCTTGGATCGGCCGATCGGCTACGTACTTCCCCTTCTCGTTTCACACACGCCCGGCGGAGAGCGGCGCTGGACAACGGAGCGCTGGGCTTTTCGCCGCGGCAACCTGTTTCTCATTCCTGGCGCCTCGCCGGTCGGCCTGCGCCTGCCCCTGACTGGTCTACGCGAGATCGCCTACATCGACTATCCGCACGTGCTGCCGATCGATCCCTTCGCTCCGCGAAAAAACCTTCAAGTTGCCGAAGAGCACTGTTCTACGAAAAGCATACAAGTTGCTCCCGAGCGCCCGATCGACCCGGCCGCTCTGGTGCGCACCGCATTGGTTCTCGAAGTGCGCGACGGCCATCTGCATGTGTTCCTGCCGCCGCTCGCGGATGGCGACGACTACGCCGCGCTTCTTGCCGCCGTCGAGAAAGCCGCCACCGACACGGGCCAGCCCATTCGCCCCGAAGGCTACGAGCCGCCGTTCGACCCGCGCGTCGCCTTTATCAAGGTGACACCGGACCCGGGTGTCATCGAGGTCAACGTGCATCCGGCAGCGTCGTGGCGGGACTCAATTGAGATCACCACGGCCATCTATGACGAAGCACAGCAGATAGGGCTCACGGCCGAGAAGTTCATGATCGACGGACGACAGACCGGCACCGGCGGCGGCAGCCACGTCGTCCTCGGCGGAACCACGCCGGCGGACAGTCCACTGCTGCGGCGTCCCGATCTGCTCGCCAGCATCATCAGGTATTGGCAGAACCACCCATCGCTGTCCTACCTGTTCTCGGGGCTCTTTGTTGGTCCCACCAGCCAGGCCCCGCGCATAGACGAGGCGCGTCACGATTCCCTCTATGAGCTGGAAATTGCACTGCGTCAGATTCCAGAACCTGGCCAATCAGTATCGCCGTGGCTGATCGATCGTCTGCTGCGCAACCTGCTCGTCGACGTGACCGGCAACACGCATCGGGCTGAAATCTGCATCGACAAGCTCTACTCGCCGGACGGTCCCATGGGCCGCCTGGGCCTCGTGGAATTCCGTGCCTTCGAGATGCCGCCGCATCCGCGCATGAGCCTCGCCCAGCAGCTGCTTGTCCGCGCGCTCGGCGCCTGGTTCTGGGAGCACCCCTACCGGCAGCCGCTGGTGCGCTGGGGCACGGCGCTGCACGATCGCTTCATGCTGCCGCACTTCCTATGGGCCGACCTGGAAAGCGTTGTTGGCGACCTGAGGAGCGCCGACCTCCCCATGCAATCCGAGTGGTTCGCACCTCATCTCGCCTTCCGTTGTCCGGTGATTGGCCGCGTTCAACATGCCGGCATCGACCTGGAGTTGCGCCATGCCCTCGAGCCATGGCTCGTCCTCGGCGAGCAGAGCGACAGCGGGAGCACCGCACGCACCGTCGATTCGTCGCTCGAACGGCTGCAAGTCAAAGTCGCTGGCGCCACCGGCGATCGCTTCACGGTCGCCTGTAACGGCTACACCCTGCCGCTCACCAACACGGCCACCTTGGGCGAAACGATCGCCGGAGTACGCTTCCGCACCTTTCGGCCAACGCACGGCTTCCATCCGACGATCAGTCCGCACGTGCCCCTGACTTTCGACATCTTCGACACCTGGACAGGCCGCTCCATCGGCGGTTGCCGCTACCACGCGACGCATCCCGCCGGTCGCAGCTATGCTGAGCGGCCGGTGAACGCCCTGGAGGCCGAAGCCCGACGCACCGCTCGTTTCGAAACAATGGGCCACACATCGGGCGCCTCAGCGCCAAAAGCCACAGCGGCTCACCCCGACTTCCCGATGACCCTCGATTTGCGGGCGAAGAGTTAACCCGATGCCCCTTCACACAATAGTGTGGCGCAGGCGCAACCTTTATCCTTCGATCCACGCCAACGCGACGGTTACCCTAGTCAGCGGCAAGACCACGAGTTAGGAAGAGATTTCCGAGCCGCGCATCGAAACACGCGCCGCGCAATGCGAATACGTGTGTGACCAAGGATAGGCATGAGCGCTCGAGCCGAAACTCTGACCAAGGGCGATCTGACGTCGAGCTACCGGCCCGACAGCGGGCGCTTCGACGAACTCGGCAGCGCATCCGATCCATCCGCAGCCCACTGGCACACGTTGTTTCAGGCCATCAATGCGCTCGACGCCGACACGCGGTTCCGGCGTATGGAGCAACTCAACACGCGCGTGCGCGAGACGGGCATCGCGCACGACCTATTCTCCGATCCCGCGACCACCGCGCAGCCCTGGCGCGTGGACCTGATCCCGCTCCTCATTCCACCGGCCGAATGGCGTGTGCTCGAGCGCACGCTCCTGCAGCGCGCGCGCTTGTTCGAGGCCGTTCTCGCCGATCTCTACGCGGACCAGCAATTGCTCGCGAACGGCGCCATTCCCCATCAGCTCGTCTTCAGTGACCCCTCCTATCTGCGTCCGTTGCAGTACCTGCAGCCCGCCAAGGGACATATCCAGTTCTTTGCCATCGATGTCGCGCGCGGGCCGGATGGCGGCTGGCGCGTCATCGATACGCACATCGAGACGCCCGCAGGCATCGGCTACGCGCTGGCCAATCGCATGGTCCACACCAACGTCGCCGGCGACATCTTCAGCGCCTGCAATGCTCTACGACTTGCGCCCTACTTCCAGCAGATGCAGGCAGCCCTGGCGCGCCGCGCCAACCGCATCGACCCGACCATGGCGCTGCTGACCCCTGGAGCACGCCACAACGATTTCTTCAGCCATGCCTACCTTGCTCGCTACCTCGGCCTGACGCTGGTGGAAGGCGGAGACCTACGCGTTGCCGACGAGCGCGTGTTCCTGAAGACACTCGACGGCCTCATGCCCATCGACCTGATCGTGCGCTGCGTCGCCGGTGCGGTCGCGGACCCACTGGAGCTGGACGCCTCGGGCTTCGCCGGACCTGTCGGTCTGTTGCAGGCGGTCCGCCGCGAGCCCGACCTGGTTGCAAATTTCCTGGGCTCCGCCCTCGCAGAGAACCGCGGCATCGGCGCCTACCTGCCGCGTCTTGCTCGCGAGCTGCTGGGTGAAGAGCTGCTGATGCCGGACGGTCCACGCTGGTGGCTCGGCGATGCCAATGCGCGCAATCACGTTTTGGCGAACCTCGAACGCATGGTCGTGCGGCCTGCGCACGAGAGCACTGCGCGGCCTGGACGCGCCTTGGCTGGGCTGGACCCGGCCAAGCTGAGCGAAACCGAGCGCGCAACTCTGCTCGAGGAGATCGAGCTCAGAGGCGCCACGCTGGTGGCCGAGGAGAAGATCGGCTTCGGCACCACCCCCTCGCTCACCCCTGCCGGGCTCGTACCCAAGCCCTATGCGCTGCGACTGTTCGCTACGTCGACGCCGAACGGGTTCGTGGCCATGCCGGGCGGATTGGCGATGACGGTCGATCCGAATACCAGCGTGGCGCTCAGCGCCCCGGATGGAGAGTCCCGCGACGTGTGGGTTATCAGCGATGCTCCGCAACCTCCGTTCGCGAGCCTGTGGCGCCCCACCATCGAGGCGGCGCAGATCGAGCGGACGCCGCACGACCTGCCGAGCCGGGCCGCCGACAATCTGTTCTGGCTCGGCCGCTACATCGAGCGCGCAGACTGGACTATGCGCGTGCTGCGCACGTGCCTCAACCGGCTCGAGGAGGACAGCGGCCCACGCCAGGAGTTGCGGGCCAGCCGCACTGCGCTCGAGATCCTGCTGTCCAAGGACGATGGAGAAGTTCCACCGCAGTGGGAAAAAACCGACCGAGCCCTGATCGAGCGCCTGGCGCGCAATCTCATGACATCGGCGGACTGGTACTATGGCCTGCCGCGCACGCTCGACAACATCCATCGCATCGCCAGCATCACGCGTGACCGCCTCTCGCTCGAAGCCTGGCACACGCTCAATGACTTCTACGCCCGGCGCCGTTGGCGCGCGGGCGCGATGCCGATGCCCATCGGCGATTCTCTTCGCCTCATCGAGGACGGCCTGCGTGTGCTCGCCGCCTTCCATGGCCTGACGCACGAAAACATGACCCGCAGCTTCGGCTGGTCATTCCTTGACATGGGACGACGCCTGTCGCGCGCCTTCAATATGTCGGAGCTGCTGCTCGGCATGTTCGGCGAGGCCGAGCCGGAAGCGGACGAGGCCGGGAGGCTGCTGTTCGTGCTGGAGCTTGCCGACAGCTTCATCACCTATCGCTCGCGCTATCGCCTGGCGCCGATGCTGTCGCTGGTGCTCGATCTGTTGCTGATCGACGAGAGCAATCCGCGCAGTGTGGCGTTCCAGCTCGAAGCACTGTCCAGACACATCGAGCTGCTTCCCCAGTCGAACGCCGGCCGCGGGCGGCGCGAGGAGCAGCGCATGGCGCTCTCGCTGCTGGGCGAGGTTCGCGTCGTCGACATCGCCACACTGCCCCAAGCCGACGCCCAGGGCGTGCGAGCGAACTTGCGCAAACTGCTCGACCGGCAGGTCACTGTCCTGCCCGACCTCTCCGACGCCATTGGCCGGCGCTATTTCGATCTGCTGGAGAAGGATGCCCGCTGGGTGCGCGCGCGCTCTGGAATAGGCGTATGATCTACGACGTCAGCCATCGCACCGCCTACTCCTACCGCAAGCCGGTGCTGCAGTCCCAGCACGTCATCTACCTGACGCCGCGCAGCGGGCCGCGGCAGGACGTATTGCGGCACAACATTCTTATCGAGCCCGCGCCGGCCTCCCAATTCGAGCTGGAGGACCGTTTTGGCAATTCCTCGGCCATCTTGAAAATCGCCGATGAGCACAAGGAGCTCATCATCCACGCCCGCAGTACAGTGCAAGTCAGAGCGCCGGATCTGCCCATCCTGGCGCTCTCGACCTCGTGGGAGCACGTCGCTGAACGCGCACTGCAGGGAGATGGACGCCTGGACGTCGGCGTACTCGAGTTCGTCAGCGCCTCCCGTCATACCAAGCCGGTGCGCGAGGCGCTCGAGTACGCCCGGCCTTCGTTTCCGCCCGACCGCCCCATCCTGCAGGCCGCCCATGACCTGACGCGGCGCGTCTTCGCCGACTTTACCTTCGACAGCACCGCGACCGACATCTCCACGCCGGTAGCGCACGTCCTCAAGGAGAGGCGCGGCGTGTGCCAGGATTTCGCCCACCTGGCAATAACTTGCCTGCGCGGCCTCGGCCTGCCCGCCCGCTATGTTAGCGGCTATCTCCTGACGCGGCCCCCGCCAGGCATGGAGAAGCTGCAGGGCGCCGACGCCTCGCACGCCTGGATCTCGGTCTGGGCGCCGGAAGCGGGTTGGGTGGACTTCGACCCCACCAATGGCATCATGCCCACCGACGAGCACATCACCGTCGCCTACGGCCGCGACTATGATGATATCAGCCCGATCAGTGGTGTGCTGCTGGGCGGGCGCGGCCAGAAGATGGCTGTCGGCGTTGATGTCGTGATCGCGAACTAGGCCCGCCGCTTCGAATCAATTTTGTTGTCCGCTGCGGATGTGACACTTGCTGTCACACGCGCACTGAAATACATTCGGTACACTGCACTTAACTATATTTCGAAGCGGGGGATATTATGGGACGTTCCTTCGGCCTGACGCACGCGGTGCTGGGCGTCAGCGCAGCAGCGCTTGCTTCGTCAGCACTGCTGACACCGGCTCCGGCTCAAGCCAGCAAGCGCGGTGTCGGCACCGCCATCGGCATCGGCGCCGGGCTGCTGCTGATGAACGAGGCGGCCAAGGCGATGCAGCAGCAACAGGGCGGCGCCAAGGCTCCTGTCCAGCGCAGGCCCAAGGGCGATGGCAGCGGGGGCGCCGCTTCCAGCAATCGCGACAAGCCGACCGAGGAAGGTCCCCAGGTGACCTTCTCCGACGTCAAGCGCATGACGCAGGTGCGGAACGAGATCAACGAAATCAAGCGCGCCAAGCAGCAGGAGGACGACCGCAACGTCGATCTCGCCGTCAGCAAGATCCTGAGATACATCGAGTGCAAGCATCAGGAGCTGCGCGGAGCTAACTTGTGGGGCTGTCTCCAGCAGCCTTGGGACAACAAAGTGAATGTGAAGGTCGCGGCTGGCGTCAACATCAATCAGGTCACTGCGGGGGAGATCAAGCGCGCCGTCGAGGACGCCTACAAGCAAGGACGCCTATACGAGTTCGAGCGCTTTGCCGGCGAGCTTTGGACGCGAGACCGGCTGACAGTTCGCCTCCTTCGGCATGCTCAAGCGCGGCTCGATCCATATTTTGACGGCGTCGGCGCCAAGGGCGCGAGCATGAGTGATCTCAACGACCTCTTCTCCAGGTCCGCGCGCGACGTCTATGCCAAAGCTCTGGAGGTCGCCGAGATCATCGGCGTCAGCCACAGCTTCGACCGGTTCATTCGCACCATCTACGAGTACAGCGACCGCGCGGACGAGAGCCTGTGGACGGTGGGCGCCGACGGTCGCTACGAGCGGCTCGTGACCAACTACATCAACGCCGTTCCGGTCGAGCTTTTCATTCTGACTGCGGGCACGCACGGCGGCGACAATCAGGGCCTCGAGAAGCAGTTCCAATTCCGCTTCAGGGCCCGCCGGTCGCTCTACGATTGCATGGCCGCAAACTATTCGGAGCTCGTCGGCGGCGGTGCCAAGTCCATTCAGGTCTCCGCGACCGGAAAAGCCGACACGGCACGAGGTGCCAAACTGGAGCGGACGCAAAACGTCGGCGGTGCTCAAGTCGAGACTGGCGCCATCAAGACACCCGCGGCCCTCGAGACGTTCGAGGAGGTCCCTGGTGCTTGGCGGCGGGCAGAGACGCAAATGAGCTCCGTGTGCCGCGCCACGCTGCAGCGAGTGACCCTTGACGCGACGGGCGGCAAAATCGTCCCGGTGTCGTCGCGGTGGGACAACGCCGTCAAAAAAGCCTGACCTCGCTTTTCACCCGTGTGCTCCTGAGCGAACTGGAAGTGCCGCGTCAGGAGATCAATATCCTTGCCGCCAAGGTCAAGATCAGCGTGCGCGATCAGGCGCGCAAGCTCGGTAAGGAGCAAGTGCCGGACTTCAGCGATGATCCGCAGAACACCAAATTCTACTTCTGGCAGGGAGATGCGCGCTACGATCTGGAGGCGCGCTGCCAGACGGCGAAGGCTGAGCTGGCTCAGCTTCGCTATGGCGTAGCCTCGGGCAGTGTTTCAGCCGCCGACCTCGAGGACGCTCGCATTCGTCTGGCCCCATGCGACTTCGCAGAAGACATCGAGCGGCTGTCCCGCCTGCAGAGCAACGGAGCCGGCGCATTGTCGACCCTGCTGAGGGACGCTCCGGCTACTGGCGGCGATCCTAATGATGCCGCCCAGCAATGTGATTTACGGGCAGCCTCTCTCTTCGATCCAAATCGGCCGCAGAACATCGGCGGCACCGAGATCCAGAAAGTGGCCATGCTCGGTCTGTCTGGTGGAGCCGATGAGCGCAGCCGCGCCGCTCGCGAAATTCAGCAAGCGATTGATTTTTGCACACGCGCGATCACCGAGCGCAGCCGCGTCGCACGCTACAAATATAATCTGGCTCGCGCCTACTACGCCTTGGCCTCGCTATCGGCCCAACCGCTCGGTGTCACCGACGCGCTCGAGCGCGCCTCACTGTTGTACGAGGAGGCGGCCGATCTCGGCTATGCTGCCGCCTACAACGACCTGGCGCTGCTGTACCAGAACGGCGAATATCGCGCCCGTAGCGGCACTCGGAGGCCTTCCGCCGGCTGTCGAAGGCGGCCGAGGCGGGTTTCGTTCCAGCCACCATCGAGACCGCGCTCTATCTGAAGAAGGGCATTCCTGGAACCAGTGGCTTGGGTATACAGGCCAATCCCAAGCGTGCCATCGAAATGATGGAGATCGCTGCCTCCCGCGGTTCATGGGAAGCGATGTACCAGCTCGGCGAGATGTATTCCAAGAGCAACGACAACGAGGCGATCATCTGGTACGCGCGTGCGGCGGAAGCCGGCGATACGCGATCGCAGGCGCGGCTCGCAAATCTCATGTCCGCGGGACACGGACTGCCCGCGCCGCAGCCCGAGGCCGCCGGCCGGTTCCTGCGCCTAGCCGCCGATGGCGGGTCCATCGAGGCCATGTTCGACCTCGCCAACCGCCTGCGCGACGGCAAAATACCCTTCCGTCCACGCCTCGATGGCAAGCCGGATGGCGGCGCCAAGGAGATCGCCGATCTCTATCGAGCGGCGTTTGCGCTCGGCAATCCGAAGGCCGGTCTGGAGCTTGCGAGGTTGTATCGCACGGGCTTTCCCGCCGATCGTCCCTCGGATGCGCTGCCGAAGGATCCCGAACGCGCCATCGATCTGCTGCTCAAGGTCATCGAGCGTGTCCGATCTGCTCCTACCGACAGCGCTGCCGCAGACCCCATGACGGAGTACTACGCCGGCTTCGAGCTCATCAAGATGTACGACGCCGGCGAGGCTAAGCGGAAGGATGGCACGCCGGCCATCTTCGAGGATCAGATCGACCTGCTGCGCGCTGACTACGGCGACGGCAGCAAGATCCTCTACATCTGGGTGGGAAACATTTGGCCGGTGGCGTGTAACAATCGCGGGCAGGAACTTTGGGTGGCGGTGTGGGACTGGAAGCGTCCGGACCCGCCCACAGAGACGCAATTCGACTGGTTCGAGCGCTTCAACAAATGCAAAGAGCGAGGGCCCGCGGATAAGCGCAAGGAAGAGGATCTCGGCGTGACCTTGCGAATACGGGATGTGTTCCGCAAGGAGCTCCAAGCTTCCCGCGATCCGAAGGCCAAGGAAAAGCGGAGCTTCGTCGATCGCATGGCCAGCGTCGTGGACAAAGCGTCGAAGGGTTCTGCTCGCTGAGAGCTGCCGGGAGCATTCAGATGCGATGGCCGCGCAACCGGACGGCTTTTGTGCCGGTCATGCTCCTGGTCGCAATCTTCAGCATCTACACCCTTGCCTCACGCCCAACCGCTGCATCGCCGCCGATCCGGTCTCCCGGCAGCGGTACCGTGCGCGCACTCACTATCGGCATCGACAACTATCGCAACCCGCGCGCTGCATCGCCCCTCGACGGGGCGGTTGCCGACGCACGCGACATTGCCGGCACGATGCAGCGCGGTGGCGTCAGCGATCTGACCGTGCTTGTCGACGAGGCAGCCACCCGGGCCTCCGTCGAGCGGGCGCTCAGCGAGCTGGCCCAGCGCTCGGGGCCCGGCGACCTCGTGCTGATCACGTTCGCCGGTCATGGAGCACGCGAGCCCGAGCGCGTGCTGGGCAGCGAGCCGGACGGACTCGACGAGCTGTTCCTGCTGTGGGGCTTCGATACCGACGGCACGGGCACGCTGGAGCGTGTTCTCGACGACGAAATGAACATCTGGCTCGGCCGCATTGCGGCGACTGGTGCCCAGACCGTGTTCCTCGCCGACAGCTGTTTCGGCGGCGGCCTGACGAAAGCCGTGGACCCGCGCGGGCGTGGCCTCAAGGTACGGGGCCTCAAGCGCGTGGACCGGCCGGAGCTCGTGCGCAGCGGCACCTACTTCATCGATCCGCGCAACGACCGTCTGGCTCCTGCCGCCCGCATGCCCGCCGACGACAATGCCACGAAACAATATCCAACCCTCACCTTCATTGCCGCCGTCGACGCCGAGCACGAATCTCCCGAGATCCAGATCGGCGGCGAGGCCACGCCCCGAGGGGCGGCAAGCTTTGCCTTGGCGCGCGCCTTCGAGGGCCTGGCGGACCAGGAGGGCGACAGGAACGGCGTGACGACGCGGCGCGAGCTGTTCGGCTACCTGCGCCGCAACATCCAGATCCTCAGCGCCAACCGCCAAAGCCCCGTGGCTGAGCCCCGCACGCTGGCGAGCGCCGACACAGCACTTTTCCGCACGGGCCATGGCCCAATTGCGACTGCCGCCATCCCCGATGTCAGGCCAAAACCGCTGCCTCCCGTGACGGTCGTCGAGCCGAAAGCAGGCTCCAGTCCCGCACGCCCGGATGGCGGCAAGATGCAGATCACCTGGGACCCGCGCAACGGTGATGTTATCGATTTGACGGGCACGGTCGTGGCCTTTGGTCTGGCGCGCGATGCTCTGCCGAGCGTCATCGAGCGTTTCGGCGCTGGCCAGCGCCTGACAGCCCTCACGCTCGGCCGCACCGCGGATATCGCCATCACGCCGCCTGACCGCGATTTCCGGCCCGGAGAAAAGTTCGACGTCACCATCAACGGCCTCTATGGCCGATATCTCCTCCTCGTCAATCTGGCAGGCGACGGCACGATTCAGTACCTCTTTCCCGAAGGCAACGCCGACCCGTACATGGACAAGGATGCACTCAGCTTCACCCTTTCCGCCCGCGAGCCGTTCGGTGCCGACATGTTGGTTGCCATTCTGACCGAGGTGCGCCGGCCGGCCCTCGAGCTCGAGCTCAAGCTGCTCGATGAAAAGCGCAAGCCGGAGGAGCTGGCGAGTGCCGTCGAGCGGCATCTGAAGGCCGGCGACCGGCTCGGCCTCGCGACCTACACCACGCGCCCGCGCTGAGCATTCGAGATAAGCGTGCGCGCTGGCCGCCTCGTAGTTTTGTGGCAAGATGCACCGGTTCTGTGGCCAACAAGAGCATTCAATCGGCGAGTGGACGCGAGTATGCGACAGGCACCCAGGCCACGCACCCGGCGCGCGGCAGCACTGGCACGGGCAAGCGGGAACGAAACGCGTCACGCCGTTCTCACCATCCGCGTGGATTTTGGCGCCCACGGGTTTCTCGGGCCCGGCAAGATCAGGCTGATGGAGCTGATCT
Organism: uncultured Alphaproteobacteria bacterium; assembly: GCA_963806735.1. GTDB lineage: Bacteria > Pseudomonadota > Alphaproteobacteria > Rhizobiales > Hyphomicrobiaceae > CADEFX01. The sequence continues at coordinate 105,103 of CAWEBE010000071.1, read as the reverse complement.
CCAAGCATGGCTCGATCTCGCAAGCCGGCAAAGAGATGGGCATGTCGTACCGGCGCGCCTGGCTGCTGGTTGACGAGATCAATCACATATTTCGTGAGCCCCTGGTGGAGACGCAAATGGGCGGCACGGGCGGTGGCGGGGCCCGCCTGACCAAGCTCGGCCGCGATGTTGTTGGCCGCTATCGCGCCATCGAGGGCGCCGCCACCACGGCGTCCGCAGCTGACCTGAGAGCGCTCAAAGCCTCTCTTCCATCAAAACCTTTGCTCCGCGACGACCCGTGACAATTCTCTATCATCCACATTCGCGTCGGCATCCGATGCGGACAAGACGCTGCCTCCCAAGTTGCGCCGGTCGAGCGCCACGCTCAGTCAACTGCAACCGGTACTCGACGTAGGCAACAATGTGGCCCATCATTAGGTCGTCCACCCGAGCCAGATACGGCAGGCTGCTGCTATGAGCGGGCAGACCTGCACGCGCGACTTGGACTCAGCATGAAAACGACACAACCGATCGAGTGAAGGAAGCCCATGAATGACCGAACCAAAAGATGACCCCGGCCTCGCCGGCAAGGTCGCCATTGTCGCCGGTGGCGGCGCCGTCGGCGACGGTATCGGCAACGGACGCGCCGCGGCCATCCTGCTGGGCCGGGCCGGCACCAAGGTTCTGGTGGTGGACCGCGATATCGCACTCGCCGGACGCACGGCCGAGATGATCACGGCCGAAGGCGGCACCGCCGCATCGCACGCGGCCGACCTAACGGACGAGAAGCAGGCTCGCGACGTAGTAACGGCGGCGCTGGACCGCTTCGGCCGTCTCGACTATCTCGACAACAACGTCGGCATCTCCAGCAAAGCCTCGGTCGTGGAAGAGGACCCCGACACTTGGCACCGCGTGCTTCAGGTCAATCTCGACCCGATCTTTTTCCTCTCCAAATATGCCATTCCAGCCATGATCAAGACCGCCAAACGCGGCGCGATCGTCAACATCTCCTCGATCTCGGCGATCCGCCCGCGCCGCCTCACGGCCTATACCACCGCCAAGGGCGCCATCATCGCCCTGACGCGCGCCATGGCCGTCGACCATGCGCCGGAAGGCATCCGCGTCAACTGCGTTGCGCCGGGTCCCGTCTATACGCCCATGGTGTATGCCGGCGGCATGAGTGATGAAGCCCGCGAGCAGCGCCGCCGCGCGTCGCCCCTCGGCATCGAAGGCACTGGATGGGATATCGGCAGCGCCGTGCGCTTCCTTTTGTCCGATCACGCCCGCTACATCACAGGCCAAACGCTCATTGTCGACGGCGGCGTCAGCATCATGTCCCCCAACCGCGAAAGCGAAGAGCACGATCGTCCCAAGGCATAAGGATCAGAACACCCAATGGCACGCGTTCCCTATCTCACCAAGGATGATCTCGCGCCCGAGCACAAGGACTTGCTCGACCGCGATATCAATCTCTACAAAGCTCTCATTCACAGCCCTGGCGCATTCAAGGCCTTCCGGGAGCTCGGAGTTTATATCCGCTTCGGCAGCAAGCTCGATCCGCGGCTGCGCGAGCTCGCCATCCTGCAGGTCGGCTGGCTTGCCCGCTCACCCTATGAATGGTCGCACCATGTCAAGATCGGTTACGACTTCGGCGTCTCGCCGGACGACATTCGTGCGCTGATCGACGAGACGGACGGCAAGGACTCCAAGCTGGAACCCATCGCGAAACTCGTGTGCAAAGGTGCGCGCGAGATGACCAATGACATCAGGATGTCGGACGCCACGTTCAACGCCTTGCAGAAGCATTTCAACCCGGCTGATCTCAACGATCTCATTATTACGACGGCCTTTTACAGCGCCGTGGTGCGCATCCTCGCCACGCTCGAGGTCGATGTCGAGGACAGCTACATGAAGTACCTGGAGCAGTTCCCGCTGCCCAAAGCGAAGTGACGGAGAGAAATATGCGTTTGAAGGACAAAGTCACCATCGTCGTTGGTGCAGGTCAGAGCCCCGGCGAAGGCGTGGGCAACGGTCGTGCTACCGCGCTTGTGTGCGCACGCGAGGGCGCCAAGGTGCTGGCGGTCGACCGCGACCTGGCCTCGGCCAGGGAAACGGCCGCCATGATCGAGAAGGAAGGCGGCACGGCCGCTGCCTTCGAGGCCGACGTGACCAAGGAAGCGATGCTCAAAGCCGCAGCCGACGACGCTGTGAAGCGCTGGGGTCGCATTGACGTTCTGCACTACAACGTAGGCGTGAGCATCGCGGGCGGGGATGCCAATCCGTTCGACATCACCGAGGAGGCCTTCGACCGCTGCAACGCCATCAACCTGCGCGGCTTCATCATGGCAGTGAAGCATGTGCTCCCGGTTATGCGCCAGCAGCGCTCGGGCTCGATCATCTCGATCTCGTCGGTGGCAGCACTGTCCTCGACCTACCCGCTGGTGGCCTACAAGACGACAAAGATCGGCATGATCGGGTTCACCGAGATGATCGCCAAGCAGAACGCCGAGTACGGCATTCGCGCCAACGTGATCCTGCCCGGTCTCATGAACACGCCGATGGCGGTGGACACGCGCGCGCGCACGTTCAACAAGCCGCGCGCCGTGGTGGAGGCGGAGCGCGATGCGCGCGTGCCGCTGCGCGGCAAGATGGGGACGGGATGGGATGTCGCGTATGCGGCCCTGTTCCTCGCCTCGGACGAAGCCAACTTCATCACCGGTGTCACACTCCCGGTCGACGGTGGCGCGCTGCTCCGAAGCGGCGACTGAGGCCTGCGTTTCTGTTCCTCTTTCTGCACCATTCTCGGGCTTGGCCTGACCAGGCCCGAGGATAGCCCCGAAAGGAATGCTTGCTGTCGCTCACGGCAGCAGCGGGCCCCGACCAATTCCGGTTGATCGTGATTTGCCCAGCGTCTAGCCTGCTGTCCAACGACAACAACATCCGCTCGGCCCCACAAGCGGATTCCAGGAGGAACGCGATGAGCAGGACAACCGTCCTTTCACTTTTCGTCGCAGCAATGACCGCCCTGGCGGTAGCCAGCGCCCCTGCCATGGCGCAAAAGCAGGGCGGCACGCTCAAGATCTACCATCGTGACAACCCGCCTAGCGCGTCGGTGCACGAGGAGGCCACGGTTTCTACCGTTCTGCCGTTCATGGCCTTGTTCAACAACCTCGTCGTCTACGACCAGACCAAGGTTGTGAACTCCGTCGAGACCATCGTGCCGGACCTCGCCGAGAGCTGGTCCTGGGACAGCACCAAGACCAAACTCACATTCAAGTTGCGGCAGGGCGTGAAGTGGCATGACGGCAAGCCGTTTACCGCCAAGGACGTCCAATGCACCTGGGACAAGCTGCTCGGCAAGGACCAGGATACCTTCCGCAAGAACCCACGCGCCATCTGGTATCAGAACGTCAAGGAGATCGCCCTCAACGGCGATCATGAGGCAACGTTCGTCCTCAACCGGCCACAGCCGTCGCTGGTATCCATGCTCGCGTCCGGCTATTCGCCCGTCTACCCATGTCACGTCTCTACCCGCGACATGCGCACCAAGCCGATCGGCACGGGCCCCTTCAAGTTCGTCGAGTTCAAACAGAACGAGGTGATCCGGCTCGCCCGCAATCCGGACTACTGGAAGAAGGGCAAGCCTTACGTCGACGCCGTGGAAATGCGCATTATCGCCAACCGCTCGACGCGCATCCTGGCGTTCGTGGCCGGCGAGTTCGACATGACCTTCTCACAGGACATCACCATCCCGCTGCTGAAGGACATCAAATCACAAGCGCCCAACGCCATTTGCGAGATCAAACCGCAGTACGTGCCGCGCAACCTCATGGTGAACCGCGAAAAGCCGCCCTTCAACGATGCCAAGTTGCGCACCGCACTGGCACTCGCCATCGACCGCAAGCCGTTCATCGACATCCTGACCGAGGGCAAGGGCGATATCGGCGGCGTGATGCTACCGTTGCCGGAAGGCCTGTGGGGCATGCCGCCCGACGTCTTGAAGACCATGACCGGCTACGGTGGGGATATCGAGAAAAACCGGGTCGAGGCGCGCAAGATCATGGAAAGCCTCGGCTACAGCGCGCAGAACCCGCTCAAGGTCAAGGTCTCGACCCGCGATATCGCCATCTATCGCGACCCTGGCGTCATACTCATCGACCAGCTCAAGCAGATCTACGTCGAGGGCGAGCTGGAGGTGGTGGACACGACGATCTGGCACGCCAAGGCCGCGCGCAAGGACTATACCATCGGCATGAACCTCACCGGTATGTCGGTCGACGATCCTGATCCAGTGTTCTACGAGAACTACGCCTGCAAGTCGGAGCGCAACTACACGCAATACTGCGATCCCGCGGTCGACAAGATGATCGACGAGCAATCGCAGGAGGTTGATGTGGAGAAGCGCAAGCAGCTCGTCTGGGCCATCGAGAAGAAGCTCAATGACGATCTTGCGCGGCCGATCATCTATCACGATCGCGCCTCGACCTGCTGGCATCCCCACGTTAAGGGGTTCGTGGGCCACCAGAACAGCATCTATAACAACTGGCGCCTCGAGGACGTGTGGCTCGATAAGTAGGGCGCTAGCAAGTCTATGATGCTAGCGTGATTCAGATCGAGAAATTCGCTCAGAGACAAGCTGCGAACATAGACGAATTTCTCGATCATTACACTAGAACGTCATGTCCGACTGCGGCCGCTCTGAGTGCCAGCGCGCCGCAGGTACCATCCGTCGGGCGCTCCACGCCGGGAGGAGTTGAGCGTTGGCAGCGTATCTGGTCCGCCGCTTTTTGCTGATGATCCTGACTTTGTTCGGGATGTCGGTGCTAATCTTCGTGCTGCTGCGGGTGATGCCAGGCAACATCAGCGATATCCTGTTCGAGTCGGCAGGTCTCGTGAACCCGGCCGAGAAAGCCAAGATCGAGAAAGAACTGGGTCTCGATCAACCGCTCGTCGTGCAGTATTCGCAGTGGATCAGCGGGCTTGTGCGCGGTGACCTCGGTTACGCCTATGTCTCCGAGAAGCCGGCGCTGGACGAGATTCTCCCGCGCATCCCGGTCACAACCAAGCTTGCCGTCATGGCCCTGTTCTTCTCCATACTGCTCGGCGTCCCGCTCGGCGTCATCAGTGCCGTGCGCCAGGACACCGCGCTCGACTATGTCCTGAGGGTCATCAGTCTCAGCGGACTGTCGCTGCCGTCGTTCTGGCTGGGCCTGCTCATCCTCATGGGATTCGTGCAGTACCTCGGCTGGATTCCCATCTACACCGACAGGCCTGCCAGCGTCTGGCACGAGCTTGGCCTGCTCAGCATCCCCGCCGCCGCCGTCGGCTTCCGCGCCTCCGCGCTCATCATGCGGCTGACGCGCTCCTCCATGCTGGAGGTCCTGCGCCAGGATTACATCCGCACCGCCCGCGCCAAGGGCGCATCAGACAACTCCGTCAACTACGACCACGCCTTCCGCAACGCGGTGCTGCCAGTCATCACCATCATCGGCATCGAGGCGGGGTTCCTGATCGGCGGGCTGATCGTCACCGAGACGGTCTTCAATATTCCTGGCGTGGCGCGCTTCCTGGTCGAGGCCATCCGCTGGCGCGACTATCCGATCGTGCAGAACCTCGTCATGTTCATCGCCGTGGTCGTGGTTGTGATCAACTTCCTGGTCGACATGGCCTACGTCGTCCTCGATCCGCGCATAAAATACGAAGACTGAGAAGTAGCGCTAGCGGAGTTGCCGAGTGGCAATCGTCGACCACAAAGCCGAGCTGAGCCGGGCCGGCGCCAACGTCCACGGCTTCTGGGCCTCCGCCGCCTTCCTCATGCGCCGCTATCCACTCGGCGCCATCGGCGCCCTGATCGTGCTGTTGTTCGTGTTGACTGCTCTCCTCGCGGACTGGATCACGCTCTACGATCCCACCTCCACCAATCCGCGCGCCTCCCTCGCACGCCCTGGCGGCGATCATCCACTCGGCGCCGATTTCATGGGCCGCGACATGTGGAGCCGCATCGCCTATGGCGCACGCATCTCGCTGGCCGTCGGCGTGGGATCGACCTTCCTCGGCTGCCTGATCGGCGTCGTCATCGGCCTTATGTCTGGGTATTTCGGCGGCTGGTTCGATCTGCTCATCCAGCGCCTCATTGACATCATGCAGGCGCTGCCGCTGCTGGTCATGGCGCTGGTCATGGCTGCCTCGCTCGGACCGTCGCTCACCAACACGATCATTGCCATCGCCATACCGCTGGTGCCGAACGTCGCTCGCGTCATACGCTCCAACACGCTGTCCCTGCGGGAGATGCCCTACGTGGAGGCGGCCAGGGCCGTGGGCATGGGCGAAATTTCCATCGCCATGCGCCACGTGCTTCCCAATACGCTGGCACCGCTCATCGTGCTGGCCACGGCCCAGCTCGGCTCCGCCATCCTCACCGAGGCCGCGTTATCATTTCTGGGTCTCGGCATCCCCGAGCCGCATCCCTCCTGGGGCCGCATGCTCTCGGAGTCGGCAGCCGAATACGTGCGCACCGCGCCGTGGCTCGTGATCTTTCCCGGTATCGCCATCAGCCTCGCCGTGTTCGGCACCAATCTGCTCGGCGACGCCATGCGCGACTACCTCGACCCGCGCCAGCGCACGTGATTCAAGAAGGACACGCAAAAAGCATGGATGCCAAGACCGACGCTCCGCCGGTCACTGCCGCCAAGATGCTGCTGCAGGTCGATGATCTGCAGACATACTTCTTCACGCGCCAGGGCATCGTCAAAGCCGTGGACGGCGTATCCTTCTCCCTCGAGCGCGGCGAGACGCTGGCCATCGTCGGCGAGTCCGGTTGCGGCAAGAGCATCACGGCGCTCTCGCTCCTGCGCCTGATCCCGGACCCGCCCGGCCGCATCGTCGGGGGCTCCATCCGACTCGCCGGCACCGATCTCATGACGCTCGATCAGGCCGCCATGCGCAAGGTGCGCGGCAACGACATCTCGATGATCTTCCAGGAGCCCATGACCTCGTTGAATCCGGTCATGACCATCGGTCGGCAGATTTCGGAAGTAATCCTGCTGCATCAGAACATCAGCCGTAAGTCCGCGCTCGAGAAGGCCGTCGACATGCTCCGGCTCGTGCGCATTCCCGAGCCCGAGCAACGCATCAAGGAATACCCGCACCAGCTTTCCGGCGGCATGCGCCAGCGCGCCATGATCGCCATTGCGCTCGCCTGCAATCCCAAGGTGCTGATCGCCGACGAGCCCACTACCGCGCTCGACGTCACCATCCAGGCGCAAATCCTGGAGCTGATCGTCGAGCTGCAGCAGAAGCTTGGCACCGCTGTGATCCTCATCACCCATGACCTGGGCGTCGTCGCCGAAACTGCCCAGCGCGTCATCGTCATGTACGCAGGCCGCAAAGTGGAGGAGGCGCCGGTCGGCGAGTTGTTCGCGCGATCGCTCCACCCCTATACGCATGGCCTGCTGGCCTCCATCCCTCGCCTCGACCTCATGCGCGGCGATATCCGCGACACACCGACCCGGTTGCAGGAGATCACCGGCATCGTGCCAGCGCTCACCGACCTACCTCAAGGATGCGCTTTCGCGCCGCGTTGCGCCTTCGCCGATGACCGCTGCCGCACGCAGTATCCGCCCTACGAGGAGAAGCGGCCTGGTCACTGGGCCGCCTGCTGGCGCTCCGATGCGATCTATGGAGGCGCCAATGCTTGACGAGGTCGAGCCCAAGCGCGGCGCCCACGCAGCCACGATGGCCAAGCCCATTCTCGAGGTGAAGGACCTCAAGAAGCACTTTCCCATCAAGAAAGGGCTGCTGCAGCGCACGGTCGGCCATGTCTATGCGGTCGACGGCGTCAGCTTCTCCATCGCTCCGGGCGAGACGCTGGGCCTCGTCGGCGAGTCCGGTTGCGGCAAGTCCACAGTCGGTCGCGTCGTTCTGCGCCTGATCGAACCTACCTCCGGCAGCATCGAGCTCGAAGGTCGCGACCTCACCAGCCTCAGCAAGAGCGAGCTGCGCCCTTACCGCCGGCAAATGCAGATCATCTTCCAGGACCCGTTCTCATCGCTCGATCCGCGCATGACCGCCGGCGAGATCGTGGCGGAACCACTGCAGGTGCACAAAATCGCCCGCAGGCGTGAGCGGCGTGATCGCGTCGCCGCACTGTTCGAGCGCGTCGGCCTGCGCCGCGCGCAGATGGACAACTATCCACACCAGTTCTCGGGCGGCCAGCGTCAGCGCATCGGCATCGCCCGCGCGCTCGCCCTCAACCCCAAGCTCATCATTGGCGACGAGCCGGTGTCCGCGCTCGATGTCTCGATCCAAGCCCAGGTCATCAACCTGCTGATGGACCTACAGCGCGACCTTGGCCTCGGCTATCTCTTCATCTCGCACAATTTGGCGGTGGTCGAGCACATCAGCCACAGAATAGCCGTCATGTACCTCGGCCGCCTCGTCGAGTACGCCGACAAGCGCACCATCTTCACAAATCCCAAGCATCCCTACACCGAGGCGCTGCTCGCAGCCGTCCCGGTGCCGGACCCGGCTATCAAGCGCGACAAGCGCGTCGTGCAAGGCGACGTGCCAAGCCCCATGCGTCCACCACCGGGCTGCCACTTCCACACCCGCTGCCCTTATGCCGTCGAGCGCTGCAAGGTCGACGTGCCCGCACTCCGCGACCTCGGCGGCGGGCAGCTCGTGGCGTGTCATTTGCGCTAACGCGACTTGAAATCTTCAGGGCGCAATTCGATGGGCGCGCCATGCGGCGTGCGGTCGGCAGCGCAGTCCCAGGCATCATAGGTGCGGGCGAGCACCTCAGGATTCGTCAGGCCCTTCGCCGTAACCATGCGCTCCAGTGTTGCAAGCCAGTGCCTGTAATAGGTTGCGCCCGTGTCGGGATCGCCGGCGGCCTGTGCCTTACGGATTTCCTGGCCAAGCATTTCCGCCCAATCGCTCCAGGCGAACAGGCCGCGGCTCTGCAGGGCGACCGCCATGGCGAAGGCCTGCGCCTGCCAAGGCTCCTGGAACACGGGTCCTTCGGCATCGCAGGGAATGCTCGGGACAGCAGCCGCCACAGCCTGGATGGCGGGATCGTATTTTGCCATGTCACACGGCCTCGAGATAGGGCTCGAAGGCATCGACCGACACCTGGACCGTCGGGTCGGCGTCGGGTCCCCACAGCTCGCGGTTGTCGAATGTCACGGTGTAGAGCCATTGCGGGCTCTCGGTATCGGTCTCGACGGTGGCATCCGGGAAGACGTGACACCCATGCAGACGCTCGACCACACCGACATGGCCGCGGACATAGCGCGGCAGGCGAGTATGGGACAGCGGGTGCATGTTCCTGGCACGAACGCGGTCGCCCACCTTGAAGCGTGCCGGCGCGGGTGCGGGCCGGAAATAGGAGCCGCGCGACAATACTTTGTCCGTATCGGCAGCGGCGAGAGGTTTGCCCTTCAGCGGTCGCCCTGTGCCCAAGGAGTGCCCCGCGGCGATCTCCGCCCGGCTGACAAGACCACGCGCCACACAGAGGTTCTCAAGTCTCAGGAACCACCGCTGGTAGTAGGAGCTGGCGAGATAGACGGGCGCAGGCAGCATTTCGATCCAATAGCGGCCGACGTCGATGTTCCACTCCCTGGTCGCAGTCATGGCACGGCTCAAGGCCAGCACGCGACCTTCCCACTCGCCGTGGAACGTCGGCTCGTTGGCCTCGGGCTCGACCTTGCCGAAGCCGTCCATGCCGCCCATGTCGTGGACGCCATTCATGCGCCGGCCTCCCCTGGACGCTTTGCAAAGCCGGTGCCGATCATAGAGTCTCCGCGTGACGAGCTCCGCAAGCTTCTCCTCGTCCCAGCCGTCGGTTCCCGGGGGCCGCATCGGCAGCACCATGAATTGCGTCTCCGCCGTCGAATCCCAGACGCGGATGTTGGTAGAGGCCGGCATCGTCACACCGAAGTCGGCAAGGACGCCACGCGGGTCCTTCACAGTGCGAGAGCGGTAGGCAAAGGATTTGTACCAGACCGGAGGCAGGCCCAGCACGTCCCAGGGATAGCAGGAGCAGAGCGTACACACGACGATGTTGTGCGTCGCCGGCGTGTTCTCGACCGCAACCAGATGGTCGCCGACTTGATTGGATATGCCGAGTACAGCAATGGCCTTGTTTGCGTCCTCGAGCAAAGCTTGCTTGAAGGCCGGGTCCGTCCAGGCTTTGGCCACCACGCGCGCGCCGATGTGCGGCCCGATCTTGGTCTCATAAGCTTCGACGATGCGGTCCAGCGCCTCCGGATCGATGTAGCCCTTCTCGGCCAGCACCGTCTCGAGCGCACGCACGCGCAACTGAACCTCGGACAGCTCCGAGCCGTGCTCGTGGTGGTGATCATGCGCTTTGTCGTGCGCATGATCATGATCGTGGTCATGTCCCGACATGCGGCTCCTCGCGCGATCTTTCGGACTGACTGGCAGCTTCGATGCTGCCGATTGACCGATAAACCGCCTTCAAAGTCCGCGCAAGCGGCCTCGCCGAACTGGATGGAGTTGAGACGCCCTACCGCCGCCAGCCGCCCACGCTCTGCAGCGCCTGCCAGTTCGCCTGCGCCAGAAACAGCGCCACCAGCATCAGGAAGAAGGCGTTCGGCAGCGCCATCAGCCCTACACCGACAGCTACGATCAGGCCGAGCACCGCCACGATACGCGTCGACCACACCGATCCGAACAGCGCGCCGAGCCAGGCATCGAGTGTGTGGCCACCGTCCAGCGGATAGGCCGGCAGCAGATTGAAGATCATCAGGAAGAAGTTGGACGACGCCAACACCGCCAGCGGCAGCGCCAGCATCGACTTGCCAAACTCCGCAGCCTCGCCGGCCAGCGCGCCGAGACCTTGCCACAACAGGAGGTTCACGGCTGGCCCAGCCAGATAGATGACCGAGCGCTGCAACGCTGAGCGGGGCAACGAGCGTTCGAAATGAGCAATGCCGCCCAATCCGGTCAGCTCGATATGCGACACCGGCGCACCGAACAGGCGGCCGGCCAAGGCATGGCCGAACTCGTGCAGCAGGATCGACAGCAGCAGTCCGGCGACGATGATGAGCCCCGCCGACATGAGCTGCGTGTTGCCGCTGGTGAAGTAGGAATGGCAGAACACGACCACCACCAGCACGAACAGCATGTCGAGATAGATCGGGATGCCGGCGACGCGGCCGATCTCCATACGGGTCAGCATCAAGCCCTGCCTCTCGTTGTGGATCAATGGCCCTTGTTGCGCATCGCCAGCGTGCGCAGGCGCAGCGCATTGAGTTCGGATGAAGCCCTCGGCGTCCTTCTGATCGTAGGCGCCCTTGTCGTCCTCGAAAGTGACAAGCGTGGAGGAATAGAGCGATTTGGGGCTCTCGCGGCCGGTGACGATGACGTTGCCCTTGTAGAGCTTGAGGCGCACCTCGCCCACGACATGCTCCTGGCTTTTGTCGATCAGCGCCTGCAGCATCTCGCGCTCGGGCGAGAACCAGAAGCCGTTGTAGATCAGCTCGGCATACCTCGGCATCAGCTCGTCCTTGAGATGCGCGGCGCCGCGGTCGAGCGTGATGCTCTCCATGGCGCGATGCGCGGCGAGCAGGACGGTGCCGCCCGGCGTCTCGTAGATTCCACGCGACTTCATGCCGACGAAGCGATTCTCGACCAGATCGATGCGGCCGATGCCGTTGTCCCGGCCCAGCTCATTGAGCCTGGTGAACAGGGTCGCCGGTGATAGCGCCTTGCCGTTGAGCGCGACCGCATCGCCTGTCTTGAAGCCGATGGTGATCTCAGTTGCCTTGTCGGGCGCCTGCATGGGCGAGATAGTGCGCTGATAGACGATGCTCGGCGCCTCGACCGCAGGGTCTTCCAGCACCTTGCCCTCGGACGAGGAGTGCAACAGGTTCGCATCGACCGAGAATGGCGCTTCGCCCTCCTTGTCCTTAGCGATGGGGATCTGGTGTTGGCGCGCAAAATCCAGAAGCTCGGTGCGGCTCTTGAAGCTCCACTCGCGCCACGGCGCGATGATCTTGATGGAGGGCTCGAGCGCGTAATAGGTGAGCTCGAAGCGCACCTGATCGTTGCCTTTGCCGGTGGCGCCGTGCGCTACCGCATCGGCACCCGTCTTGCGCGCAATCTCGATCTGCTTCTTGGCGATCAGCGGGCGTGCAATGGACGTACCGAGCAAGTAGACGCCCTCATAGAGCGCGTTCGCCCGGAACATCGGGAACACATAGTCGCTGATGAACTCTTCTCGCAGATCCTCGACAAAGATGTGGCTCTTCTTGATGCCCAGCATCTCCGCCTTCCGGCGGGCGGGTGCCAGTTCCTCGCCCTGGCCCAGATCGGCAGTGAAGGTCACGACCTCGCAGCCGTAAGTTTCTTGCAGCCATTTCAATATGATGGATGTGTCGAGCCCGCCCGAATAGGCGAGCACGACACGCTTGACCTTGCTCCGACCGGCTTTCGCCATCTTCAACCCTGCTCTCACCTGCCCAAGACGGCCGCACTATAGGGCAACGCCCAACAGAGCGTCACTCGCGATCCCGCGGCCGGTTGTCCACAAAAAGAGCGGAAGGGAATGAACTTTTCGGCCACTGCGGCGTCTTATGACTCGTGTGACGGAAATGCTGGGTAGCGAACGTTATCCTGTCTGTGAATGCGCCGGCCCTCCTTTTCCCCCCGTCGAGGAGGCCGGCACGAGCGCCGCAAATATCTTGCAGCCGTAATTCCCCCGTTCCTCCGCGGCTGCGAGGAAAATAAGTGCGGCGTAACCGCCGGCGATTGTTCCGCCATTCCCCGGGCGGACGGTCGCCGGCGCTGTTTCTGTCTCGCGTCCGCCTGATCCTGATAGGGTGCTCCGCATCCGGCGGAGGTGAGAGCTGCATGCCCAAGCTCGAGTTCTGGTACGACTTCGCGTCGACCTACTCCTACCTGTCGGCCATGCGCATCGAGGCGATGGCTAAACCAGCCCAGGTGGAAATTATCTATCGGCCCTTCCTGCTGGGACCAATCTTCAAGAGCTACGGCTGGAACACGTCCCCCTTCCGGCTTTTCCCCGTGAAGGGAAACCACATGGTGCGCGATGTCACGCGCATCGCCGACGATCGCGGGATCATGTTCCAGATGCCCGAGGTGTTTCCGGCCAATAGCTTGCAGGCCGCCAGGATAGCCCTGGTGGCAGAGGAGCAAGGTTGTATCGGCTCGTTCACGCGATTGGTTTTTGAGGCCGAGTTTTCGGAGCGCCGTGACATCTCCGATGCCGCTGCACTATCCGGCATCGCTGGAAAGCTCGGCCTCGATGCAGCTCGGGGCTCCGATCCCGCCATCAAGGACCGTCTGCGCGCGCAGACAGAACGTGCCGCCACGCTCGGCATCTTCGGCGCGCCCACGTTCGTTACAGACAGCGGCGAGTTGTTCTGGGGTGACGATAGATTGGAGCAAGCGCTCACGTGGGCATCGCGAGCCATTCCACATCCATCTACGAGCGTGTAGTCTGCATGGTCGGGAAAATCTGGAGGAAACGGCCTTGCGAAAATCCATAGGCTTCTTGGCGGGCGCCGCCGCAATCGCACTTGCTTTTTCCGGCGCTGCAATCGCTCAGCAGAAAGCTCCGGAAGCAAAGAAGCAGGTGGTCAAGAAGGCGCCGTCCCCGTGCGCGGGGCTCGACGAGGCCGCGTGCAAGGCCAACACGGCCTGCACCTGGTATCGCGAGACCACCACGAAGAAAGGCCAGAAGCGCAAGGCGCATTGCCAGAAAAAGCCGACGCCGCCGGCCAAGAAGGCTCCGCCGGCCGAGAAGAAGAAATAGTCATTCGCGGGACGATTGCTGGCTGCGACGGCTCAGACCATCGCAGCCATCGATTTTGCCTGAGAATAGCTGTCGGCGCGCGTCAGCGCGCGAACATCCATACGGGCGAGTGCGTCCAGGAGGCCGATGCCCAGCTTGTTTGTCGCGGCATCAGTGCATCGAAGATGGTTGCGGTTGCGTGTCCGCTGGCCGTCCGATAGCTGGCTGCGATCATCGATGCAGTGTCGGCGGGCGACGGAAAGTACTGCGGTGAGGTCAGCGCGAACGGAGTGAGAAACGCGGAATAGGACCGCGCCAGAGGGAATGCCGCCGTCCATGCCTGCGGAGACATGAGCCAACCATTTGCGGTGGTCGCGTAGGTGAAGGTGCGCATCCAATCGCCGTAGAACGACAAGGGAGCCCACCAGTTCGTCGGCGCCGGACTGCCGAAGCCCGTAAACCAAGACCACGGCCACGCGGAGGCGGGTGTCATCACAGGCGTCCAAAAGCTGAACGCGTAGGACGGACGCGCGCTCGGCAGCAACGGATCGAAGCCACGCGACGCCGCGGCGCCCATGGAGCCGGCCATGGCAAACCCGGCCGCTGCCGCGTCGAGCCAAGCCTCGGCCAGCTTGGCCTGCATTGCGAATGGAAACACGAAGGTGCGCTCCTCTGGCCAGATGGACGGGTAGTGCCCGTCCGCCTCTGGCGTGCGTAAAGCCGTTATCGAGGAAATACAGCATGCACATATATCACGATTTGTGCGCCGCAGCAATCGACCAGTGGAAAGACGTTGGCTGGTGCTTGGATCGCAATCAAGGCGTGCATTATAGTAATTAATATATCCAAGGTTGCGGAGACGTACTTTGTCAATGCACACCGGACGACACAATGCTCAGTCTCTTAAATCGCTGGCCGCGCGGCTCGTCCATCTCGAAGCCCATTTCGGCGGTCTAGTTGACCGCGTGCCGCGAAAGATCGTGAGCCCGGTCGATCCGCGCACCCCCGAACAGATCGCCGATGGCGGATACCGTGGCGGCGATCGAATGAACCCAGAACTGCACAACTACGCGCCGACATATGCCGAGAATCTGCGTCAGTATCTCGGCCGGCGCGATCTTGTCATATGCGAGGTCGGCATCCTGACCGGCATAGGGCTGGCAATCTGGAGCGAGGTGTTCCCAGGCTCCACGATCATCGGGCTCGACATCGATTTGGGCCACATGCGCGCCAACCTGTCGAACTTATTGGAGTGCGGCGCCTTCAAGAGCCGCATGCCTGAGCTTCACGCGTTCGATCAGTTCACGGCTTCGCCAGATCGGTTCGCCCAAATCCTACGGGGCCGCAAGATCGACATTCTGATCGATGACGGCTTCCACAGCGACGAAACCATCCTGAAGACGGTCACCGCTGCCTTGCCTCACATGGCCAAGAACTTCGTGATCTTTGCGGAAGACAACGGCTCAGTGAACAATCCTCTGGCTCTCCGGTTTCCAAGCCTGAGGGTCAACCTGCATGATTATGCCATTGCCGTGGTGCGCCCTGCGCCGTTCGCGTTCACGCGCCTTGCCGATCCCCGCTATCGCAAATCTCTCCGACGCAGCCTCCGGTCACATGCTAAGACAATGCCGCGACGGATGCTACGTGCCCTGACCCATTTGCGACCGCATCGCCGCCGCGTCGTTTACACCTGCCTCGTGGGATACTCGGAGCACTTCGCCGACTGGTCCTACGGCTTGGACGGCGAGACGGATTACATCTGCTTCACGGATGACCGCACACTGCGCTCGGACGTTTGGCAATTCCGCTATGTCGATCCATCAGAGCTCGGCCCGGTGCGGACGGCTAAGAAGGTGAAAATCCTGCCGCATCAATTCCTGCCCGAATACGATGCGAGCCTTTACATCGACAACACCGTGCTGCTCACCGTTCCCGCGTCACACGTGTTCCAGAGTTTGCGGCCCGACAGCCGGCCGATGGTCTGCTTCAAGCACCCGGACCGCGACTGCATCTACGACGAAGCCGAGGTGGTGCGTGAGCTCGGTCTCGATAGCGAAGAGATCATCGCGCGTCAGATGCAGAACTACAGGGATGCGGGATATCCCGCTCATGCAGGTCTGATCGCAGGGACGATGCTCCTGCGGCGCCATAACGATCCGCGGGTGAAGGCGGTCATGGAGCAGTGGTTCACGCAAGTCTGCCAGCATTCGTATCGCGACCAGCTCTCGTTCAACGTTGTGGCCAGGCAGAATGGCTTCCCGGTCGACCACTTTCCGGGTTCTCTCGTGAGCAACAATCTCATGCATTGGCCAATACTGCGTGACATGACGCGCGTGCCGCGCGGATTCCGAGATGATCGCTATCTCGAGCTCCATCCCGACGTGCGTCAGCTCGACTTGACCCCGCGCCAGCATTACCTGCTCCATGGCGCCAAGGAAGGCAGGGCCTGGAAATAAACATGGCGCCGGAACGGCCATGGGGCCATGGCCCGGCCCAGGTGTGGCCTAAGATCGTTTATCTTGAGAAATCAGACCAGCATGAACTCGTCGGGAAACGGGAGCAGGAAACTCAATGATCAAGAAGCCGGAAAAGCAGATCCCTGGGATCTATCACCGCCGCGTCGGCGACATCGTCGTCACCGTCGTGAGCGACGGCTTCCTCGACGGCACTATCGACGTCCTGCGCAACATCACGGCGGACGATGCCCGCGAGATCCTCTCGGCGTCGTTCCGTCCAGCGCGACGCACGGCCGTCAATACATTTCTGATCTACTCGGCCGGCCGTTTGGCGCTGGTGGACACGGGGTCCGGCAACTACCTCCTGCCAACGGCCGGCAAGGTCTTGGCCAACGTCGCCGCAGCCGGCGTCGATCCCGCCGATATCGACACCGTGCTGCTCACCCATATGCACCCGGACCATTCCGCAGGCCTGAGCGATCCCGCCACCGGCCGTCGCTACTTCCCGAATGCCGAACTCGTCGTGCATGAGAACGAGCCGCGCCACTGGTTCGACGATGCCAAGATGGCGACCGCCACCGAGCGCGCGCGCAAGCTCTACTTCCTGTGCGCGCGCGAGCAGACCGCGCCCTACAAAGACCGCACGCGAACTTTCCAGAAGGGCGAGATATTCCCAGGCGTCACCGCCATTCCGTGCCCTGGTCACACGCCAGGCCACACCGCCTACATGATCAGCTCGGGCAAGGACCAGCTGCTCATCTGGGGCGACACGGTGCATGTGCCGGAAGTGCAGACGGCACGTCCGGAGGTGTGCATGGAGTTCGATACCGACCTCGACGCCGCTGCCGCCACCCGCCGGCGCGTGTTCGACATGGTCGCCACGGACCGGCTGCTAGTCACCGGCATGCACATGCATTTTCCAGGCTTCTCACACCTAGTGCGGCGTGGGTCCGGCTACCAGCTCATCCCTGCGGCCTGGGAGCAGGAGCTCTAAAACCTCTGGTGGGGAGCGGTGGACTGCAGTAACGAGCCGCGAAACTAGCTATGGCTGAGACTTGCCTCACGGCGCTTGTCGCAGGGCGCCGCTCCCCGGCGCGAGTATGTAGG
The DNA here is from genome assembly GCA_963806735.1 of uncultured Alphaproteobacteria bacterium. Lineage (GTDB taxonomy): Bacteria > Pseudomonadota > Alphaproteobacteria > Rhizobiales > Hyphomicrobiaceae > CADEFX01. Next base: position 87,784 of record CAWEBE010000071.1, on the reverse strand, counting down.
CCGCAATTCTTACAGAGCGTTGACAGACCTGTGACGGTCCCCAACGGATCAACGCGCTAGCCCGAAATCAGCAACAGGAACGGGAGCGGTGGACCATTCTTGTCCGGAATGAGGGAGCCGATGGCCGTGATGATGCCGCGCTCCTTGTTCTTCATGACGCCGTTGAGCTCCCAGTCGGCGTTCGTTTTCAGAACCTCCTTCTCGACGTGCTCGAAGAACGCGGCAACGACCTCGTCTGCCGTTCTCTGCATAAGGTCCGCAGGCCCGGGAAAGGTGTAGGATCCCTCGCCGTTGGTTTCCGCATCGAGCATGCGTGCATAGTACGTCGCCATGATCCCCCCTCGCTGCCTGCGTGCGGCGCGAGTTGTCGATGCGGACCATGACAGACAGATGACGGTCGCGTGGCGCGGACAGGAATCGACCTAAAATTGACTTTGCAGCAGTCGCAACTCGCCCATGTTCAGGTCCGAGATCGCCCAATAGGCCATTCCGCCCCTGCTCCATGTGACCATGTTGTAGCCCTTGTGCACGAAGTCACGCGGCGCGCTGCCCGCGCCGTCCATCGCTGGCCACTCGAAGACATTCACCACGTGGAGCCGGCGGCGGTACACGAGCGCCGCAACCCGTCGGTCTCCGATGTAGTCCAGGCGCGCGCCCGCGAGCGGAAATCCTTCCGCCGTCAGATCCTTGACGCTCGGCGCAAATTCGAGGCGCCCCGTGAACCACGGCCTGACGGTATGCGCCTCCGACGATGCGACCTGTATCGGGCTTTCCTGCAGCAGCGAGCGCACATGAGCGGCTGTGACATCCCGATACAGCGTGGCCATGCTGGCCATGTACGACATCATGGCCACAGCCGCGACGGCGGTCGCGCCGCACGCGAGCAGTAGGACAGCCGCCCGCTGCAGCCAGTCCCGCGCTTGCCATATCGCCCCTTGGCGCATCGGTGTGGTCTGGTCCGCGGCCGGGCTGTCCAGCACCTTGCACACACTGTGGGTGAGCCTCCCCGGCGCAGGCTGTCGCCCTATGGCAGCGATCTGCCGGCTCATGCGGCCGATGTCGTCGCCCACGGCGGTGCATTTCGGGCAGTCCAGCAGATGCGCTGCCACCTCGCGCCGCACGTCGATATCCAGCTCCCGATCCATATAGACGCCGATCAGATCGCTCACCCGGTCACAGCGCATCGCTGTCGTCCTTTGCAGTCATGCGTATCAAAGTCTTGCGCAACTCCGCACGTGCGCGCGCGAGCCTGGACATGACTGTCCCGATTGGAACACCTGTCAGCTCGGCAATCTCGCGGTAGGACAAAGCCTCCATCTCGCGCAGAACGATCGCCTCACGAAAGATCGGCGCGAGCTCGGCCAGTGCACGTCTGACGCTCGCTCCCTCCCCAGCGACGATCAGAGTCTCCTCGGCTGACGGCGTGTCGGTGGGAACCTGCAAGGCAACCGATTCGCCTGTGGCTCTGTCCAAGACGGCAGCATCGAACGAGATCACATTGCTCGTGCGCTTCTGATCGCCAAGCCTGCGGAAAGCTACGTTGCGCACGATCTTCAGCAGCCAAGGACGAATATTCTCGCCTTGAAAAACATCGAAGCCACGATAGGCCCTGAGATAAGCATCCTGCACCACGTCCTCGGCGTCGGCGCGGTTGCGCAGAAGCCAAAACGCCAAGTTGTATGCTGCATCCATGTGAGGCAGCGCCAAGCGCTCGAACCTAGCTCTCCCTGTCATCGATCCGTCACATGCAGGACATGCAGGCTTCATGAAGTCATATCCGCGGGCGCTGAAGTTTATTCCCACGAGTTTGTGATGGCCGCGCGGATGTGCGCTCGGGAATAAACCAGCCCGCCGCCGAGTAAGGCCATTGTGGCGCGTGATCGAGAAAACACGCCCGCATGCGTCCTGGGCCACGATGGAGATATGCCGTGTCCATTCTTTCTCGTCGCGATGTTGTTGCGTCCGCAGGCCTCGCAGCTGCGTTCGGCTTTGCCTCACGGGTCGTTCACATTGCGCCAGCGCACGCGCAAAAGACGCCCGGCCCTGCCCAGCTACTCCACAAATACAAGGTCGGTACATTCGAGTGCACCGCCGTCTATGACGGCATCTGGGAGAAGCCACACGATCCGGCCTTCATAAAAAACGCCGGCCTGGACGATGTGAAGGGTGCGCTGAAGGCGGCTGGGCTGACGGACGAGTTTGTCCCGATCCCGTTCACACCGCTGCTCGTAGACACCGGCCGCGATCTTGTGCTCTTCGATGCCGGCACGGGTGGCCAAGTGCAGCCCACTGCCGGCAAACTCCTCGACAACATGAAGGCAGGCGGCATCGACCCGGCAAAAATCACCAGGGTCATGATCTCTCACTTCCACCCCGATCATATCTTTGGGCTAATGGAGAAGGGGACGAATGCCCAGGTGTTCCCCAATGCGGAGATCGTGGTCTCCGCGGAAGAATACAAATTCTGGACCGACCCGGCTGTCATCGCGAGGCTGCCGGAGGCCCGCCGCCCCCAAGCAAACCGCATACAAGCCACCTTCCCGACGTGGAAGAACATGCGTCAGGTCGAGGGTGAGGCGGAAGTTGCCCCAGGCATTCGCACCGTGGCGGCGCCTGGACACACGCCCGGCCACATCGCCTTCCATCTGGCCTCGGGCAACGCGCAAATGATCTACTCGGGTGACACTTTTTATCAACCCGCGCTGTCGCTCAAGACGCCCCAGTGGCACGGCGCGTTCGATCAGGACGGGCCGCTCGCCGAAAGATCCCGCCGTGCGCTCGCCGATCGCATCGTCACAGACAAGATCATGCTCTCGGGCTATCACTTCCCCTGGCCGGGAGCGGGCATGCTCGCCAAGGACGGCCCCGGTTATGCCCTGACGTCGATTTGAGATGGAGCACGAGCTGCACGCGAACCGTGCGATGTGACATGGCGCGCGCGGCGCAAGGCAAGAGCTGAGAGATCGGGAGATATCAATGATGCAAATCACGAGACTGGCCGTCGGCCTTTGCCTTGCCGCAACATTCGTGGTGCCGGCAGCGCTCGCCGTAGACACCACCACCATTTCGAAAGATGCGCCCGATCTCACGGCTGTCCGAGCCAAGATCAAAGCCAAGGACTTCAAGAGTGCGCTTGTCGACTTGAACGGCATGATCGACGGCGGCGTGCAGCATGCCGACGTGTATAACCTGCTCGGCTTCAGCCTACGCAAGACCGGCGACTATGCCAGGGCCCTGACCTTCTACAAGAAGGCGCTCGATTTCGACGCCGATCACAAGAGCGCGCACGAATACCTGGGCGAGCTCTACGTCGAAACCGGGCAACTTCCGAAAGCGAAGGAGCACCTTGCGATTCTGCAACGCCTTTGCCCGCAAGGTTGCGAGGAGCGCGAGGACCTCGAGAAGGCAATCGCCGAGGCTGCACCAAAAACCAAGTGAAGTTTCGGCATGATCGCATCGTCGCCGCATCTGGCCTCTGCAGGACTTGCGCTCGGCCGCTGGTTGCTGGCCTCGATCTTCATTCTCGAAGGGTGGAGCAAGCTCAGGGGCTACGAGGCCGCCACCGCGTATATGACCCGCTTCGGTGTACCTGGCGCGCTCTTGCCGGCCGTCATCGCCCTCGAACTCGGCTGCGGCCTCATGATCGCCGTCGGCTGGCGCACGCGGCTGGCGGCTGCGGCTCTTGCCGTCTTCTGCGCGCTGGCCGCTTTCCTCTTCCACACCAATGTCGCGGACCGTAACCAGCTCCTGCACTTGGAGAAGGATCTCGCTCTGGCCGGGGGCCTCCTGGTGCTGGCTATCGCGGGAGCGGGCAGCTGGTCAATCGAACGCGGATCACCCGAGCACTCCGGGCCATAGCCCTCGTACGCCGCCAGTCCCGGCTTCAGCAATCCAGGTGCCAGCGCTACGCAGCGCCTGGACCACACCCCACAGCAAAACGTCGACTGTCACACAACTGAGATGTGAACTCGCGATGGTGCGCTGCTCCCGCTGGTGAGTTGCAGCCGAAATACGCGCGTCGGCATGCCGTGGGCCTCACAAGCTCGAGTCCGCGACGGGGAAATCCTTCTGGGAACGAATGAGGTAGTGCATGCGCGTGCTGATTGCGACTGACGCCTGGCATCCGCAGATCAACGGCGTCGTGCGAACGCTGGAGGCCCTCGCGGAGAGCGTGGAGGCACTTGGGTCCGGCTTAACATTCCTCACTCCCCGCGGCTTTCCGTCAGTGCCGTTGCCGACCTACCCCGGATTGCGCTGCGCCTTGGCCAAACCTTCTGAGCTGGCCGCCCGTATCGAGCAGGCGAGACCAGACGCCATCCACGTCGCCACCGAGGGACCCATCGGCTTCCTCGTGCGGCGCTATTGCCGCGCGAGGGGCCTGCCGTTCACCACCAGCTTTACGACCCGCTTTCCCGAATACATCGCCGCGCGCGTGCCATTTCCTGTCGCCTGGGGGTACGCGGCGCTACGCCGATTTCACGCCGCCGCGCAGGCGACGATGGTATCGACCCCTTCGCTGATGGCCGAGCTTGCCGGCCGCGGCTTCACACATCTGAAGCTGTGGACCCGTGGCGTGGACACGGAGCTGTTTCGGCCTGATCGAGTTCATCGGTCTCGATCTCCCGCGACCGATATTCGTGAGCGTGGGGCGCATCGCGCCGGAAAAAAACCTCGAGGCGTTCCTGTCGCTGAGGCTGCCTGGAACGAAGGTTGTCATCGGACACGGACCCCAGGAGGCCGAGTTGCGCACCCGCTTCCCGGACGCCGTATTCCTCGGCAGCATGAGCGGCGAGCAGCTTGCACAGCACGTCGCCGCAGCCGACGTATTCGTGTTTCCAAGCAAGACCGACACTTTCGGCATCGTTCAGCTCGAGGCCCTTGCCAGCGGTGTTCCCGTCGCAGCCTTTCCTGTGACCGGCCCGAAGGATGTCATCGGCGACGCCCTGGTGGGTGCGCTGGACAACGACCTCGGGCGTGCTTGCCTCGCTGCCCTCGGCATGTCGCGGGCCGCGTGCCGCGCACACGCTCTGCAATTTTCCTGGCAAGCGAGCGCCAGCCAGTTTCTGAGCCATGTCAGTCGTATTGGTGCTGCGACCGTGCCCGCCACTGACGCTAGCCCGGCGACAAGCGAGGTCATCGGCTCGCTGGAATCGGTCATCAGATCGTCATGACACGCAAGCAATCGATCCCATCAACGCACAGGGAGTGAGGTTGAGACAGCTATGGCATTCGACTTGAGCCACAACACGGTTATCAAAACCTACGGCCGCTGGGCGCCGATCTACGATCTCGTCTTCGGCCCGGTCTTCGAGCGGGCGCGCCGTACCGCCGTGCGGGCTAGCGAGCAGATCGGCGGCCGCGTCCTGGAGGTGGGCGTCGGCACTGGCATATCTCTGCCGTACTATTCGTCGAGGTGCCGTATCGTCGGTATCGATATTTCCGAGTCGATGCTCGAAGTTGCACGGCAGCGCACGGCGGAACGTCGACTGTCGCATGTCGAGCGTCTCATGGTGATGGACGCCGAGGACCTCAAGTTCGAGGACAGCTCGTTCGATGTCGTCGTGGCGCAGTACGTCGTCAACACGGTGCCCCATCCCGAGATCGCGCTGGATGAATTTCTGAGGGTGCTCCGGCCGGGTGGAGAGCTCGTGATCGTCAACCGCATCGGCGCCGAGGACGGCTATCGGCGCGTGTTCGAGCATTTGTTTCAGCCTGTCGCGCAGCGTCTGGGCTGGCGTTCCGAGTTTCCTTGGGAGCGTTTCGAGCGGTGGGCCGAGCGCTCGTCGTGCGCCTACCTGATCGAGCGCCGGCCTGTGCCGCCGCTCGGGCATTTCTCACTCATCCGCTTCGGCAAGAAACCCGAAACGGCCGAGCGCGAGCCGCGCAAGGCTGCTTGAGATCCGAAACCTACGCAAACGGGGACATGACATGACCGCCTTCTTCAAAGAGCTCGAGACGCAGCGGTGGGACGATCATCGCTACTATCATCACAGCCGCATCAATCAGTCGCTCCATCTCGTGAGCGCGCTGAGTTTCCTCGTCGCCTATGGCCTGCTGTTCTTCGATCCGCCGATGGCGGCCCTGGTCGCCTGGCTGATCGGCATGACCACCAGGCAGGCTGGCCACTTCTTCTTCGAGCCCAAGGGCTATGACCACGTGAATGAGGCAACGCACGAATACAAGGAGGAGGTAAAGGTCGGCTACAACCTGCAGCGAAAGGTGGTGCTCATGGGCGTGTGGGCCCTCCTGCCGGCGCTGCTGCTCATCAATCCGGCGCTCTTCGGCATTCTCGAGCCGCACAGCGATTGGATCGGCTATGCCCGCAACGTCGGCATGATCTGGCTGGCGTTCGGCGTGCTGGGCGTCATCTTCCGCACCGTGCAGCTCTTCTTCATCAAGGACGTGCAGGCCGGTCTCGTCTGGGTGACGAAGATCCTGACCGACCCCTTCCACGACATCAAGCTGTACTACAAGGCCCCGCTTCACGTTTTGCGCGGTGAGCTCATCGATCCCGCAGCGGAGCGGGCACACTGAGCAGACTGAGCGGCGAAAGCAGCGATTCGGTTGGCCGGTTAGCGATGCTTGCCGGCCAGCCTGGGAAAGCTATGCACGAGCATCTCTGTCAGGATGCGGCGCTTGATCGGCGTCTGCGGTGCTGCGGCTGCCTCGGCTTCGAACCACCAGCCGTCTTGCGCCATGGCATCGGCGGCGGCGACGAAGCGCCGGGCCACCTCCTCGAACTCCGCTGCGGTGTAGTTGAGGCTGAAGATCAAGCGTCCCGTGCCGACCCAACTCAAGGCGAGACCTTCAGCGCGCATATAGTATTGCAGCATCCAGTTGTAGCGGGACGGCCGCAGGTAGAAGACGGTCCACACGGTCGACATGTTGGACACGCGCAACGGCAGTCCCTTGGCCTCGAGCCGTTGATTGAGGTCTGCGGCCCGTGCATTCCAGGTCTGGTCGAGATCGACGTACAGCGCCTCGATCTCCGGCGTCTCGAGTTGCAGCAGGAACTCGTGCATGGCTCCCATCACATACGGGTGGGAGTTGAAGGTGCCGCGCGCGAAGCAAACGTCGACGGGCCGGTCGTCGCGATAGCGCTTCATGAGATCATGCCGGCCGCAGACCACACCGACCGGCAGGCCGCCGCCCAGCGTCTTGCCGTAGGTGACCATGTCCGCGCGCACGCCGAAATACTCCTGGGCGCCTCCCGGCGCGAGCCGGAACCCGACAAAAATCTCATCGAGGATGAACACGATGTTGCGCTCGGTGCACACGGCACGCAGGCGCTGCAACCACTCTGCATAGGACTGGCGGTCGAAGGCGGCCCGCCGCGAGCTGTCGACCAGCGCGGAATCGCCCGGAGCCGGTGCATTGGGATGCATGGCCTGGATCGGGTTGACCAGCACGCAGGCGATATCACGCCGGGTCCGCAGCACGTGCAGCGCGCGTTCCGACATGTCCGCCAGCGTATACGTGTCGCGCTGCGGAATGGGGTTGCCGATGCCGGGCTGCACGTCGCCCCACCAGCCGTGGTAGGAGCCGCTGAAGCGCACAATCCGCTTGCGCCCCGTGTGGTAGCGGGCGAGGCGAACCGCCTGCATCACCGCCTCGGTTCCCGACATGTGGAAAGAGACCTCGTCGAGACCCGAAATCTCGCGCAGCCGCTTGACGTTGTAGGCGATGGCACGGTGGTAGGCACCGAGCACCGGCCCGAGGTCCGCCACGCGCGCAGCGCCACGCTCGATGCACCGCTTGTAGAAGTCGTAGCCAAGCAGGTTGACGCCGTACGAGCCGGCAACATCATAAAAGCGGTTGCCGTCGACATCAGTCAGGAGCACGCCGGACGACGATTGCAGCAGCGGGCCTCCGCCGAGATGCTCCCGCACCAGCCGGCTGTACTGATAGGGCACGCGGTAAGCATCGGTGAACTGCAGGTCCGAGATGCCGTCCTTGATCTCCGACTTGATGACGATGGTGCTGACGAAGCGCTCCTTGTAGTCGCGCTCCAACTCGTCGAAACCGGCCCGGCGGCGTGCGGCAACGTCCGGCGGCGCCCCGTCAGAGCTGAAAAAAGCCCCCTCGTCGAACTCATAGAAGGGGATGAGACCCGCCACTCTTTTCGCCATCCGCACATGCCCAGTGAGCGAAGCATGCTTGGCCCGGGACAGCTCCAGGCGCCTTTTGGCTTTGACAAGGCCCACTGCGGTACCCGCCGCACCGAGCCCGAGAAGACTGAGGGTAAGAAATTGCGAATCCATGCGGCCTATATGAATCCGAGAAACAATACAAATCCATGACGATCCGCACCGCTATCAACCGGCTGACCAATCAGGAAACGCTCAATTTCATTCTGACGAACCGGATTCCGCGCCGGACTTTGACGCGTTTCATGGGCTGGTTCAGCAAGATCGAGCAACCGCTCGTTCGCGACCTGTCGATCGCCACATGGCGCCTGTTCTCCGACCTCGACCTGAGCGAGGCCAGGGAAACGAAGTTTCGCAGCCTGCGCGATTGCTTTGTGCGGCAGCTCAAGGACGGGGCACGGCCGATTGATCCTGCTTCGGAAGTTCTCGTCAGCCCCTGTGATGCCATTGTCGGGGCATCTGGAACCGTGACCGACAATATTCTGCTCCAGGTGAAGGGGTTTCCCTACACGCTCGACGAATTCCTGTGCGATCCGGAGCTTGTGGCGCTCTACCGCAACGGGCGCTACATCACGCTGCGTCTGACGGCCAGCATGTACCATCGCTTTCACGCCCCGCACGATTGCCGGGTCGAGCAGGTCACCCACATTGCCGGCGATGCGTGGAACGTCAATCCGCCGACCCTCAAGCGCGTCCCCAAGGTCTACTGCAGGAACGAGCGCGCCGTCCTCAGGCTGCGCCTTGCAGATGGATCGCCGGTCGCGCTGGTTGCTGTCGCCGCTATCCTGGTCGCCGGTATCCGGCTGCGCTTCGTCGACCTCCCGTTCGAGCGTCAGCATGCAAAACCCGTGACCATTCCTTGTGACGCCCCTTTCGCCAAGGGTGAGGAAATGGGTTGGTTCGAGCACGGCTCGACCATCGTTGTGCTGGCGCCGCAAGGTCTGAGCCTGTGCAAGAACGTCGTAGAGGGCTCGATCATCCGCATGGGGCAGCCGCTTCTCGTGTCAGGCAATGGCCCGTCCGGTTCCCCTGAAAGGACCAGCGCTTAGACTGAGAGCGGCGCGGCGCGGCGCATCACTCCATCCACCATTCGAACGGAAGGGCCCCGGCGCTTACTACGTTGGCACCGGCGATCGTCTCCGCCTCGTTGAGCTCCAGCGCGATCTTCTGCGCCAGCATCACGTCCGCAAATGGAATACGGCCTTTCGGCAGGAAGCACAGGTGAGCCACCGGTCTTCCCATGTCATCGAGTAGGTCCACATTCATCTGATGGCCGCGGCGAATACGATAGCGCACACGGGTCGCTCCCCCGACGACATGGAAGTGACCGAGCTTCCTGAAGCTCTTGAGCTGTTCAGTGCTGAGATTGGCCTTGAGCAGCTCCAGCGCTCGCGTCTCGGCATGCCTGAACGCAAGACGCTCTTGCCTGAACGACGCGAGTAGCCCTGGCATCCGAAGGGGCGACCACAAGGCTCGCATCAGCCTGCCTGATGTCGTCCATCGCATGGGCGGAGCCCGGATCTCAGCCGCAGATCAACCGCCCTGTAGATGGGGAATGAACAACGTCTGCTCCACGTCAGGCTCGAACTGCCGCAAAATCCTGCCGGGCAGGCCACCCGGAGCCAGCGCTACGGCCCAGAAGCCTCGATTCAACAACTCCTGGAAGCGTGTCGCAGCGAGCGTCGTCGCGGCGCTATCGGACGAATCGAAGTGGTGACGCGTATCTCCGGTATGATCCATGACGATCTGAACGGCCATGGTCCTTCTCCTTCGGAGGATGCCATCGTCAGCTACTCTATGGTCTGCGGCATGACGGTTGCGTGACAGGAGAAGAGTCCGCGGAATCAACCCGATCGTATGCACGAAGGCTCAAGTGCGCCTATCCCTGCACCGCGCGCTGATCACCTATGCATAGAAAGGCGGAGGGCCTCCTTGAGCGCAGATGCAAAGCGCCCGACCATATGCTCTCGTCAAGGCGCGGGTCCGCCGGAAGTGCCGGCGACAGTTGAACGAGAAAGGTCGGCCTGGCACTGGAGACACCAGCGCCTCGCCGGGTGAAGGAAACGGACGCCAAGAGAGGACTTCCCTTGATGCTTGCCTTATTGCGCGGCATTGCTGCCGCAGCTATCGCCTTGTGCGCCACGTCAGCCCTTGCGCAGTCCTGGCCCGAACGGCCCATTCGTGTGCTCGTGGGATTCAGCCCCGGCGCCACCCTGGACGTGATGGCACGCGCGCTGGCTCCGCCGCTCTCCAAACAACTCGGTCAATCGGTTGTGGTCGAGAACAAGAGCGGCGGCTCCGGGACGCTGGCGCTCACCCTCCTCGCCAATTCGCCACCGGACGGTTACACGCTGGAGCTCACCGGCACCGGGCCGTTGTCCATCAGCCCGTTCGTGCAGCCTTTCGATCTACCGCCACTGCAGCCGATCTCGCTCGTCGCGCGCGGACCGATGGCGCTGGTGGTGCAGTCCTCCCTCCCCATCAATAGCGTCGCCGAGCTGATCGCCGCAGCCAAGGCAAAGCCGGACTCGCTTTTCTATGGCTCGTCCGGTGTGGGCAGCACGCCGCATCTGGCGGGCGAGCTGTTTGCCATGAAGGCCGGCGTTCGCCTGACGCATGTGCCCTACAAGGGCAATCTCGACGCCATCAACGACGTGCTGGCGGGCCAGATCCAAATCACCTTCTCCGGCATGCCGCCCATACTTCCGCATATCCAAGCCGGACGGCTCAAGGCGCTGGCCGTTGCCAGCGCGCAGCGCAACGACACCTTGCCGTCAGTCCCCACCATGGCGGAGGCAGGCCTGTCGGGCGCCGAAGCGCTCTCGCATTACGGTTTCCTCGGGCCAGTCGGCATGCCGCCGCAGGTCATTGCACGTCTCAATGCCGAGATCGCCAAAGCGATCGCGCAGCCTGAGATCGCAGCAATATTTAAGAACCTGGGCACGGAGCCGTTCTCCTCCACGCCGGAAGGCCATGCAAAGGCCATCGCCGGGGACTCGGCCAAATGGAAGGGCGTGGTGGAAGAAGCAAAGATCTCGATCAAGTAGAGCGAATCGAACCACGCATGCATCTGTGCGCGTAACCGTCTAAAGTCCTCACACGAGCACGCGTTCGGAGGCTTCCATGGCAAAGAAATCGGTCCGCGTCGGCGCAGGCGCGGGCATGGCGGACGATCGCGTCCCGCCCGCGGTCGATCTCGTCGAGCGAGGTAATCTCGACTACCTCGTGTTCGAGTGCCTCGCCGAGCGCACGATCGCGCGTGAGGCTCTCGACCGTACCAAGGACCCCGAGCGCGGCTATACGCCCGGCATGCTGCCACGCATGGAGGCCGTCCTGCCGCCGGCGCTGGAGCGTGGCGTGCGCATCGTCACCAACATGGGCGCAGCCAACCCGCGTGCCGCGGCCCGCGCGCTCTTGAAGGCCGCACCCAGATGGGGCGTCAAAGACCTGTCTTGCGCCGTGGTGCTCGGTGACGACGTCACTGACCTTATGCGCGAGCGCCCCGATCTGCCGTTGATGGAGGACGGCGCGCCACTCGAGTCGATCCTGCCGCGCATGGCCTCGGCCAATGCCTATCTCGGCGGCGACGTCGTGCGCGAGGCGCTGCAAACCGGCGCTCCGGTCGTGCTGACGGGGCGCGTATCCGACCCGTCCCTCTTCGTCGGTCCGGTACTGCATCACCTCGGCTGGTCCTACGACAACCTGGATCATCTGGCGGCGGCCACGGTGACGGGCCATTTGCTCGAATGCTCGTCCCAGGTCTCCGGCGGATGCTTTGCCGATCCGGGACGCAAGGAAGTGCCCAATCTCGCCGATCTCGGCTACCCCCTGGCCGATGTCAGCGACGACGGCACGATCGTCGTCGGCAAGACGCCGGGCTCCGGCGGCCGGGTCAGTGCCGCCATCTGCACCGAGCAACTGCTCTACGAGATGCACGATCCGGCGAGCTACATCACACCGGACTGCATCCTGGACATCACGGACGTGCATTTGCGCGAGGTGGAGACCGACCGTGTTTCCATCATGGGCGCGCGCGCGCGGGTGCGCACGCCCACCCTGAAAGTCGTGGTCGGTTATTTCGACGGCTATATCGGCTCGGGCGAGATCACCTATGGCGGCATCAATGCAGTGGCGCGTGCCAAGCAGAGCATCGAGCTGGTCAAGGAACGGCTGCGCCACCGCGGGTTCACTTATGTCGACTTCCGCGTCGATCTGATCGGCATGAACAGTCTGCTCGGCGATGCCGGCAGCATTTCGAATACGGAGCCGAGCGAAGTACGCCTGCGCATGGCCGGGCGCGCCGAGAGCCGCACCGCCGCCGAGGCGGTCGGCGCCGAGGTGCGCAGCCTGCACCTGCACGGCCCAGGCAGCGGCGGTGGCGGCATCAACTACGGGGCGCGTGAGGTCCTGGCCGTGAAATCCGTGCTGCTGCCCCGTCACCTGGTCAAGCCGGAAGTCGTCGTGGAGACGATGCAATGACGCTGCGGATCTACGATCTCGCGCATTGCCGGGCGGGCGACAAAGGCAACACGTCCAACATCTCGGTGGTCGCCTACGACGAGCGCGCGTGGGACATCATCCGCACGAAGCTCACGATCGAGCGCGTGTTGCAAGCATTCAGCCACATCACCGGCGGCCCCGTGCGCCGCTACGAGCTGCCGCGCCTGCGTGCGCTCAACTTCGTCATCGAGAATGCGCTCGGCGGCGGCGTGACCCGCTCCCTCGCGCTTGATCCGCACGGCAAGGGCCTGAGCTCGCTGATGCTGACCATCGAGCTGCCGGAGGAGCAGTCTCCGTAATCGGAGGGGGCGTCACGCCAAGCCGAGATCAGCAATAATCTATTGCTCGCGCGAGCCGCGTGGATGCTAGGCTTGCCGAAATACGTGAAAAGCCTGGACGGGAGAGAAATGCTCATGATGACGCGCAGACTGGCCGTGCAGGGCCTGGCTCTTACGATGCTGGCCCTCGCTCCCTCGATGGCTGACGCCGCATATCCCGAGCGGCCGATCACTCTCATCATCCCCTTCCCGCCGGGAGGCGGCACCGACCTGTCGGCCCGCATCATCGTTCCGTACATGGAAAAGTATATGCCGGGCGCAAAATTCGTGGCGGTGAACAAGGCCGGCGCCGGCGGCGCTGTCGGCGCCCTCGAGATCGCCACAGCCAAGCCGGACGGCTACACCATCGGCCTCATGAACGTGCCCAACACGATGATGAAGGCGCACGAGCGTGATACGCGCTGGACCATCGACAGCTTCGTCGCCATTGCCAACCTGGTGTTCGATCCGGCCGTGTTCGCGGCGGTGCCTGGAGGCAAGTTCAAAGATCTGAAAGACGTGCTCGAGCAGGCGAAGAAGAAGCCGGGCGAGCTCACTGTCAGCTCAGCCGGAGTCGGCTCCAACACGCATCTCGACCTCATCGCCTTGGAGAAAGCCAGCGGCACCAAGTTCTCGCATGTCCCGTTCGAGGGCGGGGCCGCGGCGCGCAACGCGCTGATGGGCGGCCATGTCGACCTCATGGCCTCCGGCCTCGGCGACGTCCATCGCTTCGTTGCCGACGGCAAGCTCCTTCCGCTCGCCATCTACACGAAGACGCGGTCTCCCCTTTCGCCGGATATCCCCACCCTTGCCGAGCAAGGCTTTGATATCGTGCAGGGATCGGCGCGTGGCCTAGTCGGCCCCAAGGACATGCCAAAGGAAGCCGTGGCCGCCATTGCGGCAGCGGTGGAGAAAGCGCTGAAGGACCCCGAGCTGCTGAAGAAGACGGATGATGTTGCCTTGCCTCTCCAGTACATGGGTCCCGACGAATATGCCGCCTACCTGAAGGCATCCAATGCCGACCTGGCTCGGCTCTGGAAGGAAACGCCCTGGAAATAGGGCAGCGAGCAAGCGCGTGTCTCTCATCGACAAGAATGTCATTGCCGCTGCCGTACTGCTTGCCTGTACGGCAGCGGCATTCTTCGAGTTGACGCGCTTTCCTGCGGAGGCCAGACCCTTTCCGGCACTCGTGCTTGTTGTCCTGGTCGTTACCGGCGTGATCTGGCTGGTGCGGTCGCTCCTTGCGAGAACCGCATCGGACAGCGGCGTCGGCACGGCCGGCGGCAAGCGGCGGCTGATGGCGGCCGTTGGGCTGACGTTCGCCTACGCTGTCGCCGTCTCGCACTTCAGCTATTTCGTTCCCACACTCCTCTACATCCCGGCGATGGCGATGGTGCTGGGCAATCAGCGCCCTCTTGTTGCTTGCCTGGCGGGCGTCGGCTTCACCGTTGGCGCCTATCTGATCTTCGTCGTCATCTTCGAACGCCCCATCCCTCTCCTTTAGGCCCATGCTGGATCACATCCTCACGGCTCTGCCCGCGGTTCTGGCCTGGCAAAACATCGTGGCCATGGTCGCCGGCACCATCGCCGGCATCGTCGTGGGCGCCTTACCGGGCGTGACCGCCGCCATGGCCATCGCCATCCTGCTCCCGCTCACCTTCACCATGTCGCCGCTGGTCGCCCTCGGCGCCATGGCCGGCATTTACAACGGCGCCATGTACGGCGGCGCCATTCCCGCCATCCTGCTTCGCATCCCCGGAACACCCGCGGCAGTCGCCACGACATTCGACGGCTACGTCATGGCACGCCGTGGCGAAGCCGGCCTGGCTCTGCAGATTTCATCCTACTCCTCCGCGGTTGGCGGCATCGCCAGCGCCATCTCCCTCATCCTGCTTGCACCACCACTGTCGATCGTGGCGCTGTCGTTCGGGCCGCCCGAGATGTTCTGGGTTGGCATTTTCGGGCTGGCCTCACTCGCGCTGTTGCTGGGAGAGGACCGCATCAAAGGCATCATCAGCGCCGCGATCGGCCTGTTTCTGGCCCTCGTCGGCGCCGACCAGGTCTCCGGACACGAGCGTTTCACCTTCGATCGGCTGGAGCTCGCCAGCGGACTCGACATCGGCGTCGTGCTGATCGGCCTGTTTGCCTTGCCGCCGACGTTCCAGATGGCCGAGGAGCTGCTCCATCGCGGTCAGGTCGGCGACATCTCGGCGATCCGCAGCGCCATCGGATTGATAGAAGCGTTCAAGCGGTTCTGGAAGGTCTGGATCCACACGTCGATCATCGGCATCATCATCGGCATTCTGCCGGGTGCCGGCGGAAACGTGGCGGCGATCGTCGCCTACAACGAGACCAAGCGCTACTCCGACGATCCGGACGGCTTCGGCAAGGGTAAGCCTGAAGGTGTTGCCGCTTCCGAATGCGCCAACAATGCCGACAGCGCCGCCTCCATGATCCCGGCGCTGACGCTGGGCGTTCCAGGCGGCCTCGTTGCAGCCTTGATCATGGGCGGTCTCATGATCCAAGGGCTGCAGCCGGGCCCGCAACTCTTCCGCGATCGGCCCGACGTGGTCTACGGCTTCATGCTCGAGATGCTGATCACCTCGGCGTTGATCTTTCCGCTCGGCGGCCTCGTCGCCTCTCGCATTTTCGCGCGACTGCTGCACATACCGCCAAGCCTGCTGATGCCGCTGATCGTCGCCACCACGGTGGTCGGCGTCTACTCGATCAACAACAGCACATTCGACCTGATGATGCTGTTCGCCTTCGGCCTTCTCGGCTACGTGATGGAAAAATTGGACATTCCTCTCGCGCCGGCGTCTCTGGGGCTGATCCTCGGTCCGATGATCGAGGCCAACATGCGCATATCGATGGTGCTGTCGCGCGGCGACCTGACGATCTTCTTCACCCGCCCCGTATCGCTCGCCATTCTGGCTGTTGCGGCAATCATCATCGCCACACCGCTCATCAGCAGCTATCGCAAGCGCAGCATCGGCGGATAACGTTGCGCATGGCGCTGTCCAAGCTGACGATTAATTGTATACAATGTTGGTATGGAATACTGCCTCAGGTAGCAGGGAACATGTATGCGAGTCGTTCTCAATCGGGTGATCCTCTACGTGCAGGACGTCGAACGCCTGACGGCGTTCTATCGCGATGCCTTCGGGCTTCGCGCTGTTGAGGAGATCAAGGGAGAATGGACTGTCCTCGACGCTGGCCCCTGCCAGATCGCTTTGCATAGAGTTGGAGCCGCCTACCGCACCGCCGATCCCGGCTCTCGGCAGGCCCAGAGCAACGCCAAGCTCGTCATGACTGTCGACCGCCCACTGGCTCAGCTGCGTGCCGAGTTGGCGGCCAAGGGCATACCTATGGGTGAGATCAAGTCATATCCCGGCCTCACAGGCCTCCTCTGCGACGGCAAAGATCCCGAAGGCAATGTGTTTCAACTTACTGAGACCCTCTCCATCCGTCGGTAGTCGCCAACGCATCTTCCGGCCGCAAACCACGATCACAGCTCTAGCTTTCGCGCACTGGCGCGCGGCGGGAAGATGCCCTAGCCTCAAGGCAAAGCACACATATCGGGAGGAACGACCATGACAGCGCAATCGCACATCTTTGCGGGCGTGGCCGGCTACGTGGGGCGCCCGGAAGCGCAAGGCGACGTCGGCGTGTTTCGCCGTGCGGCCGAGGGCGGCGAATGGCGCCATGTGCTGCCCGATCTCGAGACATTCACGGTCGCGGTCCATCCGACCGATCCTGCCATCGTTCTCGCCGGCACAGCCGATGGCGTGTGGCGAAGCACCAATCGCGGGGAGACGTTTGCCCGAACGACCTTTCCCGACACGGCCAAGCAAATCTGGTCGTTCCTGGTCGACTCCAGCAATCCCGACCGCATCTATGCCGGCGGCTCGCCCGTCGACATCTACCGCAGCGACGATCGCGGTGCGAATTGGCGTCGTCTGCCGAACCCGGGGATCAAGGACCGTGCCACGGCCCCCTTCGCAGTGCGGGTGATGCGCATGGCGCAACACCCGAAGCGGCCGAACGAGATCTATGCCGCGCTTGAGGTCAATGGCGTGATCCGAACAACTGACGGTGGCGAAACCTGGTCCGATTGCAGCGCCGATCTGCTGCGGCTATCGGAGCTGCCGCACCTCAAGAGCAAAATCGTCAGCGACACCTTCGCCGAAGGCATGTTGGACGGCCACGCCATTGCCATCAGCGCGGCCGACCCCGATGCCGTCGTCCTCGCCTGCCGCATGGGCCTGTTCCGCAGCGCCGATCACGGCAGTAGCTGGCAGGACATGGAGATGAAACGCTTCTCACCCATCACCTACGGCCGCGACGTGAAGGTGGCGCCACAGGATCCCAAGACCATGTACGCCGCCCTAAGCGTTGCCGCCGCGAGCAAGGATGGCGGTCTCTACCGCAGCCAGGATGCTGGCCAGACATGGAAACGCTTCGACAAGGTGCAGGTGCACGGCACCATCATGTCGGTTGGCCTGCACCAGTCGGACCCCAATCAGGTGTATATCGGCGCGCGCTACGGCGGCGAAATCTTCGGCACGCGGGACGGCGGTAACAGCTGGGAGCCGATGCCGTTGCCGGGCCAAGTCAAGGACATCTACGTCGTAGCCTGCGGCTGAGAGCGAACGGACATGGCCGAGCCGGGCACGAGAAGCTACGCCGTCGAGGCCTACAACATCTCGCACGCCTCAGAGAACAAGATCCATGACGATGCCGTTGCACAGAAGCTGGGCTTCAGCGGCGGCCTTGTTCCGGGTGTGGAAGTCTATGGCTACATGACCCACCTCGCACTCGCGGAGTGGGGACGCGCATGGCTCGAGCATGGCGAGATGGAAGCGCGCTTCCTGAAGCCGGTCTATGACGGCAAGACCGCTGTCGCAACGGCCCGCCAATCCGGCCAGGCTCTCGAGCTCGAGATGCAGAGCGAAGGCACCCTGTGTGCGACCGGTCGCGCCTCGCTCGGCAATTCCTCACAGACGCCACCCTCTCTGCACGACTATCCCGAGCTCAGTCCGGCGAAGAACCGTCCACCCGCTGACGAAGTGAGCCTAGCGCCCGGCACTCGCCTCTGTTCCGCTCCGGTCAAACTTACGGCCGACGTTGCACGCAGCTATTTGCGCGACGTGCGCGAGCGGCACCCGATCTATGCCGAGGAAGGCCTGGCGCACCCGGGCTGGCTGCTGCGCCTGTGCAATTCCGCGCTCAAAGACAATGTCCTTCTCTCACCATGGATCCACACCGGCAGCAAGATCCGCAACTTTGCCGTGGCCCGGATCGGCGACGAGGTGACAGCCCGCGCGCGTGTCGTGGACAACTACGAGCGCAAGGGCCATCGGTTGGTGGACCTGGATGCGGTCATCGTTGCCAGCGGAACGACCATCATCGCGCAGGTGCTGCACACGGCCGTCTACCGCCTGCGGCAACTCGCCAATACCTGACGCCGCTCAAACCACCTGGCCCGGCGGTACCCCGATCAGCGCGACCGGTGCATCACGGGACAAATCCTCTAGCTCGCTGGCGGCCAGCGCCACCGCTTGCTCGACCGTCTCGACGCCCGAGAGATCGATCACATGGCGCTCATACATCAGAAACAGGCCAGGCACTGCTGCGCGCCCGTCCGCGTTACCCGCCGTCCCGGACCATAGGTGCTTGATGGCATCTCCTGCCGCACCCACACTCGACCTGCTGACCAGCGCCCGGCTGCGCCGAACCCGAATCGCGCCCTCCCAATCGACGGCACGCACCGCCCCGAGCCCTTCGCCAGGCGCCTGATAGATGCGCAGACCTGGCGTTTCCGCCGCCAGTCGCAGCGTATCGGCGACGACGTCTATGGAGCGAGCTGCGATATTGCGCGCCTCGCGCTCTGAGATCGAGCCGCCGGGATCCTTGACGTGCATTTCAGCCGCACCCATGGCGGTGGCGCGAACGCGATGGGTCTGGCGATCGATCTCGATCGTCACATCGACGCTCTTGGCGTCGGCGCCGAGCCGCACAGCCGCTTGCAGCGCCTCGCGACGGATGGCTTGGAGATCCTCCGGCTTCGGATGCGGGATGATGCGCTCGATCACATCGCGTACCAGAGCCAGCGCAACGCCGATCGACGAGATCACCTCGGCATCCTTGGAAATCTCGTGCCTAAGACGCGTGCGCTCAGATACGTAGGGGATGAGAGCGCCAGCACCGCCGCCCTCGCCGATCAGCAGACAGTCGTCGGGGTCGATCTGATATTCCCTCATCAAGCCCTCGACGACGGGAATGACCTTGTCGGTGGCACAATCGAGCACGGTGCCGGCGGCGGCTTCCACGCTCATGCCCAGATAGTCGGCAAGCGCCGCAAACGCGCGCCGCGCCGCCGCTGGATTGCCGTAGGCATGCATGCCCGGTTTTGCATATCCGAGAACATTTGCCGCGCACGTCGTCGTCAGTGCGAAGCGCCTTCCATCGGCCACCTGCACGGCGACGTAATCGTCGCCATCGCCAGGCCTTGGCTCGAACAGCTCGATCCGCGGGGCGACCATCGCGCCCTCCTCCGCGAACGCTGCATAGGGCAGGCCGGCGATATGCGCGCTGCGCGGCCCCACATCGACGATGGGCCCAGGCCGCGCGCGTATCAGGCTGCCGCCGGCAATGCCGATCACCCGCACATCCAGCGAGCTGACATAGGTCTCGTGCCCGCCCACGCGCGCATAAGTGACAGTCGGCCGGCCATTGCGGATCACGCCGATGTTGGTCGAGGTGCCGCCCACCTCGAAATAGAGCCCGTCAGACACCCGCAGATGCATGAGCGCACCGGCAACACTCGCCGCCGGGCCCGACAGCATGGTCATGGCCGGCCGCCTGCGCATCTCGCCGATGTCCATGACGCCGCCGTCGCCGCGCATGACCATCAGCGGCGCGGCAATGCCCGCCTCGCGCACGCTCGCAGCCGTCATGTCGGCCGTGGCGATCATCTTGGGCAGGATCGACGCATTGATGACGGCGGTGCGCGTACGCGTGGTCAGTCCATAGAGGCGCGTGATCTCGTGCCCGCACGTGGTCGCCAGCCCGGCTTCGGCACCGACCCGTCGCGCCAGCTCCTCGCTCCCCGTATTGTCCACGCCAAAGGCGCTGGACGCGACCAGAACGCTTGCGCCCTCCGCCTTGAGACCCGCGACGGCCTCACGTACATCGGCCTCGCTCATGCTGTCGGTAACAAGGAAACGATTGGCCGTGGCGATGCTGCGGCCCCACGCCAGCTCGATCGGCGCAATGCGAACCTGGGCCTCGGCCAGCGCCGCGGCAGTCTTGCCGGCCATGCCGAGCACGCCCACGGGAGCAACGTCCCCCTCCAGCAGAGCATTGGTGGCCTGCGTCGTACTGTGAGCGAGGAAGACCACTTGATCGGGTCCGACACCCGACTGCGCCAGCACATTGCGAAACACCTCGACCACGCCGGCGGCAACACCGCGCGCGTGACTGTGCGTCGTCAGTACGGAGTAGCGGCCTGCAACGGCGTGCGTGGCATTGTCGATCAGCACCGCCTTGGTGAATGTACCGCCGACATCAATGCCGATGCGATAGGCGCGCGCCGGAGCTTCCCTGTCAGACATGGCCGGGCTGCCGCGATCCGCGAAACCGCGCTACAAAGTCTGGGATGTTGGGAGAAATTCGCCGGCTCCGTTGGCGATTGTTAGGGTGTGTCTGGGTGAACTATAGCATAGCGGCGCGGCCAGGGGCTTGCCCGGGGGCGTGGTGTCGCGGGGAGCTAGTAGCCGCACTTGTGGCTCTGTTCTACTTCCTACGTGACCATCCCGAAGGCCTGAGCATTCTCGGGACCTCGTCAGCCAGCAGGTCCGATACGGACAGCCAGGAGAATGGGTGACAGCCATGGCCAATGCGATGATGGTGATCTTCCCCTACCGGCACAATGGCTTGTGGGTGTTTGACGATGACAAGGTTGTTCTTGTTAAGGAGCCGTTTGTATTTGGCGTGCCTGAGATGATTGACCGGATCGTTGAAAAGATACCTGACGCGGAGCGGGGGTTTCAGTTGCTCTTCTCAGCCTCTCCATTTCCAGGATATCAAGACGAGTTAACGTGGGTTCGCGAAGAGTATGAGGGCAATTGGTATCGGTGGGACAAAGCCGAGATAGAAGGATGGCTATGTCCAGCCCTATTCAAATATTTCGATGCGGCACCGAAAAAAATCTACTGCGCCGTGGATCGGAAGAGCGGAGAATAGATGAAGCCCACAACGCGACCCGAAAGCGTCCTCACGGGTCTGAACGTCCTGTCTCGCTTGACGCACACGGGCTGATCGGCGTTAAAGAGGCGTGCAGTCGCGGTGACATGTGGCGGCGCGCCGGCAAGACCAAGAGAGGCAGAGCATGGGAAAGTTCACGACGCTGACGGGCGTGGCCGCCCCTCTGAACATGATCAATGTCGATACCGACAAGATCATTCCCGCAAGATATCTCAAGACCATCAAGCGCACCGGTCTCGGCAAGGCACTTTTCGCCGCAATGCGCTTCGACGACGCTGGCCGCGAGAACCCCGATTTCGTGCTCAACAAGGGGCCGTTCCGCAAGGCCACCATCCTGGTCGCGGGCGAGAACTTCGGTTGCGGCTCGAGCCGCGAGCACGCTCCCTGGGCCCTGCTCGATTTCGGCATCCGCTGCGTGATTGCGCCGTCCTACGCCGACATCTTTTTCAACAACACGTTCAAGAACGGCATCCTGCCGGTCGTCCTGCCCGAGGCGCGCGTCAACGAGCTACTGCGCTTCCTGCTCGAGCTGCCGGGTGCAGAGATCACCGTCGATCTGCCCAACCAGACTGTGCGCGGACCGGACGGGAAAGAGGACAAGTTCGAGATCGACCCCTTCCGCAAGCATTGCCTCGTCAATGGTCTCGACGATATCGGCCTAACTTTGCAGAAAGAGGCTGCCATCACGGCCTACGAGGTCAAGTCTACGGCCCAACGGCCCTGGCTCTAGCCACCTGCTTCTGCGACAAGACCCTAGCGGCTCTGACCTGAGCGCGTTTGTTCAACGATCAATCGGGGCCCGGCGAGGACGCCGGACCCCGATGGCCCGCACTGATCTTCTGGCTCGAGTGTGCCGACCGCTTTCAGCGCGCGCGCTCGGCGCCTTCTGGCAGCGTGCCGGCGCGCGGCGCCGTGTCGGCGAGATCGGTGAATACGGAGCGGGGGGCCGTCATATCGATGTCGACGAACGGCTTGTCCGTGCGCGGGGCCGACTCGGCGAGCTGATCCCATACGGACTTGGCGCTGGCTGGGCCACCAAGCGCGGCAACCACTGACAGCGCGGCTGCGAGTGCTGCGATGTGCTTCATGGCTTTCTCCTTACGCGGAGGCGGTTCCTCACCGCCTGGATGTCGAAGGACGCCCTCGACAGAGTCCCATACTCCACGAGGTGCGTGAGACGATCGGGAAGCGATCGTGAAAGAATGATTGGTTGCGGACTAAAGGGTCGCATCGCTGGCGCACGCACCGACGGTTATCGAGCGTGAAGCGAACGTGAATCGGACCATTTGCTCAGTTCACGGGCGATTGACGGTCGTCGACTAACCTCTCACTCGTCGCTCCGACCTGCTCTGGTGCGACCGCACGAGTGAAGAGGTGGACCATGACCGATCGCCCGAGATTCGAGCCGGTCAGCTGCCGGCCCGAGGAGGCACACTGCCGCTATCACGGCGGCCGCCTCGTGGCTCTGGTGTTCGGCATCGTGGACCACTGGGCATTGCAACGGCCGGCCGGTCGAGCCCCGCGTTCTCTCAAGTTTGAGGTGCGCGTCCCGATTGCACTCGTGCTCCTTCTTATTGGCGTTGCGGGTCTCAGTGCGGCGCATTCGCAGAAGCCCCTGCGGTCCGCAGTGGCTGAGATGATACTCGGGCGAGATACTTCGCCTGATGAGGAGACCTGTGTGAGCCGGCGCCGCCCGCAGAGCACCTACCCTTACGCCTCCTACACACCCTGACCCTGGAAAGACCCAGTCAAGCGCAGGGCCATATGGAGGGTTCGGCTCCACAGCCATCCCGCAGCGCAGCACAAATTGGCCCTAACTGCGCCACAGGACTTGGCGTATTCTTATTGCGACGGCTGCCGAATGCGCACGCGGCTTTGACCGCACCCGTCCATTGCAAAACAAGGCGCATTCGAGCTGCAGCCCGAAGGGAGGATTGTTTTATGCTCAAGCGCAAGCTTTCGCGGCGGCGTTTTTTGACCGCGTCCGCCGCATCTACGACGCTGATCGCAATGCCCCATGTCCGCGGCGCCCATGCCGCCGGCAAGCTCACGATCGGCCTTTGGGACCATTGGGTGCCGACGGCCAACGCCGCGAGCACGGCACTGATCGAGGAGTGGGCCGCCAAGGAAAAGGTCGAGGTCCAGATCGACTATATCACTACCCAAGGCAACAAGCTGCTACTGACGGAGCAGGCCCAGGCCCAATCGCGAACCGGCCACGATGTATTTACGTTCCGCTGCTGGGGTCCAGCCGATCACGCCAAGCTCCTCGAGCCCGTCGACGACGTGATGGAGCCGCTCATCACGCAGAACGGCGATGCCAACGCGACGGCCAAGTATCTCGGCAAGTCCGAGGGACATTGGGTAGCGGTGCCGGCGACGCGCGGCAGCAACGTCAAGGGGCCGTGCTCGCGCATCGACTATTTGAAGCAGCATGCCGGCATTGACGTGCAGGCCATGTATCCGGTGGGTGCCCCGGCCAAGGCGGAAAACTGGACACTCGACACTTTCATGCAAGCGGCCCAGGCGTGCCACAAGGCCGGCGTCCCGTTCGGAATCGGACTAGGCACGACCCCCGATTCGGTCGATAGCGCAGGAGCGTTTTTCGACGCCTTCGGCGCGCACCTGGTCGACGCCAAAGGCAACGTCACCGTCAAGACCGACGCGATGCGCCAAGCGCTCGACTATTACACCCGGCTGGCCCGTTTCTTTCCAGCAGACGCGCCCGCCTGGGATGACGCCTCCAACAACAAAGCCCTGGTTGCCGGCAAATCCGCGCTGATCCTGAACCCGCCGAGCGCCTGGGCCGTCGCCAAGCGCGATGCGCCACAGGTCGCCGAGCAGCTATGGTCGCACGGCATGCCGGTCGGGCCGAAGGGCCGCTACACGCCCTGTATCCCTTACTTCTGGGGCATCTGGGCGTTCGGCAAGAACAAGTCGGCAGGCAAGAGCCTGCTCACGTATCTTTCCCAACCGGCTGCCGTCGAGAAAATGGTGGCGGCCAGCCAGGGCTTCGACAATCCGGCATTTGCCAAGCTGACAACGCTCAAGACTTGGGAAGAAGAGGGACCGCCAAAGGGCACGCTGTACCACTACCCGAACCGGCACGACCACCAGATCGTTTCGATTGCCGGAGCGCCAGCCCCGCCCAAGATCGCCGTGCAGATCTACGTGCATGGGGTCATGACAAAGATGACCGTGCGCCACATGCAGGGTGAGCCGATGGAAAAGGTGCTAGCCTGGGCCGAGAGTGAGGTCGAGGGCTTCCTGCGCACCTGACGGCGCACTCCGAGCTCGTGGGCCGACAAGCCCCAAGCGAGAGCCCGTATGCACGATCCCATCGCCGGCTTTGGCGGTGGGATTTCTACTCTTGGTGCGGGCTATCCTGACGGGCTCTCAGCCGGTCGATCCCGAGCGCGGCCTCAATCGGCTCGGCGTGATGCGCGTCACCCAGATGTCTGGCGGCGAGCCGGCAGCGTGCGGGCCTCCTTGCGGGGAGACTAGCTTGAGCTTCGGCCACTGTGCTAGCGTGCCGGCGGGATGGCGCGGCAAAGGCGGCGACGGACCAACGGCGCCGTTTTGCCGAGAATAAAGTGATGCTTTCCAGGGCAGGCTAACGTAACCATTCAAAGGAGGCCGTATGCGGATCACTCGCCGCAAGGTAATGACCGGTTCTGCTGCAGCAGCAGCGACCCTAGCGTCGGGCGTCTACAAGCCCGCCATCGCCAACACTGACCCGATCCAGATCGGCTACCTGCCGGCCTTCACCGGACCCAGTTCCTCGACGGGCATTGGCATCGGCCGCGGCACGCAGCTTGCGGTGGACGAGATCAATGCCGCCGGCGGCATCAAGGGCCGTAAGATCGAGCTCGTGATGCGCGACACGCAGAGCGAGCCGACCAAGGCCGTGAACGCGGCGGCCGAGCTGACCCGCCGCCACAAGGTGCCTGTCATGTGGGGGCCTCTTAATTCGGGCGAAACGGCAGCCGCGATTGCGAACATTGCGCGCGATGGCGTGCCGCAGATCCACCCTTGCTGGGTGGACAGCCTGATCGACATCAAGAAGTATCCGATGGCGTTCCGCAACGGACCGAGCAACCAGCAAATCGGCGGCGCTGCGAACCACTACGTCGTCGAGGTCCTGAAGGCCAAGAAGGTCGCCGTCATCAGCGACACGTCTGGCTATGGAACGGCGTCTGTCGACGCGTACGTTCCGATGATGAAGAAGATCGGTGGTGAGGTCGTCTACTCCGGCAGCGTCGATGCCAACAATCCCGATCTGAAGCCGGAGCTCCTGCGCATGCGCTCGGGCGGCGCCGAAGCCATTATGCCATGGAGCGTGAATGCCGGGTTCCTGGCGCGCATCATCAACACGCGCGCCGAGCTGGATTGGGACGTCCCCATCGTTGGCCAAACCACTCTCGGCTCCGGCCAAACCAAGGCGTTGCTGGCAAAGCCCGAGTACTGGGAAAAGGTCTACCCGAACAACTTCCGCAACGTCAGCTACAACGCCGCCGGTCAGTTGCCGCCGCAGACGGTGGAATTCGTCGAGCGGTTGAAGAAGGCCAAGGTAGACTTCGCCGATACGCTGATGTGGTGGGTTGCCTTGGGCTACGACGGGCCACGCCTCATCGCCGATGCCTTGAGGGAAGCCGGAACTGCTCCCGCGGACATCACGGCCTACTGGAACACCAAAGTCACGAACTGGAAAGGCGTCTACGGCACCATCAAGTGGTCGCCCGAAAATCACGATGGCTTCCAGAGCGATGAGATCATCATGTGTCAGGCGAACTCGCTCAAGGACGGTGCCTTCAAGTTGGCCCCTGGGTACGCCTGATAGATGCTCGTTCAATCGATTATTTCGAACGGACTGGCGGTGGGCGCGGTCTACGCGCTCATCGGCATCACCTACAACGTCATGTTCTCGGCCTCGCGGGTGTTCAGTTTCACCGCGGGGTCGGTCGGCATGCTGGGTGGCGTATTCGGCGCCATCTTCATCGGCCAGATGGGCATGCCCGTGATCATTGGTTTTGTGCTGACGCTGGCGGTCGGCGCAATCCTTGGCGTCATCGTAGAGTTCGTAACGGTACGTCCCGTTCTCAAGAGCCTCGACCAGCATCTTTACGTGCTGTCCACGCTTGCCGCCGCACTGATGATCCAGCAGCTGACGGCAATTTACTTCAGCACGGACGCGATGCCGTTCCCGCGCGTCATTCCGATCGAGACAGGGTATTTCGACCAGAAGTTCTGGCTGCCCATCCTGGCCTGCATCGCGACGATCGTCGGACTGGAGTACCTGTTCCGCCATACACTGGTAGGGCGTGCCTTCCTGGCGATATCGGAGGACAACTACGCGGCGCGCGCGCTCGGCCTTCCCGAGCAACGGCTTCGCATTGCGAGCTACGCGCTCGCCGGCATGATCGGCGTACTGGCCGGTTTCTCCGCAGGACAGTTGTTGTTCGCTTCGTTGTCAAACGGGCCGTTGTTGAATTTCTACGGCTTTGTCCCTGTTGCCCTCGGCGGCATGGGGTCCAATCGTGGCGCCGTCATCGGCGGGCTCGCGCTCGGGCTATTCCAGCAGGTAGCGAATTACTTCTTCGGCGGGGTCTTCTCGTCGGTCGCGGTGTTCGTCGTGTTCATCATCGCGCTCCTCGTGCGGCCTGAGGGCCTCGCCGGTGCCGCAACTGCTCGGCGGGTGTGAGGCTTCATCACGTGATCGTAGAAACGGCAAAAGCCAGCGTTAGCCCTGGCAAGCTCGAGGCATGGCTGCCAGTCGTCCTACTGGCTGTCGTTGGAGGCAGCCTTCCGTTATGGGGCGACTCTTTCTTCGGCCTCGTTGCCACGCGTGTGTGCGTCTACTGGGTGCTCGTCGCGGGCCTCAATCTGGTCGTAGGCTTCGCCGGCCAGCTGGCGATCGGCTGGGTGTCGTTGCTGACGATCGGCGCGTACGCGGCCAGTGCGTTGGCGGGCGGGCGGGTAGGGCCGGAAACACCCACACTCATCGCGCTGGCCGCTGCAGGTCTGCTCGGCGCCGTCTTCGGGCTCATCGCAGGCCTCCCGGCGCTGCGCCTGCGCACCTTCTACTTCGCCATGACGACGCTCGGGCTCTCGACCATCGTCACGCAGATCGCGCTCGCCTGGAAAACGGTGACAGGCGGCGGCGTCGGTATTCCTGGGCCGTCGATGCCAGCGCCGCTCGATTCGCCCTGGGGCTTCTACTTCTTCTGCCTGGCGCTCGCGCTCCTTGTCACGTGGATGACGTGCAACATCTCGGCCAGCCGCTACGGCCGGTCGCTCGTGGCCATCCGTGACGCCGAGGTGGCGGCCGAGGCGGTCGGCATACACAAGCCTCGGCTGCTGATCGCAGTGTTCCTGTTCAGCGGCGCGCTGGCGGGCGTCGCCGGAGGTTTGTTTGCCTCGCTGCAGTCCTACATCACGCCCGATGCCTTCACCTTCGACCTGTCGGTTCTGTTCTTCATCGCCATTCTGATCGGCGGGCGCGGATCGATCCTCGGTCCCATGATCGGCACCGCGATCCTGACGATCCTGCCAGACTTTGCTGCTCCGCTCGTGCAGTGGTCGACGTTCCTGTACGCGGTCCTGCTGCTGGCGATCGTGCTGCTGGTTCCGGGCGGTATTGCCGACCTGCTCGATTTCAAGAACAGGCGGCCGCTGGATCAGCATCGCGAGATCCGGCCACGCCCAGAGCTTCTGGCGCAGGTTCTGAGCGCCGGCCCACGCAAGAGCGAGCTCCGTCTCAAGAACATCGTGCTGAGCTTCGGCGGTGTGCGCGCCGTGGACGGCGTCGACCTGGACATCCACACCGGCGAGGTGCATGGCCTGATCGGCCCGAACGGCAGCGGCAAGACGACCACGCTCAACGTCATCTCGGGCTACTATGCGCCTCAGGAGGGCACCGTCACCCAGGATGGCGTCGACCTCACCAAGGAGGGCGCCCATACGCGCGCCGCGCATCACATTGCGCGCACGTTCCAGACCCCGCGCCTGATCGGTGAGTCCTCCGTACTCGAGAACGTCATGGTCGGCGGCAACATCGACGCATCCGGGACCTTCGTCGAGGCCCTGCTGGCATTGCCGCGGCATTGGCGCGACGAGGCGCGCTTGCGCGATAATGCCTTGGCGGCGCTCACCATCGTCGGCCTGGAGCGGCTTGCCAGCGTGCGCGCCGATCGCCTGCAGCACAGCGAACTGCGATTCGTCGAAATTGCTCGCGCGCTCATGATGAAGCCGAGCTTGCTGCTGCTCGACGAGCCGGCGGCCGGCCTGTCAGTCGACGAGATCAAACGACTGGCGGGCCTCATTACCGCTATCAGCCGGCAGGGCACAGGCGTGCTGCTCGTCGAGCACCATGCGGATCTCATCTTCGACATCTGTGATCGCGTCACCGTGCTCAATCTCGGCAAGGTGCTCGCATCTGGCAAGCCGGACGAGGTCCGGACGCATCGTGAGGTCGTCAATGCCTACCTCGGCGCGTGATCCGCTGCTCGCGGTCAAGGGCCTGTCGGCCGGCTACGGCAAGATCGGCGTCCTCAGCGGCGTCGACATCGTCGTTTATCCGGGTGAGATCGTTGCCATGCTCGGCCCGAACGGCGCCGGCAAGACCACGCTGCTCAAGGCCGTGTCCGGCCTGCTGCCATGGGCCGGGGAGGTCACGTTCGGCGGCAAGAGCATGGCCGGCGCCTCGCCGCGCGATGCTGTCAATGCCGGCCTCGTGCATGTCGTCGAGGGGCATCGCGTGTTCACGCAACTGACGGTCGAGGACAACGTGCTGCTTGCCGGCTACGGCATGCCTTCAGCGCAGCGCAAGAAGCAGGTGGAGGAGGCGCTGGACTTCTTCCCCGAGATCAAGGCCAAGCGCCATGATCGCACTGTGACGCTGTCGGGCGGCCAGCAACAGATGCTGGCGGTGACACAGGGCCTCGTACGCAAACCTCGGCTTCTGATGCTCGACGAACCATCGGCGGGTCTCTCTCCGGTACTCGTGGATCGGGTTCTGGCGGCCGCCACGCAGCTCCGCGCTTCAGGGACAGCCGTCCTGCTGGTCGAGCAATTGATCGAGAAGTCACTAGCTGTTGCCGATCGCGTCTATGCTCTGACGCGTGGCTCGGTGATACTTCAAGCTAGTGCTGACGAGGCGGGCTTGGCGGCGAGGCTCGAGCGTATTTACTTCGGGCTGCAGGACGCAGCATAGCGATTGGACGCATGCGCTCCCGCTGACCAAAATGGAGTTATGCGGCGCAACGGGTGATAAAGTAGGAGCCTCCATATAGGGCGATCGCGCCAGAGGTCACAAGTCACTGATGTTATTGGCGACCCCGGCAGGATTCGAACCTGCGACCCCCAGAGTAGGGAACGGGTGATGAGCTAACAAATCAACGCTCATTCTTACTTTCGGAGGCTTGGATCCAGCATGAAGTATCAAGCGACTATGCTCCGAGTCAGAATGAGCAACTGAACTTCTTGGCTGCGATCAATCACCTGAGAGCGCTCTCGAGATAGGTTCAAATCGGGGGCGCGCAACCATCTTGATTTGCAGTTGTCCCGACTTCTATCGGTCTACCTCAGCTGACTGAGAGCGTGGGATGGAAGCCTGTAGGTGCCCCTGCTTTGGGAGCAGGGGGCCGCAGGTTCGAATCCTGTTGCCCCGACCATCACTTAGTCCGTTCTCAAGATGATTTGACCGGCCCGTTTTCCAATTGCCGTTCCAAACACGTTCCCAGCTTGGAAGACCCTCATACCCAACGTAGCCACCGAAGCTCTCAGCGTGTCTCGGCGGCTGGAAGTCATCGCCGGTACAGCACTGGCAATTTCATTCGTCGGGCTGATGGAGCTCGTATGGCACGCGAGCGCGCTCGCGTAGGCCGTCCTTGAGCAACTAGAACGTCGGCGCGATATGCCAGACGCCATCAATAAGATGGGCATCTGTGGCCAGCACAGCTTAGGCAGGATGCCCAGTGCCGGGAAGGAGAATCTCTCTATCTCGTGCGCCAACCCGACAATCCGTACGACCGGAACGCTGTCTTGCTCCACCGAGCAGACGGCAAGGACATCGGATACCTGCCCGAGGCAATCGCAGCAGAAATTGCTCCACGACTGGACAAGGGCTCGCCTGTGACCGCGACGTTTGCGGCGAGATTCAAAAAGGGCCAGAAGGCATGACGCATCTGGGTTGGATTAAGCGTTAGCCTTCCGGTCCGCGCTCCACCTCCCCGTCGCGATGAATTCCCCGATCTTACGAATCAAGTACTCGTTGGTGTAGTAGCCAGAATGTACCAAACTCGTAGCCCCAACCACTTCGCGAATCCGGACCTCCAACATTAGGCCAGCGAGCAAAAAGCGCGCTGAGAAATATTCGTCGGGGAAAGTATCGATAGTGCCTCTCAATTTCATCAAGCTGCGGCATCATCTGTTTCCAAAGAGTGGAACCGCTAACCATTCTATCAAGCTCGTCCTTGTCCCACAAACACTTGTATCTGCGTGACACTTCTTCACGCGACCTCGCAGCAGGAAGGGACTTTAGCAATTCATCTCTCACATCCCAGACTACCTCTTTGAAAAATTCAGGAACGCCAATATCGTGCCGTGGCACTATGATAGAGTCCGACAACTCCCTCGCAGAAATCCCAATACCCGCACCGGCTACCACTTGAAGAAGCTTTCCCGTTGCCCCTCTGCCCACCCGTCGCAAAATAAAACCGAAGAGCCTGGCGGAACCAGCAACAACATTCTTGATTGCCAAGCCCACAACTTGCCTCACCAAATCACTCGGAGACATCGTTCGTCCGATAGGGGGGCGCTCAATCTGAAATTCAAACGGCGGCCTTAGAAGAGAGTGGATCTGCGGGGCCAGTGCGCCATAAACCAGCGGCTCCGTCGATAAACCAAACAGGGCTTCGTCAAACAACCCAGCGTGTAGAACGAGAGCGCGATATGGGATAACTGGCTGGAGTCTGTGCGGAACAAGAACATTCTTCCTGAAATAAATGTTTCGGTCCAACTTGCCGTAGAAGTCGAAAAAGTATCCAAGCGATACAATACCCATCGCAACAGCACCAATAACCTGTCCCGTTATGGTCCAGCGGGTCGGGTCGAGAACTGACGAAAATCTCCATCAAGAACTATGGCCTCTGGAAAGGCCCAGAAGAACCAGGAAAGAATTCCGCCATAGAGGGCGAGCACGATACTCGACGCCATGAAGTGTATCAAAAACCGAAATCGACCCATCAGTTTGCCATACGGAGCTGTCAATGCCGCCCAGATGAACCCGCCGACGACTATGATGCTTGCGGCTTTTATCGACATAAACTCTATGCCGAAATGCAGCATCACCGCATTGCCGACCCACAGCGACCCGCCGAAAAGAATTGCGCCAACGTATGTGGCTGCAGCGGCTAGGACTACAGTAACTGTCAAATTTATAAGCCAATCAATAATCCACAGAGGTGACCACCACGATATGCTTCGTTTCCAGTACTTCCAAAGAAAGGGGGTACCCATAAAAACCAAATGACCGATGCGATTGGTGCTCCTGGAGGTCGCCCAGGGCCATGCAAGGCTATCGGAGGTCCCTTTCAGCGGATAGTACTCGTTGTATGCTGGAAAGAGTTCTTCGATTGGTTCGGAGTGGAAGCGGGCTTCAGCTAGCGCAGGTGGCAATGCATGTTTGAGGGCCTCCGATATACAGTCGACTATCGGAGATCTGGACCACCGCTTCCGCCTATGGATATCCCTAAATATCGTCCGGCCGAGTTTTGCGAGACGCTCTTGATACTCCTCGAGCGCCGCAAGCAGAACGTTTCCACCGTGGCTATGCGCAACAAAGTGAATTCGCGCGCTTGGATCATGTCTTTCGATCTGCTGGATAAGATCAGCGAGTTGCTTGGCGGCTGCAATACGCGACGCGTGGTCGTTGTATCCGGTCCACGCGAACTCGATCTGTTTGCCGCCGAGAGTTTGGCCGATCGGACGACCTAATCCATGTGCTTCTAATTCGGTATTTAATCGGGTGCAGAAGTGGCTCGGGTCAAATTCCTTCGGTTGGTACCAGTTAGTTGCCCCGTCTCTTGGTTCGTTCCAGGTTCCGTGAACAATTATGACATAAGGCGTGTCCGGCACAGCGCTCCCCCTAGTGAGCCAGCCCGCAGCGCTGGAAGCATCCGTGTGCCCAAGTGAACCGCTGCATGACCTCCTGGGTCAGAACGTTAGTGGTCGCGGACGGAAATGTCGATTAGCTCGCTCTCTTCAACGCGTTCTCGATTTGTGGGTGCGCAGATGGCCAGTTCGTTTTGATGCACGAACAAGTGCTGCGATCAGTAGACGCTTCGCACGAGTTCCCATATCCTTAGTCTCATAATGATATGGGTTGATTATCGGAGGAGATTTTAATTGACCCTGCCCTTCGCACTTGGGAGAGCTACTGCTATTGCCTGCTTAGGAATTCTGCCACTTGTCGTCGACTGCCCTGCTTTTTCGCAAACGACGCAGGATGTCAGCTCAATAGATCATTGGCGGCAAACAGCTAAGTCGCTCGGCGCCATCTGGGTTGAGCCTACCCCACCTCAACCGGGTCCTGGTTTGCTCCGCCCGATGGCGGCTGTCCAAGCGTCGTTATATCTGGAGAGCATGTCCTAACCAGGCTCGACTGCATCGCGAAATACCTTGGCACTTCCAAGTCGATGTGGATCACATTGAGCGATCAAGATGACGCATTCAGTTTGGAGTTGATCAGCCGGGCCGTTGAGACAAACCGGCGTCGGAATTTTGCCATTCTCAGATTCACCTCAACCGACCCTCGGGCTCGGCCAGTTGCATTCCGTCGGGATGACGCTGGGCGTTTCTACGTGCCATATCCCGGTTGGATTGTGTCGATCTGCACCGGCTACGAGAGCGGCTGCGAAACACCTAGCGAGATACTGCATAAACCAAAGCAGCACAAAGCACTTGAGCGCTGCTCGGGAAGGGATTGCCGCAGCTTTGTGATCTCCCAGGATGGAGGGCTCTTTGCCCTCGGCTCACCTGAGAACCTTCTCCTTGCGAAGACCGTTGTTGAGGCCAGTGCCTTGGTACGCTCGGTGGCAACAGTCCAAACCAATCATCGAGATGCTGAAATCCGGCTCGATGTTCTCAAATGCTACAATTACTTTCTAGCAAGTGCGCGAGTGCCGACCTTAGAGGAGATGCGAGGCTGCGCTGGTGTATGGGTTACCCCACGCGCGCTCGTGTCATGCACGGCTACGGTTCGCTGTCCGGTCATCGACGATAGTCTCGAAGGACGCGCCGCGCTGGATGCCGTGTTGAAGTTCGACGGCCTAACACGGAATAGCCTGCTCAAACCAAAGGCAAATGACGCCATCGGTGTCCGCCCGACAAGTTGGCGGCATGCAAGAAGAACAGCGAGAATGAGGCAGCCTTTCTAAGCTGCGCTGCTGACACGGCCATTGGAGGCGCAGTTACTGGCAAGGTCCGCGCTTGCGCCGTGCTCCCCAGCGCAAGAGAGAAGGCTGCTTGCCTTGCGACAACTGCGGAGCAAGACAAGCTTCAGGCCGCTCTGGTCTGCTTGGGAGACGGGTCGCCATCGGCCGACACGATCATCGGGTGCGCCGATCCCAGATACACAACGTTGGCTCAGCCAGTTCGGGATTGCATTCAGTCAGCGGGAAACCAAGAAAGAGGGAGGAAGTGCATTACCGATCACTTGGACCCCAGGGCCAAGTCATTCTCTGATTGCCTTGCGCGCGGAAACGCCTCTGATGCACGAATGAGGTGCGCGGAGCAGCTGGTACCCGATGTTGGAAAGGTTCGGCAAATTACCCGATGCTTGGCAAGGGACACCCTCTCTGACAGTGCTTCTGCAATCGCATGCATCAGGAATATTCCCGGTGTGCCCCATGCTAGGGCGCTCGATTGCCTTAGTGGTTCAACTCAAGCGCAGAAGGTTGGTTGTCTTCTGGGCGACAACAAGGACGCGCAGCGCGCCTACCGATGTGCAACTAGCTCGAAGGACCCGGAGGCGCTCGCGCTGAATTGCACAGACGGCGTACTTGATGACAAGTCGCGCCGGGCCGTCGCGTGTGTAGCAAAGGCTGCGCGCGAAGGAGCTGGAATGCCGGGATGTGCCGCGCAAGCCATCCTTCCAGTCAATTTGGACCCAGAGACTGCTCGCATGGTCACTTGCGCAACGAGCAGTCAGGGGGTGGCCTCGTTTGCTGTCTGCTCAGCGGCCCCGTCGGTAAATGCAGAATGCCAAATTGCGGCACAATGCGCGGTAGAGACCGGCGGCAACCCCGCGGGCTTCGGCGGATGCGTCACAACGAAACTGACGATCAGGGAGCTTCTAAAGTGCATGTCCGGGAAGATTGGCACGGACTGTGGCCTGCCTCCCAGATGTGATACCGGGGCTTAAGTGCGAATCCGGCTATTTCCGAAGTCTCAGCAGGAGATTTGGACATGGCACGGAAGGGGAAGTCGACGGAGGAGATCATCGGCTTCTTGCGAGAAGCCGAAGTGCGGCTGGCGCAAGGGGAGACTGCGGGCAAGATCTGCCGGGGCGCAGGGATCTCGGAGCAGACCTACTACAAATGGCGGCGCGAGTACGGAGGCCTGAAGATTGATCATGCCAAGCGCCTGAAAGAGCTCGAGCGCGAGAACGAGCGTCTGAAGAAGGCGGTCTCGGAGCTGACGCTGGACAAGCAGATCCTGAAGGAAGCTCTGTCGGGAAAATACTAAGCCCTCCCCGCAAGCGGGCGTGCGTGGATCACGTGCGCTCGCAACTGGTCATCTCCGAGCGACGCGCGTGTGCGGTTGTTGGTCAATCGCGCGCCACGCAACGTCGCAAACCAAAGCTACGCGACGACGAGGTGGCGCTGACCGAGGCGATTGTGCGCCTGGCGAGCAAGTACGGGCGCTACGGCTACCGGCGCATTCGGCAGCTGCTTGTGGAGGAGGGCTGGCACGTGAGCGTGAAGCGGGTCTATCGCATCTGGCGGCGGGAAGGGCTGAAAGTTCCAAGCAAGCAACCCAAACGCGGGCGCCTGTGGCTCAACGATGGCTCCTGCATCCGACTGCGGCCGGAACGGCCCAATCACGTGTGGTCCTATGACTTCATGCAGGACCGCACCGAGGATGGGAGGCGCTTTCGCATGCTAACGGTGATTGACGAGTTCACGCGCCGGTGTCTGGCCATCGTCGTGGCGCGCAAGCTCAGGTCCGACGATGTGCTCCACTGCCTCACGGATCTGTTCGTTGCCGATGGGCCACCGGAGCATATTCGCTCCGACAATGGTCCCGAGTTCGTTGCCCGCAACGTGCGCGGCTGGCTTGGTCGGATCGGCGTCAAGACACTCTTCATCGAGCCTGGCAGCCCGTGGGAGAATGGCTACTGTGAAAGCTTCAACTCGAAGCTGCGTGACGAGCTGCTGGCAGGTGAGCAGTTCTCGACGCTCTTCGAAGCGCAAGTGCTGATCGAGCGCTGGCGACGTCACTACAATACGGTGCGGCCGCATTCCGCGCTCGGCTATCGCCCACCGGCGCCCGAGGTGATCTTGCCGCCAGCGTCTACTCCGGCCTACGCTGCGCTCCGGCCAGCCCAGACGCTGGCCACGAGCGGCCAGATTCTAACGTAATCCTTGGTATCGCTACGTGGGGCAGGCCAACTGCTTTGGGCCCAATAATACGATTGTCAAAACGATAAAGAATGCCTTCAAAGACATTGCTGAGGGGCCGGGAAAAAACAATGAGGCGATGAAGATCATTGCCCCACTCGCCGATTTCGTTGAGAACATTGGCGCAGAAGCCAATAAGCGAGCGAGGCAGATCGGTCTGCCGGAGGGCCTGCTTCCGATCGTGGAGATCCGCGACACACCTTGGGAGGCAGCGAAGAAACACCACAGAAGCTTGCGGGCCGCTCTGGCCCACGTCGACCGGGTGAGGAGGAGGTTTTTCCCATTCTAGTGCTGCTCGCCGTAACGTGCGCTACACAACTGGAGACTTACGCCGCCTCCAGCGTCGACACCAGGGGCCTCGATTGTCTTCATGGTGCCAGGCAACATTCGCCGTCTGCGGCGAGATACGGAGGCACCAGTAGCCACGACACATCTGAGCTGGCTTGGACGGAAGCTGCCTCACAGTCCGTGATCGCGCGCATAGGCGGGAGACGCCTGGACCGATAACGGCACCTCCATCCTCACGCTCTCGTCCCAGAACTATGCAGTAGCCTGACTGCTGCCAAGCCGTCGCATATTGATAGTACTAGGCCGCGAACTCATAAAATAACTGCTTCTCTCAATGCGATAGCAAACATACTTCGCGCCGGACTGTTGGGTCCAACTTCCCCTAAGGATCGGATGTTTGAGCGGCCGGTCAAGATCATCAACGATGCGTCAGCGCTCAGCAGTGGTCGCTACATGCGGCTGCCGATTTAGCGCGCGGTTCCTGTCGCAAATCGGATGCGATGCACATCAGCATTCATGACATTGCTGTTGACGGCTATGAGTGCGAAAAGTGTATAGCTTCCGGGCAACAAGCGGTCCGTGAGGTCGATTTGGAAACTCGCATCGGCGCCGAGCGGCGCGACGCCCGCGAGTGCGACACGCCCATCTGTGCCGGCGATCACGTACCGGCATTCCGGCGCGGCCCGGCTCAATACCGTGGCGGGAGCGGACCTGAGCGGGGTGCGTACCAGCTTGTAGCTGCGCTGGAAGTTCTCGACGATTTCGATGTCGCCGGTGAGCGTTAGGCGATCGCCGCTCCGATCTACCTTGGTTATGAAACCGCGGCGCGGGATCGCGTATGCGTCGTAAGAGCCAACGCCCAGCGGATAGGTCAGGTCGCGGAACGCCTGCAGCGTTACGCTCTCAGGCGTCCAGCTCTTGAGCTCGTAAGGACCGTTGGTCACCAGGAAATGACCGCCGGCCTTGTAGAACGCCGCCAGCGCCCTCCAACGCCGGCGTGCCTCCTCCTCGCTGACATGGGCAAGCAGGGCTTGCGGCCGGAATGCCTCACGCTCGAACTGCGGCAGCAGCGACGCCAGCTTGGCGTTCATCTCGCTTGAGCGGACGAGATCGAGCCACGGGACACCACGCCGCGTCGCCTCGGCCTGCGAGAACGCGGCCCAGCCGCGCGTCACCGCCTCCTCCATCAAGGCGATGACGTGCCAGGGCAGCGTGCTCCAGGGTGGCGCCACCATCGCGTTCCCTTCGGCATCGTCGGCACCGACATCGAGATAGATCTGGACGGTGAAGACCTCGCGCACAAAATTGACGTCGCCGACCCGGAAAGACTTGGAGCCGGTGTCGACACCAACCGCGCGCACCGCGACGAGGTGCCGGCGCAAGGTCGCCGTGGCGGCGTCGATGAACGGATCGTAGAGAGCATCCCCGCTGCCGCCTCGAGCGCTCCACCGGTAGGCGAACATGTAGGCGTAGACGAGATCGGCAACGGTCGTCTTGCTCTGGTCGTGAAAGGCCGAGCCGAGCATCTTGTAGGTGAGCTTGACCCTGGCGCTCCTGTCCTCCTGGCGGAACAGCACGGCGTCGAGTGGCACCACGATCGCCTCGCTTGTCACGGCGGAAGGCTCCGCGGCTGCACGGCCCTCTACGATCGGCTGGGCGGTGATGGAGAGGCCGACGAACGTGTAGAGCACCATCAGTGCTGTCAGCGGCACCTGGGTGGCAAGCGCGACGCCATGCGGCGCAAACACGCCGAGCGCGCGCACGTGGGCGAGATACACGGCGGTCACGTGACCTGTGACGATGGCCGCGACTGCCGCGTACCAGGCCAGGCGCGCACCGACGACAGCAATGTCGACGCGATAGCCAGCGGTAGCGAACAGGTTCCAGCCGTAGCCGAAGGGATCGGAGATGAGCGGGATGATGTATTGTCCCTGCACCAGCAGGAACACGAGGTAGTGCGCCACGTGATAGCCGATGGCGATCGGGACGAGCGTCAGCGCGAAGCTGCGCGCGATCTGGAGCGACGCAAGGCGGCCGGACGCCACCCAGCTCATGGCCGTGCATATGCCGAGATAGGTACCGAGGAACAGCCCCGAGAAGATGACGAGACCGACGGTTCTGATCACCATTCTTTGCGTGTCGTCCGCTCCAGGCAGATAGGAGCGCAGCGCGCTTTCCAGCTCCGCCCATTCACCAGTGCCGATCAGCCCGTCGTAGAGCACGGTCGCGAGCAGCAGCAGCACGAAAGCCATCATCGACGCCGACACTGGGCGATTATCGAGCAGCCCCGCGCCGGGCGACCGCAGCAGCAGGCGGCCGTCCCTGGCCTCGGTCGGCGCGAAGTGGGCAAAGGTGCCGAACACCAGCGAGAACATCTCGCCGTGCTGCAGCCAAGCATCACGGCCGAATATGAGCATGCCGGTCCAGGTCAGAATCGAATAGGTGATCGCCAAGCAGGCGATGTGCGCCGGAACGGCTGCGTTGGGATAGACGAGTTCGATCCAGCAGAAGGCCAAAAGGAGGAGGCAGGCCGGCCAGGCTCCTAGCGCGTGCGGATAGGACCGCCGCCAGCCGAGCTCGCTTCGTCCCCCAACGCGTCGGTACAGCGAGTTCGGCTGCATCAAAGGCAGTGCGCCAAGGATTGATCAGGCTCCAGAGGTCGCCGAGAAAGGCCTGCACGTAGGCAAATCCCACCCACCAGGTGATCCACACCAGCGTTGGGGCAATGTTGCGGTAGGGGTTAGGGTCACCGATGAGGCCCGCAAGGATGGCGACGACGAACAGACCGAGCACGGCGAGCCTCAGTGTCCAGAGCACCGCTTCATGCGCGATCATCCGTCCGATGGCGTTGTTGACCAGATCGATTTGAATGAAGGTGTGCGGCGCGCTTCCGCGGCGCACGAACAGTCCGAACACAACAAAAGAGAGAGCAACCGCCGCGGCTGCGCCGAACAGATAGAGCGACAGCGGCAACGGCAACTCATAGCGCTGGCCGAAGCCGTGGGCGCTGGCGGGCGTAACGCTGGCCAGTGCTGCAAACGCCGCTGTCAATACGGCAGCGGCCCTTGGCGCGCCAACTCTAGCGCGGACGAACCTCGATGCGGACAAGTGAAGCCTCACCATGCGAGTGGCCGCCCTTGGCGTTCGGCTTATGCTCCTCGACCGGGAACCTTCCCGTCGCACGGGCCTCGAAGGCCATTTCCGCAACCGCACCCGGCTCCACCTTCTTCTCGATGTCGTAGCCGTGCAGGTGCAGCACGATCGGCCGATCGCTGGTCCAGCGCAGCTTGACAGCGTCGCCCTGCTTGACGCGGATCAGGCGCATGTTCTGCGCCACCCTTCCCTTCTCGATCTTAAGGTCGAAGGTAACTTCCTGCGTCTGCGCCATGGTTGTCGCGGGACCAAACAGTGCGCAGCAGAACAACACAATAGTCAGCAGCAGCGTCGCCAGCGAGACGGAGTTGGGTGCGTACCCGCATTGCCCGAGGGAGATCATTTGCGTGGCGAAGCCTCAACCTCGGAGATGCGATTGAGAACCCAGCCGTGGTCGTAGGGCGATGGTATCGTGGCCGTGTCACCCATGGCGAACCACATCAGCCGCCCGAAGTCGTCGGTGAAACCGCCGATGGGATTCCATGCCGCCGCCGGCGGTTGGCCGACGCCGAGCTGCAGCCAGCCGTTCCAGGGAAAGTCCTTGAGCTTCACGGTGCGGAGGAACATGGGCGAGCTGAATCCCTCGAGGGCATCGTAGGCGATATTTTCGATGCCAGCCGAGAAGGTGGCGTTGAAGTACTCCCGCCTTAAGGTGTAGCCGGCGACGGCGGCGCGGCAGCCGGTCGTGAGTTGGCGCACAAGGTCGCGCTCCAGGTTGGCGCGCTCAGTCGCGTCGACAACATCGCCAGTCTGCAAGCGACCGATGTCGGCCTCCACGCGCTCTTTGAATTGGGGCTCCACCCACTCGGCCAGCACGCGATGAGCATGGAACCAGCCCAAGCGCACCCAGCGTGGCCCTGACCACCCGTTCACGAGAGCCGTGGCGGACTCGACGAGACGGCGGGCATCGACCTCATAGACCACGGCATCCCAATCCGCGTCCTCGGCGCGCCACTCGGGCCGGACGATGTCTTGCGCCAACGCGCCCTCGGCTCGGACTTTGAAACCGCGTGCGGCAGACACCCAGGCATCAACACTGCCGGCAAGTCGGGAGCTGGCGGCCTCTGCTAGATCGGCATGGTGCAGGTAGTCGCCGTGCAACGGCGTGATCGGGTAGGGATGGGCGATAACGTCGCCGCCTTTGGTTGCCATCTCGCGCACAATGGCGCCCACAACGGCACAGGCCGATATTTCGTCGCTTGCATAGGCCGAGTTGGCATTGAGCCTGACGACCACGAAGGAGTCGAGCGATGGTACCGAGCCGAAGCCGTCGGGAGCAGGCGCCTCGAAGCGCGAGGTGCGTCCGACATAAGCATGGAGCTGGCCGGCGATGAGCAGCGCACCCGCCCGTTGCGGATCGACGGCCGCGATCTCGATCTCGTGGGGATAGTAGGACGGATATACGGGCTGCTCGTGGCCACTCCTCGCCACAGGCGCGACAATCAGACCGGCAGTAATAAGAATGATCGCTCGCCTTGCCTTCATCACCAGCTCCGGACCCCAACCAAACGGGGCACCTCAGCCCCGCAACGCCTTCACCACCTTCTCGTCAGCTAGCGCATCCTTCGGGGCTCCGTGGAAGATGATCTCGCCACGATCGATGGCATAAAGTCTGTCGCCGATGCGGACCGCCGCGGCCAGATGTGACTCTGCCATCAGGATCGACACCCCCATCGCCTTGATTTTCAGCACAGCTTCGGTGAAGCGGTTGACCACCACCGGCGCCAAGCCCTCGAAAGCCTCGTCCAGCAGCAGCAGCGTTGGCGACAGCATCATGGCGCGGGCAACGGCCACCATCTTGCGCTGGCCGCCGCTGAGGTGCAGGCCCCGACGGGTCAGTAAATCCTTGACCTCCGGGAACACAGCAAACGCCTGCTCTTCCGGATCGGCACGCAGCCCGCCGCGCCGCTTCGCGACCTCATCGCCCAGCCAGCGGCTGATCATGAGGTTCTCGCCCACGGACAGGTCCGGAAATACCCCGCAGTCTTCGGGCGAGTAGCCGATGCCGTGCTTGGCGCGTTCGTGCGGCGGCATGCCGTTGAGGTTCTCGCCCCCGAAATTGATCTCGCCGGCCCGCACCGGCAGCAAGCCCATGATGCTGTCGATGGTCGTCGTCTTGCCGGCACCGTTGCGGCCGACCAGGCAGACGACCTCATTGGCGCCGACGTTGAGCGACACGCCGTGCAGGATGTGCGCCGGTCCGCGGTAGGTGTCGATCGCCTTGACCTCGAGCACTTAGGTCAGTCCTTTCGTGTGAACGCGTCGGGGCCGGAGGAGCCGAGCAGAACCATCGCGACCTGCTCGTTCCGTCTGATCTCGTCGGGCGTGCCCTGAGCTAGAATGGCGCCCTGGGCCATGACGACGATGCGGTCGGAATACTTGAACACCACGTCCATGTCGTGCTCCACGATCACAGCGGTGATGCCCTCGCCGCGTACCACGGAGGCAATGGTGTCCATGATCTGCCCCTTGTCGCGGGTAGAAACTCCGCTCGTCGGCTCGTCGAGAAATAGGAGCTTCGGCCTTAGGGCATAGGCGAGTGCCACGTCCAGGAGCTTGCGCTCGCCCTGGGCGAGATCGCGGGCATTGTCATCGCGCTTTCCCGACAGGCCGAACTGGCCGAGGATGCCGTCGGCCTCGCTATTGACTGCCTCATCCAGATGGGCGAGCGAGGCCAAGTGCGCGGTCTTGCCCTCGCGGGAGAAGATAGCTAGCGCCACGTTGTCAAACGTGGTGAGATCGTCAAATACGTTCACCAGCTGGAAGCTGCGGGCGATACCAGCCTTCACGCGCTGGGTCACGGATGCCGCCGTGATGTCCTCCCCTCGGAACAGGATCTTGCCCGACTCCGGCTGCAGATGAGCGCTGATGACATTGATGAGGGAGGTCTTGCCGGCGCCATTGGGACCGACGAGCGACACGAACTCGCGCTCCTCGATGCTCAGGTTGACGTTGTCGACGGCGCGGGTTTCGCCGAAATAGCGCTTGAGGTCGATAGTCTGGAGGAGAGCCATGTCAGTCCCTCCTCAGCTTGCCGGCAAATCGAGCAATGGTGCCAACGATGCCGGTCGGCAGCACCATCACCAACACGACGAGTACGCAGCCCAGCACCAGCTGCCAGTATTGTGAGCTCGCCACCGCATAGACCTTGAGATAGTTGAATGCTATCGCGCCGATGATTGGCCCGGTGAAGGTGCGGAAGCCGCCGAGCACGGTCATGAACACGATCTCGCCGGAGAAGGGCCAATAGAGGATCTCTGGCGTAGTGAGACCGTTGAGCGGCACCCAGAGCGCGCCCGCGAGCCCCGTGAAAGTGCCGGAAATGACGAAGGCGATCCAGCGATAGCGCCGCACGCGGATGCCAACGAAGCTGGCGCGAACTTCGTTGTCGCGGATGGCCTGTAGCGCCTTGCCGAACGGCGAATGCACGATCACCCACATGACTGCCACGGCAATCACGAACAGGGCCAGCACATAGTAATAGTAAGAGTAGACAAACTTCTGGTATGCGCCGGGGCCCTTAAAGTCGATTAGGCCGGCTAGCAGCGTGATGCCGCTGCGTGGCACTCGGATGCCGTCGGTGCCCCCAGTTACCCAGAAGAATTTGAAGGCGAGGCTCCACAGCACCTGCGACAAGGCGAGCGTCAATATCCCGAAGAAGATGCGCGTATGCCGCACGCACACGTAGCCGAACAAGGCCGAGATCACGAGCGTGCTCGCGAGGCCGCCCAGGATGCACAGCTCCATGGAATGCACGTGCAGATCGCGCACTATGAACGCCACCGTGTAGGCGCCCATGCCGAAATAGGCGGAATGCCCGAACGACAGGAGGCCCGTGTAGCCGAGTAGCAGATTGAAGCCGAGCGCGGCGATGGCAAACGTAAGCCCATAGATCAGCAGCTCGGTTTGGTAGAGGCCGATCACCATCGGCAGCAGCGCCAGTCCCACAACCGCAGGCACGGCAACGGCAAGCAGCAGTTTAAGGGAGGGGCCGGTTCGTGCAGCTGGCATTGATCAAGCCCTCCCGAACAATCCGGTCGGGCGTATGAGCAGGACCGCCGCCGCGATCAAGTAGAGCACGGCGAGCTCCACCTCGGCGAAGAATTGAATGCCCGCGGTGCGCACAAAGCTAACGATCAGCGCGCCGACCAGCGCACCTTCGAGGCTGCCGAGCCCGCCGATGACGATCACTACGAAGGCCAGAATGAGCGCGTCCACACCCATGCCGAGCACCGCGGCCTGCGCCGGCACTACCACCGCGCCGCCAAGCCCGGCCATGAAGCAGCCGATGGCGAAGGCCTGCACATAGACGCGTCCGACGTTGATGCCGAGCGCGGAAGCCATGCGCCGGTTCTGCGACGTGGCCCGCAGGATGATGCCGAAGCGCGTGCGATAGATGAACCACCAAAGGCCGATGGCGGCCATCAGACCAATGAGGATGACGATCAGATTGTAGGACGGGTAGAGCAGCCCGCCAATGCGAACGCTACCGATGCTGTCCATGATAGAGCCAGCGCTGAGTGGCGTGCCGCCGAACAGCAGCTTCATGACGTCCTCGAGGATCATCAGCAGCCCGAAGGTGATGAGCAGAACGTATTCCTCCGGGCGGCGATAGAGCGGACGCAGCAGCGTCGGCTCGATGACCGCGCCCACCGCCGCGATCGCAAGCGCGCCGATCGGCAGCAGCAGCAGCTGTCCGGCCAGCACCCAATTGCCGCTCGCTGTCGCGCCAAACACGCTTCCAACCGCCCACGCCGAGACATAGGCGCCGAGCGCATAGAACGTTCCATGCGCCAGGTTGACAATGCGCATGACGCCGTAGATGAGGCTCAGGCCAGAGGAGATGAGAAACAGCACGGCCGCGTAGAAAATGGAATTCAGAATCTGAATTGCCAAAGTGTCCATTTCCTACCGTCGACATCCATTCGAGTTGAGGGCTCGCGATTTTCCGTGCGGGAAGCCGACGGATTGCCGCAACGCCTCCGGCGTGGGCGCCAACTTCACGTATCCTGTCATCACCAGCACCATTTCAGCCTAACCCGGCGAACCCGCAGCGCCGACGCGGACGCGCAGCATTTTGGCCGACGGCTGGACAGAATTGCCGTCCAGGAAGATGCCAAGGATCACCGTGTATTGGCCCGGCGGCAGGCGCTCCGGCAACTCCATGGTGAAGTCCCCATCCTCCTTCCATTGCATCTTGTCGACTTTGACAACCTTGCCGTCGGGGTCGATCAGAAGATAGCGCGAGACGACAAGCAGCCCGTCGACACCGCGCGTAGTGGTCCGCAGCAGCAACTCCTTCACGAGCCCGTATTTTCTGCCCATCTTCAGAACCATCTCGACGTTCGCGCGGACCGTGATAGTGCCCGCGTCCTGCGTCGCCGCTTCGATCAGAGCTCTCGGTGGGTTGACAAAGCGGTCGAAGGTGCCGAAGCCCAACGGATAG
The DNA here is from genome assembly GCA_963806735.1 of uncultured Alphaproteobacteria bacterium. Classification (GTDB taxonomy): domain Bacteria; phylum Pseudomonadota; class Alphaproteobacteria; order Rhizobiales; family Hyphomicrobiaceae; genus CADEFX01. The sequence continues at coordinate 42,984 of CAWEBE010000071.1, read as the reverse complement.
GTGAGCTCACGGACGGCCTCGAGCACGACGGAGCCCGGCGTCCATGCTTTTAGGCGATAGGGGCCGTTGGCGACCAGAAAATGCCCGTTCCTTTCGGCGAATACTCTGAGCGCGCGCCAGCGCGCCTGCGCCTCGTCGGCGGTTACGATATCTCGCAGCGATTCGGGGTGGTACCTCTCGCGCTCGAATTGCGCAGCGAGGTCGTGCAGCTTTGCCCTGAGGGCTTCATCGCGCACCAGATCCAGCCAGGGAACCCTCCGCCTGGCAGCCTCCGCCTGCGAAAAGGCGGCGTAGCCCCGGATCACCGCCTCCTCCATCAGTACCAGCAAATGCCAGGGCACCGTACTCCACGGCGGAGCCAGCGCCGCCACCTGCCGCTCGTCGCCCGGAGCGTCCCGCAGATACACCTCCAGCACAGGCGTTTTAGTAATGACCTCCAGGCCCTCGGCCACGGCGTGCTTCGTTTCGTCCACCCGCACGAGCTTGAGCCCGATCAGCCGCTCCTGCATGGCATCGAGCACAGGCTCGAGACGCGGCTCCCGAGCATTGCTATCGGCGCCCGCTTTCGCTCCCCAACGATAGGCGAAAACGTAGGGATAGAGCAGATCCGCTACAGCCTGCTCGGTGCCGTCTTCGAAAGGCGAGGCAAGCACTTCATAGACGACCCTCGCGGAGGCGAACGTCCTGTCGCCCACGCGCTGCAGGGCTCCGCTTCCCGACTGCGGGCGCACCGCGTCGACTGGCACTTTGATCCCGCCAGACCGCCCCTCCACCTTGGTGACTTCCGATTGCACGCGGTTTGGCATCCAGCTCGCGTTGAATGGTAGGGCGAGCATGGCCGGATCGCCGACGGCCGACCACATCAGCCGTCCCATGGCGTCGGTGAAGCCACCGACAGGGTTCCAGGCAGCCTTGGAGCGGTCGCCTACCCCTACATGCAGTTTGCCGTTCCACGGGTATTCTTTGAGCTTCACCGTGCGTACGAAGACCGGCGAGTTGAGGCCGCTTACGAAGTAGTAGGCCACGTTCTCAACTCCCGCTGGATAAGCCTCGGTAAAGTACTCCACCCGCGGTACGTATCCCACCACCATGCGCTCGCAACGATTGGCAAGAACGGACACGAGGCTCCTTTCCAAATTCGCGTGCTCCGCTAAGCTGCGAGTTGCGCCACGGATCAGCTGCTCGTAGTCCCCATCCGCTGTCTCACGCTGCTGGGCGTCGAGGCCGGCAGCGAGCAGCAGGTACGCATGGAACCAGCCCTCCTTCATCCACGGCGGCCCCGACCAGCCGTCGAATTGCCCACCGGCGGCGGCAAGCAGCTCGTCGATCTGCACGGCCTCGATCACAACGTCCCCACCATCGGTGACGTGTCCCCACTGGGCGCGGACAATCGTTTCGGCGACTTGCCCCCGTGCGCCGATCTTCACGGACGAAACCGATGCAAATTCACCCACGGCATTCTTTGCGGCTTCTACCCGATCCAGATGGTGCAGGTAGTCGGCGTGAAAGGGTGTGACGGGATACGGATGGAAAACGAAGCCGGCTGCTCTTTCCTCTTTCAGTGCCGTCAGGAGGCCGCGGGCGGCAGTGCATCGATCGTCAGAAGTAGCGAAGCGTGCTGAGCCAGGATTGAAGGAAAGGAGCAGAAGGGATCCCAGCGACTTCACCGACTTCACGTGCTCTGGCACGGGACGCCCGAAGTTCGGGAGTGCGCCCACGTAGGCGTGCAACGTTTCGTCAACGAGGCCTGTACCAGCAGCTGTGGGATCCACGGCGTCGATGCGAATCTCGTCGGGGTAGTAAGATGGGAAGTGACCCACCGAATGACCGGCGCTGCCCTGACCGCCGATGACGACCAGGCAAACTCCCAGGATCACGCCGGCCGCACGCTTGACCATCCCGCAACGAACCACTAGGTCGCGACCGGTGCGCGTTGGTAACCCACGCAGCTCGTGATGGCTCCTGCACATCGGCACGACCTTGCGTCGTCCTCAAAGGAAGCGGCCGTGTCGGCAAACACGGCCGCACCTCTCGATCAAAGTGCGTTTCAGGCCAGCCAGGTCGTCTTCAGCCAGTTGGCTGCTGCCGTCGACTCGTTGTGCGACGTGCCGGGCTTCGGCCAATTCGGCGGTGCCGTGATGTCCCGGATGGGAATGGTGATGATCGATTGCGGGTCCCAGACGGGGAAGTCGTATTTGGGATCGTTCTTGGTCATCCCGATCACGGCATCCTTGTAGCCCTGGTGGTTGTCGGGCCGAATGTAGGTGTAGCCCGATGGCGCATCGATCCCCATGCCTTCGAGCAAGGCGATGATGGCATCGTCCTCCGGCCAGCCGCCTGCGAGCAGATTGGCTTTCTCGATGGCGGCTTTGAGCAGATATAGCGAGGTATAGGCGCCGTCCGACTCGAAGCTCGGATATTCGTTCCAGCGCTTGAAGTAGCGCTCAACGAACGAGTCGTTGATCGGCCAGCGCCCTTTGGCTGGGAACGTGAAGAAATAGTTGGCGTGGCACCCGGCCAACACGCCCTCGGGGTGATCCTTGCCGATCGCATGGGGCTGTCCGCCAAACGCCAGCGTGGTGGCGACCTTCATCTTATCGAACAAGCCGTATCGGAGAGCCTGCTTGTAGAATGCCACGTAGTCGCCGCCCCACACGCCACAAATCAAGACGTCTGGGGTGTCAGAAATCAGCTTGGTGATGTGCGCCGTGAAGTCGGTGGTGCCAAGTTTCGGCCACGCTTCGGAGACCGACGTCGCGCCGGGAACCAGCTTCTGATAGGCCAGCATGAAATGCTCATGCACGTTACGGCCGTAGCTGTAGTCGGGCTGGATCGAGGCGACCCGCTTGGCCTGCGGCCAAGCTTTCGCGGCGCCGACCGCCGAGGTGACACCATCCGCTGATTGGATGTTGGTCACCCGGAAGACGTATTTGGGTTGAGGCACCGCCTTGTCGAACAGGAAATCCGTGCAACCGTCGTTGAACATGGTCAACACGCCGAGTTCCTCGGCGACCGGACCCAGCGCCGGCGTGTTGCCGCTGGAAATGACGCCCGTGAACAGGTCGATCTTCTCGGAGAGCTTCATGCGACGAAGCTCTTTGACATTGGCGTCCGTGCCGGCAGCCTCGTCGGCAAAGATGGTCTCGATCTTGCGCTTGCCCAGGAGTCCGCCCTCGGCGTTGATCTCCTCAGCCGCCAGCAGGTGACCTTTGCGTCCTGGTTCGCCCAAGAGATTGGCAGGCCCGGTAAGGAACGTAATGTGGCCGGTCTTGAACGGTTTATCCGGAATGTTCCCCTTGGGCTTGAAGGCTGCATGCGCAGATCGCGGTCCGGCGAAATAGGTGGCGGGCACACCAGTGGCGGCTGCGCCAACCGCCAGCCCGTTCAGGAATGTTCTGCGGTCTACCGGGTGTTTCATTGGAATACCTCCCTTGTAACTATGTCCGACCCAACCATGGTCAGCTGCCGGCCCTTTGGAAGGGCTTCTAAAAGCAGGTTAGCACGCCAGTAGGGCTCGAGCTATCCACAGCGTCGCGGCGGAAGGAGCAGCGTCAAACCTTCACTCAAATGGGGTTGAAAAGCAGACGAACCACTGCCGCAACAGCAATGACACCAATTGCCAGAAGTGGAAGTAACTCTCAATCAGTTGCTGGGACCGGCCGTGATCGCCTCAGTTCGCCCCAAGCTCCTGCGCCAGCGTTTTGATCGCGTCGATCAACGCCCGCACGGCCGGAGTGATGCCGGTGGAAGAACGGTAGAGAATTCCCGCCGAGCGCGTCATGGTCAGTCCCGGGATCGGAAGCGGCGCGACACCACCCATCTCGTTACGCAGCACCTGTGAGGTCGCGAAGGAAAGCATGTCGCTGTTGCCAAGGACGGCGCCGATGAAGGAGATCGAGTTCGGATTCTATCTTGGCCGTGGGCGGTTCCAGTCCGGCAACCCGGAACAGGGCTTCGAGCCGCAGCCGCAGAAGGACGTCGCGCCCGGGCAGAACCCAAGGGTATGCGAGCGTGCTCGAAGGCTGAGGGCGCCGCTTCGCGCGCAATGGGTGGCTTTGCCGGGCAACCACCGAGATGGCGTCAGTAGTAAGCGGTATGGACTGCAGGCCCACCGGCCTGTGGTCCGGCAGGGCGGACACAATGAGATCGAGATCGCCAGCCTGGAGCGCCTCAACGAGAGGGCGGTCGAAGCCGCCCCGCACCTGGAAGTTCAGTCCTGGATAGCGCGTGATCAGCTCGGCAACGATGCGCGGTAGGGCGCGGCTAAGCCACGATGGTCCCGCGCCGATCCGCAGGACTCCGACAGCACCGCACGCCATTCCCCGCACCTCTTCACGGGCATCCTGCAGCTGCACCTCGAGCTGGCTGGCGTGCCGCAGCAGGGCCTGACCCTGCTCTGTCAAGACCACACCGCGTGGGAGCCGGGCAAACAGCGCGCAGTCCAAGGAGGCTTCGAGCCTGCGCACCGCCTTGGTTAGGCCTGGCTGGGTAACGCCAAGCGCCCTGGCGGCAGCGCTGAAGCTGCCGTGGCGCGCGACGGCATTGAAATAGCGGACCTGGGCTAGCTCCATGAGTTTTCCCATTCCAGCTGGTTATGGCAAGGGCCCTCCGCGTGATCTTGTCGTTACGCGTGGACAGACGCAACCTTAGTCGCTGTATCATTGCGAGGAGGCGTGCCAATGCATCCGAACAATCTCCTTTTCATCCTGTCGGATGAGCATCGGCGCGACGTTGCGGGCTGCTATGGCGATCCGATCGCCATCACCCCCAACATCGATGCCATTGCCGCTCGCGGCGTCCGCTTCAGCAACGCCTACACACCCTGTCCTATCTGCGTCCCAGCTCGCGCAGCGCTGGCAACCGGTCGGTGGGTGCACCAGACGAAGTCGTGGGACAACGCGGCCCCCTATAGCGGTGAGCCACCGAGCTGGCACCATCGGGTGCGGGATCAGGGGCACCGCGTTGTCTCCATCGGCAAGCTGCATTTCCGCGCGACCGACGATGACAACGGTTTTAGCGAGGAGATCCTTCCGCTGCACGTGCTAGAGGGCAAAGGCGATCTGATCGGCATGCTGCGCGAGCCGCCCGCCGAGCGCGGCAGCATGCCAGCGCTGGCCGCGAGCGCCGGTCCGGGTGAATCGACCTACAACGACTACGATCGAGAAATCACAGCTGCGGCCTGCCGATGGATAGCAGATCAAGGTAGTCGCGCGAGCGACAAGCCATGGGTGTTATTCGTCTCGCTGGTGCGGCCGCATTTCCCTCTGACGGCGCCGCCCGAGTTCTTCGCACTCTATCCGCCGGAGCGCATACCAATGCCGCGCCTCTACGGCGATGCGGGACATCCCCGCCACCCGGCAGTCACGGCGTTGCGGGCGGTCATGAACTATGACGACTACTTCGCTGACGATGCGGCGGTGCGGCGCGCCATCGCCTCCTACTATGCCCTGGTCAGCTTTCTGGACGACAACATCGGCAAGATGCTCTCCGCCCTCGACGTTGCCGGCCTGTCGGCATCGACACGGGTCATCTACACGTCCGATCATGGCGACAACCTTGGTAGCCGCAGATTGTGGGGCAAGTCGGTGATGTACGAAGAGTTGGTTGCCGTTCCAATGGTTATGGCGGGAGCCGGCATCCCATGCGGCATCGCTGTCAACACGCCGGTTTCACTGGTCGACTGCTATAGGACTGTGCTCGAGGCGGTCGGCTGCCCGATCTTGGAAGACGACCAGGCTCTCCCCTCACACTCGCTGTTTGAGAGCAGCGCTGGAGCCGCTTCCGATCGCACCGTGCTCTCCGAGTATCATGCGGCCGCCTCGATTACTGGCACCTTCATGGTTCGTCACGGCCGCTGGAAGTACGTATACTACGTGGGATACAGGCCCGAGCTTTATGATCTCATGGCTGACCCAGGTGAGACGACCGACCTCGCCGAGCAGTCCGACATGGCCTCCGTCCTTGCCGAATGCCACGCTGCGATCCTGAGCATCTGCGATCCGGAGGCGGTTAACGCGGCTGCCTTCGCTGATCAGCGGCGACGCATCGCGTTGTATGGAGGACGCGATGCCGTCATCCAGCGCGGCGACTACGGCTACACACCCGCGCCTGGAGAGAAACCCGCTCGCGTCGTGAAGTAGGGAAGCCGCAGCATAGCGGCGGAAGGGAGGATTCCGATGCAGGACGGCGTCACCCGTGCCGCCGAGTTCGCGTACGTCGTGTTGATCCTCGCCGTTGCTGGCGTCGTGTGGCGCGAAGCAGGCACGCTGCCGGCCGCCCCCTACGATCCGCTCGGCCCCAAGGCATTCCCGACGTGGGTGAGCTATGCGCTGGCAGCTTTAGGACTTGCCATGCTGGCACGGCTCCTGTTGGGGCGCGCGATCGGACGCGCAGGGCAGTCGATGGTCGTGGGCCTCGACGATCTGATGGGCGGGCATGAGCGACGGCCATGGACGGCCATCCTCACGCTGATACTCGCATTCACCTATGCCTGCGCCTTGAGCTTCCGCGGCATCGGGTTTCTGCCGGCGACCGCCGCCTACCTCTTCCTTTCGGGCGCGGCACTCGGCCCGCTCGAGCGCCGGCGATTGGCCGTTCTCGCCGTCTTCGCCATTGCCGCGGCCGTCATCCTCGATCTTCTGTTTCGGAGAGTTTTCAAACTCGATCTGACTTGATGGCACCTCAGGCAATGACTTTGTCCGACGCCTTTGTGCACCTTTTCACTCTCAAGCCCTTCGCGGTGATGGTGGCGGGAGTTGCCCTCGGCGTGTCTGTCGGCGTCCTTCCCGGTATCACGGCCGGGATGCTGATGGCGCTGACACTGCCCTTCACCTACCACATGTCCAGCATCGACGCGGTGTCGCTGCTCATCGCCATGTTCGTGGGCGGAGTGTCGGGCGGACTCATCACGGCCACCCTGATGCGCATTCCGGGCGAGCCCAATGCAATAATGACGTGTCTGGACGGCTACCAGCTCGCGCGACGCGGCTATCCCGGGCGGGCACTCGGCCTCGGCAACTCCTCGTCGCTGGTCGGCGGCACGCTTTCGTGGGCAGCGCTGGTGCTGCTGGCGCCACCCTTGGCCAGCATCGCCGTAGCATTCGGGCCATTTGAGAACTTCGCCGTCATTCTGTTGGCCTTGATCTTGATCTCGTCGCTGTCGGAAAGGTCCTTCCTCAAAGGTCTTTCTGCCGGACTGCTCGGTATGCTGATCTCCTATCCGGGCATCGACGAAAGCTCGGGCATCATGCGGCTGACTTTCGGGTTCTCCGCACTCGAGGGTGGCTTCAACAGCCTGCCCGTGATCCTCGGCATGTTCGCCGTCAGTCAGGTGGTAGCGGACGCGCTCAACATCGAGGCCAACGCCAACGCCATCAAAGCGACGATGCGCGGCATGTTCATCACGCTCGGCGACTACGTCGTGCACGGTTGGAACATGCTGCGGTCGTCACTGATCGGGATCTGGATCGGCATTCTTCCGGGCGTCGGCGCAACGGTGGCCTCGATTGTCGCCTACACCACGGCTAAGAACCTCTCGCGCAACCCGGAGGCGTTCGGAACCGGCAGCGAGGAGGCGATCGTCGCAGCCGAGAGCGCCAACAACGCCACGACCGGTGGCACGCTCGTACCCATTCTGACGCTCGGCATCTCGGGTGGCCTCACGGATTCCGTTTTGCTTGGAGCGCTGGTCATCCACAACCTTCAGCCGGGGCCTCTGCTCTACAAGAACAATCCGGAAATCGTGAATACGATTTTTGCTACCCACCTTGTTGCGCATCTTGTGATGTTTGCGCTGATGACGTTCGGCATTGCGCTTTTCGCACGCCTCGTCGCCGTCCCGCGAGCCTTCGTCCTGCCCATGGTGATGGTGTTCTCGACGCTCGGGGCTTTTGGCCTCAACAACCGTGCGTTCGATATCTGGGTGATGCTGGGGTTCGGGCTGCTGGGGGTTCTGCTCGAGCTTGCCAGGGTGCCGCTTGCTCCCTTTGTCGTCGGTTTGGTGCTGGCACCGGTGGCGGAGTCCGAGCTGCGCGCCGGGCTCATGGCATCGGCGGGCAGCTTCATGCCGCTGATCGAACGACCGGCCGCCTGCACGATGCTCGTCCTGTCGGCTGGACTTTTCGTGTGGCCCTTCATGCGGGCATGGCGGCAGTCGAAAGCGGCCGCCCCCAGCCAAAACCAGCCTTGAACGCAAAGAGAACCGGAGCTGAAGCGTAGAAACTGGGAGCACCTCATGACCAAGTTGACCCGACGGCAATCCCTTACGCTTGCCGCTGCGCTATGCGCGATGGCACTCGGCACGGCCCCCACATCCGGCGCGACCTACCCGGAAAAACCAGTGCGCATGATCATTCCGATCGCGCCGGGTGGGCAGACCGACGTGGTGGCTAGGCTCCTGCAGCTCACGATCGACAAGCGAAAGCTCCTAACGCAGCCGATCGTCGTGATCAACAACGCCGCAGCGGGCGGCACAACGGGTACGCGCCAGGTCAAGGAGTCGGAACCGGACGGCTACACCATCGGCGTGTTCCACATGGGGTTGCTGACGGCGCCGGCCATGGGCGTCGTGGACTACGACCATGGTGCCTTCGAGCTCATCGGCCAGATTGGTCGCACGCAGGTTGGTATGGGCGGACTAGCCGATGGCCGGTTCAAGACGATCCAGGACGTGCTCGTCGAGGCCAAGGCCAAGCCCGATACGATCACGGTTGCCATGAACATCGGGTTGCTGCCGCACTTCGTCCCGCTCATGTTCCAGCAGGACGCCGGTATCACGTTTCGCTACGTGCAGGCCGGTGGCGGTGCCGTACGTCTCAAATCCGTGCTCGGTAAGCACACCGAGCTCTCACTCTTCTCGGGGCCCGAATTCTTGCTGTTCAAGTCACAGGGCATCAAGCCGCTTGTCATGTTCTCGGACGAGCGTGCACCGGAGCTGCCCGATGTCCCAACCGCCAAGGAAATGGGTGTCGGCACGGTGTTCGAGGAGCGGATCATCGCGTTCGCACCCAAGGGCACTCCCAAGGGTCATCTCGACGTCATCGCTGCCGTACTGCGTGCGGCCATGGATGATGCCGAGGTCAGCGAGCGCTACAATGGTCTCGGTATCGATCGCGTGTTCATCGACGGCGCCAAACTTAAGGAACTCCTCGACGGCCTGAAGGAACCCATAACCAAGGTCGGCGACGCCGTTCGCAAAGCAAAGGCCGAGCAGGGCGAAAAAAAGTGATCTGCCAGAACCCAGTGGGTGACCGGCGCCCAACGGGCGGCAGGTGAATTGAGAGTGCGCTAAGCAGTGCGCCCACGTCGCATCCTGGGCGACGCAGCATGGGCACGATAAGGGGACAGCTTCTGACTCTGATCTCCCCGGCTGCGACGAAGCCGTGGCGCTCATAAGCGGTTGGTTCGTCGGGTTTGTCGATTCAAGATCGCAATGTAAGCGCCGGTGTATGCTCACGCGATGATGAGCACAACGGCTGCCGGCGGCTCGGCGTAGATCAGATCGACTAGATCGCGGCGGTGTTCCAACACAACGCGCTGATTGATATAGCCCTTATCCGTTATCTCGTTTGCATCGATTGATGGTGGTTGCTGCATGAGCAGAACCCGCCGGATGATTGTTGATGTGCCGATCTGGCGTGCGTTGTGGGCAGCGATTGCGTCGCGGATATATGCGATCACCTTGGGTGCCTGGGCCAGCCCGGCAGTTTCAGTCGGCGCCTCGTTGCAGATGCGCTTGAGGCCGGTGAGACTAGGCCAAGCCATCAACCCGACGAAATCGCGATCATGGCCCGTTACGACGGCGTCCGTGTCAGTCGAATTGGGACCTCCCGCAACTTTACCTCTCCATCTTGCGGCGCGCCGGGTGCCACCCTGTCTTGACGCAAGAGCGGTCCGCGTCCGGACACAACATGATCCGCTTTCAGGTTGGCCTGCCCGGTGTCGGGCACTTTGAGGTAGGGCGACAGCCGACGGACCTGGAGCGAACCGAGTACCGACATCAGTCAGTAGATCCCAACGACCCCAATGATGTCATCGATGGCCTGAAGGCGATCAAGTTTAGCAAGTGGATCGTTGTGGAGGACTTTCACTATCTGCCGCCGGAGACGCAGCAGGAGTTCGCCACACACCTGAAAGCCTTCTTCGATGAGTCCAGCATTCGATTTCTGCTCATCGCCATATGGATTGGACGCAACCGGATCACGTCGCTTGGTGACTTGGCTGGCCGTGTAATCCCCGTGGACGCAGACTTTTGGCCCGACTTCGACTTGCGCGAGGTTATTGAGCGAGGTGAGAAGGCACTGAACATTCGCTTCGCGCCGGAGTGTAAGAAGGCAATCATCGCGGCTGCCGGAGGCAGCGTCTACATACTGCAGAGCCTCTGCTATGGCATTTGCCAGTTGGGAGAAATCTTCGAACGCCAATCAAAGCTGGTGGAAGTGGGGCACGAAAGGCAGATCCCACCCGTCCTTGACGAGGCAGTGAACCAGCTTTCAGCGCACTATCAATCGTTCCTGCAGGCTTTCTCGCAGGGCATGCGCGCAGCGCAACTCGAAATGAACAAATGGATTCTCTATGCGGTGCTGACCGCAACAGAGGACAAGCTCCGCCAGGGACTGCACTTCAATGACATTGAGCAAGCGATCAAGAAGCGACATCCGCGCGGCAAGGATCTCAACTCAGCTAACTTGCGCAATGCGCTTGTCAAGGTGGACGATCTGCAATGGACCAAGAACATCAAGCCGTTCGTAATCGACTATGATGAAGCTACAAGACGCCTCTACATCGTCGACAAAAGCTTCTACCTCTGGCGCAAGCATCAGAACCGAAGAGATCTTCTGTCCTGCATATACCTGACGGAGATCGTGAGACCACGGTTCAGCGCCGGCGCTGAAGGCAGCTCTCAACGACAAAGTGGGCTCGCGTTAGAGTGAGGCCGCACGTGTCCTCGGCCTCGCCGTTGCTAGACCATTCTCTAAAAAGGAAACCACTGCTGTCGGCTCTGAGCACCGCAAAAACTCGCCCATCAATCGCAAACTGAAGCGAGTTAGCAAATCGGGAGATGGTTACGTTGGGCTCATGGGCGGCATTCAGCCCATCTTGTATTTTTCCCAACCATCGCGAAAAAAGTGATCTATCAATTGTTGCGTGGACTGAGGCGGCTGTCGCTGGCTTCATTTGGCTGGTCCTGCAGCTGTTTTGTGACCGCACAACCAACTGCATGGACCAATGACACCGTGCGAATCACAGCACGATTTTCGCACTCTTCATTCCGTTCTGTAACCGCTTCGCCCGTGCTCATGACACTTGCCAACAAGTGCCTCTGGTTGCATCGGCGGCCGAATCATGCGTGCCTCATCGATCAGGCGATCACGCGGCTTCCAGCATCGGAATCTCGATCGTCTTCAGCGCGCCGAACATGAGCATCGTCATACGCGCCTTCTGGCCGACGATGTCATCGATCCTGACGGTCCGCCTCGCGAAGGGACCGTTCACGATCAGCGCCTCGTCACCGGGACGGATGGCCCGGTGCGGGTTCGGCGCCCGGCCGTATCCGCTGCAATGAGGCATCGATGACGCAGGGCGGGACTTGCACGTTTGATGTGGAATTGTGCGGGCTGTCGTGGTCAGCGTTCTAAGGAAGTAGACATCAAGGACCCTCTAGCTGCCGCGCAAACGCAGCAGCAGTTTAAAATCGATCCGCACTCGTTAGAGCCACGGTGTGGCCAAGTCGCTTGCGTGCAGCGCCCAGTGCATTAATTTCCGTAGGTGGCTGACTGTAGCGCCGAATAAATTTTACTGACCGTAACTCAACCGCGGAACGTGCAAGCGCCGTAGTCAGCCTGCTGGAGGCACTTGAGCGACCCACCGCATTTGCCGTACGGCTGCTCAATCCCGATCATGCCGACTTCGCGGCCGTCGACGACTATTTCGCAAGCGTCGTGCAGCCAGTAGTGGAAGGTGAGCTTGGCTATAAGCTTGTCGTTGTTGACGGGAAGCAACCATACGAGCATCCACGCATTGATCAGGAGATATTTGAGAAACTGAATCGTGGTGCGTTGGTCGTTGCGGACCTGGCCGGTAGTCGTCCGAACTGCTTCTTGGAACTTGGATACGCACTCGGCCGTATGCTTCCTACTATGGTCCTAGCGAGGAAAGACACGCAACATCCGTTCGATATCGTGACGCTTGCTGGCCATCACTGGGTGAGCTCACTGGGCGTTGAAGGAAAGCGCCGACAACTGCGCGAGCCCTGGATTGCGATCCGGCACCGTCAACCCTGGTATCGACGGAGCCGCTCATCCCATGACGTCCGCGCGAGAAGTATTCATTTCGGTCGATGTTGAGACAGCTGGTCCAATCCCCGGTGAATACAGCTTGCTGTCAATTGGGGCGTGCCTTGTGTACGACGACACGCAGGCATTCTCGGCGTTGCTGAAGCCCATCAACAACAACGCTGATCCCAAGGCGCTTGAAGTCACGGGCCTCTCGTTGGACCGCCTTTCCGCCGAAGGTGAGGACCCGGCCGCCGCCATGAGGCGCTTCGCGGATTGGATCGCCAGTGTGGTCAGGCATGGGGCGGTTCCAGTCTTTGTCGGCCTGAATGCCCCCTTCGACTGGTCGTTCGTGAATTACTATTTCCATCGCTATTTGGAGTTCGAACCCGTTCGGCTTCACAGCCCTCGATACTAAGGCTTACTATATGGGCGCGACTGGCTGCGCCTGGAGTGAGACCAAGTCGAGCGCGATGAGCCGTCGGTTTGCGCCGACTGGGAAGGGTGATCACGACGCCCTGCATGATGCGAAATTCCAAGCAGAGTTATTTCGGCTAATGCGCGCCATCAAAGGGAATTAGCCCGCCCGCCAACGCGTAGCTGACTGGCTAGGTCTAAGCACTAGGACGGACGCGCCGTGCGGCCCCTGCTCCGTGCTGATTGTGATGCAATCACTTCCGGCTCCGGTGCTACCGCTGCCTTCGGTTGGTACTCCTTGATGCGGCTGCCCGAGAAGCCGAGTTCGTGCGTGATGGCACCATCGTACCGGCCAGGTGCAGGCTGGCGCTCGCTGATGGGCTCGATACGACGGTCCAGAGGCCTTCGTGATTCCATACCTCGCCGACCAAGGTGTCTTAGTTCTTGTCGTTGCGCTTGGCCCTGGGCACACGGTTCAGCTTGAGGCGCAGCGGTTCGACATTGGACTCCGACTGGAAGTATTGCGGACGTGAGCCATCACGATTGAAGCGGTCAGCGAGCGTGGTGTTCGCTGTCACGGCGTCCTTCTGCTGTGCGCGAAGATAGCCCTCGTACCAGTGCTCGCCGGTTTCATCGTTGGATGGATGCTGGCGCAGCTTGCCTCGGCACTCGGTGCCAGACGGCAACCGGATGATGCAATTGAGATCGGGAAAGACAACGAAGGGTGGGTAGTTCTGTGTCATGAAACTCTCTCCTAAAAAAATAATTGATGAAAAAACACAATTAGGAGAGCCGGAGGCAGAGCCGGAATGCACAAAGAGCCCACAACTTTTGTGCGGGTATTGGCGATAATAAGTCATGTTATGCGAAAAGAATGGGCGCCGCATGGCCCGAGACACACGGGTCTCGGTCGCGACAGTCCGGTCCGCCGCACCTTCAAGCGGCGCTTAGATACTTTGCAATGTCGGCGATGCCTGCGGTCTCCAGTGCCTGAACTGCCGCCCTATGCGTCTTCCTGTCCAGCTTCGTATCGACTGACCACTTGAACTTCCTAAGCTCGGCTACGTAAGCGGTATCCAGTTTGTGCTCGTGGCAACCTGCAATGATCAGCGCGAGATACCAGTGATACGGCACAAGGCCGTCTTTAATGTCGCGCGCCAGATACGTCGAGGCCTTGAAAGTCGAGCCATCGGCGTTGATCACCGGAAAGGCATCATCCCGCTGATACTCGTCGCCCTCGAACTTATCGAGTGCCGGGCGCTCTTTGAGATCGATCGCGAACAGGACGCCACCGCAACACTGTCCGGCGAATGGGATCAGAGTCGCCTTTCCTGAGGTATCCACGCTGAGCTTCGAGAAAGCGAGTTTATATCCATCGGCGTGAGCCAGGCTGACCACCTTGGCTGATGGGCACCGGCCTAGCAGCCGCGCTGTCATCATATTTGAGCCGTAGGCAAAATAGTGGAACGTCTTCGGTTGCGACTGGTCATCCATGGCAAAGCCCCATCATAGAAGCACTTCCAGCATGCCTGATTCGCCAGGATCAGCCGCTCGCCGTGTTGGGTCACCCAAACCCATATTTGCTTGTTTGCACAATTGCGGCCCTAAACGGTCTCTCACGCAAGGTGTATGGCCTTCATCTAAAGTCAGGGAGCCTGCGCGGGGACCCGATGTAATTTTTTCGCGCCGATCGCTACGCTTCCCGATCATCCAGAAAAGGCGCGTACGGTTTCCGGAGTGGTGCTTGTCCGCAGCGGAGCAGGTTGCGCAAATGCGAATTGGGATCTCCATATCCGCCGTCCGATGCTGCCCTTCAGCTCGACGGTTTCCGGACGTTTCGCCACCAGGGTTCGTAGACGCTTGTCATGGGAATTTCAATTACACTTCCGCGGTCGGCGGAGGGCAACCCAACCCGACAAAGAAAGCGGGAGTGCCGAAATGAAAGATCCGACAACGTGGGCACAGCGCCGGTTCGAACTTGCCGAGCGGTATAAGGCAACTCGCAACCAGCGCATAGAGTTCCTTCACGTATATTCCGGGGCAGATCTCGACCGCATAGCCAAAGCTCTGCGTAAAAGCTCAAGCGAAATTCGCTCCTACAAATTGTCCTTCGAAAACTGCGCCTATTGGTATCGAGATGGTCACGGATTTGGAATGAGGCGGCCCAAGCAGCGACCTCCGTCCAAAATGCTCGAGCGGATGTCTAGAATTCGCAAAGCCGCGGATCGTTTACTACGTGCGTTCGAGGTCAGGTCGGACGCCGACGATGGAATGGGAGAAGGAGCACTTGGCCAGCAATCTTCGAAGCAGTGGTTTGGGCGGGGCCCGCTGAGACCGAGGCAGCTGCCTACGAGATCCGCCAACTCGGCAAGGCTCGCGAGGCTGCGAGAAGCCTGCAGAAACGTGCCGAAGCGGCCGCAGCAGATATCAAAGCAACCGAACTGAAGTCATATTCCGAGAGTGGCAAGATTACTTCGAAAGGCCAGTGGAGCGTGCCTGATGGGAATCAGAAGGACGCTATCCTAAATGATTGGGTTGCCTGCAGCATGACGCTTTACGAGACAATCACTGCAGCAATCTACGCAGGCTCTTCGACGAAGCGCGCCGGATTGCCTACGCCAATTTTCTCTTTCAGCGCAAGGACGAGCTAAGGATCTGCCGCGCAGGCAAACGGCGAAAATCAATGCTTATGCCGCCCGGACCAGGAGCCTGAACATGCGACGCTCGAAGCATCTGCCCCTCAACTGCATCCCGTCCGCGGATGTAGATCTGTTCCGCGAAGCTTACATGCCCGGCGATATCTTTGAAGATTCGGGCGGTCGTGGAGCACACTTTACGTTCGGCATGCGCAAGATGGTCGAGACCGCATACCGACGCTGGCTCGGTTTTCTAGGCAAAGAGCACCCACACGAACTTGCGTTGGCACCAGCTCAACGGATCACGCGCAAGCGTGTGAGCGAGTATGTTCGCCTCCTGCTTGAAGATATGAAACCGGTCTCGGCCGCAATCTGCGTGGAAGGGCTTTTTTACGTGGCCGGGTTCGCAGCTCCTGCCGCGGACTGGAGATGGCTGTTGCGGATAGCGGCGCGGCTGCGCTCCCGTTCGCCACTGGAAGATCGCTTCACCGGTCTAATTCCAGGCTGGCTTACTTTGGATCACGGTATCGGGCTTATGGATGAAGCCCTCGAATTGCCATGTAAGGCGGGACTAGCACGGGAGACCCTTTACCGCGACGGGCTGATTATGGCCCTGCTAAGCTGTTGGCCGTTGCGACGCCGGAGTATCACCGCGCTTACAGTCAGTCGCCACCTCGAGATTCGAGGCAACCACGTATTCGTGCGGCTTCATGCGGAGGATATGAAATCAAAGCGGGCCGAGTGCTACGTACTGCACGAACGTCTGGTGCCCTATCTGCAGCGCTATTTGAAAGAGAATTCGACCTCGGCTGCTGCGTCAGGGCCGTCACGACGGCTTGTGGGCGTCACGTGAGGGGCAACCCCTCTCGTCCGGCCGTCTTTATGATGCCATGCGCCTCCACACGCGCAGAGGCTTCGGTAAGCCCATGGGACTACACGACTTTCGCCGGGCAGCCGCTACGTTCCTTGCAACTGATGCGCCGGAGATGGTCGGCTGCATCCCTGGCATATTGCAGCAAGCCGGGCCGGAGGTTGGTGAGAAGCATTACAATCTGGCGCGATCAGTCACGGCCAGCCACCGGTTTGCAGAAACCGTTGAACGGGCGCGCCAGGAGTTGAGACTTCGGCTTGGATCCGACCATCCTGCGCGGGGGCTTCGATGAAGGCGGCCATTTATGCCCGATACTCAAGCAACCTGCAGCGTGGAGAGTCGATCGAAGACCAACTCGAGGTCTGCCGACGCTATGTCGCGGCGAAGGGATGGACCGTAACCAAACTCTACAGCGATGCCGCCATTAGCGGAGCTTCACGACAACGTCCGGGCTTCCTCAACCTGGTGCTCGACGCCAGCCAGCGAGTTTTCGATGTCGTTGTGTGTGAGGCTGTCGACCGCCTAGGGCGGCGACTGGCGGATACGGCAGACCTGCACGACCAGTTAGGTTTTCATGGCATTCGTTTGCATGCAGCAAGCATTGGCGAGATCACTGCCATCCATATTGGCGTCATGGGCATGATGGCGCAGATGGCTCTGAAGGAGCTTGGTGAGAAGACAAAACGGGGACAGCTCGGCCGCATCCTCAAGGGCAAGGTTGCCGGCGGGCTGGGCTACGGTTATGGCGTCGGCTCAGGTCCGACACGGGGCGATCGCGTCATCATCGAGCACGAAGCCGCGATCGTACGGCGCATTTTCAAGGCCTACGGCGATGGCATAAGCCCCGAGGCCATAGCCAAACGCCTGAACCAGGAAGGCATTCCTGGCCCGGGCGGAAGGCCCTGGAGCAATACGACCATCCGTGGCCAGGCAGCGCGCGGTACCGGATTGCTCAACAATGAGATGTACCGCGGCGTCCTGGTCTGGAACCGCTGCTCCTACGTCAAGGATCCGCACCGCGGCAAGAAGGTGGCCCGGCCCAATCCCCAGAGCGTTACGAAATCACGCAAGTCCCGCATCTGCGCATGGTCGACGATGCCTCATGGATAAAGGCCAAAGCCCGGCAGGAACAGATCAAGCGAGCCATTGCGACCACAACACCAAGCTCAGGAGGCAATAGCCTCCAGGCTGCGCACCGCGCGCGCTTTCTGCTGTCTGGCCTGCTTGAGTGCGGCGCTTGCGGCGGCGGCTACACAATTGTCGCGCGAGATCGCTACGGGTGCGCCACGCGCCGGCAGAAGGGCCTCTGCCAGAACTCACGCACAATAACCCGCCAGGAAGCCGAGGCGAGGGTCCTGAGCAAACTCAAGGAACGGTTGCTGGCCCCGGAACTGGTCGAGGTGTTCATACGCGAGTTCAACGCCGAGTTGGAAAGGCAGAGGACAGCAACACGAGATCAGGCAGCTACCCGCGAGCGCAAGATCGCTGACGTGAAGCGAAAGATCGGTGCCATCCTCAAAGCCGTGGAGGATGGGATGTATCACTCCGGCCTGAAGGAACGGATGGTCCAGCTGGAAGCAGAGCAAGCCATTCTCTTTGCCGAGCTGGCGACGGGTCCAGCGCCTGACGTCAGCCTTCTGGTGCACCCCAACGTGCCGGCGCTGTATCGCCGCAAGGTAGCGGAGCTGGAGGAACTCCTGGAGGGTGGACAAGAGCGCGACGAAGCGCGCGACCTCATTCGCTCCATGATCGATCGCATAGTCCTCACACCTCGAACCTCGGGCGGCCTCGAGGCAATCCTCTACGGTGAGCTCGGAGCGATCCTAGCCATCTGCGCCGCGGCCGCGGGAAGCCCCTCCATGGGGGCTGAACAGGCGAGTCAACTCTCGGTGGTTGCGGGGGCACGCAACCATCTTGATCTGCAGCTAAAGCGTCTGTTGGAGACAGCATGCTCTATCTGACGTGCAATCGCACTGCAGAGGTCAGGGGTTCGATTCTCAAGCACTAGCCTGGGGTGCAAAAGTCCGAGGTTCAAACAAGGTTCCGCGGGGTGCCGTACAAGAGCTCGTCGAGCACATCGTCGAGGTCAGGCGCCGCGGCAGCGTCCTGCTTCGCCTCGGCCAGCTCAAGTCGCTTGAGCAAGTCTTCGATCGGCGGGCTCAGTGGCAGCCGCGCGATATCCCAGAGAATGCTATCGAGGCGTTTGCCCAGGCATTTGAAGGCAGGGTCCAGTCGGTATGTGTGCATCGTCCCACTCCATATCCCATGGAAGTTGAACGAGGCCGGACTCCCGCAGTTCCGGCACACCCAAGAAAAGTTTAAGACGAATCAATAGGTTAAAAAAATGTTAATTTTGGACGGCAGCACGCTCTAAATCAGTGTTTTGTGTCGTCAGCAGCGATCAAGTGTTGGAACAGGGACATAGGCGCAAGCGTGGTCTCGCGCGCCCAGGAGAACAGATCGTTGCCGCCCGTTTGCGCGCCAGATGCGAATTCGGGATCTTCCTGGCTGTCGAGCGCCCTTTTGAGCCGCTGTGCACCGGAAGCGGGGTCATCGAGGATGGCCGCGAAACCGAGGGTGATTAATGCGATGCCCTCAGTGTCTTGGTCGAGATTGGAGCGCTGGGCTGTGGCGTCGAACATGCCGAGGCAGTACCCCAGAACCCAAGTATCCTTGAGAGCGTCGCGGGCTTCCATAGATGCTAGCGACAGCTGTGTTTCAATCGCAACCGCAACGGGAGCGGCCAAGTCAGTTAGGAGCTTAATGTCAGGCATTGGAGTCTCCAGTCGAGATACTGCCGATCTCGTGTGCGGCGCTTCTTAGAGCGACAGAGATCTAGATCAGAGGGCGCGGAGACGGCCGGATGTCTTTTGCCGCGCCTTTCGTATCTATATCCCTGTGCTCCTTGGATGATGTGTGGGCGGCTGCAAGTAAGTGTACGGCGGAGCCAGTGAATTGAACACCTCGCCTCCCACTCTCGAACCAGAGAACCGCTCGCGGCATTGAGACCGTAGGGCTCGGTATACGACAGCCCGGTCGCCGCAGGCGAGGCGCCCTAATGAACGAGGGCTTCGCGAAACGTCACGACATCGAGAACTTCACCATCCTCGTCACAGATCTCGTAGAAGAAGTGCAGGCTGCTGACCTGATATTCCTCCGGCGTCGCGGCGAAGGCGAGGCGGATGCTGTGGAGCACTTCTGCCTTGGCGACATCGAGGTTGACAAAATCGATCGGCACGTCAACCGGACGGTGTTGGCCGTTGCCTTTGAGATTGAAGTAGTACATCGGCATGCCGCAGATAACGCGGACGTGCGCTCACAGTTGCAGAAAGAAAAAAGGCCCACCTAGCGCTCAGCGCACCGCATCCTCAGCCGCCGTTCGACTGATGCGTGGATCGTCCATCCACGACCGAGTTGAGCTCCGACTCGTTGGCAGCACGCCGGCTGCGTCCCTCGAATGAGGCGCCAAATTCGATGGCAAGCGACATGTGATGGACATCGCCATCAACCTTCGCCAACGCAGTCAGCGCGACCGTCTTGGCGCACACGACCCCAGAGACCTCGCCACAAATGAGAACATGCTGACCGGCGACCATACCCGTCACCTTGCCGTGTTCTCCGACGATAACCTCCGCGGCCTGCACGTCACTGTCGATCTGGCCATCGATCTGTAGCACACCGCGGCCGGTGATTTTCAGGCCCTTGCCAAGGATCCTGAGATCGTTGCCAATCACGGACTTGCTGTCTCTTTCAGGACCGCTGGCGCGATGCTGCGCACCCTCGGCGCCGTTGGGCGCATTCGTGCGCGGCTCGAGCTTGTTGGACCCGATTGAAGAGTGACGCGAAAACATGAATCCCCCGGTTGCGACGCTGCCTCACCACGCGATCACAACCGCACTGCGGGATGGTGGTATTGTGTCAGCCGCGAGTATAATCGCCTTAGGGCGCTCTGGCTCATCGCCCTCGCAACCATCTTGATTCGCAGTTGAAGTATCTGTTGGAGGGCGATGTGCACCACCTGACATGCAATCGCGCTGGAGAGGTCAGGCGTTCGCTTCCCCTCGGATCCACCAGCGCTTAGCTGGTGACCATAGCCTCCGCCCATGGCCTACACGATTGCAGGGTTGCCTTTGATACGATCAGCAATGTCACACCAGATCAGCCAGCATCAGTGCCGACGTTCTGGATAAGCCGGTAGCTCGCAGCGAGGGATGCCCACATAATTCAGGCTTCATCTGTGACCGTACGCGAAGCCGTGAACGAGCTGCTGCGATCCTTGGGCATCACGACGATATTCGGCAATCCTGGATCTACCGAACTGCCGATGTTCCGCGCCTTCCCGAATGACTTCCGTTACATCGTCGGCCTTCAAGAGGCTGTCGTCGTTGGCATGGCTGATGGGTTTGCGCAGGCGACGCGCAACGCGGCATTTGTCAATCTCCACTCGGCAACAGGATTAGGGCACGGCCTGGGAAACGTTTTTACCGCCTACAAGAATCGGACACCGCTCGTCATCACAGCCGGTCAGCAGGCACGATCGATACTGCCGACAGAGCCGTTACTGTTCGCCATGCAGGCGACCGAGTTTCCCAAGCCCTACGTCAAGTGGAGCAACGAGCCAGCCCGCGCCCAGGATGTGCCGGCAGCGATTGCTCGAGCCTATTATCTCGCCATGCAACCGCCGTGCGGTCCGACGTTCGTGTCGATCCCAGTCGATGACTGGGACCAGATGACCGAGCCCGTGTTGAAGCGCGAAGTCAGCACCGCATTCCGCGCCGATCCCTTGTTGCTGGCGGCAGTTGGAGAAGCCCTCGATAGAGCGCATCGACCCGTCTTCGTTGTCGGCGCTGCCGTCGACCGACACGGCGCCTTCGACCTCGCCGTGCGGCTCGCCGAGCGTCATAATGCGCTCGTCTGGGTCAGTCCGCATTCCGGCCGATGCAGCTTCCCGGAGAACTCATCCCCTCTTTGCGGGCTTCCTGCCGGCCTCCAGGGAGGGCATCGTTCAGCACTTGGCTGGGCAAGATCTCGTGTTGGCGCTCGGGGCAGCACTGTTCACCTACCACACCGAGGGATTTGGCCCGTACCTACCCGCGCAGGCCCAATTGTTTCAACTGATCGATGACCCTGATATCGCCTCATGGCTGCCGACCGGGTGTTCAGTTGTGACCAGCTTACATCTCGGCATCACCGACCTGCTTGATCGCTCGCCACCCCCTCACCGTCCGAGGCCTGAAGGCCGCCGCAAGCTGCCGCGTACAGAGCCTGGTCCGGCCATTGAGGTCGCGTACCTCATGCAAACCCTCGCCGACGTGCGACCCTCCAACAGCATCATCGTCGAGGAAGCGCCGAGCAGCCGACCCGCCATGCGAACGCATCTTCCCATAGATTGCAGTGAGGGCTTCTACACCTGCAGCAGTGGCGGGCTCGGGCATGGTCTGCCAGCAGCTATTGGCGTGGCGCTGGCAAAACCCGATCGCAAGGTCATCGCACTGATCGGCGATGGTTCGAGCATGTATGCTATCCAAGGCCTATGGAATGCCGCTCAACTACGGTTGCCCATTACTTTTGTCATCGTTCGCAATGGCGGCTACCAAGCTCTCGATGAGTTTGGAGCGCATTTTGGTCTAACACAAACTTATGGAACGAAACTGCCGGGTCTCGATTTCCTGGCCCTCGCCGCCGGGCATGGCGTTGATGCGATATGCGTCGATCGTTGCGAAGAACTTGGGCGCTCGTTGCGGCAAGCGCTAGCCGCCGAGAAACCGGTTTTAGTCGAAGTGGTTGTGCAGTAGCTCTAAAAAGCCGCAGCCGAGTGGTCCGGCAGACAACAAGAAGCCATTAGGTCGAGCCTGCTGCCGCAAGGGCCAGGATCACACGACGCCTCGGGGAACCGTAGCCGCGGAGATTGGATTATGGCGGATAGCGAACAACATCGCGAAGCATTGGAGGAACTCAACCGAAACTACATTCGATCCGTCGATGAAGCGGATGTCGCATGGTTTGAGGCCAATCTCGCACCCGACTTCTTCAACACAAATCCTGACGGCACATTCATCAACCGCCAAGCATTCCTCGCTCAGATAGGCCGTGGTTCATCGGTAAGCAACATCCGCGAGCACGATGTCATGATCCGGGTTCTTGGCGACTTTGCCATCATCCATGCACGCACGAGCTACCAGAAGCCTGACGGCACACAAGGCGGCGGTCGATATACAGACGACTGGCAGCTTCGCGACGGGCGCTGGCAGTGCGTGTCGGCGCACGTTACACGCCTATAGCCTTCGTCTTAGCGGAGCACTGCTTAATGGCAGTAGGTGATTTGCTTCGCTGTGGCTGGTCCAGTTGAGACCTGGCACACCTCGTGAGGCCGACTTTCTTTTGCCCATGTTCATAGACCGGCAACAGTACCGGGCGTAGATTTAATCACCGGTGGTGGAAGGAAACCCGGCATCGCACCGGCTGAGAGAGTTTCAAGAAGCGCTCCCGCTCGCAGCAACTGGAGTGGGACTAATGGCGCCGATACGCGGTCTCGCCGAAGGCGGCAGCTTTGATCCTGTCGTGCTCAACCGGCTAACCGACATCCTAGAAAACATCTGGATTGAAGTCGGCCACGCGTTCGCTGGTCTGCCACAGAGCTTCATTGATGATGCCCGCTCAGTCATGGCCAAGTGTCTGCTGTACCATGCTGCTAACGGGCATCGTGATCCATCAACACTGAAGGCATTGGCATTGCGGGAGTTGGAAGGTGCGTACCCGAGGGTGAAGCTTTAAAGAGCTTGCATAGCTCCCCCTGGGTTGCCTGCTGGCGACGCGCAAGAGCGTCTGTGCTTTACCGGGGCTCTTTGAGATCCGCTGAATTTCTCTGCGATATTGTCGAGGTCCAATACCTACCCGGAAGGGACCCCGGCACCCCCCACATCAACCGTTACGCGTGATTGCGCACGCGTAACGGCAGCCTCTAGCGCATCCACATCCATAGCGCGGGCCGGGCCGCCGGTCGGAACCTTGACGAGATTGTCCTGGCCGATGCCGGCGATCCAAACCGCTTTATCGATCGAGGAATGCGTCTGATCCGAGGCATAGATCCTGACCCTCGGATGTGCGGCAAGACCGTGCTTGTTGCCGGCAAAGCCGAGCGCCCGCTCGCGCATGGTGAGGACGGCCGCCAGGGTCGCCGAGGAAGCGGAATTTTGGATGACGCCTTGGAAGCCATCGGGGAGACCTACGGCTTGCCGCAGCCACTGCATCATCACCGTCTCTAGCTCGGTGGCTGCGGGGGAGGTTTGCCAGAGCATGCACTGGGCAGCCATCGCGGAGACGAGAATTTCCGCGATGACGGATACTGGGCTTGCATTGGCCGGGAAATAGGCAAAGAAGCGCGGGTGCTGCCAATGCGTCATGCCGGGTAGGATGATGCGCTCGAAGTCCGAAAAGATCGCCCGCATTTCCTCCGGCTGTTCCGGCGCTTGCGCCGGAATCTGCGCGGCAATTACGCCGGGCGGCGTTTGGGCGCGAACCGGCTTTTGCGCTAGGCTCGCGCGGTAGTCCGCCGCCCATTCAGCGGCGCGCACCGCCCACTCGCGAAATGATCGATTGTCCATGCTTTGGCTTCCCGTGATCTGGTGCCCATCCGAGTAATGCACAATGCGCTGGCCCTTAACCTAAACAGCCCTTTCATCGACCCTGTACAATTCGCGCAAGGTATTAGCAGCATTCAACACGCAACATGGGCCGGCTTCCGATATTGCCGGAGGCGGGCCACCCCTTCTTCACATCGGGATGGTCGGGAGCCGGGGAGGTCTGCGTATTGGCCTCACCCCGGCTCCATTGGTCATGACCAGAAGTGTTTGTTCTGGAGCGCCGGAGCGAATTGGGCGTGGCCCAGCATCCCGTTACACAGGGCTTGCGCTTTGCCGCCACGTACCGGCTAACCAAACCGGGCGCATACGGCGAATCCGGAGAATGCGCAGATGATATGCACAGGCCAGAACCGGACCGGTAGTCCGTGGCCGGAGAATCGAACTAAATTGGGTCTATTCCTTCTACCAAGTAAGCGCTGATGATCAGAAGGCCCGTGCTCCCCAGTGCGGGCCTTCACTTCAACTAAAACGCCGCCGTCTCAGAGGGCTCAGGCGACCGGCGTCAGCGCGGCTTGTCGGCAGCGGGGTGCAATACCGGCAGGCTGCGCACCTTCACAGTACGATTTCGCACATTGTGATGTAAGCGCTTTTCAGAAGCGGCCGTGCCCAGCGCGAAATAAAACGCCGGCCGTCTTCAAGGGATGAGACGACCGGCGCTGCGCGGGAAAATCGGACATAGGCAGGGGGTGCGATTGCCGATAGTCGTCGCGCACCCTCACGGTATTGCAGAATAAGGCCGTTTTTAGAGGCCGGCGTGCCTACGCTGGGTTGCGCTCTTTGGTCGAGCGGGTTTCGCTGGCGCGCGTCTCCCTCTTCCGCCACCAATTGACAGCCGCTCCTTGTGGGCGGCTTTTTCTGTGCCTACGTCAGGGCAAAAGTAGCAGGAGTATGCGTATGAACCCCTTATATGGCGCAGCGCAGGATCTTGCCCTCGCAACGGCAAACCTTCTCTCCGAGATCCGGAAGGTTCCCGACGCGCCCAGCAAGCAGCAGATCAAAACCGTCCGCAATACAATCAATAAAGTTCAGCACCAGCTCAATCGCATTCAGACGGAGGCGGACAGCTGGGCCGATCTGCGACAGGCAAGCTGACCTAATTAGGCATATTGCTAGGTCCCTTCGGGGCGTAAGCTGACTTGGTCGAAGGGAGCCGTCTCATCTCTCTTAGGCATCTCTCACAGCCCGCCCTTGTGGCGGGCTTTTTTTGTGATTTAATACTGCATGGTGGTCCCCGAAGTGTGAGAGCAAGGTCGAACGACTTCGACATCTCATTTCGCAGCGCGATGGATCGATGCCCAGATCGCTGGACCGCTTCTCTCTCTTCAACTCGCGAGCCGATCCCGCACATCCAGATCGAACAACTCAGCAGTGATGGCCAAGCGTTGCGACCGCAGCTCTTTCATGCGTGTCCACTTTGCTTGCACGCCGTTGTCGCGCGCCAGCTCTCGCCACTCTGCATTGACGTTGCCCAGCATCTCGCACAGCAGTCTGCGTCTCTCGTGAGTGGTCATGAGTTCCCTCGCACTAGCTCGCCGCCATTTCACGTCCCTATGCGGCTCCAGCATGACAATGGCGTGACCTCTTCGCGGCTCTTCTTCCTGGTTCGGCATCATCAGCCGCCGAAGCCAGAACGCGGACGCGCACGCTGAGCGTCTCGTGCCTGGATCAGCGAGCCGGCGGAACGATCTTCAGACTCATGGGAATCGCGGGTGAAGGCACCCTCGGCCGGGAGAGGGTGCCTTCTTGGCGTACAGTGTCTCAACTCAAACTTCGAACCCCGTCATAGGAAGTTGAGTATCTACTGGTTCGAAAGTCTCTTTCTGACTTCCTGCGCGGTCATTGAGAGTTCGATGCGGTCGCCTTTTTGCTCGTACACTTCGGCGGGGATAATGACGCTCTTGGATCCGATGCCGAGGAACTCGCCCATTTCGGCGCGCACCGCCACCTGACCGTCGGCATTGCCGACCTGTGTGACCTCACCAAGCTTCTGGCCATCTGAGCTGTAGACAGGCAATCCCATCAAGTCGGTCTCAGTCTGTGCGGGAGGCGACTGGGGTTGTTGTGCGGATGCGGACATGGTTGTGACCGTCGCGAGCGCGCCAGCCAGCAAGAGCAGTTTGAGCATCACGTTTCCTTTTCGTGGCTATGAGCCCCCGGGGCCGAACGCACGCAGGAGCCTGACGTTCCATACCCCTTCAAGGCATGGTGCAGTCGCGGCCTTTGAGTGTCGGATGCCCCCGAGAGGCTAGTTCTCCGATGACCTCGGATACAAAGAGCAGGTCAACACCATGCGAGGGAGCATGTTCCGGCAACGGGGGATCGAGGAAACGAGCGGGGGAAGCTCGCGTGTTGGCCTTGCTGCGAGACACCACCAGCAATTGGCGTCATGGCCAATCAGGTGATGTCCGAAATTTCGCGGGGGCAACTACCGGGCACAAGATGATCCATCAAAGCAGGCGACCGAGACGGCCGGACTGTCAAACAACAAATGTGTAGACAGCGGCTGACAAAGGTCTGAGGGTTCAGACGCGGGGAGGAAGTACAGTGCGCCAACCATCACCTCTTTCGGGTCTCAACCCCAAGGACTGGGGTTTGGCCGAGTTGATCGTCGGACTTGCCATCATCGCCGTCTTCGCCGCGGTGCTCATCTAATGACGAGCGATCTATTCCTGCTCCGTTCTGGGCACGATGGTTTCTGATCCCTCTATCGACGGCACAATGACGACGAAATAGGCCGCTGCCGCGAGCAAGAGCACCATCAGTACGATCTTAAAATGCATCGGCTTTGCTCCTACGTTCAAATTGTCATGTGGCGTGTTAACGGGAACGACCGCTGCAGCTGCGGGTTCACCGATAGAAGTCCAAAGGGATGCAGCGCCGTGGAACTTCCCAAGGGAACGCTGAAGCACCTGGGCAAACTGCTCAGGGAGAAGACGGGTGCGGTGGTCAAGAAGCCGCTGCCGGCTCGCTTCCTATTCCTTCTCAGCGAACTTGATCCCCGCAGGGTTAAGGAGCGCGAAGCTCTGCATCGGTTCTGGAAAAGGTCAACCGGTCGGGCGAGTGATCGCGACAAGTCGCGCACTAACTGAAGTCGAACTATTGAACTATGACGGGGCTATATATGCGCGCCCGGCAAATTCTTGAGCGAAAGGCCGCGTCCCATCCTTCTGCCACGCGCGACGCCATGCTGGAGGCCTTCGACGAGGCCTGGACCATCGTCGCTCCCACGAGCGGCAGCGATCCCAAGACGATCGAGGCTCGCCAACTGAAGTTGGCCGGGTGCGTCGCCGTCGTGACGGCCGAGGATGTGACGGACGCCGAGCAAATCCGGCGCATGGCCATCCACATACTGCGGATCATCGACCAGCAGTCCTGAGCAGCTGCGCGGCAGCGATCCGGTGCAGTCAACGGCTGCTGATCACCCCTGCAAGCGTGCCTAGCAGCACTCCGTTCGCCGCGGGCTTCTCGACGAGCGGACCGTTGAGGCAAGCGCCTTTAGCGTCGGCATAGCCGCTGTAGATCACAAACGGGATGCGCCGCTCGTTGAGGCGTTCGCAAATGGCGGAGCTGTCACCATCTCTTAGGTCGTGATCGAGGATGATTCAACTCCGCGCTTGCTCAGCTCAGATCGAGAACGACCCAGGGGGTAGCCTGTCCGACATCGAGACGACCGTCGCGATGTCAGCAGTCGCTGGAGCCCGACTTGACCAAGCGCAAGGCAATTGTCTGGCAGATCGAGCGCATTCTCGTCGAGGATGTCGCACGGCCAATCATCTTCCACGGTAGGGCGCCGAGCCGGCGCTCGTCGAGAGCGGCGCGCAAGTCGTCGACCAAGCCAACGACGAGGTCGCCAAGCACAAGCTCTCCGTCGCGGGTTACGCGCAGTGGCCAGTGAACCGCACCAACCCGTGGCTACCGACCGCGAAGTATGAAAGTCCTCGTCACTCGCAGCCGAGGACGTTTAAATAGAGGGCGCGCCACTTCTCAGGTGGCGACCAAGGAGCGTGATCGCACTCGCAGGACAGCATAGGGCGCTCCTTGGCACTCCCTTTGACGTTGCTGACGCCCCAACAACGAACTGAACGGCGCTCTATTCTCGTGGCCAAATGCAAAGGCCTGCTGTCAAACCAGCTGGCCTAACTCCGTGTATGATCTGGTTGCGTTTCGAAACCACACGCGGAGATTTCCATGCAGATGCTCTCGCGCATGGGATCGTACCGAACACGGCGTCGGAACGACGCATGCCAAAGCCGAGCAATTGCCTAACGCACCACCAGCACTGGAATGGTTGAGTGTGTCACAACCTTCTGCGTCTCGCTGCCGAGGATCATAGCGGACACGCCGCGCCGTCCGTGCGAGGCCATGGCAATCAGATCGCACCCTTTGGTCTTTGCAATTTGAAGTATGGCCTCCCAGGGATGTTCATGACTTTCGTGGACAGTCTCCACTGCGACGTCTGCGGCCTGAGGTTGGCTTGATCAGATACTTCGGCCGCCAAGACCCTCTGACGGCGGCAAGCGACTTTGCCCTAGAACACGGCTGCTTTTTTCTGGTTGATCGTCCGCCCGTGCGCTCCGGTCGGTTCGGTCGCGCCTTTTACAAGCCAACCGAGGATACCGATGGCCGCGCTTAGGAAGCGCCCGCGCGACCCGAACCGGTTGGGTTCAGAACTATTTCAGCAAGGCGGACCGGGCGGGTGAGCGCTTATGACGGCCACCGTCAGGCACCTGTGGCGTCCAGTGGCCCGAGGCGCTGCATCTCGCGCAGGAGCTGATCCTCAGTCATCGAAACCTGATCGACCGAGGTGTCCACATCTGGATGATCGTGGCCAAGAGGGGTGGGCTTCGGAGAAGAGAACTGCGCGTCCGGATGGTCCCCCACTTCATCGAGGTCCACGTTGTGCTGGATCGAAGTTATGAGCGATTCACGCACATCATTGGGCGCGATACTCGTCTCGGCCACTTCGCGCAGCGCAACGACAGAGTTCTTGTCGTTCTCGCGCTCGACAGCGATGGGCGAACCCACTGCGATGGCCCTGGCACGGTGCGCAGCCAGCAAAACCAGCTCAAAGCGATTAGGCACCTTGTCAATGCAATCTTCGACCGTCACGCGCGCCATGGGTAACCCCCATTCGACGAGCCTAACAACAGCATCACTGCTGTCTGCTTCATACTGCGTGCGCTTGAATTGAGGTAGGGCATCCTTTGGCGCGATTGCTGGAATTGGGATGCCCTACCGAACGCTAAGCGGCGTTCTCCCCGAGCATGCGGGGCACACCAATCCAGCGTCCATATGGAACTCGGTCTTTTCGCCGAAGCTGCGCCCTGTGTCGCCACTCTGCCACGCTTACGATGATGAGCCGCCTACACGGCCATCGCGCAGCCAGGCTCCCATTGAGGCTCAGCAAGCACCAAAACCGCGATTCAAGGGAACAGCGTGCCATCATCCGCACCTTACTCTGTGCACTAGATCACGTGTGCACGGGACTCTTTCATGGGCCAACCGACGTGCTCGTCGTTCGGCTCTACCTCTGAGACCGGACAACCCATGGACTACGCCAAATTGTTTCAGTTATTGGCACTGGGCTGTGTCTGCGTTGGATGTTCGACTGCCAACACTGGGTCGATCAGCAGCCAGTCGCCCCAGGGTAGTGTTCGTTTTGAGCACCGCACAGAAGCCCGCAGCGATGGCAAGACAGTGCTCATTGTCGTTCCAACGATCAACTTCGTTGGCGACCGAGCAGTGATGGACCGAGAAGCCCAGGCCTATGCGGATCGATATGCGAACCAATCCTGTCCTAAGGGCCATGACTTCTATGGGAACGCCCCTTTAGGCAGCGGTCGCAACAATGAACGAACCTTCGTCTTTAAGTGCAGATAGCCAATAAGCTGATCGGATTAGCTGCATGCGCGCCCGTTGGGCGCATTGAAATGGCTGCCGTCAGCATGGGCTGGTGGCATTTTGTGGCGCGTGGTTCAAGGCGCTTGTCAGAGGGCGCAAAGAAGGTGCGTACGGCTGTCTGAGGTAGAGCGCCCCTTGGTTGTGCGGGTTGACGAGCGCTCTACCGGAGCGCGCTGGGCGGGGAAGCGTACGCGCTCCACCACAGATCGTGCCGCTATAACAAGGCATCTCAGTGACTAGCATTCCGACAATGCAAATGTGCTCACGGCGACGACGAGAGGGCCACGCGCGCAGCGTCGGGGGTTCAGAGCACGATGAATTATTGTGCGATAGCATCGAATAAAACAATCCGTCGCCCGTTGTTTAGTTGGGGGATGGCATGCAACGCACCCCCCAGGGGAATGCATGCCCTGAAGGTACCCTGTCCCAGCCAAGGCTAGGGTCCCTTCTGCCCTCCTCGCGCGCCCGTTACGCGCAAGGTCATGCATCAGGCCTTCGAAGCAGCTTGGAGCCGGATCGCGCCCCGCCATGGCAGTGATCCAACGTGCCCAGATGTGATCCGATGGCAACGGCGAGCCTGATGTACACCCTTCGGTTCATCATTCTGCACACAAAAAGTGGTCCGTGCTGATGACCGGCAACAGCGCGAGGATTAGTCTGTGTCAGCGGTGCAGGGGAAACACCCGGGCAATGCGCCGACTGTGAAGGGAGCCATGCCCTTACGCAGGCTTGCGACAGGCGAAAAACTTGATCCCGTCGTCCTCACGGGACTGAGCGACATTCTCGAGAGTGTCTGGACCGAGGTCGGCCCCGCGTTCGTCGGACAGCCACAAGAATCCATCGACGATGCGCGTGCGGTTATCTCCAAATGCCTCCTGTATCATGCGAGCAACGGGCACCGCGATCCTTCAACGTTGAAGGCGTTGGCATTGCAAGCGCTGACAGGCGGGTATCCGCAGCTCCACCTTTAAGTTCCGGAGTATGTCAGGAAGTCCGCCGTCAAATGTTGTCGATGATGAGCAGCATGTCGAGCGCTCTGCGCTTGATCTCCCTCACATCCATGCTGGCGTCTGATGTGACGCGGTGGACGCACTCGGCAAGCCTCAAGCGCGCGTTCTCAGCAGCAGCTTGATCACTGCCGTAACGGGCGGCAATCAGACGCCAAGCCTCCTCGAAGGCCTGATGCATGGCCTTGCCCAGGACAGGCGCACGCGACGCACTCTTCAGTCGCAGGAAATCTGTCGCCCGCATATGCCCCATCCGTCTTCGACGAGCTGTGTAGGAAGTAGAGCGCCTTCACTGGTGAGGAGTACGTACGCCGTTCTACTGAACCCGGCCAACGCCCCGTGGCGCATGGCAGCCAAGCGATCTCAATAGGTTGTATGAATTGATGGCAGGCTCCCGTTCACGAGGACGTGGCCACGGCATCTCCCCACGGCTCCAAGGCAAAGAACTGCTGCGACGCCAGCATCTGCTCCTGGTCGACCTCGATGATGCGCAGCATGTCGCCTTCGATGATCCACGACTCGTAATCGGTATAAGCAATGAGGGCATGCGGATCGACCACGTCGGGGTATGTCTCGCGATCTGCTGGCGACAGTTCATGGAACTTCAATCGCGCAATTTCTTTCAGCAGCGCGGGATGAAACCGGGTTGCCATTGAGCCTTCCCTCATGACTTGGCTCCGACACTGGATAATGGCGCAAGTAGCAGAGTCGCCACCCCTCTAGCCCCCTAGCGCGACAGGGTGGTGGCACTATCCACAGCTCGGTTGGTCAACCATGGCGTTTGTCCGCGCCAGTTGCGCCGTGACCTTTGGCGATGCGGAGACTCGCCGTAATCCTTTGAGACATCTTCGTGCCTGCGTGGCGTTGCGGGAATGGTCGCAGTTTGCGCGGAGTCCGGCTACGCCGCACCAGTCCTAGTGACGCCAAATCACATCGGCTCATCGAGGGGGAACTGCACCATGCACCTGCGCCGACTTCTCATCGCCTTTGTCAGTGTGTGTGTTGTGCAGACTGTTGCACCCACGACCGCCAACGCGCAGAGCTTTTTCTCCTTCCTCTGGGAGGGCGGCTCGCGTGAGGTTGTCTCCTTCGATCCGAGGCAGACTCCAGGCCAGATCATCGTCAGCTTCGGGGATCGCCGCCTGTATTGGGTGCAACGCCGGGGCGTGGCTGTCAGCTACCCCATCGCTGTCCCGCGTGAGCAAAGCCGCTGGCAGGGTGTGACCTCGGTATCCGACAAGCGCGTCAACCCAAGCTGGACCCCGACAGCGGAAATGCGGCGCGAGAACCCGCGCTTGCCCATGCACGTCGTGGGAGGACACCCCATGAACCCGCTCGGCGTCCGCGCGCTGTATCTCGGCTCCAGCATGTATCGCATCCACGGCACGGATGCGCCGTGGACCATTGGCACGGCGGCCTCCAAAGGCTGCATCAGGATGTACAACGCCGACGTGCTGGACCTTTATCCGCGCGTGCCTCTCGGCACCCGCGTCACGGTCACGTGGCGGCGGTTCCGCGGCTGAGCGCTGCGAGGCCAACAAAAGAACAAAGGACGGCGAGCGATTGCCATGCCGCCGTCCTTCGCTACGTTCCGAGGATACGCAACACGATAGCGACATATACGCCCATGACGTAAATGCTTCGTAAGGGTCAATCTAAGCGTGCTGCTTCTCGTGCTGTGGGCGCTGTCGCGAGGGCAATCCATAGATGTCGAACAGACGCACGGCGATGCTGATGTCGCGCCGGTTGGTGACTTCGATGATGGCTCGCGCCACTTTACTAGGATTTTGGTGGGTGCTGCGGATGAAGTCGCAAGCGATGTTGACGGCGAAATCGCGGGCGTCCTCGCTGCGGGCGAAGTCTCGGCCCACAGGATCAGGATATACCTTTCCGTTGATGTGAACGTCGAAGTAGAAACGCATGGCGCACCTCCAACTACTGCTCAACGTGCCACCACAGGCTCCGTTCCTGTGCGGTAGGGTGGACATCATCACGGCCGCGCAAACAGGAACAACCGTGGGGTGAACCATCTGGCTCTCACCACGTCCGGCGGGGTCCAACGTCAATATGAAACAAGCCACCGCCGTAGTGCTTCAAGCCACCGACCGAGCGATTGGAGCTGAGAAAGGCATGCACCGCCCGCGCATTGCCCTGGATGCGGAAATCAGTGGCGCTACCACTGAGGTGATAGGAGTGTCGCGCGCCGCCCACAGCGGCGTTGCGCGACGGGCTGCGGCAGGTCGAGTTGACCGTGACTGGCCCATACGCAGCCGCCACCTCGCCAACGATGCGGCGCAGCGTTGCATTGAGACAGGCCGACGAGGCGGCCCACCGCACGGCTCCTCCGCCCACGGACGGAGCATCGCTGAGCGAGGGCTGTTTGTCGTGCCCGAGGCTCGCCACCTGAACGCCAGCCGACCTGCGGCGCGGCTTTACGGTCGTGTCCCCTGGGTCCTGCGTACTGCGAGCGGCGATCCGTTCGACTGAGGTTTCCTGCTGTCTCTCGCGTGCTGCATCCCATGACCCATCGGGTGCGGCGGCCATCGTCCGAGAGCCGGGCACATTGACCATGAGAATGCACATGAGACCGAGACCCATGAGGAGCAGGGTCACCATGGTGATGTGCGCAACCCGGTATCCGAGGCTATCTGCGCTTGCTGGCGCGTTGCACGATCTGTCCACTCTCAAACACTCCTGACAAATGTGCCGCGTCGCCTGACACGGCGGTTATCGACTGGGGTGATGCATGGAGCCGCACGCAGGACAGCCTGCGTCAGCCGCTCATTCGCCTGCCTGACCGGACATTGCAGGTGCAGCCGCGACATTGCGGGGCACGGGTGCGGCAGCGCTGGGCCCTACATGGCGGAGCCAAGCGGTCGGTGCATCCTCGGAAAAGGTGAGACTTAGCTTTGGGCGGGGACGGTGGCCGAAGGCGGCGTAGCGATGCGATGGTGCCCGACGATGCGGTGGCGGGCTGCGCGGACGTGGTGCCGCGTCCGCCGAGCGCTCGCATCTGAGTAAGGGCCCAACGGCCAAATGGAAAGCGCCGAGAAGATTGTCCCGTTGTGCATGCAGTGTCCCGTGGAAGCACGCATGCAGCACCGACGAATTCTCACCAGCGCGGTTACGGCGCCGTGGAAGACGGCCCTGTCTGCGGCCCATGTCGCAGAGGTTATCTTGTGCGAGCCTGCGCCGGAATTGCTCTGTTGAGCAACCTTCCCCGGTGAGTATCGTTTCTGATGGAGAGTTGGTGCTTCCATGACAAGTTTACTGGGCAGGTGGAAACTAATCGACGCGCGCGCCTTTGACGAAGCCGGCAATGAACTGGAGCCACCCCTTGGTCATCCGATGGGCGTAATTCTCTACGAGGCCGATCGGATGATCGTCGCCGTCGCGAAGGTGGCGCTGACCGAGGCGATTGTGCGCCTGGCGAGCAAGTACGGGCGCTACGGCTACCGGCGCATTCGGCAGCTGCTTGTGGAGGAGGGCTGGCACGTGAGCGTGAAGCGGGTCTATCGCATCTGGCGGCGGGAAGGGCTGAAAGTTCCAAGCAAGCAACCCAAACGCGGGCGCCTGTGGCTCAACGATGGCTCCTGCATCCGACTGCGGCCGGAACGGCCCAATCACGTGTGGTCCTATGACTTCATGCAGGACCGCACCGAGGATGGGAGGCGCTTTCGCATGCTCACGGTGATTGACGAGTTCACGCGCCGGTGTCTGGCCATCGTCGTGGCGCGCAAGCTCAGGTCCGACGATGTGCTCCACTGCCTCACGGATCTGTTCGTTGCCGATGGGCCACCGGAGCATATTCGCTCCGACAATGGTCCCGAGTTCGTTGCCCGCAACGTGCGCGGCTGGCTTGGTCGGATCGGCGTCAAGACACTCTTCATCGAGCCTGGCAGCCCGTGGGAGAATGGCTACTGTGAAAGCTTCAACTCGAAGCTGCGTGACGAGCTGCTGGCAGGTGAGCAGTTCTCGACGCTCTTCGAAGCGCAAGTGCTGATCGAGCGCTGGCGACGTCACTACAATACGGTGCGGCCGCATTCCGCGCTCGGCTATCGCCCACCGGCGCCCGAGGTGATCTTGCCGCCAGCGTCTACTCCGGCCTACGCTGCGCTCCGGCCAGCCCAGACGCTGGCCACGAGCGGCCGGATTCTAACGTAATCCTTGGTATCGCTACGTGGGGCAGGCCACCGCTTGGCACGCGCCGACGAATTTGGCGGGTGGCTTCGATGCCGTCGATCAAGGGTAGTTATAGTCGAGGATGGGCCACGTCGGGTTTGGTGGCGATGGCCTGGGCGATGGCGTCTTGGCCGTCCGCAGCTTCGGCGACAACGCTCCACCCAGTGTGATCTTCAATGATGTGCCGAACGCCTGAGCGCACCACGTCGTGGTCATCGGCAATCAGGATGCGGGTCATGGGTAGTCACGCAATTCGAAGCATATCGGGTTACATTTCCTGGGTTGTCGATCAGCAGTCGGCTGACGCCCGCGCCTGCATCACGTCGCGCATGGTCGCAAGCAGCTCTTGCGCATCGTGCGGCTTTTGCAGGACGGCACTGGCCTTATCCAGCGGCTTGCCTGAGCCGAGGTAGCC
Source organism: uncultured Alphaproteobacteria bacterium (assembly GCA_963806735.1). Taxonomy (GTDB): domain Bacteria; phylum Pseudomonadota; class Alphaproteobacteria; order Rhizobiales; family Hyphomicrobiaceae; genus CADEFX01. Next base: position 7,640 of record CAWEBE010000071.1, on the reverse strand, counting down.
AGTGAGGACGATGACGCGCAGCCCGCGCTCATACAGCCAATCGACAAGGCCAAAGGCCATCTCGCCTTTGAGAATGAGCCCGACAACGGCAAGCTCAGGTTGCTGCTCAGCTACCAGACGCTCGGCCTCGGCGATGGTGCTGATCGGGCCAATGACCACCATGCCGATGTCCGTCAGTAACGATGTCAATGCCTTGGCCACGTGCCAACTGTCCTCGATGATGAGCACACGGACACCCCGCAACGGATACGTTGCCTCATCGTTCATAAACGCCTCCGACCGGCGGCTGTGACGACACAACTCCGAACCATCAATGAATGTTGCCTCCGGCTGGGGTGCCGCAACGATGAACGTGGTCTGATTTCGGACACGCCAGACCGCTGGCCAGCAAGTGTTGCAGTGCAACGAAGGCCGGATCACATCAATCGGCGGCGTGCTTCTGACCGAGCCTCAGCGCAAGGACCATGACTCACGAGGGGGCTGGCACGTGACTGGGCTTGGACCACACACGCGCTTGAGAGCTATGCTCACCCACAGAGCGCTTCAGGCCTGGACCAAATTGTTGCGCACAGCGTAGCGCACCAAGGCCGCCGAGGACGTGAGGTCGAGCTTGCGCAGGACCGAGGCTCGGTGCACCTCGACCGTCTTGACGCTGATATTGAGGACCTGCGCGATCTGCTTGTTGCTGTGGCCCTCGGCGACCAGTTGCACGATACCGCGCTCTCGGCTGGTCAGAGGCTGATCGAACTGTCGCGCATGCGTCAGAAAGGCTTTGAGCAGACCCTCGCACGCCTGGCTGGCGAAGTAGGGCTTGTGGGCCGCCAGCGCCTGAACGGCCGAAATCAAGTGCTCCCCGGTATCTGACTTCAGCACATAGCCGCGCGCTCCAGCCTCTAACAGATCACGCAGCAGGTTGTCGCTATCGTGCATCGTGAAGATGAGGACCTCGACGCTTGGCACACGCAGACGGATTTGCCGTGTGACTTCGATGCCGCTGATCAAAGGCAATGCGTGATCGACGATGGCTACGTCGGGCTTGGTGGCAATGGCTTTGGCGATAGCGTCTTTGCCGTCCGCCGCTTCAGCGACAACACTCCAGTTGGGATGGTCTTCAAGGATGCGCCGCACACCCGTGCGCACCACGGCGTGGTCATCAGCAATCAAGATACGGGTCATGCCAAGGTTCACGCATTGGACGCACTGGGACCAATCGGCAAAGGCCGTGGCATCAGACTTAGACCATCAAAAACTCAATATGGGGAGCAGGGACGTGGCCTTGGGTTAATCGCAGCCCTGTGCAACTGGGTTGATGCAGACGCACTCGCGCATTGTGCCTTGGCTGAGCGCCGTCGTTCCATCCGCTCGCTGCCGGGGGAGCCGGGGAGTTGGCGCTTCGCTTTCTTATGCCTGAACCAAATTGTGGCGAATGGCGTAGCGCACCAATGCGGCCGAGGAGGTGAGGTCGAGCTTGCGCATGATGGTGGAGCGATGCGTCTCGACCGTTTTGATGCTGACATTGAGGACAGCGGCCGCCTCTCTGTTGCTGTGGCCCTCGGCGACCAGCTGAACCACAACCTGCTCGCGGCCAGTCAGGATCTGCTTGACCTTGTCCGCCTCGGTCAGGAAGTTCTTGAGCAGGACCTGTGACGCCCTGTCCGTGAAGTAGGGCTTGTGCTCGGCCAGCGATTGGACAGCCGAAATCAAATGCAGCCCGGCATCCGACTTCTGCACGTAGCTGCGCGCTCCAGCGCTCAGCGCCTCATGCAGCAGGCTCTCGTCGGCGTGCATCGTAAAGATGAGGACCTCGACCGTTGGCACCCGCCGACGGATTTGTCGCGTGACTTCGATGCCGTCGAGCAAGGGCAGTCTATAGTCGAGGATGGCCACGTCGGGTTTGGTGGCGATGGCCTGGGCGACGGCGTCTTTGCCGTCCGCAGCTTCGGCGACAACGCTCCACCCAGGCTGATCCTCGATGAGGTGCCGAACGCCTGAGCGCACCACATCATGGTCATCGGCGATCAGGATGCGGGTCATGGGAGGTCACGCCATGCGAAGCTCATCGAGCTAGGCTACCGGAAGGACTTGGCCAGCGCCCATCAGGACAACCCCCTGTTGGCATTAGGTTGAAATTGAGCATTGCCGCCCGTGATCGCCGGGCCTTGATTGCGATGCCTGGACAGTTTCACGAGCCAAATTCAGGTTGTTTACCGATTAACGGCGCTGGGCGGTCTCGATAGAGCTACATGCCGTAGAGCCAGCACACGCGCATTTCCCGCTCGTTTCCCCGTCCCTCCCCTGTGACTGGAACGTGCCTTCAGGCATGGTGCAGCTCTGCTTCTTTCCACATTGCAAGTCTCACGACCAAGTCACCTCCGCGCGGCCCGACAACTACCACGCGGTCGGCGAACGATGGCGGATTGCATCAGGCTCCAGGCTCACGAGAATGTGGCCACGTCGTCTCCCCACGGCTCCAGGGCAAAGAACTGCTGCGACGCGAGCATCTGCTCCTGATCGACTTCGATGATGCGCAGCATGTCGCCTTCGATGATCCAGGTCTGGCAGTCGGAGTATGCAATGAGGGCGTGCTGATCGACGACATCCGTGTATGTCTCTCGATCCGCTGACGACAGCTCGCGGAAGCTCAAGCGCGCCATCTCTTTCAGGGGTGCGGGATGAAACCGTGGTGTCATCGACATCCTCAAAGGGCCAAACCGGCATTAGCGATACGACATTTCCATGGCTGCGGGTCGCCCGGGGCCGCGCCACTTGTGTAGGACCCGCGACATGGGACCAAATCGATCCGATGGGGTAAGTAGTGAGACAAGATGAGTCGCGGTCACCCTGCAATGTTCAATTCCGCACATTAGCGCAACGGGCGCGGAGAAACGCGATGATGGGCAACGTAGTTGTGGACAGGATTACGCCGGGCCGCATCAGCATCGGCGACGCGCCGGGTTGGAGAAGAAGTCCAACCGCACCAACACGCCGCAGCGATAGTGACACCGGGATATAATGTGTACTTTCACAGGGCGGCTGCATCAGTACCGAGTTAACGGCGATCACGCCGCCGACCACGTAATGCTTTCGTAACAGCTTCAGGGGATCAGGTTCTGGCGTTGCGCTTCGCAGGCGGCGTGGGCGCGATTGCGCGCCCCCAGCTTCGCTTGTGCCTTCTTGATGTGGCTGCGCACGGTCTCCTCCCCCAGCGCCAGCGCCTTGGCGATCTCACTGGCCTGTTGTCCTGTTGAGACCAGGCGCAGCACGGCGAGTTCGCGCGGCGTCAGACGGGCGCGCGAGCCGATGCGCTTCACGTCGGGACCAGCCAGGTGCTCCAGGCGTTCGGCGGCCAAGCTGCTGGCAGCTTGCAGCCAGATGCGCGAGGCAGGCGTCAGCACGTTGGACAGATCCCTCTTCGACCAGAACGCAATCAGCCATCGCCCGCCCACCGGACAATCGAAGCTGTCGCGCATGCCGTACTTGAGCGACAGCTCGCCCGCCCATCGGTCAATGCCAATCGGTTCGAGCATGCGCAAGGTTTCGCTCCAGGTGAACGAGGTCAGGCCGCTTTTGGCCAAGAACAGTCTGGGCGCGAAGTGGGTCGGCGCGAGCGCCACATACTCGTCCCACCAGCCCTCGGGAACGTCCTTGTGCAGGAAGACGGATTTGCCGAGGCGGAGCGCGTCCCAATCATTCGCCTTGAGCGGAAACCGCAGTGCGCCCAGAACGCTCAGATGCGGGTTCGTGCAGAGCGTGACATGGTGCAACGCATCCAGCACTTCACTGGGTGTTTGCAGGGTACTCGTCGTGCGCAAAAACTCGAGTAACACAGCTTGCATATCGGCGGAGCCGTCGCTCCGCGCGGAACGATTACTCAGCTCGACAGCATTCTTGTGCGATAAACCCATCCTGCCCTCCGTTCACTACGACAGGCGGCAGGATGACCTCCATGTGCAAAATCGAACATTAGGTGAAACCCGCGACTTCGCTTTGTCTGACCCCATCGGATAGTTTTGGGTCACATGTCGCAGTGTGGTTTCGATGCAGCCGCGCCCACCAATCCCTCAGTGGCCCCCTCACACATAGCGTGAAGCGTTGGACACCTGCATCTAGGCCGCCAGCATTACATCTTGCATGGTGGCAACTAGCTCGTCTGCCCCGAATGGTTTTTGCACAATGGCGTTGGCCTTATCCAGCGACGGGTTCAGCCCGGCATAGCCGGAGAGGACGATGACAGGCAGGCCACGCTGATGCAGCCAATCGACCAAACCCCAAGACATCTCGCCCTTGAGATACAGGTCCACCAGGGCAAGCTCGGGTTTCTCATCAACAGCCAGCCGCTCGGCCTCGGCTATCTTGCTCGTCGGACCAGTGACCACCATGCCACGGTCGCTGAGCATAGACTTCAAGGCCGTCGCGATCTGCCAACTGTCCTCGACGATGAGCACGCGCACACCCCGTAGCGGATGCGTGCCAACTTGGCTCGATGCGCTCATTCGGGGTCTCCTTCTTGGGGTCGCTGTGAAAATCTAGACGCGAGTCGGCGAAGGGAGCTGGGAGTATGGTCACTTGCGTCCACGTTTGAGCTTCTCAGTGGCGGCCACCTCAGCCCGTTCGGCCTCAATGCGCATGATGTCCCGACGCATGCGATCATGGCTCATTCGCATCTTGTCAGGTTTGGTGTTGCGTCCTGCGGCGGGCTTGGCTGTGAAAGCTCTCTGCGGGCGAGCCATATCGGTAACTCCTTCGTGGGAGGTCACATGCGCGGGGCGCAACCTTGTCGCTCTCGGTTGGAGTAACCTGCTAGCGGGCGAGCGCAGGCCAGTTGCAGTTCAGCGCCATGACCTGCGCCATACAGCGACCACGTAATCAACGAGTGCCTCTTCGATGCGCGCCTTCAGTCGGCGTAACCTCTTCATCCCAATCCTCGCTTTCGCGAGCGGCAGATCGGCAACGTCATCTCGACGTGCAACAACGCACCCAGCGGCTGCTCGCGGCGCACCGCTCATCAGATCGATATTGTGTCGATAGGGGTCGCCATCCCGGCGACAGTTCGCGTCCGGTGGGACGCGGTCTTCGAGCGAGAACATGCGCTCTCGCAATGTCGCAATGTATTAAATCGCACTTTTCTTGTTCGCGCCAGATAATTTGTGGCCAGACGATTAACGCCCGATGCAAGCTTGCATTGCGCAAGCTCACTCAGATGCAAGAGTTGGACGGAGAGCTTGGGGCCGCCAAGGCGCTTGCCCTCGCGACGGGCACGCGCAAGAGACTCGCGGCACTCGGCTACCTGCCGATGGGCGTCTTCAAGCTCCCTGTACAAGTCGGTCATTGCCAACTGCCGCTGTCTGCGTGAAGCGCCGACAAGATCGCAGGATGGTGGCGGGATCGTAGGGCTTCTGGAAGAACAGGCTCTCCGGCACCAGCCGTGACGGATCGGGCGCGTTCCCTGAGACGTAGATGATCGGCATCGTCGGCTGCGCCGCGCGAAAGGCCTCCGCCACATCCCAGCCGGTCAGCGCGCCCTTCAACTGGATGTCGGTGATGACAATATCGATCTGCTGGCCCGCCTTGAGCATGGCAATGGCCTGCTCGGCACTATCGGCTTCAAGGACGCGCCAGCCCGTATCTTGGAGATAGCTGACGATGAAGTCGCGTACCAGCCACTCGTCCTCGACCACAAGCACCCCGCTTGCCGTGTGCTGAGCACCGGCCATATCCTCTCGTTGAGCTGGGTTTAGGCGACCGCTGCGAGCATCCGGCTCGCCGTGATAGCGGTCCTGTAGGCCTCAACGGCCACCTCCCGGCCTGGTTCCAGAGAAAAGTATGAAATCGCACAATTGACGGTAAATGGGGTGCTCCAGCGGGTGTAGGCTCCGCACATCGTCCGGGCGAACCTCCAGGACACGGACGGCAGAGAGACGGCTGGTGCTCTCCCTGTACCAGGGAGCGAGCCATGCCTGAGCCCGTCACACGCGGCGATACCTCCAATTTCATTCTCAAGCGCTGCTCGGAGAGTGACTTCGGCTTGCTGCAACCCCACCTTGAGACGATCCGCATGCCCGTGCGCAAGATACTGGAGGCCCGCAACCGCAGGATCAGGACCATCTACTTCATGGAGAGCGGCTTTGCTTCGGTGGTGGCCGATGGCGCCAACCGGCCGAGCATCGAGGTCGGCATCATCGGCCGCGAAGGCATGAGCGGCCTGGCCGTGGTCCTGGGCGTGGACCGTCCCGTGCATGAGACCTACATACAGGCCGCTGGTACCGGCCTTGTGCCTTGCCGCCGACAGCTTGCGAGGAGCTATCGACAAGAGCCCCTCGCTGCATCGCGAGCTGCTCAAGGCGGCCTATGCCTTCCAGACCCAGGTCACGCAGACGGCGCTGGCCAACGGCCGCAGCAAGATCGAGGAGCGGCTCGCCCGCTGGCTGCTGATGGCCGATGATCGCATCGACGGTGACGAGCTGCCGCTGACGCACGAGTTCTTGTCCCTGATGCTGGGCGTGCAACGCTCGGGCGTCACGCTGGCCGTGCAGGCGCTGGAGGCGGACGGGTTGATCGCGGCACGCCGGGGCCGGATCAGCATCCTCAACCGCGCCAGGCTGGAGAAGAAGTCCAACGGCACCTACACCCCGTCAAACTGACTACGCCAGGGGAGCCCCCGTTCAAGCCGCACGACCAAGTTCAGCTCTGGGTCGGCGTGCCGACCACGCGCCCGCACGGCACGAGCAGCAAGGTCTGGCCATGCTGGTCCTGGATTTCAATCTGGGCGTCGAAGCTTGCGGCCTTGCCTTTACGCACGGCATCGCTCAGGGCTTGACGTGCCCCTTCGACGGCATGGGTCCTGGCTGTCTCTAGGTCCGCAAAGTCTTCCGTGGGGCCGTTATCCGACAGGAGCTGTCCACGCTCTCGAACCTTGATGAGATACAGGGGCATGCGGCTCCCCGATCAGCTCTACCGTAGGCTGATTGTAACGTTGGCAGCCCAGCAGCGGTTCCAAGGATGCAGCAGCCGTTGGTGCCATCGAACTCCCCGGTGTGGCTGCGCAACGTGCGAAATCAGACCAACATTGCGATTGTGCACATTCCTCAAATACGCGACATCACCTGGAGGGTTCGGACGTTTGCGGCTGAAACGGCTGGCTGCGCTCTCCCTGAACCAGGGATCGAGCCATGCCAGAGCCCATCACACGCGGCGATATCTCCAATTTCGTCCTCAAGCGCTTGTCAGATGACGACTTCGGCTTGCTGCAACCGCACCTTGAGACGATCCGCCTGCCCGTGCGCAAGATGCTGGAGACCCGCAACCGCAAGATCAGGACCATCTACTTCATGGAGAGCGGCTTTGCTTCGGTGGTGGCCAATGGCGCTACGCAACCGAGCATCGAGGTCGGCCTCATCGGCCGCGAAGGCATGAGCGGTCTGGCCGTGGTCTTGGGCAGTGACCGTCCGTACACGAGACCTACATACAAGCCGCTGGCAGCGGCTTGTGCCTTGCCGCCGACAGCCTGCGGCGGGCCATCGACCAGAGCCCCTCGCTGCATCGCGGGCTGCTCAAGGCGGCCTTTGCCTTCCAGACCCAAGTCACGCAGACGGCGCTGGCCAACGGTCGCAGCAAGATCGAGGAGCGGCTCGCCCGCTGGC
>CAWEBE010000070.1:0-15200 GCA_963806735.1 uncultured Alphaproteobacteria bacterium | reverse complement strand
ACACCCGTGCGCACCACGTCGTGGTCATCGGCAATCAGTATGCGGGTCATGGGCAGGCACGCCATGCGAGGCTCATTGAGCTAGGCTACCAGCATGCCTTGGCCAGAGCCCATCAGCACAACCCCCTGTTGGCGTCAGGTTGAAATTGAGGTCGAGCATGGCCGCAAGGGCCGTGGCAATCGCGGATTGCCGGGCCTTGATCGCAACTCCTCGACAGTTTCCCGAGGCAAATTCAGGTTGTTTGCCGATTAACTGCGCTGGCCGGGGTCGATAGAGCTACGTGCCGTAGAGCCAGCACACGAGCCTTCCCCTTGCTCGTTTCCGCCGTCCCTCCCCTGTGACTGGAACGTGCCTTCAGGCATGGTGCAGCTCTGCTTCTCGCTACATCCTGCGTATGGTGATCCCCAAGGGAGCGGTTCCATCGGAACCAGCTTACGCAGGAACCAGGGACACAACCGCAAAGTCGCGCTGGGGTCCGCTACTCCGCGCCGATCGACTATTAGCACCGAGAACGGCACGGCCACGTCTTTCTCACCCATGCCGAGGTAACGATCAACATTGTCGCGAGTGTTGGCGCGAGTGCCAGGTGGTGGGACCAAGAACGCGTGGCGGCTGACATCGCCGTAATAAACTCGCGAGAGCCCAGCGCGATCCCGATCGTCTCACATCTTTAGCGCACGCTCCGTGTCCGGCAGCAGTTCCAGGAACTCACGCAGCCAATTCTCTTGGTAGCCGCGTAGCAGCCAGGGCTCAGCCAGCATGCCTTGAACCATGCCCTTCGCCTCTTGCCAGTCCTCATGGATGCAGGCGCGCTATAAAGTCGCGACGAGCTACTGTGTGCGGACAGTGCGCTGCGATGATGTCGGCGATCACCGGCGCAAGCTGGAAGGTGGTACGCATGTTCGCCTCATCAGAACTTGAATGCCAGAAGCGAGAAAAGAACCACCCTATCCGGCCTAGGGTTCCGCAACCGCAGGCAACCATGCGGGCGACCAGCACGGTGTCGCTCTAGGCTGCTTCATGGAGACTACGGCAATCCTGCTGATCGCTCCAAAGTGGCTGCTAGGCCTTCTTGGCCTCGTCTCTCGTTCCTCCGTTATGAGCTACATTCTAGTTGCGGCGTGGAGGACGGCGTCATTCCCCATCTCCAGGGTCCGCTAGGGTTTCCCCGTCCTCCACAATCAGCGTCAGCGCTGATCCATCTCAGCCGATCCCCCGATTGCCCACGATAATCTCTGGGTCGAGGCTGCACTGACAGGCTTCGCACCCGAGCTTCCTTGAGCTTCGTGCACACATGATAACCGCGCCGTCAGTACCGTCATCAAGGTGGGACCCAGCCATCCCTCACTCAGGTGCGTGGCTGCGACGCGCCAATGCCGCAGCGGCAACGCTGTTGTTGATCTGTGCTTCCTCGTGGTTCGTGTTGGCTGGCGATCAAGCGCCCGACGCACCACAGCTCCCGCCACCCCCTGCTTTCGAGCGCACCGAGGTGACGCGTCTCGTCAAGGCGGCGGGGTTGATCCACTTATCCTCCGCCAGTGGGCTGCAAGAGGGGGAGGGCTCCACGCCCAAGTGGGAGACGTTTCTGGAGCTTGGTCGCAAGATCGCGGACGTACAAGCCGAGGGCCGACGCAATCCCAAGCGAGCCAAGAACCTTATGGCTCTCGCCATCAGCCACCTGGGACCGCCCGATTGGGTGCGAAGGCGCTGCGGGACATTCCACGAGAACCAATGCGATGCTGTGCTTCGCGGAGCCGCCGGTGTCGAGGAGCAAGGCAAGGCGCGTCTCACCAGCCATGAGCTGACGTGGTTCAATGGGTCATGTCAGGCCATCACGCTGATTTTCTACCGCAATGTCTTCTACGGTGCGGCAGCCATCCCTATCCCCATTGACGTGGGCGCAGGGCCGTGGACGCTGCTCGCAGGGCTTCAACAAGACGACCTCACCGATTGCGTTGACAGAGGATTTGTTCGCGCTCCCAACCAGTACCCCGTCGACTTCTACAGTTGCCGCTTGCGCCCTGGTCGCACGGGCTGCGATCTCGCCCACATCCTTCCTGAGTAGTTCTCAGCCGCAGGACCGCCTCGTACAGCCCCAGTTTCATTGAGGACGACCGGCACCGTTGCAGTGGTGCTCGTCAGCTACCGCTTGAGTGCGGGATGCGGCGCGACGGTTGGCGCGGCTTGCAGTTGTTCCTTCGTGGCATCCACGACAATGCGGCGGGTATTGCCGCTCGGCTCATGCTGCAAGGCCGTGAATGGTATCGCGACCGCCTTGTCGCCGATGCCAAGGTATTGTCCGACATTGACGAGGGCTGCTGCCATCTTGCCGTCTGTATCAACCACGATGTCCTTTATGGTGCCGAGGTTCTCCCCCGCCCGATTGTAGAGATTGCGAGTGACGTATTCATTGGGTGTGCTGCCAATCGAGACCCACCCGTCTGGTAGCCTCGCCAGATAGATCGAGGCCCGCCCCGGGCTCTGTACAGTCGGCTCGGAAGTCTTGATCGGCTCCGTCTTCTGTGCGCCCGCAGCAAGTACCAGAGCAGCCCTGCTACCGCGAGCAAAGGCAATACCCAGTAGGGCCACGTCGCGGCCCGAGTGGTCTCTGCGGTGCGACGCATGGCCGGCGTTGTTGGCGTATCGACGGTGCGCCGTTCCGGTGATGGCGTGGTGCTAACGCTGGGGAAAAGACCGCTTCTTTTGAGCGCGTCAGACAACCCGGATGGCATGGCCTCGGCAATCTGATCCTTCTGCCCGCTCAGCAGGCGAGCCAGGCCGTTGCTATCCAGATTTGCAGCTCGCTGCTGGTTGCCCAGCACACCCAGAATGACTGGAGTGAGGAGGCCCATAACAGTCTTCACCGGGCCTTCGCCGATGCCGAGGAACTTGCCGACCGTGGAAGCCAGCAGGTTGGCCACGCCGCCGCCCAACAACGACGACAGCAGGCTGCTGCCTTGGGTCGCCAACTGCGCAGAACCGTTGAGCTTGCTGGCGATCTCGGTCAACACGCCGCCGGGCTGACTGGCGACGGCATCCGCGAGTTTTTTCGGTCCCCCTGGCGTGGCGACCATGTTGACCAAGGCGCTCAAGATGCTGGGAACAGCGGCAGTTACCGCACTTTGCGCGACGGTCCCGTTGAGGCCCGATGCGGATGCAATTTTTCCGACGACCTCAGGTGTCAGGTAACGCCCAATCGCCGATACAAGATCAATGGCCATGGCAACCACCTCTCCCATGAGGAACCGATGCATCCCGCTGCAAGTGGCCGGGGCACTATCGAGCAAGAGAACGGAGCCGAAGCATCGGGAGGGTTGCTGAATTGGGGGGTCGAAATACCCTTATTCGGCTGGAGTGACATCCATGCTGAATAATCAGCTTGGCTTACACGTCAATCCGCCGCCCCGCTCACACGTTTTCCCCATCAGCCATCTCCTGTCATCCGAACCAATGCAGGCGGCATCTGTGTAAGTCGGCACGCGGTAGCTCTGTAAATCGGCGCTAAGGGCCTTGTCGAAGGCGAACGAGCCCTCACCTGCCGGCGGTTGCCAACAAGGTGAGGAGGTGAGCCAATGCGTACTTCGATCTTGTTCTTGAGCGTTGTGATGGGCCTGGGCAGCGCGAGTGTGCCTGCCAGCGCCTGCAACGTGCGCGGCGAGTTTTGCGGCTATCCGGGCTGGGCCGCCAATGCCTTCTCGTCGGATGACGAGCGCGTGCCGGATTATTGGCGGGAAGGTGATCTGGCCTTTGGCTACCTTGCCCCCGGCTATGGCGACGTTGCACTCAATAGCGAGGTATCTGCCTACGGCTACGGGCCTACGAATGGGAATGTGCGCGCCTATGGGTACGGTCCGGCCAATGCCTACGCGCCTGGGCGTGGCTACGGTTATGGACCAGCCTATGGCTACGCGCCGGCTTATGGCTCCGGCCGTGTAGCGCCAGGATACGGATACGTTGAAAGGCGCTATCGCTGGCGTGAGGGGCGATAACTCAGGTCAACCTGCGACGGGCACGAGCTGGACACCGTCCCTCGCCTTGCCCGTCGTCAGCTTCACGAGGTCATCGTGCAACACCTCGCGTAAAGGGCTCTTCCGACCCACCCTCAGGTATCCATTCCGCGCACTGCTCGCGACGAAACCCATGCAAAAGACAAGCAGGTGGGCACTGTTGCGCTTCCCGCTGGCAGCCAACGCGGGCGCTGCTACGGCGATTGCACACCCAATTCAAGTGCAGCCTGCCGCCGAGGAGATTCGGCAACAGGCGGAACGCGAACGCGGCGCTCAAGCGCCCCCTCAAAAGGCATGCCGCAAATACAAAGAGCGATCCACGGCGCGACGATCATCAATGCAGGCTCGACAGGCTCGGCTGAAGCCGCTGGATTGAGCGAGCAGTAGTTCGTTGTCAATGCCGAAATTGAACAGCGCCGAGGTGATAAGCGCTGGACGGTCAAGGTTGGGGCGACACAGGAGCAAGACGTAAAGGCGTCTGCTGCACCAGATGGGCGGGCACTGGCGCGCTGTGAGCGGCGCTACTCTTCGTTCGCCGCAGCGACGGAACCTATCAGCCTCATGGTGTCGGTTGCCGTCAGCGTTGTCCCCTTTTGCCTTGTTGAGCGTCGAGACTAGGGGAGCTGAGGTGATCAGCGGTGGGCGTGAGGATCGCCGTTCACGACTTCAAACCTGATGCGGACAGTGCAGCCACCCACCAACCTCGCTGGAGCAGGCGCGAATAGTTAAGCAGGCGGGTTGCGCAGCACCATGCAGGCGCCACCGGCCGCACGCAGCCGCGCGCACAGCGCATCGGCCGCCATGCGCGTCTTTTCCGGGACGCGGATGATGTATCTCGTAGCCCCACGTCGTCCCCGAGGGGAGGCGCGCAGGACCAGCGGCAGCCGATCGCGCAGAACCGTGTCAAACGAGCGCCGCAACCGCTCGTAGCTGGCAAGCACTTGCCCCTCGGACCAGTTGGCGGTGAGCTGCACACCCCAAGGATCCCACGCCGGGCTCGAAGCGACAGCCGGACGCGAGCGCAGACTGGCGGTCAGCATCTTGGCGGCCTCAACACAGCCAATGCCCTGGGGAAGGTCGGAGACCTGCCACTGCGGTGGCTGCTGCGAAGCCCAAGCGTCAGCGGTGTGGCCGGTGACCAGACGCACGTACGTGCGGGTCTCGTCCGGCAGGCCGCGGCGGCCCGCAAGCCATGCTTCAACGCGACCTGGACCGGCGTTATAGGCCGCGCTGGCAAGCCCGAGATTGCCGCTGAAGGTCGTGCGCAATTCACGCAAGTAGCTGGCCGCCTCGCGCAATGCCATGAGCGGTTCGAAGGGGTCTGTCAGCCCTCGCCCAGCGGCGGTGCGCGGCATGAACTGGGCGATGCCCTGGGCTCCCTTGGGGCTGACAGCGTTGGGATTGAAACGACTCTCCAGCCAAATGAGACGCGTGAAGAACTCAACGGGGAGCCCATTGTCACCCGCAGCTCGGGCCAAGGCGCGGCAGAGGCTGTCGGCGGACGGACGCGCCTCGGCCTTCGGCAGCTGACCATCCGATCCGGCAGCGGTGAAGGTTTGAGGCGCGGCCTGAGACTCGGCGCGTGCCGGAGCCTCTTGCGTCAGAGCAAGACCAATCGCTGCCCCTGCTACTGCAAAGCGTAGCCGTTTCCACTGCGTCATTAACAGCGCACCATCGGGCGAAGAAGGACCGTGCCTCAAGCCTCGGTCAAATTGTTGCGTACGGCATAGCGCACCAATGCGGCCATGGATGTGAGGCCGAGCTTGCGCATGATCGAGGCGCGATGGGTCTCGACCGTCTTGACGCTGATGCTCAGCAAGTTGGCGATCTGCTTGTTGCTATGGCCCTCGGCGACCAGATGAACGATATTGCGCTCCCGGCTGGTCAGAGGTTGGTCGTGTTGTCGCGCGTCGGTCAGATATGGGTCCAGCCCGTCGCAAGCCTGACTGGCGAAGTAGGGCTTGTGGTCCGCCAGCGATCGCACGGCAGAAATCAAATGCTGCTGGGCGTCTGACTTCAGCACATAGCCACGCGCTCTCGCCTTCATCATATCGCGCAACAGGTTTTCGTTGTCGTGCATCGTGAAGATGAGGACCTCAACGCTTGGTACATGCTGTCGGATTTGGTGCGTGGCCTCGATGCCATCGATGAGAGGCAACGACTGATCGAGAATGGCCACATCGGGGTTGGTGGCAATGGCCCTCGGCGATGGCTTCTTTGCCGTCCGCCGCTTCAGCGACAACACTCCACTGGGCATGGTCTTCGACGATGCGCCGCGCACCCGAGCGCACCACGGCGTGGTCATCAGCAATCAAGATGCGGGTCATGCCAAGGTCACGAAGTTTGAAGCTCTGGGACCCATCGGAGTCCCCATCAGACTTAGACCATCAAACCAAATACGGGGAGAAGGGCGTGGCCTTGGGTTAATGGTAGCCCCCAGCCCCTAGTCCACCTGGCGCACTCGCGCATTGTGGCGTGGCTGAGCGCCGTCGTTCCATCCGCTCGCTGCCGGGGGAGCCGGGGAGTTGGCGCTTCGCTTTCTTATACCTGAACCAAATTGTGGCGAATGGCGTAGCGCACCAATGCGGCCGAGGAGGTGAGGTCGAGCTTGTGCATGACGGCGGCGCGGTGCGTCTCGACAGTTTTGATGCTGATACTGAGAACTGCAGCAATCTCTTTATTGGTGTGGCCCTCGGCGACCAACTGAACCACAACTTGCTCGCGGCCAGTCAGGGTCGGCTTGCCCTGGCCCGCCTTGGTCAGGAAGATGTCCAGCAGGACCTGCGACGCCCTGTCCGTGAAGAAGGGCTTGTGTTCCGACAGCGACTGGACGGCCGAAATCAAATGCTGTCCGGCATCTGACTTCAGCACATAGCCGCGCGCTCCTGCCACCAACAATTCGCGCAAAAGCTCTTCGTCGTCGTGCATCGTAAAGATGAGAACCTCGACCTTTGGCACATGCCGACGCATGTGGCGTGTGGCTTCGATGCCGTCGATCAAGGGCAGTCTATAGTCGAGGATGGCCACGTCGGGCTTGGTGGCAATGGCCTTGGCGATGGCGTCTTTGCCGTCCGTAGCTTCAGCGACAACGCTCCACCCAGGTTGATCCTCGATGATGCGTCGAATACCCGAGCGAACCACGTCATGGTCGTCGGCGATCAGGATGCGGGTCATGGGCTATCACGCCATGCGAGGCTCATCGAGCCAATGTAAAAGCATGCCTTGGCCAGCACCCATCAGCACAACCCCCACTTCGCAACAGGTTGAAACTTGAGGTGAGCAGGGAGAACACGCATCGCCTTCACGCGCATGACGTTGGTTAACTCCGGGAACGGATGAAAAGCACGGATAGTTTGCTGCGCATACCTAAAGTGGCGTGCGATAGTCCGTGGGTAGTGAAATCCCCAGCCCGTTGCAGGCCACTGATGGCCTCTGCGCTCGTATCAGCGAGCATCCAGAGTTGTGCGACTGACAAAACTCAAGGCCCGCATCCGCCACCAGGCTGCGAGGGCTTGCTGCAACGGGTCGGTATGGTTGGTAACCAGCTCGGTGTTCTCGATCACATCATCACCTCGGTTGACTGAGCTGTGTTCCGTGGTCCAGGACGCCCTTGCTACATCTTTGCGCACGCCAGTCGGCCCAGCCACTGATGTTGGATCAGCGATAGCGATCGGGTTGGTCGTCGTTCGCGGACATCATGGCACAACGAGTGGGACAAACGATCAGAGCCCACGGTGCGAAGTAGCGTGCGACGCTGGCTGGGCTACGAGCGGTTGCGCACGGAGAAGATGCGAAGCGTGCAGAATACGCTCCCCTCCTGGATCTGCCGACGTTTGGCGAGCGGTTTCGTGCAGCGTGTGATCGCGTGCAGCTGCGCACGAAGATGATGGGAACGAAGGTTGTGTGCCTGGATGTGCGGTTGAGTGCATGATGCCACTAAACAGAGACCGCCCTCGTCGCGGCTACCGGCAGCAGTTCGGGCGCCGATAGCTTGCCGATCAGATAGGCCCATCCAACTTTCGATCTCCATCGTTTGCACTGGTCCGTTGCCGCCGTATATTGGTCGGCGCGAGTTGGCGGGGGAAGCCGGCCTGCACAGTGGCGCAATCAAAGCTTTCTCACCTGCCTTAAGAGCGCCAAGATGAAATGCCGATCACGGAGGAAATAAAGCATGAAACTTACCCGCCGCAGCGTGGCTTGGGGACTGACCGCAGCAGGCCTTATACCCCACATCCCACGCACGCTCGCGCAATCTCCGATGAAGCTGACGCTCGCGCACAATACGCAGCCCATGAGCCCCAAGGGGATGGGTGCCAGCAAGTTCGCGGAGTTGGTCGCGGCGAAGACCAACGGACGGATCACAATTCACGTCGCTCATTCCGAGCAACTCGGCAACGAGAACACCAATATGGGTGCGCTGCGCACCGGAACGCTGGATTTCGGCTGCCTCGGCCAAGGTGCGCTGCTTTCGGTGGCGCCGGAAGTAGCGGCGATCGGCCTGCCGTTTCTTTTCTCAAGCCTGCCGGATGCGTGGGCTGCGCTCGACGGTCCTGTCGGCCAGCGCCTTGGAAAGGCCCTGGAATCCAAGAACCTCGTTTTCCTCGCGTGGCATTGCAACGGCATTCGCCAAACGACCAACAACAAGCGGCCGATCACCAAGCCGGATGACCTCAAAGGTCTGAAGATCCGCACGCCTCTCGACGCAGCGACCGTCGATATGTTCGCCGCGATGGGCGCCACTCCGCAGCAGATCAGCTGGGGCGAGGTCTATCTGGCATTGCAAAGCGGTGTCGTCGATGGGCAGGAGAACCCATTGGCGAACATCTACGCCGGAAAGCTCTACGAGGTGCAGAAGTTCGTTTCCTTCACCAATCACAAATACGAGGCGACCGGACTGGTGGTAAGCACCGCGACTTGGGGCCGCCTGTCGGAGGGCGACCGCAAGATCGTCAGGGAAGCAGCCGCGGAATCTGCGCCATACCAGCGAAAGCTCATGGCAGAATCGGAAGAGAAGCTGGTCGGCGAATTCAAGAAGATGGCGTCGCTGCAGATGAACACGGTTGATACGGCTCCGTTCCGGCAGGCCACGGAATCCGTTTGGGATCAATGGGAGAAGAAGCCCTTCGGCGATTTCGTGAAGGAGCTGCGCGCCCTGCGCAAGTAATAGGCGATACCCGGAGCGGCGGACAATCCAAGGCCGCCGCTTCGATTTTGTGCGAAATGCCCAAGGGAAGCCGAATGGCCTGGAGACAACGCGTGCTGTCCATTGCCCGGGCGGTGGACCGCGCAGTCGAACTCGGCTGCAATTTTCTGCTGCTGACTGCCGGGCTTGGCCTGTTGGCTCTGCTCACAGTCGTAGTGGTTCTGCGTTACGCGTTCGCGACGGGTTTGACATTCGCTACAGATCTCACCGAGCTTTTATTCGCGATCTTCGTCATGGCGGGCATCGCCCTAGCTGCCCGGCGTGGTGTTCACGTGGCAACGCAACTCCTGCTGCACGCGTTGCATGGGGCATGGCGTTTGGCGCTTGCAGTCGTCATCCACATTGTCACCGCCACCACTTACTTGGCGCTGGCGTGGTATGCGCTGCAGAACGCGATCATAGCGCACGATCAGACCAGTCCCGTGATGGGAATTCCATGGAGCGTCGGCTATGGTTGCCTCGCGCTCGGGCTTGCGCTTGTTGCCACGTGCAGCCTCACCGCAATCGTCCGGCATACGCTGGGCGGTGAAGCAGTGAAGGTGGACCTCGCCGATGCCGGAGCCGGTGTAACATGAGTGTCGTCCTGTTCGCCGTTTTCCTCCTTCTGCTCGCCTTGTCCTTTCCGGTGGCGCACGCCCTTCTCGTCGGCGCGACCCTGGGCGTGCTCTCCTCCGACCATCTCTCGCTGTTTGGCGTCATACAGCAGCTCTTCGTGCCGACCCAGAGCTTTCCGCTGATCGCCATCCCGTTTTTCATCATGGCGGCGGAACTAATGATGACCGGGCGCCTGGGGCAGCATCTCATCGACTTCGCCACGGATCTGGTCGGCCGCTTTCGTGGCGGACACGCGCAGGTCAGCGTGCTGGGCTCCACGCTGTTTGGGGGAGTTTCGGGTTCGGCGGTGGCGGACGCGACGGCTCTGGGAAAGCTGCTTATTCCCTGGCAGATCAAAGTTGGCTATCCGCGGGCCTTTTGCGGCGCCACCATTGCCGCCGCTTCCACCATCGACATCCTCATTCCTCCATCGATCCCTCTCATTCTCTATTCGCTGGTCTCGAACGCATCGATCGGAGCGCTGTTTTTCGCCGGTATCGTCCCTGGACTGCTGCTGGCGGTGGGCTTCACCGCCGTCTGTAATATCAGCGCGCGGCTTAGAGGTTTTCCGTACGAGAGAATGCCCATCGCATGGGGCCAGCTCGTTCGTCGCGGCCTTTACGCCATGCCGGCGCTCTTGATGCCCGCGCTGGTGCTGATTGCCTTGCGGTTCGGTGTCTTGACGCCGACGGAGATCAGCACCTCGGCGGTGGTCTACGCCATGCTGGTCTCAGGTCTGTTCTACCGGGATCTCACGTGGAAGCGCGTCAAGGAATCCGTTTACACAGCCGGGGTCGCGACCGGCGTCGTGCTGCTGCTGATCATGTGCTCCACGGTCGCCGGCTGGATCCTGACGCTGGAGCAGGTGCCCGATCGGTTCCTGGAGTGGGCCAAGGGCAGCTTCGACACGCAGTTCTCGGTCATTCTGCTAATGAACTTGATGATGCTGGTGGCCGGCATGTTCATTGACCTGCCCGCTGCCATCCTGCTTCTGGCGCCTTTGTTCATCCCGCTTGCCGAAATCCTACGGCATCGACCTAGTGCAGCTCGGAATTATTATGGTGGTCAATCTTGCGATCGGCCTATACACGCCGCCGGTCGGCACCACGCTTTTCATCGGCAGCATGTTGTCAGGTGCCAGCATTGGCCGCACGGTACGCGAATTGCTGCCGTTCTACGTGGTGGGACTGATCGTGCTGGCCATGATGAGCTACATCCCCGCGCTCACGCTGCGGTTCTAGCGCTGCAATCCGAGGGTCCCTGGAGAGACACCGAATGGCCAAGACCGTCATCGTCACCGGAGCCGGTCGCGGCGTCGGCAAGCTTGTGGCCGGCTCCTTCGCGGCCAGGGGTTGGAACGTCGCCGCCGCTGATATCGATGGCTCCAGGGTCGAGCGTCTAGCGCAGGAGGCTGGCGGCACGAACGGGCAGCTGGCCGCATTCCAGGTCGATGTCAGCTCGGATCGGGCCGTGGCCGCGATGGTGGGCGCCGTCGTCGATCGCTGGCGAACCGTCGATGTCCTGGTGTCGATGGCGGGTGGCTACGGTCCTTCCTTCAGGGCCTCGCATGAGACGCCCGAGGAGGAGTGGGATTCGGTCGTCGGCTCGAACATGAAGGGTGTGTTCTTGTGCGCCAAGCATGTCATTCCCGTCATGCTGCGCAATGGCGGCGGTCGCATCATCAATTTCGCATCGAATGCCGGGAGAAGCTCGAGCCCCGTGCTCGGCTGCTCCTACACGGCGGCCAAGACCGGCGTGATCGGCATCACGCGGCATCTCGCCAAGGAGTACGCGGGTCGCGGTATCGTCGTGAACACGGTTGCGCCCGGCCCGATCGATGGCGACCGCGTCGCCGATCAACTGCGCGATCCGAAAGACCGGCAGACGCTTATGTCCTCCATACCGGTGGGACGGCTTGGCCGCGAAAGCGAGATTGCCGCTGTCGTCATGTTTCTCGCCAACGACGCCCCGACCTACATGACCGGCGCGATCCTCGATGTGAACGGCGGACTTGTTCTCGCGGCCTGAG
This sequence comes from uncultured Alphaproteobacteria bacterium, assembly GCA_963806735.1. Taxonomy (GTDB): domain Bacteria; phylum Pseudomonadota; class Alphaproteobacteria; order Rhizobiales; family Hyphomicrobiaceae; genus CADEFX01. Next base: position 3,367 of record CAWEBE010000070.1, on the reverse strand, counting down.
TAGTCGCGGTATTGGCCGCCGTCGCCAGCACACGAATGCTTTCGATCCGCGATCGGTTGCCTCGCGGTCGATGGCGCGCCACTGGCAATCGCGACGGACTGGTTGCCAGCGATCGAGCAGTTCGGCTAGGGAATATTTATCCATGTCGATCCCGCAGCTATCACGCTGATGAATGACGTTCGGGTCGAAGCGCACCTTGCCGCCCTTGAACACGCCCTTGTTCTTGGCCAGGACGATGCCTTCGCGCTGGCGCTCGCGAATGCGGCCGCGCTCGAACTCGGCAATACCTGCCATCACCGTCAACATGAGCTTGGACGCCGGGCTGTCGGTATTGGCCCAGGGCTCGGCCAGCGACACGAACTGCACACCGCGCTCGCCGAGCTTGGTGATGATCATCAGCATGTCGAGCGTCGAGCGGGCTAGCCGGTCGAGCTTGGTAACGACCAGCGTGTCGCCTTCAGCAATGAAGTCGAGCAGGATCGCCAGTTGCTCGCGACCAGCTGTGCTGCTGCCGCTGACCTTCTCCTCGCGGATGATGTCGCAAGCAGCAGCTTGGAGCGCGTTGCGCTGTGCCGGGCCGCAAATACGATCCAGATCACCATCGAGCTCAACCGCAGTGTGATGAACAGTGTATGCTCTGGCGCGGCATACCGCGAAGCTCTCTCGCGGTATGCCCGGGCTGTGCCCACAACGTCCATTCTCGCGCGAGATCAGCGGGGGCTTGCGGTCCATGGGTGCCTTCGGCCGCTCGGTGGCCGTCTCACCGCCCTGAGCCACGGGATCACTGGCCGGGAAGGTCTTGTCCAGCGCATTGTCGCGCTTGTTGGACTGGCGGTTTCTCTTGGTCATACCCCACCCCTTGATCGTGGTTGCAGGGGATCTGCGCGCTAATGAGGCTCTCTTGCTGTCAGCAATTCTTCGGCCTTGGGGCCATCTGCCGCCCTGTAGGCTCCGTGCAACACGCCACCGGTGTACATCCATAAGCCAACCAGGATCGCGATCATGAGCATGATCGCACCGATGATGCCAACGGTCTCACGCCGGACGGATGGATTGGATAGCGAAGGACCGCCAGGACGGCGGCGACTGTCGTCAGAGATCGCCATCGGCGGCCACCTAGTTCGGCGCGCTGTTGGAAGGCCGCTCGATGCTTTTGTCGACCTGTTGGTTGGACGAGGGCGAGCCCAGCATGCTCATGAGGACGAAGAAGAAGAGCGTCGCCACAATCGCCGCGCCGATGACGATGGACAGCGTGTGCTGCGAGGCCTGCTCTTCGAGATAGCGAACTGAGCGCTCGTTGCGAACACTTCTGGGCTCGGTACCACGTTCAGCCATGGGAAAGGGACCTTGCTCTGGCGCGCATCTGCCAGAGACGAACGCGGCATATGATCCGCTAGTTCCAAATGCTGAGATGTGAGCAACGCATATTTGGGTGCGCAATCATGGCGACGCGCAATGGGCGCGGCGCAGGCTCCTACCGATGGATCAAATCCTGCAAGCCGTACAACAACAGCAGCCAGCTCAAGCTCCCCGTCACCACCGCTGCGCCGCGAGAGCAGGCGCTGAAGAAGTGATGGTCGTTGGCAGCCAGCCACAGGGCGGTGCAGTACAAAGTCACCGTTGCGACCCCGGTGCCCGCAATGCTCAAGGCATAGGCGCTGGTCATGTCAGACGGTGGCTAGGCGTTTCACAGCAAGGACGCATCGTCCACGGCTCGGCAGCAGTGGAGGTTATTCTGGGAGCGAACTGTCATGCCGACGCAATCGGACGCTCCCCGAGCCAGATCGCAGTGGTATGCGAATACGCCCGAAGTCGTTGACGCGAGTGCTGTCCGGCGCGAGCCATTGCACACAAGCTTGCGGCGATGGAACGGGCGGTTTTGCTTGGGCAGGTCGCCCAGACCTCGGCAAAGACCTCGTGCAACATGGAGGTGAGGTGAGGACCGAAGCCCTCATGATCGATGATCGTTTGAGCGGCATGCATGGTCGAGCCTCCAACATCGCTGCGATGCTCGTGTGGCCTCAACCGGCGTCGCCTGTTGCGATTAAAGCGCTTTGCGGAGGAAAAAGTTCCACGCCATTGGCCGAGCAGGCTTGCGCGTCCCTACGCAGCACATGCTCCGATGAGTGCCCTCGGCGTGCAGTCAGCTCGCCTGATTGCCCGCCGGGCTCAGTCATAACCAGACTGGATCGGGCCGGGGGAGGAGGCTGGGAGAGATATTTCGTGTGCACGCGCGGATCGTCGCCGTGCCGCTGCGCGAACGCCGATACGGCCATGGGCCAACGCTTACAGCGCGTGCAGCGATGGCGCGCCCCTAACTGCAATCGTACCGTGAGCCGCATGGTGTAGGCCAAGGCTATGGCAATCACCTGCAGATGCCGGCTCGACGGGTGCGATAGAGCCGGCGGCTCCTTGCTTGAGCGCGTTAGCGGATGGAACCGCCTTCACCAACCACCACGAACGGAGCCCAATAGGCCGGGTGCCCTTCGTCAGGTCCGCCCTTGTCAAATGTTGGCCAGCATGGAGCGGCGCAGTGCCTCGGCCCGCCAACCTTGGGATCACGCGCCATCTCCGACAGGCTTCCCACCGAAGCCACGACACATGCGCTGGGCGGAGTATGATCGGCTTGAAGCCCTTGATGAGGCGTTAGCCGCCTGCTCACGAGTCCATGTTGTCGAGTGGCTCCAACGAACTGACCCAGCGCGGCAAGGCAATGGGCACGACGGAACCTGGTGGCCTCCTGGCACCGGCGCACCCACAAAAAAGCCTGACACGGCCTCAGGTTTCGCATCCGACCATTGTAGTGCTCACCCCTAGGAACGACGCTCGCCGGGGCAGGGTTGCTTGACAGGGCCGGTTACATCCCCCTGTTGCCCGGCCCGAGCGCGTGTGTGTGCCCAGCCATGCGTGTTCTTGGGGACGTCCATCGGCTGCAAACCATCGTGCCGCTGCAAGAGGAAACTTGATGCAAACCTATATGATTGTTGGATCTCTGATCCTGGCCACCTCAGTCTTCGTGCCCGCTCCGGCCTCGGCCGTTGATGGCCGCGTAGAGGTGGGCTGCGCCAGCGACTACATAGCTTACTGCAGCCAACACGACCCCGATGGGCGCGGCGTCCGCCGTTGCATGCGCGCCAACCAACGCAAGCTGTCGCGAGCTTGTGTCAACGCCTTGGTTGCCGCCGGCGAGGTGTCAGCGAACGAAGTCGCGAGAGCCACGCGACGGTAAGCTCAACGCCGCAATTGAACCTGCACGCATGGGCGTGCGGGCGGGAGGCCGCCGAGCGATCGGCCCCCGTGGCCGCTAGGTTGCTCTTACCATCCGCTGGCGCGCGCTTCCTACAGGCTTAGCCTCTACTAACTCAGG
>CAWEBE010000069.1:0-228649 GCA_963806735.1 uncultured Alphaproteobacteria bacterium | reverse complement strand
CTCTGCGCCGCCGCGCCGCCGGATGCGATCCTCGTCACCGCCCAGGTGCGCGAGGCGCTGGCGGCGGAGGCCTTCGTCTCGTTCCTCGCCCTGCCGCCCATCGAGCTGAAGGGGCTGTCGGCGCCGGTGACGGTGTTCGCCGCCTACTCGCGGCCGAGGCGGCGGACGCGGTCGCCGGTGCCAGGCGACCGCGTCGCGCCCGTTCGCCGGCTGGGTACCGTCGTCCTGACCGCGGCGGTGCTCCTTCCACCCTGTCGGTCGCCCTCAACATTTCGTTCGCCGCCATCATCTATCAGGGCGACCTCGCCCGCTTCCTCGACCGCGGCATCGCGCTGGCGCTGCTCGGCGGGCGCGATGGGCGCTCGGCGCCCTGCTCTTCGGCTACCGCGGCTCGATCGCCCAGCCGCAGGACGCGCTGGCCGTCATCCTCTCGCTCGCCGCCGCGGCGGCATGGCCGACCCGGCGTCGGAGCGGAGCTTCGCCACCGTCGCCGCGCTCGTCATCGTGACGACCGCCGCCAGCGGCGCTCGCGCCGGCTGCTCGGCCGCCTGCGTCTCGGCTTCGTCGCGCGCTTCATCCCCTTCCCGGTGTCGGCGGCTTCCTCGCCGCCACCGGCTACCTGCTGGTCATGGGCGGGCTCGGCATCGCGGTCGGCCCTCCGGTCGAGCTCCGCAACCTCGGGCTCCTTTTCGAGCCCGGCAACCCGGTCAGATGGCTGCCCTGGGCGACCTCGCGGCCGCGGTCGCGCTGGCCTCGCCCGCCGCATCGCGAGTCCGCTGGTGCTGCCCTTGGCGCTGCTCGCGGCGGGCGCGGCTTCTACCTGATCGCTCGCTCCTCGGCCTCGGCCTCGACGGCGCCGGCGCGCGGCCTGCTGCTCGGGCCCTTCGCCGGCGGCGGCTTCTGCCGGCGCTCGGCGGCTGGCGGCCGCTCGACATCGACGGCGGGCGCTGCGGGGCAGGCGCCGAGCATCCTGGCGATCGTCGGCTGACCAGCGTCGTCCGGCGCTGCTCAGCGCCTCGGCGATCGAGGTCGCTCACCGGCGCCCGCATCGACCCGGACCGCGAGCTGCGCGCGGTCGGCCTCTGCAACCTCGCCGCCGCGGCCGGCGGCGGCGCGGCGGGCTACCATCTCCTCGCCGGGACGCTGATCGGCCGGCGCATGGGCCCCGGCCGGGCCAACGGGCTGATCGTCGCCGCCGTCTGCGTCGCCGCGCTCGCCTTCGGCGCCTCGGTGATCGCGACGCTTCCGTCGGCCTTATCGCGCTGCTGATCCTCGTCATCGGCCTCAGCATGCTCATCGACGCCCTCGTCGACCAGCGGCGCAGCCTGCCGGCGGCCGACTACGCGGTGGTGCTGATCATCCCGGCGGTGACCGCCGCTTTCGGCTTCCTCTGGGGGGTCGCCGTCGGCCTGCTGGCGGCGGCGCTGTTCTTCATCGTGACCTTCGCCCGCATCGACTTCGTGCGCCTGGAGACCACCGCCGCCCGGATGCGCTCGCGCCTCGAGCGCCCCGAGGCCGAGCAGGCCGGCTCGCGCGGCTCGGCCGCGAGGCGATCGATCTACGTGCTCGCCGGCTACGTCTTCTTCGGCACCGCCCACCGCCTGGTCAGCCGCATCGAGGCGGCGCTCGCCCGGACCCCCGCGCCGCGCTTCGTGCTGATCGACCTCGAGCGGGTGCGCGGCATCGACGTCTCGGCCGCCCGCGCGCTGGCCCGCCTCGACGAGGCCTGCCGCGCGGCGTCGGCCTCCTGGTGCTCACCGGCCTCGACCCCGCCGCCGCCCGGCTCATCCGCGGCCAGCAGGGCGGGGCCGCGTGCGACTGTTGCCACGGCTCGAGGAAGCGCTGGAGGAGGTCGAGGCCGCGCTGATCGCCGATGCCCCAGCGCCGTTGCGGTCCCGGGCCTGGTCGACCAGCTGCAGCGCCGGCACCCGGCGGCCGACGTATCCGGCTACTTCGAGGCAGTGTCGGTTCCGGCCGACGCCGAAGTGATCGCCCAGGGCGACCCGTCCGACTTCCTGCTGGTCCTGACCTCCGGCCTGCTGCGCGCCGAGGTGACGCGGCCCGACGACGGTGCCGTGGTGATGGTCGCCCGCTGCCTGCCCGGCGCGCTGGTCGGCGAGATCGGCCTCTACGCCGGCGTCCCGCGCACCGCCCGCGTCGTCGCCGAGGCGCCGAGCGCCTTCCTCCGGCTCGACGCTCGCCGCTCGCGCGCATGGCCCGCGACGACCCGGGGCTGCTCGCCGACCTCCACCGGATGATCGCCGCCGCGCTCGCCCGCCGGCTGAGCCGGACCACCGCGCTCCTCGCGGACTCCGAGCTGCAATCGGGGTGAGATCGCTTGGCTTGGCGGGTGGCGCCGCTAAGTTGACCGGAAAGACCCGGGAAACGTCCACGATGACTTCACCAAGAGCGCCACGCCCCCGCCGGGCACCGTGCCGCCTACTCGATGGGTCACGCGGCTTCCCGCATCCTCGCGGCGATGGTGGTCGGCCTGATGGCGGTCGCCCTCAGCGTCTCGGCCGCCACGATGATCTACCAGGGCCCGCTGTCCGGCCTCCGCGACCGCGGCATCGCCCTGGCCCTGATCGGCGGGGTGCTGATGGGGCTCGCGACCAGCCGGCTCGTCAGCTGGCGCGGGACGATCTGCGCGCTGCAGAACCCGATCGCCGTGGTGGTCGCGCTTTTCTCCGGGGCCGTTGCGGCAAGCCTGCCCGACCCGACCGCGGAGCGCGCCTTTGCGACGGTCTCGACCTTCGTCGCGGCGACGACGCTCGTCACCGGCCTCGTGGCCTGGCTGCTCGGCCGGCTGCGCCTCGGAGTCCTCGCGCGCTACATCCCCTTTCCGGTGGTCTCCGGCTTCCTGGCCGCGACCGGCTACCTGCTGGTGATGGGGGGCCTCGGCGCCGCGATCGGCCAGCCGGTCGCCATCGCAGCTGTCGCTGTCCTGGTTGAGCCGGGCAGCCCGGAGCGATGGCTGCCCTGGACCGCCGCCGCGGTCGCCATCGTGCTTGGAAGACCCGCCGCCTGCGCCGGCCGATCGTGCTGCCGATCTGCCTCGCGCTCGCGCTCGCGGGGTTCCATGGTGCTCCCCGCCTCGGCCTCGGGCTCGACGACGCCCTGGGCAGCGGCTTGCTGACCGCCCTTTGGGCGGCGGCTTCCTCGACGCCTTCGCCGGCCGGCGACCGCTCGAGGTCGACGGCTGGGGGCTGGCGGCCGGCATCCCCACGCTTCTGACCGTGGTCGGAATCGCCATCGTCGCCACCATCATGAGCGCATCCTCGATCGAGGTCGCCGAAGGGGTGCGCATCGACCTCGACCTCGCCGACCTTCGGGCCGCTTTTGCCCGGCAACATCGCGGCGGCGCTCGCGGGAGGCTCGGTCGGCTATCACTCGCTGGCGCTGACGTCCCTTGCCAGCGGGATGCGCATCAACCGGAGAGCCGACAAGCAACAGAGGACGCAGTAGCTGGCGCGCGGGCCGGTTTACGGCGATCGGGGAGCCTTGAGATGCGGATCCTCTCACCGAGTGGGCCAACACCAGTGGGGAGGCCAAAGCCGGACAGCGCCGGCCCAGACTCTCTTGGTGATCGTTGCCGTATCGGCGCTGTCGGGGACGGGGCCGGCGATGAGTGCCGGCGTGACGGCTGCCCTCGTGGAACGGCAGCTGGATGGAATACCACCGCATGTCTTGCGTGTGCAGGGCCAGGGGCAGCCCGTACTCAACGTCAGCAAAGTCATCCTCGCCGAGCCGGCAACCGAAACGCCGCTGCCTATTCAGGTCGGCCCTCCCGATACAATTGTACGCAACAGCTTCATTCGGCTACGCGGCCTGCCTCAGTCCGCGGCCTTGACGGAAGGCCACTCGATCGCGCCGGGGGCTTGGGCCGTTCCACTCATGGCTCTCGCCAACCTCAGGATCGTGCTCCCGGTAGGGCTCTCGGGCAAATCCGAGGTGACCGTCGCGCTCGTCACTGTCGACGGGACCGTGGTGGCCGAAACTAAGACGGCGCTTGTGATCGCGGCGGCGTCCCTGATCGCGCCCGGTGATCCGGAGCCGCGCGCCAAGAGCGTTGCCTCGCTCGGACCCAGCGGAGTGGGCCAGCCGAAGTCCGATGACCAGTCGGCTCGGCTCGCACCGCCGCCGACGCTCTCCGACGAGCAAAGGCGTGCGCTCGGGTTCATCACCAAGGGCAACGACCACCTGACGCAAGGCAACGTCGCCGAGGCGCGCCTCTACTTCCAGCGCGCCGCGGATGCGGGACTGGCGCAGGGAGCGTTGGCCATGGCGGCCACCTACGATCCAATCGAGCTCAGCCTTCTCGGCGCGAGGGGTGTCCGCCCCGATCCCGCGACCGCCAAGGTGTGGTACGAGCGCGCGCGCCAACTCGGAGCCACCGAGGCCGAGGAGCGGCTGAAACGGCTTGGATCGCGTTGATCTTGCGCTCAATCGCAAAGTTGCGCGTGGAACGAGCAGCAGCCCAAGCGCTTCCGTTGCCCCTGATTCGGATTCAGGAGTCCTTCGGTCGTATTCCTTGCATCGTGTGGCGCGCGGCATAGCGCCAGGGTGCCAGTGGGTGGCGCTCGGCGCGAATGTCGGGTACGGGGTCGAAGCCCGAGGTACCCCACGGATGACAGCGGGAAACCCGGCCCGCCGCAAGCCAAGCACCCCGCCAGGCTCCATTCAGCGCTATGGCCTCCAGCGCATATTCGGAGCACGTCGGCAAATGCCGGCATTCGTGGCCGATGAGCGGCTTGAGGGTCCAGCGATAGGCATGCACGGGTGCACGTGCGAGTGCTTTCGCCAGCTCAGTAGGGGTCAACATTCTTGCGCATCACCTCGCATACAAGACGCGATGCTCAGGTCGTTGTAGCTTTCTTCCTCGCTTCAATCTCGCTCAAGGCCTTTTCGACGGCATCGAAAACCAGCAGGGTCGACGCGTGGCGCGCCCTGACCTCGCGCACGGGCTCCAGCACGGCGAGGTCGGCCCACCGGCCGTCGGGAGGCCGGCCGCCCTCCTTCAGCATGCGCCTCATCTCGTCGCCTACTTGCCGAAGCTCATCGGCGCTAGACCCGATGATATTGTGCTCCATGATGGCCGCGGATGCCTGGCCGAGCAGGCACGCCTTGACGGTCTGCGCGAAGTCTGTGACGCGCCCGTCCTTGACCTTGAGGTCGACGACCACTGTCGAGCCGCACAGCTTGGAATGGGCGGAGGCCGTGGCATGGGGGTCGGCAAGGCGTCGGGCGGCGGAAATGCCCGCTGCCAGCTCGATGATGCGCGTGTTGTAGATCTCGCTCAGATCGGTCATCTGACTGTCTTGTTGCTCGGCCTTCCCTTGCACGCGGGGAGCCGACATATTATAGCCGCAGCTCCTTTGAGTGCCGGCCCTGCGTGCCGGCGTGGGCGATTACAGGATATCGCTTCCAATCCGGCCAATTGCAAGGATCAGACGCGTTCCGCGCGCAGCCGAGCAGGAGTGTAAGGACTAGGCTAGCAATGGACCCTATTGTCAAGAAAACACCAAACCCGCTCCGCCCCGATGGTGCGCGCCGCAGCGCGCGACGTCCGTCCAGGGCCGAGGCCGAGGAGGCCGTGCGCACGCTCCTCGCCTGGGCCGGCGACGACCCGGAGCGCGAGGGACTCGCAGGACACGCCCAAGCGCGTGGCGTCGGCATACGAGGAGTATTTTTCGGGCTACGGCGCTGATCCGGTGGAAGCCCTGTCGCGCACGTTCGAGGACGTCGGCGGCTACGACGACATGATCATGCTGCGCGACATTCGGGTCGAGAGCCATTGCGAGCATCACATCGCGCCTTTCATAGGCGTAGCGCATATCGCCTATCTGCCGCAGCGCCGGGTCGTGGGGCTGTCGAAGCTCGCACGCACTGTCGAGATCTTTGCCAAGCGCCTGCAGACACAGGAGTCGCTCACGGCCCAGGTTGCCGATGCCATCGAGCAGGGCGCTCGACCCACGCGGCGTCGCCATCCTGATCGAGGCCGAGCATCAGTGCATGTCCACGCGCGGCATCCACAAGCCTGGCGTGTCGACCATTACCACCCGCTTCACGGGTGTGTTCGAGCAGGACGCGAGCTATCGCGATCGCTTCCTGCAGATGGTGCACGCCGCACGCCGCGGTTAGGCATTTTGTTCGCCGTACGATGCGCGCCCCACATGGAGGAAGCAGCGCTTCCATGTGGACGACCGCACTCCACCGGAGCTCCGACCATGCCCGATGACGCATCTTCACCTTTCGCCGGCCGTGGATCATCGCAGGATATCGAGAGCGGGCTGAAGCTTCACGCCCAAGTTCGACGCTGCCGGCCTGTTGCCGGCCGTTGCCAGCGATGCCGAGAGCGGTGAAGTCGCTGATGTTCGCGTGGATGAACGCCGAGGCGCTGGCGCGGACCATCGAGACGGGCGAAGCGCCACTTCTTCAGCCGATCGCGGGCACGCCTGTGGCGCAAAGGTGAAGAAAGTGGAAACGTGATGATCGTGGTCGAGCTGCGGACCGACTGCGACCAGGATGCTGTCTGGTTGCGGGTCGCATGGGCGGTGCCGCCAAGCCTGCCATACAGGCGCATGGTCCTGCTTCTACCGCCGTGTGCCCCTGGGACAAGAACCCGGCGCGCAGACAAGGTTGGAAGCGGCGGACAACCCGACGCGCGACCTGACGCCATGATAGGTCGCAGGTTCACGATATCGAGAGACTTGCAACGAGTTGCAGGGCCATCGCCCCTATATTCATAGGTAGCGCAACGTTAATCCCAGGGGCGGTAGAATTCGTTCAACTCGTAACGACCGGCCGTCGCTTGCACGACAACGAGCGAACAGCAGGTCGGCAGACATATGCCGAAAGGGTTACGGACTGGCCAACGCTAAGATCGGCATTGCGCTAGGCGGCGGCGCCGCGCGCGGCTGGGCCCATATCGGGGTCCTGCGGGCCCTCCCGCAGGCGGGATCGTGCCGGACATCGTCGCCGGCACCTCGATCGGCGCCGTTGTCGGTGGCTGCCACGCGGCGGGACAGCTCGATGAGCTGGAAGGCTTCGCCCGCGATCTGACCCGCCGCAGCATCTTCGGCTATCTCGATTTCAACTTGCCGGACCCGGCGCTCATCAACGGCCAGCAAGCTTGTGCGACCGTCTCGAGCGGCCATCTCGACGAGCGTCCATATCGAGGAGCTGGCGACCCGCGTTTCATCGCCGTCGCCACCGAGATCGGCAGCGGGCCACGAGATCTGGCTGTCGCGCGGCCGGCTCGCCGACGCGATGCGCGCCTCCTATGCGCTGCCGGGCATCTTCCGGCCGGTGAATATCAACGGCCGCTGGCTGTTCGACGGCGCGCTCGTCAATCCGGTCCCGTGTCCGTCTGCCGCGCCCTTGGCGCGCGCTACGTCATCGCCGTCAATCTTAATTCGGACATCTGCGGGCGCGGCACCGTCGTCCCCGACGCTGGAAGCCGTGCCGGAACGGCCGAGGAGCTGCCCGAGCCCAAGGGCATGCTCAAGGCAAGAACGGCAGCGGCATGCGAAGTCTGCTGCAAGCGTCAGGTCTTCGGCACAGGCGACAGCGAGCCCCGGCATCTCGACCGTGATGGTCGATGCATTCAATATCGTGCAGGATCGCATCGCGCGCTCGCGCCTTGCCGGCGATCCGCCCGACGCCATGATCAACCCGCGCTTGGCTGGACATGGGGCTGTTCGATTTCCACCGCGCCGACGAGCTGATCAGCCGCGGCATGACGGCCGTCCAACGCGATCTCGATGAGCTCGGTCGCGAGGTCTCAGCCCGCAGGACGACGCGCGTCGCCTACGCCCATCTCCACTAGAGCCAGTCTGATCCCGCGCTAGAGCAGGATCGTTTCAAATGGAATTGCATCCGCGATCCATCTCGAACGTGAATCCTGCTCTGCACTTATAGTTTAGTGTGCGATTTACGTCTCACATGGAAGCGGCAGTGCTTCCATGTGAGACGATCGCGCTCTAGCCGGTGGCGATATAATCGCGCATGGCCGAGGCCTCCATCTCGACCTCCGCGATGTGGTGCTTGACCACATCGCCGATCGACACGATGCCGCTCAAGGCTCCGTCGTTGATGACCGGTAGGTGGCGGAAGCGGCGTGCCGTCATCTGGCTCATCAGATGATCGATGGTATCGCCGTCATTGCACGTCAGAACATCGCGCGTCATGATCTCGGCCACCGGCCACTCGAGGCTCTCGGCGCCATCCGTGGCCAGGGCGCGAATGATATCGCGCTCCGAAACTATACCTGCAACCTCGCCGTGGCGGTCGGTGATGACCACTGCGCCGATGCGCTTGGCCGCCAGCTTGCGCGCCACGTCCATAAGCTTGGTATCAGGCCGCACTGTCTCTACCGCTCGGCCCTTGTCCTTCAGGATCGCTGCAACATGCATGACCGTCTCCTCCCTCCGCCAGGTGAGGACGACAGATCGAACGGACGGCGAGGCGCCGGAGGGCCTCCTCGCGCGCGCCGTGATCTGGCCCACCGCACCGTAGCGGATGTGGCCTCTTTCCGGGTCTTGTGACCCTTCAAGGCGATAGTTTCACCCAGGAGCGGGGGTGAGCGCAAGGTCGGACGGGTCAATGAATGGTTGGCGCGGTGGCCGGCGGCCCTGGATCGAAAAAACCGAAACCCAACAGGCCGGCGGCAAAACCGCCGAGATGGACCTGCCAGGCGATGCCGCCGCCCGTCGCCATGATGGCAGGTGCGACCGCGGCCATAAAGAAGTTGATAAAGATCCAGACGGCAATGACAATGAGAACACGGCGATCGGTCAGCATGGCTGACACGCTCATCAGCGGCACGCTGCGCGGGGCATGGCGAAGCGCGTGTGCGGTGCGCTCGTCCGTCACGGTGAACAGAAAGCGAAAAGCCGCCGCCATCAAGCCGGAGACGGCACCGGAGGCGCCGACGACCGGTACCATCGCACCCCACTCGAGCACCAGGAACGCCAGGGCACCGCAGGCGCTGCACACCGCACTGAAAACCATGAACCGCAAGCCACCGATGCGCATGGCGACGGCACTGCCGAAAGCCAGCAGCCAGGCTGCGTTGACCAGCAGGTGAGCAAGGTCAGCATGCACCAATGCATAGGTGAAGAACGAGGCGATGGCGGCCGGAATGCCACCCGGCAGATCGGCACCGAATTCTGCATATCGAGCCGGTATGAACGCCAGGATGAGCGTTGCACGCAGGGCTTGCTTGTCGGGCAGGAGCCATAGCAGCGCATGCGCGCCGGCGAGCAAGCCCAGCGCCACCAGCACGCTCGCTGGTACGTTGAAAATCGGCTCCCGCCTCACCCGGATCTCCCGCCGCTCCGATCACCATCCCGTCTCGCATAGACGGCGAAACCATCGCCGGCAAGTGCGGGCGCCGACAGGGACCGGCATGCGATGGCTGGCACGGAAGGTGCTCCCAACCCCTGAACAGCATTCGGTATCAGTTGGTTTGTCCCGATTTGGGACACGGCTACACCTTCTTCAGCATGGCGTTCGGCCGCCGAAAATGGGCCGGCTGCGCCAGGGACGATGTGATGAGACAGCGTACCAGTCAAATTCTGTTCAACTACTGGAATGAAGTCCGCGGCCGCAGAATGGCTCCAAGGCGCTTCGAGATCGAGCCAGCGCGTATTACCGGCATATTAACCGAGACCTTCATACTCGAACGCCTCGCTGCCAGCAGCTATTGCTTCCGCCTCGCCGGCACGCGCATCTGCGATCAGTTCGCGCAGGACCTGCGCAATCACAACCTCCTGGATGTCGTGGCATCTGGCGACCGGCTCGTCATGGAGGACCGGTTGGAAACCATAGCAGCGCACGGTGCCGTCGGGCTGTTCGAGTTCGAGACCCGGACGGGCGAGCGGACCGGCCGATGCGAGATGATCGTGCTGCCCCTGACTGATGCGCGCGACCAGGTTACGCGTTTTCTCGGCGCCATGAGCCCGATTGGAGCGGCCTCCTGGCTGGGCGACGGCGCCATGTCGCTGGGGTCGCTCGTGCGCAACGAGCTCGTCTGGCCCGAGGGACGACCGTATCCGCTGATCGAGCGCGGGCGCATGGCGCCGGTGTTCCGGCCGACGCTGCCGCCCTCACGCGTGGTGAAGGCCAACGAGCGCGAGTTTCGCGTCTTCGACGGCGGCCTCGCCAACATCCCTAGAGCAGAGCAGTAGAGGATCCAGATGCTGAACAGTGCATTTGGACGGTCGGACGCGACGCTACCTGGACGGTCGTAATTCGTTTCAAAACGATACCGCCGATTAGAACTTCCTTAATGGCGGCTTTGGATACTTGGCATCGTCATCCGCCTTACGATGACACTGACTCACACGCGCCGCTCATGCTCGTCACGCTGGGCCACCGAAAGGCTATCGGGGCAGTCCATGACCACGCAGCCGTTACCGCACCACACAGCCGGTAGCCGGGTTGCTGCACGCCCGGTTCAGGACCGGCGCCGCCACAAGCGCATCAGCGTCACGCTGCTCGGCCGCTTCATGCGCTCCAACAAGCGGGAATATCCCTGCAAACTGATCGACATCTCCGTCGGCGGAGCAGCGCTGATGTCGCCGGTCGAGGTCGAGGACGGCGAGCGCGTCGTCGCCTACTTCGATCAGGTCGGCGGTCTGGAGGGCAGTGTCGCGCGGGTATTCGAGGGCGGCTTCGCAATCCGCCTCGCGTCCACGCAGCACAGGCGGGAGAAGCTTGCCGGCCTGCTCACGTGGATGATCAATCGCGGCGAAGTCAGCTCCACCGAGACACGCCGGCACGATCGTCTTGCTGCACGCAACGATTACACGAGCCTGCAACTCGACGCTGGCGTCAGCGTCCAGTGCCGGGTTCTCGACATTTCCGTTTCTGGTGCTTTGCTCGGAACCGACGCCCGGCCACCGATCGGGCAGGAGGTCGGGTTGGGTAAGCTGCGGGCCCGGGTTGCTCGCCACCACGAGAGCGGCATCGGCGTGCAGTTCATCGATATCCAGAACCCGGCCGCCCTGCGGCGCTACTTCAGTTGAGGCATGCGGCACGGGATGTGCAAGCCAGCGCGCAGAAGGACAGCGGGAACCAGGCGGTCTGGTCAACGCTTAGTTAAGCCGATCCAGAGAGTTTTAGTCGAAGTGTCGGATGCAGCTTGAACGAAGGTCAATTGAGGGCTGGTAGAGTGCGAGTATAGGTTTTGGGGCCGAGTATGAAGAACAGGCAGATCATTTTTGTCGTATGCCTTGCGGGGCTGCTGGCGCCGACGTCTGTGCGTGCCGATGCGCTGCGTCCGGTAGGGCAGGATCGCCTGTCGCCGTTCATGCGCATCTATGGGCCGACCTTGCCGCCATTCGGCTTCGTCAAGTTCTGCGAGCGCCAGCCCAATGAATGCCGGCAGGGTCCGCTCGAAGAGGACCGGTTCGAGGCGACGCCTGCGCGGCTCCAGGAGCTGACCGAGATCAACAAGTCCATCAACCGCGCCGTCGAACCCGCTACCGATCTGGAGATCTACGGTCTGACCGAGTATTGGACACTACCGGGCGCCAGAGGCGACTGCGAGGACTACGCGCTGCTCAAGCGGCACCAGTTGATGGCCCGCGGCTGGCCCAGCGGCGCGCTGCTGATGACCGTTGTCCGCGACGAGAAGAATGAAGGCCATGCGGTCCTCACGGTGCGCACGGCACAGGGCGACTTCATTCTCGACAACAAGACTGACGAGATCCGTACTTGGCAGAAGGTGCCGTATGCATTCGTCATGCGCCAGTCCTACATCGACCCCAAGGTCTGGGTATCGCTGGATGCACGCGATGCGCGCTCGCCCGCACTGCTTTCCGGCGTGCGCAGCGCCCGCTGAGTATCGCCTCCGTCACTCGCTTTGCAGCTTCATGCCTCGTGCGAACCGACGCTGGTTGGCGACGTAGAAATCCGTGCCTTCCTGGATGAGCGCTCGGTCGGCATCGGCGGCCGGGCGCACGACCTTGCCGGGTGAGCCGAGCACGATCGAGCCCGGTGGCACCTCGCGGCCCTCGGTCACGAGCGCGCCGGCGCCGATGATGCTGCCCTCGCCGATCCGGGCGCCATTGAGGACGATGGCACCGATACCAACCAGCACCGAGTTGCCGATGGTGCAGCCATGCAGCATGGCGAGATGACCGATGGTGCAATCCTCGCCGATGGTCATGGGAAAGCCGGGGTCGACGTGCAGCACGCAATTGTCCTGAATGCTGGTGCGCGCCCCGATCCTGATCGGCTCGTTGTCGCCGCGAATGACCGCGCCAAACCAGATGCTAACTTCGGCCGCCAGCTCCACCTGCCCGATGACGCTGGCGTTGGGTGCCAGCCAGTAGCGGCCGGCGCCAGGCGTGACAACCTTGCGTCCGTCGAGCTCGTACAAGGGCACGGCTACACCCCGAGCGCGCGGCGGATCATGCGTCGTTAAGGTCCAGATCGAGGATGGTCATGTTGACCTGGTAGCAGATGTCCCCGTCCTCGGTGTCTTTCGACACGACGCCCAGGAACTCGCCGCGCAAATAGATCTCAGCGGAGTCGATTGGCCCGCTCGCGGGTGCGCACCTGCAGCGCTTCTGTGCCGAACACCTTGCGCATATAGTTCTGCAGGCGAACGACCTCTTCCTTGCTCAATGTTTTGACGATCGCCACCAGTCCCTCCAGCCGCTCATTCTCGCACGCCGCTATGATTCCGCGCCTCAGCCGCAACCACACTCGGGACCAAGCCGCTGATCCATGGAGCGCGCCGGCTCGGGGCATCCTGCCGGCCCGACGACCTTGGCGGGAACACCCGCCACAGTGGTCTCGCGCGGCACATCGTGCAGCACGACACTGCCAGCCGCGATACGGCTGCAGTTGCCGACGGTGATGTTTCCCAACACCTTGGCGCCGGCACCGATCATGACATTGTCGCCGATCTTGGGGTGGCGGTTTTCGCCCTTCTCCTTGCCGCTACCGCCCAACGTCACGCTGTGCAGGATGGAGCAGTTGTCGCCGACAACGCAGGTCTCGCCGAAGACGATGGCTGTGGCGTGATCGAGCATGATGCCCCTGCCGACGCGTGCGGCGGGATGAATGTCGACGCCGAAGATGCGGCTCGACTGGCTCTGAAGATAGAGGGCGAAGTCACGGCGGCCGTCGTGCCAGAGCGTATGGGCGAAACGGTGTGTGACGAGCGCATGGAAGCCTTTGAAATACAGGAGCGGCTCGATATAGCGGTTGCAGGCTGGGTCACGATCGAAGACGGCGGCCAGATCGGCACGGAAGGTCTTGCCGATCTCCGGGCGGTTCTTGAGCACATCGGCAAAGATCTGGCCGATGAGGCCGGCATCGACATCGGCGTGATTGAGACGCTGGGCTAGCCGGTGGCAGATCGCCTCTTCCAGCCGCTGGTGGTTGAGGATGGTGGCAAAGATGAAGCCGCCGAGCGCGGGCTCCTTGCGCATGACCTCGTCGGCCTCGCGGCGTACCTCCTGCCAGATGGGATCATAGACCTCGATGCGGCCGAGCGCCGTCGCGGAGGAATTTGCCATCGTCCTGCTCCCTGGGGCCGACGTCCACCGTCAGAACACGCCCCTGATTGACCATTTGAGCAGCAGGTAACCACGGCGCGGGGCCAAGTCAATGCGAGGCCTCTGTCAGGGCTTATCAATTCCTTCGTGTTGCAAAGCCTCCCCACCGCCGGCCAACGCTGCTTTTGGAAAGGCTGAAAGGCTCAATTG
This sequence comes from uncultured Alphaproteobacteria bacterium, assembly GCA_963806735.1. Taxonomy (GTDB): domain Bacteria; phylum Pseudomonadota; class Alphaproteobacteria; order Rhizobiales; family Hyphomicrobiaceae; genus CADEFX01. Next base: position 214,925 of record CAWEBE010000069.1, on the reverse strand, counting down.
GGCACTTTGCTCAAAAAATCCAGGAGGCGCGCATTGGCAAGCTGTGGGACCTCGAAATGCACGAAGTGGCCGGCCTCGTCCGCGCGCTCCAGCGTGAAATCGGTGAAGTAGTCGCCGAGCTTGTCGGAGAAGTCGTAACGCAGAACCGGATCGTGGGCGCCCCACAGGAACGCGGAGGGTGCTGCGATCCTGGCCACGTCCAAAGCGCCTTCCTGCATCATACGGGCCCGGAAACGGGCCACACCGATGTACCAGTCGAAGCCGCCCTGCAGGTTGCCGGGTAGTAGGAAGTTGTCGACCCATTCCTCGAGATAGGGATCGAATGCTTGTTTCTGATGCGACCAGTGCGTCAGGAAATAGCGAAAGTAGATGCGCGCCGCTTCGCGCGAGGAGCCGACCAGGGCGGCGGCAAGGCTCTTCTGGTGGAACTGCTGATACCAGGTCTCGGGAAAGTGCCGGAAGTCGCCCCAGCGCTTGCCGATGCCTGGGTAAGCGCAATTGAAGAAAAACAATGCGGAGACACTGTCGGGATAGGCCAGCGCGAACTGCTGGGCCACGAACGAGCCGACATCGTGCGAGACGATGGCGAAGCGCTTGAGGCCGAGCGCGTCGGCGAATTCCTTGAGGTCCTTGGCGAGGAGCTGCGGCGGCGTACCGCTGTCGGGCCGCGGCACCTTGGAGACGGTGCGGCCGAAACCGCGCAGATCGGGCGCGATGCAGTCGAAGCGGTCGGCGAGCACAGGCAGATTATGCAGCCAGGTGCGATTGAACTCCGGCCAGCCGTGCAGGAACACGACCGGCGCTCCGCTGCCGGCGCGTGCGTAGCTGATGGACAGCTCCGCCGTTTCGATACGACGGCCACTCCAGTCGATGTGCATGACCTGATCCCTTGCGATCTCAGGCTTCGACCTTGTCGGCCAAATACTCCACGGCCGCCTGCACACCGCCGGAGCCGTGCGGAATGCCCAGCGCTCTGAGCGCCATCTCGGTGGCGCCGAGCGTGCCGATCACCATCGGCGCGTTGACGTGACCCATATGCGCGATGCGGAACGCCTTGCCGGTCAGGCTGCCGATGCCGATACCCAGTACGACGCCGCATTTCTCGCGCGTGTAGTCGCGAATGGCTTCCGGGTCGCGGTCCTGCAGGAGAATATTGGTCACAGAGTTCGCGCGCTGGGCGGGATCGATGATGTTGAAGGCGAGAACCTGACCCTCGGTCCAGCGGCTGACCGCGCGCCGCACGGCCTCTGCCAGCAGAGCGTGACGCTTGAATGCATTCTCCAGGCCTTCCGAGAACAGGATGTCGAGAGCCTTGCGCATGCCGAACAGCAGGTGCTCCGGCGGCGTGCCGCAGTATTTCATGTAGTGCTCTTCGCCCTGCCGGAAGGTCCAGTCCCAATACATGGTCCTCAGACCAGCGATCTTGTGGGCGGCGTGCGCGCGCTCGCCGGCGGCGACGAAGGCAAGACCGGGCGGCGTCATCATGCCCTTCTGCGAGCCGCACATGGCGACGTCGACACCCCAGGCATCCATCTCGAAGGGCATGGTGCCGAGCGAGGCGACGGTATCGACCATGAGCAGAGCGGGATGCTTGGCCGCATCCATGGCTTTGCGTACAGCCGGAATGTCATTGACGACGCTGGAGGCGGTGTCGATCTGCACGACCATCACAGCCTTGATGGTGTGACCCTTGTCGGCGCGCAGGCGCTCCTCTACGGCGGCCGGGTCGACCGCCTTGCGCTGGTCCTGGGGCAGCACCTCGATCTCAACGCCCATCATGGCGGCCATCTCGCCCCAGCCGATGGCGAAGCGGCCGCTTTCGAGCACCAGGACCTTGTCACCCTTCGAGAGCACGTTGGTGAACGCGGCTTCCCAGCCGCCGTGCCCGTTGGCGGCGTAGATATAGGTGCCGCCGCGCGTGGCGAACACTTTGCGCAAGTCCGCGAGCAACGAGTCTGTGAGAGCAATCATGCCGCCCGAATAGATATCGACGGCGGGCCGCTGCATGGCTTGCAGCACCTCGTCGGGCACGGTGGTCGGACCCGGGATCGATAGGAATTCTCGGCCGTGGCGAACACTCATGGTCATTTGCCTTTTTTGTCGGCGCCGCTTCGGATGCGGCATGTCACTTTCAGGCCGCAACTTTACCCGCACCCGATAGGCTACCGCCTGCTACCGCCAGCTTTCCCAGCAGCGGAGCCAGCGCCCAGCGCGCGCCGTGCACCTTTTCGTAGCCACGGATCCTCTCCGCGGCGGCAGGAAGACCAATGATATTTTCGACCTGCCACATCGGACCACCACGCCAAGCCGGGAAGCCATAGCCCGCGAGGTAGATCGTGTCGATATCGGAAGCGCGCTGGGCAATGCCTTCCTCCAGCACGCGCGCGCCTTCATTCACCAGACGCAGCAGGCAGCGCTCGACGATTTCCTCTGCGCCAGGCTTGCTTTGGGCAAAGCCTTGCGCCGCCGCCTCCTTGCGGATCAGCGCCTCGATCTCGGGATCAGCCTGACGCTTGCGGTCGGCACCGTAGGTGTAGTAGCCCGCACCTGTTTTCTGGCCATGGCGGCCCATGCCGACGATGGCGTCGGTGGCGCGATAAAGGCGCCGCCGCTCGTCCGAGATCTGGTGTTCCTGGCGGATGCGGTGGCCGACGTCGAGGCCGGCAAGATCCATCATGGCGTTGGGGCCCATGGCCAGACCCCAGGCCTCCAGCGCGCCGTCGACATCGCTCGGCGTGGCGCCCTCCAGCAGCATGGCCTGTACCTCCTCGAGGTAGGCCTCCAGCATGCGGTTGCCGATGAAGCCGAAGCACACGCCGGAGACGACGCCGACCTTGCCGATGCGCTTGGCCACCGCCATCGCCGTGGCAAGCGTGTCCTTGGCGGTCGCCTTGCCGCGCACGACCTCCAGCAGACGCATGATGTTGGCGGGTGAAAAGAAGTGCGTGCCGAGCACGTCACCGGGGCGCTTTGTTGCCGAAGCGATGGCATCGACGTCAAGCGTCGAGGTGTTGGTGGCGAGCACGGCGCCCGGCTTAGCGATGCCGTCGAGCCTGGCGAAGATGTCTTTCTTCAGCGCGAGGTTCTCGAACACAGCCTCGATGATGAGATCGGCGCCGGCCAGATCCTCGATGCTGCCGGTCATTCTCAGGTTGCTGATACGTCGCGTGCCCTCGTCCTCGGAAATGCGGCCGCGCTGGACGTTGCTCTGGATGGTCTCGCGAATGCGCTGGCTGCCCTTCTCCAGTGCCGTTGCGTTCACCTCGACGACTGATACAGGCAATCCGGCATTGAGAAAGGCCAGAGCGATGCCTGTGCCCATTGTGCCGGCGCCGACGATGCCCACCGTCTTGACCTCGCGCGGCTGCATCTCGGCGCCGATATCGTAAATGTTGGCCGCCTGCCGCTCGGCGAAGAACGCATACTGAAGCGCCCTGGCGTAAGGGCTGCCGGCGAGTTCCGAGAACAGCTCGCGCTCGCGCTTCAGACCTTCGCGTAACGGCGTACCGACGGCGGCCTCGACGGCGCTGATGCAATTGGCGGGCGCCATGGGTCCGGAGGGGTGGCGGGCGATCGAGGCGCGCTTTTTCTCGAACAGGCCAGCGGGAACTAACGCTGGATCAATGGTCCTGTCACTTGCGCGCCGCGGTCCCTTGCCTGAAGCCACCAACTCATCTGCAAAGGCGACGGCAGCATCGACCACCTCGCCCGCCGCGATACGATCCACCAGTCCCGACTTGGCGGCAGCGGCAGCATCCATGGGACTGCCGGCGACGATCATGTCGAGCGCCGGCTCGATGCCGATGATGCGCGGCAGACGCTGGGTGCCGCCGGCACCTGGCAGGATACCGATCTTCACCTCTGGTAGCCCGAGCTGGGTCACCGATTTTGCTGCCACCCGGTAGTGGCAGCCGAGCGCCACTTCCAGGCCGCCACCGAGGGCCAGCCCGTTGAGCGCGGCGACGACGGGTTTCTCCGAGGCCTCGAGATCCAGGATCACCTCGCCCAGTGCCGGCGGCTTGGGGCCGGCGCGAAACTCCGTGATATCGGCGCCGGCAGAAAAGGCCCGCCCCTCGCCGGTGACGACGATGGCCTTCACGCTTGGATCGGCATTGGCGGCGGCCACCGCCATCTGCAGGCCTTCGCGAACGCCCAACGCCAGCGCATTCACGGGTGGGTTCGACAGGGTGAGAATGGCGACCGCGCCCCGCTTCTCAACATCGACCTTGGCCATTCGGCGCTCTCCCTGCCTAGGTTTCGACACATGCGCCCAAACGCTTGGCGGGACACTAGGCGCAAGTCTAACCTCGGGCAAACATTCCAGGGAGATCCGCTGCGATGCTAAAGGGCATGATGATGGACCGGCCGCTGCTGGTCTCCAGCATCCTCGATTACGCGGCCGATGTGCACGCCAGCACCGAGATCGTCTCCGCCACTATCGAGGGCGGCCTGCATCGCACGACCTACGGTGAAACCCGGACCCGTATCGCCCGCCTTGCCAATGCGCTGCGCGATCTGGGCGTGAAGCCTGGCGACCGCGTCGCCACGCTGGCCTGGAACGGGTATCGCCATTTCGAGCTCTATTACGCCATATCCGGCATCGGCGCCGTGTGCCACACCATCAATCCGCGGCTGTTTGCCGGGCAGCTCACCTACATCGTCAATCACGCGCAGGACACGCTGCTGTTCTTCGATCTGACGTTCCTGCCGCTGGTGGAGCAGCTGGCTCCCACTTGGCCCGGACCGCTGCGCTATGCGGCGATGACGGATAGAGCCCACATGCCGCGCGAGACCTCGTTGCCGGACTTGCTCTGCTACGAGGACATCCTGGCCACCGGCGCGCCGGACATCGTCTGGCCGGACTTCGACGAGAGCTCCGCGTGTGCGCTCTGCTACACGTCGGGCACGACGGGCGATCCGAAGGGCGTCCTCTATTCGAACCGGGCCATGGTATTGCACGCGCTGTTTGTGCTGGCGAGTTGCGGTGCGTCCCTCAAGAGCGGCGCACGCATCCTGCCGGTGGTGCCGTTGTTTCATGCCAATGCCTGGGGCCTCCCCTACGCCGCTCCGCTGGCGGGAGCGGCTTTGATCTTTCCGGGCGCCAAGCTCGATGGGGAGAGCCTGTTTGCGCTGATGGATGCGGAGAGCGTCACCGCGTCCTGGGGCGTACCCACAGTCTGGCTGGGTGTGCTCGCCGAGATGAGGAAGCAGGGCTGCAAACCACAAGCCCTGCAGCAGGTGCTGACGGGTGGCTCGGCAGCGCCTCGCTCGCTGATCCATGCCCTCGAGTGCGATTTCGGCCTCGACGTCACGCACGGCTGGGGCATGACCGAGATGAGCCCGGTAGGAACGGTGACGCGCTTCTCGACCAAGGAGCAGCAGCTTCCCACAGATGCGCGCGTGGAGCTGAAGACCTATCAGGGGCGGCGGCTGTTCGGGGTCGAGCTGAAGCTCGTCGGCGAGGACGGCCGGCGGGTGGCGCACGATGGCGTGGCGACAGGTGAGCTGTTCGTGCGTGGACCTGCCATCGTCTCGGGCTACTACAAAAGCGAGGCAGACGACGCAGCCAAGGTCCTGGACGGCGAAGGCTGGTTCGGCACCGGGGATGTGGCCCGCATCACGCCCGACGGATACCTCGTCATCGTCGATCGCACCAAGGACCTGATCAAGTCCGGCGGCGAATGGATCAGCTCGATCGACATCGAGAACATCGCCATGGGGTGCCCCGGCATCGCCAATGCGGCCGTCATTGCCGTGCCGCACCCCAAGTGGCACGAGCGGCCTTTGCTCGTGGTCGTAAAGGCCAAGGGCGCCGAGCCGACGCGCGAAGCCATCCTTGCGCACCTCGGCTCGCAATTGGCCAAATGGCAACTGCCCAATGACATCGCTTTCGTCGATCAGATCCCGCTGACGGCGACGGGCAAGATCTCCAAACGTGAGCTGAGAGAGCAGTTCGAGGGCTACAAGCTTCCCGAGTGAGCTAGTGTCCCGATCGCGAAGCTCGTCGGATCTCGCAGCAACCGTTGAACGAGCTTCACGATCGAAAGGACACTAGAGAGTCCATTAGTTCGAGTGTGATTCAGATCGAGAAATTCGCTCACGGACCTGCCGCGAGCATCGGCGAATTTCTCGATCATCACACTAGCTCGCAGGGACGTTATCTGGCGCCGCGCAACCTGTCACCGAGCTCTGCAATGGCTCCGGAGAACGGCGTGAACTCGAAGCGCACGAGATGCTTGCCAGCCGGCACGCGCACGGCGCGGAACATCACGTTGGCACGGTGGATGACCGTTGATCGGCCATCGACCTCGGCTGTCCACCAGGGATGCCAAACGTCGTTGAGCACGATGAATCCCTCGGTTGCCGCTTCCACCTCGATCTCGACGATGGTGTTCTCGTAGTGGCGGATGCGCACGGCCGAGTCGGTGGGATGCGACAGCTCTTCCGGTGCGCCGGCAATTTCCGGCTCGCCGTCGAGCAGCACCGTCGCCGTGGGGTCGAATTCGGGCCACCGGCCCGTCTCGATGATGTCCTCGAAGTTGGCGTGCTCCCATTCGCGCACAAACATGACGCGCGGCAGGGCATCGACGTTCTCGTAGATGTAGGCATCCTGTGTACGCGCCAGGAATTTCAACTCGCCGCGCGCCAGTTGCAGGTCGATCTGCTCGATGGGGATGCTGCTGGCAATGAGACGCAGCCCGAGAAGGTTGGCGAGCGTCGAGTGATAGGACGGAAACAGCGGCGTGAATGCGCGCTGATCTGGACCAGCGATGTAGTCGCGCGCTCCAAGCGTCCGCGCGACCAGGCCGATGCGCAACGGGTTGTAGCCCAGCGTGTGGTCGAGACCGTGCACGAGAGCGGCATTCGGCCATTCGAAGCCGAGGCCGACCAGCTCGACCCGGTCGCGCCATTCGGTGCCGGGCGCGCGCCGGGCTTTCGCCTTCAGGAAACGGATCGTCTCGTTGCGGCAGTCCGGCTTCAGAATGTCGTAGCCAGTGCTGGCGCGGGCGGTCGACTCGTTGGGACCGTTGTTGGCAGCCAGATCGGCCGTCATGAGGACTGCGGCAGCAATAGTGAGGACCGGCCCGCTCCGTTTCACCCAGTGCGCGGGGACGGCCAGGAGCGCCGTAGCAGCGATCAGCCAACCAATCGCATTGAACGTCGGGCTCCACGCCAACGACAGCCTGCTCACGCTAACGGCAATCGCCAGCCCAGTGAGCACTGTGAGACCAATGAGACCGATCTCGACCAGCCGCCGCCGCGCGCTTACCGGAGGCAGCGCGCCGGTCACCCAAAGGTGCACGAGATAGCCACCGACGATCGCCAGCATGCCGCCGACTAGGAATGAGGCGTCGGCGGGCCGCCGGAACAGTGCCACGCCCGGCAGCACCTCGTAGAACACCCGAAATACCGGCGTGTAGCTTCCCAACCCATACAGCAGGAGGAAAACGATCGCGCCCACATAGACACGCACCTCGCGGGCCCACAAAGCACCGCGCACGAGGCCTGCGGTCAGGATCAGCAGCATCGGCAGCACGCCGATGTACATTTGCCCCATGTTCTGAGAGAGCGACAGATCGTTGGCATCCCAGGAGACGCTGTATGGCCCCCAGTAGTCGATCTTGGGGTCGAAGGCGCCATACAGGTCTGCGATCAGCGTCGTGATAAGCGACGCAGGATTGAGTGAGCCGTGCACTGCTTCCGCATAGGCAACAACGGGGCGGTTGGAGGACTCGACGTAGAGGAAGCACATGACCAACGGCACAGCGACCACGCCAAGGCCGGCTGCGGTCGCCCATGCGACAGGACGAACGCTGGCGCGCACGGCGCGCCGGCGATCCAGCTGGATCCACCAATGACCTATGAGGCAACTCGCCAGGACATAACCGCCGAGGAGGGCCACCTGGTTCGGCTCGGCCAGCATCAGGCCGGCGGCGAGACCTGCCAGAACCCCCCAAACGGCCGAGGCCCTGTTTAAGGCGCGATGCAGAAGCCATAGGGCGACCGCGAAAAAGGCATAGCTTTGGATCTGACCGATATGCTGGATGCGCCATGCGGCGGAAGCGCCGAAGGCAAAGGCCATGGCCGCGACGAGGCCGCCGGCCGGGTGCCAGCCTCGATCCTGGAACAACTTCAAAATCGACAGCGCCCCGAGGCCCAGCAGGATCAGGACATAGGTGTCGAGCTGCTGAAACGTTGGAACCGCCTCGAAGTAGGCTAGGAGGAACGCAGGCGAGAAGATGAGCGACTGCGGGTCGGCGATGTGGGGCGTGCCCACGAAGACATGCGGAGCCCAGAACGGCGACTGCCCGGTGTGCAGGGCCGTCGACAGGAACTGGATCTGGGCCTGGAAATGCGCCTTCGCATCGTAAGGAATCGTGACCGAGCCGAACAGCCACGGTGACGACAGCGCGAGCCAAGCTGAGCACAGAAGCGCGGCCGCGATCCGGTATCCTGCAACCGGCGATCGCACGGCCAATGCGACCAGGGAGATCAAGGCTTTCGCTCTGAATCCGATCGTCTGGCCCGGCCGTGACGGACAATGGAGCAACGGCCTAACCCGATCCCAAAGGCGCGCGCGATGGCGCGTCGGGCGGCGTAGCGGACATTGGCGTTCCCTCCAGGTGGATCGCGGCCCCGGCGCCGACCCACCGATTTTTCTGGTATGAGATGCTTACAGGTGCGTGCCCCAGGACGCAACGGACCCATCTGCTCGTCGCTAAGGACGGTCCACAGATGCCTCTTCCAAACTCAAGGTTTGCTTCGGGAAAACAATGAGCTGGCGCGAGTATTGGAACAGCGACACGCCCATCTATGTGAATGCCCGTCATAGGCAAGTGCACTACCAGCGCATTGCGGAGGATATCGGGCGCCTGCTGTCGGGGCAGAATCAGCGCATCCTCGACTTCGGGTGCGGCGAAGCCCTCGCCGCCGACCAGCTGGCGACACGCTGCGCGCACCTCTATCTGTGCGACGGCGCCGATCTTGTGCGCCGCCGGCTGCGGGAGCGCCTGGGACACCTGGCCAATGTCACCGTCCTGGCGCCGGAGGAGCTCGATGCCGTCCCCGACCGGACGGTCGATCTGATCGTCGTCAACTCTGTGATTCAGTATCTGAGCAGCGAGGACCTGGCGCGCAGCCTGACGCAATGGCGGAGCAAGCTCGCGCCCGCGGGACGGCTCGTCATAGCCGACGTTCTGCCCCGGCAATTGAGCCCAGTGACGGACGTAGCGGCCCTGCTGCGCTTCGCGGCCGCACACGGCTTCCTGTTCCCTGCCCTGATCGGACTGGGCAAGACATTCTTCTCAGACTACAGGCGCGTGCGGGCCACGCTCGGCCTTGCGCACTATGATGAAGCCGAAATGCTGGCGCTGTTGAATAAGCACGGATTTGCCGCCGAGCGCATGAGCTGGAACTTCGGTCACAACCCCGCACGCATGGCGTTCTCGGCCAGTTCGAAACCAGGCGCAGCGCCGGCAAGCTGAGATCTGCACCCGTCGCAAGCCCAGGCATCGACGATGATCGGCCATAACGATGCAACGAGTGCGAGCGCCATCACGATATTGAAGGCCCGCACGGCGCGTTTGTGCCGCAGCAGGCGGCGCAATGTCTGCCCGAGCACGACCCAGGTCACACTGGACAAGATGCCGAGCGCACCAAACAGGAATGCGATCAGCATCATGTTGTAGGGAAATGCGGCGATGGCTGCGTAGGCTGAGACCGCACCAACGGCCATCACCCAGCCCTTCGGATTGACCCACTGAAAGGCGGCGGCCTGCAGGAACGTGATAGGCGGACTGTTCTCGAGTTCACCTGGCTCTATCGGCTCGGCGGTGGCAATCAGCCAGGCGAGATAGAGCAGATACGCCGCGCCCGCGTACTTGAGGATCACGTAGAGCGACGGCCAGGCCGCAAACACGGCGCCGAGCCCTAGCCCCACGGCAAGAACCATCACGGCAAAACCCAGCGTTACGCCCCACAGATGTGGTTGCGCGCGCCGAAAGCCGAAATTGAGTCCCGACGCCATCAGCATGACATTGTTGGGTCCCGGTGTGATCAGCGTGACGACGCAGAAGGCCACCAGTGCGGCGAGCAGATCGGCTTGCATCACATGCCCTGCGGTCCGCGCGCCATGGCGGCGATGCCGGTGCGGGAAATCTCGACCAACCCCAGATCCTTCATGATGGCGATGAACTGCTCGATCTTGGACGAGCGCCCGGTGATCTCGAAGACAAAGTGACCCGTGGAAGCATCGATCACACTCGCGCGAAAGATCTCTGCCAGACGCAATGCCTCGATGCGCTTCTCGCCGGTGCCCGACACCTTGACCAGCGCCAGCTCGCGCTCCAGCGGCTCGCCCACCACCGTCAGGTCGACGACGCGGTGCACGGGCACCATGCGCTCGAGCTGGTTCTTGACCTGCTCCAGCACCATGGGCGTGCCGGTGGTGACGATGGTGAAGCGCGAGAGGTGCTTCTCGTGCTCGGTCTCCGAGACCGTCAGGCTGTCGATATTGTAGCCGCGGCCGGAGAGGAGCCCGGCAATGCGCGACAGGACGCCCGGCTCGTTGTCGACCAGGATCGACAGCGTGTGCTTCTCGGGGGTGTCCTTGCGCTCCTCCAGAAAATAGGCGGAGCCGGTAGGTTTCTGGCTCATGACGGTGTCCTGTGCGTGCCTTCAGGCGGGATGGCGCGGATGGTTGGTTCGCTGTGCACCGGAGTGGAAGGTCTCGACTGCGGTCCAGCCCTCTTCGTAATGATCGATGGTCCAGGGCTCTGCGAGCGCAGCCTCGCGCCATTGCACGAACGCCGGGTGCGCGAGGACGGCATCCATATAGTGGCGCGTCCCCGATGAGACCGGGATTTGATAGGTGTCTAGTCGCGTGACAACAGGCGCGTACATGGCGTCAGCTGCCCCGAAGTTACCGTAGAGGAACGCCCCGCCGGTGCCGAAGCGCCGCCGCGCATCTGCCCACAGGCTTTCGAGGCGGCGTACGTTGTCGGCAACGTCGGAGCCGAGGTCGCGCGGTGCAAACCGCTTGCCGAGATTCATCGGGCAGGCATTGCGCAGTGCCTGGAAGCCCGCGTGCATCTCGTTGGCCACCGCGCGGGCGTGCGCCCGCGCCTTCGCATCGGCTGGCCACACGCCTTTGTCGCGGAACCGCTCGTGCAGATATTCCATGATCGCGAGGCTCTCCCAGATCGTCACCTCGCCGTCGACGAGGCAGGGCATCTTGCCCGTCGGCGAGACATCGAGCATGCGCGCCTTCGAATCCGGGAAGTACATCGGAATCACCGTCTCCTCGAGCGGGATGCCGAGCGCGGTCATCAGCATCCACGGCCGCAGCGACCAGGACGAGTAGAGCTTGTTGGCGATGATGAGCTTCATTGAACGTTCCACGTCGCAATCACAGTTCGCGTACTCCCCGAAAGTGGGAAGCAGCTGAATTACACCAGCACCTTGCCTTCCTTGCCGATGGCCTTCTCGATCTCCGCTTCGGATACCGCGTCGCCGAGCAGCATCTCGTTGTGCGCCTTGCCTGATGGGATCATCGGGAAGCAGTTGGCGAGGCTCGCAACGCGGCAGTCGAAGATGACCGGGCCGTCGGTTTCAAGCATGGCCTTGATGGCGTCGTCCAGATCCGCGGGCTTGTCACAGCGCATACCGGTGGCGCCGTAGGCATCGGCCAGCTTGACGAAGTCGGGTAGCGACTCCGTGTAGCTCTCCGAGTAGCGGTTACCATGCAGGAGCTGCTGCCACTGCCGCACCATGCCCATGTACTGGTTGTTCAGGATGAAGATCTTGACCGGCAGGTGATACTGCACGGCGGTAGACATCTCCTGGATGTTCATCAGGATCGAGGCATCGCCGGCAATGTCGATGACCAGGGACTTGGGATGGGCGAGCTGCGTGCCGATGGCAGCGGGCAGACCGTAGCCCATGGTGCCGAGGCCGCCCGATGTCATCCAATGATGCGGCTCCTCGAACTTGAAATACTGCGCGGCCCACATCTGATGCTGGCCAACCTCGGTCGTGACATAAAGGTCGCGATCCTTGGTCAGGTCGTACAGCCGCTCCAGTGCGTACTGCGGCATGATGATATCGCTGCTGTTGCGATAGGCGAGGCAGCGGCGCGCGCGCCACTGGTCGATCTGCTTCCACCACGCCTTGTGTGCAGCCTTGTCGGCCTGCATTGTGCGTGTCTTCCACAGGCGCAGCATGTCCTCGAGCACGTAGGTCGCATCGCCGACGATGGGGATGTCGACCTTGACGTTCTTGTTGATAGAGGACGGATCGATATCGACGTGGATCTTCACCGAGCCCGGCGAGAAAGCGTCGATGCGGCCGGTAATGCGATCATCGAAACGGGCGCCGATGTTGATCATGACATCGCAGCCGTGCATCGCCATGTTGGCTTCGTAGGTGCCGTGCATGCCGAGCATGCCGAGCCACTGCTTGTCCGACGCCGGGTAGGCACCGAGCCCCATGAGCGTGGAGGTGATGGGATAGCCGGTCAGCCGCACCAGCTCGCGCAGGAGCTGGCTGGCTTTCGGTCCCGAATTGATGACGCCGCCGCCGGTGTAGAAGATCGGGCGCTTGGCGCCGACCATGACCTCGATCGCCTTCTGCAAGGCGGGTTGGTCGCCCTTCAGCTTGGGCCGGTAGCTCTTGTGTGCGATCTGGGCATTCCCCGGGCCGACGTAAGTGCCGGTGGCGAATTGCACATCCTTGGGAATGTCGACGACAACTGGCCCGGGCCTCCCGCTCTTGGCGATGTAGAACGCCTCGTGCAGGATGCGCGCGAGGTCGTTGACGTTCTTGACTAGCCAGTTGTGCTTGGTGCACGGCCGGGTGATGCCGACGGTGTCGCACTCCTGGAAGGCGTCATTGCCGATCAGGTGCGTCGGCACCTGGCCGGTGAGGCAAACGACGGGAATTGAGTCCATCAATGCATCAGTGAGGCCGGTGACCGCGTTGGTCGCGCCCGGACCCGAGGTCACGAGCACAACACCGACCTTGCCGGTTGAACGCGCATAGCCCTCCGCGGCATGCACCGCGCCACCCTCCTGCCGCACGAGGATGTGGCGGACCTTTTCCTGCTGGAACAGCTCGTCATAGATCGGCAGCACGGCGCCGCCCGGATAGCCGAAGATGAACTCGACGTCCTGATCGGCGAGGGCTTGGATCACCATCTCGGCGCCGGTCATCGTGCGTGCCATGTCTCTCTCCAGCTCGGCGTGGGCGTGCGGCCAATAGATTTGGGAAAGTGGCCCGCACCCTATCCGGGGAGAGAATCGACCGTCAATGCTAATAATCAATAAACATATGAAATACCGCGCCTATGCATTCCATTCATTGCTCTATTGACGCGTTCCAAGAACTCATATGTCGTTTAATCCATGTAAGTTGCCGTTTCGCATATTGGCGCGTCTCAGTCTTGGCCTGCGCAACAGCTTCGTCGCGGGTCAGCAGGCCGGCCAGCATTGCAGCCAACGGCGCAACCCCGAGCGCGCCCATTGCCGGCAGCGCCGGATCCAGGCCGAGGGCCATGAGGGACTTGACCTCCGCCTCTGCCCCAGCGGCCATCATGGCATCGAAACGCTGGTCGCAGCGGGCGTGGAGGTCGGTTCGCTCCGGCAGGACGAGCAGCCTCTCGGTGTCCTCCGGCCGGAGCACGGGCACACCCGGCTGACGCTGCCAGTCGGCCAGCGACCGGCCCGTGGCAGCGAGCACCTCCAGAGCGCGCGTCACACGCTGCGTGTCGTTCGGCCGAAGCCGGACCGCCATCTCGGGATCGCGCTCCGCAAGCAAGGAATGAAGAGCTGGGGCATCGAGCGCAGCAGCTTCGGCGCGCCAGTAGGCACGAATGTCCGCCGGAACTGGCGGAATGGCGGATAGTCCTTCGAGCAGCGCCTTGAAGTAGAGCCCTGTACCGCCGACAACAATCGGCCGAAGATGCTGTTTTCTGGCGTTGGAGATGGCTGTGCGGACATCTTCGAGCCAGCGTCCCACGGAATACGGCTCACTGGCGGAAACATGACCGTACAGGGCATGCGGAGCGCGGGCTTCGTCCTCGGCTGGCGGGCGGGCTGTCAGGATGCGGAGCTGCCAATAGACCTGCATGGAATTGGCGTTGATCACTACGCCGCCATAACGCTCGGCCAAGCTCAGCGCCAAGCTCGACTTGCCGCTCGCCGTCGGTCCAGCAATAAGGATGGGAGGCGCAATCGTCATGGCCCTTCCTACCGCGGCTGCGACACGGGGGCGAGCCCGAGGCTCCGGACGGAATGAGAGCATGGCCGAACTGCTGACCGCTTTGGTCCTGACGTCGCCGCCCGGTGCAGGAGACCTGGAGGAACAGACGGTCGCATCCGTGCGTGCCGCCCTCAAAGGAGGCGAGATCCGGGAGGAGAGCTGGCTCGGGCCGGGGGAAGCATGGCAGGCGCTGTTCGTTCCCGAGGACGGCATGGATCTCGAGTTGCTGCGGGCCCGCCTTGCGACAGGCATCAGCGCCCAATCCATCGATGTAAACATCATTCCTGGTGCGGACGCGTGGCGCCGCAAGAAGCTGCTCGTCGCCGACATGGAGGCGACCATCATCGAGCAGGAGTGCCTCGACGAGCTGGCGAGCTACGTGGGTCTGCGCGATCGCGTGGCCGGCATAACCAAGCGGGCCATGCGTGGTGAGCTGAATTTCGAGAGCGCCCTCAAGGAACGCGTGGCGCTGCTCAAGGACCTGGGCTCCGACGTGCTGGAGACGGTCTACGGCCGTGTTTCGCTGATGCCCGGGGCCGCCACCCTGGTCACCACCATGCGCCAGCATGGCGCTACGTGCGCACTCGTCTCAGGCGGCTTCACCTTTTTTGCCTCGCGCGTGGCGGCTCGGCTCGGCTTCGACACGCATCAGGCGAATGTGCTGGAGATGGCCGGCGGCCGGGTCGCTGGCACGGTGGCCATGCCGATCCTTGGACGTGAGGCGAAGCAGGCGATGCTGGAGCGGCTGCGTGGTGCGCTGAAATTGGTCGAGAGCCAGACCTTGGCGGTCGGCGACGGGGCCAACGACCTCGGCATGATCAAGACGGCGGGTCTAGGCGTTGCCTTCCGGGCCAAGCCTATCGTTGCGGCGGAGGCGCAGGCCTCGATCGTGCACGGCGACCTCACCGCCCTGCTCTATCTGCAGGGTTACCGCAAGGATGAGTTCGTCACCTGACGCACCAACGGCAGCACTCTTCGCGGGCACCGCCCTGCCCTCATTTCGTGCAGTGTGCCGTCATTCCGGCTTGCGGTTCAGCTTGCGCTGGCTTTTTGGGCGACGCATTCTTCGATGACAAGGAGCCTAGTGCAATTCACGCCCCACATCATGCGGGACAGTCGCGCTCCGGGGAGCGGATGCTGCATGGGCCGAACCGCGGCCTTTGACGAAATGCGCTTAGCGGACGGCACGGTCCGCCCTGGGCATGAGCAACTGGCGCGTTGGCTTCAGACCACCCCCTCCGACGTGCTCTCCAACCGGCACGCCGAGGCGGAGCTGTTCTTCCGGCGCATCGGCATCACCTTCAACGTGTATGGCGATGCACAGGGCACGGAACGGCTGATCCCCTTCGACATCATTCCGCGCGTGCTCTCGGCCCCGGAATGGGCGCGCCTGTCGAAGGGTCTCGAGCAGCGGGTGAAGGCCCTCAACGCTTTCATCGCCGATACCTACGGCCCACGCGAGATCGTCAGCGCCGGCCTCGTGCCGGAGGACCTCGTGCTGCAGAACCCGGCATTCCAGCCAGAGATGACGCGCGTCGAGCCGCCGGGCGGCGTGTACGTGCACATCGCCGGCATCGACGTCGTGCGCGTCGATGCCGAGACATTCTATGTGCTGGAGGACAACGCGCGCACGCCGTCGGGCGTGTCCTACATGTTGGAGAACCGCGAGGCGATGCTGCGGCTGCTGCCGGAGCTGTTCGGGCAACTGCGCATCGCGCCGGTCGACAACTACCCCGACGATCTCTTGAAGACGCTGCGTTCCGTGGCGCCACGCGCAGCGTCCGGCGAGCCGACAGTGGTGCTGCTGACGCCCGGATCGTTCAACTCGGCCTACTACGAGCACTCCTTCCTTGCAGACAAGATGGGCGTGGAGCTGGTCGAGGGACGCGACCTGTTCGTGCGCGACAGCATCGTCTACATGCGCACCACCCAAGGCCCCCAGCGCGTCGACGTCATCTACCGGCGCATCGATGACGAGTACCTCGATCCGCTGGCGTTCAATCCGGCTTCGGTGCTGGGCGTCCCAGGTCTGCTGTCGGCTTACAAGGCCGGCAACGTGACCATCTCCAACGCGGTGGGCACGGGTGTCTGCGACGACAAGGCGATCTACAGCTACATGCCCGAGATCGTGAAATTCTTTCTCGGAGAGGAGCCGATCCTGAAGAATGTGCCGACGTGGCGCTGCCGCGAGCCCGAAGCGCTGCGTTACGTGCTCGACAAGTTGAGCGAGCTGGTCGTCAAGGAGGTCCAGGGCTCGGGGGGCTACGGCATGCTGGTGGGACCGCACGCGAGCAAGGATCAGATCGGGTCATTCAAGGCCAAGCTGAAGGCCAGGCCGGAGGCCTTCATCGCGCAGCCGACGCTCGCGCTCTCGACCGTCCCCTGCTACGTCGACGGCGGCATCGCGCCGCGCCATGTTGACCTGCGCCCATATGTGCTCTCGGGCGCCGATCGCGTGCGCATCGTGCCCGGCGGGCTGACGCGGGTGGCGCTCAAGGAAGGATCGCTGGTCGTCAACTCCTCGCAGGGCGGCGGCACCAAGGACACCTGGGTCGTGGACGTGTAGCCCATGCTGTCGCGAATGGCGGACAATCTGTACTGGCTGTCGCGCTACATGGAGCGCGCGGAGAACCTGGCGCGTATTCTCGATGTGGCGCAGCGTCTCTCGGCTCTGCCCTCTGCTTACGCGGGCCAGTCCAACGAGTGGGAATCGGCCATTGCCACGGCGGCGTGCGCCGAGTCGTTCTTCAATACCTATCCCGATGCGACGCGCGAGAACGTCATCGCCTTCATCGTCGCTGGCGAATCCAATCCGACATCCATCCGGGCGTGCCTGGAGACGGCACGGTTCAATGCGCGGGCGGTGCGCACGGCACTGACTGGCGAGATGTGGGAGATCGTCAACGGCGCCTGGAACGAGATGCAGCGCGTGAAGCTGGGGTCGATGTCGCCGGGTCAGCTCAGCGACTTCCTGCAAAGCGTCAAGGAGACCTCGCTCCGCTTCGACGGTGCGGCCTATCGCACCATGCTGCGGACGGATCATTTCTGGTTCCAGCGGCTCGGCACGTTCGTCGAGCGCGCCGACAACATCGCGCGCTTGCTCGACGTCAAGTATCACGTGCTGCTGCCGGAGTGGGAGCCGGTCGGCGGCGGCCTCGACTATTTCCAATGGTCCTCGATTCTGCGCGCCGTCTCCGCCGTGACCTCCTATCACTGGGTCTATCGCGAGAACATCCGACCTTGGCTGGTGGCAGATTTCCTCATCCTGCGGCCCGAGCAGCCACGTTCGCTCATTTCCTGCTACGAGTCGCTCAACCAGTATCTGGATCGGCTCGCCGAGGGGTACGGGCGCCAGGGACAGGCGCAACGCATCGGGCGCGCGACCTATGCGCGCCTGCAGAATTCCGACACGGAGGACATCTTCCAGTCCGGACTGCACGAGTTCCTGACCGAGTTCATCGCCGAGAACAACCGGCTCGGCGCCGCGATCAGCGAGCAATACCTGTCGTGAGGCTAGAGCTTTTCCGATCTGGATCGAACATGCCCTTACTCAGTCATCCCGGGCCTTGTGCCCGGGATCCATCTATCGGTTGGCCTCGGCACTTGAGGATGGATGGATCCCGGTGACAAGCACCGGGATGACAACGTGGGTTGGATTAGCGCTCCAGCTTCAATCTGTGTCAGAATCGGGACACTAGAAGCCGATGCGGATCAGGGTGCGCCACGAAACGTCCTACAGCTACGGCGCGCCGGCGCGATCGGCGTTACAGCTCCTGCGCATGACGCCGCGCAGCTTCGAGGGGCATTTCGTGCGCCGCTGGCGCGTGGAGATCGATGCCGATGCGCGGCTACACCGGGATGAGGACGCCTATGGCAACATCACGCATATGGTGTTCATCGAAGGACCGGTCGCCAGCGCGCGCGTGACGGTCGACGGGGAAATGGACACGACGGACACCAAGGGCATCGTGCGCGGCACGATGGAACGGCTGCCCCTGCCCCTTTATCTGCGCGAGACGCCCTTGACGGCCGTCAGTCCAAGGCTGCGAGATTTTGCCGAGACCGCTGCTGCCGCCGCGGCCGGCGATCGGCTCGCGGCGCTGCACCGGCTCATGGACGAGATCAGCCGCTGCATGGCCTTTGCAGTCGGAACGACGACGGTAGCCACGACGGCCGACCACGCCCTGGAGGCCGGACGCGGCGTGTGTCAGGACTTCGCGCATATCTTCATCGCCGGGGCGCGAGCCTTGCACGCGCCTGCGCGCTACGTCAGCGGCTACTACCTGCGTACCGACCGGCAGGAGCAGGACGCTGGCCACGCCTGGGCCGAAGCCTATGTCGAAGGGCTCGGTTGGGTCGGGTTCGATCCAGCCCACGGCGTGTGCATGACCGATCGGCATGTACGCGTGGCGGTGGGGCCCGACTACCTGGAGGCGGCGCCGGCGCGCGGGGCGCAAGTCGGGGGCGCCGACGAAGTGCTAGCCGTGAAGGTGAATGTGGCCCAAGGCCGCGGACTGATCGAGGGCTGAACGGTAGTGCGTCTCAGGCCTCAGCCGATTGCAGGATCATGTCGGCAGCTTTCTCCGCGATCATGATGGTTGGCGCGTTGGTGTTGCCGGACGTGGTGACGGGCATGATGGAGGCATCGACCACACGCAAACCGGCGACGCCGTGCACGCGCAGCTCGGGATCGACCACAGCCATGCGGTCCGTGCCCATCTTGCAGGTGCCGACCGGGTGATACACGGTGCCGCCGTTGCGGTAGCCGTAGTCGAGCCACTCGTCATCGGTCTGCACATCCTTGCCGGGATGCACCTCTTTGCCACCGCAGACTTCGAAAATGGGTGCGTTGAGAATTTTGCGGGCGAGCCTAAGTGCGGCAATGAAGGCGGCCCGATCAGTCTCGTGATCGAGATAATTGGGCGCGATGGCAGGCGCCTGACGCGGATCGCCGCTTTTGGCCAGCACGCTGCCGCGGCTCAACGGCCGCAACTGCCAGCCGCCGCTGGTCATGCCGGGCTTCACATCGAGCTTGCCAAGGCGGCCGTCTTGATAGCTGGCGGGCGCGAATGTGAGCTGGATGTCGGGGCGGGTCAATTCCGGCCGCGAGCGTGCGAACACCAAGCTATTGCCGGCCGTGTAGGTGAGGATTCCGTCGGCACGAAAGGCAAAACGCACCAATTCCCACATGAGGCGCAGGCCGCGCGACTGCTCGTTGACCGTGATGCGGCCGTGAACGTCACGCACGACGCGCGCCACGTAGTGGTCGTGGAAGTTGTAGCCGACGCCGGGGAGCGCCGCGCGCACCGGCACGCCTATGGACTTCAGGTGATCGGGTGCACCGATGCCGGATAGCTGCAGGAGATGCGGCGAGTTGATGGCGCCGGCCGAGAGGATCACCTCGCGCCGCGCGTTGACCGGCTCGGACACCGCCTGCCCGTTGCCGCGACCGAAGCTGACACCAGCGACGCGATTACCAGCGAAGTTCAGTCCGGTGACGAGCACATCCGTCTCGACCTTGAGATTGGCGCGCTTCATGGCAGGGCGCAGGAAGGCGCGCGCCGTGCTCATGCGCCAACGGCCTTTGCGCGTCAGCTGCGCATAGCCAATGCCGTCCTGGTGGGCTGCATTGTAGTCCGGATTCCACGCGAGGCCGGCCTGCTGACCCGCTTTGACGAAATCAACCGTCAGCGGATGGTGATTGGCAAAATCCTGGATCACCAGGGGCCCGCTCCGGCCGCGATACTCAGGATCGCCCGGCAAATAGGTCTCGGACTTCTTGAAGCAGGGCAGCACATCGGCGTAGCTCCAGCCACGACAGCCCGCGGCGGCCCAATCATCGAAATCCTCGCGCTGGCCGCGCACCTGCAGGCTGCCGTTGATGGAGCTGGACCCGCCGAGCACACGGCCGCGCGGATAAAGGATTTCGCGATTTCGAGTACGAGGCTCAGGCTTCGTGTAGTAGCACCAGTTGACCTTCTTATTGTCGAGCAGGTGAAAGACGCCTGCAGGGAAGTGGATCCACGGGCTCTTGTAGTCGCTCGGGCCAGCTTCCAGCAGGAGCACTGTGTACTTGCCGCTCGCAGTCAGACGGTCGGCGAGCACCGAGCCTGCCGACCCGGCGCCCACGATCACATAGTCGTATTCCATGGCGCCCCTTCCCCGTTGCAGTCTTCGTTTTCTTAGTTCAGCGCCTCCAGCGCGCGCGCCGCATCGACCACGCCGGCGCCGAAGTCCTGCTGCGCCCAATTCTGCTCGCCGCGGCGCGCGCTGTCGGCCAACAGGCGGCGGATGTCGGCCGAGCGCAGGCCGGGCTTGCGCTCCATCATCAAGGCGACGATGCCGGAGACGTGGGCGGCGGCCAGCGAGGTACCTGACGACAGCTCGTAGCCGCGCTTGGGCGCCAGCGCCAAGATGTCGACCCCCGGCGCCGCCAGTGCGATGTAGCTGCCCCGATTGGCGCGCTCGTACAGCTTGTCACCGCTGTCCACGGCCGTCACGGCCACCACCGTGTCGTAGGCCGCGGGAAATGCAGCCGGTGCAGCCGGACCCCCGTTGCCGGCGGCGGCGATGAACACCGCCCCTTTGCCCTCGGCGATGCGGATGATCTGCTCCACGCTCGGGTCTCGCGGGCCGGTGAAGCTCAAGTTGAACAAGCGGCCGCCGTTCTTGAGGCCCATGTCGATGCCCTTGATGAGCGTCTCCGTCGTGCCTTCGACGCGGCCCGAGGCCCCTTGCGCAAAGGCACGCACCGCGACGATGCGCGCATCAGGCGCCATGCCGGTCAGCTGCTCACGCGCGCCGACGATGCCGGCGATGGCAGTGCCGTGTGGCTCGGCAACGCTCTTTCCAGAGCCGACTGCATCGAACGATTGGATGGCGGCGCCCTTGAGCTCGGGATGCGTTGCGTCGACGCCGGTGTCGATGATGACAATGGGCACGTTGCGGCCACGCGACAGACGATGGGCCTCGGTGAGGCGCACTTTATCTGCGGCGTACTGCGGCGCGGCCACGGCGCTGGCCGCCGCACCCTGGCTGAAGAGATAGATGTAGACCGGCTGCACCGCGAGCACACGCGCGTCGCCCGCGAGCTGGCTCATGACTTCATCCAGACCGCGGTTGTCGGGGATGCGGAAACGCGCCAGGCGGACGCCGAGCGTCGAAGATTGGAAGTTGGACTGCTGATTGAGGCGATAGGCCCGCCCAAGACCGGTGACGACGTTGTCAGGTGTCGCATCGGCGAGCGTGACCAGGACTTCGCGATCACGACGCTCACCGTTCAGCGGGCCGATCGGCGCCGGTGGCGTGCCGGCCGGGCGCGGCTGCGGCCGTGCCACGATCGTGGGCGGAGAACCGCCGGACTTTCCTGTCGATTTCTTCTTCGGTGGCTTGCGCGGCTTGTCATCATCGTCCTCGACTTGCCGCCGCGGTGGGCGATCGTAATTTCCTCCCCCTCCCGGTCCCGGCAGCGGGATCACGATGCCAAAGCCGCCTCCGCCAAAGCCCGGTCTGCCCCGCCCACCACCGCCTCCCTCATTGCCACCGGGATACTTGCCGCGGCCCTGCGTGAGCTTCACCCAGCCTGACTTGGTGAGACCAGGCTTGTGTTTGGCGGTCCGGAAACTCCTTTCCGCGTGCGCCGTGCTCGCGGAAAGAAAACCGGCAGCCACCAGAGCGGCCGCCAGAGTGAAACCGGATACAACGCTCGTCCACGCTCTCCCCGTGCGCATCGCTGCACTCCACATCTACTGCGTCAGTGAGACGAACCCCACGACGGTGCTCTTCGCACGCATCGTTGCAATTCTTGCTTCGGCATCCGCGGCCGCCAGCGGCTCGGCCGACAGGCGTACGCGCCAGATGCCGCCCGCCTTCGGACCGTCGACCACCTGGGCTCCGACCTCAGCCAGCATTGCCGTGATTTCCTGCGCCGTTGCAGCTGGCTTGAAGGTCACCAGCGCAAACGTACCACGCGCAGGCGCGATATCCGATGGTCCCGAGGCCGTTTGGTAAGTCGCGCCACCGCCGGTCATCAAATAGGTCACAGTAACCGCCTGCACGGCGAGCAGCAGTGCTGCGGCGACGGCCAAGCCGCCGAGCTGCATGCGAGAGAAACCACCGATCCAGTCGGCGATGCGCTCCAAGTATGGCGCGAAACTCTGCAGCAAGCCGGCCTGGCGGCGCTCCTGCCTGCCGACCTCGACCATCAGGCGGTCGAACGAGGCGCGGCTCGGCACACCGAAACTCTCGGCGCCTGCAATCGTCTCGGCGCTCTCCTCGCGGGCCAGCGCCACCTGCCGCGCCACGTCCGGGTGCTCGGCGAGGTAAAGCTCGACGCGCACGCGCTCGGCCTCAGCCAGCTTGCCGGTGACGAACCACGGCAGCAGGGCCTCGATCTCCTCGCGCTCATCCATCGTTGCGTTCATCGCATCCGTGGCCGCTCAAGGCCATCCTCTATCCACGCCACGCTCCTTGAGGAGCTCCGACAGCTTCTTGCGCGCGTAGAACATGCGCGTCTTGACGGTATTCTCGGGGATGCCCAGCGCCTCCGCCGCCTCCCCCACCGACAGCTCCTGGTAATAAACGAGGTCCAGGATCTCTCGGTGATCTGGAGACAGGGCGGCGATGCAGGTCCGCATGATGCGGCCCTTGTCCTGCTTCTGCGCCGTCTTCTCCGGATCATCGTCGAGGTCGGCCGTCTCGGGCATACTCTCGTCGATGCCGGTGACCTCGCGGCGCCGGCGCAGGCTACTGACCGCCTTGTTGTGCGCGATCGCCATCATCCAGGTGGATGGCGAGGAGCGCCCCTCGTAGCGGGCAGCGTGCTGCCAGATCTCCAGGAATACCTCGTTCAGCAACTCCTCTGCCGTGGCCTTGTTCTGCACCAGCCGCACCAGGAACCGAAAGATGCGGACGCTCTGGCGAGTGTAGAGGCGCTGAAAGGCTGCCCGCTCGCCGCGGGCTATCCCCTCCAGCAACGTCCGGTCAGCGACCGTCTGATCCAGGGCCTCCATGTCCTCGCTGCCGGTTATGTCGCGCTGAGCGACGAAACGGTTCAAATGCGGCAACCTTCAGGTGCCGGACGATGTCCCTGTGATATACCCGGCAACCGCACAGTCCCGCCAGCCGAGGCAGGTTGCATATAAGGTCTGAACGACCCCTGAAAGCCGCCACGTAGCGGATTAACCCGCCCGGCGACCCCACAGGGCATCCGAGGCAATACGGGCACCCTCGGCCGCTGCGGCGAGCTTCAGCCACACCACCTCCTCGGCCACATATTCCCGTCCGGCAAAGGTGCCGAAGCCGCAGTCGGTGCCGGCAATGACCCGTTCCCTGTCGCCAACCGCCTGCACCGCCTCCAGCAGTCGCCGGGCGACGACCTGCGGGTGCTCGACAAAGTTGGTGGTGGTATCGAGGACACCCGGAATCAGAAGCATGTGCGGCGGGAGCGGGTTCGCGCCCAGTGCCTCATACTCATGCTGATGACGTGGGTTGGCGAACTCGATGGACAGGGCGCCGACGTTGGCCCGGTACAGCTCCGGCAGGATGGTGGTCATGGCGATGTCATAGATGTGCGGGCCATCGTTGTTGCCCCAGCACACGTGCAGGCGCACCCGGTCGCGCGGAATGCCGGCGATCCCCGCGTTGATGGCGGCCACGTGCAGCTCGAGCTGCTTGAGGAATGCCGGCTCGTCCAGGTGCCCGAAGAAGCGGTGCCGCTCCATGGCCAGATCCGGGCTGTCGATCTGGAGCACATGGCCGGCCTCGTGGATGGCGCGGTACTCGTGCGCGAGCGCCGCCGCCAGCGCCATCAGATAGGCCTCGTGACTGTCGTAATGCTGGTTGATCATCGTGGTGGCGACGATGCCGGGAGATGGTGCGGTCATGAACGTCTCGCGGAAGCCGGTCCCTAGTTTGCGCAAGCGCTCGGCGTCGTCACGGATCGGCACACCATTGACGTATTCCACGGCCGAGAGCGCCGCGGGGGCGTTCATCACGCGTGCGGAATGCGGAAAGCGCGCCGCCATCTGCCGGTAGTAGCTCGGGAACTCGATCTGGTCTCGGGCGGGCGGGCGCTTCGACTCGCCGCCGAAGCCGCACAGGCAGCGCGGCACATAAGTCTGGAAGCCGACTCGGGACTGCTCGCCGTCGTTGCCGATATCGACTCCGGCCTTGACCTGATCGGCAATGACGCGGGCGGTGGCCGCCTCGACCTGGCGGGCGAGCTCGGCCGCATCGATGGCCTCTCCGGCTTCCTGCCGGATCAACAGATCAGACAGCGTCTCGTTGCGCGGCAGACTGCCGACGTGGGTGATCAGGATGCGATCGGTGCTTGCGAGCATGAGCGTGCGTTTCTCCGCCGGTGTCTGCGTTGTACCAGATTGCCCAACACCAGCACGCCGGAGGGGCGATGGCTAGCAGCTTCCCGATGGCGGGTCCGCAGTCTGATCGAACGGCTTTCCGGGCGCGCGGCGGCGGGCCTCGATCCAACGCACGGCGGCAGTGATACCCAGGACGACCAGCCCCAATCCACCGCCAATGATGAATACAGGGATCAGGATGGGCGCAAACGACCACGTCAGGGCGCCGGCAATGACACCGCCGGTCAGCAGCAGCCATATTCTGAGGAAGCTCATCGTGGACCGTTGAATCCTTGCCCAGCAAACTTGCCACTTGGCAGCATGCATCTGCCGGCGCAACTTTGTCCCTCATAGGGGAGAACGCCATGGCAGCAAAACTCGACGGCAAGGTCGCTATTGTTACAGGAGCGGGGCATGGCATCGGGGCGGCCATCGCGCACCGCCTGGCGCGCGATGGAACCAAAGTGCTTCTGTGCGATGTGAACGCGGAGCGGGCAGAGAAAGAAACGCAAGCCATCCAGGGGAAAGGCGGAGCGGCCCAAGCCTGCACAGTGGATGTGCGCGAACGCGCTCAGGTGGAACGTGCGGTTGCTGCTGCCGTTGCTGCGTTCGGACGGCTCGACATTCTCGTCAACGATGCCGGTATCATGGATCGCGAGCCGTTCCTGGAGATGACCGATGAGCTGTGGCGGCGCGTCATCGACGTCAACCTCTACGGCACCTTCCTGTTTGCCCAGGTGGCGGCCCGCCAGATGGTGCGCCAGGGCGATGGCGGACGCATCGTCAACGTGGCGTCCAATTCCGGCGTCTTCGGCGGACGCGGGCGGGCGGCCTACGGCGCCAGCAAGGCCGGCGTCATCAATCTCACGCAGACGCTGGCGATCGAGCTCGCCGAGCACGGCATATTGGTCAATGCCGTTGCGCCTGGCCCGACCAAGACGCGTGCGCATCAGCCCGAGAAACCCGGGCCGAACGTGCTGGCGCGCATGCCGCTGCAGCGCTGGGGGCGGCCGGACGAGATCGCGGCGGTGGCCGCCTTCCTCGCCTCGGACGAAGCCAGCTTCACTACGGGCCACGTGTATGCCGCCGATGGCGGGTTCACCATCGCCGGCATGATGGACGGGTAGCGCTATCTGGAACGAGTAGCGGCCTCCGTCAGGTCCCTTTCGGCTTTTCCTTGTAAGGCGGGTCGCGATCGAATGCCTCGGCGATGCGCTGGGGATCGACGGCGATCTTCACGCCGGCCCGCTCGACCTGCAGCATCATGGGCGAGCGCGAGTCTTTGCTCTCCCAGCCTCGATTGAGCGCTTCCGTCATCTCGGCCATGGCCATATTGGCCAGGCGCATGGGCACGCCGAGCTCGCGCCCGAGCTGGGTCGCCAGCGTCATGTCCTTGTGCGCGAGCTTGAGCGCGAAGGCGGGCGGCTCGTACTTGTTGATGAGGAACTGGTTGCCGAGGCGATCGAAGGTTCGGCTTCGGCCCTGCGCACCGCTGCGGATCGCTTCCCAGAGCATCAATGGCTCGACGCCGCCCTTGACGCCCATGGTGAAGACCTCGGCCAGCGCCGCCTGCATGGCGTAGCCGGCGCAGTTGTGCACGAGCTTGGCGACCGAGCCGGCGCCGATATCGCCGATGTAGCGGGCCTGGTCGCCGATGGCGTCGAGCACGGGCTTGTGCTTGTCGAAGATCTCCCTGTCGCCGCCGACCCAGATGGCGAGGCGGCCGGACCGGGCGCCCTCCGGACCGCCGCTGACGGGCGCATCGAGAAAATGCACCCCCTTCTCGGCGAAGATGGGATGCAGCTTGCGCACAAGCGATGGTGCGTTCGTGGAGAGATCGAAGAAAGCGCTGCCTTTTTTCATGCCTTCGAGCAGGCCACCTTTACCGATCGCCACGGCTTCCACCTCGGGCGGCCCTGGCAGCGAGGTGAAGACGACGTCTGCCGCCTCGCCGACAGCCGCGGGGCTGTCCGCCCAGCGCGCGCCGGCCGCCAAATGCCGGTCCGCAGACGCCTGGCGCACATCGTGCACCAACAGCTTGTAGCCTGCGGTCTGGAGGTTGGACGCCATATAGGCGCCCATAGTGCCCAGACCGATGAATCCAACTTGCATATCCGCCTCCAGGCGTTTCGTTTCTTACTTCTTCTTCTCGAACACGTCCTTGGCGGTAAGCCCTGCTGACATGGCGCACGGCCAGCCCGCATAGAACGCAAGATGGGTAATGAGCTCGCCGATCTCGTCCTTGGTGACGCCATTGTTGAGCGCGCGATCGAGATGCCCGACGAGCTGTTCCGTGCGATTGAGCGCGACGAGCGTGGCGACGGTGATCAGGCTGCGGTCGCGCTTGGAGAGTCCGGGGCGCTCCCACACGTCGCCGAACACGACTTTCTCAGTCAGGTCGATGAGCTTGGGGGCAACGGTGCGGACCTTGTCGCGCGAGGTTGATGGAGGCGTTGGCGCCATGTTTGGACGCTCCCTGTTTGAAGATTGTACACGCCTGCAGACGCAAGCTGGTTGCAGCATTCGCGAATGCCGCTGCCACTACGATATTGGAAGCCTTGCCTTGTGACCAGCGCCCGCTACTCCCGGTAGGATGGATCCTTGCGGTCGAGCAGACGCAGCAACCCGTGCCACTCGAGCAGGCCATAGGGGCGGACGGTGTTGGGCGCGTACATGGCGGTAGACTTCTCGACCACCTCATCCGGCAGGACATTGAGCTCGGTGTTGCAGGCCATGGCAGCAAGCTGCGCCTGGCATGAGCGCTCCAGGCCGTACATCCGGTTGAACGCCTCCTGCACACTGGGGCCAACGGTGAGCAGGCCGTGGTTGCGCAGCATCATCACATCGTAGCTGCCCAGATGCTGCGCCAGCTTCTCGCGCTCGCCCGGATCGCGCTCGGGCCCATTGAAATCGTGATAGGCCATGCGGGCATAGAAACGGTGCGAGGTCTGCGTCAATGGGAGCAGACCGCACTTGAGCGAGGAGACCGCCATGCCGGCGATGGTGTGGGTGTGCATGATGGCCATGACATCGGGCCGCGCCTTGTAGATGGCGCTGTGAATGACGAAGCCCGCTGCGTGCAGGCCATAGCCCTGCTCGAGATCCGGCTTGAAGGCGATGTTGCCATCCAGGTCCACCTTCAGGAAGCAGGAGGCGGTCATCTCATTGAAGAGGAGACCGTGCGGATTGAGCAGGAAGTGCGTCTGTTGGTCGGGCACGCGCGCGCTGATGTGCGTGTAGATCATGTCCGACATGCCGTAGTGATCGCAAAGGCGGTAGGCCGCGGCGAGATTGATGCGCGCCTCCCATTCTGCCGCCGAGACGCGGTCGGCTACCGGCTTGACCTTGAGAACCGATACGTTGCTCATCTGCCTGCTCCTTGGGTCTGGGCTTTTTGCCAGTCTACATACCGGTCTGGTCAGCCCAGCGGGAATTGTCGGTTAATGCGACGCGGTGATCGACGCCATGCTCAGTGCAGCACAGGTCCCTTCAGGAACTTGCCGCGGTCGGCCGACTCGACATGGAGCTGGAACGATTTGCCGTCGCGGAAGATCAGCATCGGAATCTTGGCGCCGGCATCGCCGACCGACCAGATGCTGCGGAAGAAATCGGCTAGCGTCGCAACCTCGGCACCGCCGACGCCGAGCACGATATCGCCCGGCCGCAAGTCCGCGTCCTGCGCCGGTCCGCGGCTGTTGAGGCCGGTGATGACGATACGGCTACCGATCTCGCTGGCGAACAGCCCGAGCCAGGGTCGCGGCGGCCGCTTGGCTCGTCCGAGCGTCATGAGGTCATCGAGAATTGGCTTCAAGAGATCGATCGGTACGATCATGTTGAGGTTCGACGGCCGCCCCGACTCGCGCGCCTGATGCTGGACCTGTAGGGAGCCGATACCGAGCAGATCGCCGCCCGGGCCGATCAGGGCAGTGCCGCCCCAGTGCGGATGGCCGGGTGCGGTGAAGATGGCCTCGTCCAGCACGTACTCCCAGTAGCCGGCGAACTCCTGCTTGGCGACAATGCGCGCGGCGACGGCACCCTCCCTGCCGCCCGTTCCCCCGACCACAACCTGCTCCCCGACCTCGGCCTTGCTCGAGCTGCCGATAGGCAGAGGCGGCAGATCGAGCCGGGCCAGTGCTTGCACGAGCCCGAAACCCGTCGCCTGATCGAACCCCAGCACATGGCCCGGCACCACCCGGTTGCCATGGCTGATCCAAATCGTCTCGGCTTCGGTGATGAGGTAGCCGATGGTGAGAACCACGCCGTTGCGAATGAGAACGCCGTTGCCCAGCCGCTCGGTGCCGAGCGTCTCCGCCGTGAAAGCGTCCGGGGGAATGATGGTCCTTATGCCAACGACCGAAGACAACGCCTGATCGAGCTCGTATTCGTAGTTGTCCGGATTGGGCTGCATAAGACGCCGACCTCTCAGTGCTGCAATAGCCGCGGACCGCCGGTGCGCAGGTAACTATGAGAGCTGGGTCTCATGATGGAAGCAAAAAGCCCGCGCAAGGATATGGCCCAATGTTACTGGAGCTGCAGCCCGGATGCCAGCATTCCGCCTCCGAGAATAGTTACGGCTCGGTTGAACGCCTAAGAGGCGCATGGGCCACAGTCAACGGCATAAGACTGCAACCTACGCCATGCTCAATGCGGCGGCATCTGCTAGACTTGACCGCACAGGAAGCAAGCTCAACCCGCACGAGACTTGAAGGAGGGCGTGCCCTGAAGGGAACTGGAACACTGCGTGTCTCGGTCGACAGCGAAAAGTGCCAGGGGCACAACCGCTGTCAGGCCCTGGCCCCGGAGCTGTTCGAGGTCGACGACCTCGGGTTTGCGCGCGCGAAGGGAACGGGTGCGGTGCCAGCCGAGCTTGAAGACAAGGCTCTGCTCGCTGTGCGCAACTGTCCCGAATACGCCGTCCGCGCAGTGCGCGAGGACACGTAAGGAGGAGCCGATGCCGGATCGCCCACCTGTCAGCGACTGGAGCAGCGACTTCGACCATACCGACCCACGCTGGGTCGACGATCCCTTTCCGATCTGGAACGAGCTCAGACAGCAGTGTCCCGTCGCACGCACGGAGCGGTATGGCGGTGTGTATCTGCCGACGCGTTATGACGACGTACGGGCCATTGCCTACGACACCGCCAATTTCTCCTCGCGGCGCGTCGTCATTCGCGAGAATCCGCCCAATGTTCCCCTGCCCTCACCACCCATCACATCCGATCCACCGCATCACAAGCCGGCGCGCATGCTGCTCTTGCCGGCGTTCAGCCCACAGGCCATCAGCCGTCTCGTGCCGCGCACGCGCCGCATCTGCAACGAGCTGATCGACGACATCGTCGACAATGCTGCATGCGATGCCGCAATCGCCTACACACAACACATCCCCGTCAGAGTCATCGCCTACATGCTCGGTGTTCCCGAAGGGGATGGCGACCGCTTCCGCCGATGGATCCATGTCTTCCTCGAGGACACCATCGTCGATGGCGACACCCAGAGCGACGCACGCCTCCTGGCGACAGCGCAAGAGATGGACGACTACTTCCGCCCCTATGTGGAGGCGCGACGTGCGAACCCTGGCGAGGACTTGATCAGCTTTCTCGTGCAGGCGGAGCACAATGGCGCGCCGCTGACCGAGCGACATCTGTACGGAACGCTGCGGCTCATCCTGATCGCCGGCATCGACACCACCTGGAGCGCGATCGGCTCGAGCCTCTGGCATCTGGCCAAGACACCGGCTGACCGGGCGAGGCTTGTCGCCGAGCCGGCGTTGATCACATCCGCGGTGGAGGAGTTCCTGCGGGCCTACGCGCCGGTGACGATGGCGCGGCAGGTGGTCAATGACGTGGAGGTGGGAGGCTGCCCCATGCGGGCCGGCAAATTGGTGATGCTCTCGTTTCCGGCCGCCAACCGTGACCCGCAGGCATTCGCCGATGCGGACCGAGTCGTCATCGACCGCCAGGACAATCGTCATGCCGCCTTCGGCCTCGGCATTCATCGCTGCATCGGCTCGAACCTGGCGCGCATGGAGATCACGGTGGCGCTGGAGGAATGGCTGCAACGCATTCCGGAGTTTCGCCTGGCCGATCCAGCCGCCGTCTCCTGGTCCTGTGGCTCGGTGCGTGGTCCGCGCGCGCTACCGCTGGTGCTGGGCGGTTGAGTCTATTTCAAACTCACATCAGGACAGCCAGCGCTTGCGGCGCTTGTAGTGCTTGACGTCGCGATAGGATTTGCGCGAGCCGACCTCGTTGAGGCCGAGATAGAATTCGCGGATATCGGAGTTGCTACGCAAGGAGGCCGCCGCGCCCTCGAGCACGATGCGGCCGTTCTCCATGACGTAGCCGTGCTCGGCGACCTCGAGCGCCATGGCGGCGTTCTGCTCGACCAAAAGCACTGAGAGCTTCTCGTCGACCACCAGCCGGCGCACAATACCGAAAATCTCCTCGACCAGCATCGGCGCCAGGCCGAGCGACGGCTCGTCGAGCAGGATGACGGTCGGACGCGACATGAGCGCCCGGCCGATGGCGAGCATCTGCTGCTCGCCCCCGGAGAGATAGCCGGCCTGCTGGCTGTGGCGTTCCTTGAGGCGCGGAAAGTAGCTGTAGACGAGGTCGATGCTCTCTTTCACCTTCGCCTTGTCACGCTGCACATGACCGCCGGCGATCAAATTCTCATCAGCCGTCAGGTGCTCGAACACACGGCGACCTTCGAACACCTGGGCAATGCCGAGGCGCGTGACATCGAAGGGACGCATGCCGTCGATGCGCCGCTCACCGAGCGATATGGAGCCCTTCGTAACCTCGCCCCGCTCGGTGCGCAGAACGCCTGAGATGGCCTTCAAGGTGGTTGTCTTGCCGGCGCCGTTGGCACCGAGCAGGGTTGTGATCGTGCCCTTGGCGACGTTGAGCGAGACGCCCTTCAGCACCAGGATAACCCGGTCGTAGACCACCTCGATATTGTTGATCGCAAGCATGAGCGGCCATTGAGCTCATCGGCGGGCAGCATTAGCCGCCCGCCGCACACGAGAGTGCGAGTTACTTCTTCTCGGCGTCGGCGACGATGTGCTTCTTGATCACGTCGCGATGCGCCTGGAACCATTCGGTCGACTTGACGAACTTGCCGCCCTTGACGCTCCAGATCTGCACCCAACCGCCGCCCTCGTGGTCTTCAGGCGTTACGTTGAGTGGAGGCACGAGCCCACCGAGGGTCAGGTTCTTCACGGCTTCCATGCCGTTCTTGACATCTTCGCCGGTCGGCTTGGCGCCACCTTTGGCCTTGATGGCGTTACGGACCGCCTCGACATGCAGCGCGGCGGTCAGGACACCGCGGTTATAGTAGACGCTGATCTGTTGCTCCTTCGGCTCCGGCTTGCCTTGTGCCTTGTACACGGCGTTGATGTCTTTGATGACTTGGAAGTCCGTGCCCACGCCGGCAAACTGCATGGTGTGGTAGCCTTCGGCGAACCCGAACCCGCCCGCGGCATTGATGTCGGACTCCGCCGACGCCCACACGAAGCCCACAACCTTGCTCAGCGGGTAGCCTTTGCCTTTGAGCTCCTTGATGGCGACAGACGGCGAACGGCCGAACAGATGCGAGATGACGAAGTCGGGACGGAAGCGGCCGGTGATGTCGAGCGCCTGCGCCGCCAGCTCCACGCCAGGCGGTGGCACGGCGAACGTGCGCATCTCGAAGCCTTCCGTCTTGGCGAGGTCCTCCAGCACGCCGATCGGCTCGCGGCCGGCCGGGTTGTCATAGAACAGGTAGGCGATCTTCTTGCCGTTCAGATTGCCGCCGAGCTGGTCTTTGATGAACTTCACGGCCGCAGCGCCTTGCGACCAGTAGGAGGCCGCAATGGGAAACATGTAAGGGTAGCGCTTGCCGTCCGCTGCCGCGCCCGAGCCGAAGCCCGGCGTGGTGCCGAGGATCTTGTCCTCCTCCAGCTTCTTCAACAGAGCGGCAGCATGCGGCGTGCCGTACACGGCCTCGATGATGGCGCCTTCCTTCTTGAAGCGCTCGTGCGCCTCCATTCCGGCCGGCACCTTGTACTCGTGATCGATCTCGATGACGCGGATCTTGTAGCCTTCCACCCCGCCTTGGCTGTTCACGAGCGCGACGTAATCATGGTAGCCGGGGCAAAGGAACGGTCCCACCGTCTGGGTTGCGCCGGTGCGATCGCATTGCAGGCCGAATACCAGCTCTTTGTCCTGAGCGCCGGCCGGACCCATGGCCACAGCGGCGAGGGCCGCGCCGCTCAAGAGGATCGTCGACAACCACTTTTTGCGTAGCATGCGTAACCTCCCTTTTGTTTTCTCCGGGGCTTTTTGCTTTGGCCCTTCAATAGGAGAAGGGCCACACTCTGAAGTAGTTCCGGATATTGCGCCACAGGCGATTGAGGCCTTCGGGCTCCACCACCAGGAAGAAGATGATGAGGGACCCGAAGATGACGAGCCTGAGGCTGCCCGTGACAGCGGGCAGCTGGGACGGGTCGAGAAACACACCGCCAAAGGCTTCGACGCTCCAGCGAATGACGATCGGCAGCATAGTGATGAAGGCAGCGCCCAGCACCGAGCCCAGGACGGACCCCAGGCCGCCGACGATGATCATGGCCAGGTAGTCGATCGACACGCCGATCTGGAACGCCTCGTAGTTGGCGATGCCGAAATAGTAGGTGTAGAGCACTCCGCACACGCCGGCGTAGAAGGACGAGATCGCGAAGGCCAGCAGCTTGTAGCGATAGATGTTGATGCCGATGATTTCCGCGGCGATATCCTGGTCGCGGATGGCCACGAAAGCACGCCCGATGCAACTCCGCACCAGGTTGAGCGTCGCCACGATCGCCAGCGCTGCGAAAAAGAGGAGGAAGAGGTAGAGCTGGCCCTGCGTCTTGAGCTGGATGCCGAACAGGGCCGGCCGGGGCACCTCGATGGAGGCCTGAGCTCCGCCCGAGATCGCCGGCGTGTGATTGATGACCCACTCGATGATCAGCTGGCTGGCGAGCGTGGCAATGGCGAGATAGAGACCTTTGATGCGCAGGCTCGGGATGCCGACAATAGCGCCGATGACAGCCGCCATCAGTCCGCCCGCAGGCAGCGTGATCCAGAACGGGAGGTCGAGCTTGACTGCGAGATTGGCCGCCGTGTAGGCGCCGACCGACATGAAAGCGGCATGCCCAACCGAGATCTGGCCGGTGTAGCCGACCAGGATGTTGAGACCCAAGGCGCCGACGATGGCGATGAAAACCAGATTGAAAATCGACAGATAGTAGTCGTGCAGGATCAGCGGCACGATCACCGCGAACAGCAGCACCACGCCGGCCACGGCCCATCGCGCGATCGGCAGCGGATAGAGCGCCATGTCGGCGGCATAGCTGGTCTTGAAGACACCGGCCTCGCGATGCAGCATCGATCCGCCCCTATACCCGCTCGATCCGGTGCTGGCCGAAAATGCCGTACGGCTTGAACATCAGCATGATGATCATCAGCACATAGGGTGCGAAATCCTTGGTGCCGCCGCCGACGTAAGGATCGAGATAGCCGGCAGCGATGCTCTCCACCACGCCGACGATGAGACCGCCGACGATGGCGCCGGCAACGGAGTCGAGGCCGCCCAGAATGACGACCGGGAACACCTTGAGACCGACCAGCGCGAGCTGCGTGTCGACGCCCAGCATGCTGCCCCAGATGACGCCGCCGAGCGCCGAGACGATGCCCGCCATGGCCCAGGCGATGGCGAAATAGCGCTCGACGTTGATGCCCATGGCCATCGCGACTTGCTGATTGTCGGCCACGGCTCGCATGGCCACGCCCATGCGGCTCTTGAGGAAGAACCACGTGAACGCACCAAAGAAGGCGAGCGAGACGACGACGCCGAGCGCCTGAATGGGCGGAATGGTAGCAGTGAAGAAGGCGATCGGCGTATCGGGCAAGGGCAATGAAATCGCCTTCGTCTCCGCACCCACAGATATCGGCGGGAGGCCGCGCAGAATGGCGGCGAGCCCGATGGTGGCCATGATCACGGCGACGACCGGGCGCCCGAGTAGCGGCCGCAGCACGACGCGCTCCAGCGCGAAGCTGAATACGATCATGGCCGCAACGGCGGCGACAACAGCGCCGAGCGCCGGCATGCCCTTGACCGTCAGCGCCGTGGCCGCGACGAAGCCCGCCAGCATGACGAACTCGCCTTGGGCGAAGTTGATGGCGTCGGTCGCTTTGTAGACGAGCACGAAGCCGAGCGCGATCAGCGAGTACATGAGGCCGATTGAGAGCCCGCTCACCACGAGCGCGAAGGCGAAGGACAGTTCATCGAGCATTGCTGTCTCCGCTCATGCCGCTTTGCGGGTTGCGTTCTGCGCCGCCGAAGCGGGAGCTACGTCATGGATGTCGATGGTGGCGGCGAGCGTGCTCTTGCGCCCGTCCTCGAAGGTGATTTCCACGGCCACGTCGGCGTTGTTGGCACCGTTGTAGAAAGCGTCGATAATCTTGGCGTACTTCTCCGCCACGAACCGGCGCCGGACCTTGCGTGTGCGCGTCATCTCGGCGTCATCGGCCTCCAGCTCCTTGTTCAGCAGCAGGATGCGTTTGACTTGCAGCGCGACAGGTAGCGATGCGTTGACCTTGGCCACCTCCTGCCGCACCAGACCGGCAACCTCGGGCTTGCGGCTGAGATCCATGAAGCTGGTGTAGGCGAGCCCGCGCCGCTCGGCCCAGTTGCCGACGGTGCCGAGGTCGATGGCGACCATGGCGGCGACGAACGTACGGGCGTCGCCGAACGCCACCGCCTCGCGAATAAACGGGCTGAACTTCAGCTTGTTCTCGATGAACTGGGGCGCAAACGGCGTGCCGCAGTTCAACTTGCCCACATCCTTGGCGCGATCGATGATGGCGAGCTGCCCTTGCGGATCGATGAGGCCGGCATCGCCGGTCTTGAGCCAGCCGTCCGGCGTCAGGGCATCGTGGGTGGCGTCGTCCTGCTTGTAGTAGCCGACGAACACGCCCGGCCCCTTGATGAGAAGCTCCCCGTTGGCGTCGATGCGCAGCTCGACGCCCGGAACCGGGCGGCCGACCGTATTCGGATCAGCCTGATCGTCGCGCTGGAAGGCGACCAGAGCGCTGGCTTCCGTGGCGCCGTAGATCTGCTTCAGGTTCACGCCGAAGGAGCGAAAGAAGCGGAAGGTGTCGGGGCCGAGCGGCGCGCCGCCGGTGTAGCACCAGCGCGCGTTGCGCAGACCGAGCTGATCACGCACGGGGCCGTAGGCGATCACCTCACCCAGCGAATAGCCCAGCCTTGTCCGCAAGGGGATCCGCTTGCCATCGCTCTTGAGCAGCTCGCGCCTTTCGGCAATGCGCCGGAACAGCTCATAAGCGTGACGCTTCAGCCAGGACGCATCCGCTGCCTTGACCTGCAACTGTGTAAGAATGCTCTCCCAGATGCGTGGCGGCGCCAATATCGCGTGCGGCCCGAGCTCACGCAGATCGCGCTGCACGGTCTCGGGTCCCTCGGGGGTATTGACGGTGACGCCGCCGACCAGAGCCGCCGCCAGCGAGAGCATGACGTCGCCGACCCAGGCCATGGGCAGATAGGCCAGCCAGTTGTCGCCGCGCTTCACCTGCTCGGCGGCGACGAAATTCTCCGCCGTTGCGACCATGTTGCGGTGGCTGAGCAGCGCGCCCTTGGGCGTGCCGGTGGTGCCAGACGTGTAGGCGATCATGGCCACGTCGTCGGGGCCGCCGGCATCGACCTCGCGCTCGAAATAGCCGTGTGAGCTTTTTGCAAATTCACGGCCCAGCGCTTGCACATCGGCATAGGACTTGAGCATCGGCTGGCGATAGCCGCTCATGCCGCGAGGATCATCGAAAATGATGCACCGCAGGGCGGGCAACTGATCCTGCAAGGACTGGATCTTGTCGACCTGCTCCTGGTCCTCGGCCAGGATGACCGACACCTCGGAGTGATTGAGAACGTAGGCGAGCTCGCTGGCGATGGCGTCCTGGTAGACGGGCACGGCGGCACCGCCGAGGGCCTGCGCGGAAAGCTGAGCCCAGTACAGGCGCGGGCTGTTGTCGCCGACGACAGCCAGCTTGTCGCCGCGCTTGAAGCCGAGCGCCGCCAGGCCGAGCGCGAAGTCGCGCACATTGGCGAGGCAGGCGCGCCAGTTGTAGCTGCGCCAGATGCCGCGGTCCTTTTCCCGCATGCCGGGCAGACTGCCGAAGGCACGCGCGTTGTGCTGCAACAGCTTCGGCAGCGTGGAAGTTGCCTTGTCGTCCACCAAGCTCATGGCCGCTGCCCCCCCTTTTGCGTGCCGAGATAGGCCGCGATCACCGCCGGGTTGCTCTGCATCTCGGCGGGACTGCCCTCGGCGATCTTGCGACCGCGATCTAGCACCACCACACGATCGGAAATGTCCATGACCACGCCCATGTCGTGCTCGATCAGCACGACCGTGATGCCCCGCTCCTGGTTCACGTCCAGGATGTAGCGGGCCATGTCCTCCTTCTCGTCCTGGTTCATGCCGCCCATGGGCTCATCCAGCAGCAGGAGGCTGGGCTCGAGGGCCAAAGCGCGCCCGAGCTCGACACGCTTGCGCAGACCGTAAGGCAGCGCACCGGTCTGCTGCTTACGCAGATCCTGCAGTTTCAGGAACTCGATCAGCTCCTCGCAGACCTCGCGATGGGCCACTTCCTCTTTCTGCGCCAAACCCCAGTAGATCACGCTCTTGAGCACGCCCGAGCGCATGCGCACGTGCCGCCCGAGCATCAGGTTGTCGAGCACGGTCAGGCC
This sequence comes from uncultured Alphaproteobacteria bacterium, assembly GCA_963806735.1. GTDB lineage: Bacteria > Pseudomonadota > Alphaproteobacteria > Rhizobiales > Hyphomicrobiaceae > CADEFX01. Next base: position 177,537 of record CAWEBE010000069.1, on the reverse strand, counting down.
GCTGAACAACGCGATGTTCTGGAACGTGCGCGCGATGCCCAGCGCCGCAATCTCGTAAGGGCGCTTGCGCGTGATGTCGCGACCCTCGAGCACGATGCGGCCGGTGTCCGGCTTGTAGAAGCCGGACACCATGTTGAGGAGCGAGGTCTTGCCGGCGCCATTCGGGCCGATGACGGAGAGCACACCGCCGCGCGGAACCGCGACGGTCACTTCCGTCACGGCAGTCACGCCACCGAAGCGTTTGGAGACATTCTCGATGGAAAGCTGGACCGCGTGCGCTGCCGCATCGCTGGCCGCTGATCCGGCCATCTGGCTTGGATCAGCAGCGACGCGCACTGGCGGCGCAGCCGCCGTCATGCGCCGTGCTCCAGCAGCCAAGGAGCCGCGGACCGCGGGCTATGGCTGATGCCCCGGTCGTACCGGCACAGCCGCATTGCGTACCCTCCCACTCGGCGGTCCCGCCTTTTGCTGCCGGGTTACCGCCACTTCATTTCAAGTCATTCAAATCCGGCATTTCGCCGAAGCTTTGTCAATGCTCATTTGAGTGGTCCGCGGATCATTCCGCGGCCGTAGCCATCGAAGCCTCGTCCGGCAAACCCAAGGCCCGTCGCATCGACTGGTGATAGTGGATCATGGCCGGCTCGTTGCGGCCGTAGACGACTTGTTGCTGCGCCCCCGAGGAGAAACCGAGCTGCATGCTGCGCCCCGCCGGAAAGTCCTCGGTCTGCACCACCTTGATGACGAGATCGAGGTTTGCCTGCCAATGGCGCCGCTCGTCCTCGGTGGCCGGCGCCTTGGGAACGTAGAAACCGGTCTCCATGACGGCCCGGTCGGGCCTGCCTTCGGTGGGAAAGACGCGGTGCACCTCCACGTGATCACCCTGCGTCACGAACAGCGTGTTGGGAAAGAGCGCGTACACGGTCGCTGTGTTCCACATCAGATCCCATGTGTCCTCCGGCTGTGCCTTCAGCCGCTCCAGCTTGCGGCGCGGGAAGATCAGCCGATGATTGGCGCCGAACGGCTCGAAGTCGGTGATATTGCCGTGCAGGACATCGGTGAGCGAATCTCGATGCAGGAAGCCGATGTGGTAGCCCTCGTGGAACGTATCGACGAGGATCTTCCAGTTCATCGTCTCATTGATCGTGCGCCGGTCATAGAGGTGATAGGAGCCGAAGCCATAAGCCCCGAGCTCGGGCCCGAGGCCACCGAGCCACGGATCGATATCGAAGGTAATGGTTCCGTCCGTAGCCGGGGTGGGCAGTACCCAGACGAGGCCATGCTTTTCGCATAGAGCAAGCGGAGTAAGGCCCGAACGCTCGGCGCGTACGCCAGGAAACGCCGGCTCATCGGGAATACCTCTGATCTTGCCGTTCAGCTCGTAAGTCCAGGCGTGGTACGGGCATGAGAAGACGCGCGCCGATCCGCAGCCGTCGACGACCTTGGCACCGCGATGCCGGCAGACATTGAGAAACGCGCGGAGCACATTGTCCCTGTCCCGCACGATCAATATGGGTACGCCCGCGAAGTCGTCGGTGCGGTAGTCGCCGGGCTTGGCCCACTCCGATGCAAAACCCATCAGCAGCGGATGGCGGCGAAAGAGAACGTCCTGCTCCTGCCGCAGACGCTCAGGATCGGTGTAGGCGCTGACCTCGTTGCGCCAGGGCGCGTCAGCCAGCGCGGTGCTCTTGGTGTCGACGTAGTGGAGCAGGCGTTTCAGCAGCTTGACTTGCAGACTGCGATCCATCCCGGCGCTCCCCAGTTCTCCACAGACCGCTCAATCGGCGGCTTGGGTCAAATCTGGCAAAGGGTTGCCCCGACGGCAAGCCCGCCTGTTTGCGGATGCATGAGCTAGTGTCCCGATCGCGAAGTTCGTCAGCAGTTGCCGCGAACTCTCGGCGAATTTCGGAACCGCCACACTAGGCACCTTGACAGGGCTCGCTGACGGTTCGGATACTTCGCCATCCACCATCTCCCCCGATGACGCGGTCCTGCCGCCTGCGGGCCTCAAAACCCAAACTGTGCTCGAAGGAAACCAATCCATGAGCAAGACCCTGCGCGGGGCCGACATCGTTGCGCGCACGCTGGAGCAGCTGGGCACGCGCCACATCTTCAGCCTGTCGGGCAACCACATCATGTCGGTCTACGATGCGGTGCTGGAGACCCAGCTCGAAATCCTACATGCGCGGCATGAGGCGGCCTGCGTGCACATGGCCGATGCGTGGGGGCGGCTGACGGGCGAGCCGGGTGTTGCCCTGGTCACCGGCGGTCCGGGCCATGCCAATGCGGTCGGTGCGCTGTACACGGCGCTGGTTGCCGAGTTGCCCATGGTACTGCTGTCAGGCCACGCCATGACGAGCGAGCTTGGGCGCGGCGGGTTTCAGGAAATCCGCCAGGCCGATATGGCGGCACCGGTGAGCAAAGCCTCATGGACCGCAACGTCCGCAGCACATCTCGGGCGCGATGTGGCCGAGGCCATGCGCATCGCCACCACAGGCCGGCCAGGACCGGTGCACCTCAGCCTGCCCTCTGACTTGCTGGATGCGGAAGTCGCTGCCGATGCCATTGTCTGGCCTGATGCAAAGGCACAAGCCAAGCCCGGGATATCTCTTGTCGATGCTGCCGCCGACGCAGTGCTGGATGCCATCGCTGCAGCCAAGCGACCCCTGCTCATTGCGGGCCCGCAACTGGCCAACGCGAAGCGAAGGCCGCTGGTGACAGCACTCGAGGCGGCAACCAACGCGCCCGCTGTCATCATGGAAAGCGTGCGCGGCATCCGCGACGCCACGCTCGGACGCTATGCGGAAATCCTCGGGCGCGCCGACTTGATCGTGCTGCTCGGCAAGCCGCTCGATTTCACGCTGCAGTGGGCCAGCTCGCCAACAGTGGATGCAAAATGCCAACTCATCGTCATCGACCCGGAAGCAGCGCTGATCGAGCGCGCGGTGAAAGAGAAGGGTAGCAGCCTCGCCCTCGCCTGCCTTGCCGACTCGGTGCCCGCGATCGAGGTGCTGGTGCGGCGTGCCGGGAAAAGGAAACCAGCCGACGGTGGCTGGCTGAAGGAGGCGCGCACAGCCATCGATAAGCGACCGCCGGCGTGGGATGAGCTCAAATCGACAACACGCGGCAAGCTGCATGCCGTGGAGGTATTCCGAGCGCTCAGGCCTTTCGTGGAGCGCGATCCCGATACCATATTGATCTGCGACGGCGGCGAGTTCGCGCAGTGGGCGCAGGGTTTGCTGCCGGTATCCCGCCGGCTCATCAACGGTATTGCCGGAGCGATCGGGTCGGCCATTCCATTTGCCATCGGCGCGCGCTGCCACGAGCCGAAGGCACCGATCTTTGCGGTGCTGGGTGACGGAACGTTCGGGTTCCACATGTCGGAGTTCGATACGGCCGTGCGCCACAACCGGCCGTTCGTCGCCATTGTCGGCAACGACGCATGCTGGAACGCGGAGAGCCAGATCCAGCTGCGCGAGTACGGCCGCCAGCGCATGCACGGCTGCACACTGCTGCCGACGCGCTATGATCAAGTTGTAGAAGCTCTCGGCGGGCACGGCGAGATGGTGGACAACATTGGCGATCTGCCGGATGCCATCGAACGTGCCTTGGCCAGCGGCAAGGCGGCGTGTGTCAACGTGATGATCGAGAGCATCGCCGCGCCGATCATGCGCGGCAGCGCGTGATCGGGACGGACTGGGCAGTTTCAAATAATCTGCGGCCATGACGATCCAACCTCCACGCCCGGGCGAGATCGCCCTGCCCTTCGATCCCGCCGCGCGCGCCGGCGATGCGCATGTGGTCTTCATTGGCCGCATTCGCACCAGCTGGGCCTCGCGCGCCGATGCACCGAAAAATCCGCGCGAGGCGCGCGAGCGAGGCGAGACCGCGCACATCGAATTGGATGAGCCATATCGTGCCGGGCTCGATGGACTGGAGCGCTTCTCGCACGCCATTGTGCTCTATTGGATGCATCAGGCGCGCCGCGATCTGATCGTGCAGTCGCCCAAGCACAGTCCGGTGCCGCGTGGAGTATTTGGCCTGCGCTCGCCGCTCAGGCCGAACCCGGTCGCGCTGGCGGTCGTTCGCCTCCTGTCGATCGACGTCTCGGCGGGCCGCATTGAAATCGACGCTATTGACTGCCTCGACGGCACGCCGCTCCTCGACATCAAGCCGTATCTGCCGAGCGTCGACTCGGTGCCGGATGCGACAGGGCGATGAGCACCACTTGGCTCAGGCGCGAGCGCGGCGTAGCATTCACCAGGACAACTCGAGACGGGAGTGAAACGTGGCCACCTACACCTGGGACCATATCCATCTGCGCAGCCCCAACCCGGAGGCGACCGCCGCCTTCTACGAGCGCATGTTCGGCGCCGAAGTCATCCGCACGATGCAGGAAGGCAAGCCGCGCATCGACTTGAAGGTGGGCAGCGCCGACGTGTTCATTGCGCCGGTCACACCGGGCGACGGCGTCAATTCGCCGCCGACCACGCCTTACCAGGGCCTCGACCACTTCGGACTCAAAGTGAAGGGTATCGACGCCATTGTCGCCGATCTCAAGAAGAAGGGCGCCGAGTTCACCATGGAGCCGACCACCGTCCGACCGGGCGTGCGCATTGCCTTCCTGCGCGGCCCGGAAGGCGTGTCGATCGAGTTGCTGGAGCGGAGCTAGACTAGCTCGTCCGCCCCCTCGCCCTTCAACCAAACGACCGGGCGAGCTGGAACACGGCGAGCGACACGACAAGCACGCCAACCAGCGACATCAGGAGCCTCGTCGACACATAGCGCACGACGTAGGCGCCGAATGGCGCCGCCAGGATGCCGCCGAGCACCAGCGCGGCGATGTGCTGCATGTGCGACATCCCAAGCTCGATGAAGAAGGTCGTGGCCACCGCCACCGTGACAAAGAACTCAGCGGCGTTCACGGAGCCTATGACTTTGCGCGGCGCATGCCCCGATCCGATCAGCGTTGACGAGACCATCGGCCCCCAGCCGCCGCCGCCGATGGCATCGAGGAAGCCACCGACCAGGCCGAGCGGGGCTGCGTAAGTCGCTTTCGCGTCCTCATCGACCGGCGCGAGGCGGAAGGCGCGCATCAGGATCAGAATGCCCATGACCAGCAGATAAGCCGAGATAAACGGGCGGATAGCTCGGCCATCGATGTTCGAGAGCACGTAGGCGCCGATGACGCCGCCGAGAACGCCGGCTGCGCCCAGTGTTGCGAACAGTCGAGCGTTGATGTTGCGGTGAAACAGATGCGACAAGCCGGACGCACCCGTCGTCGCCACTTCGGCCGTGTGCACGGCAGCACTCGCCTGTGCCGGTGGGATGCCAAGCGCAAGCAGAGCCGTGGTCGAGATCAGGCCGAAGGCCATCCCCAGCGCGCCATCGACGAGCTGGGCGCAGAAGCCGATGGCGGCGATGATGACCAGCTCGGACATGGGCTCGTCTCACCATTACGAAGCGTGCGGGCGGCTTCTACCGCTCGAACCGCTTGAACTTGATGCGGTGCGGCTCGACGGCAGCGTCACCGAGGCGCCGCTTCTTGTCCTCCTCGTAGTCGGCGAAATTGCCCTCGAACCATTCGACGTGGCTGTCGCCTTCGAAGGCCAGAATGTGGGTGGCGATGCGGTCGAGGAAGAAGCGATCGTGGCTGATGACGACGGCGCAGCCGGGGAAGTCCTCGAGCGCGGCTTCGAGCGCTGAGAGCGTCTCGGTGTCGAGATCGTTGGTCGGCTCGTCGAGCAGCAGGAGGTTGCCACCCTCCTTCAGCATCTTGGCCAGATGCACGCGGTTGCGCTCGCCGCCCGAGAGCAGGCCGACCTTCTTCTGCTGGTCCGGACCCTTGAAGTTGAACCAGCCGACATAGGCGCGCGAGTTCACCTCCTTCTTGTCGCCGAGCTTCATCTGATCGAGGCCGGCGGAGATTTCCTCCCAGACGGTCTTCTTGTCGTCGAGGTGATCGCGCGACTGGTCGACGTAGGACAGCATGACGCTGTCGCCGAGGCGGATTGTGCCTTTGTCCGGCTTGTCCTGGCCGGTGATCATGCGGAACAGCGTGGTCTTGCCGGCGCCGTTGGGGCCGATGACACCGACAATGCCGCCCGGCGGCAGTTTGAAGGACAGATCGTCGATCAGCAGGCGGTCGCCGAAGCCTTTCGATAGGCCCTCCACCTCCACCACCAGGCCGCCGAGGCGCGGTCCGGGCGCCATCTGGATCGTGGCTTTCCCCACCTCCTCGCGCCCGGCGTCTTCGGCGAGCTTCTCGTAGGCCTGAATGCGCGCCTTGGATTTGGCCTGGCGTGCCTTGGGGGAGGAGCGGATCCATTCCAGCTCGCGCCTGAGCGTGCGCTGCTTGGCCTCCTCCTGCCCCTTCTCGACCTCGAGACGCTTGGCCTTCTGCTCGAGCCAACTGGAGTAGTTGCCCTTATAGGGGACACCCTGCCCGCGATCGAGCTCAAGCGTCCATGCAGTGATGTTATCGAGGAAGTAACGGTCGTGGGTCACCAGCATGATGCAGCCGGCATATTCCTTGAGGTAGCGCTCCAACCAGGCGACGGATTCCGCATCGAGATGGTTGGTGGGCTCGTCCAACAGTAGAATGTCGGGCTTGGCCAGCAGCAGCTTGGTCAGCGCCACGCGCCGCTTCTCGCCGCCGGACAGCTTGGCGACGTCGGCATCGCCCGGCGGGCAGCGCAGCGCGTCGAGCGCCTGCTCGACCTGGGCATCGAGATCCCACAGGCCCTGGCTGTCGATCTCGTCTTGCAGCTTGGCCATCTCGTCGGCCGTCTCGTCGGAGTAATTGGCCGCGATCTCGTTGTAGCGGTCGACCAGCGCCTTCTTCTCCGCCACGCCCTCCATGGCGTTGCCGAGCACGTCCTTGCCGGCGTCGAGCTGGGGCTCCTGCGGCAAATAGCCGACCTTGATGCCCTCGGCCGCCCAAGCTTCGCCAACGAAGTCCTCAAGCTCGTCCCGCCATAATCTTGAGCAGCGTCGACTTGCCCGCGCCGTTCAGGCCCACGACGCCGATTTTGGCGCCCGGATAGAAGGACAGATTGATGTCCTTCAGCACCTGCTTGCCACCGGGGTAGGTCTTGGACAGCCGCTGCATGTGATAGACGTACTGGGGATTGGCCATAGCGGCGCCTCTGCGTGTGAATTTGTGTAGGGGTCGCCGGGGTTTTAGCCACAGCGCACGGTCATGACAATGTTCCAGCGAATTTTTGACCGGGCATAGACGCCAGTGCAGCCCGACACTAGATAAGCGGCAGCTAAGCAAATCGGCAGACCACTGACGCTGCTAGAGGCCGGCAAATAGGCCTGTAGCTGAGGCGTCGTCTGCTTGCCAGCCTCATGCGATCGGAGCAACGGTCACGGAGGACGTGCCGTGTCGAACAGTCATGCGTCGAAGAAAGACCGCCTGCATTGCTCCATCACCGGCCATGAGAGGGCGCGCCGCGAGCTCGTCAACATCGATACGCTACGGCCGAGCCTGACTGAGCGCATCCGCAAGGATCATCCCGATTTGGGTCCAGACGCTCTGGTATCGCGCACCGAGATCGCTCGCTATCGAGCCCTCTACGTCGAAGACCTGCTGAGAGCCGAAAGCGGCGAGATTACCGAGATCGAGCGCAAGGTTGCCGACAGCCTCATGACGCACGAGACGCTGACCGAGAACGTCGAGCAGGAGTACGAGGACAAACGCAGCCTCGGCGAGCGGCTGTCGGATCAGCTCGCGAGCTTCGGCGGAAGCTGGATGTTCATTGTTGGCTTCTGCATGGCGCTGGGCGTGTGGATCGCTTTCAACATGACGATCTCTGAGCGCGAGGCGTTCGACCCCTATCCCTTCATCCTGCTCAACCTAATCCTGTCGTGCGTCGCCGCCCTGCAGGCGCCGATCATCATGATGAGCCAGAAGCGGCAGGAAGCGAAGGATCGGCTGCGGTCGCTCAACGACTATCAGATCAACCTCAAGGCCGAGCTGGAAATCCGGCACCTGCACGAAAAGATGGATCATCTGATCAACAGGCAATGGCAGCGGCTGGCGGAGATCCAGCAGCTTCAGCTAGAAATCATGAGCGAGCGCCGGCGCTGATGCGGCTCAGCCCCGTGGCGGCACCCAACGGCTCGGACGGGGCCCCATGAAGTGCATGCCCCTCTGGAACTGGCTCTCATAGTCGCGGTTGGCCCACGGTCCGCCGGCAGCGGCCGAGCCGGAGGCCGGCTCCAGCGGCCGCACCAAGAAAAGGCCAGCGAGGAAGCCCCCGATGTGCGCCCACCAGGCGATGCCGCCGCCGGCTCCCGGCAGGAACAGCTCGCTGGTGCCCTGCATCACCTGCATCAGGAACCAGATGCCGGCGAACAGCATGGCCGGGATGCTGAAGAACAGCGGGAAGATGATGACCAGCACCAGCACGCGTACCCAGGCATAGGGAAAGCGCACGGCATAGGCGCCGATGACACCAGCGATGGCGCCCGATGCACCGAGTGCGGGGATCGCAGAGAACGCATTGAACACGGCATGCGCCACACTGGCGATAACACCCGCCGCCAGATACAGCGTCAGGAATCGTGCGGGGCCGAGACGGTCTTCGAGGGCGGGCCCGAAGATGTAGAGGGTCCATAGATTGAGGATGATGTGCAGGAAGCCGCCGTGCATGAACGTGTTGGTGAGGAACGGCGTCAGGTCGGCAGCTGCCAAGCCGTGGCGTGCGGCCCAGCCAGGGCTGAAATAGCGCAACGGGATCAGGGCGTGCTGCACGACGAAGGCTTGCAGCTCGGGCGCGGAAAGAGTGAGCTGATAGGCGAACACGGCGACGTTGAGCGCAATGATCGCCCAGACGACGACCGGCTCGCGCGTGCGCACCACGCTGTCACGAAGGGGAAACATCGCGCCTCAAGTCCTCAATGCAGGCCTGCCAGCCGTCGGACCATGCGCAGGCAGATGGCGAGCCCGGCATGGCTCATCAAGTCCTCGCCCGCCTCATGGTTCCGGCGCAATCCATCCGCAAAGCCGGGAACCGTGATATACGGCCCATGTGTTGTAGTTGCAGGGTGTTGCAGTAAGTGGCGGCTGCCATGACCGACAGGCATTTTCTCTACTTCGCCGATCCGATGTGCTCCTGGTGCTACGGGTTCTCGCCTGTCATTGCGGCATTGGCCGAGCGGTTTTCGGGCCGGCTGCCGGTAAGGCTGGTGATGGGCGGTCTCAGGGCCGGCAACACGCGGCCGATGCGCGCGCAGGACAAGGACTACATTCGCGGCGCTTGGACCCGCGTCGGCGAGGCTTCAGGTCAACCCTTCGACTTCGCCTTCTTCGAGCGCGAAGGCTTTGTCTACGACACGGAGCCCGCGTGCCGCGCGGTCGTGACCATGCGCCGGTTGCGGCCCGACCGGGCGCTGACGTTCATGGCCGCGATCCAGCAAGCCTTCTATGCCCGCAATCAGGACATCACGCAGACGGAGGTCTTGGCGGAGATTGCCGAGAGCGAAGCCGGCATCGACCGAGCGGCGTTCACGTCAGAATTTCTTGCCGGTGACACGCGCAACGAGACGTTCCGCGATTTCCTGACCTCGCAGCAGGCGGGCGTAGAAGGTTTTCCCTGCCTGGTGGCAGGCAACGAGGCCGACGGCTACGCGCAGGTGACGAACGGCTTCCGGCCGATCGACGGACTGGCCGAGGCCATCGAGACATGGCTGGCGCGGGAGCCAAGCCGGCCCTGAATGCTCAGAACGCCACCCGGTTGTGCCCGTCCAACGGGCTTGTGCGCGTCGCCAGACGTGGCCCAAACTACGGTCAGTCGACAACAAGGGAGCCAAGAACCTGGACATGCGCATCCGACTGCTTGGGACCGGCACGCCAACCCCCTCTCTGCGCCGGCAATGCTCGGGTTATGTTGTCGAGGTCGGCTCGGATGTGCTGGTGTTCGATCACGGCTTTGGCGCGCACCACCGCCTGCTCGAGCTCGGCATCAAGGCCACCGACGTCACCCACCTCTTCTTCACCCACCTGCACTACGACCACTGCGGGGACTACGCGCGCATGATCCTGACGCGCTGGGACCAGGGCGCCGGCGAGGTCGGGGACTTGAAGGTGTTCGGGCCGGCGCCGCTCGCACGCATGACGGAGCAGCTCTTCAATGTCGGCGGTGTCTACGAGTCCGACCTCGTTGCGCGCACGAGCCACGGCTGCAGCCTCGGAATTTATGAGGCACGCGGCGGAGCTCTGCCTCGCGTGCGCCCGTCACCCATCGTGCAGGAATTGAAGCTCGGCGATAGCGTGCAGCACGGCGAATGGTCCGTGGAGGTCGGCGATGCGCGGCACTTCCAGCCGTATCTGACGACCTTTGCCTTTCGCTTGAAGCATCAGGGCCTGACGTTCGTCTATTCGGGCGACAGCGGGCCCTGCCCGACGATGGAGGATTTCGCGCGCGGCGCCGATGTGCTCGTGCACATGTGCCACTACCTCTCCGGCACGGCACTCAACGAGCCCTTCGCCGAGTCGTGCATGGGCCACATGGAGCTTGCCCAGCTGGCCGCGGCCGCTCAGGTGCAGAACCTGGTGCTGACCCACATCACGGAGCAATTCGATAAACCGGGCGTCCGCGAGCGCGTCATCGGCGAGATGGCCAGGGTCTACGGCGGCAACCTGTTCTTCGGCGAGGATCTGATGGAAATCCCGGTGATGCGGCCGGCGCTGGCCAAGCTCATGTGACCGGCTCATCCCATGCACAGCAGGAGAATGACATGAAGTGCTTCAGGCTCGCCGCAGCGCTCGTGGTTGCGGTGGCGGGGTGGGGATCAGCTGAGCCCGCATCTGCTCAGAACACCGTGCGCATCGTCCAGCAGTTCGGCATCTCGTATCTGCCACTGCTGGTGGCTCTCGACGGCAAGCTGATCGAGAAACACGCCGGGCAACTCGGCATCTCCGATGCCAAGGTCGAGGTCGCACGGCTCGCCAGCGGGGCCGCCGCCAACGATGCGATCATCTCGGGCAGCGTCAACCTCGCCATGGCGGGCCTGACGGTCATGCTCAACCTGCGCGACAAGACGATAGCTCACGCACCAGTCAAAGGCATGATGGCGATTGCCGACTCGCCGATCTACTTCAACACCACGGATACTCGCATTCAGTCGGTGAAAGACTTCGGCGAGAACGACCGCATCGCCATGACCGCCGGCAAAGGCACGCAGCATGCCGTCGTGTTGCAGATGGCCGCAGCAAAAACCTTCGGCTGGGAAAACAGGGAGAAGCTGGAACTCGCTGGCCGTTGGCATCTCGCACCCCGATGGCGTGGCTGGATTGCTGTCCGGCGGGGCGGCATTCAAGACCCACGCCACAACCGTTCCTTTCATCCAGATGGAGCTTGCAGCGCCGAATGTGCGCACCGTGATGACATCCTACGACGTCATCGGGACGAAGCACACGCTGATCGTGGCCTACGCCGCCGAGAAATGGCGCAACGAGAATCCCAAGTTGTACGAGGCCACGTACCTCGCGCTGGTGGAGGCGCAGAAGATCATAGCCGCAAACAAGCGCGCCGCGGCCGAGCTGTTTTTGAAAGCGGAGCCTTCGAAGCTGAGCCTGGACACGATCCAGAAGCTCATCGAGGACCCCAACATGCTCGACTTTGTGCCGCAGCCGACAGGCGTGATGGCGTACGCGGACTACATGAAACGATCCGGATTGTTGAACCACACGCTGACAAGCTGGAAGGACGCCTTCTTCGACAACGTGCACGCGCTGCCCGGCAACTGACATGCTTGTTGAAGGGCGTTGTGTTAGCCGCTGATGGTCGGAGCGCGGGCGGGGGGCGCCGTCTGTCCGAGTTGGCGTCCCGTGATCTCGTCCCCGGCATCGGGCGGCAAGCGCAGCATTGCCAGGGCCGTGAGGGCCGAAAGCAGGCCGACAACGACGAACGCCACGGAAAAATCGGCGGCCAGCGGCTCGTGGCGGCCGTGCGCCCATTCGGATATTTCGAGCACCATGGCGCCGATGGCCACGCCAAAGCTCACCGATACCTGCTGTGCCACCGTCGACATGCCGGTGGCTGAGCCGATCTGACGCTGCTCGAGCTCGGCATAGGTGATGGCAGACAGGCTCGTGAACTGCAGGGAGCGCGAGAAACCCCCGACAAGTAGCACGAAGGAGATCAGGAGCGGTGGCGTCAACGCTGTCCATGAGGCGTTGGCCAGCAGCAGGGACGAGGCGATCAGTCCGTTGACGATGAGCAGACGGCGGAAGCCGAAGCGATGCAGGAACCGATGCGCCAGCGGCTTCATGGCAAGAGCGCCTATGGCGCCAGCAAATGTGATTAGACCCGAGCTGAAAGCGTCGAGGCCGAAGCCGAGCTGCAGCATCATCGGCAGCAGGAAGGCGCTCGCTCCCACACCGAGACGGAAGAGCGTTCCACCGAGAATTCCGGCCTCGAAAGTCTTGAAGCGCAACAGGCGCAGGTCGAGCAGCGGACGCTCTACGCTGAAGGCATGTCGCACATAGGCATAGAGCGACAGGGCGCCGATGCTCAGGCACGCCAGCGACACCTCGGGCGGTGCGATGCGCCGGCCGCTGACAGCGAGCCCGGCAACGAGGCCGCCCAGACCCAGCGCCGAGAGTGCGAAGCCTTTCACATCGAGAGGCGGCGTCTCTTGCTTGGTGTCAGGAATGAACAGCGTCGCCAAAACGATGCCGAGCACGCCGATCGGCAGATTGACGAAGAAGATCCAGCGCCAGTCGGCGAAGGTGACGATGAAACCGCCGAGCGGCGGCCCCAGCATCGGACCGATAAGCGACGGCATGGCGAGAAAGGAGAGCGCGCGCACCAGCTCCGCTTTTGGCACCGCGCGCACCACGACCATGCGGCCCACCGGCACCATCATGGCGCCGCCCGCGCCCTGCACGGCGCGCCAGAGCACGAACTCGGCCAGCGAACGCGACGAGGCGCAGCCGATAGAAGCAGCCATGAACACGACCAGAGCAATGCGGAAGGTCGTGCAGGCGCCGACCCGGTCAGCCACCCAGCCGCTGACCGGGATAAAGACAGCCAGGCTGATGAGGTAGGACGTGACGGCCAGCTTCAGCGAGATCGGATCGATGCCGAGGTCGCGCGCGATCGTAGGCAGCGCCGTCGCCAGAATTGTCGAGTCGGTATTCTCCATGAACAGCGCGGTCGCAACGACCAGTGGGACGATGGGGAACTGCATCGCGTGCGCCTTGCGCGGCAGGAGTCATGAGCGGCAGCAAGTCGCAAAAAAGAATAGCCCGGCGCTGTGCCGGACTCACCCTTTGCCGCGCCGTGAGGGGGAAACGAGCTGTGGGAATTGCAGAACGAGAAGATCGAGGCCCGAATCGCCGGTGGTGAGCGGCGGCGGCGGCTCCTCGCGTGAGAGAAAGATGGTCGACCACTTCGGCAACTCCTTGCCGTCGTGTATGGCGCTGCCACCGGCAACGAGAAGATACTGCCCGCCCCCCTCGCGCGGGTCCGGCAGGCCGCAAACCTTCTGCGCGGGGCCAACGCGCAGAATCCAGGCCGCCAGACCGTCGGCCTCCGCCTCGAATATGGTTTCGGTCTTCGAGCACGTGCGCGTCTTGCGTACGCTCTCGGCCGCGAGCTCCACGCCGCTCGCCATACGGGTGCGCTGCGTGCCTTTACGCAGTTTATCGAGCGCTGCGGGCACGTATTTGGCACCGGGGTCCCAGCATTGGCGCAGCGTGAAGTAGCTCAGGCCTTCGGCGCCCGCCACGATCGGGCCATAGGGCGTGTGGCTGTTGGCATATTGGACTGCGAGCGGCGTGGCCGGCTTGGCCCCGAGCCGTCCACCGCCGGCAACGAAGACCTGAAACTGATTCGGCTCGTGGAAGTGGGCAGGCGTGACGGAGCCCGGCGGCTGGGTGACGAGGAAACCTTGCGGCAGGCCGTTGTCGTTGACCTCGTTGCCCTCTTGGTAGTGGCCGCGCAAGGGCATGGCGCCGACAAATTCGCTCAACGTGTAGTTCTTGCCGTTCACGTGCACCTGCCGCTGGTTCCTCATGGCCTCGGTGGCAGATGTCACGAGCAGCATGCGAATCCTCCTGCAGCCGTTGTGCGTTCTTGGCACCAAGGCTCGGACGGCGTGTTCACCTGTGCGGCCAAGCTCGATGCTTGGCGACCAATTTTAGGGCAAGGACCGTGCGCCGCAAAGCCGCTTGTGCGGCTTCCTGGGCACAGCAGCTATGCCGCCCATGCAACCAAACAGGGAAAGCGCTCAGGCCGCCGACAGCTTCTTCACGGCCGCCGACAGGGTGTGGCGGACCTTATGCCAGCCCTTGGAGCCCTCGCTCGTCATCCAGTTCATCTGCAGGGAGCGCCGCTGCCCCTCGAACGGGTGATGGCCGTGCCAGCTGTTGTCCGACCGCTTGAAGACCAGGAGCGTGCCATCGTCGGGCGGCACCTCGGCCGCGAAGTTATCCACGTCGTGACCGTCCTTGAGGATCCTCAAGCGGCCGCCCGGCTGCCGCCAGTTCTCGTTGAGATAGAGCAGGACCGTGATGATCTTGTCCTTCGAATCGGTGTGGATTTGCCCATCCTTGGCGCGCGTATAGCCGCGCAGCGAGTACATCTTCGGCTTCCCGTCGAGGTCCACCCCGAATTTGTCGGCGATCGCCGCTTCGAATTCGGGGCCATCGAGCTCGTCGATCACCTCTTTGATGGCCATGCTGGCGTCGAGCATCTCGAGGGGATAGCTGCCGCCCTTCTCGATGCGCGGATAGGTGGCGTTGATCCGGCTGACCGTCGCAGGTGGCAGGAAGCCGGATACGATCGTGTACATATATGGCTCTGTTTCGACCTTGGCGGCCCTGAGCCTGTCGATCGCCAGATGGCCCATATCCCCTCCTGCCGTCAGTGCCGATGCAGGCCCATCCCACCGACGAGCCCGCCCAGCATGCTTCGGCGCGCCAACCATCGCCGCTCGATCTCGCGGGCAATCTGCTGCGCCGAATCCAATGGCGTGTATTCCCACCCGACGAGACTACTAACCGTTTCCGGCAGCGTCCGCGTCGCGCCATAGCGCCGCAACGCGGCATGGAACCGACGAAACTTGGCCGAGCCGCCCGAAGGCTCGAACACCCACACCGGGCGTCCGGTCGCGCATGGCTCTCCCGTCATGTTGACGCTGTCGGCCGTGACAATGAAGTGGTCGGCGTGCGCCAGGAAGGCCGGATAAGGATTGTCACCACTGCCATCCCAGATGAAGCGCGGAGCGCCTTCGGTGGCACGCGTGGCCGCAGTCAAAAGGCGCTGGTGGGTGCGGCGCGAGGATGTGATGAGAAAGCTTGCGCCGAGGCCAGCAAGCGAACGCAGCGAAGCTTCGAAACGATCATCGTCGGCCTCGGTGAAGCGATAGACGCCGTTTTTGCCGCCGAGCACGACCGCCACCCGCGGCGGCGGCAGCGCCGCGATCCGGTCCGGCAGCAGCGCCTGTCTCAGCGCTGCCAGTCGCGCAGGAGAAAAGCTGTGCGGTGCGGTCAGTGTCGTGATGACATTGGCGCCTCGGCGGCGATCGTGCTCGGGCACCCAGATGAGGTCGGCGGTACGTGGACCGGTCTTGGGGTCTTGCAGGACGACAGTGTACGTCGCCATGCCGGCGTGGCGGCGCAGTGCGCGAATGTAGGGGATCGAGAGCCGGCCAGTCGCCAGCGCGATGGCTGGCCAAGGCGGCGAGAACGGACTTCCAGGTGCGCCGAAGCGATCCGCAGGATCGGCCGGTCCCCAAGGTGCAGCCACGCGCCAGATCCCGCGTGGATGTACCTCCTTCCATTCGACCGCCAGACCCAGGGCGTCGGCCACACCGCGCACCTGCACCTGCATGCCGATTTTCTCGTCGGTGATGATCCAGGCCCTGGCGCCGGCAAGCGGCCTCTCCCTTTTGAGATCATCCCGCATGCCAGCGGCGCACCTCCCAGACCTGCTGCCCCGAACGCCACCTATAAACGAAACAATCTTGCGTGGCCGGGGTCTCCAGCGTACCTCTCACCCAACCGCGGGCGCCGACCAGGCGTGGCGGAATGAGTTAGAGACTGCTGGCAGATATCCGCAATGCGCGCTCGCCTCGATGCTACCGATTGGCGCATCCTCAAAGAGCTGCAGGCGGATGGACGCATCACCAACGTGGCGCTGGCAGCCCGCGTGGGTCTATCCCCTCCCCCTTGTCTGCGGCGTGTGCAAGCGCTCGAGCAATCCGGACTGATCAAGGGCTATCACGCAGCAATCGACGAGAAGATGGCAGGCTTCGAGGTGGTGGCCTACGCTATGGTGCGCCTCATCGCGCAGGCGGAGGCCGACCTGCGCGCCTTCGAGAACCTCGTCCTGACCTGGCCGCTGGTGCGCGAGGCCCACATGCTGTCGGGTGAAACCGACTACATGCTGAAATGCGTGGCGCCGGACCTGACGAGCTTTCAGGATTTCGTGCTCGGCGAGCTGACGGCCGCACCCAACGTCGCCAGCGTCAAGACGGCGCTCACCATTCGCCAGGCCAAGAGCGAGGCCGGCGTCCCGATCGGTGTGCCACCGGCCGATCGGGAATAAAGCACCGGCGCTCAGCGGGTCCTATTTGAACTCGATCTTCAGGATCTCATAGGAGCGCGAGCCCTTTGGCGTCGTGACCTCGGCCGAATCGCCCTTGGACTTGCTGATCAGCGCACGGGCGATAGGAGAGGAAATCGACACCTTTCCCTCGCGCACGTTGGCTTCCGTATCGCCAACGATCTTGTATTTCACCTTCTCGCCGGAATCCTCGTCCTCCAGCGTGACGGTTGCGCCGAACTTGACGGTGTCACCCGACAGCTTGGTGATGTCGATCACCTCGGCGCGCGACAGCTTGTCCTCGACCTCGGCCACGCGGGCCTCGTTGAGACCTTGAGCCTCTTTGGCGGCATGATATTCGGCGTTCTCCGACAGGTCCCCGTGCTCGCGCGCATCGGAAATCTGCTGGATGATGCGCGGGCGCTCCACGGACTTGAGGCGGTGAAGCTCCTCCTCGAGCTTCTTGAACCCCTCGATGGTCATCGGCACCTTTTCCATCGCCATCGCTCACGTCTCCTAGTCGGCCCGGCCCTCATGCCGGCGCCTTGCACACAGTCTCACTCAGTCCCAGAGGCTTGGCCAGACCTTTGCCCACAAATCTGGCCAGGGCACGGTCAGGATGCGCGGCTCACGTAGCTCTGCAGCGGCGCGACCTTCAATGTATCGGCTTTCAGCGCCTTGATGGCTTCAGTCACCGCAACTGCGCCCGCTAAAGTTGTATAATATGGAATGCGGTTCAGCAAGGCGGTCCGCCGAATGTCCTTGGAGTCGGCGAGTGCCTTGGCACCGTCCGTCGTGTTGAACACGAGATGCACATCGCCGTTCTTCATCACATCGACAATGTGCGGCCGGCCTTCCAGGACCTTATTGACCTGCTCGCACGGAATGCCATGCAACTCCAAGTGACGCTTGGTGCCGCGCGTGGCGATGATCCGAAAGCCCATGTCGGACAGCTCCCGCGCCGCGCCCAGGATCTTGTCCTTGTCGGCCTCCCGCACCGACACGAACACCGTACCCCCCTGCGGCAGCGTCGTACCTGACCCCAGCTGACTTTTGGCGAAAGCCAGCGCGAAGTCACGGTCGATGCCCATGACCTCCCCGGTTGAGCGCATTTCGGGGCCAAGGATAGTGTCGACACCAGGAAAACGGGCGAAGGGAAACACCGCTTCCTTGACAGCGACATGCCTGAGACGCTGCGGCTTGAGGCCAAAGCTCTCGAGCGGCACGCCTGCCATGATACGCGCGGCGATGCCGGCGATCGGCTGGCCTATGACCTTGGCGACGAACGGAACGGTGCGACTCGCGCGCGGGTTGACCTCGAGGATGTAGATCTCACCGCCTTTGATCGCGTACTGCACGTTCATGAGCCCGACCACATTCAGCGCACGCGCCAGATCGCGGGTCTGTTTCTCGAGGCGCACGACGATGGCCGATGTGAGCGAATGGGTCGGAAGCGAGCAGGCGGAATCGCCGGAATGTATCCCCGCCTCCTCGATGTGCTCCATGATGCCGGCGATGAACGCGTCACGGCCATCCGACAGGCAATCGACGTCCACTTCGGTCGCGTCCGAGAGATAGCGATCGATCAACAGCGGGCGCTTGTCGGAGACGACCAGCTCCGAGGGCCGATCGAGCGTGGCGGACAACCGCTGGATGTAGCGCTCGATCTCACCGGCGTCGGTCACGATCTCCATGGCGCGGCCGCCCAGCACATAGGACGGGCGGATGACGATCGGGTAGCCGATCCGCTCCGCGACCGCGCGCGCCTCGGCCGGGCTGGCGGCGATGCCGCTCTCGGGCTGCTTCAGCCCGAGCTTGGTCACCAGCGCCTTGAAGCGGTCGCGGTCTTCGGCCAGATCGATGGCATCGTAGGACGTGCCGAGGATCGGCACGCCAGCCTCGGTCAACGGCTCGGCGAGCTTGAGGGGGGTCTGGCCGCCGAACTGCACGATGACGCCCTTGAGCGTGCCCTTCGTTTTCTCGACCTCGATGATCTCCAACACGTCCTCTGCGGTCAGCGGCTCGAAATAGAGCCGGTCGGAGGTGTCGTAGTCGGTCGACACGGTCTCCGGGTTGCAGTTGATCATAATCGTTTCGTAGCCCGCATCGCTCAGCGCGAAGCAGGCGTGGCAGCAGCAGTAGTCGAACTCGATGCCCTGGCCGATACGGTTGGGGCCACCGCCAAGAATGACGATCTTGTTCTTGTCGGACGGCTGCGCCTCACAGACCGGGTCTCCGATGAGGCCCCGCTCGTAAGTGGAGTACATGTAGGCGGTGGGCGAAGCGAACTCGGCCGCGCAGGTGTCGATGCGCTTGAAGACCGGACGGACGCCGAGCGCGTGCCGGCGGCTGCGCACCTCGGCCTCGGAAAGCGATGCAAGCTTCGCGAGGCGCGCGTCAGAGAAGCCCATGGCCTTGAGAGAGCGGAAGCTCTGGACCGACGTCGGCAAGCCATGCGCAAGCACGCGCCGCTCGGTGTCGATGATGGATTGGATGCGCGCCAGGAACCAGGGATCGATCCTGCAGGAAGCGTGGATCTGCTCATGCTCGACGCCGAGCCGCATGGCTTGCGCGACCTTGAGGATGCGGTCGGGCGTCGGGCGGCCGAGCTCGGCGCGAATGACATTCTTGTCGTCGCCAGCGCCCAGTCCCTCGAAGGTCACATCATCGAGGCCGGAAAGGCCGGTCTCCAGGCTGCGCAGCGCTTTCTGTAGACTTTCCTCGAAGGTTCGCCCGATCGCCATCACCTCGCCGACGGATTTCATCGAGGTGGTGAGCGTCGGATCTGCGCCGGGAAATTTCTCGAAGGCAAAGCGCGGGATCTTGGTGACGACATAGTCGATGGTCGGCTCGAAGGCAGCCGGCGTGGCGCCGCCCGTGATGTCGTTCTCCAGCTCATCGAGCGTGTAGCCGACGGCCAGCCTGGCTGCGACCTTGGCAATGGGAAAGCCCGTCGCCTTGGAGGCGAGCGCGGAGGAGCGCGACACGCGCGGGTTCATCTCGATGATGACGAGGCGGCCGTCGTCGGGATTGACGGCGAACTGGACGTTGGAGCCGCCAGTCTCCACCCCGATCTCGCGCAGCACCGCGATCGAGGCATTGCGCATGATCTGGTATTCCTTGTCGGTCAATGTCAGTGCGGGCGCGACCGTGATCGAGTTCGCCGGTGTGTACACCCATCGGATCGACGTTCTCGATCGAGCAGATGATGATGCAGTTGTCCGCCGTGTCGCGGACCACCTCCATCTCGAACTCCTTCCAGCCGAGCACGCTCTCCTCGACCAGAACCTGGCGCGTGGGCGAGGCATCGAGGCCACGCTCGATGATCTCGAGGAACTCCTCGCGGTTGTAGGCGACGCCGCCGCCGGTGCCGCCGAGCGTGAAGGACGGACGTAGGATGGCCGGCAGGCCGACGTGCTCCAGCGCCGCCAGCGCCTCCTCGCGATTGTGTGCAAGCTTGGACCGCGGCGTGGCGAGACCGATACGCCCCATCGCGTCGCGGAAGAGCTGACGGTCCTCGGCCTTGTCGATGGCCTCGGCCTTGGCCCCGATCATCTCCACGCCAAAGGTTGCCAGGACGCCCTGCTTGTGCAGGGCCAGTGCTGTGTTGAGTGCCGTCTGGCCGCCCATGGTCGGCAGCAGTGCGTCCGGCCGCTCCTTCTCGATGATTTTGGCGACGATCTCGGGCGTGATGGGCTCGATATAGGTTGCATCGGCCAGCTCCGGATCGGTCATGATCGTAGCCGGGTTGGAGTTGACCAGAACGATGCGATAGCCCTCGGCCTTGAGCGCCTTGCAGGCCTGAGTGCCGGAATAGTCGAACTCGCAGGCCTGACCGATGACAATGGGACCCGCGCCGATGATGAGGATGGACTTGATATCTGTGCGCTTCGGCATGGGCGCGCTTCTTACTGCACTGCGACAGGCATGGCTATAGCCGGCGGGCCTAACCCACGTTCAGCTCACCGTCGTTATGCATTTCATGGGCGCGTTACCCGTCAGCCCTTCTTTTGGGCACCCTGGCGCAGAGATTCGCAGGGATCGGGACGCTCAGCCCGGGGCGTGAAGATCACGACGTCAGCGGCCGGTTTGCCGTCGGGATCACCCGGAACGTAGGTCGCAGGATCGACCTCGCCGTCCTCGACTTCGAGCATCATCACCGAGACCACACTTCGGTCCGGGGCGCGCTGCCGCAGATACCAGGGGACGGCCCGGTCGGTGCGGACATGGCCATTGCCGGCAACGAGGATGGCCGCGCCGTGTTGTCTCGCGGCCGTCAGCATGGCGTCGGCAAGAGCCGCATCCCGGTAGCGCTGGGCGATGCCCATAGCGGGAATGGCAGCGGCGGGGGTCATGCCGCAATGGCTTCCCTTCAGCTCCGCGGTCAGGGCCTCCGACAGCGGCGCATCAAGGGGCGCATCAAGCATGATGCGCGCGCGCTCCTCCGCCGGCAGCGCGGACGCCTCGCCGCGTGCCACGGCGCGCACCTGATCACGCGGCGGATTGGCGGGATAGATCGCCACGTCCCGCAACACGGATTGGAACAGCCGCTGAAACTTCTCCTCTGCAGGCCATCCACTTTTGCCCCAGTCGAGCAACCGAAACAGATCACTCGTCGTGGCAGACCCTCGCGCCTCGCGTTCCAGCTGATCGAAGCGTGCGAGCGCGTCCTTTTGATCCGTTCGAATGTGCTCGAAGACGACGGCTGCGAGCGGCGCTGATTTTGCCTGCTGCTCCCGCAGGTTTTTCATCTGGGTAATTGCCCAGCTTTGGAGAGCGTGAGCGTCTGTGTTGTCGTGTACCTCGCCCAACAAAACGAAGGTCGCTGCCATGAGCGTACGGATCAGGCTTTCATGGGTGATGAAGCCTGCCCGCTCTCGCGACCATATTTTGCCGGCGAGTGCGTGATCCCTCGCGTGCGAACTGATCCATTCGGCAGGAGGCGGGGAGACGCTTTGCGCGTGCGCTACGTCCCGCATGGTAACCAAGCACAGCAGCAGGCTCAGAAGCCCGCCCAGCAGGCAGACGAAACGCTCGCGCTCAAGCAAGGCCGAGATCCCCAAGCGTTACGGCCAACGGCGCGACCAGAAGAGGAACCAGCCGCTCGTTGGCGACAACGTCGACCACATTGCGGTAGCTACCGGCAGACGGGTCGCGATAGACACGCGTTGCGAGCGTGTTCGCATTGATCACCCAATAGTCCCGTACGCCAAGGGCTGCGTACACATCCGCTTTGCGGTTCGAGTCGTAACCGATGCTGGAAACCGCGATCTCGATCGCCAGCAGCACTTGCGACGGCGCCACTTTGCTGGGCTCGGGCACACCATTGAAGATGAGTATATCCGGCTCGAGGTACGTATCTTCGTTTGGGCGCCAGCCGGGTTCGACTGCGAGCAGAAGTATTTCCGGCAACCGGCGATACAGCCAGTTGCTGAGGATGATTTTTACATTCTCATGCCGGTTGCCCTTGGCCGCCATCGGAACCAGCTCCCCCCCGATCAGCTCGACGCGATCATCCTCCGTCAGCACGCCGGCATCGATCAGTCGGTCCAGATCGGAATTGGTCCAGCGCAGGCGCGGCAATCCCTCAGCGGCCTGGGTTGTCGGAAGCATGCGGGGCGGGCTTGAAAGCTCGTTCATGATGTAAAGCCTACCAGAACGAAAGTAGGCAGAAAACCGAGTGTATCGCTCAGCGCTCCGGCTTCCTCGCCTGCCCCTTCCTGTCGCGCATCAAATTCACGAAGCGCTCGAAGAGATAGTGGCTGTCCTCGGGGCCAGGCGAGGCCTCGGGGTGGTATTGCACGGAGAACACGGGCTTGCCCTTGATCTGCAGGCCGCAGTTGCTGCCGTCGAACAGCGACACATGGGTCTCTTCCACACTCTCCGGCAGCGTGTCGCGATCGACGGCGAAGCCATGGTTCATCGAGGTGATCTCGACCTTGCCAGTAGTGAAGTCCTTGACCGGGTGATTGGCGCCGTGATGCCCCTGCTTCATCTTGCGGGTGCGGCCGCCGACGGCGAGGCCGAGCATCTGGTGGCCAAGGCAGATGCCGAACACGGGCAAGCCGCTGTCGATCAGCTTCTTGATCTCTGGGACTGCGTACTTGCCGGTCGCAGCCGGATCGCCCGGACCGTTGGAAAGGAACACGCCGTCGGGCTTGCGCTCCAGAATCTCGTCCGCCTTGGCAGTGGCAGGCACGACGGTGACCTTGCAGCCGGCGGTGGCCAGCCGGCGAAGGATGTTGCGCTTCAAGCCGTAGTCGACGGCGACGACGTGGAATTCCGGGCTCTGCTGGCGGCCGTAGCCCTTGCCCCACACCCAGCGCATCTCGTCCCAGGTGTAGCTCTGTCCGCTAGTGACATCCGGGACCAGATCCATGCCATCGAGGCCCGGCCACGCGTTGGCTTCGGCCTCGAGCTTCTCGAGGTCGAACTTGGCGGATGGTTCGTGAGCGATGACGGCATTGGGCATGCCCTGCTCGCGGATGCGCGCGGTGAGCGCGCGGGTGTCGATGCCGGTCAGCGCAATGATCCCGCGCGCCTTCAGCCAGACGTCCAGGTGCTCCGCGGCGCGGTAGCTCGACGGGTCGGTGATGTCGGCGCGCAACACGCAGCCGCGCACGCCCGAGCGCGACGCCAGATTGGACGTCTCCGTGTCCTCGGCATTGGTGCCGACGTTACCGATGTGCGGGAACGTGAAGGTGATGATCTGCCCGGCGTAGGAAGGATCCGTCAGGATCTCCTGGTAGCCGGTCATGGCCGTGTTGAAGCACACCTCGCCCACGGCCGAGCCGGTAGCGCCGAGGCCGGTTCCCGCGATGACGCTGCCGTCGGCCAGCACCAGACGCGCCGTCTGCGGGGCATCGGACCAGGGTGCCGGGGTCGCGGAGGAAGTGCTCGCGGTGGTCATGGCATCGCCCAACCTGTGATTTGGCGCGGAACCTAGAGCAGGATCGCTTCGGATTAAAGCACTTTACCGCAACCAAGACGCCACGGCCGAAGCGTGAATCCTGCTCTATGCTTTTAGTTTTAGAGTGCGATTCACGTGTCGCGGCGGAGCCGCGCTACGCGCGGACGCATGGCAGCGGCAGTGCTTCCATGCGAGACGATCGCGCTCTAAGCGCCGAGGCCCTTGTGGTCAACGCTACCACACGACTACATGACGGCTATTGCCGCAGACCGGAGACCAACGATGCGCGCACGCCTGACCGAAGCCATGAAAGACGCCATGCGGGCGAAGGACCAGAAGCGGCTCACCACCGTGCGCATGATGCTGTCGGCCATCAAGGACCATGATCTGGGCATCAAGCCGGTTGGCGGCAAGGCCGGCGAGCCGGCCGGAGATGCCGAGATCACCCAGATCCTGGCGCGCATGATCAAGCAGCGCCGCGATTCGATCGAGGCCTACGAGAAGGCCGGGCGCACCGAGCTGGCGCAGAACGAGAAGGACGAGATCGCGCTCATCGAGGAGTTCCTGCCCAAGCAGATGGGCGAAGCGGAGGCGCGCGCCGCTGTGGCTGCTGCGATCAAGGAGGCCGGCGCCCAGGGCCCGAAGGACATGGGCAAGGTGATGGGCGTGCTCAAGCAGCGCTTTGCTGGGCAGATGGACTTCGGCAAGGCGAGCGCACTGGTGAAGGAGCTGCTGCAGTAGAGGCCAGACGGCAGCACCTCACCTGTTGATAACTGCATGAAGCGGTGAATGAAGCGGTCTGTGCCCGCATTCTCGCGCCTTTCGCTGAGCGCGGACCCGCGACTTACATTAACCCATAGGGCATGCGCTTCACGCCGCAATTCCTGGATGAGATTCGCAGCCGCCTTTCGGTCAGCCAGGTGGTGGCGCGCAAGGTGGCGCTGAAGAAGTCCGGGCGGGAGTACCGCGGCCTATCACCCTTCAAATCCGAGAAGACGCCCTCGTTCTTCGTCAACGACCAGAAGGGCTTCTATCACTGCTTCGCCTCCGGCGAGCATGGCGACATCTTCACCTTCGTGATGAAGACAGAGGGGCTATCGTTTCCCGAGGTGGTGGAGCGGCTGGCGTCGGAAGCGGGCGTCACCATGCCCAAGCCCGAGCGCAGCGACGGCCGTGAGGCGGAGCGGGCAGATGCACGCACGCGACTTTATGAGCTTGTCGAAACGGCTGCCGCTTGGTTTGAAGCAAAGCTCAAGGCCTCCGAGGGGCTGGAGGCGCGCCGCTACTTAGAGCGGCGTGGGCTCAGGCGCGAGACCATTGCTGAATTCCGCCTGGGTTTCGCGCCGGGGAGCCGGTCCGCGCTGAAAGAACATTTGGTCTCCAGCGGCTTCACTCCGCAGGAGATGGCAGCCTCGGGCATGCAGATCGCGGGCGAGGACATTCCCGTCCCCTACGACCGCTTCCGCAACCGCGTCATGTTTCCGATCCGCGACCTCAAGGGCCGGGTCATCGCTTTCGGCGGGCGGGCGCTCGATCCCGATGCACCGGCCAAATACCTGAACTCGCCGGAGACGCCGCTTTTTCATAAGGGCGATGTTCTGTTCAACGCCGCCAAAGCCCGGCAACTGGCGTTCGAGCGCGATCGCATCATCGTGGTCGAAGGCTACATGGACGTTATTGCCCTGGCCGAAGCCGGGTTCGGAGAGACGGTGGCGCCGCTCGGGACGGCGCTGACAGAAGGGCAACTGCAAATGCTCTGGCGCATGGCGCCAGAGCCGATCCTCTGCTTCGACGGCGACAGCGCCGGTCGCAAGGCCGCCTTCCGGGCCGTCGACACCGCCCTGCCCCTGCTCAAGGCCGGCACGAGCCTGTCTTTCGGGTTCCTGCCGAACGGGCTCGATCCGGATGATCTCATTCGGCAGGCGGGTCCCGAGGCCCTGTCGGATGTCCTGGCCCAGGTCAGGCCGCTAGCGGATATCCTGTGGGAGCGCGAATGGGCGGCGGGTCAGTGGACCACGCCCGAGCGGCGCGCAGACCTGGAGCGTCGCCTGTTCGCTCTGGTCGATCGCATCGGCGATGCGGGGGTCAGAATCCAATACCAGCGCGAAATGCGCACCCGCCTAGCTGAGGCTTGGCGGATGGGTTCCGGAGCACCCCAGCGGACTGGAAACAACGCCGGTGGAACCCATTCAAACCAGAGCCGCTGGGGTGAGCCGCGCCAGAGCTTTCAGGGTCGCCGAGAAGGCGCCCGGCGCGATCGGGGCAACCGGGCCACGGCCTTCCGGCCCGGGTTCCAGCCGCTGCCGCTTGGGTCGAGCTCCAGTCTAAAATCAAGCTCTCTCGTCGCAGCAGGCCAGGCGGAACTGCCTCACCGGGAAGCCCTGCTGATGTGGACGCTCCTCAACCATCCCTGGCTCTTGGACGAGCATGGGGAGGCCATCGCCGCCCTCCCCCTTGCCTCCAAGGCGGCGGAACGCCTGCGGGACGCGGTGCTTTCGTTGCAGGTGGAGCATAATTTCCTTGACAGATCGCAGCTCCGGACCCATCTCACAGATCAAGGTCTGGCCAAGATCCTTGCCCTCGTCGAGCGTGCGATCACGCATAAAGGCGACAAGTTCGCCGAACCAGAGGCAGATCGGGCCGCCGTTGAGACCGGTTGGCGTCATGCTCTTGCGCTTCATGAGAGGCAAGTGGGGCTGCGGCGCGCTTTGGCGATTGCCGAGCAGGCTTGGCTTGCAGAAGGCAGCGAGGAAGCATTGGCTCGGATTTGCGAGTTGCAGAGCCTGCTGAACCGGGGCGACGGCATGGAGACCTCTAGCGACGGGGTTATGGAGGGCGAAGGCAACCGCTGGTCGGCTTGAGTTCGAGGCCGGTCGCGGCATTGCGCGCTTGGGGGAATTGAGCCGGGCCCACCGAGGAAACTTGGGGAGCCCCTTGAAGCTCGGATCGGTATCTATGCACGCAGTCGAGGCTCAGGCACGATCGGGGAGGTTTTTGTCATCTCCTCGCGTCCCGGAGCGTGCTGCCGATGCCGATCACGGCTTGTGGTCGGCAAACCTGCCGCCATGCGCGCCGAGCCACAGCCTGCAGATTTGTTTCGGAGAGGAAAAGACGCAATGAGCCGTTCCGCGCAGCAGCGCCCTGCATCCAATCGCAGGACCGAAACCATGCCGAGCAAGACCGAGGATGCTGCGCCCGCGGCCGAGCCCGTCGAGAAGGACAGCCCGCTGCTGGACCTCTCCGACCAGACCGTCAAGCGGCTGCTCAAGGTCGGCAAGACGCGCGGCTATGTCACCTATGACGAGCTGAATTCGGTGCTGCCCTCCGAGGAGGTGTCGTCCGAGCAGATCGAGGACACCATGTCCATGCTCTCGGACATGGGCATCAACGTCGTCGAAAGCGAGGAAGGCGAGGAGCCGGCCGCGGACGGCGCAGACGATGCAGGCCCAGACGAGGACGACGGGCGCGCCGTGGTAGCGCAGAGCCTGCCGGCCAAGACCGAGACGCGCGCCGAGCCGACGGAGCGGACGGACGATCCCGTGCGCATGTACCTGCGCGAGATGGGCTCGGTGGAATTGCTCTCCCGCGAGGGCGAGATCGCCATCGCCAAGCGCATCGAGGCCGGTCGTGAGGCCATGATCGCGGGCCTGTGCGAGAGCCCGCTGACGTTCCAGGCCATCATCATCTGGCGCGACGAGCTGAACGACGGCAAGATTCTGTTGCGTGACATCATCGATCTGGAGGCCACTTACGAGGGCCCCGAGGCCAAGGCCGTGCCCGCGGTCGTGCCCAACGGGCCCCCGCACGTGCCGCCGAGCGGCGCGCCCTCTTCCGCGCGCGAGGCCAACGGCGAGGATGAGCTGAACGGTGAGACCCCACCGGACGGAGAGATGGACGAGGACGACGAGTACGAGAACGCGCTTTCGCTCGCGGCCATGGAGGCCGAGCTCAAGCCCAAGGTGCTCGAGACCTTCGACAACATCGCTGCCACCTACAAGAAGCTGCGCAAGCAGCAGGACAAGAAGCTCGAGCAGCAGGTCGCCGGCGAGCAGGGCTCGCGCAAGGAGCAGAAGGCCTACGACAAGCTGCGCGAGGACATTATCAAGGACGTCAAGAGCCTCTCGCTCAACAACAACCGGATCGAAAGCCTGGTCGAGCAGCTCTACGCCATCAACAAGCGCCTGATCGGCTTCGAGGGCCGCCTCATGCGGCTCGCCGACAGCTATGGCGTGCCGCGCTCGCAGTTCATCTCGGAATACTACGGCAACGAGCTCGATCAGACCTGGCTCGAGCGCATGAGCAAGTGCGGCACCCGCTCGTGGGAGCGCCTGATCAAGAGCGATCGCGGCTCCATCGAGACCATCCGCGGCGACATCCACAACCTCGCCAGCGAGACGGGCCTGGAGATCTCCGAATACCGCCGCATCGTGCGCAACGTGCAGAAGGGCGAGCGCGAGGCGCGCCAGGCCAAGAAGGAGATGGTGGAGGCCAACCTGCGCCTCGTCATCTCGATCGCCAAGAAGTACACCAACCGCGGCCTGCAGTTCCTGGACCTGATCCAGGAAGGCAACATCGGCTTGATGAAGGCGGTGGACAAGTTCGAGTACCGGCGCGGCTACAAGTTCTCGACCTATGCCACGTGGTGGATCCGGCAGGCGATCACGCGCTCGATCGCCGACCAGGCGCGCACCATCCGCATCCCCGTGCACATGATCGAGACCATCAACAAGATCGTGCGCACCAGCCGCCAGATGCTGCACGAGATCGGCCGCGAGCCGACACCCGAGGAGCTGGCCGAGAAGCTCGCCATGCCGATCGAGAAGGTGCGCAAGGTCTTGAAGATCGCCAAGGAGCCGATCTCACTCGAGACACCGATCGGCGACGAGGAGGACTCACACCTCGGCGACTTCATCGAGGACCGCAACGCGGTGCTGCCGATCGATGCGGCGATCCAGTCCAACCTGCGCGAGACGACGACGCGGGTGCTGGCCTCGCTCACCCCGCGCGAGGAGCGCGTGCTGCGCATGCGCTTCGGCATCGGCATGAACACCGACCACACGCTGGAGGAAGTGGGCCAGCAGTTCAGCGTAACGCGCGAGCGCATCCGCCAGATCGAGGCCAAGGCGCTGCGCAAGCTCAAGCATCCGAGCCGGTCGAGGAAGCTGCGGTCGTTCTTGGACAACTAAGGAAGCCATACCCTCGGGCTTGTCCCGAGGGTGAGGCATCCGAGCGGAGCCGGAAGCTCAGGAGCTTTTTTGACAACTAGCAGCCCCCGTGCGGTCAAGAATCCGGCGCGGTGACCAGGTGGTCTTGGGTCGGGCTGACACCTTGTGGATTGCGGCGCGGAACGTCTTGGCAATAGTTCCGCCCGTCAATATTCCGGGTTCATGTCGCCCGAAGGCTATTCCAACAACCACTACGTCCCCCAATGGTATCAAGCACGCTTCCTGCCATCGAGCGGCGAGGCGAAATTTCGTTATCTCGATCTGACGCCCGAAGTAATCAAACATCCGACCGGTGTACTGTGTACCAAGAAGGCACTTCAACGGTGGGGAACACGACGCTGCTTTCAGGAAACCGACCTGTACACGACCCAGTTCGGCAACTGGCGATCAAAGGATATCGAGAAGTTCTTCTTTGGGCGCGTTGATAGTGAAGGTGCCTACGCCGTCGATTGGTTCAGCCGCTTCGACCACCGCAATTTCGCTGTCAGCGATCGGGCCTTCCATGGCCTGCTGAACTACATGAGCGTGCAAAAGCTGCGCACGCCAAAGGGCCTCGCCTACGTCGCGTCCCTTGCGAGAACGTCCGACAAGAATGTTGCGCTCGTGGCGATGCAGAGGCTGCAGAACCTGCACTGCTCGATTTGGACCGAGGGCGTCTGGGCGCTTGTTGACGCAAATACGACAGCTACGAAGTTCATCGTCTCCGACCATCCCGTAACCGTTTACAACCGCGACTGCTTTCCCGGGGGTCAGCACTGTCGAACGCATGGTGATCCCGAGGTCTGGCTGGTGGGCACTCATACGCTGTTTCCGCTCTCACCGACACGGCTTCTCGTCATCACAAACCTAGCGTGGGTCCGTAACCCATACCAAAGCCCAATGAAGCTGCGACCCAATCCGCACCCAATTCGCCCCGCTCGGTTGTTCAACTTTTTGGAGATTCAGACTTTGCGCGAACTAACAGAGGGAGGAAGTCAACCAGATAAACTTCATGATCAAGAAGCGGGCCCGACGCTTCATCGCATCACCGGTTGAGGAATGGCTGTACCCGGAGAAGAAGCTTCCGTCAGACCATTGGCGTAAGCTCGATGACCGATACCTCCTGATGCCCGATCCGCGATCGCTCACGTTTAGTGGGGAAATGTTCATCGGGTACAAGGATGGCCAATCCGATGCCTACGATGAGTACGGTCGGCGCCCATGGCAAAAGGGCTATGCGAGCAAGCCTGCCTCAGACCGGGAGTGGCGGACGTTCCATGCGTTTCAGGGTGAGTATGCTCGCCTATTTGGTCCCCGGCGTCGGGGGCGCACCCAAGAGTTCAACCGACTGGGCAAGGAAAAGGACAACGTGGACTTTCACGCGTACCACCTTCGCTCGGAAGGCAAGTACATGCCCTTACACGTCAAAGCACGTCGCAGTCGGCGCGCAAGCTACTAGCTCACGAAACCCTGCCCCTGAGCTGCAGATTTAGCGCATTGCCTCTGGGCGATCAATAGAGATAGATAGAATGATCGCCAGTCGCACCTGCCGCCCAGTCACGCCGCAGGACGTCAGCTTCCATGAGCTGGCCCAGGAGGCGAGATCGGAGGGCCACCACTTCATCGATCGGCTCCTGGGCCAATGGGCTGACGGCTCCAACCGTTTCGACCAGACCGGCGAATGCCTACTCGGCCGTTTCGAAAACGAGTTGCTCGTTGCTGTCGGCGGGCTCAACCGCGACCCCTACACCCGCAATCAGGGCACCGGGCGCATTCGCCATCTCTACGTGCGGCTCCTGTGGCGCCGGACCGGCTTTGCCACAGAGCTGATGCGGGAGCTGCTCTTGCGCGGCGGGCCTGTTTTCGAACGCATACACCTGCGGACGGACAACCCGGCGGCCATCCGGCTCTATGCGGCGCTTGATTTCTCACCCACCAACAAGCGGCATGCGACGCACGTGTGGCTGAGCCCAAAGTGTGAGGGACGCTGAGCCTTTAGGACCGGTCGAACACCTCCGGAACTTCATGGATCGTCGAGGCCATGTTAGGGTTCGGCATGAACGAGCATCTCCGCCCTGCTTCCCTGCCTCATACCACCCAGGCGGCTGATGGCCTGCCCCGGCGGCGATTCAGCGTGGCCGAGATGCGGGCCATGGCGGAGGCCGGCATCCTCGATCCGGATGAGCGCTTCGAGCTGATTGGCGGGGAGGCCGTGCCGATGAACCCCAAGGGCATCCCGCACGAGCGAATCAAGGTGGCGCTGCTACGCTTCTGGATGCGGGCTGCACCCGACAATATCGGCGTCATACCGGAGACGACGTTCACGCTGTCGGACGACACGTTCCTGGAGCCCGACATCACCGTCTATCCCATTCCGCCAAGCCTCGAAGGACTGAATGGCCCAACCGCGCTGTTGTGCGTGGAGGTGTCGGATTCCTCGCTCGCTTACGACCGCGGGCGCAAGGCCGGCATCTACGCCTCGTTCGGCGTGCGCGAGTACTGGTCAATCAATGCGTCTACGCTCGAGACGCGCATCCATCGCGATCCCGGGCCGTCAGGTTACGCGACGATACTCGAAAAAGCCGTAGGCGATCAGCTCATGCCGCTGCTCGTGCCATCACTCGGTGTCACGCTCGGCGCGCTGGCTCTGCCATAAGCAGGCCGCTTTGCCCCCTTGCCCACCACCCTCTACATCGATGCCGACGCCTGCCCCGTGAAGGACGAGGCGGTGCGCGTGGCGGAACGGCACGGGCTCGAAATCCATTTCGTCTCGAATGCCTGGATGCGTCTGCCCGAAGGGCCGCTCATCAAGCGCGTGGTCGTGACTGACGGTCCCGATGCGGCGGACGATTGGATCGCCGAGCGCATAACCAAGGGCGACATCGCCGTGACGGCCGACATTCCGCTCGCAGCACGCTGCCTCAAGGCCGGCGCGCGTGTGATTGGCAATACCGGCAAGCCATTCACCGAGGCCAACATTGGTCAGGCCCTGTCCATGCGCGAGTTCTCCCGTCATCTACGCGAAACGGGCGAAAGCAAGGGCTACAACGCCAGCTTCACGCACAAAGATCGCTCGCATTTCCTGCAGGCGCTGGAGCAAGCCGTGCAAGCGGCGAAGCGCGAAAGCTAGAGCAGGATCGTTTCAGATAGAATTGCCTTGCGATCCATCTGGAGCGTGAATCCTGCTCTACACTTAGGGGTTTAGCGCGAGACGGAACGCGGCGCATGATCGCGCGTTCTTCTGCGCACGCCGCATCGACATCTGGCACCGATCTTGCTTAATTTCCATGCGACGCCGCCTTCCGAGGACCGTCCATGCAGATCCGCGCCGGCTACGAAATCGTCTACGAGTGCCCGCAGCCGACGCCGATGATCCTGATGCTGACCATGCATCCCTCGCGGCAACCCGATCTCATCACGCCCCACCGCATCGCGTTCGAGCCGGCCGTCACGGCGCACGACTATCTGGACTCGTTCGGTAACGCCTGCACGCGCATTGTCGCGCCCGCCGGGCGCATCGCCATCTCGAGCGACTTCGTCATCCAGGATTCGGGCGCGCCCGACCAGGTCGCGCCCGAAGCTGCGCAGCTCGCCGTCGAGCAGCTCCCCGACGACGTGCTGATCTACCTGCTGGGCAGCCGCTATTGCGACACGGACCATCTGACCAACACGGCCTGGTCGCTGTTCGGCGCCACGCCCATGGGCTGGGCGCGCGTGCAGGCGATCTGCGATTACGTGCACGAGCGGCTGAGCTTCGGCTATCATCATGCCTCAGCCTCGCGCACGGCCTGGGACGGCTTCAACGAGCAGCGCGGCGTGTGCCGCGACTTCGCGCATCTCGCCATCACACTGTGCCGCTGCATGAACATTCCGGCGCGCTACTGCACCGGCTACCTCGGCGATATCGGCGTGCCGGCGGTGCCCGATCCGATGGACTTCAGTGCGTGGTTCGAGGTTTATCTGGGCGGGCGCTGGTACACCTTCGATGCGCGTCACAACAAGCCGCGCATCGGCCGCATTCTGGTGGCGCGTGGGCGGGACGCCACCGACGTGGCGCTGTCGACCGCATTCGGTATGGCGCGGCTGGCCGGCTTCAAGGTCGTCACCGACGAGATTGTGGCGTGAAAGCGTCTTCGCAGCTGCGAGGCGACGGGCCACAATAATCCTTGCGCGGACACAATCCCACCCTATAGCAGCGCCCCGTTACTCGAGGGGCATGGTGCCGCTCGATGTTGAGCGCG
Source organism: uncultured Alphaproteobacteria bacterium (assembly GCA_963806735.1). Lineage (GTDB taxonomy): Bacteria > Pseudomonadota > Alphaproteobacteria > Rhizobiales > Hyphomicrobiaceae > CADEFX01. The sequence continues at coordinate 144,623 of CAWEBE010000069.1, read as the reverse complement.
CCGGGGTATTCCCATCAGCGCGCCCGAGTATCGTTCGTGTGGGAGGAATGCATGTGGATCAGGGCCGTGTTTGGCGCGGTGCTGCTCGTGTTGATCAACTTCGTGGCCGGTGACGCCTTCGCTCAGCGCGATCGCGACCGGGATCGGGATCGGGACGAAGAGGACGCAGCGACTGGGAGCTGCTCGGCTCCCGCACCGTCGGATTTCGCGTCGACCGCGATATTATCGAGGTGGGGCGGCGCGAGGGCCGCTTCTCGCGGATTGCTTTGGAGGTGCGTGAGAACGACGTCTACTTCATGGACCTCAAGGTCGTGTTCATGAACGGTGAAGTCCAGGACGTGCCGGTGCGTGCACTGGTGCGTCCGGGCGAGCGATCGCGGCCACTGGATCTGCAAGGTGGCGATCGCGTCATTCGCCAGATTGAGCTCGTATACCGCTCACGGCCCGGCTTCGGCGGCCGCGCCGTCGTCAACATCTACGGCGAGCACGGCGGCCGGTTCGGCGGCGGTCCCGGCGGCGGCGGTGGTGGTGGTGGCGGCGACCGCTGGGAGGAGCTCGGCTGCAAGCGGGTCGGCTTCCTGATCGATCGCGACGTCATCCCGGTGGGACGCCAGGAAGGTCGCTTCCGCGCCGTCAGGCTGCGCGTCGAGGGCAATCGCGTGCACATGATGGATCTGAGAGTGGTCTACGCCAACGGCGATCCGGACGACATTCCGGTGCGCGATGAGATCCGAGCCGGCGGGCAGACCCGTCCTCTCGATCTCAGAGGCGAGCGGCGCTCCATACGCCAGGTCGAGATGCTCTATCGCTCGCAGCCGAGCCTGCGCGGACAAGCCCGGGTTTGCGTCGACGGACTGCATTAGGTCCCAATACCCAATAGGTCAGAACCGCAGGCTCCGTTGGACACAGACATGTCTGGCGGAGCCTATTTCTTCGCTCCCAGAAAATCCTGGGACCAGTGCGTATACTCGTCCGCACGCGTCACGCGCTTGATCAAATCGGCCGGCGCCAGGTTCGGCAGGTCCTTCGGCGCCACGCCGTCGCGCAGCGCCTTCAGAGTTGCATAGATCGCCTGCACTGAAGCCTGGAACGGCTGATGCCCCTGCAAGCAGATGCGCACACCCTGCTTGGCCAGATAGGCGCGGTCGCTCAGCTCCGGCGTCGCCGTGCCGAGGATGATCGGCACTTTGATGTTGGGCGAGATCGCCTCCAGCTCCTTGCGCGTCTTCACACCGACCAGGAAGATCGCGTCAACGCCGACAGCCTCGTACGCCTTCGCGCGGCGGATCGTGTCCTCGATCCCTGTGATCTGGATCGCGCTCGTGCGCCCGGCGATGACGAGGTCCGGATCGCGCCGTCCCGCCAGCGCCGCCTGCATCTTGCCGACGCCCTCCTCGAGCGACAGGATCTGCTGCGCATCGCCGGTGCCGTACGCCTGCGGCAGCAGCGTATCCTCGATGGAGAGCCCAGCCACACCGGCGGTCTCCAGCTCCTCCACGGTGCGCATGACGCTCAGCGCGTTGCCGTAGCCGTGGTCGGCATCGCACAGCAGCGGCAGCTCCGCCGCGCGATTGATGCGTAGCGCTTGCTGCGCGAACTCTGTGAGCGTCAGGGTGATGAGGTCGGGCGAGCCGAGCACCGTCAGCGACGCGGTCGAGCCCGCGAACATGCCGACCTCGAACCCGAGCTCCGCCGCGATGCGCGCCGAGATCGGGTCATGCACCGATCCTGGATGAATGCAGGCGTCGCCCGATACGATGCCCCGGAATCTCTTACGGCGCTCACTCCAACGCGACGGCATGCGTCTTTCCCCCAAATCTCAGCGGATCATCAATCTTTGGCGCGTTCCACGTAGGAACCATCCGCCGTCATAACCACCACTCGGGTGCCGGCCGAGATATGTGGCGGCACCATGATGCGCTGCCCGTTGGAGAGCACCGCCGGCTTATAGGACGACGACGCCGTCTGCCCCTTTACCACCGGATCGGCTTCCACGATCTCGAACGTTACCCGCTGTGGCAGATCTATGGAAACGGGCGTGCCTTCGTACAGCATCAGCGTACAAGGCATGTTCTCCTGCAGGTAGACCGCCTGCTCGCCCATCAGGTCCTTGGGCACGGTGATCTGGTCGTACGTCTCGGGCTCCATGAACGTGAAGCCGGTATCGTCCTCGTACAGATAGTTGTAGATCTTCTCATCGAGATAAACGCGCTCGACTTGCTCGGTGGTGCGATAGCGTTCGGTGATCTTGACCCCATCGGCGATGCGCCGCATGTCGAGATGCGTCACCGGCGTACCCTTGCCGGGGTGGATGTTCTCGGCCTTCATGACGACGCAGAGTTTGCCGTCGATCTCGAGCACGTTGCCTTTGCGCACCGAGCTTGCGATAACTCTCGCCACGATGGAACCTCCGTGATTGCCGCCGCCGCAACAGTCGCCAATCGCGGGATCGGGACGGCAAGGCGCGAATGTGGCCGGTTCATACCCGGCTTTCAGGCGGCGGCCAAGGACCAACTGAACTCGCCGCCCACGCCAACAGGCAAGTGAAACCAAGACGACCGATGACTGCCTCCTCCCCCTGGTGGACACCGCATGTGCATGCCGACCGGCGGCCGCTACTGCTGGCGCGCAATGCCATCAAAGCGGCGCTGCGAACCTGGTTCCAGGATCAGGGTTTCATCGAGGTCGAAACCGCATGCTTGCAGGTCTCGCCCGGCAACGAGGCGCATCTGCATGCGTTTGCCACGCACCTGATCGGAACCGATGGGACGTCCGCGCAGCTTTACCTGCACACCTCGCCCGAGTTCGCCTGCAAAAAGCTGCTGGCGGCGGGCGAGCCGCGCCTCTTCACGTTCGCGCCCGTGTTCCGCAATCGCGAGCGCGGCCGGCTGCATCATCCCGAGTTCACGATGCTAGAATGGTATCGCGCAGGCGAGCCTTACACGCAATTGATGCAGGATTGCGCCGACATCCTGCGTATTGCCAGCCAGACCACCGGCCATGCGGTCTGGTCGTTCGATGGCCGCGAGATGAGGCCGCAGAACTCGCCCGAGCGCGTCACCATTGCGCAGGCATTTGCCCGCCACGCGAATGTCTCGCTGCTGCACGTTGACGGCACGATCGCAGACCGCGCCGCGCTGGCGGCAGCCGCGCGGACCCATGGCCTCCGCGTCGCCGATGACGACACTTGGGCCGACATCTTCAGCCGCATCGTCGCGCAGTTCGAGCCGAAGCTCGGCATCGGAGCGGCAACTATCCTCGACGAATACCCCGTCTCCGAGGCGGCACTCGCGCGTCCCACGGCGCACGATGGGCGCGTGGCCGAGCGCTTCGAGCTGTACGCCTGCGGCATCGAGATCGCCAACGCCTTCGGCGAGCTGACCGATCCGGCCGAGCAGCGCAACCGTTTCGAGGCAGAGATGACGGAGAAGCAGCGCATCCACGGCGAGCGCTACCCCATCGACGAGGATTTCCTCGCCGCTCTCGCCCACATGCCACCCGCCAGTGGTGCTGCGCTCGGCTTCGACCGCCTCGTCATGCTGGCCACCGGCGCCCAGCGCATCGAGCAGGTGATCTGGACACCCGTGGTGGAGACATGACACAGATCGCAAAAACCCTACGCTCCATCGCCGACCTGCGTGAGGCGAGCCTCATCGTAGTTCCCGACATCGCCGCGCTCGAAGCCGTTGCTGCCCGCTACGCGATTGCCATAACGCCGGATATGGTGCATCTCATCAATCGCACTGATCTGGCCGACCCCATCGCGCGGCAGTTCGTGCCTGACATACGGGAGCTGGATCAACGCCCGGAAGAGCGCGCCGACCCAATCGGCGACCACGTGCACGAGGTCGTGCCCGGCGTCGTGCATCGTTATCCCGATCGCGTACTGTTGAAGCTCACGCACGTTTGCCCGGTCTACTGCCGTTTCTGCTTCCGCCGCGAGATGGTAGGCCCCGGCGGCGCGCAAGCCCTGTCCGGCAAGACACTCGATCGCGCGCTCGGCTACATCCGCGAGCAATCTGGCATCTCGGAAGTCATCCTGACCGGCGGCGATCCGTTCATGCTGTCGCCACGCCGCATCGCGGAGGTGACGCAGCGGCTCAGCGGCATACCGCACGTGCGCGTGCTGCGTTGGCACACGCGGGTGCCAGTGGTCGATCCGGCGCGCGTGACCGGCGATCTCATCGCCGCTCTGAAGCAATCAGACCGTGCCATCTACGTTGGTCTGCACACTAATCATCCCCGCGAGCTGACGCCCGACGCGCGCGCCGCCATTGCCCGGCTCGCGGACAGAGGTCTCGTCCTCGTCAGCCAGACGGTGCTACTCAAGGGCGTCAACGATAATGCGGCCACGCTTGCCGAGCTCTTCACCGAGCTCGTCGCCCTGCGCGTGAAGCCTTACTATCTGCACCATGCCGATCTGGCGCCGGGCACCGCGCACTTCCGCACCACGATCGAAGAAGGCCAAGCCATCATGCGCGCGCTGCGCGGCCGCATCTCTGGCCTTGCACTGCCGACCTACGTGCTCGACATTCCTGGCGGCCACGGCAAGGTACCTGTCGGGCCGCAGTACCTCGATCCGGATGCTCCTGCGCCCTCCATCACCGACATCAGTGGCAAACGGCATCCTTATCCGCCGAAACCTTAATGGCGCTTATGTCACCTTCAACCGCCGGTGCGCGTTCATCGGGATCAGCTCCCGCACCCGCTTGATCTGCGCCGGATCGATATTCGCCGAGGCGAATCCGATCCCGTCCGAGACCTTGGCCACGATATGCCCCCACGGATCGGCAATCAGCGAGTGGCCGTAGGACGGCCGCGGCGTGCCCTTGCCGTCGAGGTAGGTGCCGTACTGCCCCGGCGCCACGATGTAGCACTGCGTCTCCACCGCCCGCGCGCGCAGCAGCAGGTCCCAGTGATCCTTGCCGGTCTGCAATGTGAACGAGGATGGCACCATGATGATGTCGGCGCCGCGCTTGGCAAGCGTGATGTAGAGCTCGGCAAAGCGCATGTCGTAGCAAATGGTACAGCCGACTTTAAGCCCTTCCAGATCGTAGAGGACGATCGCCTCGCCGGGCTTGATCGTGTGACTCTCGTTATAGGGTGTCCCGTCCGGGGCCGTGATGTCGAACATATGGATCTTGCGGTAGCGCGCGACTTCATGCCCCTCGCGATTGAACACGCAGGTCGTGTTGTAGACGCGCTGCTCGCCCGCAATCCTCTCGATCATGCTGCCGCCATGCACCCAGATCTTGTGCGTACGTGCCAGCAACTGCAGCGCCTCGTAGGCCGGCCCGCCTGGGATCTGGTCCGCGTTGGCAAGCTTGTCGGATGTGGGCCCGCCGCGATAATTCCACACTTCCGGCAACACCACGACGTCCGGGCGGTCGGCGGCGACGGCCTCTTCGATCAAAGCTTTGGCCTGACCGATGTTCTTGGCTTTGTCATGCACCGAGTTGGTCTGGATGACCGAGATTTTCATAAGTCCGAGCCTTTCGTGCGCGCCCAGCATTGCCTGCCGCCCACGGCTAGTGTGATTCAGATCGAGAAATTCGCTCAGAGGGAGTCGCGTACGCCGGCGAATTTCTCGATCGGGACACTAGAGCGCCGGAACGGGCCTGCAAAGCTCCTACTGCTTGTCGAGAGCGATGACCTCGCGCTTGCGCGACAGGATCGGCAGCAGCGGCGTGAGCAGGATCAGCGCGGCCAGCACCAGACAAACGGCGGAGATCGGCCGCTCCAGGAACGTCCAGAAGTCACCGCGCGACAGAATCAGCGCCTTGCGCAGATTGTTCTCCAGCATCGGCCCGAGCACGAAGGCCAGCACCAGCGGCGCCGGCTCGTACCCGAACTTGCGCATAAGGTAGCCCAGCGCACCGAACACGGTCATCACCAGCACGTCGAACGCGGCGTTGCCAGAGCTGAACACGCCGACGACGCAGAACATCAGGATCAGTGGAAAGAGCAGGTTGTAGGGCACCTTGAGCACCTGCACCCACATGCCGATCAGCGGCATGTTGAGCACCAGCAGCATGATGTTGCCGATGTACATGCTGGCGACGATGCCCCAGAACAGATTCGGGTTCTGCGTCATCATCAGGGGACCGGGCTGCGTGCCGTGCACGATGAAGGCACCGAGCAGCAACGCCATGACAACGTTGGGCGGGATGCCGAGCGTCAGCAGCGGAATGAAGGCACCGCCCGCCGCGGAGTTATTGGCCGCCTCCGGGCCCGCCACGCCCTCGATGGCGCCTTTGCCGAAGCGCTCCGGCGTCGCCGACATCTTCTTCTCGATGGCATAGGACGCGAACGAAGCGATGACCGCGCCGCCACCTGGCAGGATGCCGAGAAAAAAGCCCAGCACCGCGCCGCGGATTAGCGCCCATTTGCTCGCCGCCCAGTCGGCAGCCGTAGGCAGCAAGCTGCCTATGCGGGCGGTGATCAGATTGCGCTCGAGCTTGGTTTCGAGGTTGTAGAGGATCTCGGCCACGCCAAAGAGCCCCATCACCACCGGCACCAGCCCGACGCCGTCGAGCAGCTCGAGGCGCTCGAAGGTGAGACGTGGGGCGGCCGTGATCTGATCGATGCCGATCAGTCCGAGAACGATGCCGACGCAGGCCATCAGCAGGGACTTGGCCATGGCGCCCTGCGTCATGAAGCTCAGAATGGTGAGGCCGAGCAGCATCAGCGAGAAATACTCGGCCGGTCCAAACGCGACCGCCACGCGCGCCAGCGTCGGCGCCACCAGCATCAGCATGACGATGGAGAATGTGCCGGCGATAAACGACGCCATGGCCGCCATGCCAAGGGCCGGTCCGGCGCGGCCCTGCTTGGCCATCTCATGGCCATCGAAGCAGGTGACGACGGAGGCAGCCTCACCGGGAATCCTGACCAGGATGGAGGTGGTCGAGCCGCCGTACATGGAGCCGTAGTAGATGCCCGCCATCATGATGATGCCCGACTCCGGCGTGCCCGACAGCGTTACGGGCAACAGCAGCGCCATGGCTGACACCGGGCCGATGCCCGGCAGCACGCCGACCAGCGTGCCGATGAAAACGCCGAGAAAGCAGTAGAGGAGATTGAGCGGCTGCAGCGCTACCGAGAAGCCGAGAAGAAGGCTGGAGAAGATGTCCATGCGCCTTCCTCAGTCAAACCAGCCGGCCAGCAGACCGGCGGGTAGCTGAATCCTCAGCCACTTGGTCATGGCCAGCCACACCATGATCGGGGCCAATATCGCAACCGGCACCGCTTTCCACCAGCCGACCGGATCGACAAACAGCATGAGGACGAGCAGCAGCGCGATGGCGCCCGGAATAAAGCCGACGCGCTCGAAGCCGAAACCGAAAGCCAGTAGCAGGCCAATCACCACCAGCACGCGGCCCCAGCGCACGCCGTCCCACAGCGACGCCAGGCTGGGTGATGGCCTGACGGCGGCGGGTGCAATCACTAGCAGGGAGAGCGCCACCATCAGCAGGCCGATCCAGAACAGAGCGAAGCCAGAGCCTGGCTCATGCAGCGTGCCGAGCCCGAGGTCCCGTCCGGCCCAGGCTACGTAGGCCCCGATGGCGAGCCAGAACAGCCCTGCCCAGATCTCGGCCTTTGCAAGCATACCGTCTCCCTAGTCTGGCTTCTTCAAGAGCCCGATACGCTCGAGCGCGGCCCGCTCCTGAGCAATGACCTCATCGACATACGCCACATAGTCCTGGCTGTTCTTGTAGCGGGGCACCATGTCGTACCTGGCCAGCAGGCCGACCACGGCCCGCTCTTCAAGTGCTGCTTTGAACGCATCATGCAACTTTTTCACGTGCGCCGGGTCCATGCCTTTGGGACCGGCGATGCCCCAGGGCGAGTCGAAGACGAAGGGATACCCGAGGTCTTTGAGCGTCGGCACGTCCGGATAGTTCGGGCTGCGCACCTCTGTCCAAATCATCAGGACGCGCAGTGTCCCGGCTTCGACCAGCGGTCGCCAAGCGGTTCCCTCCGCTGACAGCATGGTATGGCCGCCGACGACGGCAGCCGTCGATTCGGCAGCGCCCTTGAACGGCACCTGCGTCAGCTGGATGCCGTCCTTGGCTGCGATCTGCTCCATGCCGATGTGCAGTGAGGTGCCCGCGCCGGGAGTGCCGTAGGTCACCTTGCCCGGATTGGCTTTGGCGTACGCAACGACATCGCTCCATTGCTTGAAGGGGCCGTCGGCGCGCGTGATGATACCGAATGTGTAGCCGGTGAGATGGATGATGTACGTGAAGTCGCGTTTAGCATCCCACGACGTCTTCTGCATCATCGGCAGGCGTTGCACGGTGACCGGCATCTGCGCCACCGTGTAGCCGTCCGGCTTCGCCGTCGCGGCCATCGCCGCCGGACCGAGCGTACCTGACGCACCCGCCTTGTTCTCGACGATGATAGGCTGGCCCAGATGCTTGGCCGCCACGTCCGCCAGTGCACGCACGGCGATATCGGTGGAGCCGCCGGCCGGCCACGGCACGATTACCGTCACCGGCCTGTCGGGGTAAGCCACAGCCGGGCTGCCCAGGACCATCACGGAAAGCAAAGCCGTCGCCGTTATCGACGCAAAACCGCGCATGACACCCTCCCGATTGCGGTATCGCCACTTGCAGCACGGACTGCGCACTTGTTTGGCCTCTGTCTCCGTTGATGACGGAAGGAGTCGGGCCTTGGCGCGCATCGCACCACCGTGGCGTGTTGCAGTTTTTCTCTTAGTCCTTCTTCAAGAGCCCGATCAACTCTAGAGCAGCCTTCTCCTGGGCAATGACGTCACCGACGGACTTGGTGTAGTCGGCCGTGTTCAAGTAGCGCGGAAACATGTCGTACTTGCGCAGCATCTCGATCACGGCCGGATCCTCGAGCGCCAGCTTGAAGGCGTCGTGCAGCTTCTGCACGTGTGCCGGGTCCATGCCTTTGGGGCCCGCCAGACCAAACGGGCTGTCGAACACGAAGGGATAGCCGAGCTCCTTGAGCGTCGGCGTGTCGGGCCAGTTCTTGCTGCGCTCTGGTGTCCAGAGGTTCAACAGTCGGAGCTGCCCAGCATCAACCAGCGGCTTCCAGCCGGTGGAATTGGCCTGCAGAGTGGTGTGTCCACCGAGGACCGCGGCATTCGTCTCAGCTCCACCCTTGAACGGCACCATCGTCAGCTTGATGCCGGCCTTGGCGGCGATCTGCTCCATGCCGATATGCAGCGTGGTTCCGGCACCGGGCGTGCCGTATGTGACCTTGCCCGGATTTTCCTTGGCGTATTTGACCACATCGGCCCAGGTCTTGAACTCGCCGTCCGCTTTGGTCGTCACACCGAAGGTGTACCCCGTCAGGTGCACGATGTAGCTGAAGTCCTTGAGGGTATCCCAGGTCACCTTCTGCATCAGCGGCAAGCGCTGCACGGTGATGGGTATCTGCGCGATCGTATAGCCGTCGGGCTTAGCGCCCGCGACCATCGTTGCCGGTCCGAGCGTCCCGGATGCGCCGGGCTTGTTGTCGTAGATGAACGGCTGGCCCAGGTGCTTCGACGCCGACTCGCCCATGGCGCGCAGCGTCAGATCGGACGACCCGCCGGCCGGCCAGGGAATGATCATGGTGATGGGCTTGGAGGGATAACTCTGCGCCAACGTGACGCCCGCCGACACCGAAAGAATGAAAGCAGCAAAGGCAACAATGCCTGCGCAACGCGCGGACTGCATGAATCTCCTCCCTGTAGCTTCGACGCGCTCAGATCGATTTTTATTGTTGGCGGCCAGAGTGAAGGCGCCATTTGCTCTTGTCTACCGGAATTAGGCGATGGTCACGCCACCATCGGCGACGATGACCTGGCCCGTGATGTAGGCTGCCGCCGGCGAGGCCAGGAACGCAGCAATGCCGCCGATGTCGTCGGGCTCGCCGATGCGCCTGAGCGGCGTTGTTTCGAGACGCTTGGCGAGGTTGGCCGGGTTCTCCCACAGTGCCCTTGCGAAATCAGTCTTCACCAAGCCCGGCGCGATGGCGTTCACGCGCACATTCTTCGGCCCCCACTCCACGGCAAGGCTGCGCGCCAGCGAGAAGTCTGCGGCCTTGGAGATGCCGTAGGCGCCGAGCATGGAGCTGCCGCGAATGCCGCCGATCGAGGAGACGATGGTGATGCTGCCGCCGCCGCGCTCGGCCATTCCCGGAGCAGTGAGGTTCGCGAGCCACAAATTGCTCTTGATGTTCGAAGCCATGATCTTGTCGAAGGCATCATCACCGATGCCGGCAAGCGGCCCGAAATAAGGATTGATGGCAGCATTGCAGACGAGCGCGTCGATGCGGCCGTACTTGTCCAGCGTCCCTTTGATTAGAGCCTCGACCTCCGGCTTGCGGCCGATGTTGCAGGGAATGACCACGGCTTCGCCGCCACCCTTGCGTATGGCATCCGCTACCGCCTCGCAGGCATCCGCCTTCCGGCTCGACACCACCACCTTGGCGCCCATGGTCGCCATCGTCTCCGCGATCGAGCGGCCGATGCCCTTGCTCGAGCCGGTGATGACGGCAACCTGTCCTTTGAGATCGAAGGGGTTCTTCATCACGTCCTCTCCTGCCGGTATCCTTTGCCCATAGGCTGGCCCTTACCGAGCAAGTTGCCAAGCCCGGAGCGCACGCCTACGCTTCTGGCCAAGCCGAACAAAATACCCTGCGACGGTGTCGAGAGAGGGGAGAAGTCCCATGGACCTGCGCTTTACAGTCGACGAGCTTGCCTTTCGCGACGCGGCGCGCAAGTTCTTCCGCACCGAGGTTCCGCTCGAGATTAGGCGTAAGGTCATCGAGGGCCGCAGCCTGACCAAGCAGGATGTCGTCACCGCGCACAAGACATTGCACAAGCGCGGCTGGGCCGTGCCCAACTGGCCGAAGGAATGGGGCGGCTGCGATTGGACACCCGTGCAGCACTACCTCTATCAGGAGGAGATGCAGGCGGCCGGCGTGCCGCCACCGCTCGGCTTCAACGTCTCCATGAACGGGCCGGTGCTGGTCCAGTTCGGCACGGACGCGCAGAAGAAGCGCTTTCTGCCGCGCATGGCCGCGCTGGACGACTGGTGGTGCCAGGGCTTCTCGGAGCCCGGATCGGGCTCCGATCTCGCATCCCTCAAAACCAGCGCCGTTCGCCAGGGTGACCATTACATAGTCAACGGACAGAAGATCTGGACGACCGCCGCGCAGCACGCCGATTGGATCTTCTGTCTGGTGCGTACCGACCCCGGCGCCAAGATGCAGCTCGGCATCTCCTATCTGCTCTTCGACATGAAATCGCCCGGCATCACGGTACGCCCGATCCAGACCATGGACGGCAGCGCCGAGGTCAACGAGGTCTTCCTCGACAACGTCAAGGTGCCGGTCGAGAATCTGGTCGGCGAGGAGAACCGCGGCTGGGATTGCGCCAAGTTCCTGCTCGGCAACGAGCGCACGGGGATCGCCCGCGTGGGCCTATCGAAGATGCGCGTGCAGCGGATCAAGGAGTTGGCCGCGCAGGTACCGGCGGACGACGGCATGCTGATGGACGACGAGCGCTTCCGCGAGAAGGTCGCCGCCGTCGAGATCGAGCTCAAGGCGCTGGAGATGACGCAATTGCGCGTGCTCTCGGCCGAGCGCGGCAGCAAGAGCAATAAGCCCAACCCCGCCTCGTCGATCCTGAAGATCAAGGGCAGCGAAATCCAGCAAATGACGACAGAGCTGCTCTTGGAGGTCGCCGGCCCACTGGCGCTGCCCTTTGGCGAGGACGAGGCGTTCGGCCACAACGAGGCGTCCATACGGCCCGAGTGGGCAACACCTCTGGCGCCATCCTACTTCAACAACCGCAAGGTCTCGATCTACGGCGGCTCCAACGAGATCCAGCGCAACATCATCGCCAAGGCTGTGCTGGGGTTCTGATCATGGGAGAAAGCGCGCGCGACGTTGCTGTGATACGACGCGGCAGGTTCTCGAAGGCGCGCCCGTACTGATCGTGGAGCACAGCGATGGAACATGGCAATTCGTCTGCGGCACCACGAACAACACGACGGACGGTCGGGTTGTGGGGCTCAACGAGATCCCGGCCATCGACCCGCGTCTCAACGAGCCGGTCGAACGATCACGTTCTGGTGGGTCGCTCGGAGACCGCATGTTGGTGCAGCGTGGCACTATCGTTGAGGGCCTTTTTGTCATCGCGGCCGAGCGCGTCAGCGCGAGAAGCCGGGATCCAGGGCCAAGGGAACCGGCGGCTGCCGCATTTGGTCCTGGGTCCCGGGTCGCGCGCAGGAACGAAAGCCATTAGTTGACACAACCGCACGGGCCTGCGCTTACCCGGGATGACAGTGTGAGGATTTGAAGGGGAAGCAAGTAATGACGATTGAGACTTGGCTGGCATTCACAGCCGCAACGACAGTGCTCCTCATCATCCCCGGTCCGACCGTATTGCTCGTCGTCTCCTACGCCCTCGGTCAGGGCCTGCGCGCGGCACTGCCGATGGCGCTGGGCGTGGCCCTCGGCGACTTCACGGCCATGACGCTGTCGATGCTCGGTGTCGGTGCGTTGCTCGCCACCTCGGCCACGCTGTTCACCGTTCTGAAGTGGATCGGCGCCGGCTATCTCATCTGGCTCGGCATCAAGCTCTGGCGCGCCGGCGGTACGCTCGATGCGAGCCCGCGCACGGACGCCGCGTCCACCCTCAAGATGATGGCCCACGCCTGGATCGTGACCGCACTGAACCCTAAAGGCATCACCTTCTTCGTTGCCTTCCTGCCTCAGTTTCTCGATCCCTCAGGCGACTTCTGGATGCAGATGCTCGTGTTCGAGGCGACCTTCATCGTCCTGGCCTTCGCCAATGTCCTTGGCTATGCCCTGATCGCATCGCGCGCCCGCACCATGATGCGCAACCCGCGCGCCATCGGCATCGTCAACCGAGTCGGCGGCTCGCTGCTGATCGGAGCGGGAGTGGCTGCGGCGACCGCACGCGCGAACCAATGATCCGACGCAAGAGCGCGGTCCAGGGAGGGGAACAGCCATGGATTTCGAGCTATCGGAGGAGCAGCGGCTGCTCAAGGACAGCGTCGACGGCATCACTGCAGACCGCTACGCCGATTTGAAAACTCGCGCCGGCTACATGGCCGAGCCCGGTGGCTACGGCCGCGCCATCTGGAAGGAATATGCCGATCTCGGTCTCCTCGCCATTCCGTTCGACGAGGCGCACGACGGCCTCGGCCAAGGCGCGGTTGAGACCATGCTGGTCATGGAAGCGTTCGGCCGCACGCTCGCTCTAGAACCCTATCTCGCCACGGTTGTGCTCGGCGGCGGCATCCTGCGCCATGCCGGCACCGAGGCGCAGAAAACCAAGCTGATCCCCGCCGTGGTGTCAGGACAGAGCACACTCGCCCTCGCGCATCAGGAGAAACAGGCCCGCTTCGATCTCGCTGACGTCGCGACCTCCGCCAAAGCAGATGGCAAAGGCGGCTACACGCTCGAAGGCGAGAAATGCGTCGCGCTGCACGGCGACAGCGCCGACTGGCTGATCGTCAGCGCGCGCGTCTCGGGCGATCGGCGCTCATCGGAAGGGATTGGGCTTTTCCTGGTGGACGCCAAGGCTCCCGGCTTGTCGCGGCGCGGCTATGCCACGCAGGACGGCCAGCGCGCGGGCGACGTCTCGCTTGCTGGTGTGCGCGTGAGTGCAGACGGCGTGATCGGCGCACCGGGCAAAGGCATCACCGTGCTCGAGCGTGTCGTGCACGAAGCCATTGCAGCGCTCGCAGCAGAGGCGGTCGGCGCCATGACCGCGCTGCACGAGCTGACCGTCGACTATCTCAGGACGCGCAAACAATTCGGCGTGCCGATCGGCTCGTTCCAGGTGTTGCAGCATCGCGCCGTGGATATGTTCACACATCTCGAGCAGGCACGCAGCATGGCCTACTACGCCACCATGATGGCCAGCGAGGAGAATGCCGACGAGCGGCGGCGCGCCATGTCGGCGGTCAAAGTGCAGATCGGCCGCTCGGCGCGTTTTATCGGACAGGAGGCGGTCCAGCTCCACGGCGGCATTGGCATGACCATGGAGTACAAGGCCGGCCACTACTTCAAGCGGCTGACCATGATCGACATGATGTTCGGCAACGCCGACCACCACCTGCGCGAGCTGGCTCGTGCCGGCGGCATCATCGCAGCGTGAATTTACGGCACCTCAAGCACCACACGCCCGCGTACCTTGCCGGCGAGGATGTCCGGCGCCAGCGCCGGCGCATCCTCGACCGGGTGCGTGATCGTCATGGCATCGAGCTTGGCCAGATCGAGATCGCGCGCCAGCCGGCCCCACGCTTCGATTCGCTTCTCTTGCGGCGACATCACGCTGTCGATGCCGGCGAGCGTCACACCGCGCAGAATGAACGGCGCCACGGATGTCGGCAGGTCCATGCCCTGCGCCAGGCCGCAGGCCGCGACGCAGCCGCCGTACTTCGTCATGCTGATCGCGTTGGCGAGCGTATGGCTGCCGACCACATCGACGGCGCCGGCCCAGCGCTCCCGGCCGAGCGGCTTGGACGGTCCCGACAGCTCAGCGCGATCAACGATCTCCTTGGCGCCGAGACTTTCAAGATAGGACTTCTGCTCGGCGCGTCCCGTAGATGCAGTAACGTGATGCCCGAGCTTCGCCAACAATGAAACAGCCACGCTGCCGACGCCGCCCGCTGCCCCCGTGACAAGCACCGAACCTTTGGCCGGTGTGACGCCAGCCTTCTCCAGCGCCAGCACTGCGAGCATAGCGGTATAGCCGGCCGTGCCGATGGCCATGGCCTGCGCCGGCGTGAATGCGTCTGGCTTCCTCACCAGCCAGTCGCCTTTGACCCGGGCCACCTGCGCGTAGCCGCCTAGGTGGGTCTCGCCCAGCCCCCAGCCGTTCAGGATCACCAGGTCACCCGGTTTGTAGCTAGCGTGGGACGACGCGGCCACTGCGCCCGCGAAATCGATGCCGGCAATCATCGGCCAGCGGCGCACCACGGGTGCGCGGCCAGTCAGCGCCAAGCCATCCTTGTAGTTCAAAGTCGAGTGGCTGACGCGGACGGTGACATCGCCGTCCATGAGATCGGTTTGAGCAAGCTCGGTCCAACGCACTTCGGGAGCCTTCTCGCCTTTGGTCAGGACCAACGCCTTGAACCGCTCCATGACCGACCTCCAAGACCGAGTGCGCGCTCGGGATAGGCCATTCACCATGTGGAGTCGAGTGGCGGCCTCAACACGCCGATGCCTCGCCCTCTGGACTTCGACCAGAGCTAAAAAACCAGACCTCCAGAGGGGTCTTGGGATACGCTGATCTAGGGGACTACTAGCCGGACTTGGAACTACTTTTGAAATCTAGAGTGCGGCAAGTAGGCCAGCCACAACCTTCGCCAAAGGATACCTGCGGTTTTCTCAAATGCACCATCGGAAATCTACCACAATAACTTAGTCTTTATTCTCAGTTGCCCGCTCGCCGCACCATGTCACAGCAATAAAGACACACTGAATAGATAAGGTTACAAGTAAAAGAACGCGAATATATTGCGGCGCAAAAACTTTTTCGCTTGGCAGACGAGCTAACCAAACCTTAATGTCCGTTCATCGGCGCGGGTTTCCCGCGTCGCCCCTGAAGAGCCGGGTGCGCCGGCTAAGGAGGCACGATGGAACTGAGGATGAGACTGAACGTGCTTGCCGCGATCATGTCTTTCGCATTCCTCGCTGCAATCGTGTTCGGGATGGTCTGAAGCTCGGGATGCCATTCCGATCTTTGTGACCCCCATCCGCCCCGGCCTGAGTACGGTCCGGGCCCAAGAAAAGGAAAGAGCCGCGGCCCCCAAGTCCGCGGCTCTTTTCTTGAGCGATACCCGATCAGCGCTTGATGAAATAACCGAGTACCGCGCCGACCAGCGGATAGATCTCCCGCCTGATGCCAGGAGCTAGGCCTGAGACGAACGCTGTCACCGGCTCGACCAGCGTCAAGCCCGCGAAAATCAGCGCAAAGACCAGTGCCGACGTCAGCGTGCCGGTCGTGGGGGTTCCGACCCCCTGCAGGATCAGCGATCCGACGAAGCCGACCACGGTCACCAGCAGCGCAACCACCACCGCAAAGACGAAAATATCGACCACACCGCCGAATTTCGGCAGATACCGGAGAATGTGCGGTGCGCCGAACCAGCCGACGCCCAACTGCACCAGCAGCAGGATCAACCGTGCAAGCATGAGCTCTCCCCCCAATGGTTGCTCGCCGGCTAGTGTCCCGATCGCGAAGTTCGTCAGCATTTGCCGCGGACTCTGAGCGAACTTCGCGATCGAAAGGACACTAGCAAAACTTATGATTCTAGTGTGGTTCAGGTTCCGAAGTTCGCCAACCAGCCCAGCCGCGAGAAGCAAGCGAACTTCGGAACCACCACACTAGGCGACGATTTAGTCCCCGATACAAGATTAGCAGGGCCTGGTGCATCGGGCGAGCTGCCTCGGCCGGAACCTGCTCTGTTCCATAAGCTTAGAGAGCTATCGCGCTCTAGGTCTCGCGGCCGTCGCGATTAGCGGCTAGGAGTGAGCCCGCCATCTCAGTGAGACCAGGTTCCAGCCTTCATGACAGAATTGCCCCGCCTCACATCCGGCATTCCCACCGTCGATCAGTATCTCGACAGCGGCTACGCCTCCGTGGTCGGCATGTCGTCACGCTTTGCCGCAGCCGTCACTTGCGGCCTGATGCGCATCCAGTCTGCGCTGGCCGTACTGGGACCGGCAGCGGAGATCGGCACCTTTGAGGGCCGCTTCTTCATCGCCATGGCACACGCGCTGGCGCCCGGCGAGAAGGCGCTCGGCATCGACCTCTTCGACTGGCCGAACCCGCAAGTCATCGACCGCTTCGAGGCCAACTGCGCCAAGCATGGCGTGCCGCCCGACCGCCGCATCACTTGGCGCGCGGACAGCCGCACCATGAAGCCCGAGGACCTGCTAGCCAAGCTGGACGGCCAGCGGGTACGCCTGTTTCATGTCGACGGCGAGCACTCGCGCCACGCCCTCACGCGCGATCTGGAGCTGGCAACAGCGGTGCTAGCAGACGGCGGCATCATCGTGCTCGACGACATGCTGCATCCCGGCTACCCGACGCTGATGGTGGCCGTGCAGGACTACCTGCAACGGCATCCCGAGATGGTCGTGCTCTGCATCATCGACCGCGAGACGATCGTTGCTGCCACCAAGTTCGTGCTGTGCCAGACCGCGTGGTTCAAGCGCTATGAGGGAAAGCTACTCGCCGACTACAAAGACAATGTGTGGCCGCTGGGCGCCGACTTCGAGCCGCACTGGTGCCTGGTGCTGTCGCTCGATACGCGGCTCGCGGACATCGTTTGAAGCAAGTACGCCGGCGGCGTTGACCGCGGCGCTTGTGTCCAAGCCAGTCCGGCTGTCTAACTACGCCGGCAAAACAACCACAGCCTGGACCGCCCAATGCCCACCACCGCCGAGACACTTGCCGATTTCCTCATCGCCACTCGTTTCGAGGACTTGCCCGAGCAAACCATCGACTATGCGGCGATGATCATTGCCAGCACGCTTGCCAGCGCCGCCTGCGGCCGCCACATCGGGTCCGCCAAGATCGTCCGCGACATCGAGGTGGAGCGCGGCGGCCGGCCCGACGCCACTCTTTGGTTCGAGCCCGCCATCAAGCTGCCGGTGGTCGGCGCGGCACGCGCCAACGCGCTCATGAGCGACGCCGCCGCCTCCGACGACAGCGATCTGCGCAACATCGTGCACGCCGGCACGCCGCTGACTGCCACCGCGCTGGCGATTGCCGAGAAGACCGGCGCCTCCGGCAAGGATGTCCTGGCGGCCATCGTGCTGGGCTACGAGGCGGCCGGGCGCATGGGCGAGGCCATCATCCCGCGCTTTGACTATCGCGGCCATCACGGCTGCATGGGCGCGGCTTTTGCCGCCACCGGCGCGGCCGTGCGACTCCTGGGCCTCAATGCACGCCAGGCGGCCCATGCCATCGTTCTGACGGCGACCTCCATCGGCGGCGTAACTCAGGCGGCGAACACCAGCGTGTCACGCGAGTACCACGCGGGGGCCGTCACCGTGGCCGGCATCGAAGCGACCATGGCGGCCAAACGCGGCTTCACCGGCGAGCTCGCGCTCCTCGAGATGGAGCGTGGTTTCTGCCAGCTTTTCGGCGGCCCCGAGGCGGACGCCACAGGCGTCATCCGCGACCTCGGCAAGAGCTGGGACATCGTCACCGACATGGCCATCAAGCTGGTGCCCGGGGCCCACCCCTATCACGCTCTGGCCGAGGCGGCGGCGAATGCGGCCCGCGAGGGCAGTATCGCACCAGGAGACATCGCCGCCATTGTCGTCTCACGTCCCGGCTGGACCAAGCTGCCGGGCCCCCTGCATCCGGACGATCTGATCAGCATGGCCCACAGCCCGGCATTTTTCGTCGCCGCCGCTGCTCACGACAAACGCTTCGGCTGGGAGCATGCCGGGCCCGGGAAGATCGCAGAGCGGGGCATCCACGCTTTGATCGGCAAGGTACGCGTCGGCCCGCAGCCGGCGGATGCGACCGGCTATCGGCAGGGTGCCACCGTGATCATTGAGACCACGGACGGCCGCAAGGTGGCGAATACCGTGCGGATCCCGAAAGGTGCCGCGAGCCTCGGCATCGACTGGGCCGACATCGACGCCAAGTATCGTGCGCTCGCGCCAAACGCGCCGTTGTCGAAGGAGAAGATCGACGCGAGCCTCGCGTCGATCAAAGGGCTGCGGTCGGCACGCAACGTCTCCGAGTTGATCAGCCTATTGGGCTAGGTCGGCGTGCTCCCCGGCTGTCCCCTCCAACGCGTCGGTCCCTGACTAGGCAGAGCAGGGCACCAAAGGAGCTCCGCATCCTTCTTTGTGTGATCCTGTCAAACTTGGCCTAGATTATCCGCCGCTGGCCGCCTAGCAGGGGCGCGCGACGAGGCCCGGCCCACAACCTCTCACTGGCGGGTTCCACTGTTGATGAAGCTGCGCAGCAGCGAGTCGAACAGGTCGGCCGCCCTGGGGCTGAGTGCCCTATAGCTCTTCCACGGGCCGTCCTTGGCCACCTGCAGCCAGGCCGAATACTCCTCGAACGACAGCTCCTGCACCTTGACGCCCGCCTTGGTGAACACCTCGATCGCCTGCTCCTGGGCTTCGCGCTGACTCGCTTCCAGAAAGATGTTGGAGGCTGCTGCTGCGTCCTCCAGGGCTTGCCGCTCGCCATCGCTCAGGCCGTCCCAGGCGCTCTTTGAGATGAGCACCGGCATGAACACGGTGAGCGTGCTGTAGCCCCCGACCGTCACGAATTTCGCGAACTCGTGGAACTTGAGAACTCACGAGAAGCTCGAACGAGTTCTGCGCCACGTCGAGCTTGCCCGCCTCCATGGAGGGCCGAACCTCGGTCAACGGCATGGATGCGATCTTGGCGCCCGCCGCTGACAACATGTTGTTGAAGTCGTTGCCACCGCCGCTGCGCGCGGTCAGCCCCTTGATGGTATCGGGGCCTGTCACGGCGTGGGCGCGGCTCGCCATGCCGCCGTCGAACCACCACCAAGTTAGGATGCGGAAGCCCTTCTCCTCGCACAGGTGCTGCAGCTTCTCCTCGAACTCCGAGCCCTTGAGCAGGCTCGCTGCCTCGGCGTTCAACGGCACGCCCGGCAGGGTGACGACGGACAGCTCGGCTACTTTCGCCGAGGCATAGCCCATCGGCAGAATGGTCATCTCGATCTTGCCCTCGAGCATCGCCTCGTACTGCTCGGGCGGTGGGATCTTGAGCGACGAGTTCGGGAAGATCTTGATCGAGAGATCGGGCACGCGTTTTTTCACTTCGGCGGCGAGCACCCGGGCAGCGCGATGGCGCGCATCGCTCTCGGGAAGCTGGTGCGACAGCCGCAATTCGCGGGCGTCGGCCGGTCCCGCCGCCATCAACAGTACCAGCCCCAGCGTCAGGACAGCACAAATTACGCAAAGAAACGGCCTAGTCGACATCCCCCAGCCCCTCGTTGACGGTTGCATCACGCCACGCCACACCGCGCACAAAGACCCCGACGCAGTCCTCACAATGGTGACTGGCCGGGGTCTCTGGAAACGTAAGCGGAGAATTGAGGCTAAGCGGAGGCTGACCCGCACGCCGCGCGCAGATCACGCGCCCACCTATGCGGTCAGGCTATGCCGCCGCCGGCTCCGCCGGAACCGGATCGTAGTTCAGCACCGGCGCCAGCCAGCGCTCGCACTCGGCAATGGTCCAGCCCTTGCGCCGCGCATAATCGGCAACCTGGTCGCGCTCGACTTTGCCGACGCCAAAGTAGTGGCTGTCGGGATGCGAGAAATACAGGCCTGACACCGACGCGCCAGGCCACATGGCGAAGCTCTCGGTGAGCTGGATGCCGGCCTGGTTCTCCGCATCGAGCAGGCGGAACAGCGTCGCCTTCTCGGTGTGATCGGGTTGCGCGGGATAGCCCGGCGCCGGCCGGATGCCGCGGTACTTTTCCAGGATCAGATCTTGGCTCGACAGCTTCTCGTCGACCGCATAGCCCCACAGCTCACGGCGCACGCGCTCGTGCATGCGCTCGGCGAAAGCTTCGGCAAAGCGATCCGACAGCGCCTTCAGCATGATGCGGCCGTAGTCGTCGATTCTTTTCAGATGGCGATCCAGTGCCTGCTCCTCGCCGATGCCGGCTGTCACCGCGAAACCGCCGACATAGTCCTGCTTGCCGCTATCCTTGGGCGCCACGAAGTCGGCGAGCGCTGTATGGGCTCGGTCGCGGCCCGGATCGCGCGCGATCTGCTGGCGCAGGGTGTGCAGCATCGCGATCGGCGCGCCGCTCATGTCCGTATCGGATAGCGCGATATCGTCACCCGCTGCTTGGGCCGGCCAGAAACCTACGACCGCACTGGCTGTCACCCAGCGCTCGGCAACCATCCGCTTGAGCATCGCCTGCGCATCGGCGAACAGCTTGCGCGCCGCATCGCCGACCTTGGCATCATCGAGAATTTTCGGATAGCGGCCAGCCAGCTCCCAGGTCTGGAAGAACGGAGTCCAGTCGATGTATGGCACCAGCTCCGCAAGATCGTAGCCAGTGAAGGCGCGCGTGCCAAGGAATGATGGCTTCGGCGGCGTATAGTCGCTCCAATCGAGCTTGAAGCTGTTACGCCGGGCATCCGCGAGCGTGATACGGCGCTTGGAGCGCTCGTTCTTCGCATGCGCTTCGCGCACCTTCACGTATTCGGAACGGATGCCGGAGACGAACCCGTCGCGACCAGTGTCGGATAGCAAATTGGAGACGACGCCGACCGCGCGGCTCGCGTCCGTGACGTAGATCGCCTGCCCCTTGGCATAGTTCGGGCTGATCTTGACAGCGGTATGCACGCGGCTGGTCGTGGCGCCACCGATCAGCAGCGGCAGCTTGAAGTCCTGCCGCTCCATCTCAGCCGCGACATGACACATCTCGTCGAGCGACGGCGTGATGAGACCGGACAGGCCGATGATATCGGCCTTCTCCTTCTTGGCTGTCTCCAGGATTTTCGCCGCCGGCACCATGACGCCTAGGTCGATCACCTCGTAGTTGTTGCACTGGAGCACGACGCCGACGATGTTCTTACCGATGTCGTGCACGTCCCCTTTGACCGTCGCCATAATGACCTTGCCCGCCGCCGGCATGGCTTCGAGCCCCGACGCTTTCTTCTCGGCTTCGAGA
Organism: uncultured Alphaproteobacteria bacterium; assembly: GCA_963806735.1. GTDB lineage: Bacteria > Pseudomonadota > Alphaproteobacteria > Rhizobiales > Hyphomicrobiaceae > CADEFX01. The sequence continues at coordinate 122,928 of CAWEBE010000069.1, read as the reverse complement.
TAAGGTTGCAGATAGGCGACCGCCTGCTTCATCACACGCGCCGACTTCACCACCTGCGGCAGGAACATCTTGCCCGCGCCGAACAGGTCGCCAACCACGTTCATGCCGGCCATCAGCGGACCTTCGATGACATGCAGCGGCTTCTCGGCGGCGGCACGCGCCTCCTCCGTATCGGCCTCGATAAAGTCCGTGATGCCATGCACCAGGGCATGCTTGAGCCTCTCCTCCACGGACGCGTTGCGCCACGCGAGATCGGCCTCTTTCTTTTTGGCGCCGTCGCCCTTGTAGCGCTGCGCGGCTTCCAACAGCCGGTCGGTGGCATCGGGCCGGCGGTTGAGGATCACGTCCTCGCACAGCGTGCGCAGCTCGAGCTCGATGTCGTCGTAGACCGGCAATTGGCCGGCATTGACGATGGCCATGTCCATGCCGGCCTGGATAGCGTGGTACAGGAACACCGAGTGCATGGCCTGGCGCACACCCTCGTTGCCGCGGAACGAGAACGAAAGGTTCGAGACGCCACCCGAGATATGCGCATAGGGGCAGCTCTGCCTGATGCGGAGCGTCGCCTCGATGAAGGCGAGGCCGTAGCCGTTGTGCTCCTCGATGCCGGTGGCGACCGCGAAGATATTGGGGTCGAAGATGATGTCCTCGGGCGGAAAGCTGACCTTCTCGGTCAGCAGCTTGTAGGCGCGCTGGCAGATCTCGACCTTGCGGTTGGCGGTGTCCGCCTGTCCCTGCTCGTCGAACGCCATGACCACAACTGCGGCGCCGTAGCGCTGCACCTTGCGCGCGTGATCGAGGAAGGCCGCCTCACCCTCCTTCATGGAGATCGAGTTGACGATAGCCTTGCCCTGCACGCACTTGAGGCCGGCCTCGATGACGCTCCACTTGGAGCTGTCGATCATCAGCGGCACGCGGGCGATGTCGGGCTCGGTGGCGATGAGGTTGAGGAACGTGGTCATCGCCTTCTCGGAATCGAGCAGGCCCTCGTCCATGTTGACGTCGAGCACCTGCGCGCCGTTGGCGACCTGCTCGCGCGCCACCGCGAGCGCGGCCTGATAGTCGCCAGCCTCGATCAACTTGCGAAACTTGGCCGAGCCGGTGACGTTCGTCCGCTCGCCGATGTTGATGAAATTTGAAGCTGCGTTGGTCATGGTCATCCGGCTGTACGGCTGGCGTTGTGTTGACGGCAGGTTCGCCTAAAGCCACTCTCGGATGGCCAGCCATCAGTCGCATCGTCGAAGCAATCGGGCACGTCGCAAAAGTCCAAAGCTTCCTTCAGAACATCGATCTTGTTCTCTTTGGCGATCTTTCGAACGGCATTTGCACGGGAAATATCGAACTCGTTGGAGATTTCCAGTCCGCCCGCATGGAGGAGGAAGCCATAGGCATCGTCACCGAAGCCCAGACGATCAAAGATCAAATGGCGATACGTACCGCCCTCGTTTGCATGCGCCAAAACATGCTTAAACACCCAAGCTGTCACGGCGAGCTTGGTGTGATAGTCACACTCCTTCTCCAGTTTATTGGAATCGATCATGGTTGATCCTTCGATCGCTCCTGCGATCCGAGAGTTTCACCCGTGCACGAACGGCTCGAGGCCGGAGAGCCGCATGCGCCGCTCGATAACGGGCACCTCCCGCGGGGGATACTTGGCGACGTGCTCGCGAATGTGCGCGATATGCTCGGGCGTGGAGCCGCAGCAGCCGCCGACGATGTTGATGATGCCCTCGCGCGCCCACGGCTCGATCTGGCAGGCCATGTCGTGTGGCGTCTCGTCATATTCGCCCATGGCGTTGGGCAGACCGGCGTTGGGATGCGCCGACACATAGGTGTCGGCCACGGCGGCGATGTCGGCCAGGTACGGGCGCATCAGCTCGGCACCCAGCGCGCAGTTGAGCCCGATGGAGAACGGCCTCAGGTGGCGCATCGAGTACCAGAACGCCTCTGCCGTCTGTCCCGACAGCGTGCGGCCGGAACGGTCCGTGATCGTGCCCGAGATCATGATGGGCAGCTCGACGCCCATCGCGTCGAATACCTCGAGCACGGCCACGCCCGCCGCCTTGGCGTTGAGCGTGTCGAAGATGGTCTCGATCAGGATGATATCCACACCGCCCTCGATCAGGCCGCGCGTCTGCTCGGCGTAAACCTCGCGCAGCTCGTCGAACGAGACATTGCGGAAACCCGGATTGTTGACGTCGGGCGAGATTGAGGCGGTGCGGTTGGTGGGGCCGATGGCGCCGGCCACGAACCGCGGCTGCTTTGGCGTTTTCTTCCACCACTTGTCGGCCGCCTCGCGCGCCAGACGCGCCGCCGCGACGTTGATCTCATAGCTCAGCTCCTCCATGCCGTAGTCGGCCATGGAGATGCGCTGCGCGTTGAAAGTGTTGGTCTCGATGATGTCCGCGCCGGCGGCGAAATAGTCCTCGTGGATCTGCTCGATGAGGCGCGGCTGCGTCAGGCAGAGCAGATCGTTGTTGCCGGCCACGTCGCGTGGCCAGTCGGCGAAGCGTTGGCCGCGATAGCCGGCCTCGTCCAGCTTGTGGCGCTGGATCATGGTGCCCATGGCGCCATCGATGATGAGGATGCGCTCGGCCACGGCCTCTTTCAAAGTCGCCATGCGTTTCTGGCGAGCGATGTCAGTCATCAGGCGGCGGCTCCATCTTGTGCTGACACACCGGCAACCGGCCGCAAGCCGAGAAGATGGCAGATCGCATAGACGAGATCGGCCCGGTTCAACGTGTAGAAGTGAAACTGCCGGGTGCCGTGATCGACGAGATCCATGACCTGCTCGGCCGCGACGGCGGCGGCCACGAGGTGCGAGGTCTGCGGGTCGTTGTCCAGCCCATCGAAGCGGCGCGCCATCCAATCGGGAATGGTGGCGCCGGTGCGCGCGGCAAATCCCGCGACCTGCTTGAAATTGTGAATCGGCACGATGCCCGGCACGATGGGCACGGTGATGCCCTTGGCGCGCACACGATCGACGTAGGCGCGGTAGAGATCATTGTCGAAGAAGAACTGCGTGATGGCGCGGTTGGCGCCAGCATCGATCTTGGCCTTGAGATTATCGATATCGGCCTCAATCGACGGGCTGTCGGGATGCTTCTCGGGATAGGCCGCAACCGAGATCTCGAACTTGGCGAGACGTTTCAGGCCGCCGACCAGATCGGCGGCATTCGTGTAGCCGCCCGCATGCGGCTCGAACTTCGAGCCTGGCCCCGCGAGCGCGTCGCCGCGCAACGCCACGATATGGCGAATACCGGCCTGCCAGTAGGCGCGCGCGACCTCGTCCACCTCGCTCCGCGTCGCCTGCACGCAGGTGAGATGCGCCGCCGGAATGACCATGGTCTCGCGCACGATGCGCGAAACGGTGGCGTGTGTTCGCTCGCGCGTCGATCCGCCTGCGCCATAGGTCACTGACACGAAATCAGGCCGCATTGGCTCGAGCCGGCGGATAGACGTCCACAGCGTCTCCTCCATCTTCTCGTTCTTCGGCGGAAAGAACTCGAAGGAGACGACGATGTCGCGGCCGCTCATCTGACGGCTGGTGCGTTCCGCAGCCTGTGCCATCACACAGCCTCCACTGTGGACCGGACCGTTCGCGCGGCCTTCGGCGCTACGCCCGCACGGCGCGCCAGCCACATGGCGACGGTCAGTTTCTCGGCGCCGGTTGGTGCCAGCTCCCGCACATCCGCCATTTCAAGACCGCTCTCCTGCAGCCACTCGGTCACGCTCTCGCGCGCGAACCCGAGCCGCTCGTGCGCGAATGACTGGCGCAGGAACTCCAACTCGTGCGGAGCAAAGTCGACAATCAGCAGGCGTCCGCCGGACGCCAGGATGCGAGCGGCCTCGCGCACCGCCTGCGCCGGCTCGGACAAGAAGTGCAGAACCTGGTGCATGACGACGGCGTCGGCTGCGCCGTCGGGCAGATTCAGATGATAGAGATCGCCATGCCGCACCTGGGCGTGGGTGGTTCCGGCCTTGTCCAATTTGCCGCGCGCGTAGGCGAGCATGGTGTGGTTGATGTCGAGCCCGAGCCCGCGCTCGTAGGTGTCCGCGAACAGCTCCAGGCAGCGGCCGGTGCCGGTGCCGAGGTCCACGAAGAGATCGAACGGTCCGCGGCCGACGGCCTCGCGCATGGCGCGCTCGACCTCATCTTCGGCTACGTGCAGTGCACGAATGCGGTCCCATTCGGCGGCGTGCTCGCGGAAATAGTCCTGCGCTGCTGCCTCACGCTCGCGCTTGACGGCATCCCAGCGCTGACGGTCGCGCACAAGCTGAGCATCCCGGCCGTCGACGGCATCCAGCAGGCCGCGCAAGAGCGCGCCCAGCACGCCGTCATCGACGATCTGGAAATAGACCCAACTCCCGTCACGCAGGCGTTTGATGAGCCCAGCCTCGGCCAGCAGCTTCAGGTGACGGCTGATGCGCGGCTGGCTCTGCCCCAGAATGCGGGTCAGATCCTTGACATTGAGCTCTCCGCCGGCGAGCAGCATGAGGATGCGCAGGCGGGTCGGCTCGGCCGCCGCCTTCAGCATCGACAACACTACGCGGGGTTCGAGCGACGCGTTCACGGGCATCCTCCAACATGCCCGCATAACATATAAAGATATGTTTATGTGTCAAGCGCTGCCGATGAGCCGAACCAATTCCTCGTCCCGCGCGTCTTGAGACCTGCCGCGTGAGGCGGTAGCAAAACATCGTTAAGGCTCGGGTAAGCGCATTTGCATAGGTTCGCGTGGTTTGACCCGGGGGAGAGACAATATTTATGCATGTGAGCTTCGACACTATTGTGCCGGCGCAACCGCCGGAGCGGCTTCCCTTCCAGATCAAGCAATCCACCTCGCGGACCAGCATCGCCTTGAAGTTGCTGCTCCTTCTACCAGCTCTGGTCATTGTTGCTGTTCCGCTGGCGCTGCTGGCCGCGCACGCCGTGGCCGAGCCCGCCGCTTTGAATTTCCTGGTGAATCATCCCCTCACCACGGTGCAAATCACCTTGGCGGTCGCCTTCTGCACCCTGCTGTTCGTGCGCCCGTTGCAGCGGCTTCTGGCCCGGGCCGGGGCAGCCCGGTTAATCGGTATCTCCAGCGAGACGGTATCGGTAACGGAGTGCGGCCCATTCCGGACATGCACTTGGTCTGCACCGCTGGCGAGCTATCGCGGCGTTGCCCATCACGTCCGCACGAGCCTGTCTGGCGTGCGCCATGAGATGATACTGATACACCCCGATCCGACCCGGCACGTGCTGCTGGCCGTCGGCGACAAGATTTCGGCGAATACCCTGGCACAAACAGCTGCTCTGCTCGGCCTAGCCGAAATTCATGCGCGCGAGCTCTACAGCTTCTAGCGGCGGTTCTTCGCACAGGATCCCACCAAGCCAGCCCCACGCCTTATGCCAGCCCAGGGCCAAGGGCACCTTCTCGCGGCCTCTCTCTGGCACCTTGCTTGCACGGGTTCTTGCACCCTTGTGAATTGGGTTAACAACGCCACAGCGCCGCCTTGAACCAACAGCAGATTTACGCGCCGCGCGCATTGATTTTGACGGAGCATGCTGGTGCGTGCTCCATTGCGGCGCAAGAGCACGGGCGGGAAGGCTGAGCGGGCCAGAGATCGGCATGAAGAAGAGGGATTTTTACATGAGCGTCGAGTTGTACTTGAGGGGCAGCGGACGCCGGGGCTTTGGCCTTGCCATTGCTGTTCTTACCTGGCTCGCTGTCAGCCTGATGCCGACGACAGCAGCCGCAGACCCTGCTGTTCAGTTCGTGCAGCGGATGGCCAATGAGTTGCACGTAGCGGCCCGCGCACGCTCGCCGCAGCTCATTTCCAGCGTCATTCAGCGTTACGGGGACGTCTCCCATATCGGCAGCTACTCGTTGGGCTCATACCGCGCCCAGCTCACGGCCACCGACCGCCAGCCCTATCTTACCGGCATCGTGCGCTTTCTCGGACGCTATGCCGCCAGCGAAGCACCCAAGTATCAGGTGGCGAGCTACCAGATTCTGTCGCCCAGCATGCAAGGCGCCAATGGCCTGATGGTCGACAGCAAAATTACTCTGAAAGACGGGACTACCTACGAGGTGCGCTGGCTGTTGTCGAGGTACGGCAACACCTATCGGGTGCGCGACGCCATGGTGTTCGGCTTCTGGATGACACCGTTTCTCAAGAAGCTGTTCGAGAACTATGTCGGCGAGAACGGCGGCAACGTGAAGGCCCTGGTGGCGGTGCTGAACCGCTAGTGTCCCGATCGCGAAGTTCGTCAGCATTTGCCGCGAGCTCTTAGCGAACTTCGCGATCGAAAGGACACTAGCAAACTTATGATTTTAGTGTGGTTCAGGTTCCGAGGTTCGCCAACCAGCCCAGCCGCGAGAAGTGGGCGAACTTCGGAACCACCACACTAGCGCGCATCTGCCACACCGCCTCCACAGCCTCATGTCGTAGCGGCAGCGCAATCCGGCGCTGGACGTTGGGTCGTGGTTTGGCTTAGAAGTCGCGGCCGGTCGCGCGCGGCCGGGCTTGACGGAACCGCGGCATCCCCCCATTTGCGGCAGCCATGACCTCCACACCCCAACGGCCGCTCCGGCCCCTGCCTCAGCTGATCTTCGGCTCGCGCTGGCTCCAGCTTCCCCTCTATGTCGGACTGATCATTGCCCAGTGCGTCTACGTCGTGCTGTTCCTGAAGGAGCTCTGGCATCTCGTTCTGCACGCCACCAGCTTCAGCGAGCAGCAGATCATGCTGGTCGTGCTCGGCCTGATCGACGTGGTGATGATCTCCAACCTGCTGGTCATGGTCATCGTCGGCGGCTACGAGACGTTCGTCTCGCGGCTCAGGCTGCAAGGGCATCCCGATCAGCCCGAATGGCTCGACCACGTCAACGCCAGCGTCCTAAAGATCAAGCTGGCCATGGCCATCATCGGCATCTCCTCGATCCATCTGCTACGCACCTTCATCGAGGCCGGCAACCTCGGAACCCAGAGATCGAACTTCACCGAGTTGGGGATCATGTGGCAGACCATCATCCATTGTGTCTTCATCCTGTCGGCGATCGGCATTGCCTACGTCGATCGGCTGGCCCAACCGGGCATGCACGCCTCCGCCAAGGCCAAGCAGGTGCATGCTTGAAGGCCTCGTTTCTCAGCGCTGCATCCTGATTGACAGTTCCGGCAATTGCCGGCGTTGATACGCCCGCGGCCCATACGACGCGAGGACGTGACGGCACATGACAGCTTGGCGCGTGGGCGTCGACTCCGGCGGCACCTTCACCGACATCTGCATCGCCGACGCCGATACGGGCGCCATCCGGGTATGGAAAGTGCCGAGCACACCGGACGACCCCTCCCAAGCGATCGCTGGCGGCGTGCTCGAAGGGCTATCTGAGACCGGCGCTGGCAAGCCGCATGAGGTCGTCTATTTCGGTCACGGCACCACCGTTGCCACCAATGCCCTGATCCAGCATCGCGGCGCCCCGACCGGATTGATTACCACGCAAGGTTTCCGTGATCTGTTGGAGATCGGACGCCAGCGCCGCCCCCATCTCTACGATTTGCAGTGCGACAAGCCTCCCCTGCTCGTCAGGCGGCATCTCAGGATCGAGGTACCGGAGCGTCTACGGTACGATGGGCGCATCGAGACCCCGCTCGATGAGGATGCGGTACGCGCCGCCGCGCGCGCACTCAAGAGTGCAGGCGTGCAGTCGGTCGCCGTCACTTTCCTCTATGCCTACATCGATGCCCGCCACGAGGCGCGCGCGCGGGCGATTCTGGCCGAGGAATTTCCCGAGGCCTTCGTCACCTGCTCACACGAGGTGGCGCCGGAGTTCCGCGAGTTCGAGCGCCTTTCAACCACCGTGGTCAATGCCTACCTCGGCCCAGTCATGGCCCGCTACATCGAGCGGCTCGGGCCGCGCCTCGATGCGGCAGGCATACGCGGCCCGCGCCACATCACCCAGTCGAACGGCGGGGTTATGTCGTTCGCGACGGCGCGCGAGCAGGCCGTGCGCACGGTACTGTCGGGCCCGGCCACTGGCGTGGTGGGCGCCATGAAGGTGGCGGCACTTTCCGGCTTCTCAGACATCATCACCTTCGACATGGGCGGCACCTCGACCGACGTATCGCTGATCGAGAACGGCCGGCCCAAACTCGCCGGCGAGATGGAAGTGCACGGCTATCCGCTCAAGACGCCGATGCTCGATATCCACACCGTCGGCGCCGGCGGCGGCTCTATCGCTTATCTCGACGCTGGCGGGCACTTGAAGGTCGGCCCGCGCAGTGCTGGCAGCATGCCGGGCCCGGTCTGCTACGGTCTCGGCAACATCGAAGCCACCGTCACCGACGCCAATGTCGTGCTGCAGACTTTGAATCCGGAATATCTCCTGGCCGGTCGCATGCGCATCGACCGAGCCAAGGCAGAGGCGGCCATCGCAGCGTTGGCGGATCGCCTCGGCCTCGAGGTCATGGCGACCGCACAAGGCATCGTCAGCGTCGTCACGGCCAACATGGCCAAGGCCATTCGCCTGATCTCGGTACAACGCGGCCACGATCCGCGTGACTATACGCTGGTTGCATTCGGCGGTGCAGGGCCGCTGCACGCTGCTCGCCTGGCGCGCGAGCTGGATATTCCGCGCGTGCTGGTGCCGCGCAATCCGGGCATCCTATGCGCGCTCGGTCTGTTGATGACCGACCTGCAGACCAACTACGCGCAGACACGGTTGCTGCCCGTGACTCTAAAGTCGGTTGCGACCATGACCGAAGTGTTTGCGGACCTCGAAGGACGGGCCCAAACGTGGTTCGAGAGCGAACGCATCGCCGCCACGGACCAGCACGTCCGACGCACGCTCGACATGCGCTACAAGGGCCAGAACCACGAGCTCTCGATTGCAGTGCCGAACGGCAGGGTCGGCGAAACCTTGCTGGCTGAGCTGCGGCAAGGTTTCGAGCGCCAGCATCAGCAAATGTACGGCTACGCCGCGCCGGAAGAGCCCATCGAGGCTGTCACGTTTCGCATCGAGGCCACCGGCGCCGTGCGGCAGGCGCGCATCGAGCCGCAATCCCAGGCCAGCCATCCGCTCGAGTATGCACTCATGGCCAAGCGCGACGTGTGGCTGGCCGAGAGCGGCGGCTTCGTCTCCTGTCCGGTCTACGAGCGCGAGAAGCTCAGCCCTGGCCACGGCATCGAAGGCCCCGCCGTCATCGAACAGATGGATGCGACCACGCTGGTGCTGCCGGGCCAGACCGCGATCGTGGATGCGTATCTGAACATGATCCTCGAGGGCTGATCGACGGCGCGCCGTTCATCAGCGTAGACTTCTTCGCAAACAAAACTAGAGGGGACGCGCCCATGAAAGTCGAACGCATCGAGACGCTGCACTGCGACGCCGGCTGGCGGAACTACCATTTCGTCAAGCTGACCACCGACAGCGGCATCGTCGGTTGGAGCGAGTTCGACGAGGGCTTCGGCTCGCCGGGTGTTGGCACCGTCATCGAGCGGCTGACCTCGCGCGTCATCGGTCAGCCGGCAAGCGCGCACGAGCGCATCTACGCCGAGCTCTACTGCGCCACACGGCCCGCAGCCGGTGGCGTGGTCGCCGAGGCTCTGGGCGCCATCGAGAACGCGCTGCTCGATGCCAAGGCCAAGTCGCTCGGCGTCCCCTGCTACGAGCTGCTTGGCGGCAAGGTGCGCGACCGCATTCGCCTCTACTGGTCGCACTGCGCCACCTGGCGCATCAATCATCCGACCTTCTACAAGCCCGCCATCACCGACCTCGACGGCGTCAAGGCCATGGGCCGCGAGGTGCGCGAGAAGGGCTTCTCCGCGCTCAAAACCAACATCTTCATCTACGAGGAGGGCCAGAAGAACCCACGCGGCTGGCGTCCGGGCTTCGGTTCGCCGTTCTATCCCGAGCTCAACGTGGACCGGAACGTGCTGCGCAATCTGCGCATGCACCTCGAAGCGTTTCGCGACGGCGCTGGCCCGGACATGGACCTGCTGCTCGATCTCAACTTCAACGCCAAGACCGAGGGCTATCTCAGAATCCTTCGCGAGATCGCCGACATCCCGATGTTCTGGGTCGAGATCGACAGCTATTCCCCGGAAGCGCTGGGCTACATCCGCCGCCAGAGCCCGCACCCGATCTCCTCCTGCGAGACGCTGCTGGGCCTGCGCGAGTTCCTGCCCTACTTTCGCGAGCAGGCCATGGACGTAGCCATCGTCGACACGCCCTGGAACGGCGTGTGGCAATCCATGAAGATCGCGGCCGCTGCCGAGGCGCACGAGGTCAACGTCGCCCCGCACAATTTCTACGGCCACCTCTGCACGATGCAGAATGCGCACTTCGCCGCCGCCGTACCGAACCTGCGCATCATGGAGATCGACATCGACCGCCTGCCCTGGGACCACGAGCTGTTCACGACATTGCCCAAGATCGAGAACGGCCATCTGGTGATGACCGACGCGCCCGGCTGGGGCTGCGATCCGAACGAGGAAGCGATCCGCGCGCACCCGCCAAAGACGCAGGCGGGACTGCTGAACTACGGGCGCAAGAGCTGAGTGAGGGGAGTCGCTGTTCTCTGCCAACCCGCCTCGCGCACACGTGTCATCCCGGCCGAATGGAGCGAGAGCCGGGACCCAGGGTGACACGACAAGTCGCTGCCGCATCGGACTCTGGGCCCCGGGTCGCGCGCGGAAATGACTGCGGTGCGGTACGACCCACGAGAGCTTCGGCCCACGCTTGCCGGGGACGACAGCTGCTTATCCTGAACGATCCTCTCCAGTGCATTCCACAAGAGGATTTATCTTACGACCTCACCCCTTCTCCTTCTCATACCGCGCCTTGGTCTCCGCATTCATGGGATAGAGCCCCGGCAGCGCCGCGCCCTTATCCACCTCGCGCATGATCCAGGCCTCCATGCGCTCCTGCTCGGGGCCGGAGGCAACCAGCTCATCGACGAGCGCCGCTGGAATGAGCACGGCACCGTCGTCATCGACCACCACCACGTCGTCGGGAAACACCGCCACACCGCCGCAGGCGATCGGCTGCTGCCAGCCGACGAACGTCAATCCGGCAACCGATGGCGGTGCCGCACCGCCCCGACACCACACCGGCAGCTTGGTGCCAAGCACACCCGCCACGTCGCGCACCACGCCATCCGTCACCAGGCCCGCCACCCCGCGCTGCTTCATGCGCGCGCACAATATGTCGCCGAAGATCCCCGCATCCGTGACTCCCATGGCATCCACAACCGCGATGCAACCGGACGGCATGGCCTCGATGGCGGCACGCGTCGAAGTAGGCGAGGACCAGGACTCCGGCGTCGCCAGGTCCTCGCGCGACGGCACGAAGCGTAGTGTGAAGGCGCGTCCCACCAGCCGCGGCTGACCCGCCGTCAGCGGGCGCGTGCCACGCATCCACACGTTGCGCAGCCCTTTCTTCAGCAGGATTGTGGTGACGGTCGCGGTCGAGACCGTTGACAGAATCTCGACGGTCTTTGCAGGCAGGGACATCAGTATCTCCGGACGTGACTATGAGAACGCATGTTGCTCCGGAATGACGAGCACGTCATCCCGCGCTTGAGCCAAAATGGGCGATCAGGCCCGGCTTTGACCTGAGACGCGCTTGGTCAAAGTCCACAGCCACAAGCCTACCGGCCACAACACTGCAGCGATGGTCAGGGCGGCGAGCACGGCCGCCACGGGCCGGCTGAAGAACGGCAGGATGCTGCCGTCGGACTTGATCAGCGAGGTCACGAAATTCTGCTCTACCATGGTGCCCATGACGATGCCCAGCACCATGGCGGCAACCGGATAGCCGTTGCGCTCCATGACGAAGCCGATGACGCCGAAGGCGGCGACGGTCAGCACTGCGAACAGGTTGTTGCCGGTGGCGAACGAGCCAACCGCGCACAACAGCACGATCACCGGCATCACGGAGGCTCGCGGCGCCCGCAGCACCTTGCTGGCGATGCGGATCATGATGATGCCGAGCGGGATCATGATGATGTTGGCCAGGATGAAGATGATATAGAGCGCATACATGCTGGAAGCGCGCTCGGTGAACAGCGTCGGGCCCGGATTGAGTCCCTTCATGTACAGCACGCCGATGGCGATGGCGGTGATGGTGTCGCCCGGGATGCCGAACAGCAGCGATGGCACCCAACCTGAGGCGAGGCTGGCGTTGTTGCTGGCGCCGGCCTCGATCAGGCCCTCCGGGTGGCCGGTGCCGAACTTCTCCGGTGTCTTGGAAAAGCGCTTGGACATGGAGTAGCTGACCCAGGCCGCCATGTCCGCTCCGGCGCCCGGCAGCACGCCAATGATGATGCCGACGATGTTGCCGCGCACTTGCGGCTTTACGTATTTGCGCGTCAGCTCGAGCTGACCCTTGAGGATGCTGCCGAAGCGCCGGTAGGGCATCTTCGGCGGCTCGGGCGAGAGCATCGCCCGCATCACCTCCGACACGGCGAACACGCCGACTAGCGCTGGGATCGGCTCGATGCCGCCGAGCAGGTCCGTGAGGCCGAACGTGAAGCGGGGGGTGCCCGCTGGGTTCTCGATGCCGACGCAGGCGACCAACAAGCCGAGCAGCATGCTGGCTATGGCTTTGACCGGCGAGGACCGCGCCACCAGTGTCGCGCACATGAGCCCCAGGAAGGCCAGCCAGAAGTATTCGTAGGTGGAGAAGTTGAGCGCCATCTCGGCCAGCGGCGGGGCCAGCAGCATGAGTGACAGTGTCCCAGCGATGCCGCCCAGCGCGCTGAACCACAGCCCGATGCCGAGCGCCATCTCAGGCTGGCCGTTGCGCGTCATGGCATAGGCCTCGTCCGTGTAGGCGGCAGAGGCAGGCGTGCCCGGAATGCGCAGCAGCGCACCGGGGATGTCGCCGGAGAAGATCGCCATGGCCGAGGCGGAGATAATGGTGGCGACCGCCGCAATGGGCGACAGATAGAACGTCACGGGCACCAGCAGGGCCGTGGCCATAGTGGCGGACAGACCGGGCAGCGAGCCGACCACCAGTCCGTAGATCGACGCCAGCAGGATCGCGAGCAACACATCCGTCTGCAGGACGAGAGCGAAGGCCTCGAGAACCGTGCTCATGCGCGTCTCACCAGGGCGTGGGCAGCAGGCCCGGCGGAAGCGGCACGCGCAGCAGTTTGCCGAAAGCCAGGGAGACGAAGATCGGGGCGGCGATCGCCAGCGGCACGGCCAGAACCCACCTCGCACCCAATGCGCGCGCCGCCGTGAGCACCATAGCCGCCGCCGTCAGCAGGAACCCGAGACGATCGACGGCCAGCACGTAGAAAATCAGCAGTGCCGGCGGAATGAGCGCTTTGAGGCCTTTCATCCATCCGTGTGGCTGGCCCGCGTCCGCGGCTTGGTCGGAGTGCGCAGCCAGGTCCGCGTCCGCTTCCTCCTCGAAGTGACGGCCGATGCCGAGCGCAATGAGGGCTCCGCAGAAGCACAGACCCACACCGACGACCAACGGAAACACATTGGGACCGACCTGCTGCCCGGGTACGGGCGGCAGCTTCGAGCCGGCATAGGCGGCAAGGCCACCAAGGCCGATGAGGAAAATTCCGGTGGTCCGATCAGAAAGCTGCATGCACACGAAACTCAGGAATGCCGGAATCGGAATGTCACCACCGTGCGTCCCCCCGGAAAGAAACGCGGGATCGCGCCGATGCGGTCCCGCATATCGTCGTCAGCCTTTGGCCAGGCCCGCGGCCTTCATGGCCACGCCCATGGCCTTGTTGCCCTCATCCATGAACTTGGCGAAACCAGCGGCGTCCGCCCACTTCACGCCAAAGCCGCGGTTGGCCATGAACTCGCGGAACTCCGCCGACTCGTTGACCTTCTTGAACGCGGCCGTGAGCGCGTCAGCGATGTCCTTGGGCAGTCCCTTGGGACCGGCCATGCCGCGCCAGGCGCCGGTGGTGTAGTCGATGCCCATGGCCTCCTTGAGCGTCGGCACGTCCTTGAAGGCGGGATTGCGCTCGGCCGCCATCACGGCGAGGCTGCGCGCCTTGCCCGCCTCGATGATGGCGCGCGCCTCCGGCACTGAGCAGGTCACGAGATCGGTCCCGCCTGCCGCCAGGTCCTGCATGGCCGGCGCCGCGCCGTTGGAGGGCACCCACGCCACGTGATCGGGCTTCAGGCCCATCGCGGTCAGCCAGCCGACCAGCGCCAGATGCCAGATGCCGCCCTGACCTGTGCCCGAGGCTTTGAATTTTCCAGCCGGCGCGGCCTTGATCGCGTCGGCCAGCTCCTTGACCGTCTTGTACGGGCTGTCACCCTTCACCTGAATGCCCGGCGGGTCCTCGTTCATGAGCGCCAGTGGCGTGTAGCTGTCAGGCTTGAGGTCGGTGAGCCCTTGCCAGTGCATCATCGAGATCTCGACCGTCATCAGGCCGAGCGTGTAGCCGTCCGGCGCCGCCGAGGCGATGGCCGAGTGTCCGACCACGCCTGATCCGCCGGTGCGATTGACGACGTTGAAGGGCTGCTTCAGCTCCTTTTCCATGATGGCGGCAATGATGCGCGCGGTGGCATCCGTGCCGCCGCCAGCGCCCCAGGGACAGACGATGGTGACGGGACGATTGGGGTAGGCGCCTTGTGCGGATGCCAGACCGAGACCGAGGGAGGCAGCCGTGCCTGTGGCAGCACCAGCCGCCAACAGCTGGCGGCGCGTGAACCGGGTCATCTGAGTTTCCTCCATTCCAAGACTGAATGCTTTTGAGACGAGACCATGCCTATGTCGTCGAGCGGGCTCGCTCCGTCATGCGACCGCGTCGAGCACCGCGCCGATCGCCTTGGCCACCTCCGCGATCGGCTCCATACCGTCGACCGATCGCAGGGTGCCTTTGCAGAAGTAGTAGCCCGTCAGCGGCGCGGTATCACGATAGTAGGCCATCAGGCGCGTCGACACCGTTTCCGCGTTGTCGTCAGCGCGGCGCGTGAATTCTTGGCTGCCGCAGACATCGCAGATGCCGCGCACCTTCGGCCGCTTGAAGCGATCGTGGTAGCCCTCGCCGCATTTGGCGCAGGTGTAGCGGCCGATGATGCGCTCGACGAGGCGGTTGTAGTCGACCTTGAGCTCGATCACGACATCCATCTTGCGATGCTTATCGGCCAGCATGGCATCGAGCGCAGCAGCTTGCGGCAGCGTGCGCGGAAAGCCGTCGAGGATGAAGCCGTTCTTGCAGTCCGGCTGATCGATACGCTCGGAGATGATGCGGATGACGATGTCGTCAGACACCAACTCGCCGCGGTCCATGATCGACTTGACGCGCAGACCCACCTCGGTGCCGGCCTTGGCGGCGGCGCGGAGCATGTCGCCCGTGGAGAGCTGGATGAGTCCGCGCTTGGTCTCGATCTCCTTGGCCTGCGTACCCTTGCCCGCCCCCGGAGGCCCCAGCAGGATCAGGTTCATCGACGGCCTCGCGTCGCACCCCTGAGCTTGGCCTTCTTGATCAGCCCCTCGTACTGATGGGCGAGTAGATGGCTCTGCACCTGGGCCACCGTGTCCATGGTCACGCTGACGGCGATCAGCAGCGAGGTGCCGCCGAAGTAGAACGGAACGGCGGCATACGAGATCAGCAATTCCGGCAGCACGCAGACAACGGACAGATAGATGGCGCCCACCACCGTGATGCGGGTCAGCACATAGTCGATGTACTCCGCGGTCTTGGCGCCCGGCCGGATGCCGGGCAGAAAGCCGCCGAACTTGCGCAGATTGTCGGCGGTATCGGCGGCGTTGAACACGACCGCCGTATAGAAGAACGTGAAGAACACGATCATCGCCACATAGACCAGGATATGCAGCGGCTGGCCACGCCCGAGAGAGGCGACGATGGCGTTGAGCCATTCGGGACCCTGCCCCTGCATGAACTGCGCCGCCGTGATCGGCAGCAGCAGCAGGGACGATGCGAAGATCGGCGGAATGACGCCCGACGAGTTGAGCTTCAAGGGCAGGTGCGAGGCCTCGCCCTGAAACATGCGGTTACCGACCTGTCGCTTGGGATACTGGATCAGAAGGCGCCGCTGCGCGCGCTCCATGAAGACGATGGCGGCGACCGTCGCTAGCATCAGGGCCAGCAGCGCCAGCAGCAGGATTGCGCTCATGGCGCCCGTGCGCGACAGCTCGAACAGCCCGACAATGGCGCTCGGCAGGCCGGCGACGATGCCGGCGAAGATGATGAGCGACGTGCCGTTGCCGACCCCGCGGGCCGTGATCTGCTCGCCGAGCCACATCAGGAACATGGTCCCGCCCACCAGCGTGATCACGGTGGAGATGCGGAAGAACCAGCCCGGCTCGATGACGACGCTGCCGATCGAGGCGCGCGAGCCCTCCAGCCCGATGGAGATGCCATACGCCTGGAACGCGGCCAGCACCACCGTGAGATAGCGCGTGTATTGGTTGATCTGCTTGCGGCCCTGCTCGCCCTCCTTCTTCAGCGCCTCCAGCGTCGGAGACACTGACGTCATGAGCTGCATGATGATTGAGGCTGAGATGTACGGCATGATGTTCAGGGCGAAGATCGCCATGCGCTCGATGGCGCCGCCGGCGAACAGGTTCACCATGCCGAGGATGCCACCGGCGTTCTGCTTGAACGTCTCGGCGAAAGCCGCCGGGTTGATACCAGGAATCGGGATGAACGTGCCGATGCGATAGACGAGCAGCGCCGCCAGCGTGAACCAGAGCCGCTTCTTCAAGTCCTCGGCCTTGGCAAAGGCGCCAAAGTTGAGGTTTGAGGCCAGTTGTTCGGCGGCTGATACCATTATTCACGCTCCAGGGAGCTCATAGCGGCCCGGACAAACCGGCCGCCATGGCAGAAGATGGCGGCTGGACCAGCCGGATGCAACCGGGATGCGGCGCCTGTCTGCATCCTAGTGTCCCGATCGCGAAGTTCGTAGGATCTCGCGATAACCGTTGAACGAATTTCGCGGTCGAAAGGACGCTAGCAAGTCTATGATTCTAGTGTGATTCAGATCGAGAAATTCGCTTGGAGACATGCCACACCGGCGAATTTCTCGATCATCACACTAGATGCCCGTGCGGCCGCACAGCGCCGGCAACTCATTCCTCCGCGGCGGCGGGCTTCTTCTTTGCGGATTTTGCTTTCTTGGCCGCGGTCTTGGCTCGCTTGGCCTCATCCGCCGCCAGAACTTTCCGCTCGATCAGCGTGATCTTGCCGCCGGCCTTCTCGATCGCGGATCTGGCCGAAGCCGTCACATGGTCCACAGTGAGATCCAGCTTGGCCTTCAACTCGCCGTCGCCGAGCACGCGGACACCATCGAGCGCGCGCCGCAGGACACCGCCGGCCACCAGCGCCGCCACGTTGACGGGCCTGCCGGCATCGAGATGGCCAGCGTCAATGGCTACCTGCAGCCGCGCCAGGCTGATCTCGTTGAACCGGCGCCGGTCCATGGACCGGAACCCGCGCTTGGGCAGACGGCGATGCAGCGGCATCTGGCCGCCCTCGAACCCGCCGATGGCGACGCCGGTGCGCGCGGTCTGGCCCTTGCCGCCGCGCCCGCCGGTCTTGCCGATGCCCGACCCGATGCCACGACCGATCCGCAGCCGGACCTTGCGCGCGCCAGGGACGTCCTTGATCTCATTGAGCCGCATGGGACCGTGTCTCTCTCAAGCTCTGAACCGTCAGGCCTTGTCGTCGACGATGCGCACGAGGTGCCCGACCTTGTGAATCATGCCACGCACCGCCGGCGTGTCGGTAAGCGTGCGCCGCCGGTGCATCTTGTTG
This sequence comes from uncultured Alphaproteobacteria bacterium, assembly GCA_963806735.1. GTDB lineage: Bacteria > Pseudomonadota > Alphaproteobacteria > Rhizobiales > Hyphomicrobiaceae > CADEFX01. Next base: position 105,183 of record CAWEBE010000069.1, on the reverse strand, counting down.
AGGCCGAGTCCGATCAGCGTCCGGCGCTGCTTGTCCGGCTTCCGGCTGGGGCTCGCCACCTGCTCGACCGTGATGGTCTTGCCCGATGTCTTGTCTACCATGTCATGTCACCCTGCAGCGGCGTGCACCGGCCTTGCTCAGGCCGGGCTCGCACCCTCTCCCTGTGCGGTCTCCGCGACCTCCGATGTGTCGCCGGCCGCGTCGCGCCTGCGCGCCACGATCTCGCTCACTTTCTTGCCCCGGCGCGTGGCGACCCCGCGCGGGTTCTCCTGCGCCTTCAGCGCATCGAAGGTGGCGCGCACCATGTTGTAGGGGTTGGTGCTGCCGAGCGACTTGGCCACCACGTCGCGCACACCCAGCATCTCGAACACGGCGCGCATGGGACCGCCGGCGATGATGCCTGTGCCAGGCGGCGCCGAGCGCAGCACCACCTTGCCGGCACCATGCCGGCCGCGGCTGTCGTGATGCAGCGTGCGCTTGTCCCGCATGGGCACACGCAGAAGCGAGCGGCGCGCGGCCTCGGTCGCCTTGCGGATCGCCTCCGGCACCTCGCGTGCCTTGCCATGGCCGAAGCCGACCTGCCCCTGCTGGTCGCCTACCACCACGAGCGCGGCGAAGCCGAAGCGCTTGCCGCCCTTCACCACCTTGGCGACGCGGTTGATGTGCACGAGCTTGTCGGCGAAGTCGCTCTTGCGATCATCACCGCCGCGGTCTCGGTCTCTCTGCGGATTGCGTGCCACGCGTAACGTCCTTTCCTAGAAGCTGAGCCCGCCTTCGCGAGCCGCATCCGCAAGCGCCTTGATGCGCCCGTGGAACATGTAGCCACCGCGGTCGAAGATCACCTTGGTAACGCCCGCCTGCAGCGCGCGCTCGGCAATCAGCTTGCCGACGTTGGCCGCAGCCGCCTTGTCGGCGCCCGACTTGATCTGACCCTTGAGGGCTTTGTCGATGCTGGAGGCAGCCGCAACCGTCTGCCCCTTCGCGTCGTCGATCACCTGGGCATAGATGTGCTTGGACGAGCGGAAGACCGATAGCCTCGGCTTGCCGTCGGCAGCCTTGGTGAGGGTCCGGCGTACCCGCAGGCGCCGCCGCTGGAACTGTTTGTCGTGTGCGCTCATGGCGAACCTCGCTACTTCTTCTTGCCCTCTTTGCGCAGGATGTATTCGCCCTGATAGCGCACACCCTTGCCCTGGTAGGGCTCCGGCGGCCTGTAGCCGCGCAGCTCGGCTGCGACCTGGCCGACCTTCTGCTTGTCGATACCCGAGATTTGGATCTGATCCTGCTTGGCGCCTGCCAGCTTGATGTCCACGCCGTCCGGGATCTTGTAGTTGATCTCGTGACTGAACCCGAGCTGCAGTGTCAGATCCTTGCCCTTCATCTGCGCACGGAAGCCGACGCCGTGGATCTCCAGCGTCTGCGCGTAGCCGCCGACCACGCCCTTGACCTGGTTGTCGACGAGCGTCCGCGACATACCCCACATGCTGCGGGCGCGCTTGGTGTCCTCCCGCATCGCCACGACGACTCCGTCAGCCGTCTTCTCGACCTTGATCTCGTCGGGCAGCGTCACCGCGAGCTCGCCCTTGGGGCCCTTGACCTTGACGGTCTGCCCCTCGACCGCGGCCTGCACGTTGGCCGGTACGGGGACCGGGCGTTTTCCGATGCGCGACATGGCGCCGTTCCTCTTCAAAAAGCCGGAGCGTCCCGCTCCGGTCAGAATACGTCACATAGGATCTCGCCGCCGACCTTCTCCTCGCGGGCACGCGTATCCGACATCACGCCCTTGGGCGTCGACAGGATCGCGACGCCGAGCCCGTTGCTCACAGTCGGCAGGTCCCTGAGCTGCGAGTAGACGCGACGACCCGGTTTGGAGATCCGCTTGATCGCCTTGATCGCCGGCTGGCCGTTCAGATACTTGAGCTCGATCTCGAGCTGGCTATGCCCGTCCTTATGGTCGACGCGCGTATAGCCGCGGATATAGCCCTCCTCGGCCAGCACGTCGAGCACATGCGCGCGCAGGTTCGAGGCGGGCGTGACCACCTTCGGCCGGCGCCGGAGCTGGGCGTTGCGGATGCGGGTCAGCATGTCGCCCAGGGGATCGTTGATCGCCATTTACGTCCTTCCTCCTACCAGCTCGACTTCACCATGCCGGGGATCAACCCCTGGCTGGCGAGCTCGCGTAGCTGGTTGCGGCATATTCTGAGCTTGCGGTAGTAGGCGCGGGAGCGCCCGGTGATCTCGCAGCGGTTCCTGATGCGGGTCGCCGAGGAGTTGCGTGGCAACTGCGCCAGCTTCAAACGCGCGGCGAAACGCTCCTCCGCCGGTTTCGAGCGGTCCTTGGCAAGCTCCTTGAGCTTCTTGCGTTTGACGGCGAACTGCGCCACCAGCTTCCGGCGCCGGTTGTTCTTCTCGACTGAGCTCGTCTTAGCCATCTGTCATCTCCCAAGACCCACTTATCGGTGTCTGCCGAGGTTGGGCCCTAGCTGCGGAAAGGAAAGTTGAAGCCGCGCAACAATTCGCGCGCCTCGTCGTCGTTGCCGGCGGTCGTGCAAACGATCACGTCCATGCCCCGAACCTCGTCGACCTTGTCGTAGTCGATCTCGGGGAACACGATGTGCTCGCGCAGACCCAGTGCATAATTGCCGCGACCGTCGAAGCTCTTCGGATTGAGGCCGCGGAAATCCTTGACGCGCGGCAGCGCGATGGTGACCAGGCGATCCAGGAACTCGTACATGCGGTCGCCGCGCAGCGTCACCTTGGCGCCGATCGGCATGTTCTCGCGCACCTTATAGGTAGCGATCGACTTGCGCGCTCGTGTGATGACCGGGCGCTGGCCGGAAATGAGGGCCAGATCGCCTGCTGCATTGTCGACCTTCTTGCGGTCGTTGACAGCCTCGCCCACGCCCATGTTGAGGACGATCTTATCGAGGCGCGGTACCTGCATGTGGTTCTTGTAGCCGAACCGCTTGGTCAGCTCGTCGCGCACCACCTTCTCGTACTGCAACTTCATGCGCGGCTTGTAGTCTTTGGGGCGCGGCGTCCTGGGCGCCGCCGGCGCAGCCTTGGCGGCGGCCTTGCCGTCACCCTTACCGCGTGCCGCAGCCTCGCCCTTGCCCTTGGGCGCAGCACCCGCAGGCTTCTCACCCTTGCCGCCCTTGGGCTGCTTGGCGGCCTTGTCTGCCTTCTTCTCTTCGTCGGCCATGGTCACTTCCTCTCAGGAATGACTTCGCCGGAGCGCTTGGCAAAGCGCACCTTCTTGCCATCCTCCAGGAACTTGAAGCCGACGCGGGTCGGCTTGCCGTCCTTCGGGTCCTCGAGCGCAAGATTCGACAGGTTGATCGGCCCCTCTTTGGAGACGATGCCGCTCTCCTGCGACGCGGTCTGCTTCTGGTGCCGGCGTACGATGTTCACGCCGCGCACCAGCGCACGCTTCTCCTGCGGCATGACGCGGACGACCTCGCCGTGCTTGCCCTTGTCGCGGCCGGCAAGCACGATGACGTGGTCGCCTTTCTTGATCTTTGCCGACGGCATTACAGCACCTCCGGGGCGAGGCTGACGATCTTCATATGGTTCCTGGCGCGCAGCTCGCGCGTGACGGGCCCGAAGATGCGCGTGCCGACGGGCTCGCCCTGCGGGTTGATGAGCACGGCCGCGTTGCGGTCGAAACGGATCAGCGAGCCGTCGGCGCGCCGCACGCCCTTGGCCGTGCGCACCACCACCGCCTTCATCACCTGGCCCTTCTTGACGCGCCCGCGCGGGATCGCCTCCTTGACTGTCACGACGATGGTGTCACCGATGGTGGCATACTTGCGCTTGGAGCCGCCCAGCACCTTGATGCACTGGACACGGCGCGCGCCGGAGTTGTCGGCGACATCGAGGTTCGATTCCATCTGGATCATCGGTCGATCCTTACATCCATTGCATCGTCACACGGCGCGGCGGCCAGGTCGCAGTTAGACCGCGGTCTTCAGCACCACCCAGTGCTTGCTCCTCGAGATCGGCTTGCTCTCCTCGATCCGCACCTTGTCGCCCACCTTGAAGGAATTGTCCTCGTCGTGGGCGTGGTACTTCTTGGAGCGCCGCACCGTCTTCTTGAACAGCGGATGCGTGAACCGCCGCTCCACTTCCACCACCACGGTCTTGTCGTTCTTGTCCGACACGACCACGCCCTGCAAAACACGCTTCGGCATTTCCTGTCCTCTCGCCTTCAGCGGCCCGACTGCGCCACGCTGCCCCGCTTCTGCCGGGCAACGGTCATCACACGCGCGATGTCGCGACGCACCGCACGCACGCGCGCCGTGTTCTCGAGCTGCCCGGACGCCGCCTGGAAGCGCAGGTTGAACCTTTCCTTCCTCAGCTTCACCAGCTCATCCTCGAGCTGGTCGGGCGTGAGGTCCTTGAATTTGTCGATCGCCGCCATGGCCGTCCTCTCGAATCCCTTGCGTCACAGCAGCCGCGTGACGACGCGCGTCTTGATCGGCAGCTTGGCAGCCCCGAGCAGCAGCGCCTCGCGCGCCAACTGATCGTTGACGCCGTCGATTTCGAACATGATGCGGCCAGGCTTGACGCGGCAGGCCCACAACTCGATGCTGCCTTTGCCCGAGCCCATGCGCACCTCGGCCGGCTTCTTGGTCACCGGCACATCCGGGAAGATGCGGATCCACACCCGCCCGGCGCGCTTCATATGGCGCGTGATGGCGCGCCGCGCGGCCTCGATCTGGCGCGCGGTCAAGCGTTCCGGCTCCACCGCCTTGAGGCCGTGGGAGCCGAAGTTGAGCGTGAACCCGCCCTTCGCCTGGCCATGAATGCGGCCCTTGAAGGCTTTGCGGAACTTAGTCTTTTTGGGTTGCAGCATCGTCGTTCAATCCTTGGACCTATCCGGCCCGCTCGGTGGCGCGCTCGCGCTCGCCGCGGTCGCCATCGCGGCGACGGCCGCCACCGCCGCCTTCCTGTGCCTCCGCCGCACGCTTCTCGGCGGCCATCGGGTCGTGCTCCATGATCTCGCCTTTGAAGATCCAGACCTTGACGCCGATGATGCCGTAGGCCGTGCGGGCCACGCCGTAGCCGAAGTCGATGTCGGCACGCAGCGTGTGCAGCGGCACCCGGCCTTCGCGATACCACTCCATGCGCGCGATCTCGGCGCCGCCGAGTCGCCCGGAAACGTTGATGCGGATGCCGAGTGCGCCGAGGCGCAGGGCCGACTGCACCGAGCGTTTCATGGCGCGGCGGAAGGCGACGCGCCGCTCGAGCTGCTGGGCGATGGTCTCGGCAACCAGCACTGCGTCGATCTCGGGCTTCCTCACCTCGACGATATTGAGGTGCACCTCCGAGGCCGTGAGCCTGGCGAGCTGGCCGCGCAGCTTCTCGATGTCCGCACCCTTCTTGCCGATGAGAATGCCCGGCCGGGCCGTGTGCACGGTGACGCGGCACTTCTTGTGCGGGCGCTCGATCACCACCTTGGAGATGCCGGCCTGGCGCTGCATCTCGAGGATGTGGTCACGGATGGCCATGTCCTCGTGCAGCAGGCGGCCGTACTCGGCGCGACCGGCGAACCAGCGGCTGTCCCAGGTGCGATTGATGCCAACGCGCAGGCCGACAGGATTGACCTTGTGACCCATTACGCTTGCTCCTCGGCTGCGGCCGTGCTCTCGCTCTTGGCCGCCTTCTCGCGTACCACGATGGTGATTTGCGCGAACGGCTTCATAATCTTGCCCGAACGGCCGCGGCCGCGGGCATGAAAACGCTTCATGACCAGGTTCTTGCCGACCCAGGCCTCGGCAACGACCAGATCGTTCACATCGAGGCCGTGGTTGTTCTCAGCATTAGCGACGGCGCTCATAACACACTTTCTCACGTCCTGAGCGATGCGCTTGCGCGAGAACTCGAGCTCAGCAATGGCCTTGTCCACCTTCTTGCCGCGGATCAGCGCGGCGACAAGGTTCAGCTTCTGCGGCGAGACCCTCAGATTTCTCGCCACGGCCATGGCCTCGGTGTCGGCCAGAGTCCGCTCCCGTTTCGGCTTGCCCATGCTACTTCCTCACGGCCTTGCGGTCGCCGCTGTGGCCATGGAACGTCCGTGTCGGCGCGAACTCGCCGAACTTGTGGCCGACCATGTCCTCGTTGACGGACACCGGGATGTGCTTGTGGCCATTGTGGACACCGAACGTCAGACCGACGAACTGCGGCAGGATCGTCGAGCGCCGCGACCATGTCCTGATGATCTCGTTGCGGCCCCCTCCGCGCACCTTCTCCGCCTTCTTGAGAAGATGGCCGTCGACGAACGGACCTTTCCAAACCGAGCGTGCCATACCGTGCGTGCTCCTTTAAGTCCGCTACTTCTTCGCCTGACGCGGGCGAATGATGAACTTCTCAGTCGTCTTGTTCTTGCGTGTCTTGTAGCCCTTGGTCGGCTTGCCCCAGGGCGTCGCCCAATGTTTGCCGCCCTTGGTGCGCCCGCCGTTCGGGTGGTCGACCGGATTCATGGCGATGGAGCGCACCGTGGGACGGACACCCTGCCAGCGCGTGCGGCCGGCCTTGCCGATCGAGATGTTGCCGTGGTCGGGATTGGACACGGCGCCGACCGTTGCCATGCATTCCTGGCGCACGCGCCGCGTCTCGCCCGACTTGAGCTTCAGGATGGCCCAGCCGCCATCGCGCCCGACGAGTTGCACATAGGCGCCCGCCGAGCGTGCGATCTGTCCGCCGCGACCCTGCTTCAGCTCGACATTATGCACGATGGTGCCGATCGGCATGGAGGCCAACGGCATGGCGTTGCCGGGCTTCACGTCGACCTTCTCGCCCGACACCACCCTGTCGCCCACAGCCAACCGCTGCGGCGCCAGGATGTAGGCGAACTGGCCGTCCTCGTACTTGAGCAGGGCTAGAAAGGCGGTGCGGTTCGGATCGTACTCGAGCCGCTCCACCGTCGCCTCGAGGTCGAACTTGCGGCGGCGGAAATCAACCAGGCGATAGGCCTGTTTGTGGCCGCCGCCGATGTGCCGCATGGTCGTGCGGCCATGATTGTTGCGCCCGCCGGTCTTGGACTTACCCTCGACCAGCATCTTGACGGGTGCGCCCTTCCACAGATGGCTCTTGTCCACCAGCACGAGCTGGCGCAGGCCTGGTGAGGTCGGACGGTATGTCTTCAGTGCCATCGCGCTGCTCCTAGAGGCCTGTCGTGACGTCGATGGAGTGGCCTTCCTCCAGCGTCACGATCGCCTTCTTGGTATCGCTCTGGCGCGCGACGATGCCGCGGAAGGCTTTCTTCTTGCCCTTGCGCACGAGCGTGTTGACGGCCTTGACCTTGACGTTGAAGAGCTGCTCGATCGCCGCCTTGATATCCGGCTTCGAGGCCCTGCCCGCCACCTTGAAAATGACCTGGTTGGCCTCCGAGGCAAGCGTGGCCTTCTCGGTGATGACCGGTGATTTGATGACGTCGTAAGCGTTCATCTTGCTCATTTGAACCGCGCCTCCAGCGCCTCGACGGCGGCCTTGGTCAGCACCAGCTTTCTGCGGCGCAGGATGTCGTAGACGTTGATGCCCTGGATCGGCAGCACGTCGATGTTGGGGATGTTGCGCGCGGCGCGGGCGAAGCCGGGCTCGAGCTCGGTGCCATCGATGAAGAGGGCGTTGGTAAGGCCCAGCTTCTCGAAACGCTGCCTCAGCCCCTTGGTCTTGCCGTCCGAGGACTCCGCCTTGTCGAGCAGCACCAGCTCGCCCGCCTTGGCTTTGGCCGACAGCGCATGGCGCAGCGCCAGAGCGCGCACCTTCTTGGGCATGCCGATCTCATGGCTGCGCGGCTTGGGACCAAATGCCTTGCCGCCACCGCGGAACTGCGGCGCCGACTTGTCGCCGTGGCGGGCGCCGCCCGTGCCCTTCTGCTTGTACATCTTCTTGCCGGTCACCGAGACCTCGGACCGGTCCTGGGAATGGTGCGTGCCAGCCATGCGCTTCAGCGTCTGCCAGCGCACCATGCGCTGCAGCAGGTCGGAGCGCGGCTCGAGATTGAAAATCTCGTCCTTGAGCTCGAGCGATCCGGCCGCAGCCGCATCGAGTGTGGTCACATCCGCCCGCATCACGCCTGCTCCTTGTTGGGAGCAGCGGCTCCCTCTGCGCCAGCCGACTTGCGGAACGCGCCAGGCTTGGGCGCATCCTTCGGCAGCGGCTTCTTGACGGCATCGCGCACCAGGACCCAGCCGCCCTTGGCTCCGGGCACCGCGCCGCGCACCAGCAGCAGGCCGCGGCCCGGATCGGTGCCAACCACCTCCAGGTTCAGCGTGGTAACGCGCTCCGAGCCCATCTGGCCCGCCATCTTCTTGCCCTTGAACACCTTGCCCGGATCCTGGCGCTGGCCGGTCGAGCCGTGGCTGCGGTGCACGAGCGAAACGCCGTGCGTCGCCCTGAGACCCCGGAAATTCCAGCGCTTCATGGCGCCCTGGAAACCTTTGCCCTGGTTGGTGCCGGTCACATCGACCAGCTGGCCCTTGACGAAATGGTCAGCGGTGATGGTGGCGCCGACCTCAATCAGGTTGTCGGCCGACACGCGAAACTCCACCACCTTGCGCTTGGGCTCCATGGAGATGCGCGCGAAACCCTCTCGCTCGGCCTTGGTGAGCCGGTTCGGCTTGCGCTTGCCGGCGCCGAGCTGGACGGCCGTATAGCCGTTCTTGTCGTCCGTGCGGTGGGCCAAGACCTGCACGTTGTCGAGCTTCAGAACTGTCACGGGGATATGCTCGCCCGCGTCGGTGAAAACGCGAGTCATCCCGATCTTCTGCGCAATTACTCCGGAACGCATGTTTTGCATTCCCTTCCTGAAGGGGCCTCCGCACACGCTCTCGCGCAGCCGGGAGGCACTCCTGAACCTCTAGAGCTTGATCTCCACGTCCACGCCCGCCGCCAGATCGAGCTTCATCAGAGCATCGACGGTCTGCGGGGTGGGATCGACGATATCGAGCAGCCGCTTGTGCGTGCGCATCTCGAACTGCTCACGGCTTTTCTTGTCGATGTGCGGCGAGCGGTTGACGGTAAAGCGCTCGATGCGCGTCGGCAGCGGAATCGGCCCGCGCACCTCCGCACCGGTGCGTTTAGCGGTGTTCACGATCTCACGCGTCGACGCATCGAGGATACGATGGTCGAACGCCTTGAGGCGGATGCGGATGTTCTGGCCGTTCATGACTTCAACTCTCTAAACGAGAGAAGCGCCCGGCTTGGGCGCTTCCTCAGACCCCGACTATTCGATGATTTTGGTGACGACGCCGGCACCCACCGTGCGACCGCCCTCGCGGATCGCAAAGCGCACCTTCTCCTCCATCGCAATCGGCTGGATCAGGTCGACCGTGAACTCCGCATTGTCGCCAGGCATCACCATCTCCGTGCCCTGCTTCAAGGTCACGATCCCCGTCACGTCCGTCGTCCGGAAGTAGAACTGCGGACGGTAGTTGTTGAAGAACGGCGTGTGCCGACCACCCTCCTCCTTGGTCAGGATGTAGGCCTCCGCCATGAACTTCTTGTGCGGCTTGACCGACCCCGGCTTGGCCAGCACCTGACCCCGCTCCACAGCCTCCTTGTCGATGCCCCGCAGCAGGCAGCCGACGTTGTCGCCAGCCTCGCCCGCATCCAGCAGCTTGCGGAACATCTCAACCCCCGTCACAACCGTCTTCTGCGTGTCCTTCAGGCCGACGATCTCGGCCTCCTCGCCAACCTTGATCATGCCCCGCTCAATGCGGCCCGTCACAACCGTGCCCCGGCCCGAGATCGAGAACACGTCCTCGATCGGCATCAAAAACGGCTTGTCCTTGGCCCGCTCAGGCAGCGGAATGTAGTTGTCCAGCGCATTGTAGAGCTGCAGGATCGCTTCGTCCGCCAACGGCCCCTTCTCACCCTTCAGCGCCAGCAGAGCCGCACCACGGATCACAGGCACGTCGTCGCCCGGGAACTGGTACTGCTTCAGAAGCTCGCGCACCTCCAGCTCCACCAGGTCCAGAAGCTCCTGGTCGTCCACCACATCGCACTTGTTCAAGAACACCACGATGTAGGGCACGCCCACCTGCCGCGCCAACAGGATGTGCTCGCGCGTCTGCGGCATCGGACCATCAACCGCCGACACCACCAGGATGGCGCCGTCCATCTGCGCCGCACCCGTGATCATGTTCTTCACGTAGTCCGCATGCCCGGGGCAGTCCACGTGCGCGTAGTGCCGCTTCTCCGTCGAGTACTCCACATGCGACGTCGCAATCGTCAGGATCTTCGTCGGATCGCGCCGACCCTGGCTCTCCGACGCCTTCGCCACCTGGTCATACGACACCGCGTTCGCCGTCCAGCCCTTGTCCGCTGAAACCTTCGTCAAAGCCGCCGTCAAAGTCGTCTTGCCATGGTCAACATGCCCAATCGTCCCAACGTTGCAGTGCGGCTTGTTCCGGTCAAACTTCTCCTTGCCCATCTCGGCTCTCCTTATGCAACTAGGACGTCATGCGGCCCGCTCAATCGCAGGCTCACGCGTACTTGGCCTTTACCTCTTCCGCGACGTTGCGCGGCACTTCCGCATAGTGGGCGAACTGCATCGTGTACGACGCACGCCCCTGGCTCATGGACCGCAGCTGACTGACGTAGCCGAACATGTTGGCCAGCGGCACGTAGGCGCGCACCACGGTGGCGTTGCCGCGCATCTCCTGATTGCGGATCTGGCCGCGGCGGCTGTTGATATCGCCGATGACGTTGCCGACGAAGTCGCCAGGCGTCACCACCTCGACATCCATCACCGGCTCGAGCAGTTTGACGCCGGCCTTCTGGCAGCCTTCGCGCATCGCCTGGCGGGACGCGATCTCGAAGGCGATCGCGGAGCTGTCGACCTCGTGGAAGGCGCCGTCATACAGCGTCACGTTCATGTCCACCATCGGGAAGCCGATGAGGACGCCGGTGTCCCAGACGCTCTGCACGCCCTTCTCGACGCCGGGGATGTACTCCTTGGGCACCGCGCCGCCGACGATCTCGGTTTCGAACTCGTTGCCCTTGCCGGGCTCCTGCGGCTCGAGCCGCAGCTTGACCCGCGCAAACTGGCCGGTTCCGCCAGTCTGCTTCTTGTGCGTGTAGTCGATCTCGGTTGCGCGCGCGAGCGTCTCTCGGTAGGCGACCTGCGGCGCGCCGACGTTCACCTCCACGCCATGCGTGCGCTTCAGGATGTCGACCTTGATCTCCAGATGCAGCTCGCCCATGCCCTTGATGATGGTCTCGCCGCTCTCCTGGTCGCTCGTGACCCGGAAGGACGGGTCCTCGGTCGCGAGCTTGGCCAGCGCCACGCCCATCTTCTCGACGTCGGCCTTGGTCTTGGGCTCGACCTTCATCTCGATAACGGGGTTGGGGAACTCCATCTTCTCGAGCAGGACCTGCTTGTTGGGGTCCGACAGCGTCTCGCCGGTGCGCGTATCCTTGAGACCCAGCAGCGCGACGATGTCGCCGGTGTAGGCTTCCTTGATCTCCTCGCGGTTGTTGGCGTGCATCAGGAGGATGCGCCCGACGCGCTCGCGCTTGTTGCGCGTGGTGTTGGTGACCTGCGTGCCGCTCTCGAGCTTGCCCGAATAGATGCGGCAGAAGGTGAGCACGCCATAGGGGTCGTCCATGATCTTGAAGGCGAGCATGGACATCGGCTCGTCGTCCGACGGCCTGCGCACGGTCGGCTCGCCGCTCTTGACGTCGATGCCGGTAAAGGCCTCGCGGTCGGCAGGCGACGGCAGATAGTCGACGACAGCATCGAGCAGCGGCTGCACGCCCTTGTTCTTGAAGGCGGAGCCGCATAGCATCGGATAGAACGCGCGCGTGACGGTCGCCTTGCGGATGCAGCGCTTCAAGGTCTCGACATCGGGCTCCTTGCCGTCGAGGTAGGCGGCAAGTGCCTCATCCTCCATCTCGACCGCGGCCTCGATCATGGCGGCGCGATATTCGGCCGCGCGATCCTGCAGATCGGCTGGAATATCGGTCTCGACAAACTTGGCGCCCTTGTCGTCGCCTTCCCAGACGATGGCCTTCATGTTGATCAGATCAACCACGCCCCGGAAGCTCTGCTCCTGGCCGATCGGCAGTTGCAGCGGCACCGTGCGCGCGCCGAGCTTCTCCTTGATGTCGGCGACGCACATGTAGAAGTCGGCGCCGGTCTTATCCATCTTGTTGGCGAAGATGATGCGCGGGACGGCGTACTTGTCGCCCTGGCGCCAGACGGTCTCGGTTTGCGGCTCCACACCCTGGTTGCTGTCGAGCACGCACACGGCGCCGTCCAGCACACGCAGCGAGCGCTCGACCTCGATGGTGAAATCGACGTGGCCGGGCGTATCGATGATGTTGAGACGCTTGCCGGCCCAAAAACACGTGGTGGCAGCGGACGTGATGGTGATGCCGCGCTCCTGCTCCTGCTCCATGAAGTCCATGGTGGCGGCGCCGTCGTGCACCTCTCCGATCTTGTGGCTCTTGCCCGTGTAATAGAGGATGCGCTCGGTCGTAGTGGTCTTGCCGGCATCGATGTGAGCCATGATGCCGAAGTTGCGGTAGTCCGCGATTAGATATTCACGGGCCATGGAGGTTCTCGAATCTTTCGTTACCAGCGGTAATGCGAGAAAGCTCGGTTCGCATCCGCCATCTTGTGGGTGTCTTCACGCTTCTTCACCGCTGTGCCGCGGTTGTTGGCGGCGTCGAGCAGCTCGCCCGACAGCCGTTCCTCCATCGTATTCTCGTTGCGGGCGCGCGCCGCCGTGATGATCCAGCGGATGGCCAGCGCCTGGCGCCGCTCGGTCCGCACCTCGACCGGCACCTGGTAGGTGGCGCCGCCGACGCGGCGCGAGCGCACTTCGACGGCCGGCATGACGTTCTCGAGCGCCTGATGGAACATCGGCAGCGGGTCGCTCTTGGCCCTGCTCTGGATGCGGTCGAGCGCGCCGTAGACGATCGTTTCGGCCACCGACTTCTTCCCTTCGCGCATGATCGAGTTCATGAACTTGGACACGACGAGATCTCCGAACTTTGGATCCGGATTGATCTCCCGCTTCTCAGCCCTGTGCCGACGCGACATCTCTCGTTTTCCTTGCCATCAGCCTGTGGCGAACACTGAACCTGGTCTTGACCCACATTCGGAGCGCCGTCCTCGGAACGCCCCAAATGCAAAGAGGCCGTTACTTCGGCCTCTTTGCTCCGTACTTGGAGCGTCTCTGTTTGCGATCGGCGACGCCTTGCGTGTCGAGGACGCCGCGGATGATGTGATAGCGCACGCCCGGAAGGTCTTTGACGCGGCCGCCGCGGATCATGACCACGGAGTGCTCTTGCAGGTTGTGGCCCTCGCCGGGGATGTAGCCGATCACCTCGAAACCGTTCGTCAGCCGCACCTTGGCGACCTTGCGCAAGGCAGAGTTCGGCTTCTTCGGCGTCGTTGTATAGACGCGCGTGCACACGCCGCGCTTCTGCGGGCAGGCCTCCATGGCCGGCACCTTGTTGCGCTCTTTCGGCTTCACCCGCGGTTTGCGGATCAGCTGCTGTATCGTCGGCATGCGCCTCTTTCCAAACCATTGCCGCCACGCTCACGCGTGCGCGACGTTGACGGGCCGCGCCACTCCAAGCTTGCGGAGCGGCCGGCCCGAATAACCAGAGGATCTTGCGGCCCGCTCGCGGAGCCCCAAGATCTTGGCCCGAAAATTGTCCTCTGCTTTGTGACGCCAGTGTTTAGGCGATCGGCGGCGCTTCAATAGCGTCGCGTGCTTGGCCTACGACCTGCCGTGAGAGTGCGCGGAAAATATACAGATTGGTTGATGAGGTCAACACCCTCTCCGTGCCGGCGCGAAATATTTCCGCGCTGCACAGAAGACGAGAGAAAGCGGCCACTTGTGGGGCAAGTGGCCGCTTTTGACAGCGTCTATTCGGCCGCTTCTTCAGTGGCGCGCCGGCGGCGGCGTATAGGAGCCGGGCCCTCGCTTTCCGCAGGCGCGGTCAGTGCCCTTTCGGCCGCCAGCTTGGCGTTCTCCTTGGCGATGAGATCGTCACGCTTGGCCGCAATCTTGCGCAAGCGGCGCAGCATGCCACCGGTGCCGGCCGGAATCAGGCGGCCAACGATGACGTTCTCCTTCAGGCCCTCGAGAGTGTCGACTTTGCCATTCACGGCCGCGTCAGTCAGCACACGCGTCGTCTCCTGGAACGAGGCCGCGGAGATGAAGCTGCGCGTCTGCAGAGACGCCTTCGTGATACCGAGCAGGACCGGCTTGGCCGTGGCCATCCGCTTGCCCGCCTTGTCGAGTGCGATATTGCTCTCGTCGAACTCGGACTTGTCGATCTGCTCGCCCTTCAGGTACTCGCTCTCGCCGGCATCCTCGATCTCCACCTTCTGCAGCATCTGCCTGACGATCACCTCGATGTGCTTGTCGTTGATCGTCACGCCCTGCAGCCGGTAGACGTCCTGGATCTCCTTGATCAGATACTTGGCCAGCTCCTCGACGCCCTTGATCGCCAGGATGTCGTGCGGTGCAGGATGCCCGTCGTAGACGAACTCACCCTTTTCGATGCGGTCGCCATGTTGCACCGCGAGGCTCTTGCCACGCGGGATCAAGTATTCCACAGGCGCCTGCTGATCGTCCTCCGGCTTGATGGTGATGCGCTGCTTGTTCTTGTAGTCCTTGCCGAACTCGACCGTGCCCGAGGTCTCCGCGATGATGGCGTGATCCTTCGGACGGCGCGCCTCGAACAGCTCCGCCACGCGCGGCAGACCGCCGGTGATGTCGCCTGACTTGGCCGATGCAGTGGGAACGCGCGCCAGCACGTCGCCGGCCTTCACCTTCTGACCGGAATCGACGGACAAAACGGCCTCCACCGGCAGCAGATAGCGGGCATCGCCGCCGCGTGCGAGCTTGATGGGCTTGCCGCCCTTGGAGTTTTTCACAAGCACCGCGGGCTTCAGATTTTGGCCACGCGGGGACGCGCGCCAGTCGACCACCACGCGATTGGTGGTGCCCTTCACCTCGTCGGTTTGCTCCTTGACCGACACGCCGTCGACCATGTCCTCGAAGTCGATGACGCCGTCGCTCTCGGTGATGATCGGCCGAGTGTAGGGATCCCATTGCGCCAGACGGGTGCCGCGCTTGACACTATCGCCTTCGTCCACATGCAGACGCGCGCCATAGACGATCTTGTGCGAAGCCAGCTCCTTGCCGCCCTGGTCGACGATCACCACCGACATGGTGCGCCCCATGGCGATGAGACGACCTTGGCTATCCTTGCCGATGTTGCGGTTCTTGACCTTCACCTTGCCGTTGAAGTTCGACTCGATGAAGGACTGGTCGACCGTCTGCGCCACGCCGCCGATGTGGAAGGTGCGCATGGTGAGCTGGGTGCCCGGCTCACCGATCGACTGCGCTGCGATCACGCCGACTGCTTCACCGATGTTGACCGGCGTGCCACGCGCAAGGTCGCGACCGTAGCACTTCCCGCAGACGCCCACCTCGGTCTCGCAGGTCAGCACTGACCTGATGCGGACCTCCTGCACCTCGGCTTGTCCGATAATCTCGGCCTCGGCCTCGCCGATCAGCTCGCCACCCTTGACCAGGACCTTCTTGGTTGCCGGGGCCACAATATCCTCGGCCGCGGTACGACCCAAAACGCGGGCGGCGAGCGAGACGATGACCTCGCCCGCGTCCACCACGGCCTGCACGGCGATGCCGTGATCGGTTCCGCAGTCCTCCTCGGTGATGATGCAGTCCTGCGCCACGTCGACGAGGCGACGCGTCAGATAGCCGGAGTTGGCCGTCTTGAGCGCCGTGTCCGCCAAGCCTTTGCGGGCGCCGTGTGTCGAGTTGAAATACTCGAGCACCGAGAGCCCTTCCTTGAAGTTGGAGATGATCGGCGTCTCGATGATCTCGCCCGACGGCTTGGTCATCAGTCCGCGCATACCGGCGAGCTGCTTCATCTGCGCCGGGGAGCCGCGCGCACCGGAGTGACTCATCATGTAGATCGAGTTTACGGGCTTCTCGCGGCCGGTCTTGCCGTCCTTCTGTGCGGCGGAGATGCGGTCCATCATCTCCTTGGCGATCTGGTCGGTGCACTTGGACCAGGCATCGACCACCTTGTTGTACTTCTCGAGCTGGGTGATGAGACCGTCGTTGTACTGCTGCTCGAACTCGCGCACGAGCTCGGTCGTCTGGTCGACGATTTTCTCCTTGGTGTCCGGGATCACCATATCGTCCTTGCCGAACGAGATCCCGGCCTTGAACGCGTGATAGAAGCCGAGCCCCATGATGCGGTCGCAGAAGATCACCGTCTCCTTCTGACCGCAGTCGCGATAGACGGCATCGATCAGGCCGGAGATCGCCTTCTTCGTGAGAAGCTGGTTGACCAACCCGAACTTGACGCCGGGCTTCTTCGGCAACAGCTCACCCAGCATCAGACGACCCGGCGTGGTCTCATGCACCTCCAAGACCTCGTTGCCATCCGCATCGATGCTGACGGCGCGGCCCTTGACCTTGGCGTGCAGCGACACTGCGCCCGACTCGAGCGCGTGATGCACCTCCGACATAGAGCCGAGCATCATGCCCTCGCCCGGCTCCTTCTCCCGCATGATGGAGAGGTAGTAGAGGCCGAGCACGATGTCCTGGCTCGGCACGATGATGGGCGAGCCGTTGGCCGGGTGCAGGATGTTGTTGGTCGACATCATCAGCACGCGCGCCTCGAGCTGCGCCTCGAGCGACAGCGGCACGTGCACCGCCATCTGGTCGCCGTCAAAGTCGGCGTTGAAGGCCGCGCACACCAGCGGGTGAAGCTGGATGGCCTTGCCCTCGATCAGCACCGGCTCGAAGGCTTGGATGCCGAGGCGGTGCAGCGTGGGCGCGCGGTTCAACATAACGGGATGCTCGCGGATGACCTCGTCGAGCACGTCCCAGACCTCGCCCTTCTCCTTCTCGACGAGCTTCTTGGCCTGCTTCACAGTGGCCGCCTGGCCGAGCGTCTGCAGCCGCGCGTAGATGAACGGCTTGAACAGCTCGAGCGCCATCTTCTTGGGCAGGCCGCACTGGTGCAGCTTGAGCTCGGGCCCGACCACGATCACCGAGCGCCCCGAGTAGTCGACGCGCTTGCCAAGCAGGTTCTGGCGGAAACGGCCCTGCTTGCCCTTCAACATGTCGGCCAGCGACTTCAGCGGACGCTTGTTGGCGCCGGTGATAACGCGGCCGCGACGGCCGTTGTCGAACAGCGCATCGACGGATTCCTGCAGCATCCGCTTCTCGTTGCGGATGATGATGTCGGGAGCGCGCAGCTCGATCAGCCGCTTCAAGCGGTTGTTGCGGTTGATGACGCGGCGATAGAGATCGTTGAGGTCGGATGTGGCGAAGCGGCCGCCGTCGAGCGGCACCAGCGGCCGCAGCTCCGGTGGGATCACCGGCACCACGGTCAGAATCATCCACTCGGGCCGGTTGCCGGACTCCAGGAATGCCTCGATCACCTTGAGCCGCTTGGCGAGCTTCTTGGGCTTTAGCTCCGTCGTCGCCTCGGCGATCTCCTGGCGGATCTCGTCCTGGATCTTTTTCAGATCCATGCCGATCAGGATTTCGCGGATGGCCTCCGCGCCGATGCCGGCGGTGAAGCTGTCAGGTCCATGCTCCTCTATGGCCTGGTTGTACTGCTCCTCCGACAGGAGCTGTTTCTCCTTGAACGGCGATACGCCGGGCTCGACAACGATGTAATTCTCGAAATAGAGGACCCGCTCCAGGTCCTTGAGCGTCATGTCGAGCAACAGGCCGATGCGCGATGGCAGCGACTTCAGGAACCAGATGTGGGCAACGGGCGCGGCCAGCTCGATATGCCCCATGCGCTCGCGGCGCACCTTGGCCAGCGTCACCTCGACGCCGCACTTCTCGCAGATCAGGCCCTTGTACTTCATGCGCTTGTACTTGCCGCACAAGCACTCGTAGTCCTTGATGGGACCGAAGATGCGGGCGCAGAACAGGCCGTCCCGCTCCGGCTTGAAGGTGCGGTAGTTGATGGTCTCGGGCTTCTTGATCTCGCCGAACGACCATGAGTGGATGTCCTCCGGGCTGGCGATCGAGATGCGGATGCGGTCGAACGTCGGCAGTTGGGCCTGCTGCTTGAAGAGGTTGGTGATCTCGTTCATCGGCTCTCTCTTTCTCGAGGGGACGCGAGGGGCCAGGCGTCCCTTCAATTCCATCACTTAGGCTTCTCCCCGGTGCGCGGGGAGAAGGAAATCACTCGGCCGCCGACGGAAGCTGCGGCCGCGACGGCGCCGGCTGCTCCCCGGAGGCGGTTTGCGTCTCGCTGTTGACGAGCTCGACATTGAGGCCCAAGGCGCGCATTTCCTTGACCAGCACATTGAAGCTCTCGGGGATGCCGGCCTCGAACGCGTCGTCGCCGCGCACGATGGCCTCGTACACCTTGGTGCGACCGGCCACGTCGTCGGACTTGACCGTCAGCATCTCCTGCAGCGTGTAGGCGGCGCCGTAGGCTTCCAGCGCCCAGACTTCCATCTCGCCGAAGCGCTGGCCGCCGAACTGCGCCTTGCCGCCCAGCGGCTGCTGCGTGACGAGGCTGTAGGGGCCGATGGAGCGGGCGTGGATCTTGTCGTCCACAAGGTGATGCAGCTTGAGCAGGTATTTGTAGCCGACGGTCACCTTGCGATCGAACGGCTCGCCCGTTCGCCCGTCGAACAACGTTACCTGTCCCGTGCTGTCGAAACCCGCCAGCTTGAGCATGTCGACGATGTCGGGCTCGCGCGCGCCGTCGAACACCGGTGTTGCGATCGGTACGCCGGTCTTGAGCTGCTCGCCCAGCGCCACCACCTCATCGTCGTTGAGCTTGGTGACGCCGTTCTCCTTGCCGTAGACCTTCTCCATCTCATCGCGCAGGGCTTTGGCCTGTCCGCTTTCGCGGAACTTCGCCAGCGCCTCGTCGATAGCGCGGCCAAGGCCGCGACAGGCCCAGCCCAGATGCGTCTCCAGGATCTGGCCGACGTTCATACGGCTTGGCACCCCTAGCGGATTCAGCACCACATCGACATGCGTGCCATCCTCGAGAAACGGCATGTCCTCGCAAGGCACGATCTGCGACACGACGCCCTTGTTACCGTGACGGCCAGCCATCTTGTCGCCGGGCTGGATCTTGCGCTTCACGGCCACGAAGACCTTGACCATCTTCATGACGCCCGGCGGCAGCTCGTCGCCACGCTGCAGCTTGTCGACCTTGTCGACGAAGCGGCGCTCGAGACCTTTCTTGGCATCCTCGTACTGCTTACCGATGGCCTCCACGCCGGCCATGGCCTTCTCGTCCTTGAGGCCGATTTCCCACCACTGACTGCGCGGAATATCGTCGAGGATCTCCTGATTGATATCCGTTCCCTTCCGCGCACCCTTGGGGCCCTTGGAGACCTCCTGGCCCATCAGTGCGTCCTTGAGACGGCCATAGACGTTGCGGTCGAGAATCTGCAACTCGTCGTCACGGTCCTTGGCGAGGCGCTCGATCTCCTCGCGCTCGATCGCCATGGCGCGCTCGTCCTTCTCGACGCCGTGGCGATTGAAGACGCGCACCTCGACCACGGTACCGGCCACGCCCGGCGGCAGACGCAACGAGGTGTCGCGCACGTCGGAAGCCTTCTCGCCGAAGATAGCGCGCAGCAGCTTCTCCTCGGGCGTCATCGGGCTTTCGCCCTTGGGCGTGATCTTGCCGACCAGAATGTCGCCCGGATTGGTTTCGGCACCGATGTAGACGATGCCGGCCTCGTCGAGATTCTTCAGCGCCTCTTCCGAGACGTTGGGAATGTCGCGCGTGATCTCCTCCGGCCCGAGCTTGGTGTCGCGGGCCATCACCTCGAACTCCTCGATGTGGATCGAGGTGAAGATGTCCTCGGAGACGACCCGCTCCGAGAGCAGGATCGAGTCCTCGAAGTTGTAGCCCATCCACGGCATGAACGCGACGAGCACGTTCTTGCCGAGCGCCAGGTCGCCCAGATCGGTAGAGGGACCGTCGGCGATGATCTCACCGGCCACGACGTCCTCGCCTACGTTCACCAGCGGACGCTGGTTGATGCAGGTGTTCTGGTTGGAGCGCTGGAATTTGCGCAGACGATAGATGTCGACGCCGGGCTTGGACGGATCGGTCTCCTCCGTCGCGCGCACGACGATACGCGTCGAGTCCACCTGATCGACAACACCCGTGCGGCGCGCAGCGATGGCGGCGCCCGAGTCGCGCGCAACCACCTCCTCCATGCCGGTACCGACCAATGGGGCCTCGGCCTTGATCAACGGCACGGCCTGGCGCTGCATGTTGGAGCCCATGAGCGCGCGGTTGGCGTCGTCGTTCTCCAGGAACGGGATAAGCGCGGCCGCCACGGACACCAGCTGCTTGGGCGACACGTCGATGTAGTCGACCTTGTCCTGCGACACCAGCAGCACGTCGCCCTGGTAGCGGCAGGTAACGAGGTCGCCGGTGAGACGACCCTTGTCGTCGATCTCGGCGTTGGCCTGGGCGACGTGGTGGCGCATCTCCTCCATGGCGGAGAGATAGACCACTTTGTCGGTCACCCGGCCCTTGTCGACCTTGCGGTATGGGCTCTCGATGAATCCATACTTGTTCACGCGCGCAAAGGTGGCGAGCGAGTTGATGAGGCCGATATTCGGGCCTTCGGGCGTCTCGATCGGGCAGATGCGGCCGTAGTGCGTGGGATGCACGTCGCGCACCTCGAAGCCGGCACGCTCACGCGTGAGGCCGCCAGGCCCCAGTGCCGAGAGGCGCCGCTTGTGCGTGATCTCCGACAGCGGGTTGGTCTGGTCCATGAACTGGGAGAGCTGCGAGGAGCCGAAGAACTCGCGTACCGCTGCCGCTGCTGGCTTGGCATTGATCAGGTCCTGCGGCATCACCGTGTCGATATCGACCGAGCTCATGCGCTCCTTGATGGCGCGCTCCATCCGGAGCAGGCCGATGCGGTACTGGTTCTCCATCAGCTCGCCGACCGAGCGCACGCGGCGGTTACCGAGGTGGTCGATGTCGTCGATCTCGCCCTTGCCGTCGCGCAGGTCCACGAGCGTCTTCACGACCGCCAGGATGTCCTCCTTGCGCAGCGTGCGGACTGTGTCGTCGGCCTGCAGATCCAGGCGCATATTCATCTTCACCCGGCCGACAGCCGAGAGATCGTAGCGCTCCGAATCGAACATCAGGCCGTGGAACAGCGTCTCGGCCGCATCCAGCGTGGGCGGCTCGCCGGGTCGCATGACCCGGTAGATGTCCATCAGCGCTTCTTCGCGATTGGCGTTCTTGTCGATGTGCAGCGTGTTGCGGATATAGGCGCCGACCGTGACATGATCGACGTCGAGGATCGGAAACTCCTTGACCTTGGCCTCTCGCAACGCCAGCAGCGCCTTGGCATCGATCTCCTCGCCGGCCTCGCCGTAGATCTGGCCGGTCTCCATGTCGACGATGTCCTCGGCCAGATACTTGCCGGCCAAATCCTCTGGTCCGACCAGCACCTCGGAGAGACCGGCCTCACCCAGCTCGCGAGCCCGCCTCGCCGCGATCTTCTCACCGGCCTTGGCGACCACCTCGCCCGTCTTCGCATCGACGAGGTCGGCCACCGGCGTCACGCCGCGCATCTTCTCGGGCACGAAGGGCATCTTCCAGCCCTTCTTGGAATCCTTGACGATGATCTTGTCGTAGAAGGTGTCGAGGATCTCCTCGTCGTTGAGGCCCAGCGCATAGAGCAAGGTCGTCACCGGCAGCTTGCGGCGCCGGTCGATGCGCACGTAGACCACGTCCTTGGCATCGAACTCGAAGTCGAGCCAGGAGCCGCGGTAGGGAATGATACGCGCGGCGAACAAGAGCTTGCCGGAAGCGTGAGTGCGGCCGCGATCGTGATCGAAGAACACGCCCGGCGAGCGGTGCATCTGGCTGACGATGACCCGCTCGGTGCCGTTGATGATGAAGGTGCCGTTGGGCGTCATGAACGGCATGTCGCCCATGTAGACGTCCTGCTCCTTGACGTCCTTGATGGACTTGGAGCCCGTCTCCTCGTTCACATCGAATACGATGAGGCGCAACTTGACCTTGAGCGGCGCGGCGTAGGTCATGTCGCGCTGCTGGCACTCGTCGACGTCGAACTTGGGATGCTCGAACTCGTAGCGCACGAACTCCAGCGTGGCGCGCCCGGAGAAATCCGAGATCGGGAACACCGAGCGGAATACGGACTGCAGGCCCTGATCGGGGCGGCCGCCCTCCGCTTCCCTGACCATCAAGAAATCATCGTACGAGCTCTTCTGAACCTCGATGAGGTTCGGCATCTCCGCCACCTCGGCGATCGATCCGAACTGCCTTCTGATGCGCTTCCGGCCGGTAAACCGTTCAGCCATTTCCGCTCCTCTTGCCTCGCCAGGCACAGTGGGCAGGGCCGATGCCCCGCCTCGCGCTCATGCGGGCCAGCCGGCGGCTGGCTCCGAAATTTGCCCCGCGGTCAACACGCTCCGAGGGAAGCGCCGGTCGCACCGGTTGTCTTTAGCAGAGCCGCCTTGGCGGCTCTGCTGAGAGTGCACGCAGGGCTTACTTGACCTCGACGGTCGCGCCCTGATCCTCGAGCTGCTTCCTGAGCTTGGCGGCCTCTTCCTTGGAAACGCTTTCCTTGACCGCCTTGCCGCCGGCTTCCACCAGGTCCTTAGCCTCTTTCAAGCCCAGGCCCGTGATAGCGCGGACTTCCTTGATGACGTTGATCTTCTTCTCGCCGCCGGCCTTGAGGATGACGGTAAACTCCGTCTGCTCCTCGACCGCAGCGGCTGCCGCCGCCGGAGCCGCAGCAACCGCCACAGCGGCGGCAGCCGACACGCCCCACTTCTCCTCCAGTGTCTTGATCAGCTCCGCGGCCTCCAGAATGGTCAGCTGCGAGAGGTCGTCGGCAATCTTCGAAAGGTCAGCCATGTCACTTCACCTGTACGTTTGAATTGGGTTCGAACTTGCGTTGGTTTGCGATCGCATCACATGAGGGCTCAGGCAGCCTTGCCCTCCTTGTCCACGCGGGCCTGCATGACCCGCACGAGCTTGGCGGCCGGCTCGTTGATCGTGCGCACCAGCTTCTCGGCCGGCGCCTGGATCAGGCCCATCAGCTTTGCCCGCAGCTCATCGAGAGACGGCAGGTCGGCCAGCGCCTTCACGCCCGTGGCGTCGAGGACCGTCGTACCCATGGCACCGCCCAGGATCACGAGCTTGTCGTTCTCCCGGGAGTACTTGACGGCGATCCTGGCTGCGGCGATCGGGTCCTTCGAGTAGGCCACGCATGTCGGCCCCTTGAAGAGATTGGCGATCGGCTCTGCGTCCGTCTCCTTGAGCGCGATCATCGCCAGCCGGTTCTTGGCCACCTTGACCGAGCCGCCCGCCTCCCTGATCCGCTTGCGGAACTCGGTCATCTGCGCCACCGTCATGCCCGCATAGTGGGCCACGACGATCACGCCGGTGTCCTTGAACACGTCATGGAGCGACGTTACGAGCTCTTTCTTTTCGGCTCTGTCCACCTGCTCACTCCGTTGTGCGGATCGGCCTCGACGAGGCCATCCGCTGGTTGCACCCTGCCGCCGAGACCAGTCCCGGCGACGCTGCGGTTATCCTGTCCGCCCGCGACGCCTTGCAACGGCACGGTGCATACCCAAGAGGCTCGAACCTGTTGACCCTGGGGTCGATCGGCTCGTCTCCCGTCTCATGCAGGCCCGTGTGGCTTAAACCGGCACGTCGTGCCGGCACCTGCAATCTTGGACAGGTCGAGTGTCGGATCGGCAAGCCTTTCCGCCACCCTGATCCGGGCTCGCGCCCGAAACTCTGCTCCTCTTCTTTCTCAATCTCTGTCTGCGCGACGTCGCTAGCCCGGGACCGGACCGCTGACGACCGTCGCCGTCTCTATCTTGAGGCCTGGGCCCTGGCTCGAGGCGATCGAAATCTTCTTCAAATAGGTGCCTTTGGCTCCAGCCGGCCTGGCCTTGACCACTGCGTCGACGAACGCGCGAATGTTTTCGATCAGGGCCTGCTCAGGAAAACTCGCCTTGCCGACACCGGCCTGGACGATGCCGGCCTTCTCGACGCGAAATTCCACAGCCCCACCCTTGGCGCCCTTCACCGCGGCGGTCACATCCATGGTGACGGTGCCGACGCGCGGGTTGGGCATGAGACCACGCGGGCCCAGCACCTTGCCGAGGCGCCCGACGAGACCCATCATGTCGGGCGTGGCGATGCAGCGATCGAAGTTGATGGTGCCCTTCGACACCTGCTCCACGAGATCCTCGGCGCCGACGATGTCGGCCCCTGCGGCCTTGGCCTCGTCTGCCTTGGCGCCGCGTGCAAACACGGCCACGCGCTGCGTGCGACCCGACCCGTTCGGCAGTACGCATACGCCGCGCACCATCTGATCGGCATGCTTGGGATCGACGCCGAGGTTCATCGACACCTCGACGGTCTCATCGAACTTGGCCTTGGCCTTGGATTTGACCTGCTTCACCGCCTCCTCGACCGCGTAGGCCTTGGCGCGATCCAGTCCCTGGCGCACGCCCGCCATGCGCTTGCCGCCGGCCAGCCTGGTCGCCTTGATGGTCTCTGCACTCACATTGGTTGCCATCTGCTCTTACTCCGTGACCTGCAGACCCATCGAGCGCGCCGACCCGGCGATGGTGCGGGCTGCGGCCTCGACGTCGTCGGTGTTGAGATCCTTCATCTTGACCTTGGCGATCTCGCGCACCTGGGCCATCGTGATGGTGCCGGCGCTGGTACGACCGGCTTCCTTGGAGCCGCCGTTGATCTTCGCTGCCTTCTTGAGGAAGTGCGAAGCGGGCGGCGTGCGCATCTCGAACGTAAAGGAGCGATCGGTGAAGACGGTGATCTTGACCGGAATCGGTGTGCCCTGCTCCATGTCCTTGGTGCGCGCGTTGAAGGTCTTGCAGAACTCCATGATGTTGACGCCGCGCTGGCCCAGCGCCGGACCGATGGGCGGCGCCGGATTGGCCTGGCCAGCGGACACCTGCAGATTGATGTAACTGTCGATCTTCTTCGCCATCTCGCTTCCCTGAACTCATGCGCCGGCTCCGCCGCGCTTCCATCCCTTGTTGTCGGCCAGCGCTCAGCTCGCCTTCTCCACCTGACCGAACTCGAGCTCGACCGGCGTCGGCCGCCCGAAGATCGACACCGCCACCTTGAGGCGTGCACGCACCTCGTCCACTTCCTCGACATGACCGGAGAAGGACGCGAACGGACCGTCCGCCACGCGCACCTGCTCGCCGATCTCGAAGGTGACCGAGGGCTTGGGCCGCTCCACGCCCTCCTTCACTTGGTGCAGGATGCGCATCGCCTCGTCCTCGGAGATCGGAATCGCCTTGTTGTCCGTTCCGAGGAAACCCGTCACCTTCGGCGTGTTCTTGATCAGGAGATAGGCGGGGTCCGTCATCTCCATCTTGACCATGACATAGCTCGGAAAGAGCTTGCGCTCGGCCTGGATCTTGCGCCCGCGCCTGACCTCCACCACCTCCTCGGCCGGCACCAGGACCTCATCGAACAGGTGATCGAGGCCGGCAGCCTTGGCCCGCTCCTTGATCGACTCCGCGACCTTCTTCTCGAAATTCGAGTAGGCGTGCACAATGTACCAGCGCTTCGCCATGGGCCTCTCTCAACAGTCCTTCTGGGCTTGCCGTCCGCCCGCCGCCGCCTTCAGCGGCCCAGTCCAAGCACAAGCTGCATGACCCAGCCGATCGTCTGGTCAGCCAACAGGAAGAAGAGGGAGGCCAGTGTCACCATCACGAGGACCATGGCAGTGGTGATCCACACCTCTTTCCATGTCGGCCACGTGACCTTGGAGACTTCCTGACGTACCTCCTGGATGAACTCAACAGGGTTCAGTTTCGCCATTCTTGTCCTGAGGCTCCGCACTCACTTCAGAACCGGTCATGGCCGCAAGCCAGACCGGCCGGGCTCCAACTGGCAGGGGTGGAGGGTCTCGAACCCCCAGCCTTCGGTTTTGGAGACCGACGCTCTGCCAATTGAGCTACACCCCTGTTCGTTATTTAACCCCTTGCCAATCAGCAGTTTCTCGGATTTTCAACGCTGTTCTCCCGCCCATCTGTCCACAGCACAAAGACGGCCTCGCGTGCCCTCGGGATCCAACCTTCCCGGATGCCTCGCTGCCGTCCTGCATATGTATGGTTGCTGTTTCGGACGCCCCTTATAGAGGGCTTGCTGCGCTTGCACAAGCCTGAAACAGCACTTTCTTCTTGACAGCGCCTCGATTCCCGCTCCCGCCGGGTAAGCAGGCTGCCGCCAGACGGCGACAGCCCTGCCAGACCCCGACTATTCGATGATTTTGGTGACGACGCCGGCACCCACCGTGCGACCGCCCTCGCGGATCGCAAAGCGCACCTTCTCCTCCATCGCAATCGGCTGGATCAGGTCGACCGTGAACTCCGCATTGTCGCCAGGCATCACCATCTCCGTGCCCTGCTTCAAGGTCACGATCCCCGTCACGTCCGTCGTCCGGAAGTAGAACTGCGGACGGTAGTTGTTGAAGAACGGCGTGTGCCGACCACCCTCCTCCTTGGTCAGGATGTAGGCCTCCGCCATGAACTTCTTGTGCGGCTTGACCGACCCCGGCTTGGCCAGCACCTGACCCCGCTCCACAGCCTCCTTGTCGATGCCCCGCAGCAGGCAGCCGACGTTGTCGCCAGCCTCGCCCGCATCCAGCAGCTTGCGGAACATCTCAACCCCCGTCACAACCGTCTTCTGCGTGTCCTTCAGGCCGACGATCTCGGCCTCCTCGCCAACCTTGATCATGCCCCGCTCAATGCGGCCCGTCACAACCGTGCCCCGGCCCGAGATCGAGAACACGTCCTCGATCGGCATCAAAAACGGCTTGTCCTTGGCCCGCTCAGGCAGCGGAATGTAGTTGTCCAGCGCATTGTAGAGCTGCAGGATCGCTTCGTCCGCCAACGGCCCCTTCTCACCCTTCAGCGCCAGCAGAGCCGCACCACGGATCACAGGCACGTCGTCGCCCGGGAACTGGTACTGCTTCAGAAGCTCGCGCACCTCCAGCTCCACCAGGTCCAGAAGCTCCTGGTCGTCCACCACATCGCACTTGTTCAAGAACACCACGATGTAGGGCACGCCCACCTGCCGCGCCAACAGGATGTGCTCGCGCGTCTGCGGCATCGGACCATCAACCGCCGACACCACCAGGATGGCGCCGTCCATCTGCGCCGCACCCGTGATCATGTTCTTCACGTAGTCCGCATGCCCGGGGCAGTCCACGTGCGCGTAGTGCCGCTTCTCCGTCGAGTACTCCACATGCGACGTCGCAATCGTCAGGATCTTCGTCGGATCGCGCCGACCCTGGCTCTCCGACGCCTTCGCCACCTGGTCATACGACACCGCGTTCGCCGTCCAGCCCTTGTCCGCTGAAACCTTCGTCAAAGCCGCCGTCAAAGTCGTCTTGCCATGGTCAACATGCCCAATCGTCCCAACGTTGCAGTGCGGCTTGTTCCGGTCAAACTTCTCCTTGCCCATCTCTCGTTCCTACTCGTTGCCTTGACCCTGATGGATCCTGAAAATCGCCGAATTGACTTGAGCGCCGCTCACTGCGCGGCAAATGGAGCGGGTGAAGGGAATCGAACCCTCGTCATCAGCTTGGAAGGCTGTTGCTCTACCATTGAGCTACACCCGCAGCGCCGCATTTGCAGCGCTTCTAGTCATTTTTGGCTGGATAGCAAATGGACAATATGGGAACAGACGAACGCCGCGCCAAGACCCGCCAAGCAGGGTCACACTGATAGTCCGCTGGTTTTCTGCGACTGATGGTGGAGGGGGCTGGATTCGAACCAGCGTAGGCGAAGCCAACGGATTTACAGTCCGTCCCCTTTAGCCACTCGGGCACCCCTCCAAAAGATCAGCAGATGCCTCGCTCCACACGACCTGCCCCTGCTCCAGAGCGGGGCGAATGCGTGCGCGTTATGGTGGCGAGGGCCCCTTGCTGTCAACCCCGTCACCCGGACGCAGAAGATGCGGCCCTGCCGCGTCCGCCCGTGCTATGTCCTTCGACGACAGCAATGGCCCGCCCGTCCTATGCGCCCTCACAAACCTTCCGGTCACACCCGCTCACGGCCGCCACAACAAGCGGACAGCGACGTGGTGCAGCTCTATGGCATTCACGCCGTCGAGGCAGCGATCAGAAACCCGGCGCGCCACATCGGCCGATTGCTGTTGACCGACAACGCGGAGCATCGCCTGGAAGCGGCGCTCGCCGTGCGTGGCGCGCGGGCCCAGCGCACGCAGCCGCGCGACCTCGACCGCCTGCTCGGTGCCGATACCGTGCATCAAGGCGCGTTGCTGGAAACTGAGGCCCTGCCAGAACCCGACCTGGCCGATCTGGCGCAGGCGGCCCGCAACGGCGGACCTCTGGTCGTGCTCGATCAGGTCACCGACCCGCATAACGTCGGGGCGATCCTCAGATCGGCGGCGGTGTTCGCCGCCAGCGGCCTCGTCATGACGCGCCGGCACAGCCCGCCGCTAACAGGAGCGCTCGCCAAGTCGGCGTCGGGCGCACTCGAGCACGTTCCCGTCGCACTGGTGCCCAATCTGGCGCAGGCGCTCGGGGCGCTCGGCGATCTCGGTGTAATCCGCATCGGCCTCGACGGCGAGGCGGATGCCCGCATCGAGGAGGAACGTTTCACTGATGCGATCGCTTTGGTGCTCGGCGCCGAAGGCAAGGGTCTCAGGCGGTTGACACGTGATCTGTGCGACCGCCTCTGCCGCATCGGCACGGCGGGCGGCATGGCGAGCCTCAACGTGTCCAACGCGGCCGCCATCGCGCTGCACATGGCGGCCTTGCGGCGACGCACTGACAAGTAGGTCCATCAAACACAAAGGGCGGCGCAAAGACGCCGCCCCTCGCAAATCCATCATGGCGCGGGTGTCAGTCGCAGTGGCGCGGGCGCCAGCAGCGCACGTCGTCGCGGCAGACGTACTCGCCCCAGCGGTTGTAGTGGCAGCGCTGGCCGACCACCTCGCAGCGGCGGCGGCCTTCGTAGCAATAGTCGCGGTCGCGCGCGTAGGCGCCAGCGATTCCGAGACCAATAATGGTGCCAGCCACGACACCGGCGGCAACCCGGCCACCACGCGCCTCGGCAGGCGCGACCGGCGTTACGGCGGCTGCCGCCACGAGGGCCAGCGCAGCCGTTGCATGCAGGAGCTTCTTCATCGCGTTCCTCGTCCCCTCAAATGTTGCAGGCCTCTATCCCGCTCGCGGACTGCCTTGGTGCGGCACCTCCGCGTCCGCGTGTACACACAATAAGGCTCTCAAGCCTCTGAATACTCGATGAACACGCCCAATATGGCGTGGCCATGACGGAGCGGAGATTGCTCAACGGCCGCTTGCCGCCGGCCTACCAGTGCCAGGGCCGGTGATGGCCGTGGTGATAGGCGTGCCAGTCCTTGTGCGGCCACTCGCGCACGGGATAGCCCCAGCTCTGGTAGTAGCGGAAGTGGGGTGGGCGGGTGTTCCACACGTTGTAGTGCACACGGTTGCGATAGAGCACGTACTTGGCCGGGCGCCAGTAGTCGGACCGATAATAGGGATAATAGCCGCGGGGCTCGTAGCGGTAGGCGTACGGATCCTCGGGAAACAGGTGGGCGTAGCCCTCGTAGCCCGCGTGCGCCCGCTTCTTAACACCCGACCGGTCGAGATCGGCACCGACGGCGGGGCCCAGATCCAGGTTGACAGCCAGGACGCCAGCCATCGCGGCGGCGGCTGCAAGAATGGATTTCATCCGCATGGCGTGAAGGTCCTCGGGCGAACGGCCCACTGTGGCCGATGATCTTTGTCTTCAGGAAAGCGCGGAATAGATAAGAAAGATTTAATCGGGCGGCATTGTGCCGTGCGCGGACGCATTTGGGGAAGCACGCCTAAGTCTTTGGGGGGAGGCAGTGCCTCTGCTTGCGGCCACTGCCGGGCGCCGCTATAACGCGCCATCGCTGAGGCCCGAGGAGGCCTAAGCGTCCCGAGCTCATGGCGCGACTTGCGACCAATGAGCATTCACCTGCGATGGCGGAGCGTAGCGCAGCCTGGTAGCGCACTTGCTTCGGGAGCAAGGGGTCGCGAGTTCGAATCTCGCCGCTCCGACCATGATTTGGCCGACGCAGAAGACCACCAAAAGTCACGGTTGCTGTTCTGGCTACCGGTTCTTCTGGTCGCGCTAGCGCAGCAAAGCGGCCGCGTTAAACCATTTTCATACCTCCGCACGTGCTGGAACCACACGGCGGGACTAGAATGAGAGCGCCGGGGGTAGCTCGTTGGAGATGACGATGAAACATCTTGCGCTCGCCGCCCTGATTGCCGTTGCCGCTACGACGGCCTATGCTCAGCAGCCCGCACCTGCGACCTGCAAAGCACAGGCAACCGAAAAGAAGCTCGCCGGTGCCGCTCTGAAGAGCTTCATGACCAAGTGCGAGAAGGACGCCGCGACGCTCTGCACCAAATCCGCCGCCGACAAGAAGCTGGCCGGGGCGGCCAAGACCAGCCACGTCAAGAAGTGTGTGGGCGACAGCGTCGGCTCCTGATCCTTCCCGTCCCCTGCTCAGCGTCCAGCCGAACGGAAGGTTCGCGAAGGGCTCCGCACATGCCTCGCATGCGCGGAGCCCGCTTTCGCGCACACACACAGTGGTCTATGTACGCCCTTCAAGCCGCTGACCCGGGATGCGACAATGGCCGACGAACTGCCTTTCCGCAAAGAGATCCATTTCGAATATGCGGTTGCAAGCGAGCTGGGGCCGGGCGTGCGCCGTATCGTCGCCAACAATCCCGGCCCCTTTACCTACAAGGGCACCAACACGTACCTGATCGGCAGCGGGCACGAGCTCGGCCTGATTGATCCCGGGCCCGAGGACGATGCTCATTTCGATGCGGTCATGCGGGCGGCTGGAGATGCGCGTATCACGCACATATTGATTACGCACACGCACCGCGACCACACTGACGGACTTGACCGCATGCTGGGGGCGACCGGCGCCAAGACGTGCGGCTTCGGCCGCACCGCACGCGACCGTGGCACCAGGCGAACCAGCCCCTCGGGTGGCGAGTTCGTCGACCAGGACTTCGCGCCTGATGTCGTGCTGAAGGACGGTGATCGCCTCGACGTGGCGGGCGTCACTCTGACGGCCCTGCACACACCCGGACACGCTCCGGATCACCTGTGTTTCGCACTGGAAGGCACAGGCATCCTGTTCTCAGGCGATCACGTCATGGCCTGGAACACGAGCGTGGTGGCGCCGCCCGAGGGCAAGATGGCCGACTATATTCGCGCCCTCGAACGACTGCTCGACCGCACCGACGAGGTGTATTTCCCGGGTCACGGTGGGCGCCTGCCGCAGCCCCAGCGCGTCGTTAAAGCCTACATATTGCACCGGCGCATGCGCGAGCAGGCAATCCTGGAGTGCATCCGCCAGGGCCACGCGACTATCGCGGAGATCGTTCCGATCGTTTATCGCGGGCTTGATCCTCGGCTCTTGAACGCGGCCTCTCTTTCGATTGCGGCCCACGTTGAGCACCTGGCTGAACGCGGCCTTGTGATTTCTGAGGGCCCGACGACAGCGCCGGTCCGCCTTTCTGCCGCTTAGGCACGGCAGCACCTGGCCTCGAACGACGGCCGCGCATGCCGGGCGTGACAGTCGCCTCCAGGCGCGATTGCAGCTCCTTGAAGAAGCTGCGCACGCGCGCGGCGTTGCGGCCGAGATCATGCTGGCCGTAGCGGGAGGCGGAACGGATATCGATGCGCGTCTCGCGCTGATCGCCGTCGATGCGAATAGCGATGTCGTCGTAGAAGCCGAGCACCAGCGTGCGCTCCACTGCCTCGATAGTACCGGGCTTGCCGCGCCCCTGCGGCGCCTCCGTCGCGACCACATCCCAGCGCAGCCGGCGCACTGTCTCCTCCAGGACCTCGAACGTTTCGGCAGCCGAGCGCGCGACGACGACCGGACGGATGTCCGGATAGGCCTCCATCTGCAGGCGGGTGAACGTGACCCCGGGGTAGGTCGGAGAGTTGGCATCTTTGGGCCGCGACTTGGCCAGCGCCACAAAGCGCGGCGGCACCTGCGCGTCCGTGGTCACGTCGTTCATTTTGGGCAACGTCATGGAGTACGGGACAATGACAGCCGGCCAAGCGAGCAGCAGCAGCCCGATGAGGATGCCGGCCGTCGCACTCAGGGCCCCACCGCATCCCTGGCGCCAAATAATGACGATCGCCGCCAAGCCAAGCAGCACCGCGATGGCCCCGCCGGCGAAGCCGGTCAGAAACAGATTGAGCGCCACCGGCGTCGGCAACGAGAAGACGCGATGCAGAACGATGCCGAGCAACACGAGCTGTAGACTGAACAGAGCCGCACGGCGCGACCATGTCGCGAGCGGCGTCGGAAACGCCCGAGCGATCTCGTGAAGGCGGAGCGTGCCGGAGCTCAAAGCCATTCGCGCATTGCACCCGCTGCTCGGCCGGCCCAAAGCCTTTGTCACCGGCACCGAAGGGGGCTAAGCATACGTGAGATTCCGGCAAATAACAGGTCGCGCGCCCATGGCCACACTTTCCAACTTCGCAGCCCGTGACATCGAGACGCTGCTGCATCCCAACACCAATCTCGCCGCGCATCGCAGCGCCGGGCCGCTGATCCTCGATCGGGCCGAGGGCGTTCACGTGTGGGACCAGAGCGGCAAACGGTACATCGAGGGACTGGCCGGACTCTGGTGCACGGGGCTCGGCTACGGCAACAAGGAGCTGATCGAGGCGGCGCGCGAGCAGATGGAGCGGCTCTCCTTCACGCACCTGTTCGGCGGGCGTAGTCACGAGCCGGCCATCGCACTGGCGGAGAAACTGAAAGAGCTGGTGCCGGCGCCCACCTCCAAGGTGTTCTTCACCAGCTCTGGCTCGGAAGCCAACGATTCCCAGATCAAGCTCGCCTGGTACTACAACAACGCACGCGGCCGGCCGAAGAAGAAGAAGATCATCTCGCGTATCAAGGCCTATCACGGCACCACCATCGCCACGGGCAGCCTGACGGGACTGCCCGTGTTCCACACCGACTTCGACCTGCCGATGGCCCGCGTGCTGCACACCGACACGCCGCATCACTGGCGCAATGCGGAGCCTGGCGAAAGCGAGGAGGAATATTCATCCCGACTGGCGCGCAGTTTGGAGGACCTGATCGAGCGCGAAGACCCTGACACCGTCGCAGCCTTCATCGCCGAACCGGTCATGGGCGCAGGCGGCGTGATCGTCCCGCCGCGCACCTATTTCGAGAAGGTGCAGGCTGTGCTTTCGCGCTACGACATCGCTTTCATCGCCGACGAGGTCATTTGCGGATTTGCTCGCACCGGCCGCATGTTCGGCTCAGAGACATTCGGCATCAAACCCGACACGATCACGATGGCGAAGGCCATCAGCTCAGCCTACGTGCCGCTCGGCGCCGTCACCGTGCCCGAGCACGTTTACGAAGCCATGCTGGACGAGAGCCGCAAGATCGGCGTGTTCGCACACGGCTTCACCTACTCGGGACACCCGGTGGCTTGCGCGGTGGCGTTGAAGACACTGGAGATCTACGAGCGTATCGACATCGTCGCCCATGTGCAGCGGGTGGCGCCGATCTTCGAATTGCGTCTCAAGGCGCTGGGCGAGCATCCGCTGGTGGGCGAGGCGCGCGGCGTCGGCCTGATCGGCGGCCTCGAGCTGGTACGCGACAAAGCCTCGCGTCAATCGTTCGACCCGCGCCAGGGTGTCGGACCCAAGG
Organism: uncultured Alphaproteobacteria bacterium; assembly: GCA_963806735.1. Lineage (GTDB taxonomy): Bacteria > Pseudomonadota > Alphaproteobacteria > Rhizobiales > Hyphomicrobiaceae > CADEFX01. Next base: position 71,397 of record CAWEBE010000069.1, on the reverse strand, counting down.
CGGTGACATACGCGCAAGAGGAAGGGCTAATCGTGCGCGCGGTTTCCGGCGATACGGTCGCGGTGTGCCCTCCCCTGGTCATCGACGGCGCCGAGGTCAATGCCATGTTCGATGCGCTCGAGAAGGCGCTCGACAGAACCTATGCCTGGGCCAAGCAAGATGGTCTGCTGGGTTAGAAAATCCACGAGAGGGACGGCCAGCGCGGCTGAATGCGGACGCACTTGGCTGTGATGGTGGATTTGCGGTAGCCGGGCGGACAGCGCTTGGCAGATTCGATGAGGCGCGCGAGCTCAGGCTGCGGCACCGGTGGCAATGCCATGGCCGGAATTGTTGTCACGACGGCCAGTCCGGCGAAGACGACTATGAATGCAGCGCCGAGCAATGCCCACAGCCTCATGCACCCTTGTCCTGCGCCCTGCCGCGGTCAGACATGCTGCCCCCCATTGATGTGCAGCTCTGCTCCATTCACGTAGCTCGACTGCTCCGTGCACAGGAAATAGATCGCCTTTGCGACTTCTTCAGGCTCACCCAGCCGGCGCAGGGGGATCTGCTCGCGCACGATCCTGTCCGTTCCCGGCGACAGGATGGCGGTATCGATCTCGCCCGGCGAGATGGCATTGACGCGAATGCCGCGCGGACCGAAATCGCCCGCCATCTCGCGCGTGAGACCGGCCAGCGCCGACTTGGAGGTGGCGTAGGCGGCGCCAGCGAAGGGATGCACGCGGCCGCCGGCAATGGACGTCACATTGACCACGGCCCCGTGTGCGCTCTCCAACTCCGCGAGAAGGCCGCGGGCGAGCATGATGGGGGCGAAGAAGTTCACCTGGAACACGCGCTGCCAGTCTTCGAGAGCGGTGTCGATGGACCCGAGACGGCCACCGCCGGCAGCTTTCGGCGAGATGCCTGCATTGTTGACCAGAGCGTTGAGCCTGCTGCCTTGCGCGATCAGGCGCTCACGCATCTCGACAACGGCCTGCAGCGTGTCGGCCGGATCACTGAGATCGACCTGGATATGATCCTCCGGTCCCATCTCCCATGGACAGTTCTCGGGAAAGGGATGACGCGAGCAGGTAATCACCCGCCAGCCGGCCGAGGCGAAACGCTTGACCGTGGCGTGACCGATCCCACGCGAGGCGCCGGTGAGGATCAGCGTTTTCCTATCGGCATTGGGTATATTCGGCATGGCGCCTTCGAGATCGGGCAAACTGCGGCCGCTTCAGCAGTGATCTAGCATGCCTCGGCCGGCCGCCCAAACCCGGCCCTTTTGCGGAACGGCTTACGGGAAGAGCCGTTCCTTGCGCCAAGGCTCGCCCGCAGTCCCGCGCCGGAACACGAGGCGGTCGTGCAGACGGAACGGACGATCGTGCCAGAACTCCATCTCCAGCGGCGTAATGCGAAAGCCGGACCAGCACGGCGGGCGGGGGATGGCGCCGATGGGATAGCGGGCGGTCACCAGCGCCACCGCCTTCTCCAGGGCAAAGCGGCCTTCGAGCGGGCGCGACTGCTGCGACGCCCAGGCCCCAAGCCGGCTGCCGCGTGCGCGTGAGGCGAAATAGGCATCGGCCTCGCTGTCAGCCACCGCAGCCGCCTGACCGCGCACGCGCACTTGGCGACGCAGGCTCTTCCAGTGGAAGCAGAGCGCCACCTTGCCCTGCTTCAGGATCTCACGCCCCTTGGCACTCTCGAAGTTGGTGTAGAAAACGAAGCCGCGATCGGCGCGCTCGGGCCCGTCCACCCCCTTGAGCAGAACCATGCGGACATTGGGCATGCCGCCGGCATCGACGGTGGCGACGGACATGGCCTCGGGATCGTTGGGCTCGCCGGCCTTGGCCTCCGCAAACCAGGCATCGAACAGCGCGAAGGGCTCGTCGGCGGCGGTGAAATCACCGGCCTGGGGACCCGTGTAATAGTCGGGCTTGATCTCGTCGGCCATGATCTCTGGGTATCCAATCGGCCTGTTGGATGCAGCACACGCCTCAACCGCACCTTAACTGTAACCGGGCATCATGGGCACCGGATAGCAGCCAACCGCCTCAGTAGCAGGCCCTAGTCGAGTTCGTCCATGCCGTCCCGTACCTGCGTCGTCTTCGATACAACCGTAGCCTTGTGCCTGGGGCTGGCGCTCGTGCTTGCCCCAATGCTGTCCGGCCCCATGCGTGCCGACGAGAAGACGCCCGGGCCTGCCTCCAACCCCTGCCCCGGCCCGACCAAGGAACCGCGGGAAAACCTGTGGCCGCAACCCAAGTACGCCGAGGTGCGTCCGAGCCTCTACGCTTCTGACGAAGTTGCCACGCTGGAAGCGTTGCAGCTCGCACTGACCGAGGTCGGTGACGGGTCGTCCTATGTCTGGCACCGCTACAACGGACAGCTCAGCGGCGTCGTGCAGCCGACGATTTCCTTCAAGGATGTGAACGGCAGGATCTGCCGGCACATCGTGCTGCTGCTCTCCTCGGGCGCCTACTCGAAACGAACGGAAGGTATCGCCTGCCGGCGCGACAGCGGCACCTGGCAGCTCGAGGGTTGAGCACCGGCGCAGTGCTGCGCCATGCGATCGCGCACTCCAGATCTGCGAGCGAAGCACGCCACATACCTGGCGGAGCGCGTAGTCCCACTCGCTGAAACCTGATATCTCGTTGCGCCGTCGATTTCTCTGTCGATTTCTCTGAAGAGGCGGACAAGATGTGACGAGCTGGCTGTGGGCGATCTTCACCGTTGCGGCGGCGGGCGGGCAGACGCTCCGCAACGCCATGCAGAAGGAGCTGACCGCCACGCTCGGTACGGTTGGCGCCACGCACGTGCGCTTCCTCTATGGGCTCCCATTCGCCCTTCTGTTCCTGCTCACTGCGTTGCTGGTGACCGGCGAGCCCCTACCAGCACTCAATGCACCCATGTTGGCCTGGACCGGCATCGGCGCTGCAACACAAGTCGGCGCCACTGCGCTCCTGCTGGCAGCCATGCAACAGCGCTCATTCGTAGTCATTACGGCACTGTCGAAAACGGAGCCGGTGCAGGTCGCCATCTTCGGGCTCGTCTTTCTCGGCGATCATCTGACGTTCGGCATCGCGCTCGCCATCATCATTGCCACGGCGGGCGTGATGATCATGTCATGGCCGAAGCAGGCCACTGCGGATGCCATGTCGCTGGAGGGCGCCGTGCTGGGCATTGCCTCGGGCGCGCTGTTCGGCATGGCCGCTATCGGCTATCGCGGCGGCGTGCTGGCGCTGGCTGCGCCCAATTTCGTGGTCGGCGCCTCGACCACGCTGGTGGTCGGTCTGCTGGTGCAGGTGGCGCTGCTCTCGGCCTATCTTCTCTGGCGCGATCGGGAGACCCTGTTCGCTTTGTTCCGGGCTTGGCGGCCGTCGATCACCGCCGGCTTCATGGGCGCATTCGCCTCGCAGATGTGGTTTCTGGCGCTGACCCTCGAGACCGCCGCCAAAGTGCGCACGTTGGGGCTGGTCGAGATCCTGTTCGCGCAGGCACTCTCGCGCAGCGTGTTCAAGCAGGGCGTGGCCTCGCGCGAGGCCCTGGGCATCGCACTGATAGTGCTGGGCGTCGTGGCGCTCCTGAATTTCTGATTGCGCAGCGCGGGAAAAGCTTCCGGAGCTCCTTATTCACGAGCGCGGGGTCGGTTGGCCCGGCGCGACCGTTTGTGTAGGATCGACCCACAAAAACCGACCCTGGGGCAACCACGCGATGACAACGGCAGGCGGCGAGCCCGCGAATTCCGACTGGAACGCTGTTGCAGGGCAAGCGTGGCCTTGTCATGGGCGTGGCCAATAACCGTTCGATCGCCTGGGGCATCGCCAAAGCCTGCGCCGCGCAAGGCGCTGATCTGGCTTTCACTTTTCAGGGTGATGCGCTGAAGAAGCGGGTCGAGCCGCTGGCGGCCGAGGTCGGCTCCAAGATCGTGCTGCCGTGCGACGTCACCGATGCAGCCTCCATGGATGCGGTGTTTGCCACCCTGGCGAAATCCTGGGAGCGGCTCGACTTCCTGGTGCACGCCATCGCTTTTTCCGACAAGGCCGAGCTCGATGGACGCTACGTCGATACCAGCGAGAAAAACTTCACGCAAACGATGCTCATATCCTGCTTCTCCTTGACGGCGCTGGCCAAACGCGCCGAGAAGCTGATGACCAACGGTGGCTCGATCCTGACGCTCACCTACTACGGTGCCGAGAAGGTGATGCCCCACTACAACGTCATGGGCGTAGCCAAAGCGGCGCTTGAGGCCTCGGTGCGCTACCTGGCCGCCGACCTCGGCAAGCAGAACATCCGCGTCAACGCCATCTCGGCGGGGCCGATCAAGACGCTGGCGGCGTCCGGCATCGCCGACTTCCGCTATATCCTGCGCTGGAACGAGTATAACTCGGCTCTGCGGCGCACGGTGACGATCGAGGAAGTGGGGGCGTCAGGCCTCTACCTGCTGTCGGACCTCGGACGTGCGGTGACGGGCGAGATCCACCATGTGGATGCGGGCTACCACGTGCAGGGCATGAAGAACGAGGAAGCGCCCGACATCGCCGTGGTCAAGGATACGGGCGGGAGTTGAGCACTTTCATCCCTTCGCTTTGGATTTGGCTTTCGCCGCGAAGAAAGCGGCGATCGCGGCTTGCGGCTCGCCGGTCGTGTAGGCCTCCGCCAGCGCATTGATACCGGCGTAGATGCCCTCCTCGAGGGAGACATGCTCCCAGCGGTTCATCAAAGCTTTCTGATTGCGGCTGGCTGCTGGCGTGGTCCGGCAGATGGCATCAAGCCAGTGGTCGACAGCCGTATCGAGCTGAGATGCCGACACTAGCTTCTGCACGAAACCCATGGCCAACGCGTCTTCGGCGAGAAATGTCTCGCCCGTGAGCAGGATCTCGCGCGTCTTGCCCCAGCCGATGAGGCCCGGCAGCAACGCCGCCTCGATCACCGAAGGAAGACCCATGTGCACCTCGGGCATGCCGAACACGGCACCCTCAGCGGCAACGCGCATGTCGCAGCTCGCCGCGATCTCGAGGCCGGCGCCAAGGCAGAAGCCGTTGATGCGGCCGATGACCGGCACCGGACACTCACGGATCGCCTTGCAGGCTTGGTGCAGGCGCGTGATGTAGAGCCGCGCGCTGTCGGCGCAGAAGGCGTGCAGCTCGTTGAGGTCGGCACCACCGATGAAGGCGCGCTCGCCCGCGCCCGTCAGCACCACCGCGCGTAAGGCCTTGTCATCGGCAAGAGCACGAAAGGCTTTCGTGATCTCGACGACGAGCGCGGAAGTCAGACAATTGAGCCGCCGCTGGTTGTCGACGGTCACGTACGCGACGCGTCCACCGCCTTTGCGCTCCTCGGCCTTCACACGTACAGCGGCTTGCGACATGCTCGGCTCCTTTCAGATTCTCCAGAGCATGGCAGATCCGCCGATGCCGCTCCAGAACCGCGTCACGCCCGAGGGCGACATCATCGCCACGCCGGCGCGCGGCACGATGATGGGCAACCGCGGCGGAGCGTTCCACACACCCAAGCAAAGGCTCGGCCCGCGCCGCTGGCGGACCAAGGCGTGGATCTGCTGCGTGCTGGAGTTCAAGGGCCGGCACCGCGCCGTCATGCAGCCCAACCGCTATACCGAGCTGTTTTTTCTCGACGAGGCGACCGCGCTCGCGGCCGGACATCGACCCTGCTTCGAATGCCGGCGCCAGGACGCGCTGCGCTTTGCGGAAGCCTGGCGTGCGGGCCATGGGTTGCAGATGCGGCCGAGAGCGGCGGAGATGGATGCCGTGCTGCATCCGCAGCGCACCGGGAAGGAACACCAGAGTGCGCGGCTGCGAGGCGTCGCCGGGCTGCCCGATGGCGTCTTCGTGCGCTGGCGGCACGCGGGGCATCTTGCTGTTGGCGGCCACCTGCTGGCATGGACCCTCGAAGGCTATGTGCCCGCCGTGCAACCACCACACACCGAGGTCGAGATCATCACCCCACCGGCCATCGTTGCCGCACTTTCAGCCGGATACCGGCCCATGCTGCACCCGACGGCGGACCGGTGTGCCGTGGTGGACGGCGTGGGAGGATCTGGATGACGCGTTCGAGCCTGCGCAGCACGCTGCGCCGCTCCTATTGGCTGCTGGCGCTCGTGCTGGCGATCTCGCTCGCAACGAAGCTCGCTGAGCACATTCCGGGTATCGCCGGCGGTCCGCTCGAGAAACTCGCCACGGACATCTACGAGTACCTGAAGGACATGGCCCTCTTGTTCGTCACCGTGGTCGCCGCCTACCTCGCCAGCGTGTTCCAGAAGCGGCACAGCTTCATCGAGGCGCTGCGGGAAGAATGGCGCGACATCATCAAGGCCAAGTCGGCGCTGTTTGCCTACACGCAGATCGAGAAGCCAACCCAGCGCGACTATGTGGCAGCCTTCTGCGCCATCTCCGAGACGATCGACAACATGCGCTCGGTCTACAAGAACGTGGGCGAAACCAATCGGCTGGTCGGGCTCTACCCTTACGAGCCGTTGCACGACATGCGGCGCGCATTGCAAACACTTGAGCCGCGCGAGAACCCGGACGCCAGTGAGGAGGAGCGCCGCCTCGTGCGCAACGCCGTGCTGCGCGGCTGGTACGCCCTGCGCGAGCGTTTCCTGGAAGAGCTGGACCTGGAGCCGCCGGACAAACCGCTTCTCCTTCCCGGCGCTCTCAGGACCAAGTCGACCGGCACTGCACGCCTGGCACGGTCCGCGTTGGAGACCCAACGCAAGCAGCAGATAGGTTTTGCCGAGCGCGAGCCCGAGATCAGCAAATTCCTGGCCGAGCTCTGCGAGAAGGAGCGTTCGACAACGCAGGCTCGCACAGCGTCACGGTCTGCACGCGCGACATCAGAGCCGCTCCCCGACACGCCCGGCCGGTGAGCTGGATCAGGCCGAAGCGCGCGTGTAGACGGCGGCGGCCCGTGCGGCGGCGGTTGGAATCTTCGCTGCCTGACGCGGAGTCTCGAGCGCGGCGTAGGCGGCATTTACTCGCCGGGCCATGGCAGCCAGGTAGTCCTGCACCTCGACGGGAAGCTCAGCGCTGGCATAGCGGTCGGGGTGATAGCTCTTGGCCAGCTTGTGGTATGCTTGACGTATCTCCTCCCAGCCCGCGTTGGCGGCAACGCCCAAAATCGCGTGCGGGTTGAAGCTGTCCCCATCGCGCGTGCGCGCGGACAGGTTGGCGGCCTTGGGCACGCCCACAAGTTGCACTGACGCGAGTTGGGCCTTGGAGAGAAAGGTTCTCTCCCCACCGTAAGGCTCGAACTCGATGAAAGCGGCGGTGCCGTTGAGGGCATCGGACAAGGTTTTGCCGGCGCTGACCAGCAGTTTGCCCTTGGTCAACGTGCCGTCGGCCAGCACGACCTCGACCGGAACGGCACTCGGCTCCGGAGCATTGTCAACCTTGGTACGCTCGAACATGGGGCACTCGCTTCGATCTGGCACGCCGTTTCGGGCGCGTACCCCTTCGTTGCACAAAGCGTGCTGCCTTAAGGGAAGTTAAGGACGCCTGCGCGACTGGCGGGGATGGCCCCGCTGTGCTACGTCCCGCGCAGCTTATTGCGGCGCACAATCAAAAGAAGACGATATGGACCTTCGCAACATCGCGATCATCGCCCACGTCGACCACGGCAAAACCACACTGGTCGACGCGTTGCTCAAGCAAGCCGGCGCTTTCCGCCTCAACCAAAAGGTGGAAGCCCAGGCCATGGACAGCAACGACCTGGAGCGCGAGCGCGGCATTACCATTCTGGCCAAGTGCACATCCATCCTGTGGCAGGACCACCGCATCAACATCGTCGACACCCCCGGCCACGCCGACTTCGGCGGCGAGGTGGAACGCATCCTCAACATGGTCGACGGCGCCATCGTGCTGGTGGATGCGTCCGAGGGACCCCTGCCGCAGACCAAGTTCGTGGTCTCCAAAGCACTCAAGCAGGGTTTGCGGCCCATCGTCGTCATCAACAAGATCGACCGGCCGGACGAACGCCACAACGCGGTGCTGAACGAGATCTTCGACCTGTTCGCCAACCTCGATGCCAGCGACGCGCAACTCGACTTCCCCGTGCTCTACGGCTCGGGCCGCGACGGCTGGATGGCCGTCGATCCCGCAGGCCCGAAGATCGACCTGGTACCGCTGTTCGAGCTGGTGCTGAAGCATGTGCCGCCTCCGGTGGTAGAGGACGGTCCCTTCCGCCTGCTCGCAACCACGCTGGAAGCCGATCCCTATCTGGGGCGCGTGCTCACGGGCCGCATCAGCTCGGGCAGCGTCAAACCCAACCAGACCATCAAGGCCATGCGCCGCGACGGGTCGCTGATCGAGACGGCGCGCGTTACCAAGGTGCTGGCGTTCCGCGGCCTGGAGCGGACCGCCGTCGATATGGCCGAGGCGGGAGATATCGTGGCTATCGCCGGCATCACCCAGGCGACGGTCGCCGACACGCTATGCGATCCCAGCGTCGACAAGCCGTTCCTGGCCCAGCCGATCGACCCGCCGACGCTGGCCATGATGTTCCGCATCAATGACGGCCCGTTCGCCGGCCAGGAGGGCGACAAGGTGCAGAGCCGCGTCATCCGCGACCGGCTGCTCAAGGAGGCCGAGCGCAACGTCGCCATCCGCGTCAGCGAGCAGGCCGACAGTAAGGACGCCTACGAGGTGGCGGGACGCGGGGAATTGCAGCTCGGCATCCTGATCGAGACCATGCGCCGCGAAGGCTTCGAGCTGACCGTGTCGCGTCCCCAGGTCGTGTTCAAGATCGATCCGGCGACCCGCCAGAAGCTCGAGCCGATCGAGGAAGTCATCATCGACGTGGACGAGGAGCATTCGGGCGTCGTCGTGCAGAAGCTCTCCGAGCGGCGCGGGGATCTCATGGAGATGCGGCCCTCGGGCGGCGGCCGTCAACGCCTCGTGTTTCACGCACCGACGCGCGGACTGATCGGCTACCAGAGCGAGTTGCTCACCGATACGCGCGGCACCGCCGTCATGAACCGACTGTTTCACGACTACGCGCCGTTCAAGGGCGAAGTCCAGGGGCGGCGTACCGGCGTGCTGATCTCCAACGCCACCGGCGAGGCCACCGCCTATTCGCTGTTCTATCTGCAGGATCGCGGCGCCATGATCATCGAGCCGCAGACACGCGTCTACGAAGGCATGATCGTCGGACAACACACGCGCGATAACGATCTCATCGTCAACATCATCCAGGGCAAGAAGCTCACCAACGTCCGCGCCGCGGGCAAGGATGAGGCGCTGGCGCTGATACCGCCCATGCGCATGTCGCTCGAGAAGTCCATGGCCTACATCCAGGACGACGAGCTGGTGGAGATCACGCCGAAGTCGGTCCGCCTGCGCAAGCGCTGGCTCGATCCCAACGAGCGCAAGAAGCGCGAGCGGGCGCGGGAGGCGCAGCAGGAGGCGGTTTGATATGCGCAAAGTCGTGCTCATCACCGGCGGGTCGCGCGGCATCGGCGCAGCGACGGCCAGGCTTGCTGGCCAGCGCGGCTACGACGTGGCGGTGAACTACACGCGCGATGTGGCAGCAGCCGAGGCTGTGGTTGCCGATATCATCAAATCGGGCGGGCGCGCCGTTGCCATCAAGTCAGATGTTTCCGATCCGGTGCAGATCAAGGCCATGTTCGCGAGCGTCGACCGTGAATTGGGACGGCTCGACGCCTTCTTCAACAATGCCGGCCTGCTGTGGCCGCACGCACGCTTCGTCGATATCAGCCAGGAGCAGCTAGCCAATACGCTGGCGCTCAATCTGATCGGCGCCTTCCTTGCCAACCAGGAAGCTGTGCGGCGCATGTCCACGCGCCAGGGCGGCAAGGGCGGCGTTATCGTGAACATGTCGTCGATGGCGTCCAGGCTCGGCGGCGCATTCGAGTGCGTCGACTATGCCGTATCCAAAGGCGCCATCGACACAATGACGGTGGGACTTGCCAAGGAGCTGGCCAGCGAAGGCATCCGCGTCAACGGCGTGCGGCCGGGCCTCATCCATACCGACATCCACAAGCTCACGGGCGAGGCCGACCGTGTCACGCGCCTGAGCAGCTCGACGCCTATGCGGCGCGGCGGCAAACCCGAGGAGGTGGCGGAGGCCGTGCTGTGGCTGTGCTCGGACGCGGCATCCTACATCACGGGCGTCACGGTGGATGTGGCGGGCGGGCGCGGCCTGTGAATGGCCGGGTTGGCGCTCAACCAAGTCCCGGGAGCGAAACGAGCAGAAAAAATCCGTTCAGCATGAGCAGCGTGCCGAGCCCACCGGCGACGAAGCTCAGAATGACCAGCAGGTCGGTGCCGGCGATGATCGCCACCGAGGCCAGCACGATGGCGATCTGCAGCAGCGCTTGCGCGAAATCGAAATACGGGTCCTTGCGCAGGGCCAGATCACGTTCCGCCTCGATTTCCTTGGCGCGCTGGAACAGGTCGTCGAGGCCTTCCTTGCTCTCGGGGTCGCGGGTGTAGCGCTTCACCGTATCGCGATAATTCTTGACCTTGGCCTCGATCGCTGCACGCGCCTCGGCCGGCACCCCCGGCTGCGACTGGAGCGTAAGCTCCAACTCGTCGGCCGCGAGCGCGAAAGACGTGCGGCGGATGTTCTTGGCCTGAAAGAAAGCCCAGGTGTTGGTGGCATCGATGTTGGCCTTGTTGGCGTCCTTGGTGGCGTTGTCGCCGCCTACCGCGCAGACGGCCAGCAACGCGGCGAGTACGCCGACCCACACGCCGATCCACTTGTTGCGCTTGCCGCTGTCGGCGAGCGCCTCTCGCACATCGTCGATAGACATCGCTTCCCCCAGTCCCTGAAACCGAATCTAGTCTTTCAAATCCTTCCGGCTCGCAACCGTGCCGTCGGTGTTGAGCCGATAGAGCATGGGCACCCCCGTGCCCAGCTCGCGCTTGACGATGGCCTCTCCGGATAAGCCTTCGAGCTTCATGATCAGCGCGCGCAGCGAGTTACCGTGCGCGGCCACCAGCACATTCTTACCTGCCTTGAATGACGGCCAGATGTGGGCCTCGTAGTACGGCAGGACGCGCGCCGCAGTATCCTTCAGACTCTCCCCGCCCGGCGGCGGAGTGTCGTAACTGCGGCGCCAGATCAGCACCTGCTCCTCGCCCCAGCGCTTGCGCGCATCGTCTTTGTTGAGGCCGGAGAGCTCGCCGTAATCGCGCTCGTTGAGCGCCACATCGCGCATGATCGGCAGACTGCTCTGGCCGAGCTCGGCGAGGATCAGATCAAGCGTGCGCTGCGCACGCTTCAGGTCGCTCGTGTAGGCGATGTCGAAGACGATGCCTTCGCGCTTGATGAGCTGGCCGGCACGCTTCGCCTCCAGCACGCCCTTCTCGGAAAGATCGACGTCCTTCCAGCCGGTGAAGAGATTGAGCTTGTTCCACTCGCTTTCGCCATGGCGCACGAGCGCCAGCACGTTGTTCATTGCGTTGGTCCGTTCCGTATCCGATTTGTTGTTGTTCAGAGCCCAAGGACATCGGCCATGGAGAAGAGGCCAGGCCCCTTGCCGCGCGCCCACAACGCGGCCTTGACCGCGCCGCGCGCGAAGATGCCGCGATCGGTGGCCCGATGTGTGATCTCCACACGCTCGTTCTCGCCGGAGAAGATGACGGTGTGCTCGCCCACCACGTTGCCGCCGCGTAGCGTGGCGAAGCCGATATCGCCCTTGCGGCGCGCGCCGGTGTGACCGTCGCGCACGCGCACGCTGGTCTTGTCCAGGTCGACCTTGCGACCCTCGGCGGCAGCCCGTCCGAGCATGAGCGCGGTGCCGGAGGGGGCATCCACCTTGTGCTTGTGATGCATCTCAAGCACCTCGATGTCGAAGTCGGCATCGAGCGCTTCCGCCACCTTGCGCGTGACCGCGACCAGCAGGTTGACGCCGAGGCTCATGTTGCCGGCCTTGACGATGGTGGCATGGCGCGCCGCCGCCTTTATCGCCGTTTCCTCCGCCTCGCCCATACCGGTGGTGCCGATGACGTGCACGATGCGTGCGTTGGCGGCGAGCCCGGCGAACTCGACGCTAGCCTTCGGCACGGTGAAATCGAGAATTCCGTCAACCTTGGCAACAATATCCAGCGGGTCGTCGGTGATCGGCACGTTGATCCGCCCGAGGCCGGCCAAAATGCCGGCGTCCTCACCGAGCGCGAGAGAGCCTGTCTGCTCGACCGCGCCGGCCACCACGCAGCCATCGATGGCGTGGATGCAACGGATCAGCTCGCGTCCCATCCGCCCCGAGGCTCCCATCACCGCCAGTCTCATGTCGCTCATGTGCGATCCTCAAGACGCCCTGGCGGGCGGTATAGCAAAGGACGTGAGCGCGGTAAAAGGTTCCGACCGGCAACTCAGAGTGTAGTGCAGGATTCACGCTTCAGCCGATACGTCTCGATTGCGGTAAAGTGGTTCAAACCGAAGCGATCCTGCTCTACGGTTTACATGCTAAACGGCCCGCAGACGACAAAGGGAGAAACGCAGGGTGACAAGGAGGGCGGCAGCTCTGGCGGCGCTGATCTTCCTATGGCCACAATGCGCCGGCGCCAACCCGGTGAAAAGCCAATACACGACCATCGATCTCAAGGCCTGCAAGAAGGTCAAGCCGCATGCCGACGGCAACGCGTGGACTTGCGCAGGCCTGCCCGGCTATCGGGTGTACGTGGCCGAGGGGGACCTCAGAACCTTCGTCAGCGTTGGGGCCCGGCCCGAGAGGCACCGCGCCGCCCGGCAGACCCTCGAGCCTTTCAACACGATCTTTGCCAACGGCGCCAAACGCACGACGCTGGAATGGCGGTTCGAGCGCAAGGAGGCGGGCTTGGCGCCCTACGCTGTCATCATGCGCTACTTCACGCACAACGACAGCGAACGCGGCCAAGTCATCGTCGTGATCAAGGTGACGCCGTCGCAGAGCTGCCACGTGGCCCATATCGATGCGCTGGCAATGCCGGAGCCGATCATTCTGGCGCATAAAATTGCCGACGAGACGGCACGCACCTTCGATTGCAGCAAGGGGCCGGTCGTGACCGGCGCCTCCGGCAAGAGCCCGATGTGAATCGCTGACCCTGGCGTTCAGCTCCAGCCGTAGGCGATCTTCTCGAGTTTGGCGCCGCCGATGCGATCGTAGGATTTGGCGATGGGACGACCGCCACGGCGCCAGTAGAAGTCGGCAGCCAAGCTGTTGTCGGTGAGCGCCCATACGACGAGGCCGTTGAGCTTGCGCTGGTCGAGCGCGTGACGCACACCCTCGAACAAGTGCTCGCCGAAGCCGAGACCCTGATGCGTCGGCGCCAGATAAATCTCGTAAATCTCGCCCTGATACCGGCTCTTCAATCGCGAGCGCCCGAACGTGGCGTATCCTGCAACAGCGCCCGCCACCTCGAGCACGAGCAGCCCGTCGCCGCCGGCCACGGCGTTTTTCCACCAAGCCTTGTCGCGGCGGCGGATCATGCTTTCCAGGTGCAGATGCGGAATGATGCCCCGGTAGGCCAGCTCCCACGCATCCCTGAACACATCGGTCAGGGCCCCCGCATCTTCCGGCGTGCCCCTCCTGACGGCGATCTCCGAATGAGATTGCAGCATGTCGACCACTATAAACGCATCACGCCGCGGATTGGAATGCGCAATCAGCGCGCAACTCTCGCCAGGCGTTAGTTGTGATCCTCGGGCAGCACGGGCAGCGGGTAGATTTCGACACCCTCCTCGGCAAGCTCCTTGACCTCGTGCTCCGTCGCTTCGCCGTAGATGCCGCGCGCCTCGGTCTCCTCGTTGTGGATCTTGCGCGCCTCCTCGGCGAAGCGTGGACCGACATACTCGGACTTGGCCACCACTTCATCGCGTAGCTTGCGCATCATCTGCATCAGCTCGCGCGGGCCAGCGTTGACCATGCGCTGCGGCGCGGGCGACGGTGTCGCTTGTGGCACTTGCGCAGGCTCAGGAGCAGGCGATGGGCGCGGCTTCTGCGCGGCACCCTTCGATGTGATGACGCTCGGCGCCATGATCGCCTTGGTCACCTCGGTCGAGCCGCACTCGGGACATAGCACCTGGCGGCGTGCCGCCTGCCGGTCGAAGGTTTCCGCATTGCGGAACCACGCCTCGAACTGGTGTGCCTTATCGCATTGTAGACGATAGCGGATCATGAAACCGTTCCAACAGCAGCAAACCATCGACTGCGTGCGAGGGCACGCTGCTGCGGCCTTCTGCAGGTTATTCCAGGCAGACTAACAGAAAGCTGAACGCCGGCCCCCTCGAGACAACAATTTCTTGCCTTACACGGTTATGGCACGACTGTGGCCAAACGTCTCACAAGCGTGCTCCACCGACGCGGGACTCAGGCCGCCAGCAGCGCGTCGAGCCGTCCCTGATCCTCCAGCTCATAGAGCTCATCACAGCCGCCAACGTGCATGTCGCCGATCCAGATCTGCGGCACCGTATAGCGCCCAGCGGCCTTCTCCAGCATCTCCTGACGCAAATGGGGCTGCCCGCCGACATCGATCTCCTCGAAGGCGACACCCTTGCGGCCGAGCAGACGCTTGGCCGCCACGCAATAGGGGCAAAATCTTGTCGTGTAGATCGTTACTTTGGGCATGACGTTGCATTCACCAAAACCAAGGTACCAAACCAGCCCGCATGTCTGTCGTGGAGGGCAAGCACAGGCTGCGCACCTGCTCATAGAGAAATCTGGCGCGGGTCGGTCACGAGCGCAAGAGCCAGCACATCCACGCGCGCGGCGCCGCCGGCTTTGAGGGTGCGGGCGCACGCCTCGACCGTGGCGCCAGTGGTGATGACGTCGTCGACCAGCAACAGGTTGCGATTGGCAATTCTGTCGGCGCGGCTGGGCGCAACGCGAAAGGCGCCGCGCACATTGCGGCGGCGCTCGTCGTGCGACAGGCCCACCTGAGCCCGGGTCGCGCGGGTGCGCTCGAGGATGAGTGGATCAAAGCGAACGGTACTACGCCGACCCAACTCCTGTGCCAGCACGGCAGCCTGGTTGTATTGCCGCCTGAGCAGGCGACCGCGCGCCAGTGGCACCGGGATGATGACATCGATGCCGGGCAGCAGCTCTGCGCCCGCATGCGCGAGCCAACGCCCGAACAGACGACGGGCATCGTGCCGGTCGGCGTACTTGAAGCCGTGGATCAGATCACGCATGACGCCGTCGAAGGCCGATACGGCACGGGCGCGATCGTAGATCGGGGGATTGGCTGCGGCGGCGGCCGAAACCATCGTGCCGGCGGCGCCATAAGGCATCGGCAGGCCGAGGCGGTCGCACAGGGGCGGGCGGATGAAGCGGATGCCGCGCCAACAAGCTCCACAGAGCTCGTCGGTGCGGCCGAGTGGGGCTCGACAGGCAAGACAGATGGCCGGCAAGATCGCCTGCGCCAACAGGCGGCCGCCGGCGGTGAGAGCGCGACCGACCGAACGGACCGCGAGCCGCGGCTCGGCCTCGCTCAGGTCGTGCATCGGTGGCCCTCCCCGCTAGAGTGAGATCGTTTCTTATGGAAGCGCACCACTTCCATAAGAAACGTGAATCTCACTCTAATCTAAAGCGCAGAGCAGGCTTCACGCTTCGGCCGAGGCGCCTCAAGTGAGGCAAGGTGATTCAATCCGAAGCGATCCTGCTCTCGTGTGATCGAGAAATTCGTCGATGTTCTCGGCTTGGCGCTTTGCGAATTTCTCGATCTGAATCACACTAGGATCATGAACTTGCTAGTGTCCTTTCGATCGCGAAGTTCGCTAAGAACTTGCGGTGAAATGCTGACGAACTTCGCGATCGGGACACTAGCGGGCACCTATGATAGTCGATGGATGGGTTGGGCGCGAGCGGGCGAAATAGGTGACCATGGAGCGCGCGCACGAGATTTTCGATAGGGAGCTGATGGCCCGCCGCCGCGATCGCTTCGCCATGGCCGCGACTGAGCACGATTTTCTCCTGGAGCGCGTGGCCGATGACCTGGTGCAGCGGCTGTCGTTCATCCGCCGCCGGTTTCCCGTTGCGATCAATCTCGGGGCGTATCACGGCGTCGTCGGCCGCCGCCTCCGTGCCAGCGGCGCCGCCGACGTGGTCATCGATGTGGAGCTATCGAAGCGGCTGGTCGAGCAGGGTACGGGGCCGCGCGTGCGCGCCGACGAGGAGCTGCTGCCATTCCGTGCTGCCTCGCTGGATCTCGTCGTCTCCGGTCTGGCGCTGCATCTCGTCAACGATCTGCCGGGCGCATTGGCGCAGATCCGCCGCGCGCTGAAGCCGGACGGGCTGCTACTCGCCGCCCTGCTTGGCGGACGCACACTCTACGAGCTGCGCGAGGCCTTCGTGCTGGCCGAAGCGGAGCACGACGCCGGCTCCAGCCCGCACGTCGCCCCGTTCGCGGACGTGCGCGATCTGGGCGGGTTGCTGCAGCGGGCGCAACTGGCGTTGCCGGTGGCCGACAGCGACACGGTGGTCGTGCACTATTCCGACCCGTTCGCGCTGATGCGCGAGCTGCAAGCCATGGGCGCCAGCAATATGCTGCGTGAGCGCCGCAGGCAACCGATGCCGCGCCGAACGCTGATGCGCATGGCGCAAGTCTATGCCGAGCGGCACGCGCGGCCCGACGGCCGCATCCCAGCCACCTTCGAGATCGTCACTGTGACCGGCTGGGCCCCGCACGAAAGCCAGCAGCAGCCGCTACAGCCCGGATCAAGCCGTCAACGGCTTGCAGATGCACTGGGGACGGTCGAGCGGCCAGTCGGGCCGAAGGTGCCGCGCTAGGAGCGGGGACAGGGTGCGTGAACCAAGTGGCCTGTAACGCGTTTATGCAAACTTGTCCCCCCGGAGGGCCCGGCCGTAGTAGCTCTTACTAGCTGCGAGATTGCACCTATTCAGGCTGAGTGAGCCCATGCCCGGGAGCGGTAGGCAGGATTGGATGGGGTTTGTCTGGGCCAAGGTCGAAGACCTGCTCACGCGGCGGTCCTGGCCAATCCGCCTGCATCTGGCGCTGTTCGCACTGGCGCTGCTGGCTCCACTGCTGTTTTTCAGCGCGGTTCTGACCAGCCACTTCATCCGCACCGAGCACCGCAGCAACGAGCGCCAGTTGCAGGCCATGGCCCGCTCCATCGCCGCCGACGTCGATCGCGAGCTCGCGGGCATGATCTCGACGCTGAAAGCGCTGTCGAACTCCCCCTCGCTGCAGAACGGCGATCTCGCCGCCTTCTACGCACAAGCGAAGCTGACGCTGGCGCCGACCAATCGCAACGCCGTTCTGATGGACCTGGCGGGCAAGCAGCTCGTCAACACGCGCATGCCCTGGGGGACGATGCTCCCCATTACGGAGCGGAACGGTTCGGCGTTTCCGCGCACGGTGGCGCAAGGCCGCGAGCCGCACGTGTCGGACCTCTTCGTCGGCACCGTATCGCGGGATGCCCTCGTCAGCGTCAGCGTGCCGGTGTTTCGCGGCGATGATATCATCTACGTCCTCGTCATGTCGCTCGAGCCGCAGCAGCTCGTGCCGGTGTTTCGGCAGGCCCAGCTCCCCGACGGCTGGGACGCCGGCATATCGGATCGCAACAACCGCATCCTGGCTCGCAGCAGGTTGCATGAGCAGTTCATAGGCAAGCCCGTATCGACCGGCGCGCAGGTCGCGGCCGGTGCGCGCGAGGGTGTGCTGCAAACGACCGATCTCGAGGGCCGTGCATCACTGCATGCGTTCTACTGGTCGGACCTATCGGGATGGCGCGCGGCCGTCTGGGTGCCGGTTGCCGTGATCGAGGCGCCGTTAAACGAGTTCCAGCGCTGGCTGATCGCACTCGGCGGAACCTCGCTGATGCTGGCGACGCTGCTCGCCGTCTATTTCGGCCAGCGCCTGTCGAAGCCGATCGCAGCCGCTGCCGAAGCCGGGCGTTTGCTTGGCCAGGGCAAGGCACTGAAGCCACTTGCCTCGCCCCTCAGCGAGGTCAACGAGGTGGTGGATGCCCTGCGCGCCGCTTCCGTCGAAATCCGGCAACGCACGCGCGAGCTGAGCAACAGCGAGACGCGCTTGAAGGTAGCACAGAGCCTAGCAGGCTTGGCGACCTTCGATTGGAACCTCAGGACCGATCAGGTTGTCTGCTCGGAGAATTTCCGCAGCCTGTTCGGACTGCCCGAGGCAAATCCCATCAATCCCGACACGATGCTCGCAGTGGTTCATGCCGATGACCGCAGGCGCGTGGCTGCGGACATCCAGCGTGTCCGCACCTCGGGTGGGGTCTATGACGTGGAGTTTCGCGTCCAGACACCAGCAGGCTCTACGCGTTGGATTGCGGGTACGGGAGAGGCTTTGCTCGATCACGACGAGGTTCCATATCGCGTGCTGGGAGCCAACTACGACGTGACCGACTTCAAGAGGGCGGCTGAGACCAACGCCCAGCTCGCCGCCGTGGTCCAATCCTCGCTCGACGCTGTGATGTCGCTGGCTGCGGACGGCACCATCCGCACCTGGAACCCGGGCGCGGAAGCCCTGTTCGGCTACCATGCCGACGAAATTATCGGCCACTCGATCTTCACGCTCTATCCAACAGGCGCCAAGCGAGAGTACGACGAGACCTACAGCGAGTTGCGGCAGGGCAGCAGCGTCCGGCGTGATGTCGTGCGACAGCACAAAGGCGGTACGCTCCTGCACGTCAACATCAACATCTCTCCTATGCATGCCCCTGACGGGCGCATTTCGGGCTTCTCGGCCATCATTCGCGACATCTCCGATCGCAAGCAGCATGAGGAGCACCTGCGCCTCGTCATGCGCGAGCTGTCGCATCGCTCGAAGAACCTGCTGGCCGTGATCCAGGCCATGGCGCGACAGACCGCGCGCTCGAGCAGCGATCTGGACGAGTTCGAGAGAAACTACTCGCAGCGCCTGCAGGCGCTGTCGGCCTCGCACGATCTGCTCGTCAACCAGAACTGGCACGGGGCGCCACTGGGCGATCTGCTGCGCTCCATCCTGTCGCCGTTCGATGACGACTTCGCCGACCGCATCGAGCTGATCGGACCGAGCCTGTTCGTCACGCCGACAGCCGCGCAGAACCTGGCGCTGTCGATCCACGAGCTCGCCACCAACGCATCGAAGTACGGAGCGCTGTCAGTACCGACCGGCCGCATCACGGTCGAGTGGCACATGGAGAAGGACGGGGACGGACAGGAGCGTCTGGCGCTCAACTGGAAGGAGGTCGATGGGCCGCTGGTGGAGGCGCCCAAACGGCGCGGCTTCGGCCACATCGTCATCAATCGCATGGTGGCTCAAGCGCTGGACGCCGAGGTTGATCTGGAGTTCGCGCCGGAAGGAGTGTCCTGGACGCTTCAGATGCCAGCCGCGGTCATCGTCAAGTGAACCGTTGCGTCGAGAGACTGGCGGGCGGCGCCTGATCACGCTACCAAAATGGCGCTCCCGCAATGTGCGACAGCTCCGCGCGAAGGTGACCCATGCCCATGAACCGTCAAGTCAAGCTCGCCCGGCGGCCGCAGCCGGGCATGCTGACACCGGATGTCTTCACGATCGAGGATGGTCCGGTGCCGGAGCCGGGTGACGGCCAGTTTCGTGTGAAAGTGGAGTATATCTCGCTCGATCCCGCCATGCGCGGCTGGGTCAATGACGCCAAGTCGTATGTACCGCCGGTCGGCATCGGCGAGGTGATGCGCGCCTACGCCGTGGGCCGTGTCGAGGCCTCCAGCCATCCGGATTTCAAGACCGGCGAGGCCGTGCAGGGCCTGTTCGGTGCGCAACAGTACGCGATCTCCAAAGGGCGGAGCGTCTACAAGGTGGACCCCGACGCTGCTCCGCTGGAGCGCTGGGTCGGCGGCCTGGGCATGCCGGGCTGGACGGCTTATTTCGGACTGCTCGACGTAGGTCAGCCTAAGGCCGGCGAGACAGTGGTGGTGTCGGCCGCCTCCGGCGCCGTCGGCTCGGTGGTGGGGCAGATCGCCAAGATCAAGGGCTGCCAGGTTATTGGCATCGCCGGAGGCGCCGACAAGTGCCGCTACGTGCGCGACACCCTGGGCTTCGATGGCTGCGTCGACTACAAGGCCGGCGGTCTTGCCGACAAGCTCGCAGCGGCGTGCCCGAAGGGCATCGACGTCTACTTCGAGAATGTCGGCGGCGAAATTCTCGATATGGTGCTGCCGCAGATGAACCAGTTTGGCCGCATTCCGGTATGCGGGCTGATCTCGTCATACAATGCAGAGGGGCCGGTACCGGGACCGGCCAACTTCCGCGCTGTGCTGACCAAACGTCTGCGCCTGCAAGGGCTCATCGTCTTCGACTGGGCCGACCGTATTCCCGAGGCCATACGCGAGCTCGGCGCCTGGCACAGAAACGGCCAGCTCAAAATCCGCGAGGACGTGCGCGCCGGCGGCATCGACGCCTTCCCCGAGACGCTGAATCTGCTCTACACGGGCGGCAACTTCGGCAAGCTCGTGCTCGAGATTTGAGAGAGCCGATGCTGAAGCGGGGAATTACGCTCTACTTCGTTCGCCATGGCGAGACCGACTGGAACGCCGTGCGGCGCTACCAGGGGCAAACCGACACGCCGCTCAACGACAAGGGGCGCGGACAAGCCGCCCGCAACGGGCGCATCTTGCGCGACCTGCTCGCCGGGCGCCGCGATGTCGACTTCGTGGCAAGTCCGCTGATGCGAACGACCGAGACGATGACGATCATCCGGCGTGAGATGGACCTCGTCCCCGACGATTTCCGGCGCGACGACAGGTTGAAGGAGATCAACTTCGGGCATTGGGAAGGCCGCATCTGGGACGTTCTGCCCGACGAGGATCCGGTCGCATTCCAAGCGCGCCGGGCCGATCCCTTCAACTGGCGGCCGGTCGGCGGGGAGAGCTATGCGGACCTGGCCGAGCGCGTGCGCGGCTGGCTCGCCGAGATCGACCGGGACACGGTCGTCGTCTCGCATGGAGGTGTCAGCCGTGTCGTCCGTGGGCACGTTCTCGCCCTGGAGACTGCCACCGTTCCGTTGCTGGATGTGCCGCAAGACAAGGTGTTGATGCTGACGAGTGGCAGCCACGCATGGGCGTAGCTGCCGGCAGCTATTGCTTGGCCTTGGGTGCAGCCTCGCTCGCGACCTTGGCGCGTGCGCCGGCGCCGAGTGACGATCGCGCAGCCTCCTGGCCCTTGCGGGCAGCCCGTTTGGCCTGGGCCTTGGCGGCTTTGCCTGCGGAACCTTTGGCTGCTTTCTCGGCCTGAGCATTAAAGGCCAGCGGTGGTGTTACCGGACGCTGGCGCTTGATGGGAGGCACATACGCATCGATCTTGGAGTTCGGAATCCTGGACGCCGCCGGTTTGACGGCGACCTGCTCCACAAGCGCCGCAACCGGCCTTTGCGTGGACGTTGATACAGCGCCGGAATCAGATGTATCGCGCGCGACCTGGCCCAACGCAGGCGCCGAACCCAGCTCGCCGGCGGCGGAGACCGCAGTCAGCGCGCTCGCATCAGGGGCAAAGGATGATCGCGCCAGCGCCGCGGCAAAGCTTTCCGTGCGCACTGTGCGCACATCGTTGCCGGGTGCTGGATCACCGGCAACGGAACGCTGAGCAGGCTCGGCGAACCGCGGCTGTGGCCCCAAGCGCTGCATCTCGCTGGTCAACACCACGAGCGCCGCAAAAACGGCCCCATTCACGATTTCAGAGGTCAACTGCCGCATGCTCCCCCCTCGCCCTGCTAGTGTAATGATCGAGAACTTCGCGATCGGAACACTAGAGCGACCAGTCCCGTATAGCCTCCGAGCGCGGCATGAAAAGGGCGGACTCCACCCGGACCAGAAGGACCGGAGCAGCGGCTGCTCCGGTCCTTCCCTTGATGACAGTTCGGGCCCACGGGCCGACAGGGCTCAACTGCCGAACCAGGAGCCTCCCTGTTACAGGCGGAATGCCACGCCGGCCGCCGGCACAGCCGTCGCCTCCGCCCTTGCGATCTCACGCGTGACTGCACCGGTTACAGGTTAGCGACCACGCATCGGACCATCCGTCGGCTCCTCCCTTCGGTTGCAGATGGCCCCGAATCACGTCTGACACGGCCGTTGGCTTCATAAGACGAGGCTGGAACAGTGTCATCTTTGCAGGCGGCGGAGAGATGCGTCTTGAGTTGGCCTCGCCTGAACGCGGCGAACGAGACACGAACATGGGGCGCACATTCATCTCGCTCAGCATTTGTTCGACCATTGCCACCGCGTTCGAGTATGGGTGTGCACCCGTGTTCCGATCGTCACTCATGGCAGCACCTCACGGTTGTGCCCCAGCGCATGAGATCAACATCCCCCCATGACGCGTACGCGTGCGACCCCAAAGGTGCAGCTCATGTCGGCAGGCAGCGCCCGCAGTGTGATCCTCGCCGCGTGCCTTCTGTTGCTCGCCGGACCCGGCGTGATCGCCCACGCGTCGGCCAACGAGATCGCCGAGGCCCTGGCCCAGTGCCAGGACGAGGACAAGGCCGCCGAGCTCAGAGCCCGTGCGTGCACATTTCTCATCACCACCAGGAGTGTCGAGGACAACATCCGCGCCGAGGCGCTGCTCAATCGCGGCGCCGTGCAGTCTGAAGCCGGCGACACCGACGCGGCTATCGTGGATTTCACCGAGGCCATCCGGCTGAACCCGCAATACCCCGCGCCCTACTCGCACCGGGCAGAGTCATATCAGGAGAAGGGGCAACTGGATCTCGCGCTGGCCGATCTAACGACGGTCATCGGCCTGCTGCCGGACGATGCCGACAGCTACGTCGATCGCGGCGAGGTGCACGCTCTTCTCGGCAATCGCGACAGCGCCATTGCCGACTTCAGGACGGCGCTGAAGCTCGATCCGCACAACGATCAGGCGCGCGAGGGCTTGCGCAGCTTGGGCGAGCGATAGACTGAAACACGCGTGTAATCCGTCGACTACGGCCGCGTGCTACGGCCAAAGTCTAAAACCGGCGAGCTGTCCGCTTCTCGTCACGTTCATCGCGGCACGCAAAGAGGGCCAAGCATAAGCCTGGCCCTCAACGCGTCAGATCAGACGTAGTCGTATCTTACTTCTTCAGGCGAGCGTCTTCGCACTTGCCCTTCTTGTAGTACATGAATGTTCCGCACTTTCCGGCCTTCGACTTCTTGCCACCCTTCTTCTTGGCCTTCTTCTTCCCCTTTGTGAGCTCAACGCTCGATTCCACGCCAGCCTTGCCCGTCGGTTTCACGAACGTGGCAGCCTGCACTGTGGACACGGCAAACAGCGCCGCAAGGGCGACGATGATCACCTTCATCATCCGCATGGATCCTAACCTCCCGTCTGAGATTAACTACTTGGAACCCGAGCGGTAACGTGTCCCCAGAGACGTCACGGACCGCGTGAGCCCACAGCGACCATAGAGGAACTACCGGCGCAGCGGGAAGGGTGTGTGTGCGTTGGGTGAAGCTTAGTGGCGCAGCTGCAACATAAATGACAGCCATATTGCTGTTGTTTGACAAGCATGTTGCATTGCATCAACAGGTCGGCCGGGTATACAGAGAAGCGCATCCGACCTGCACAGTCCCTTGCGGTCCCCATGTCGCACAACACCTTCGGCCACCTCTTCCGCATGACAACCTGGGGCGAAAGCCACGGGGAGGCCATCGGCTGTGTGGTGGACGGGTGTCCGCCGGGCCTGCCCCTAGCCTCGGCCGACATTCAGGTGTTCCTGGACCGGCGCCGGCCAGGACAATCCCGCTACACCACCCAGCGGCGCGAGCCCGACACCGTTGAGATTTTGTCTGGAGTGTTCGAGGACGAGGCGGGCCTGCGGGTCACGACCGGAGCACCCATCTCTCTGCTTATCCGGAACGAGGACCAGCGCTCCAAGGACTACACGGACATCAAGGACAAGTTCCGGCCCGGCCACGCCGACTTCACCTACTGGAGCAAGTACGGCATCCGCGACTACCGTGGCGGCGGCCGCGCCTCTGCCCGCGAGACGGCCACCCGGGTGGCGGCAGGCGCGGTGGCACGCAAGGTGATTGCCGGGGTAACGGTACGCGGCGCCCTGATCCAGATCGGTCCGCACCAGATCGACCGGTCGCGCTGGGATTGGACCGAGGTCGACCGCAATCCCTTCTTCTGCCCCGACCACGGTAGCGTGCAGACCTGGGCTGGCTTTCTCGACGAGGCGCGCAAGGCCGGCTCGTCGGCCGGCGCCGTGATCGAGGTCGTCGCCGAAGGCGTGCCGGCCGGCTGGGGCGCACCAATTTACGGCAAGCTCGACCAGGACCTGGCGGCGGCTTTGATGAGCATCAATGCGGTCAAGGGCGTGGAGATCGGCGCCGGCTTTGCCTCTGCCACGCTCAGCGGCGAGGAGAATGCCGACGAGATCCGCATCAGCAGCGACGGCGAGCCGGTGTTCCAGTCGAACAACGCCGGCGGCATCCTCGGCGGCATCTCGACCGGGCAGCCGATCGTGGCGCGCTTTGCCGTCAAGCCGACATCGTCGATCCTGACACCGCGCCGGACCATCGACCGCCTGGGACAAGAGACCGAGATCTCCACCAAGGGCCGGCACGATCCCTGCGTCGGCATACGCGCGGTGCCAGTCGGCGAGGCGATGATGGCGCTCGTGCTGGCGGATCATTTCCTACGCCATCGCGGCCAAACGGGCGCCTGATTTCCCGCGCGGCAAAATGGTCTATGATGGCTAACAACCATCGAGGACGGAAACGCCATGCTGCCGAAAGACAATGTGAAAGCGCTGCTGTTCGACGTGTTTGGCACCGTGGTCGACTGGCGCGGGAGCTGTATCCGCGAGCTCGCCTCGTTCGGCAATGCGCGTGGCTTCTCGCACGACTGGGCCAAGTTCGCCGACGACTGGCGCGATCTCTATCAGCCGGGCATGGAGGAGGTGCGCAGCGGCCGGCGGGAATGGACGATCCTCGATGCCCTACATCGTGAAAGCCTGCTCAAGCTGCTCGACACCCAAGGCATTCGCGGCCTTGGCGAGCACGATATCCAGCACCTCGTCACCATCTGGCATCGCCTCGATCCGTGGCCTGACGCGGTCGAGGGCCTAACGCGGCTCAAGAGCCGCTACATCATTGGCACGCTGTCGAACGGCAACATCGGCCTGATGGCGCGCATGGCCAAGCGCGCCGGGCTGCCGTGGGACGTGATCCTGGGCGCCGAGCCGGCGCGCGCCTACAAGCCGACGCCGCAGGCCTACCAGCGTAACGCGGAAATGCTCAACCTTGAGCCCAAAGAGGTCATGCTGGTGGCTGCACACAACGGCGACCTGGCCGCAGCGGCGAAGGTCGGCCTGCGCACGGCGTTCGTCTACAGGAAGGACGAATACGGTCCGAGGAAGCCGTCCGACAAGGCCGATGGACAGTCCTGGGATATCACTGTGGACAGCTTCAACGGCGTTGCCGATGCCATGGGATGCGCACGGCTGAAGTAAGATGGATGGTTTTTTCTCCCCGATACAGGAGGGAGTGACCACCGTCGCATGCCAAGTCCTGGCCGTCCGATCACGACGGCCGCTGGGGACAATCCGCCGGGCCGGGCTGCGGAAGATCGAGCTTCTTGTCGGCTGCTGGCGTGATGCTGGACCAGTGGAGCAGTATGGTGATCAGCCCCGACAGACTATGCTGACTTGTTATGCTGCCGTGCAACGCGCCGAAGCGGATCGATCTGACCTGCGGATTGCAAGCCGGCGGCGGCAGCAGGTGCCGCTGCAGGAACCGAAGATAGGCAAGAAACTCTCCGTGCTCGTAGATCCGCTCGATCTTCAATCCAGGCACGGTCTGGTCCCAGACTTTTTTGACGGGAGAGTCGCTTGATCCAGTCACGATGGACGGGTTGAAGGCATAGACCTGCCGGATCTTGCGATCCATGTAGGCGGCCTGTTGCGCCAGGCCGCCGCCGAGTGAGTGTCCAACCGCAACGATCTGCGTCCGCCCCTCTACGAAACAGGGCTCCTTTTCAATCGCCTTGATGAACTCCGGCGTGTAGTCCTGCACCTGCTGGTATTGATCGTAGAAGGGAAGAAGCCGGAGCAGCCAGCGCAGGTTCGATATCCAGTCCTCCGAGCTGCGGCGATCCGTGCCGCGGAACGCGACCACGGTCTCCCCGCACTCGCTTCCCTGCCGCACCCAGATTTGCACGCCCAGTCCTTGCAGCGGGTCCGTGCATCCCGATCTTTCCGGCTTGCACGGGAAACGCTTGGGGTCCATCGACGCATAGATCACGCGCCATTGGCTCAGGATCGAGCGCGCCAGAGGGGTAAGGTCCACGCAGGAGGCCTCGCCTGCCGGATGGCAGTAGGTCTTGTCTTCGAGCACGAAGCGCCAGTCTTTGTAGACGCCGTCCTTGTAGGCCTGGTCTGAAAGCAGCGCGTAGGTGAGAAACACGTCCGCATAAGGCGCGGCGTCGAGCTCGACATCGATCGAGCCGGTCCGAACCAGCATGCTTTTCGGATCTTGCGTGAGGTGAACCGACGAGCACCCGGTGATCAATGCGGCAAGCAAGAGGCTACAGAAATATCGGCCCAGCCGTTTCACTTGGCACCCCCCTAATGGAATTGGCAGTCAAATCCGCCCTGCCCAAGCTGATCCCACTCAATCTCGTGCAGGCTGCGTGAGCTGTGCGTCAAATAAAGGAATGCATCACGCCTTCCGGCGCACCATGACCTTCGAGAGGAAGGCGGTGTGGGATAACTGGGCTCGCAGGCCCACCTCCGAAAACATGCTGTCCAGATTATCCGTCGTGTAGTGCTGAAAGTAGGGTTCGTGGAAGCGGGCTGGGAAGGCTTCGAGCAAGCCGTCCCACGAGGGGCGGTCGCCTATCTGCAGGCTGTCGATGAAGATGAAGAGGCCGCCGGGTTTCAGCACGCGAGCGATCTCGGCGGTGACCTTCCGGCGCACCTCGGGTGGCAGCTCGTGATAGAGGAACACGGCAGTGGCGATGTCCACACTGGCGTCGGAGAACGGCATACGTTCGGCGGCGGCGCGGATCAGCTTAGGCGCGCGCAGACCGCGAAGATGGCGGCGGGCCTCGTCGAGATAGGCTTGCGATAGATCGAGCCCCTCGAGTTGCATGGCCGGCCAAGCGAGCCGTATCTGGCGCAGGAACCGACCCGTGCCGCAGGCGACATCCAGCAACGTGACGTGACGCTGATCGCGGCCGCGCATGAAATCGGCGATGGGCCGCAGCGCTGTGCGTCGCATGGGCGCGGCGGCACCCATGAACAGAGTCTCGACTTGTATATCGTAGAGGCGTGCGGACTCGTCGGTGAGATAGCCGCCGCTCTGGAAATGGAAGTCCTGGGCGTAGTAGTCGGGCACGTCTGCCGCCGTCGCCTCGGCCTTGGCTGTTGCGATGTCGTTGACCTTGCGCCGATCGAGTGCGCGCGAGAGATCGGCGAGCATCTCCCGTGCGCGGACGACATGTGACAGCGGCGAGG
The DNA here is from genome assembly GCA_963806735.1 of uncultured Alphaproteobacteria bacterium. GTDB lineage: Bacteria > Pseudomonadota > Alphaproteobacteria > Rhizobiales > Hyphomicrobiaceae > CADEFX01. The sequence continues at coordinate 44,016 of CAWEBE010000069.1, read as the reverse complement.
CGGTCTCGTTCTCCATGGGCAGATAGAGGCCCTCGCGCACCGCCATGGCATCGCTCAGGAGAAGCTGACCTACGTCGGCCAGCAGCTCGTTCAGCGTCGGCATCGGACGGGTCGGCCTGGCGCGACGCACAGCACCGGACTGCGCGCTGCGCTGCTCGACCAGCCGGTTGAGCGCGAAATACCAGCCAAAGCGCAGCGATTGGCCGGCGAGTTGGGTCATCATGCCGAGGTTGTCTGCCACCGGTCCTTCACCTCATGCCACTTCGTTCGCGAGCACCGTCGGAATGAGATCGGCAAAGACGAAACCGTCCCGCTCGACGATATCACCGACACTCACGTCCAGCGGATACCGGAACATGGGTCCCGCACTGACGCAGGTGTGAAATTCGCCGTTCTCACCGCAAGGATCAATGCCTGGCGGCAAATCAGTGAGTAGTTGCGCGTTGAACCTGCGCCCAGCGAACGAACGCGGAAGACGGGCGGGATCGACGCAGGTGAGATGCGCAACGAGGCCGGAGGCGATCATCTCGCGCGCGAGGGCGTGGGTGTCGCGCTGCCACAGCGGAAACAGCGGTATGATGCCAGTCCCGGCGAGACGCGCCTCGCGATAGGCGCGAATGTCGGCCAGAAACAGATCGCCGAAAGCCATGGCTTCGACACTATGGGCGCGCGCAACGCCGATGAAGGCACTCATAGCCCGCTCGTAGTCCGCATTGGAGCATGGATGCGGAATGTCGATGACGTGCAGCGGCAGGCCCGCCGTCCGCCTGCATCTCCAGCAGCGTGCGGCGCACAGCGTGCATGGCGACGCGGTCGAAGGCAGCGTTGAGGGTGGTGAACAGGCCGGTGACCTCGACACCGGGCATGCCGCGCAGCACATGCAGCGACCAGGCCGAGTCCTTGCCGGTGCTCCAGCTCAGCCAGGTTTGCATGGCACGCTTCTCTCTGAGGTCATCAACCGATTGTCACGCAAGCTTGACTGCCAGGATAGGCTGGCCCGACTGCACCGCGATCTATATTGCGTGTTCTGACTTTGAGCTTCCTCGAGGCAATCCATGAGCGATACGACCCCTTTGCGGCTGTCGAGCGACGTCGTTTTCACCCCGGCAGTCAAAAGCGTGCAGGTTCGCCGCGGCTCGCGGCAAGCCTACGCCAAGAAAGAGGAAAAGGGCGGCTTCCGCACGCTGGTAACGCCGGACCTCGCCGAGTTTCTGGCGCAGGCGACCTCGTTCTACCTGGCAACGGCCAACGCTGACGGCCAGCCCTATGTCCAGCATCGCGGCGGACCGCCGGGTTTCCTCGTTATCGTCGACGAGAGGACGCTGGCATTTGCCGACTTCAGGGGCAACCGCCAGTACATCACAACGGGCAACCTGTCCGAGAATCCGCGGGCGCAGATCTTCGTGATGGACTATGCGAGCCGTCATCGGGTGAAGATCTGGGGACGCGCGCGCGTGGTGGAGGATGACGCCGGGCTCATCGCCCGCCTCTTTCCGGCCGGATACGACGCACGCGCCGAGCAGGCGATCGTTTTCGAGATCGACGCCTGGGACAGCAATTGCCAGCAGCACATCCCGCAAATGTTCAAGGCCGAGGACGTCGCCGGCACGATCCAGCAGTTCCAGGCGCGCGTGCGGGAGCTCGATGCCGAGAATGCGGCGCTGAAGGCGCGGATCAAAGCGCTGGAAGCAACCGCTCCCTAGAGCGCGATCGTCTCACATGGAAGCATTACAGCTTCCATGTGAGACGTGAATCGCCCTCTAAAACTTAAAGTGTAGAGCAGGATTTACGCTTCGGCCGAGGCGCCTCGATTGCGGAAAAGTGACTTAATCCGAAGCGATCCTGCTCTAGCGGTGGAGTGCAGCGACCACCTCGACGTGAGCAGAGTACAGAAACTGGTCGATCGGCACGGCGCTGGCGATGCGATAGCCGCCATCGACGAGCGCGCGAGTGTCGCGCGCCAACGTGGCGGGATTGCAGGACACCGCAATAACGGTGGGAACACGCGACTTGGCCAACGCCTCGGCCTGAGCTTTGGCGCCGGCGCGAGGCGGATCGAAGACGATGGTGTCAAAGCCCTCCAGCTCACGCGGCGATAGCGGATCGCGAAAAAGATCGCGCACGCGCATCTCGATGGGCTTGAGGCCCTGGGCGTGGCGGACGGCGTCGCCGAGCGCAGCAATGGCGCGGGCATCGCTGTCCATGGCGAGAACACGAGCGCGCCGCGCCAGGGCGAACGTGAAGGTGCCGAGGCCGCAGAAGAGATCGGCGATGCGCTTCGACTTGCCGGCGGCGTCGCGGACATGGGCAATCATGGCGGCTTCGGCATGCTGCACGGCTTGTAGAAAGATACCGGGCGGCGGGGCGAGCGCAACGCCGTCTAAGTCCAGCACGGGGCTGGCACGTTGCACGACCGTCTCGCCATCGATGACGACGCGGGCGAAGCCATGCTCGGCGGCGACCTGCGCGAGGTGCGAGAGTAGCGCGGGCGAGCTGCGAGCGCTGGCTTCGACAGCGACGTCGAGGCCAGCACGCGTGTGCAGCACGGTGATGCGGGATTCACGCGCAGGCAACGCGACCGCGAGTGCGCGCAGCCCCGGAAGCCGGCGGACGATGTCTGGTTCCAGGACCGGGCACTCCGCCATTTGAAAGACATCGTGGCTGGCGCGCCGGTGATAGCCGAGCACGATATCGCTGCCAGCGCGATGCGCGGTCAGCACGGCACGGCGGCGCGACGCTGGAGGGACGTGCACGAGCGCGCCAATATCGGGCTCGAGACCGCGCTGCCGGAATGCCTCGACGACGATATTGCGCTTCCACTCGGCGTAGAGCGACGCGCTCATGTGCTGGGCGACGCAGCCGCCACAGACGCCGAAATGCCTGCAGACAGGCGCGATGCGGTCGGGGCTCGGCGCGGAAAAGATTTCAGGCAAGCCGCCGTCCGTTGCGCGCACACGCTCGCCCGGCAAGACGAACGGAACGTAGCGCGGCCCCTGCCCGGTCTCGGCAATACCGTCGCCTTGGGCACCCAGTGCAACGATGTCGAGGGTTTCGGCGTCAGGCATCGCGGACAGCACCCAGCAGGAATTCCTGATTGCCGGAGCCGCCGGCGATGGGCGATGGCAGCGCGCCCACAACGCGCCAGCCGGATTGCTCAGCAAGCCAATCCCGCACATTGGTTAGCGCGCGTTCGCGATCGGCCGGATCGCGCACCACGCCGCCCTTGCCGACGGCGGCGCGGCCGGCCTCGAACTGCGGCTTGACCAGTGCAACGAGCCAGCAGCCGGGTGCGGCGAGCGCGAGCGCGGCCGGCAAGACCTTGGTGAGAGAAATAAAGCTGACGTCGGCGACGATGGCGCCGACCAGTTCAGACACATGCTCGCTGGCGAGTGTACGGGCGTCGCGATTGCTGAGGTCAACCACGCGCGGCTCGTCCGCCACGCTAGGATGCAGTTGGCCATGGCCCACATCGACGGCATAGACTCGACGCGCGCCGCGCTGCAGCAAGACCTGTGTGAAGCCCCCCGTTGACGCACCGACATCCAGGGCGACGCGGCCGGCAGCATCGAAGGCAAAGTGGTCGAGTGCGGCCAGAAGCTTGAGCGCCGCGCGCGAAACCCAGCCGCCAGCTCCGTCCGCAACGGCAAGGGCATCGTCATCCGAAATACCGATGCCAGGGCGGGTTGCCGTGGCGCCGCCGATGCTTACCGCACCGCGGCGAACGAGATCGCGCGCCTGCGAGCGCGAGGCGGCGAGACCGCGCGCGACCAAGGCCAAGTCCAGGCGTATCGGCTTTTCGCGGCTCGTCATATAATGGCCGTCGCGTAGGAGGCAGTTGCGGGGCGTAGGAGCCCTTCACGCCGACGTGAATGAACCGATCCCAAGCCAGGCGCCGTTCAAGGGCGCAGGCAACGCGCGAACGTCGACCCATCCGGGCCGCCGCATTGGCGTCGTATCGGCCTGAACAGATCAGACTCTACCAGGAATCTTGCTCGCCACAGGAGGCGCATATGAATCGCCGACAGACATTGAAGCTCGTGGCAGGGGGCGTGGCCTTTGCAACCTCCGGCGCCGCCGTGTTGCGGCCGACAGCGGCCCTGGCTCAGCAAAAGGCGCCGGAGGGGCCCTTCAAGCTACCGCCGCTCGGTTACGCCTACGAGGCGCTGGAGCCGCATATCGATACGGCCACCATGGGCTTCCATCACAGGAACCACCACAATGCGTTCATCGTGAATCTCAACGGCTTGGTGGAGAAGTGGCCGGAGATCACCAGCAAATCACCAGTGGAGGTGGTGTCCAACCTCGCCGCCGTTCCCGAGGCGGTGCGCGGCCCCGTGCGCAACAACATGGGCGGGCACTGGAACCACACCTTCTTCTGGGAGCTGATGACACCGGGCGGCGCCAAGGCGCCCTCGGCCGAGGTCAAGAGCGCCATCGACGGCGCGTTCGGCGATGTCGACAAAATGAAGGCCGCGGTGAAGCAGCAGGCGGTCGGCCGCTTCGGCTCAGGCTGGGCGTGGCTCGCGGTCGGCAAGGACAAGAAGCTCACCGCCTTCAATACGCCCTACCAGGACACCCCACACATGGACGCGGGCGCCACGCCCATCCTCGGCATCGATGTGTGGGAGCACGCCTACTATCTCAAGCATCAGTACCGGCGCGGCGACTACGTCGATGCCTGGTGGAACACCGTGAACTGGGACAAGGTGGCCGCCAACTTCAAGAAAGCGATGGCGTAGCGCCGGCGCTCTCTATTTGCGAGCGACAGGCCCCGACAAATTTTCCGGGGCCGTCGTGCTTCAAAGCAACACGCGACGTAGGATGAACGCCAGCGCGCCGACGGCAGCAACGCCAGCGAGCCACAGCGTCGCGAACCATGCGAAACGCACGGCCCATGCCCTCACCGGGCGCGGCGGCTCGTGCGCCTGCATCAGTGATAGCCGCTATGCGGATCGACCTTGCCGCGAAACACCCAGTAAGCATAGGCCGTGTAGGCAAGGATAATCGGGATCAGCACCGACGCGCCAATGAGCAGGAAACGCAGGCTGTTGTCGGGCGCGGCGGCATCCCAGATCGTCACGCTCGGCGGCACGATGTAGGGATAGAAGCTGATGCCGAGACCGATGTAGGAGAGGACGAACAAGCCCATCGACGCCAAGAACGGCGTCACTTCCCAGCGGTCCATCAAGCCCTTGAGAAGAACTGAAGCACAGGCCGCCACCAGCAACGGCACCGGCAGCGTATAGAGAACCGCTGGCCAAACAAACCAACGCCGCCAGTACTCCGCCTCCAGAAACGGCGTCCACAGGCTGACGATGCCGATCAGTGCCAGGGTGCCGAGCCCAGTCCACCACGCCAGCTCGTAGGCGCGCTGCTGCAAACCGCCGGTGGTCTTCATGATGAGCCATGTCGACCCGAGCAGCGCGTAGCCGACGACAAGGGCAACGCCGGTCAGGATGCTGAAGGGTGTCAGCCAGTCCCACCAGCCGCCGGCATAGGCGCGGCCGGACACGGGGATGCCCTGCACCAGCGCCCCCAGCGCGATGCCCTGCGCGATCGCGGCGACGATGGAGCCACCGGCAAACGCCGTATCCCATAGGTTGCGTTGGCCGTCGCGCTTGGCGCGCCAGCGGAACTCGAAGGCAACGCCGCGGAAAATGAGCGCCAGCAGCATGATGATAAGCGGCACGTACAGCGCCGGCATGACGATGGCATAGGCGAGCGGAAAGACGGCGAACAGGCCGCCGCCGCCGAGGACCAGCCACGTCTCGTTGCCGTCCCACACCGGCGCAACGGAGTTCATCATGGTGTCGCGGTCACTCTCGCCGTGCACTGTGGGGAACAGGATGCCGATGCCGAGATCGAAGCCATCGAAGATGACATAGGCCAGCACCGAGAAAGCGATGAGGCCGGCCCAGATGAAAGGAAGGTCGAACGTCATGGCGTGCGCTCCCCATGGCCGTCGCGGCCGAACGTGGCGACCTGAACTGCTGGAGTGATGCCGGCAGCGCGCACGGGCCCCTCCTGCCCCTCGCCGTCATCGGCAATAACCGGCGGACGCGACATCAAGCGCAGGATGTAGACTGTGCCGGCGCCGAACACGGCGAAATAGACGACGATGAACATGAGGAGCGAGGCGCCGACGGCGGGCGCGTCGATGCGCGAAACGGACTCGGATGTTCTGAGCAGACCGTAAACCGTGAAGGGTTGGCGCCCAACCTCGGTGGTGATCCAGCCGGCAAGCACAGCGATGAAACCGGCAGGCCCCATCGCCACGGCCGACCAGAGGAAGGCGCGCGCATCGTAGAGACGGTCGCGCAGGCGCAGCCACAAGCTCCATGCGCCCAGCGCCATCATCAGCACGCCGAGGCCGACCATGATGCGGAAAGTCCAGAACACGATGGGCGCGTTCGGGCGATCGGCCTTGGGCCAGGCTTTGAGACCCTTGACCTCGCCGTCCCAGTCATGGGTCAGGATGAAGCTGCCCAACCGCGGTACCTCGAGCGCATAGCGCACAGTCTCGGCCTCCATGTCGGGCAGGCCGAACAGAATGAGCGGCTGGCCACGGCGCGTCTCGAAGTGGCCTTCCATGGCCGCGATCTTCGCCGGCTGATGCGCGAGCGTGTTGAGACCATGCAGGTCGCCGGCCACGATCTGCAGCGGCGCCACCAGCGCCGCCATCCACATGGCCATCGACAGCATGATGCGCGCGGTCTCGCTCGGGACATGACGCAACAGGTGCCAGGCCCCCACCGCGCCGACGACGAACGCCGTGGTCAGGTACGCCGCCAGCACCATGTGCACGAGGCGGTAGGGAAACGACGGATTGAAGATGACGGCCCACCAGTCGACCGCCACGAACTGGCCGGCCTGGTTGACGGCATGTCCGGCCGGTGTCTGCATCCAACTGTTGGCGGCGAGGATCCAGAATGCCGATAGCAAGGTTCCGAACGCCACCATGAGCGTGGCGAAGAAGTGCAGGCCGCGGCCGACGCGCCTCATGCCGAAAAGCATGATGCCGAGGAAGCCAGCCTCGAGAAAGAAGGCCGACAGCACCTCGTAGCCGAGCAAGGGACCGAGCACAGGACCGGTCTTGTCGGAGAACACGCTCCAGTTGGTGCCGAACTGATAGCTCATGACGATGCCCGACACGACGCCCATGCCGAAAGTCAGGGCAAAAATCACCTTCCAGTAGTTGAAGGCAGCCAGGTAGGCGGCGCGGCCAGTCGCCAGCCACAGGGCCTCGAGCACCGCTAGGTAGCTGGCCAGCCCGATGGTGAACGCCGGAAAGATGATGTGGAAGGAGACCGTGAAGGCGAATTGCAAGCGCGCCAGCAGCAGCGCATCGGAGGCATCGAGCCAGGACATGGGTTCGCCTCGCCGGTGGCCGTATCGCCTGAGTCTTTAGCTTCTAATGTAGTGTCGGTACGGCGCCGGCGAAACGCGATTGAATGGCGCGGGCGCTAAAACAAGAGGCCCCGGCTGGGGAGCCGGGGCCTGAGAAATCCTGCTGCCGGGAATGGGGGAAAGGGGACGGCACAGGACATTCCGAATGCGGATTATCTAGCCGGACGGCCGGGCGCCCGTCCATGACCAAATCAAGGCAGCAGAGTTATCCACAGCGGCCTGTGGACAATGCCGGGACGGCGGTCAGCGGAGTTTCAAGAGGCTGTCGTACTGGTCGCTCCAGGCGATGGCATAACCGCTCGCCTTCATGTGCTCGATGACATTTGTATGCCAGAGCCTGGCGTGCCGATGCTCGATGAAGACTTGTGCGGGCCACAGATGCCGAGGCGCGCCAGAAAAGAAAGGCAGCAGCACCCGATCTTCATGGCCCTCGACGTCGATCTTCATGGCGTCAATGCACTGTAGGCCCTCGGCCTCCAGAATTGCGAGTAAGGTCTTGATCTCCACTTGAAGAGGACGGGCGTCCTTGTGTGAAGACACGCTCGAGGTGCCGTACTGGCGCTCGTTGACGTGCAGCGTCGTGACGCCCTCGGTAGCGCCGACGGCGTTCGGCCAGATCGAGACTTGACCGAAGCCGTTGGCGCCGGCGTTGAACCGGACACGGTCGACCAGAACTGGAATGGGCTCGATGGCTATGACGCGACCGCTAGCACCAACCTTGCGCGCCGCGAACATGCTGAAAAGTCCGCTGTTGGCGCCCACGTCCATGAATACATCGCCGTCACGTCATTCGTAATTCTGGCGATGATGGCCATATCGTGGGCGCTGCGACCCTCGACGATCGCGTTCTCGGTAAAGTTGTCGCCCATGTGACAGCGCAGCTTGATGCCGTCCAAAGCAACATCGACAACGTGAAGGCGCTTGCGCAAGGTTCTGCGGAGCGGACGCTTCAGAGCCCCGCGCGCGAGATACTTCAACGCCGTGTGGTCCATCAATGCCCGAACCTTCTTCTCGGTGCGCAGCGGGAACTGCATCCTTCGACGACATCGTTATTGCCGATCGACCGGCCAATGCTGAGCGCCGAGCGCGCGCCAGGACGCGATCAACCCACGTACTTCCAATACGTGTCCTTCTTGACGACGTAGCCGTCGCGGAATTCCCACAGGTCGCAGCCGAGATACTCGAATGGCGCCCCAGCCTTGGGTGTGCCGCGCACCACCCACTCGGAGATGGCCTTGGACTGGTCGCAGATCCAGTGCCGCATCTCCTCCCAACGCATGTCGGGAATTTGCTGAAAGCGCGTGCGCAGCACCTCGCCGATCTCGGCCTTGCCGACGCAGCGCCGTCCTTCCGGCGCATGCGGCCCGCGCGCCATCAACCATTCGCAGTCGTCGACGAAGTGGGAGAGGATGGCGTCGACGTCCTGCCGGTTGAAGCCGTCCTGGATCTCGTCGAGCAGACGGATGGTTACTTCCCGCTTCATCATGGCCCAGCCTCCATCGCGTGCGCGGATTTAGGCGATCTCGTTGGCTGAGACCGTGCGGCCGAGCGCGGCCAGCACCGTGGCGACGATGCCGGCGGCGTTGAGGCCGGCGCGCTCGTACATCTTCTCGGGCTTGTCGTGATCGATGAAGCTGTCGGGAAGCACCATCGGGCGCACCTTGAGGCCACGCTCCAGCAGCCCGGATTGTGCCAGGTCGTGCAGCACATGGCTGGCGAAACCGCCGATGGCGCCTTCCTCGATGGTGATCAGCACCTCATGGTTGCGGGCGAGGCGATGCAGCAGGTCGCGATCGAGCGGCTTGGCAAAACGCGCGTCGGCAACCGTGGTGGGTAGGCCGAAGGCAGCGAGCTGGTCGGCGGCCTTGAGGCTCTCGGCGAGCCGGGTCCCGAGCGACAGGATGGCGACGGCCGAGCCTTCGCGCAGGATGCGGCCCTTGCCGATCTCGAGCGGCACGCCCTCGGCGGGCAGTTCGACGCCGACGCCCTCGCCGCGCGGATAACGGAAAGCGCTCGGGCAGTCGTCGATGGCAGCAGCGGTCGCCACCATGTGCACGAGCTCGGCTTCGTCGGCGGCGGCCATGAGGACAAAGCCCGGCAGGCAGCCGAGATAGGCCAGGTCGAAGGAGCCGGCGTGCGTCGGCCCATCGGCGCCGACGAGGCCGGCGCGATCGAGCGCGAAGCGCACGGGCAGGCGCTGGATGGCAACGTCGTGCACAACCTGATCGTAGGCGCGCTGCAGGAATGTCGAGTAGATGGTGGCGAACGGCTTGTAACCCTCGGTCGCCAGCCCCGCCGCGAACGTCACGCCGTGCTGCTCGGCGATACCGACGTCGAAGGTACGCTCGGGAAATTCCTTGCCGAACAGATCCAGGCCCGTGCCCGACGGCATGGCCGCCGTGACGGCCACGATCTTCGGGTCCTTGCGCGCCTCCTTGATCAGGCTTTCGGCGAACACCTTGGTGTAGGACGGCGCGTTCGGCTTGGGCTTCACCTGCGCGCCGGTGATGACGTTGAACTTGTTGACGCCGTGGTATTTGTCGTCGGACGCCTCGGCCGGCGGATAGCCCTTACCCTTCTTGGTCACGACATGCACCAGAATCGGTCCCTGGCGCGCGTCGCGCACGTTCTTGAGCACGGGCAGCAGAATATTCAGGTCGTGCCCATCAATGGGGCCGACGTAGTAGAAGCCCATCTCCTCGAACAGCGTGCCGCCGGTCCAGTACGTGCGCGTCATCTCCTCGGCCAGCGCGGCGCGGCGCTCCCAATATTTCGGCAGGTTCTTGGCGAGCTGCTTCAGGATGTCGCGCAAATGCAGATAGGTGCCGCTGGAGGAGATGCGGGCGAGATAGCTCGACAGCGCACCGACCGGCGGGGCGATCGACATGTCGTTGTCGTTGAGAATGACGATCAGGCGCTCGTTGCGCGCGCCGGCGTTGTTCATGGCCTCGTAGGCCATGCCGGCGCTCATGGCGCCGTCGCCGATCACGCACACCACATTGTTGTCGCCGCCGGACAGATCGCGCGCCACCGCCATGCCGAGGCCGGCCGAGATCGACGTGGAAGAATGCGCCGCACCGAACGCATCGTACTCGCTCTCTACGCGCCGGGTGAAGCCGGAGAGCCCGCCGCCCTGGCGCAGCGTACGGATGCGGTCGCGGCGGCCGGTCAAGATCTTGTGCGGGTAGGCCTGATGGCCGACGTCCCAGATGAGGCGGTCGCGCGGCGTATCGAAAACCCAGTGCAGGGCCACCGTCAGCTCGATCACACCGAGGCCGGCGCCCAGATGTCCGCCTGTGACCGACACCGCGTCGATCGTCTCCTGGCGCAGCTCGGCGGCAACTTGCGGCAAATCCTTCTCGGTAAGCGCGCGCAGGTCAGCGGGAAGGCTGATCCTGTCCAGGAGAGGTGTTTTGCTGGGAGTGTTAGGCATTGCAGTTCCAGGCTCTGGGTCGAAGCTCGGGATGCTTGATACCATCCCAGCAGCCGTAACGGCAGCCCCGACCTGCGAAGGAAGGAAACCATATACTAAGCCTGCGAAGGGAAAGGGCGAGATCGCCAAAGGTCGCAATGGTGGACCGAGGGCGCAGCTGAGTTCGGGGCCAAGCGATGGATGCCGAGCCCGGCTCGTGGTTCCGGCGGGTGCCAAGCGCGCGCGTGCAGCCCTCAGGTCGGTGGGGGCAGGAAAATGCAGATTACGCGCATCTGCCCGCTACTGTGCGGGCGCATGCAAACGTGCATCCTGTGGTCCCTGGACTCCCGTCTCGGCAAATCGGACGGGACGATCGCGGAACCGTGCCTGGAGGTCACGATGAGATCGCCTGCGGACTGGTTGGGAAGGGCGGCAATCCCGGCGTAGATCGAGCTCCGCACGACCTCAGCTTTCTCCACTGGAGCACAGTCGAGACCTGAGCAGCACTCGAACGGGTACCAATCATGCGCCACGGCTGGCGTTGCAATCACCATCAATGAAAGGAGGAATGCGTTCCTAAGCAACATGCTGCGCCTCATGCGTTCAGCAGTTCACCGTGTTTCACCCCCCATCCAGGTGCATTTGTTGTGACATCAGGTTATCCCGGCGACCTGTGCCGGGGATAACTCGCTGCCGCTCAAGGTGCAGGCAGCCGCCCGCATTGTCCCGCGATTCGCTGGAGCTATGTGTCAGTTTCGTGCTTTGCAATAGGCAATTACCGGTGAATTTCTCGGCAAATTGCCTGACAAAGGCGCTGTGGATGTCGAAAGCCAGACAACCGTGTCTGGCCCGCATCAACGCCCATCGCCGAGGAAGCGTTCCCGCCGCTACTGCTGCGGCTCCAACGGTCCGGTGCCGCTCGGCTGGCCGTCGCTGCCGAACGTGAGCTTCTCGACCTTGGCCTCGGCCTGTCGCAGCAAGCGATCGCAGTGCTCTTTCAGAGCTTCACCGCGCTCATAGATGTTGATCGACTCCTCGAGCTCCACATCGCCGCGCTCCAGGCGGCCGACGATGCTCTCGAGCTCCTTCAAGGCCCGCTCGAAGCTCATCTGCTTGATATCGCCGTGATTGGCGGGCGGCTTCGCCGTCTGCATGCCAACGTCTCCTGAATTACATGCGGCCAGGGCTCAACTGCCCGCATCCATCAAGCTCTTGACGTGCACCGCAGTGGACCGCGCCAGCGCCGCCAGGTTGTACCCGCCTTCCAGCATCGACACCACGCGTCCGCCAGCCTGCTTGCGCGCGACCTCCGCGATCTGGTCCGTGGCCCATGCAAAGTCAGCTTCGACGAGTTGCAGGTTGGCGAGCGGATCGTCCTGATGCGCATCGAACCCGGCCGAAATGAGGATCAGGTCCGGATGGAAGCTCATCAGGTTGGGGAGTATGCGCGATTCAAACGCCTCGCGAAACGGGTCGCCGCCATCGCCGGGCCTGAGCGGCGCATTGAAGATGTTGCCGACGCCGCTCTCGGAGACTGCGCCGGTACCGGGATAAAGCGGCATCTGGTGCGTGGAGGCGAAGAACAGATCCTTGTCCTCCCAGAAAATGTCCTGCGTGCCGTTGCCGTGGTGCACGTCGAAATCGACGACGGCGATGCGCTCGGCGCCATGCTTCTTGCGCGCATAGAGGCCGGCGATGGCGACGTTGCTGAAAATGCAGAACCCCATGGCGCGCGCGGTCTCGGCGTGATGCCCGCACGGCCGCACCTGGCAGAAGGCGTTCTGCACCTTGCCGGTCATGACCTCGTCTACCGCCATGAGCCCGGCACCGACGGCGCGCAACGCCGGCTCCCAGGAGGTGGCCGACAGCACCGTGTCGGGATCGAGCCGCACGGGCTCCTCGCCGGCAGCCGGCCGCACAGCCTTGACGGCGTCGATGTACTGCTGCGGATGGGCGAGCGCGATCCATTGCTCCACGTCGTCGCGCAGGGGAGCCTCGGCGCGCTGCAGAGCAGCGAACATCTCGTGCCCCATGACCTTGTCGATGGCGCGCATGCGATCGGGCCGCTCCGGATGTCCGGGTCCCGTATCGTGCGCGACGAATGAGGGATGGGTGATCAGCAGCGTGGTCATGAGCGTGGCGTTTCCTTCGGGACGCGGCGTCCCCTCATTTCCCCACTCTAGACGAGATCAGGCTGGGCGGAAGCCAATGGGTGCCGGTTATCATTGACCGGCAGGCAGTAGAACCCCAATGATGGCCGCAACCATCATCCAATTTTCCAGGAGGTCGCGCCCATGCGCCTGTCTCACGTCTCCGAGTCGGTCCTCGCGGCCGGCATTGCTGTTCTGAGCGCCTCGCCGGCGCTGGCCGAGGCGACGCAATTGCGCGCTGCCAAGCAGTACGGGCTCGGCTACGTCCAGCTCATGATCATGGAGGACATGAAGCTGGTCGAGAAGGAGGCCAAGGCCGCCGGCCTCGGCGACATCGAGGTGACGTGGAACACTTTCCGCTCCTCCGACGTGATGAACGATGCGCTGCTCTCGGGCAACGTGGACTTCGTCTCGCTCGGCATAGCCGGCATGATGACCATCTGGGACCGCACCAAGGGCTCTGTCGATGTCAGGGGCGCCACCGGCTTCAACTCCATGCCCATCGCGCTCAACGTGCGCAATCCGGACATCAAGAGCCTGAAGGACTTCGGCGACAAGGACCGCATCTCCATGCCGGCGGTCGGCGTGTCCAATCAGGCCATTCTGCTGCGCATGGCAGCGGAAAAGGAGTTCGGCCAGGGACAGCACAACAAGCTCGATCACCTGACCATCACCATGTCGCATCCCGATGCGACCATCGCCATGCTCACCGCGCAGAAGGATGTGACGGCCAACTTCTCCTCGGTGCCCTTCCAGTACCGCCAGCAGAAGGAGCCGGGCATCCGCCAGCTCATGACCTCGACCGATATCGTGGGGGCACCCATCCCCTTCAACATCCTTGCCGCGACTACGAAGTTCCGGACCGAGAATCCGAAGCTCTACGGTGCCTTCCTGGCAGCGCTCAAGGAAGCGACCGAGATGGTCAACAAGGACAGGAAGTGGGCGGCGGAAGCCTACTTACGCATCTCCAAGGACAAGATGCCCATCGAGGAGCTGATGGAGATCGTGAACCGCCCCGACATCGTGTTCACGACCAAGCTGACGGGCGCCGATCCGATGGTCCTGTTCATGGCGCGCACCGGCAACTTCAAGAACAAACCGGCGAGTGCGAAGGAGCTGCTATTCCCCGAGGCAGAGATGTGAAGAGACGTGGAGGTGCGAGGGTCACGTCCCCTTCTCCCTGTCCTTGCGCGCTGAAAGCGCGCCTCCGGCGCGACGAGAAGATTGGGATGAGGGACGGCGGTATATTCCGAGCCGGCGTCTGCCCCTCACCCTAACCCTCTCCCCGCACGCGGGGAGAGGGTATTTTGCGAAGCATGACGCACCACCGCGCACAACATAACCGCCATCCGCAAAGACGTGAGCGAAGTATTGCGCGGCACGTCTAGCTCGCCTTGCGGGCGCCGAAATTGCTTCGCATCGTATTCAGCAGCAGCCCTGCAAGCGCAGGAGCCGCTGCATGCAAGATCCAATACTCGCTAGCCCTTACTCGACCAATTGATTGCGGAGGATCGAATGACAGTTCCTTTCAAAGGCATTTTGGCCGTGCTCTCCATCCTCACGGTAGCGGCGACCCCGGCGATTGCCGCCGACGGCACAACGTTCGGCGACAAGCCGACCTACCAGAGCGGCGCGCAATCCGAATATGCCCCCAGTGGGGACAAGAAGGCCTTCACCATCACCTTCGGCGACCTGGAAGCCGCCATCGACACCGGCAAGCTGCCGGAAAAGGCTGCCAAGCGCGCACGCTCGCCGGCGACCGCCGCACCGGTCGCCACCCGCGTGTTCTCGGCGGTCATCCCCGTCAAGGGCAAGTCCATCAAGACATCGTTCTTTGTGAGCGGGTATGTCGTTACGACCGAAGGCTCGCAGGGCACGCTGCTGTTCATCGTCAATGGGCAAAACACACTGACCAAGTTCGCAGCGAAGTCGGACAAATCGTTCGTGCAACGGCTGGACTTCAAGGCCAAGTCTGCATCCGAGATCAGGATGACCGTCTTCCTCCTCGCGGAACGTGACGCGCAATACCCGAACGCCGCTGCGTATCTCAACGTGTCTACCATCGACACCGATGCTGCGCTGGCCAAGCAGAGGGTCGCTGGCAAGGCCGGGAAGTAGGACCGAGCAAGGAGCTTGCCCCTCGCGTCGTACCAGAGGCGCGCTTGCAACGCGACGCATGCGGAGAGAGGGGATTAGCTAGGGCGCAATTGCTTCTGCACCCAAACTCGCGCGCTCAAGCCGCCTGCCGCTTGGGGCGCAGGATGTCCCAGGCGATGTTGATCTGCTTCATGCGCTCCTCGCGCGCGCGGCGGTCGGCGTCGTCGCGGGCGAGGTCGGGGTGCCAGGTCTGGCGCATGGCATCGACGATCTTCTTGATCACCTTCTCGCTGGCCTCGGCATTGACGCCGAGCACGGCGAGCGCCTCCTCGCGCGTGGTCGGCACCGGATGACCGAGGCGCTCCGCCGGCGGAGCCGGGGCTGACGGCGCGGCAGCCGCAGCGGTTTCCTTTGCGCCCTGCACAATGCGCCGGATGCGCTCCAGATCGGTGAGCGCCTGCACGGCGCACTGGCGCAATTTGGCCCAGTCCTCGGCGGCGTAGGCACTGGCGAGATCGGGCGCGCGCAAGGTCGCATCGATGACGGCCAGCTCATCGGCAACCACGTCGCGCAGAGGGTTGGTGTCCGGCATCTGGCCCACGAGAGCTTTGACGTGGACGTAGAAGTCGTCCGCGTTGCGCATCAGGTCCTCGACCGCGGAACGCGCGGGCGCCGGGGCAGTGATGCCACCGAGGTTCGGCCAGACCGGCTCCTTGTCCGATTGGTCCGATACCGTTTCGGCTGCGTCGCCGGCGGGTGCCGGGCGCAGAAGACGCCATGCAACGAAAGCAAGCGGGAGAACCAGGAGCGCCGCGAAAATGGGGGCAAGGATCGGTGCGTGCCGGTGCATTGACGCGATGAGCGTGCCGACAACGCCGCGATCGAGACCGACGTCCTCACGCGCCAGAGGTGTAGACACGGGATGGTTGGTCTTGTCGTCCGTCCTGGTGCTAGCCCGCCAATCGCTATCAGTTTTCGAGGGCTCGGCGGATTTCGTGGCTTCGACGGGCTTCGGGGTCTCGATGACTTTCGTAGTCTCCACAGACTTCTGGGTCTTCGATGGCTCCGAGGACTTTGCCGCCTCGACCGGCTTCTGCGCCTCTACCGGCTTCGGGGCTTCCGCAAGTTTCTGCGTCTCCGACTTCGCACCCGACGCCGTCTGCGACTCTGCCAGCACACGGGGGGCGACTGACGTACGCGGCTGGCCATCGGCGGCTGTTGCTTCCGGCGAGCGCTGGACAGGCGGAGGAGTTTTCGCCGGTGCGGCATTGTTGTTGGACGTGGAAAACGGCGGACGCTCCTCGCCGCCGGACCGGAACGGAGATGGCGCCTTCTCGCCCGTGCCCATCTCCTGGCGCGATAGCACTTGCGGACGCATCTCCGGGCCTACCTGGCGCGGCGGCTCCTCCAGACGGAAAGGCGGCAGCGGTGCGCCCATCTCCTGGCGCGATAGCACTTGCGGGCGCATCTCCGGGCCTACCTGACGCGGCGGCTCTTCCAGACGGAAGGGGGGCGGTACAGCGATGATGCGCGCGCCGAGCTGCATGAGCGGCGCGAACCCGGCCGGCAGGACAGTCACAGACCTGTCGCGCGGTTGATAGTTGGAATCGCAGTCGCCCCAGGCCGGGAAGCCTTCCAAGCGCTCGCCACGACCACTCCAGGGAGCGCCGAAACAGGGCCGCCTGCGCTCGTTGAAACGGTCAGCTCCGAATCTCAGGTGCAGCCGGTCGTTCTCAACCCAGAGCTGACGCCGGCGCATGCCCGGCGCGGCAGCAAACACCGACAGCCACGGCACACGGCCGCCGTCGCACTCCACATCGAAACGGTGCAGCTGCCAGGTGCGGCACTGGGACGGGTTGTGGGACGAGCAGATGTCGAAGGCTTCCTGATCGCGCCGGCCGAGGATCGCGTAGCTGCGCTCCTGCGACGGCTCGACGAACAGCCGGCCGCCGCTCACGGCGCACGTAAACGGCATGCTGAGCCGTTCCTGCGCGAACGCAGCACCCGCAAAGGCGCACGCCAGGATGACACCGGCGCCAAGCCCGCAGATGCGCCGCACGATATTGCCCGAGCGCAGCTTCACCGACCCCCGCATCCCCCATGGCCGTCGCGGCCACGCGGCATATGTCTCAAGGAGAATCCTCAGCAATGCTCGGCGGCGAGATTGGCAGCTTTATGACCGCAAAGCGCAAGTTCCCCACACACTTTAGGCCCTCACGCTGCCGAAGAGGCGTCGGAAGGGCCACGTGAGCGCACGCCAGAACATTACGAGCAGGTTCCATCCCGTGAGAACCATGTTCCACAGCGACAAGACGGCCTGCACAGGCACGCTCGCAACCGCAACCAGCGGCACGAACACCAACAGCATGATTACGCCGCGGACAGTGCGCGCCGCGATGTACGCAAATCGGCTGCCGTAGTCCTGGCGCTGCTCGGCCGGCCACAAGCGCTGCCACCAGCCCCGCGCCACCGGCAGTCCGAACAGGCCGAGCACGAGCGAGCCGATGTAGGCGAACTGAACGAGCGACGGCACGCCCGGGATGATGCGGTCATCGAGCTCGCGCTGGCGCTCGGCGCTCGGCAGGCT
Source organism: uncultured Alphaproteobacteria bacterium (assembly GCA_963806735.1). Taxonomy (GTDB): domain Bacteria; phylum Pseudomonadota; class Alphaproteobacteria; order Rhizobiales; family Hyphomicrobiaceae; genus CADEFX01. The sequence goes on along the minus strand of CAWEBE010000069.1, from coordinate 26,363 downwards.
CGCATCGATGCCGCTGGTGACGACCTTGCCCGCGAGCTCCGAGACGACATCAGTGAAGATGTCGGCGATGGGACTGGTGACGGGTGCGGGACCGAGATCGTGCGCCGGCCGAATGTCGAGCCGCGTGCGCAGCGCGCCCTGGGGCGTGGCGGTGACGGCCATGCGGCCGCCCGAGCCGCCCAGCGCATCGAGGAAATCGGCGAGACTGGCGCGCTGCAAGGCCGCGTCGAGCCCCCTCACCTCCACACGCTGCCACAGCCAGTTGCGTGCACCTGGCTGACGGGCCGCCGACGATTTGACAATAACGAGGTTGACGTCGGCCGCCTCGGCCGCGGCGGTGAGATCGCGCAGGAGCAGGCTGCGCTCGGGACCGCTCGCGGGCTTGAAGTAGAGCAGCTCACCATCGACGCGCCCTGTGACGAGCGCGGTCTGGCCCCGGATGGGCCCCAACGCGTGGCGCAGGCGATCAGGATCGATGGCGTCGGTCAGCACACGCCCGGTGGTCACGTCGAGACGCGGTGCGCTGGCGAGCGCGCCGGGGCCGCCCGGCTCCAGCGCAATGACGCGGATGTTGGCCTTGTTGAGCGGGCGCGCGAGCTGGAACATGGCCTCGTCGAACCTGCGCCGCTCGCCCAGCTCCACGACGAGGTTCGGACGCACCTCGGCAAACAGGCGCTCGCTCGTCGCATCCGGCCGGCGCAACAGCTTGTAGGCCTTCTGGTCGATCAGGACGTGCAGGTCGGCGCCCTTGGGCAGGTCCTTCAGCAGCGCACGATGGCGAAAGGCGGCGTCCTCGGTGAGATACAGCGCAAGCCTGCTCTCGGCGCCAGCGGCATCCGGCACCAGGATGGACAGCGCGCGGCGCATCTCCTCGGGCGAAGCCACCGTGATGGTCTCGCCCGTACGGTTGACGAAGCGCCAGTGCCCCTCCGGCGTGGCCGCAGCAGCCAGTGCATGACCGTCCGGCTTGTGCGGCAGGGCCTTGATGTGCGCAGCGACGTTGTCGAGCGAGCCCGCGCCGTGGCGGACGGCGCGGCTGCCCGCATGCTCGGCGGCGCCGATGATTTTGCTCAGCCAATTGGCGTTGGCGGGCGCGGCGAGCAGGAGGGCAAGCAAGAGACCGGAGATGATGGACGTGAGATGCATGGCCCCCTCGCATGATAGATCCGTTGAGAGGCTCGAAAGCTGATACAGCAAGCGCCTCGCGCCGGACACTGCGCTATTATCTCAAGTCTCGGGCGGAAGTTCGACCTCTGCGCAAGGCTGGACCAGGGCACGCCCGTAACGCAAATTCAACGCGATGGTCCCATCGCAAATCGGATCGGGGCACGGGCATGAAGCACCACATTGTCGTCGCCGCGGCCGCGCTCTTGCTGGGCGCTGGTCCGACACTTGCAGCAAGCCCAGACGTCGAGTTCGGCCGCCAAGTCGCTCGCGCAGATTGAGGCTGATCCTTCCCAGTTGCAGAGCTACTGCAGGATCATCAAGGACATGGATGCAGCCGGCGACAGCGAGGCGAAGTTCGATGCCCTGGAGAAGCAATTGAAGGAGCTGTTACGGTCCTTCGGACCGCAGTTCGAGCAGGTGATCGCACTTTCCGAGGATACCCCGTCGGACTCGCCGGACGGTCAGGCCCTCGAGGAAGCGTTCCGCAAGCTCGACGACAAGTGCGGCAAGTGATGTGAAGCCTAGCCAGCCGGCGTTCACCGCAACTTTCTGAAATCGGGCGGGCGTTTTTCGAAGAAGGCGGCGAAGGCTTCCTGCGCCTCCGCGCTTTTCACGCGCGCGCGGAACACCTCGGCTTCCTCCTCGAGCTTGGCCGAGATGGCGGTGGGATCGCCGCGCATCAGCCGGCGTGCAGCCATCAGCGCCTCGCGCGGCTTGGCGACGAGACGCTTGGCTGCCTGCAGCGCTGTTGCCTCCAACTCCGCTGCCGGCACGACGGCGTTGACGATGCCGGCCTCCCGCGCCCGATCCGCGCCGAACGGCTCGCCGAGGCAAAGCAGCTCAAAGGCGCGTGCGTGCCCCATGCGCAGCACAGACGTGAGGCTGGAGGCGGCCTCCGGCACCAAGCCCAAGTCGAGGAACGGCGTGCGCAGGCTGGCTGTGGGACTAGCGTAAACGAGATCGCAGTGAAACAGCATGGTGGTGCCGACGCCGACCGCGAGACCATCGACGGCGGCGATCATGGGCTTCGTCACGCGCGGCAGGCGGCGGATGAAACTGAGCGACGGTGTCGGGATGCCATCCGGACCCGCACCGGAGCGGCGAATGAAATCATTGATGTCGTTGCCGGCGCTGAACGATCCGCCCGAGCCGATGAACACGTGCACGGCGATGTCTGGATCGGTTTCGCCCTTGTCGAGGGCCGCCGACATGGCGTCATACATAGCGCCCGTGAAGGCGTTCTTCTTCGCCGCCCGCGTGAAGCGGGTGAGCTGAATACCGTTGCTGAGCGTGATGTCTATGTCGTCGGTCATAGGACGCTACCCCGCCAAATCCAGCGCCAGCGTCGCCTCGGCGCCGGTGGTGACCGTGTCCTTGAGGCCGGGAGCCTGGGTGGCGAGGTTCTCGGCGAAGAAGCGCGCGACGGCGATCTGCGTTGTAGCGGAGCCCGATGCGCCGTTGCGGGCGGCGGCCAGTGCGGCGCGCGCCAGATAGGTGCCGCCGGCCGCAAGACCGAACAGACGCAGATAAGGTTGTGCGCCGGCGAGAGCTGCCTCGGGTGACTTCTGCAGCGCGCCGCCCATCCAGCGCGAGGCCTCGGCGAGTGCATCGACCGCTGCGGACAGCCGCTCGCCCATGCGGCCGAACTCGGGACGGTTGGAGGCGCGCACTTCCTCGGCCGTCTTCTTCAACTCGCCGATGTAGGCGGTGACGACGGCGCCGCCTTCGAGCGGCAGCTTGCGCGTGGCAAGGTCGATGGCCTGGATGCCGTTGGTGCCCTCGTAGATCGGCAGGATGCGCGCGTCACGATAGTGCTGGGCGGCGCCGGTCTCCTCGATGAAACCCATGCCGCCGTGGACCTGCAGGCCGATGGAGGCAACCTCGCAGCCGATATCGGTGGAGAAGGCTTTGGCGACGGGAGTCAGCAGCGCGGCGCGGGCAGCGGCAGCCGATCTCGCACTTGCATCCTTGGCGCTATGCGCGATGTCGAGCTCGCGCGCCGTGGCGTAGCAGATGGCGCGTACGGCCTGGGTCAGCGCCTTCATGGTCATGAGATTGCGGCGCACGTCGGGGTGCTCGATGATAGGACTCATGCCGCCGGCACTGCCCTTGGCGGAGCGGCCTTGCTTGCGCTCGTTGGCGTAAGCGAGCGCGCGCTGCGTGGCGCGCTCGGCCACGGCCACGCCCTGGATGCCGACGGCGAGGCGCGCCTCGTTCATCATGATGAACATGGTGTTGAGGCCGCGGTTCTCCTCCCCGATCAGATAGCCGACGGCGCCGTCCTTCTCGCCGTACTTGAGCACGGCGGTGGGGCTCGCATGAATGCCGAGCTTGTGCTCGAGGCTGGCGCAGACAACATCGTTGCGCGCGCCCCGGCTGCCGTCCGGGTTCACGAGCCACTTCGGCACGAGGAACAGCGAGATGCCGCGCGTGCCGGGCGGCGCATCGGGCAGCCGGGCCAGCACGGTGTGGATGATGTTGTCGGTCAGCTCGTGCTCGCCGTAGGTGATGAAAATCTTGGTGCCGAAGATGCGGTAGGTGCCGTCCGGCTGCTTGATGGCCTTGGTGGTGAGCGCTCCCACGTCGGAGCCGGCATGAGGCTCGGTGAGGTTCATGGTGCCGGCCCATTCACCCGACACCATCTTCGGCAGGTAGGTGCGCTTGAGCTCGTCTGAGCCATGCGCGGCGATGGCGTCGATGGCTCCCTGCGTCAGGAGCGGGCAGAGCGAAAAAGAGAGGTTGGCGGCGCTCCAGATCTCCATGGCGGCGAGCGCTACGACCTCGGGCAGACCCTGGCCGCCGAACTGCTCTGGCGCGGGAAGTGCGGCCCAGCCGCCGTCGATGAAGCCGCGGTAGGCCTCTTTCCAGCCGTCCGGCGTCACGACTTTGCCGTCGACCAGCTTCGACCCGGCGCGGTCACCCGGCCCGCTCAAGGGATCGAGCACCTCGGTGGCGAACTTGCCCGCCTCCTCGACCACGGCGCGCACGGTGTCCGCGTCGACAGCGATGGTGCCGCTGGCGATCAGATCATCGAGACCCGCGGCCGACTCGAGCGCGACCATGATGTCATCGACTGGTGCGTGGTAGGTCATGCGAAAGCTCACCTCGCGCTGCTTGAGTGCCCCTTGGAAATGGGCGACAGATTAGGCCGAAGGCCGGTGGGCAGGAAGTGCAACGCGTCGTTACGCGAATTGGTCAGTCATAGTCGGTAAGCCCGGCCCAGCACATCAGCTAAAGCACCAGCGCGTCGAGCTTTCCCTCTATCGCGCGAGCACAGTCCTCATACCGTCGCGCGTCGCCGCCGAACGGATCATCGACGTAAGCTTCTTTTACTTTAGACAGGTCTATGTCCTTCTTGCGAAGGAAATCCAAGACCGCTCGTTCCACGACCACGATGTAGTCGAAGCCTTGAATATCCACTTTGCCTATCGAAGTCGTTTTGTGGTCGCTGATATCGATGCCCCGACTATGCATCGCGGTAGCAGCCTCGCGAGCCGCGCCCCGTCCCTCCGAAAGCACGGCAAATCCGACACTTTGGATTTTGCAGCAGGGCCACCGCCGCTTTGCGAGGGCCGCTGCCATCGGGCTCCTACAGGTGTTTCCTCGGCACACAAACAGCAGCGACAGGGACCTATTCATGAGATATGCGCGGCCACCAATCTACTCCTCACCGCCGCCGCGCGTGCGCAGCGTCTCGGCGGCGTAGTTCTCGCCGATCGACATAGCGCAGATGCGCGAGAGGTGGGTGTAGGGCAGGCCGGTCTCCTTGGCCCACGCGTTCATCTGGTCCTGGATCTTGCGCTGGTCCTTCTTGGAGGTGACACCCGAGATGTCGAGGCCGGCATCGCGCAGGCAGGCGATCATGTCGTTCGACGTGATGTAAACGTCCTTGCCTATGAAGCGCAGGAAGTACTGCCCTGTCATGCCGCCGAGCCGCGCGCCGCGCTTTGCCAGCACCTCCAACAACCCGACCTGATCGCCGGCCGGCCATTGGCCGAGGAACTTGCCGAAGCTGCCGTGCTCCCTGGCGATGTCGACCATGAACCCGGCATTGTCCCGCACAGCCCTGACCTTCTGCGGGTTGCGCACGATGCGTTTGTCGTCGAGCAACCTGTCCCAGAACTCGTCCGGCTGGAAGGTGAGCCGTTTCGGGTCGAAGCCGAGGAACGCGGCCTCGAAACCCGGCCACTTCTTCTCGATCACGCTCCAGACGAAGCCGGCTGAGAAAATGCGTTTGGCCATCTCCGTCAGCACCCGGTCGTCCGTCACGCGTGCCAGAGTCTTCTGAGGCGGCACTTTGGGCAGCAGGGAAGCGAGCGCGGCTTCCCCGCCTTTGCGTTTTGCGGCGCGGGCGCGAATGGCCTTGAAGGCGAGCATGGATGCCGGTCCATGTGGATCGCCGGGAGTCGCTTAATGTGCCCGGCCGAATGCGAGCGCATGACATGGCATCATGCGGCTGGCAAAGGCAAGACGGGAGGCAATACGAACGCGGCAGCGCTGGAGGGCGGGCCGCGCACCGGAGGTCGGTTCGGGCTCGAGTTAAAGTCAGCCCCGGGCGCGTGCGGCCGCGCCCGGGGGCTGACGACGTGCGGGAGAGTTTGTCCTACCAGCCTTTGCGCGCGTAATTAGAAAGCTGTGACACGAGGTCGTTGATCTGGGAGGTGTGCCGCCGCGGGCGCATCATCCACAGCGCACCTGCCGCGAAGGCCAGTCCGCCGACGACAGCGAGCACGGTCATGGGCTTCTCCTTGATCGAAAGGCCCACGGGCTTCAGGTATTCGTCTGCCTTGTCGAGCGCCTCCTGGCCCAATTCCATCGCCTTGTCGGCGGCAGCCTGCGTGCGCTCCTTGACGTCGTCGGCGACGGAGGCGACCTCCTCGCGGGCAACATTCGTCTCGTAGCCGTAACGGCTCTGCTGCGTCATGTTCGGTCACTCCTGGCTCGGGTGTCTCAGGTGCACAACGTCCCAGGTTCCGCAGCGTTCCGTTCACCAAGCGTACGCATGGGGCGCGGGCCGCCTTGCGCCGGGCGGCGTAGCCGTGCCATTGAGGCGGCGCCGAAAAAGCAGAGTGATTTCAGTCATGCCCATCGTGCCGGCTACGGCCGAATGGATTGCGCGCGCAGCAGAGGCGCTCACGGCGGGGCGTCTGGTCGCGTTTCCGACCGAGACCGTGTACGGACTAGGCGCCGATGCCACGCATGGGGAGGCTGTTGCGGGCATCTTCGCCGCGAAGGAGCGGCCGCGGTTCAACCCGCTAATCGTGCATGTGGCGGACGTGGAGGCGGCGGAGCGGCTGGGGCGACTTTCCGATCTTGATCGCAAGCTCGCCACTGTGTTCTGGCCCGGCGGCCTGACCTTGGTGGTATCGAAGCAGGCCGGTTGTCCGGTGGCTGATCTGACGACAGCGGGTCTCGATACGGTGGGGCTGCGCGTGCCGTCACATCCAGTCGCGCACGCGCTGCTGCGCGAGGTGGCACTGCCGATCGCGGCGCCGTCTGCGAACCGCTCGGGGCATGTAAGCCCGACACTTGCCGCACACGTGGCGCTGGACCTCGGCGATGCGCCGGCGCTGATCCTCGATGGCGGTGCCACACCCCACGGCATCGAGTTCGACGGTGGTTACGGTTCGCGGACCAGACGTGGTGCTGCTGCGGCCGGGCGCCGTGACGGCGGAGGACATTGAGCATATCACCGGGAGGCGGGTGCTACGGGACTTGAACGCGGAGGATCGCCCGTCCTCGCCGGGCCAGCTCGCCAGCCATTATGCACCGCGCGCAGCCGTGCGGCTGGAAGTGCGCGAGGTGCGCGAAGGCGAGGCGCTGCTGGCGTTCGGACCGGACGTGCCGGCGCATGGCGGCATGACAATCAATCTCAGCGCGCGCGGCGATGTGATCGAGGCGGCGGCTAATCTGTTTACGGCGCTGCGTGCGCTGGATGCGAGCGGCACCCAGCGCATCGCCGCGATGCCCATCCCAGCGCATGGGTTGGGCGAGGCCATCAACGACCGCCTGCGCCGGGCCGCAGCGCCGCGGGTGGGGTGATGGTGGTCGTGGCTGGCGCGCTGCGTGGTTCAGCGCGCCCTGCATAGCCGCTAAGCACGCGCCAAGCGTAACCCTTGCGCCAAAGCCCGATCGGGCGGAAAAGGGCGGCCATGAACGACGTGGTGCACCGCGCCTCCCCTCACCTGCTGCCGCCCGACATCGTTGCGCGGTTCGCGCAGATCGTGGGCCGCGAGCACGCCATCACCGATCCCGACCAGCAATTGTCGTACCTGCGCGAGTGGCGCGACAAGTACGAGGGCCGCTCGGCGCTGGTGCTGCGTCCGGGATCGACCGACGAGGTGGCGCGCATCATGGCACTGGCGCACGCGCTGGAGCTGGCGGTAGTGCCGCAAGCCGGCAACACAGGTCTTGTCGGCGGGCAAATTCCGCATAACGGCGAGATCGTCGTATCGGTGGCACGGCTCGACCGCATACGCCACATCGACCCGGCCGGCGTCAGCATGACCGTGGAGGCCGGCCTGACGCTCGCTGAAGTCCAGGCTGCAGCCGAGAAAGCGGGCCGTTTGTTTCCGCTGAGCCTGCCGTCGGAGGGGACCTGCCGCATCGGCGGCAACCTCGGCACCAACGCCGGCGGCATCGGCGTGCTCTCCTACGGCAACGCGCGCCAGCTCGTGCTCGGGCTCGAGGTGGTGCTGGCGGACGGCCGCGTGTGGAACGGGCTCAAGGCGTTGAAGAAGGACAACACCGGCTACGACCTGAAGGACCTGTTCATCGGCTCGGAAGGCACGCTCGGCATCATCACGGCGGCGGTCCTGAAACTCTTCCCGCGTCCTGCCGAGACGGCGACGGCGTTCGTGGCGCTCGGACGCATCGACGATGCGCTGGCGCTGTTCGGTCTCGCCGGCGACGACGCGGGTCCGGCGCTGACGGCGTTCGAGTTCATCCAGCGCTTACCGCTGGAGGCGGTGCTCGCGCATGTGCCGGGCGCACGCGATCCGTTCCCGACGACCTATCCCTGGTACGTGCTGATGGAAGTCTCCGGCCTCAGAGCCGACGGCACGGCCGAGCGGCTGATGGAGCACATCTTCGGCCATGCGGCGCAGCGCGAGCTGATCCTGGACGGGGTTGTGGCCCAGTCGCTGGCGCAAGCGCGTGACTTCTGGCGGCTGCGCGAGAGCGTGTCGGAAGCGCAGAAGCCGCTCGGCGGCGTCATCAAGCACGACATCTCCGTGCCGGTGGCGCGCATCCCCGAGTTCATCCGGCGGGCGGACGCGCTGGTGGCGGAGATCTGCCCGGGCGCACGGCCGCTGGCCATCGGCCACTTCGGCGACGGCAACATCCATTACAACGTGGCCCAGCCGCCGGACATGGCCAAGCAGGACTTTCTGGCGCAGTGGGACACGGTGATGGAGGCGGTGCACAAGCTGGCGGTCGAGATGGAGGGATCGATCTCCGCCGAGCACGGCATCGGCTTCATGAAACGCGACGAGCTTGCGCGCTTCAAGAGCGAGGTGGAGCTCGACCTGATGCGGCGGATCAAGACCGCGCTCGATCCGAAAGGCATTCTCAATCCGGGCAAGGTCGTGTGATGGGGGACGGCGGCGCGGCGGTGCTCGAGGTGCGGCCCATGGCGGACGGCGAGGAAGTGGCCGTCATCGCGCTGTGGCAGCGCGCCGGCCTGACGCGGCCATGGAACGATCCGGCCAACGATCTCGCCTTTGCGCGCGGCAAGGCAAGCTCGGATATTCTCGTCGGTGTGGCGGATGGAGAGATCGTGGCGTGCGCCATGGTCGGTCACGACGGCCACCGCGGCGTCATGTACTACGTGGCGGTGGACCCGGCGCAGCAAGGACGCGGGCTCGGCCGGCAGATGGTGGCGGCAGCGGAGGCGTGGCTGCTGGCGCGCGGGGTGTGGAAGGTCAACCTGATGGTGCGGCAGGGCAACGAGAAGGTGCTGGGCTTCTACGACGGGCTCGGCTACGGGCGCGGCGCGAGTGTGGTGATCGAGAAGTGGATCGATCCGAAAAAGCGCGGGCCGAGCGGCTGAGCGTTGGCCACTAAACCCGCAGTCAAATCTCCAGCGCGCTCTGATAGGCGAAGAGAGCCGGCGCACCGCCGGTGTGAAGGAAAATGACGTCCTCGTCGGCGCGCCAACGGCCGGCGCGAGCGAGAGCGATCAGACCCGCCAGGCCTTTGCCCGAATAAACCGGATCGACGGGTAGCGCCTCCAGCGCGCCGGCCAGCTTGATAGCCTCGATGGTGGCTGGGTGCGGAACGCCGTAGGCTGGACCGGCATGGCCGGCAACGACCTCCACGTCGGAGTCAGAAAACGCTGTGTCCAGCAGATCCGCAGCGGCGCGCGCATACGTGACGACGTCGGCGCGGACCCGTTCGGGCTCCGCATCGATGTCAATGCCAACGATCCGGGTTACACCGAGGGCAATCGATGCGCCAACGACGAGACCCGCCTGGGTGGCAGCGCTTCCAGAGCAATGGACGATTGCGGATGGATGGAATCCGAGCTGACGCGATTGCTCGGCGATCTCCATGATCGCCGATGCGTAGCCAACCGCTCCGAGGGGATTTGAAACACCGTAAGGTACGAAATATGGCCGGCGCCCTTGCGCGCGAAGATGATCGCCCAGGGCCTTGATGGCTGCATTGCGATCACCCATCCAAGGGACATGGTGGAGATGCGCACCAAACAGCCGGTTGAGCAACGCGTTACCGGAGGTTTCGTACTCGGGTGTCGGTGCAGCCAGTCGGCCATGATAAACGGCCAAATGGCATTCCAGCCCGAGTTTGGCCGCTGCGGCTGCCACCTGACGCTGACTGTTGGACTGGACGACGCCACCCGACACGAGGGTGTCCGCCTTCGCCTCGATGGCCTCGTGCAACACGTAGTCGAGTTTGCGGAGCTTGTTGCCGCCGAAGCCAACGCCGGTGGCATCTTCCCGCTTGGCCCAAATGCGCGGGCCGCCAAGATAAGCTGTGAGGCGCCGCAGGGGCTCAAGCGGCGTCGGCAGGTGCGCAAGGCCCAAGCGCGGGAAGCGCGCGAGCCTGGCTTCGAGTGTCGATGCCGTATTTTTCATGGGCGCAAAATACCGACGTCGCTCAGTTCTGCAACGGATATCGGTTGCCACCGAGCGCGTAGGCGCGGACTACCGAACCCGCACTTCTGTCCTCACGTGCGAAGTCTCGGCATCGGCCCGCCGCTCACAATGTAGACGCCAATCGAGATCATGGCGATCGCCGTCCAGTCGATCGCGCTCGGCCACTCGCCGAGGATCGGGATGGCCATCAGCGCCGTCATCGCGGGACAGAGCGCAGCAAATGCGGCCCCGCTGGACGCGCCGAGAATGGCGACAGCGCGACCGTAGAGCAGCAAAGAGATGATAGCCGTCAGGAGCCCCTGCACGACAGCCTGAAGGGCAAGGTCCGGCCAAGGCGCCCGCGTCAGACTTTCCCCGGAAACAAGCCAATATGCCGGCACGTAAAGCAGCAGGGCGCCAACGGCGGCGATAGCAGCGGCGTGCAATCCATCGAGACGCGCGCCGCGCATGGCGACAGTGTAGCAGGCCCAGGCCAAGCCCGATCCGAGGAACAGCGCATGACCGATTGTCTGCTGCGAGCCGGTGCTGCTCCCGTCCCAGGCGACGGCAAAGACGCCGGGCAAGATCAGCGCGAACCCGAGCCATTTCTCCTTTGTGAATGCTTCCGTCAAAATCACCGCGGCCAGGATCGCGACCATGAGCGGCATGACACCGGGAAACAGGGCGCCAGCATGCGCCGCTGGGGCGAACAGCAAGCCTGTATTGGCCAGCAGAACCGGGGCACCGCCACCCAACACGATAGCGGCCAATCCACCCCAGCCGAGGCGGTCGATGGCCAATCCTTTGCTCAGCACATACGGCAGCAGGAGCAGGCCGGCCACGCCGAAGCGAAGAGCCGCGATGTCCCAGGGCGTGAGGCTCGTACGTAAGCCGAGCCGGGCCACGACGATCCAACCCGACCAGATGCTGACGGCGGCCAAGCCATAGAGCGCGCCGCGCGCGTACTGCGCAGCGGATTGCACATTCGATTCGGCCGCGATCATGAACGGCTCCGAGACACGGAAGAAATGGCGTAACCTATTTATAAGATTATAATGGTTATGAACTCGAAGCAAACGGCGACACACAAGGGCAGGATGAGCGACCGCGCAGACCCGTTCGACTGGAGTGGGGGGCATCCGGCTCTCGACCTGGTGAATACGCTGGACGAGCGGCCATTCGAGTCGCCGATCGAGAACCTGGCGACCTACGGCGATCTCGTCCGCTTCGCCGAGCTGGCAAGGCTCATCGAGCCAACCATGGCGGCGCGTCTGCGCAAGCTCGGCGGGCCTGCATGCTCGCGCGTCGCGAAACGGGTGCGCACGCTGCGCGAGCATCTGCACGATGTGTTGGCTGCGGCACACGCAGGCCGCGCGACGCCGCAGACCGCGCTCGACGCGATCACGGCCGCCATTCAGGCGGCACACGTGGCACGCGCGCTGGTCGCCGCGTCATCGCCTGCCCTCGCGGGTCACCGCTGGTCGCCTCCATTTGCGGCCGACATTCCCTTGCACGCCTGTGCGCTCGCGATCGAGCGCCTGCTCCTCGACGTCGACCGCAGGAGAATCCGAAAATGCGGAGCATCCGACTGCGATGTGTACTTCCTCGACACGAGCAAAGGTCATCGCAGACAGTGGTGCAGCATGAAAAACTGCGGCAACCGCGAGAAGCAACGGCGCTGGCGCTCCGGAGCATCATGACTTAGGGACGTCGCTTGGCCGCCGGGTCGCGTGATGTATGAAAGATTGCAACAATATCGATCACGTCAGCGAGCGGGACGTAGACAATGATGTATGGCAGTCCCGGAACTGCAAACTTGCGTGTGCCATCCTCCCGACCAGCAAGGGGCAAGACATCGAGCACGCCAAATATCGCGTTGTATATTCTCTGGATGACACGGTCGGCCCACCGCGGGTCACTTTGGGAGATGTAGCGCGAAATCTCGTCGAGGTCCGCGAGGTCTTCATCGCGAAAAACGACGCTCATGGGCTCTTTGCGCCGTGACGGGAAAAAAGCGAGCGAACGACTTCAGGATCGGCATAGCGAGGGTTGGCCAGGCGCCGCCTGACCTCGTCACGCTGTTCGTTGGTAAGACCCGTGTCCGCGAAGTCAGACACACGCTCCGCGAATTCCTCGATGAGCGCTTCCTGAGTTCTCATCGGGCAGCTTGCGCACAGCCTCCACAAGGTCGGTCAATTTGTCGGCAACGTGCTTGCTCATCGGGAGATCATATCACACGTCTTGCCGACTAGCATGCATTGCAGGTCACGCAGTCTGCCCCAGGTCCAGCGATCCCACGGATGTATCACGTGCCAACGATGAACTTTTTCGCCTCGGCATCGTAGTCGGCGTAACCGAGGATCGTGCGCAGCTCCGCCGGAGGCAGGGCGCTGGCCGCTTCCGCCTCGCCGGCCGCAAGAGCGGCGAGACCCGCTTTCATGCCGGCCGTCGCCGGTGACAGCATGCCGGTCGGATAGGTGCCGATCTTGAAGCCGAGCTCCGCCGCCTGCGTTTGCGACGGCGTCGCGCGCGGTGCGCCGGGAGAAAGAACCACGAAGGATGGCCGACCGGCGGCTGCTGCGACGGCGCGCTTGACCTCGTCCTCGTCGGCCGGCGAGTTGAGAAACAGGATGTCGGCGCCTTCCTTCACGTACATCTCGATGCGTGCCACCGCTTCATCGATGCCCTGGGTCGGCCGGCAATCGGTGCGGGCCAGGATCAGGATGCCGGACTCTTTTGCCGCCTCCACGGCCGCGCGGATCTTCATGCGCGCCTCCTCGCGCGGCATGCACGGCTTGCCGGCGGCGGTCAGCGCGCGCGGGGTGATCTTGTCCTCGATCAGCACGGCGGCACAGCCGGCGCGCCCGTAGGCACGCACCGTGCGCTGCACGTTCATTGCGTTGCCGTGGCCATGATCGCCGTCGGCCAGGAGTAAAGTCTGTGGCGCCGCACCGCGCACCATGTTGCAGGAGTTGTACATCTCCGCGAACGAGATCAGGTCGAGATCCGGCCCGCCCAGCCGGCTCGCAGCGACGCAAGAGCCCGACAGGAAGGCCGTCTTGAAACCGGCGCCGGCGGCGAGCTTGGCGCTGAGCCCATCCCAAACCGCCGGCATCACTACGAAGCCCGGCGCGGCCAGGAGTGCGCGCATACGTTCGGGAGGAGTCATGGGTTCTACTTTCGCTGGAGACCGGATTGTAGAGGCTGGCACAGAAGGTGAGTGGCAAGCTCAGGCAATGTTGCCGCGACAGGAGTGGTCACGCAACAAAGATCGCACCCTAGACACCCTAGAGCCGTGCCGTTTGGCTCGAATTGATTTCCAGGAAAATCCGTTGCCGTTGTATTGTTTCCATGGGTGCTGCGACGTTCAAGGCAAACAAAGGGAGACGGCCATGACACCCTGGGAGATCAAGGCGAGAGAATTTGTCAATTGCAACTGCGCCTACGGATGTCCGTGCCAGTTCAATGCGCTGCCGACCAAGGGGCACTGTGAGGCATCCGTCGCCATGGAGATCGACGAGGGCCACTTCGGCGATGTGAAGCTCGACGGGCTGCGCATGGGCGGCATTTTTCAATGGCCAGGCGCGGTACACGAGGGTCGCGGCAAGTGCCAACCGTTCATTGACGAGCGCGCGGATGACCGGCAGCGCGAGGCGCTACTCAAGATCATGTCGGGCCAGGACACGGCACCGATGGCCACCATGTTCGCCGTCTATTTCTCGACACTCGAGAAAGTCTACGATCCGATCTTCGCACCGATCGACTTCGAGGTCGACGTGGATGCTCGCCGGGGACGCTACGCAGTTCAAGGGTTGGTCGAAAGCCACGGCGAGCCGATCAAGAACCCAGTGACCGGAGCGGAAACTCGGGCGCGCATCGATCTGCCCAATGGCTTCGAATACGAGATCGCCGAGGTCGGCAGCGGCACCACCGAGACGCAAGGCAACATCGTGCTCGATCTCAAGAGCAGCTATGGCCAGTTCGCGCACCTGCACCTCAACAACAACGGTGTGATCAGGCATCGAACTGTCTGAAATGCTGGCTGACAACGCGTCGCTGACTGAGCGCATTTTGCGACGCGACCGCTGGGTCGTGGCCGCCGGTCTTGTTGTCCTCACGCTTCTGGCGTGGGCCTATATCATGGCTGGCGCAGGCATGGGCATGCCGGCCTGGCACATGATCTCGGTCTCGCTCTTCCCCCACCGCTTGGCTGAAATGCCGATGGGCGGCATGGCGATGCACGTTGGGCCTTGGTCTGTGGGTCACTGGCTCACCGTCGTTGCCATGTGGTGGGTCATGATGATTGCCATGATGACCCCGAGTGCTGCGCCGGTGATCCTGCTCTATGGGCGCGCCACACGCCATGCCCAGGCTGGCGGAGGACTGAAGCAGGGCGTGGTACCGACGGCAGCTTTTGCTTCCGGCTACCTTCTGGCGTGGCTCGCGTTCTCGGTCGCCGCCACCGCGCTCATGTTTGGCCTCGAGCGGGCCGGTGTGGTGTCCCCCGTCAGCATGGGCTCGCGTGCTGCCTGGCTGTCGGCCGCAATTCTGATCGCGGCTGGGCTCTACCAGCTCTCGCCGCTGAAGCACGCCTGTTTGCGTGTCTGCCGCAGCCCAGCTGAGTTTCTGACGCGGCATTGGCGTCCAGGCTCCTTGGGTGCTCTGCGCATGGGGCTGGAGCATGGGGTTTTCTGCGTCGGCTGTTGCTGGGTGCTGATGGCGCTGCTGTTCGTCGGCGGCGTGATGAACCCGTTGTGGATCGCAGTTCTGGCCCTCGTCGTGCTGCTGGAGAAGGTTGCGCCGATGGGGCCGTGGCTCGCGCGCATCAGCGGCCTCGTGCTGCTCGCGTGGGGAGCGGCGACGCTGGCCGTGTAGGCGACCCGATTAAAACCAGGACGCCTTGTCGACGATGTTGCGCAGCGGCTCACCCGCAGCGAAGCGGCGGCAGTTGTCGAGAATGATATCGAGCCGGCGGTCGTCGAGGTAAGGGCCATAGCCCGCCGTGTGCGGCGTGATCAGCACGTTGGGCGCGGTCCAGAGCGGGTGGTCAGCCGGCAAGGGCTCGATCTCGAACACGTCGAGGGCCGCACCCGCGATCTCGCCGGCGTGCAGCGCGGCGACCAGATCGTCGAGGCGCACGGTCATGCCGCGGCCGATGTTGATGAGGAAAGCCGTCGGCTGCATGCGGCGCAGCCGCTCGCGGTGCATCAAGCCTTCGGTGGCCGGCGTGTGCGGGATCGTCATGATGACGAAGTCGGCGCGGGGCAGAAGACTATCGAGGAGCTCTGGGCGATGCAGCTCGTCCACGCCTTCCGGCCGATCGGTGCGCCGACCATCGACGCCGATCACACGCATGCCGAATGCCTTGCACAGGCGCGCCGCCTCGCTGCCGATGCCGCCGACGCCGAGGATCAGGGTGGTGCACTCGGGCAGGTGCAGGATGCCGGTGTCGAGCGTTCGCGGCGCATACTCGCGGCGCACCTGCTGCGGCAGGTAGGTGTGAAAATCGCGCGCGAAGGCCAGCACGAACGCCATGATGTGCGCGCCGATGTGATCGTTGAAGATCTCGCGGAAGTTGGTGACCTGAACCGAGTGCGCGATCAGCTCGGGGTAGTAGAAGCCAGCCGGCGGCGCGGCGTTGGGCGCCTGCAGCCAGCGCAGACGGCGCGCAGCACGCAAAACCTCGGGCGGAATAGTGCCGAAGGCGGCATCGGCATCGGCGATGTCGCGCATCGCATCCTCCACGGTCTCGGGCTGGAGCACGCGCACACCGGTCTCGTCGGCGGCGATGCGCTGCGCCCAGTGCCGCCTCACGTCGTTGTGCGGCGGCAGCATGACCATCGTGAAGGCGACATTTTTCATGGCAATTCCGCGGTGCGTGTTGGATGTCGAAAGTGAGTACCAGCGTTCTCGCATGCCGAGGCAGCGGACGCCATCCCGCGACAGTAGCTGCAGTGTGCGCATTGCAACATGTCGCACCGGTCGGAACTCTTTACACAGCGAGCCGTTATTGAGCGGCGCGGATGGGCACTCGAGCGAGCGACCATCCGCTCGTCGTTCTCGAGCTCACAGTGGGAGTGAAAATGATCGGAGCGCTCAAGATTTCCGCGGCGGCCGTGCTGTTGGCCGCAACGGCATCGATCGCCGGGGCCGCCCCGGCCGGCATCGGTCAAGTGCCCGACGGCGCGTACAGCGGCGTCGTGCAGGTGCATGGCCGTCATCGCAGCTGCGAACGCGGACCAGGTGGCTGGCATCGTCACAATCGCTTCGGCGAGCGCCGCCTCTGCCGCGAATGGCGTGGCCAGGGCCGCCGTCCAGATGCTTGCGTGAGAGTGGGGCCGATCTGGTATTGCGATTACTGATTAGCCGTAACGTCTCACGCTGCTGTCGAGGCCGCTCTGCAAAAAGGGGGGCCTCGGCTCGTTATGCCACTGCGCTTCTCACCAAATGCCACGGCGCAGACCATGCCAAGCGTAGCCCCACAGCGTCGGAGGAAACCAGTGGCGCGAGGGCATGTGAACCTCGCGAGGGTTGATGCGGCCCGAGAGCGCGTCCTCGATGGCGGCGGTCAGCAGCGGCAGGCCGTGCGCCAACTGCACCCATGGATACGTCGTGATGTCGTCCTCAGGCGCGAAAGCAACGCGCTCCTGATAGAGCACGCGCCCGGTGCCGAGACCCTCCTCGATGAGATGCACGGTGACGCCGACGTGCTCGGGCTCGCCGTTGGCGAGCGCCCAGTAGCCCGGATGCCGGCCGAGATACTTTGGATAAATGCCGGCGTGATAGCCGATGAAAGGAGCCGACACCGCCCGCAGCGTCTCGCGCCGGATGATGCGCGCATCGCAAACCGCGACAACCGCCGGCTGGAGCTGGCGTAGTGCATCGCGGCAGGCCTTGGTGTTGACCGAGACAATGCGGCGTACCGTGATGGACGGGTCGAGCTCGGGGTCGAGGCCATGGCTGGCCATGATGGCACCGACGCGCGGACGGGTGCGGCGTGCGGCGCGTTCGATGAGACGATCACACGCCACCAGTCCCAGGACACGCCACCAGCCGAGACGGCGGGCGCGGCGGCGCACCATGTGCCACGGCAGCTCCGGGTCCTCCTGCAGCACCACGATTGTGCCGAAACGGCGCGCCAGGGCGTTGGCGACACAGGCCGACATCGGGCCGCCGGCCGTCAGCAGCACGACCGGACCGGCCGCCTCGGGGGGCTTGGACTGGGTGTCGTCGAGTTGCATGGGAGGCTTGGTGCAAGAGGTATGCCTGCTGCTGCCGTGGAACGGCCGCCGGATGCATTGCCGCTCAAACGCGTAGGGTGCACATAAGGGTCCCGGCCTATCTCCGCGCATGCGTGCGCAAGAGCGGCGCGATGCCGTCAGGGCGTAGGCAGGCAATGCGTCGCACGAAATGCGAAGCGTGGAGACAGCCACAAGCGACGGCTGCCTGCCTCAGTGGATCTTTTCGATGCGGCGGGAGACAGCCATGGCGTAGCGCCACACGCGATGATCCTCGCGCGTCCACCCCTCACGGTCGGGCTTTTCCGTCAGGAGCCGGGTGCCGGCGTCGAGCGCGTCACCGCGCCGGTCCCAGAGCGCGGCAGCCTCGTCTTCCAGTTTGCGCCCCCTGAGCGGCATTGCGGTCCCCCGGACACTCCTTAGTGTGATGATCGAGAATTCGCATTCGCGGCACCCGTGAGCGAATTTCTCGAGCGGGGCACTAGAATCGCCCCATGCCGTCAAGCGTATTACTGTGAAGGATTGCAAGGGGAGTCCGTTTCTGGGGCATAGTTGACGCGAACGGGTGGGAGTTGCATCTGCGCCACGTTCCCGTGGCTCCGGGCCAAGCCGAGGAATGCCGATGCGCACACCACGGATGATCAGTGTGGTCGGCTGCCATGCCGAAGGCGAGGTTGGCGATGTGATCATCGGCGGGGTGCTGCCGCCGCCCGGCGCCACCATGCTGGAGAAGAAGATCGCTTTCGAGCGTGACTTCGACCATATCCGGCGGGTGCTGATCTGCGAGCCGCGTGGCTCGGTGGCGCGCCATGTCAACCTGATCGTGCCTTCGACGCGACCCGATTGCGTCGCCGGCGCCATCATCATGGAGCCAACCGAGTATCCGCCCATGTCGGGCTCCAACACCATGTGCGTGGCAACGGTGCTGCTGGAGACCGGCATGGTGCCGATGCAGGAGCCCGAGAACTCGACTGAGGCTCGACATGCCGGGCGGGCCGGTGGATGTCGTGGCCGAGTGCAGGAGCGGGAAATGCGTCAGCGTGACCCTGGCGAATGTGCCGGCGTTTGCGGCCAAGCTCGATGCGCCGCTGGAGGTCGAGGGGCACGGCACCGTCAGGGTGGATATCGCCTACGGCGGCATGTTCTACGCCATCGCCGATGCGCAGGCGCTCGGCTTCGAGGTGGCGGCGCACGAGGCGCGCGAGCTGGCGGTGCTGGGCGAGAAGATCCGCACGGCGGCGCGGGCGCAGCATGACATCGTGCATCCACTGCATCCCGAGATCGCCGGTGTTTCCATCGTACAGTTTGCGGCACCCTTTGCCGGACCGAACCAAGTCAGCCGCAATACCTGCATCGTGGCCCCCGGCCGTTCCGACCGCAGCCCGACCGGCACGGGCACGTCCGCGCGCATGGCGGTGCTGCACGCGCGCGGGCTGTTGAAGGTGGGCGAAGGCCTGACGCACAAGTCGATCATCGGCTCGCGCTTCGAGGGCCGCATCACCGGCGTGACCGATGTCGCCGGCACGCCGGCCGTTCATACGACCATCAAGGGCCGCGCGTGGATCACCGGCTATCACCACTATCGCGTCGATCCGACCGATCCTTGGCCCGAAGGCTATGTCGTGTCCGACACGTGGGGCACATCGACGGCGACGCGGCAGGAGTAAGGCCGGCCCCTCGTGCGATGCCGTTGCGCTAGCCCGTCCGACCCGACGCCAGGCGGCAGCTGTTCCCTGCGGCACAGCCAACGTTGGCAAAAGCCACGTATCTAACGGCATCTGCGCAAAGCAATGGGAGAACGACGATGGTGCGAGTGATATGCGGCTTGGTAGCGCTGGGCCTGCTCATGCCAGTGACCGCACAAGCCAAAGGAAAGGGTTCCCAGTACTACGAGTGGCAGACTAAGTCCGCGGGACCGATGCACGGCTACTCGGGCTGGGCAGGGATAGGCAACGGCCGGCGCAGCCTCTACTGCGACTACATACGGGTGCCCAACCGCGAGTGCGTCACGCTCAAGTCGGGCAAGGAGAGCTGCCGCGTCACGAGCTGGACGCTGAAGCAGACTTGCCAGTGAGGTGAACCTACTCGATCGTTGCAGCAGAGTTCCGCCAACTAGCGCCTTTCCGATTGGGACTGCGCCACCTCTCCCCCTGCGTTCCCGGAAGCCGCGCTAGCTTTTTCGTTGCGCGCCTTCGGCACGACGCGCGCTATCCGGGATCTACCGTCTGTTTTGTCAAGGCGGGTTTCGGACATGATTGGATGGTTTCAACGGGCGGCGCCCGCCATGTGGCAGGGTCGACCGCTGGCGACGACGGCATTGAGGATGACGAGCAGCTTGCGCATGACGGCAGTGATCGCCGCCTTGAAGGGCCTGCCTCTGGCGATCAGGCGATCGAACAGGGCCTTCAGATGGGCGTTGTGGCGAATGGCGACGGTCGCGGGCATGTAGAGGGCCTGGCGGGCCGGTGCGCGTCCGGCGGCGACGTGGCGTCGCCAATCATGCGCACGATGTCCTTCTCCTCGACATGCTCGAGCCGGCAACGCTCGGCTTGGATCAGGTCGCATACCTGGCTGCGCCGATCGATCAAGGCCCTGAGCCGCTTCTGCGCGGCGCGATCGGGCACATGCAGGGCCAAGCCCTCGCTCGCCAGAGCGTAGGCGCCGATCATGCCGACATCGATGGCGTCGGACTTGGCGAGTTGCCCTTTGAAGCGGGCGAAGGCACGCACGCGCGAGCCGTGGGCGCGGTGCATGGCGTCACCGAGCTGGTGCGCGACCTCGACGATCTGCCGGCCATAGCTGCCGGCCGCCTCGCAGACCACGAGCAGCGGCCCGAGCCCGAGCTTGCCATTGCGGGTACGCTCCCGCCGGATGGCCTTGGCGATGGCGGCGCGTCGGTTGGCGATACGCAACGGCCTCCCGTCGAGAAAGCTTTGCACAACAAGTTCGGCCTTCGATACCTCGAACGCGATCACATGCTTGAAGCGGAGGGGAATCGCGGCGAGGCTATCGAGCGTCATTCGAGCATCCATGATTGCATACGACCGTCACAGGTCTCACTACCGTTCGGATGGCAGGACGCGGCGGTGTGGGTCCAGATCCCGGGCAACCGCAAGGGTCGACCTTCACGCGACCGTGCACCACCGGCTGGGACGGACGGCCATCCGTCCCAGCCAGCCCATGGTCCGCGAGTTGCCGCTGAAACGAGACCCGCCAAACCCAGCCGTGCACAAGATGCAACCTTCACGCGCATCCATAGCGTGCCGCTTTGCCGTGCAAACCCAACAGCGTGAAAGGCCCCGGCTCATGCGCGCGTCGCGGCGGAGCCGCGCTCACGGCTGTCCGGTTCAGTTCTGATGGACAAGGAGCATGGCGCTGATTCTTCTGTGATTCGAGAGCTTGGCGGCTTCATCGGACACGGAAGAAGATCAACACCCTGCGCCACCACAATAGCCTGCTGCATGAGATTTTGAAGCTCGTTCCGTGGGCTGCTTTCGAGCGCAGCGTGGAGAGGCACGGGGCCGACCGGAGCATTCGATGCTTGACCACCAAGAGCCAGCTCGTCGCGCTTCTCCACGGCCAGTTGTCGGGCGCGGCGAGCCTGCGTGAGATCGTCACGACGATGCAGAGCCACCAGAGCCGGCTCTATCATCTCGGCGTCGCGGCGCCCAAGCGGTCATGCCGGAGGCGTGTTTTCAACATGACGCTTGCCGATGCCAATGCACTTCGTCCCGCCGCGGTCTTCGCCGAATTGTTCGAGGCCCTGCTCGCGCAGGCGCATCGGGGCCTGCGCAGGGCGTCCGGCGAAGCCGTGCGGCTCATCGATTCCAGCCGCATCACGCTCAACTCTCTGTCGCGGAGCTGGGCCCACTACGATGCGACCTGCGACGGTGTGAAGCTGCATATCGTCTACGATCCCAACGCGGCACTTCCGGTCTATTTCGCGGTTTCCCCGGCACGCGAGAACGATATGGTTCAAGCCAAGGGCATGCCGGTCGAGCCCGGCGCCACCTACGTGTTCGACCTCGGCTATTGCAGCTTTTCCTGGTGGGGCACGCTCGACGCGGCGGGCTGCCGGTTCGTCACGCGGCTCAGAAAGAACTCGCCGACCGAAGCCATCCAGGAGCGCGTCGTCTTGAAGCATGGCGCGATCGTCGCCGACCGCGTGGTGCGCATCCGCGAGCGCTTGGGACACACCAGAAAACACTGGTTCCGGGATCGCGATTTGCGCGAGATCCGCGTCGTCATCGAGACCGGCAAGACGCTGCGGCTGGTGACCAACGACCTGGCCTCGCCGGCCGAGGTCGTCGCCGATCTCTACCAGGCCCGGTGGGACATCGAGCTGTTCTTTCGCTGGATCAAGCAGACGCTCCGAATCAAGAAGTTCCTGGGCACTTCCGAGAACGCCGTGCGCATCCAGATTGCGGTGGCGCTCATCGCCTATCTGCTGCTGCGGATAGCGCACGCCGCACAGGAGACAGTCGCAAGCCCGTTGGCCTTTGCCCGCCTCGTCCGCTGCAATCTGATGCACTTCAAATCGATCCACGACCTCGCCCATGAGCGACCGTGCAAACGGGCTCACCCAAACCAGATGGAGCTTGAGATATGCTGAACCGGACAGCCGTGAGCGCGGCTCTGCCGCGACGCGCGAATGAGCCGGGGGCGCAGACTTGAGAGTTATGGGTATCCACAAGGTTGCGAATACGCTTCCGTCAAAAACAGAAAGGCTATATCGCCAGCTGTGTGTGGGAATTTCCAAGTCTGCTGCAACGGTTCTGCGCCGCCGGAGAAGGGCCGCGTCAGGGCGCTCGCTCGCGCAGCGCCCGCATGCGCTCCAGGCTGTCGGCGGGCCAATGCTGGCGGCGGTCGTAGTACTCCGGCACGGCAGGTTTGTCCGGCGGCAGGATCACCCATGGCTGCTTTGACGGGGTGAAGATGTGGATGTCCGGTGGCAGGCGGTCGGGCTCATCGAGCGTGCCGACACGCACGAAGCGCACCGCGTCTCCGGCTCCGGCGTAGTTGCTCCACAGCGCGATGCGGCAGGTGGGGCAGCGAGAGATCTTCTGGCCCTTGCCGCTGTTGGATGGGGTGATGATCGTTTCCGGTGCACCGGCGAGAAGAACGACGCGGTCGGCCTCGATCATGGCGTTGAGTGCGAAGGCGCTGCCGGTTTCACGCTGACACCAACGGCAGTGGCAGCAATTCACGAACAACGGCTTGCTCGTCATCCGATAGCGAACGGCGCGGCAGGTGCAACCGCCGTCCAACGCAGCGCCTAAGTCTTGGCTTGCCATGGATCGTAGGTTCCAACGTTCCAAAGATGACCTTCGGGATCGCGGCAGGAGAAGCCACGGCCGCCGTAGTCCTCGTTCTTGATCTCCATCACGATCTTGGCGCCGCCCTCCTTGGCGCGCTGATAGACGGCATCTGCATCTTGCACGACGAGGTAGGGACTTTGCGTCGTGCCGCCCAGCTCCGCGGGCGTGGATTGCAGCTGGCCGAAATCGTCGTCGCGCGACGAGCCGAGCATGATCATGCCCGAGCCGAGCGTCAGCTCGGCATGGGCCACGCCGCCTTGCCCGTCCGGGTACATGGCCTTCTGCGCAAAGCCGAAGACGTCGCAGAGCCAGGTGACCATGCGTTTCGCGTCGCGATAGCGAAGGGTGGGAATGACGGCACTCGACATGCGGACCTCCCTCGTTGACGTGCGCAGGTTACCGATTCGATGCGGCGCTCAGGTGGCAGATAATCCGGCCACGTGGCGAGAGGCGCAATCCTCGATCTCGATTTCGACGGTGGCGTGGCGGATGCGAAAGTGTTGGCTGAGGTGCAATTTGACGGCCACATTGATGCGAATCCCTGGCAGCGATGAAAGCTGTGGCAGCGCCATTGGTCGGGCAACCGCTGGGAGCACGGCAACCCAGCCGCGCCAACTTGCCTCTGTAATACTACCCGGTTGCGTATCCTCCGGGCAGGACTCGGGCGGCGCGGGCGGATATAAGCGGCGCAGAAGACCCGACAGCAAACGCGTGAACGCCGACCGATGACCGCACCACGCCCGAAGATCACCCCGGAACTCGTCGCTGAGCACGGTTTCAAGGGGGACGAGTACCAGCGCCTGCTCGGCATTCTGGGGCGCGAGCCGACCTTCCTGGAGCTCGGTATCTTCTCCGTCATGTGGTCGGAGCACTGCTCCTACAAATCCTCACGCGTGCATTTGCGTACTCTGCCGACCAAAGGACCGCAGGTGATCCAGGGGCCTGGCGAGAACGCGGGCGTGGTGGACCTCGGCGACGGCGACTGCGTCGTGTTCAAGATGGAGAGCCACAACCACCCGAGCTACATCGAGCCCTACCAGGGGGCGGCCACGGGTGTCGGCGGCATCATGCGCGACGTGTTCACCATGGGCGCGCGGCCGGTGGCCAATCTCAATGCCCTGCGCTTCGGCGATCCTGACCACGCCAAGACACGGCATCTTGTGTCCGGTGTGGTGTCCGGCATCGGCGGCTACGGCAACTGCGTCGGCGTGCCGACCGTCGGCGGCGAGACTAACTTCGATGCCGGCTACGACAACAACATCCTGGTCAACGCCATGTGCGTGGGGCTGGCGAAGAAGGACAAGATCTTTTACTCGGCGGCCAAGGGCGTGGGCCTGCCCGTGGTCTACGTTGGCTCCAAGACCGGGCGCGACGGCATCCACGGCGCCACCATGGCGTCGGCCGAGTTCGACGACAAATCGAGCGAGAAGCGGCCGACGGTGCAGGTGGGTGATCCGTTCACCGAGAAGCTGCTGATCGAGGCGTGCCTGGAGCTGATGGCGTCAGACGCGATCATCGCCATCCAGGACATGGGCGCCGCGGGGCTTACCTCCTCCACCTCGGAAATGGCGGACAAGGGCGGTGTCGGCATCGAGCTCGACCTTGACCACGTGCCCCAGCGCGAAACCGGCATGACGGCCTACGAGATGATGCTGTCGGAGAGCCAGGAGCGCATGCTGATGATCCTGAAGCCGGGCGCCGAGCCGCAGGCCGAGGCGATCTTCCGCAAATGGGGGCTCGACTTCGCCGTCATCGGCCGGACGACGGATACGGGCCGCATGATCGTGCGCCACAAGGGCGCGGTCGAAGCCGATCTGCCGGTGGACAAGCTCGCCAACTCGGCGCCGCTCTACGAGCGGCCGTGGGTGGCCACGACGCCGCCGAAGACCATCTTGCCCGAGTGGGTGCCGGCGCCCAATGCCATCCTCGACACGCTCAAGACCATGATGGGCGGCCCGCATCTCTCCTCGCGCCGCTGGATCTGGGAGCAGTACGACCACACCGTCATGGGCGACACCGTGCAGCGCCCGGGCGGCGATGCGGCGGTGGTGCGCGTGCACGGCACGCAAAAAGCGATCGCGGCTACGTGCGATGTGACGCCCCGCTATGTCGAGGCCGACCCGGTGATGGGCACCAAGCAGGCGGTGGTTGAGACTTGGCGCAATCTGATTGCGGTCGGCGCCGATCCGCTGGCGATCACCGACAATATGAATTTCGGCAATCCGGAGCGGCCCGACATCATGGGCCAGTTCGTGGGTTCGGTGGCCGGCATGCGGGAGGCCTGCGAGGCGCTCAAGTATCCCGTCGTGTCCGGCAACGTGTCGCTCTACAACGAGACCAACGGCAAGAGCATTCCCCCGACCCCGGCCATCGGCGGCGTGGGTCTGGTGCCCGACATCGCGCACATGGCGACGCTGCGGCTCGAGCGCGCGGGTGACCTCCTCATTCTGGTCGGCCGCGAGCAGGGTCACCTGGGGCAGTCGCGCTATCAGCAGATCATGGTCGGCAAGCTGGAGGGCGCGCCGCCGCCGGTAGACCTCGCCGACGAGATCAAGGCCGGCAACCTGGTGCGGTCGCTGATCCGCGAAGGCAAGGTCGCGGCCGTGCACGATATCAGCGACGGCGGGCTGCTGGTGGCAGTGGCCGAGATGGCGCTGGCCGGAGGCGTCGGCGTGGAGTTGTTCCCTTACGAGGGCAAGTTGCCGCCGCATGCCATCTGGTTCGGCGAGGACCAGGGCCGCTACGTGCTGGCGGCGAAACCTTCACTGGCAGAGGAGATCGCGGAGCGGGCGCGGCTGCTCGCATTGCCGGCGCGCATCATCGGGCGCTCGGGCGGCGAGGGTTTGATGTTGAAGGGCGAGCCCGCGCTGCCGCTCGCCGAATTGCGCACGGCGCACGAGGCCTGGCTGCCGGGGTATATGGGCGGCTGAGACTCCATAGGGCTCGAGGCGAGCCAGTGAACATCATTGCTGCTTTCTAAGGCCTTCGAGTATCCCATCGCAGCTGACCTTAATCAGCATAGAAGGCGCTGCGCTTCGCTACCGAGCATATCGCCATCGGGCAATTATTTTGCTCTCGAAGCAATACCAAGACACCGCAGCCAGTCCCGTTGACATCGCAAAAACCAGAAAAAGAAGAGCGCCCTGGAACCGGCCGTATCCGGATCAAAACCGAGGCTTGTCATTGCAGCAATGTACGATGGACGAAACAGCAATGTGATTGGCAGGTGCACAATATAAAGCCCGTAGGAGATCGTTCCGAGAAAGCGCAAGACCGACCACTCCAGCAGACGGACTATCAGACCCCACTGATTCAGCGCGACGTGGAGAATGATTGTTGAAAGTGCCAGCACTGTAAGAATGGCAGTCAGCTCTTGGCCAATATCGATGGGATAGATCTTATCGGCTCGACCTTTCGCGACTTGCCATACCAGGAAAAGGAGTGCCGTTAGGAAGCCCAAATACCCCGCAGCAGCCCTGTGAATGCCTGCCTTGCAAAGTATCAGCAGGCCGCCGGCTGCGAGAAAAGTCATACCGTACATAGGC
>CAWEBE010000068.1:0-30208 GCA_963806735.1 uncultured Alphaproteobacteria bacterium | reverse complement strand
GTGCCAAAGGCCGCAATTGTCCCTCTGTTCACCACCCTAGCCCCGGGTGCGAGGGGAAAAATCAAGACAATCGTAAGGGCAGGTTAAGCCCATCCAAAAGCACGACCAGAAGGGCGCTGGCATCCTTGTGCAGCGCAGGTCAGCCCAAGAGGGTCACCATGAAGCGGATCCCAGTGTTGCCAATGGCCGTCGCGTTCATCCCGCTCCTCAGTCCGCTTAAGGCAAGCGCCGAGGTGTTCGGTGAGTGTGCGCATCAGAGAAACCTCGACATGAAAATCGCTTCGTGCATCAAGGCGTCGCGATCGACCTCTTACCCGTGGATCCTTCAGTGGGTCTACAGGGAGTTGGCTCGCGCGCATCGCGAGCGCGGTGAGATCCAGAAGCCATTGCGAGCTATGCACAGTCCCTCGCTGCCGAAGACCGCGAGGCGGTTCGCAAGGAAATGCAAGGACGTCAGCGCGGCCGATTGCAATGTCGCAAAAGTGCCAGGAGCTGCCGAACGCAACTGTTCTGATGGTGCGTCACAGAATGTTGTGTCTATACACAAGCAGACATCGGATACAGCGCACTCGGCAAACTTGAGATTGTCGGCGACTACGTCTTGAATGTGAGGCATCGAGTAGCCCAGCGGACAGGCTCGCCGCTCTCGCCCAGCGAGCCGGACCACTGAATGCGTGGGGCCCGGTTTGCACTCCCTGAGACGGCATGGCAAAATTCTATTGTGCCGACGGTCGCACACGTTCAGCCGCTCGACCACCATGTGCCTCTGCGATGAGGAGATAGTCCATGAACGACGCCGCTGCTCCGACCACCGCTACTCCCGCGCTAACACGAGCAGAACACCAGGCTCGCATGGCAGCCTATGGCGCGGCCGGCGAGCCCGCGCCCGGCCATCGGCAACCGGGGCCCGGTCCGCTTCGACGCCGACGGCCGGCTCCATCCCGAGATCCTCGACGCCTACTGGGAGCACGGCTTCTACGTCTTCGAGGGCGTGTCTCGCCCGCCGAGGTCGCCGAGCTGCGGGCCGGCGCCGCCGAGATGCTCGAGCGGGCGCCTGTCCGCCAGGGCGCCGACGTCGACGCCAAGGACGACCGGCGCTCGGCCGCGACTAGGCGCGTGATCCCTATACCTGTTCATCAAGCCGCTGTCCGACCCGTGGGGCGGCACCGACGCCCTCAACGGCCGCCACCCGTCCAAGATGACCGAGCCCGTCCCGACGCCGGCGCCCCCGACGACGTCGTCTACCTGATGTTCGGCATGTGCCAGGCATGCCGGCGGCCTGCGGCTCTACGGCCACCCGACCTGCTGGCCATCGCCGAGGCGGTCAACGGTCCCGACTTCGTCCCCTACAACGACGCCATCTTCGTCAAGCAGCCCGGCGTCGGGGGCTCGGTCGCCTGGCACCAGGACGGCGTCACCCACTGGGACAAGCCCGACTGGGACGCCGGCATCCACGGCTTCAACTTCCAGGTCCAGCTCTACCCGACCACCGCCGCCAACGGCCTGTGGGTGGTGCCCGGCACCCACCGCTCGGCAGGGTCGACATCAAGCCGAAGTCGCGGCCAACGGCGGCAACGACCGGCTGCCCGACGCCGTCCCGCTGCTCTGCGACGCGGGCGACGTCACGATCGTCAACCGGCAGATCCTCCACGGCTCCTTCGCCAACACCTCGCCCGACATCCGCGTCTCGGTCACCTTCGGCTTCCACCGCCGCCGCTCGGTGCTCGGCGTGCGGCGCGATGCTCAGCCCGGGCGCGCGCCCGCAGGTGACGCCCTACGACGAGCAGCGGGTCTTCGACCGCTCGGCCGTCATCCAGTCGCCATCGACGCCCGCGCCCAGCACTTCCGGCGAGCCGCCCTACCGCTACCAGCCTTTCGCCGGCCCGAGGACGACTTCCGCTTCAGCGAGGCGAACTTGAGCCGCTGATCAGCGACTACACCACGAGGGACCTCAATATCTGACCGTCGCGGCGATCTGATGGTCGAGGCAACGGATTGGGTGTCGCGTCACTGACCGGCTGCATGGGCTGGCAGCGAAGGCAGCAAGGCGATCGGTCGTGCCCTGCTCGATGCGCAGGTGCTCAGGGCAGGTTTGGGTCATCTTCTCCCGTCGTGCTCGTTGGTTCAGCACGTCTGGTTTACCCCCAAAAACGGAAATGCGAGCGAGCTGTGCACGACGGGGAATAGGTGCCATTGCGCTAAACCGCTATCGCGGTATGCATCCTGCTACGCTGGACGGCAACAGACGGCTTCAATGTTGTGTCCGTCTGGATCAAGCACGAAAGCGGCGTAGTAGTCGGCGTGATAGCGGAGGCGAAGGCCCGGGGCGCCATTATCTCGACCACCAACAGATAGGGCAGCAGCATGGAACGCGTCCACCGCGGCGCGATCCTTGGCGGCGAAGGCGATGTGAGATCCCGTCCGCACTGCTTCGCGAAGGCCGATCCAGAAGTGGACAGTGGGTGTAATGGACCTATTGGCGCGCGTCGGCAAGCGTCGCCCCTAGGCCGTGAACTCATAAATTGGCGGCTTTGATCAACGGCCTGGCAACCCTTAGGTCGCGTCGGATCTTTGGTCCGCTTATGCCCCATGATCGGACGTCAGCGCGGCCGATCGCAATGTCGCAAAAGTGCCAAGTGCTGCCCTTGAGCCGACCGTGGACGATCCTTGCTGTCCCTGTTACTTTCGCTCTAATGTGCATTCTCACGCGGAGCACGTTACCGGGACAGTGCGACGAGCGATTCGATTCCCGGCGCCTTGCCAGTATGCAGGGACCGAAGGTGTTTCGCTCACACTGCGGCTCGTCCTCGAATAACGACGAATGATTGCCGCAGTCGGGAGGCGCAGGTGGGCGCGAGCGGGCGCAGGGCGTTGGAAGCCATCCGGATCGGTTTCGTGCCCCTTGTCTTCCTACTGCTCGCTGCCTGGATTTCCTACGAGGCGCTGAAAGTTCCGCTCGGCACATTCAACATGCCAGGCGCCGGCTTCTTTCCCCTCGGGCTAGGCCTGCTGCTCGGCGTATTGGCGCTGGTGCTTTGGCTCACGAGCAGTCGGCGCCCGGCCCCCGACGAGCCGGTGTCGTGGCCCAAGCGACGCGAGGTCATCTGCCTGATCTCGACTGTGCTGGCCGCAGCGTTGCTGTTCGAGAGCGCCGGCTTTCTCGTTACGATGACCGCGTTCCTGATGATCACGACATCGGTGCTGGGAAATATCGGCTGGGTGAAGTCGACCGTGCTGGCTGTGGTCGGCAGTGCAGGCGCCTACCTCGTCTTCGTGCGCCTCCTCAAGATCGCGTTGCCGGATGGGGTATTGCCGATGTGAGCGGGGAGTGAGGCAGGTGGGAACGTTCGAGAGTCTGCTGTTCGGCTTCACGGTCTGCCTCACTCCGACCAACCTGATGTACTGCGCGCTCGGTGTGCTGCTGGGCACCATCGTCGGTGTGCTACCGGGCATCGGCCCGCTCGGTGGCATCACCATCCTGCTGCCGATCACGTTCGGCATGGAGCCCGTCTCGGCCATCATTGGCCTGCCTCCCAGATGTGATACCGGGACCTAAATGCGAATCCGGCTATTTCCGAAGTCTCAGCAGGAGATTTGGACATGGCACGGAAGGGGAAGTCGACGGAGGAGATCATCGGCTTCTTGCGAGAAGCCGAAGTGCGGCTGGCGCAAGGGGAGACTGCGGGCAAGATCTGCCGGGGCGCAGGGATCTCGGAGCAGACCTACTACAAATGGCGGCGCGAGTACGGAGGCCTGAAGATTGATCAGGCCAAGCGCCTGAAAGAGCTCGAGCGCGAGAACGAGCGTCTGAAGAAGGCGGTCTCGGAGCTGACGCTGGACAAGCAGATCCTGAAGGAAGCTCTGTCGGGAAAATACTAAGCCCTCCCCGCAAGCGGGCGTGCGTGGATCACGTGCGCTCGCAACTGGTCATCTCCGAGCGACGCGCGTGTGCGGTTGTCGGTCAATCGCGCGCCACGCAACGTCGCAAGCCAAAGCTACGCGACGACGAGGTGGCGCTGACCGAGGCGATTGTGCGCCTGGCGAGCAAGTACGGGCGCTACGGCTACCGGCGCATTCGGCAGCTGCTTGTGGAGGAGGGCTGGCACGTGAGCGTGAAGCGGGTCTATCGCATCTGGCGGCGGGAAGGGCTGAAAGTTCCAAGCAAGCAACCCAAACGCGGGCGCCTGTGGCTCAACGATGGCTCCTGCATCCGACTGCGGCCGGAACGGCCCAATCACGTGTGGTCCTATGACTTCATGCAGGACCGCACCGAGGATGGGAGGCGCTTTCGCATGCTCACGGTGATTGACGAGTTCACGCGCCGGTGTCTGGCCATCGTCGTGGCGCGCAAGCTCAGGTCCGACGATGTGCTCCACTGCCTCACGGATCTGTTCGTTGCCGATGGGCCACCGGAGCATATTCGCTCCGACAATGGTCCCGAGTTCGTTGCCCGCAACGTGCGCGGCTGGCTTGGTCGGATCGGCGTCAAGACACTCTTCATCGAGCCTGGCAGCCCGTGGGAGAATGGCTACTGTGAAAGCTTCAACTCGAAGCTGCGTGACGAGCTGCTGGCAGGTGAGCAGTTCTCGACGCTCTTCGAAGCGCAAGTGCTGATCGAGCGCTGGCGACGTCACTACAATACGGTGCGGCCGCATTCCGCGCTCGGCTATCGCCCACCGGCGCCCGAGGTGATCTTGCCGCCAGCGTCTACTCCGGCCTACGCTGCGCTCCGGCCAGCCCAGACGCTGGCCACGAGCGGCCGGATTCTAACGTAATCCTTGGTATCGCTACGTGGGGCAGGCCACCGGTAGCAACGCGGTGACACGTGAAGCCGTGGGGCCTAGCTGAACTTGATGGCATGCGCATATCGGCCGGCCACATTCTGTTCTGCCTCCTCGCTACGGTTGGTCTCACCGAACAAGTTCATGCTGATAGGTTACCCGAAGGGTTGGTCTACCTTCGTGACATTGCGCCGTCCATTGAGCAGGATATCAGGTATGCGGGCAGCAAGAACTTCTTGGGGCGACCTGTAAGCGGCTATCTTGCGTCCGAGTGTTTCTCACACGCAACGCTGCTGAAGCTCTTGCTAGGGTCCAAGCGAGACTGGGGCCCAGATACTCCCTCAAGGTTTTCGATTGCTATCGGCAGGCGCGCGCTACCGCAGACTTCGTTGCCTGGGCCAAAAGCCCCGACGACCGGACGACGAAGGAGGCATTCTTTCCAAGCATTGACAAGGCAAGCCTCTTCGAGAGGGGGTTCCTGTCGCGTCGATCCCGACACACACAAGGGGTGGCGGTGGATGTTGTGATTGTGGATGGCTTCATACCGCGCCCACGGAGGGCCCAACATAAAACACCCGCACCGTGTTTTGCTGATTTCCGACAGCGACCACGAGAAACTCTAACCTTGATTTTGGAACCAACTACGATTGCTTTGACGAGAGGAGTTCTACTCGCCACCCCGATGTCTCCAGCGACGCCAAGATCAATCGCAACAAACTGTTGGAAGAAATGCTGAGATTTGGCTTTGCGAACTATCAGAAAGAGTGGTGGCACTTCGAACTTGTCGAGGCGCGAGAGAATCCGGAGTACGACTTCGTGATCGCCCCGCGAACCTCAAGCACCGTCGCAGGCATCGGCGCCCCTCCAAGTGCCGCGGGCGCAAGTGCTGACCAAACCTGTGGTGTAACGGGCCCATTGCGCCTCGTATGTCCCGGCTCGTTGGACGGGATATCTGTGCACAGCGGCCCAAGCGCCACCACACCCATCTTCACCAAACTGCCGCTGCGGGAACGCCAGTGACCTGCCTTCGCTGCGCGGGTAAACATTCGTTGAGCGCCTTTGTGCGGGTTGATGAGATCTCGAAAGCATACGAGTTGCCGCCGTGGTGCGAGATAGAAACGGCTGCGCACCCCGCCGGTCCGCTGCGAGGATGGATCGATGGGCGGCACCTTTGGCCAATTGGCCTAGAGCAGACTTGTGATAACGCTAGACATTAAACGTCAATGAGGTCAACGCGACCGGCCTCCGGTGCTTCTTCAAGAGATCGGCAAATGCCTCTCCTGAAGCGACTTCAAAGTGTCGCGCGCTAGAAGCCCGAGCGCCTGATAGGTCTACGTCGAACTCAATGCGCTTGCGAATGGGTGGGCTCGATGGCCGATTGCTTTGTGCCATGGGTCACGCTGCCAGTTGATCTTCCTTTTCCAGTCCCTCGTGCACGATGCGCATGCACTCGGGTGGGTATTGTCGCGCCAGCGTCATCGCCTCGGCAGGTTCGGCGCGCAGCCACGTGTCAAACTCTCTTCGCTGGTCAGGAGTACCGGCATCCGCTCGTGGTTGATGGTCTCGACCAGCGGATTGGGTGTCGTCGTCAAAAAGCTGTAGACCTCCAACTCGACGCTCGGCCCATCCTTCTTGAGCGGTCCTTTGTACCGGCGCCAGACACCGGCGAAGGCGAACAGTGGCCTCGAGTTCATCTCCCCTCAGTGCAGATGTCGCCTCGTGTGACACTGCTCCAGTACGTCCGGAGAAGCCCCCACGGTCACCACCCTCCAGGCGAGGCCGTGGGGGTGTCAGCAACCCGGGCGGCTCGGGCGACTCCCCTAGCAAATTACACAGACTCCCGGAACGACCGCGCGCCGTTCGGAGTTCTAGGATCACATAAGATCGACGGCGGCGTCCCCCCGTCCACGTCGATGTCGGCATGCCTTCCTTGTCCCTCGATAGGCATGACAGCCCCACGGTCCCCCCCGGCCGTGGGGCTTTTCTTTCCGGCTGCCCCAAAACTAGGCCGAAGGTCTAAATGCCGCGTGATGGAAACGGTGGCAGCCTCGGGCTGCATGACCGTTACCTCCAGCCCTGCATTCGGTTTCCTCAGCGGGGCACTTTTTTTGTCAGCTGACGGAACGACCGCGCTGATCTCGGTGTTCTACCAACAGGTCGGCGCTGCCCTCGCATTCTTCACGACTACGCCGACCGCGCGCTCTTTGTCCCTTGGGGCGCGCGCATACGATCCAGGCACCCCGCGTCGCTCCCCGGCGCGGGGTGTTTCGCGTCCGGATGCACCGGGCGAGTGGTACCGATGCAAGAGCTGACTGTTACAGCGGGGATGTGCCCTTCCTTTGTAGGGGCGGTTTGCTCGTCATCTTCACAATGTCAGTCACGAACTTCATCACCTGATCTATCAAGCAGCCAAGGGGAAAAGAGAAAGGGCCCCCAGGGGTGAATTGGAGGCCCCTCTAGTGTCGGAGGGCGCGTGGGGCGCCCTGCGAGTTGGCTACCGCGATTCGCGAGTGCCGTCACTGGCGAATGAAAGAGGCCCCACCGAGTTGGGACGGGGTGGGGCCTCCTGGGAGAAAAGGGCAACGCCACGATGCCTCGAATAGCGCTGACCTTGAGCCTCTCGCCTATTGCGATTCGGTGTCCCCGACTAGCTTCGAGATGTGCTCGGCCTGCAGCACCGGCGGTGACGGAGTTGGTGGCTGGATCGTTTTCGCAGGGCGTTCGGTATTCTGCCCGATCTGTGCGCTTGGTTTAATCACCCCGCCCGGTGCGTTGATGAGGTCTCGGTTGCACGCGAGGTGCTTGGAACTAGGATGCCCCGTCGCGGGTTGGTTTATCCCGCGCTCCAGGCAGCCTGCCAGCCATTTTGGCGGGTGTAGAAATATGCCGCCATCAGAACGTCATAGGTGGCACAAAAGAAGCCGTAGGCTAGTGGCACGGATGTGGTCTGCCCAGGGCTCAATAAAGAGCCCCCAGCGAGGGCGTTCAACTCGTGGACCCCGTCCCACACCCCATGCAGCAGGTATCCGACTATCAGAGCAAATGGAATTCGGATGCCCACAAGACCAAGGACAGAAAACACTGCCACTGCCGTCGCCTCAAATGGCCACGCATCCGTGTTGCCGAAGTGAGCGGCAAAGGCCAAATAAAATCCGGCGATTGGGATAAGAAACAATCCAAAAAATATCTGCTCTTGCTTCGCGCTAAAGATTAATCTCGATAGGTACACCGATCCAGCGGCCGACATGGCACCGATAGCGATGTAGAGCGCTACGATCACCATGAGTCCCAGTGCACTCGACGTAGATTCCATTCTAGTCCTCGCGCTGCCATCGGAGCTGATGACCGCCTACCCCGTCGCCCCCAAAATGAACGGCTAGCTTCAACACGCCCAGACGATGCGCCCGGTCTGAGTGACAAAGGCCCTACGGCCCTGGATTTTGCCAGCTCACAATGATCCGCTGCGGCCCGCCACCATCGCCGCCCTGCTCTACGCTCTTAAGGGCACGGTGCATGTACGGAGCAGCTGCCTTGGCCGCCATCACTCGTAGCTGGATGTGGTTCTTGCCGTCGCGCATCACGTGCAGCAGAAAGTCGAGCGGAGTTTCCATGCCATCGGCCGTGGCTTTGACGATCAAATAGCCAATTCGGAGCGACATGGCCGCTGTAAGGAGCTAACCTGCTGCCATAAGGCGATGGTGCTATCCTGGTGCGTTCGGCAGGGAGCAGTTTGATGGGCGCGATCCTCCCCAACGGCTCGACCATTAAAACCGAGGAACAGATCAAGCGCTCGGTACGACCCGCTCGCCGCGACTGCGCCGAGGGCGACAGTGTGATTTTCACGCAGCACTATGACCTCCGCCGGCAGTGGCTCGCGGGCCTAATGCGAGGCTGTGCCCAGCGCCTGCTCAGCTTTTTCCGGGTCCGTTAGGTCCGCTTTGCCTCCTCGCATACTGAGTGGGCGGCCAGGCTCAAGCGGAACTGATCCCTGACGTCATGCAGTGGCAATCGTATCGCGATGACCAGGTGTGCTCACCCTAGCCGCTTTTGGCGTTGGTGAACCGGTGCTTGGCGAACGGAGAATCTGCGCCACAGTGGACCAAACTTCAGGTGGCGATTGGCACTCTAAGGCCGAAGGGGCAATGACAGAGGTGTTCGCCTATACGGTGGTCGCGGTGGTCGCGGTGTCGCGGCGGTGTTCCTGCTGCAGGCGCGGGAGATGAGATCCTCTGACCTGTGCCGCCTTGGCGCCAACAGATTTACTCGGCCCTATGCTTGACCGGCACTCCAGATGCCGTTGAGCACACGCTTTAGATTTCCTCCGAGGTAAGCCCGGACCTGCTCCTCCGTCCAACCTCGCCTGACCAGGGCCTCGGTCACTTTGGGCAAATCGGAGTGCTTGTTGCAATCGGCCAGATAGCGTGCCGGAATTTGCTCGCCAAAGACGCGGTTGAATTGGTTGATACCCTCCCAACGGCGCCAGTGACTGCGCTCGAAAGCCATTCGCCGATAGTCGGTGCCGGTGGCAAGGTCGGTGCCAAAGGCGACCCGTTCGATGCCGGCTAGGTCGACGATGTATTCGAGGTGGCGAATGTAGTCGTCGATTGTCGGCTTTCTCGCTGGGTTTTGGTCCCAACACATAGGGCCATAGATGCTCGCGCCGATCACGCCGCCTTTCTGAGCGACGGCCTTGATGATGTCGTCGGTCTTGTTGCGCTCGAGATTGGCCAACGTGCGCGCATTCGCATGGGTAATGATGACTGGCTGCGAAGACGCCTCGATGGCGTCAAGCATAGTACGCTGTCCGACATGGGAGAGATCGATGGCGATGCCCAGTTCATTCATGATCCGCACGGCATCCCGACCGAGGAGCGTGAGACCTGCCTCCTCAGGTTCGAGGCAGCCATCACCAAATGCATTCCTGAAGTTGTAGGTGAGCTGCATGACCCGAAGCCCGAGCCGCCGGAAGAAATAGAGGCGGTCGAGATCGTCAGCCACAGGCCGCGTGTTCTGCCAGCCCATGATGAGGCCGATCTTGCTCTCCGCCCTGGCCCGATCAAGGTCAGCGGCCGACTCGATTTGAAGCCAAGGTGAATTGGGTCGATTGATGATGCCATGCCAGCGCGCGATCTCGGCGCAGGCCTCGGGGAAGTCAGCCTCGAAATGGCAGGTCGTAATATTGAGCGCATCAATGCCACCAGCCTGCAAGTCAGTGACATCGCCATCGCAATGGTAGACGAGACCATCGATGACAAGGGCGTCATGGTGCAGCTTCACAGCGTCGGTCACGAGGCCTCCAGATTTGTTCGCCATGCAATTCCGTTCGACGTTGGTGGCTTAACATCGAGCGATTCGCACGCGGAGGTGCAAATGCTCGGAGCACATCCCTTCCCGCCAATCGAGGCCTGGCAGAAGATGAGCGAGAGCGAGCAGGACGCGCTCATTCAAATCATAGAAGCTTCTCGCCGACGCCGCTCGCGGTTTGTCATCGTATTTGCCTGCGTCAGCCTTTGCACAGCCATCCTACTGATCGGCTATTATGCGCACCTGATCGCCAAGTGACCTAGAGCGCGTATGGGGAGGCTGTGTTGGCCGACACCAAGCCCTTCAACCGAGACGACGCCAAACAGCGCCCAGAAAGTTGGTTTGCGAGCCCACTGGACATTGTGGAGCACCCGTTGCTCACGCGCGGCGAGAAACTTGTCACGCTAGAAAGATGGCGACTGAACCTGCTTGGTGAGCTTGCGGCAGCCAATGAAGGCATGCACACGCGGGGCTACTCGGCAGCACAGTTGGCGACTCTTGAGGCGATTGAAGAAGCTAGGTCTCGCCTCGGCCGTCCTCCTGAGTGATCAGGCGCGTTGCTGGCGAGCATTGCTCTGCCGCCAAGGCGGAGTTCTCCGGCCCGGCCGAGGTTTGCTCGGCTCGCATTCTTTGGTGGCTCGTCTTGGCGTATGGAAAGGACCGACGCGGCTAGGCCGGCTCCTGCCAGCTCACAATGATCCGCTGCGGCCCGCCGTCGGCGCCACTCTGCCCCACCTGCGCCACGCCGCGCGTCGGGGACAGGTGGTGGCGAAACCTCACTGCCTCGGCGGCGGACGTAACGACGAGTGATGATGTGCAATGAGCCAATCGTTGCCCTGCTTCACGAGCACCATCGTGAAGCGGGCAGGCTCTGGCGTGAGTGCCCCTTCCTTATTGCGCATGAAATCGTTGAAACCCACCGCCAGCATGGTCGTAGGATTGATCACCACAAGGTTCTTTTCGACGAACTCGACTTTGTTCCCGGTATTGACCACCACCGTGAAGTATTTCGTGATCGCTTCACGCCCCACGGTCAGGTCCCTACTCCTGGTGCCGTGGAGAATGGCGTCGGTCGCATACAGCTTGGCGACGGCGACATTGTCGTTGGCGTCGTACGCGGCTTTCCACTGGGCGAACACTGCATCCGCCTCCTCGGTGGGTCCTGAGAACGCTTGAGTTGGAGCGAGTGCGATGAGTGCCACAAATAGGAGCCGTGCGAACGCCAACATGGCTACCCTCCCAAAACAACCGCCAGTTTCTGATTAGGGCGCGTACTTTGACGGCATGTGGTGACATTAGCAACTGCCGGACGTAGCCGTTGCTCACCCGTGTCGATTCACACTTGGTGGTGTGTAGAATGGAAAACGCACTCAGGATGAGATGCGTATCGACGGCAATGGTACACGCGCTGAGGTACCCACAAAAACCTGATATCGCCCTCAGGTTCGCATCCAACCATTGTAGTGCTCACCCTAGGAACAACGCTCACCGGGCAGTGTTGGCTTGACAGGGCCAGTTGGCCCGAGCGCACGTCTGCGCCCGCGCCCAGCCGAGCGTGATCAGGCCCTCGCGGCTCGAACTTCCTCGTAGCCGCCTCGCAGCCGCGAGGGTCATGGGTGCACGACGCGCCGGGTGCGGTGCAGGTAAATCGGCGACGGTGGGTAACTCGCCCTGTGCAAGTTAGGAATTTCGCCGTGACTGTATCCCTGCTCCGACTTGTCGCCATGCCTATCGCGCTGAGTGCGGCAGCGGTTGGCATCCCCGTTCTATTCTTCGGTCCAATCCATGCTGCGGAACCGGACAAATCGTCCATTACGCTCGCGCAAGCGAAGGCCACTCAAACAAGCAGCAAGACGGGCAATCATGAGACCAAGTCCCCCATGGCCCGTTGCTTGGAAACATGGGATCGGGCCACGCACATGTCGAAGCAAGAGTGGAAGGAAACCTGCAAACGGACCGTCAAAGAGTATCCGGAAATTTTCAACAAGCCCTACTGAACATGGAACGCGTGTGACGGTGACTTGGGGTCGAAGCGTCCAAGGTATGGCACCGAGGCTCGGATGGCGATGAGCATCATCATAGCCACCGTCCCGCGCCGAACCGTACACGGCTGCACGTTCGCGCAAGCCCGAGCCCGTAAACCCGCCAACCCCGACTGAAAGCGACAAGGCTGCCCCGCGCAAGGAAGGCGAGTTCTGACGCCAGCACTGCGCCGCTAGCGATTGTCGCAATGCACCCCATATTCCACACATGATCGATCAGGCACACGTACCAGTTGACACAGCAGGCTGGATGGTTCGCGTCACGAGCCTTCCGTGCATGCAGGAGTTCTATTTTGCGGCCATTCCCGACGAGGCGGCAGCCGTCGAAGCGGTAAGGGCACGCTTCGGAATCCTTGCCGACCAAACGATTGAAGGGGTGGCTACGCTCTCGGGGCTCGAACTGGCTGAGCACGATTTGCGATCCGGTCAGATCAAACACGCGTGATGCCCACTACGATTGCGGCCAGCCCCCTAAACCCGCTCACGCCTTCCGCTCCGGTGTAGTGTGCGCAGCAGTAAACTGTGCCGTCTTTCTCCAGTCCGTGGCCCACATCCTGACCGCGCAACCCGCAAATACCGGCGCAAGTGCGTGAATGGCGCACTCTGCGGGCGCGGTGCTGCGTGACGACATTAACCAGAGATGTCGAGGAAGACCGGCACACTAATGTGGATTAGCGCGCGAGCCGAAAAGCTGCCCAACGCTGTCTATCTGAAGAAGCCAGGATGATTGGGATGAAGATGCTACGCCGACTGAGGGCGCGCATCGAAGCGGCAATCGTTGATTACGTAGTCGCCGCGTGGCGCAGGTCATGGCGCTGAGGTGGCCGAGCTGAAACTGGCCCATGCGCCCGCTGCGAAGATGGTGCCGCCAGGGCCAGATCACTCAGGCTGACAATGCGATGCCGTCGGGACGGCACGCCAGGGGACGCGAATGAGCGCATCGAGCCATGAGGAAGCGCATTCGTTACGGGGTGTGCGTGTGCTCATCGTCGAGGACAGTTGGCAAATCGCCAAGGCCTTAGTGTCCTTGATCAGCGACGTTGGCATGGTGGTCACTGGCCCGACGAGCACCATAGCCGAGGCCGAGCGGCTGGCTGTTGATGAGAAACCCGAGCTTGCCCTGGTGGACCTGTATCTCAAGGGCGAGATGTCTTGGGGTTTGGTCGATTGGCTGCATCAGCGTGGCCTGCCTGTCATCGTCCTCTCCGGCTATGCCGGGCTGAACCCGTCGCTGGATAAGGCCAACGCCATTGTGCAAAAACCGTTCGGTGCAGACGAGCTAGTTGCCACCATGCAAGATGTGATGCTGGCGGCCTAGATGCAGGTGTCCGCCATCGGACATCATCCTTTGAGGGCCACGGGGGACTGATCAGCCAGACGGTTTCGAACGCCGCTTCAGACTGCCGTCCATGCAACCGTGTTCATCGATTGACGGGTCAGGCCATCACGCCGAACACGCCGCTCGCGGCGGCCGCCTTCTACAAGGCCGGGGCATTAGACTTGGCTGACCGTGTCGACGACACGTCCAACCGGCACCACCAACAACCGTTGCCCCCTCTCGTCTTCGACCTCGATCTGGATGTCGAGACTGGCTGCGGTTCCCTTGAGCACCGCTTGGCTCAGGACCTCTCGCGCGCTTTCGAGGACCACCGTTCGCACCGCCTCCAGGTCTGGGAACTCCTCGGGAGGGTCGTCGTCGGGCAGAAGCTTGCCGTTCACCTTCACTCTGACGAAGTATCGAGGCATCGATCTTCTCCCTACGGACAAAATCGGCCTGAAGAGGCGACGAATCAAGAGCGAAGTTGGTGTGCTATCAGACAGATGAAGAGCGGAGCGACGGCACCTTTGTCATCGGAGTGACATCCCGATGATCCCGTTGCGGACCTGTGTTCAGGCCTTGTCCCGCTGTGGATAAACGATGTGCTTGGCGCAAATCGGCACCGTGGCAAGAAGTTTACTTCCCTAATCGATGATCAGCCGCGGCAGTGTCGGCTTGCGCGATCCAGATAGCCTCAGACCTTAAGCGCACGCTCTCTATCCGGCATCAGCTCCAGGAACTCGCGGAGCCGATCTTCTTGGTAGCCACGTAGCAGCCAGGGCTCAGCGAGCATGCCTTGAACCATGCCCTTCGCCTCCTGCCAGTCCTCAGAGATGCAAGCGCGCATGAAGTCGCGACGCGCTGCTGAG
Source organism: uncultured Alphaproteobacteria bacterium (assembly GCA_963806735.1). Classification (GTDB taxonomy): domain Bacteria; phylum Pseudomonadota; class Alphaproteobacteria; order Rhizobiales; family Hyphomicrobiaceae; genus CADEFX01. Next base: position 15,894 of record CAWEBE010000068.1, on the reverse strand, counting down.
TGCGGACAGTGCGCTGAGATGACGTCTGCGATGACCGGCACAAACTCGAAGACGCTACGCATGCTTTACCTCATCGGAACTTGAATGCCAGAAGCCAGGAGCTTCAGGCACCATGGTACTCGGCAGCCAACCGCTCTTGCAGAAGTCCTGCCACCATCGCCACCAGCACGTCAGGATTCGCTGGCTTAGAGACCCGCGGTTCGCCCTCGGGCACCATTTTTTTCACCTTGTCGTATCCCGTGTAGATGACGTATGGGATGCCGCGCTCCCTAAGACGGATGCGAAGGGCGGAGCTGTTATCGCGTCCGATGCCGTGGTCGAGTATGGCGGCCGAAAGCCCGTTCGCCTCTACAAGCCGTGCAGCATCAGACAGCTTACTGATCGCCGTAACCTGAGCGCCAGAGCGCTCGAATGCGTGCACGATGTCGAGTGAGATCAGGGGCTCGGCCTCCACGACGAGGATCGAGCGACCAACCAAGCTGGTGCTGTTCATGTTATCCCTGCGGCGCGGCTAGGCGCATTCGCAAAGGACATGACCTAATTGGTCGTTGGCCAATTGTGTCCCAAGCCGTCGATCAACCCGAACACGCAACATGAACATGATTGACGAGGTGAGGCCAAACGCCGCCTAGCGAGGGCGGTGCGGGTGCTGCGTGATCGTTAATAGTATTAGCCTCCAGCGATTTGCTTCCTAACCTGGATTAGGGAACCTACGCCTCACGCCAAGTTAAGCCCGCTGGAGTACGGTCAAGGCTTGGCCCCCGTAAGTCCTCAGTACGTGGCCAATCAGTGTCGGCACACCCCCGAGCAACACGTCATACTCGGGGGTGTCGTCGGTTCACTAGGAGGCGTCGCTGACGCCATCCGCACTGCCGCACTACGCAGCCATAAATCGGCCGCTGGGCACCACGGCATGCCGACACGGGCACCGCGCCGAGAACGTCAAGTTGTGCTCAACTGATGCGAAGCGTCCGCCATCTCGCAATGTTGGCCCATGCGAAGTACTCGCTGCGGAACTCGCGCCCGTACTTCGCCAGCCGACTGTCAACATTCTTGACGCTGATGCCAAGTGCGACGGCGATCTGCTTAGGCTGTACGCCAGCCAAGCGGAGCGTCACGCACATTCGGTCGCGCTTGTCGGCTGTCCTCTAGGTGCTGACGGCAGACAGTTCCACTTGCAGCGATCCAATGCACTTCGCTCAACGGCCGGGATCGAATTAGAGAAGAAGCGATCGTCGCCCGTATGGGGCCGAGACCGAACGGACCGAGCCCTCGCCCATTCACGAGGCAGCCAAGCAGAGCCAGCATGTCAGTCCCGGACAACACGCGTCTCAAGCGGCAGAACGCCACTCTTGCCGAACCCGAGGTCCTTGGCCAGCTTGTGTGAAATATCGAGCGAACGACCACGCACGAAGGGCCCGCGCGTACCGATAACAACACGGACACTGCGGCCTGTTCGTGGGTTGGTGATCATCAGCTTCGTGCCCATGGGAAGCGTGCGATGCGCTGCAATGTCCGGAGCACGTGCATTGTAGTGACTCGCGATCATGGTTTCTGCTTGCGCGGTCTGGGCTAAACCCGAGAGGGCGAACACCAGCCCATATAGAACCTTCATGGATGCCTCCGCTGCGCGACTATAGCGACGTTAGCCGGTCACAGACCCGCCGGCGATTGTCCGCACAAGCGACCGTGAGTTGATGCGGAACGCCACGTAGGTCTGGACGCCGTTGATGACAAGCATCATCAGGGATTCGGTCGTCTTGAAGATCGCAAACTTCTGATCATAAAGACTTGCAATGACGAGACCGAATTGGATTACGGCCACCATCCCCATCGCGATCACCTCGCCGGTGTTGTCCACACCGGGCTCCGAGACCTTCAGGATCTCGGCGGAGGCGATCACGGCCGAGAGGAGAAGGATAATCTCCACCCAGCTCAACTTGAAGGGCCCGACCTCGATCAAGGTCGCCCTCGGATCGGCCAGGACCAGCGCGCCGATCACAAACAGTGCCAGAATGTAAGCGAACCCTGGGATTAGTGACAGCCTGCCGAGGATGTCCGTTCGTTTGTTTCTACGTAACGTGTCGTTAGCGCCCGGTATCGTCGCAGTATGATGGTCTCCAACATCTGCTACTACTGCATGTGCCATACTTGCGATCTTTCTTGGTTGTGAAGGATTTGTCTTACCGGTCGAGCGTTCCGTAGGCGTCCTTGCCGGCCTAGGCGCCACCTGCGGCCAGTTTTCCGGGGGAAACGTCCAAGGCATTCTGGCCTTACGCCTCTAGCGACGATCAACAGGCACTCGGTCCGTGGATCCCTCTACGGAGTTCGTCTCGAAGAACGAGGGCAGACGCATCGACGAAAGGTTCGCGTTGAGGACCCACAAACCGCCCAAGGCGACCAGTCCAGCCACGATCACGCTGGGCAGTGTTTTCACCAGAACTCCCAGCAACGCGGCGAAGGCAGCGAGTATCCTCTCAGCGGCATCCCAGAGTTGCTTTCCGGCCTTGTAAAGGGCCCAGGCAACGGCCCCGATGACAACGACAAGAAGGACCTGTTTCCACAAGGGCCAAGATTGCCAGGGAACTTGCGTCAAAGCGCTGATCTGGCCGATCGACCAAGCCCAGATCAGCTGCACAAACTTGAAGATCGCGGCGATTCCCTGCTGCAGAAACTGCAACAGTTGGGTGAGGAATTGTTGCATTTGGTGGCCTCTCGTTGTCCCGCTACTCCAAGCTTGAACGCCGCCGCATTAATGCGTACGGGCACGCAATCGTGACCGGCAACGCTTTGGATTAACGCCATAAGAGCACCCGCGTTAACCAACAATCCAGACTCGGAAACTACCCATGATCAAGCTCGCAACGACAATCCCCCAACAGAGGAACTCCCCGCCGCCCGCCAGACTGCAAACTTGGTCGACCAGGCGCCGTCAACAATTGCTGACGTCCGCGTCTGCGCCAGGTCCGTTCATGGTGTCAAAGTAGACGCTCAACTCCAGCTCCCCTGACTACCGGTTTTGACCGCATCACAGCTTCTCGCTGGATTTCTTGGCATCGTATTCGTCCTGCCAAGGCAGCTTGTCGAAATCTGGCTGGTAGCCCCGCGCGCGGTAGACCGACTCTGGCACGTCCATCACGGTCGTGGTGTCCGTCACGCGGGCGTCGCTTCCTAGGCCGCCTATGCGGCGCACCCGGTAAATTCCACGCGCCTCCATGCGCAACCCCCGCGCTTGCGGCAGGAAAAGGGGGCCCCACACACAGCCCAGCGGACTCTCCCCGCGAGAGATGCTGCGCAACGCTGGCGCGATTGTTCAAGGCTTATCAGTGCGGCCAAGGCATAGGTAATTTCCGAGGCTGGCGAACGGGTACGGCAAGCGCTTCTATCGTGGAGACCCTCCGGACATTCCCTCCCGGTATGGGTCTTTGTGGGGAGGCGGTGCCTACCCTCAGGCAACGCCAGCGCCTTAGCTACGGGCAGCAAACCCCCATGATCGGCGACCTCGGGTCCCCCCGACCCGAGGTCGCATTTTTCGACGCCGCCTGTTTGCTTTGGCCGCTGGGTACTTTCCGAGACTGGCTGGTGGTGGTCCTGGTTGCTCAAGCCGCAGCGAGCGCTGCGCGGATCATGCCGGAAGGGACTTTGTCTTCCTCATGATGGCTGCTCGATGGTTGTCGACCGTGTGCTTGCTGATGCCGAGATCGGCGGCGAACCATTGCGGCCGCCAGTGCCGTGTCCTCGGCGCGCGCATATTCGCCCTCCTCCTCCAGCCCGAATCCGTAGAACGACAGCATGATCCGATTAGTTCTGCTGAGCCTTGGCCCAGCGCGGCGCCGCCTACGCCAAACGGTCGAGAGCCGTCAGTAGCCCTCAATCGCCTTCGTTAGGGCCTCGCTAAGCAGCCTGCCATGTAGCTTAGCAAGCATTTTTCGCTCCTCCTCGCGGCCCGCTATCGGACCCGGCAACTTCGTTGATGTCTCACACACGATCTTGCCGACGTCGGGCAGAACAATTTCGAACATGCGACGGTCGTTCGATGCTACCCCGACGTTGAGCCTCAGGTTGGACATGACTTCTCTCCGTTGTAGTCGCGCATATGATGACACCCAATGATCGCCAAAATTCCAACTGAGGCACTACGCGAGTTCACCACCCCCACACTTACCACTACTGGGCAATGCCATTACCCGAAACACCCCGCGACGTTTTCCGCAAACTAGCGTCGCCCTCTCGGGCCTTAGTTCCGGTGACCCATTGATCCAACGCCAGTTGAGTGAGCACGCCCCGCGGAAAAACGGCGGCGTCCCTGGGCTCGCTCAAGACCTGGGCCAAATTGGATTGATCAGGGTCCGCGCTCTCGTGGCTTTTGCTGATACTATTGGTCATCCAAATACTCCTAAAAAAATCGACGGCAAACCAGTCGGAACAATGGTGGATAGCCCTTCCAGTGCAATTGCCTGTCAAACCATTCTCCGTACACTCGTCCTCGTCCTGCTTAAGGCAAAGTGCAGGCGTGCCATTTGGCACGCCTGTCCCCTTTCCCAGACGCCAATAAATCAGTCCGCCAATTTAGCGGAGGCCGATGCGTCGACGCTCTTGTTCTCAAAGCCATTCGCGCGCACTGCTCCGATCTCGATGGTGCGCGACTTCAACCGCTCGGGTACCTCGCGTTCGAGTTCGATGGACAGAACACCGTCCTTCACATCAGCGCCCTTCACCTCGACGTGGTCGGCGAGCTGAAAGCGGCGCTCGAAACCGCGCGATGCGATGCCGCGGTGGAGAAACGTACGCTCCGTCTCTACTTCACCCTTCTCGCCGCGGATGGAGAGCGTGTCCTCCTTCACCTCGATCTTGATGTCGTTCTTGCCGAACCCGGCAACCGCCATAGTGATGCGGTAGTCGTTCTCGGCCAGACGCTCGATGTTGTAAGGCGGGTAGGTAGTGGCCTCGTTGTCGAAGCCGGCGACCCGGTCAAGCATGGACGCGACGCTGTCAAAGCCGACGGTCGAACGATAGAGCGGGGATAGATCGAAACCTCTCATAACATCCTCCTAAAGCGATGTTGGGGGTTGGGCCTGCCTGTTGGGCCAGGCTCTGTCTCGAGTGCAGCCGGATCGGCCTGCTTTTTGTTGAGGTATGGGGCCGCGAGCGTGCAGACTACAGGGTACGCGCGGTTTAAGGGTCGCTCAGCGGCAGACGGTGCCTTCGCACACGATCGCCGCCTTCGGTGCGGCGACCGCAACCTCGCTGAGCGGTGGTCGATAAAGCCTCACGGCAATGAGTGCCAGGATCAGGAGGAGCGGAACGAAGATGGGCGTGTATTTCATTGCGGATCTTGCTCTGGCGTTTGATGACTACGGCGCGGCCGCCCATTTTAAGACGCACTTGAATCACGCGTTCGCTCGGCAGCCGCCATGGTGACGAGCCCTGCCCGCTTGAGCACGTCGGCGGTCGCATCCTCGCACAGGGGATTTGCAAGAATGATGCGGGCAAGCCGGTTACGAGCGCTCCTGGTGGCTTCCGTGCCGTAATTGCCGGCGATTTCCAGCCAGGCCAGGTCGCGGGCCTGGCAAACAGTGCTGAGGACCACAGGGGACATCGTCAGCACGGCGGTCTAATGCGAGTCATGGGCACTTCCTTTTTCCAATTCAGGTGCAGATGGGACCAGTGCAAAATCAGGTGCAGATAGGATCAGGGTGCAGATGGGACGTGGACGCTTCGTTTTGCGTCCCGCTGTCGGCCGCGTGCCAGCTCCCTTCGCGATCGCGTGCAACGGGAGGTTCGTCCTCCACAGCGAGGACATGCGCCGTTGTTTGCACTGTATGCACTGCGCGCGAAGGACGAAGTGACGGTCATCTGCACTGGCGCCATCAAAGCTGGAAGGCACCAACCACCCTTTTACGGGGCGTTTAATCTCGAACACCGCCAGATGCGGTGCCTTTATTCTAGTATCGAAAACATCGGTGTCGTCGCTTGGTTGGCCAAGATGATTTGATGATCACCAAATCACCATAAGCATATGTGTATTGAACGCCAAATAAACAAGGCATCTCCCGACAATTCCAGATTATGAATTAATTATAGATCAAGCACTGAAGAGATTATTATTACGATAATCACTCAAATATGTCCTCAGCCAATTCGTGACGGCACCGGTTACCATCCAAGCGATGATGGATCAAGGGCAAGCATGGGAGCTTTCTTCTGTTTGCGATCAGCGCACGTGCCTTGAGAAAGGTCATCCCTGGCGGCAACGGCTTCGCCTTAAAAAGGGGCCGGCCAATCTGCGTCGCCGTCCCCAGGTTGAAACAAGTTCGGGAGCAGTAGCGTCTTGCCTCATAGTGGAAGATGGGCGTCGTGAGACGATCGTTGCAGCAGTCGCAACGCTGTTGCTGAAATTCAGCCGGCATATCCCACATGAGCATGTCCCTCCCGCATCAGTTCTTCTCAATCTCGCGCATCGCTATTTGGCATCGAGTTTGAGGCCTTCAACGCGTGCTTCGAAGCGCTTGCACGTACGCAGCCAGTCGCGCTTGGTCATATGCGTCCTGGCATCCCACATCCGCATGCACTCGGCGATGGCATCCTCATACGCGTCCTGAGGAGACAGCCGGCGGCGCGACCCGTTGTTCGGCGATATCACGATTACGCCCTGGGCTGTTGCTGCGGGGATGGGAACAGTCGTGCGGAAGGCAACTGCCGGCAGGAGCAATCGCAAGGGCGGCAGAGCATCCGCTTTCGGCAGGGATGCCGGGTTGTCCTGTGGCGCTCCTCGAGCAGCAGCTAATGAAGACAATTCGCTGATGCTTGTCTGCCCATAGGTTGCGTTAACCCCTAGACCTAAAGTCATGATTGTGATGAGGAGCAAACGCATGGACGGCTTTCACGAGGGCAAATTGGGTAGCAAGCGCCAGCTCAGGCTTCGCGCATGATGCGAGCAACCGAATAGGTTTAGGAACACGCTCAGGGATCTCCTCCTGACCCGGCACGAGAGCACGAACCCCACGTCGTGCCCAGGTTCGGAAAGTGCCTATGTCAGTCGTGCGAGCGCCATCCACCGAGATCTATCGGCCGAAAGATCACGGACGTGCTGATCGGGACCTGAAATAGTCCCCTCTTTGGGGCTTAGCGGAAGCAATATTGCCGTGCCGAGAACGAAGCACGGATTAGGCGCTAAAGGCGCCGAAGATCCATGCGAAGAATCCGGTCAGGATGGCGAGTGTAAGGACGCCACCGACATTCCGGGTGGCGTTGCTGTCGGGAATACCGCCCTTCACTACGCGGCTGGGTCGGTTTTTGAGTTCATCGCTGTGATCGACAGACATCGCAGACCTCTATGTTGCGGGGAGAAGGATCGGGACGTGGGCGCTCTGCCTGACCAGTGATGTGCCAGCCGAGCATAACGATGAGGGCGGACAATCGCCGCCCTTCGTTGGGCTAGACTTCTATTTCGCGACCTTTGGACTTGCCATCGCCTGCTGCTTGGTGATGGTCAGCAGGACCCGGTCGCCTTGCAGTTTGAAATCTGACGGCATCAGCTTGACGCGGCTCTCCCCCATTCCCAGAAAACCACCGATATCTGCGTGCAGTTCGGTTACTTTGTTGTCGGTGGCGCGTTGCAACGCAACCACTTCGCCGATCTTGCTGCCGTCGCTGCTGTAGACAGCCTTACTCACCCACCGCTTGGCCTGATCATCGGTCAGTGTAACGGTAGCTGGCTTGTCCTGCGTGGCAGATGGCGTAGTTGCCTTTGACTGCAAGTCGCCCTGCGTAGCAGACGGTGGCATTGTGGTTGGAGAAGTCGTCTGCGCGAAGGCCGGTGATATGGCAAGCAATGCAATGACTGATGCACTCGAAAGGAGCTTGATCATTTGCGATTATCCATTTGGTTTTGGCCGCGGCGAATTGCAGGCGGCATATGGAAGGAATTCCTTCAATGGGGATTGGTTCCGTTGAAGGCGCAATTGGTGATTGCGCAACTAGCCCATCGGGGCCGTAGCTCTGATTCGAAGTTTTGGCGCGGACCTCTAAAGTCCATATCGAACCACTCGGCATTGACGAGCATGTCGCCGGTAGTCATCCGCTGACAGGGAGTTGCCGCTTGCAATGAGTATTTTCCGAACTTGGCGGCACAGCCGTCTCGTGCGCTCGTGTGCGGGGAACCTGCAACAGGAGTTCTTCGAGATGAAATATCTATTGATCGGCACCGCCGCTGCCTTGGCGCTCGTTGGCGCTGCGGCGATCGGAAACGCACAGACGAAAGACGACCAGGGCAAAGTGGGACCTGCGGCGGAAGACAAAGGTCCAGCTCAGCGCGAGCCGGGCGCCGGCAAGGGCCAGCAGTCGCAACAGCCTGCGCCCAACCGCGCTGCCGAGCCGCGCCCGGACGGCAAGACCGAACCGCAAGCTGGGCCGCGCCGCCAGGGCGCAGAAAGGGAGTCTGGCAAGGATCAACCGAAGCCGACGCAGCAGCAATCGAAGGACCAGCCCAAGAGCACCGAAGGTCCGCAGCCAGGCAAGGGCCAGCAGAAGTCCACTCAAGGTATGGACCGGAAGCAAGACGCACGCGTCCAGGTCACCGAGCAGCAACGCAGCGGCGTTCGCGAGCGGTTGACGAAGGAGAGCCGCGTCGAGAGGACGAAGATCAGCGTGTCGGTGAACATCGGCACGCCGATCCCGCGCTCGGTGCGTCTGTACACGCTACCGATCGCGATCGTCGCGCTTGCTCCGGCTTACCGCGGCTACAGCTACATCGTGCTCGAGGACGAGACCATCTGCATCGTCGATGAGCGAACCTACCTCATCGTCGACGTCATGCCGTCCGGATCCAAGCGAGCCGATCGTTCTGGCAGAGCGCAGCTTGCTTTGTCCGCCGAGCAGACGCGCTTCATCTTTGCTAGCGTGCCGAAGGACAGGACGACCAATGTGCGCGTGCGCCTTGCGCTCGGCGCCGAGGTGCCGCGGGACGTTGAGTTGCTGGCTTTCCCTGCTGACGTGTTGGGGCGTGTACCTGAGGTGGGACGTTATCGATACATCGTCGCTGGCAGCGACGTCGTGATCGTCGATTCGAACGACAACGCAGTCGTGCTCGTCATCAACGAGTGACGCTCGAACTCAACCCCTGCGATGCTCGCGGGGGTTTCTCTGTTCGCCAACTATAGGTGTGTTCGGCTCCACCCCCCGTGGGCTTGCACACACAGCGAATGGTTCTCTTCTCACCCATGGTTCTGCTCTGAGAACTCTCCACCGACCTTTGAGAAACACAAGGAGCCCGGCCGTGAACCGCGCCCACCGCGCCGATCGCGACGGCATTGCCCGGAACCGCAAGACTGGTGTCGCTGGATGGCAGGGCGGTGATCGCCGCCGCGGCGTTCGGCACTCCTGGGGTCCGGGAGCTGAGTTCTTTTTCTACGACGGTTACTATCACGGCGACTGTTCGTGGCTGAGACGCAAGGCCAACGCCACCGGCAGTCGTTACTGGTGGCAGCGCTATCGCCAGTGCCGCGAGCTGGATTAACGCGCACCGCAACGATCAACCGCAGGTCCGAGCTGCGGACCAGGATAGGACCTGTTCAATGAGGATCGCGCAAATTGCCCCCTTGATCGAAAGCGTGCCTCCGCGCCTTTACGGAGGCACGGAAAGAATCGCCAGTTATCTCACCGAGGCTCTGGTGGCGCAGCGCCATGACGTCACGCTGTTCGCCAGCGGGCAATCCATCACTACGGCAAAACTGGTGCCTTGCTGCGCACAGGCGCTTCGGCTCAACCCATCTGTGCGCGATCCCATTCCGTACTACATGCTGATGCTCGACAAGGTGCGGAAGATGGCGTCGCAGTTCGACGTGCTTCACTTTCACATTGACCAGTTCCATTTCCCCATTTTTCACGACTTCGCTCACCGCACCGTTACCACACTGCACGGTCGCCAGGATCTGCCGGACCTCAAGCACCTCTACGCCGGCTTCCCTGATATGCCCTTAGTCTCTATTTCGGATGCACAGCGCCGGCCGATCCCAGATGCCAATTTTGCCGGTACCGTGTACCACGGCCTTCCGACTGATCAGCTGACTCCCACATTGCATGGGCGCGGCGGATATCTTGCGTTCCTCGGCCGCATCTCACCAGAAAAGCGCGTAGATCGTGCCATCGAGATCGCACGCGCGATCGGCCTTCCGCTCAAGATCGCTGCCAAGGTCGATCGAGTTGACGAGGCGTACTTTAGAAGCGAAATCGTGCCACTTCTTCAAGCACCCGGCATCGAGTACATCGGTGAGATTGACGAGCGCCGTAAGAACAAGTTCTTGGGTGATGCCCGTGCGCTGCTCTTTCCGATCGATTGGCCGGAGCCGTTCGGCCTGGTCATGATTGAGGCTATGGCCTGCGGAACGCCTATCCTCGCCTTTAAGAACGGCTCCGTGCCGGAAGTGATCGACAGCGGCGTCACCGGCGAGGTGGTCGACAGCGTCAATGAAGGTATCTGCAAAATCGGTAGCGTCTTGGCACTCGATCGCGGCAGGGTGCGGCGACGCTTTGAGGCACGGTTTTCCGCTGCCCGCATGGCCATTGACTACGCCAAGATCTATCGGAAGCTGATGACTGCTGCCGGGGTCTCAACTGCCCAGGATCGTTTAATGCCAAAGATTGGCAATGACGCTGGCGAGGTCCTGCACTAAGTAGCTGCTGATCCGCGACAGCGCCCTTCTCTGCCAAACTCGACCTATAGTGGTGGGATCGCAACTGGTCGCACCGGGGAACCGCCATCAACTATCTGTGCGCCAACCGAGCCGAGGGCATCGCTGAAATGACGGAAGACACTGCGAGTAGTGGCTCCATACCAGCTGAGGCGTCGTTCTATATCCCCGCCACGAATCTGCCTGCACGGCCCCACCGAACTCTCAAGCACAATGATACCTTCGCGATTTTCGACAGCCACGGCGACATCGGTGCGGCTAGTGGCGGCCATGATGGCCTGTTCCACTGCGACACGCGTTATCTGTCTCACCTCGAGCTGTTGATCAACGGCGCGCAACCGCTGCTGCTCGGCTCGGCCATCAAGGACGACAACCTCAACTATTACGTCGATCTCACCAATCCGGACATCTACGTCGGCGAGCAAATCGTCCTGCTCAAGGATACCGTCCATATTGGTCGGACCATATACCTCTTCGAGGGTTCCCTGCGCGAACGGCTCGTCCTTACCAATCACGGTGCCGACGCTGTGCAGCTTATTCTCTCCATCATTTTCGCCAGCGATTTCGCCGACATCTTCGAAGTGCGTGGCATACGCCGCAACCGCCGAGGGAGGGCGGGGAGCGCCCTGCTTGGCGGAGGCGCGGTTGCGCTGTCATACACGGGTCTGGATGCGGTGGTTCGGGAGACCACTTTGAGCTTCGAGCCGGCGCCCACCGCGCTGCTGGAAAGTGTGGCGACCTATTCGGTGCAGCTGGCGCCGGGCGAAAAGCGCACGATATTCGTTGCCGCTTCCAGTGGCAGCCCCTTACCGAAGTCCACCCAGTCGTTTTTCAAGGGGCTCGTCGGCCTCCACCGCGAGCAAAAAAAGCAAACCCGAGACATCGCCACCGTTGAAACGTCGAACAAAGTAGTGAATGAGATCCTCTGCCGCTCAATGGCCGATCTTTACATGCTGGTCACGGCTAAGCCCGAGGGGCGGTATCCCTATGCAGGTATCCCTTGGTACTCGACGACCTTTGGGCGTGACGGCATCATCACTGCGCTGCAGATGCTGTGGGTGGACCCGGCGATTGCCGCCGGCGTACTGCGCCGCCTTGCGCGCTACCAGGCAATGTCGAGTGACCCGCTCGCGGATACCAGCCCTGGAAAAATCTTGCACGAAATGCGCGAGGGCGAGATGGCCGCGTTGCGCGAGGTCCCGTTCGGCCTTTATTACGGCAGCATCAGATTCCACGCCGCTGTTCGTTGTTCTGGCCGGCTGCTACGCAGCGCGTACGGGCGACTATGCCTTCATACGCGAGCTGTGGCCGGCGGTTGAGCGGGCGCTCGCCTGGATTGATGGGCCGGGCGATCCTGACGGTGACGGGTTTGTGGAATATGCGCGCGGCGCCGCGACCGGCCTATCGAACCAGGGGTGGAAGGATTCCTTTGACTCGGTTTTTCATGCTGACGGGCGGCTGGCCGAAGGCCCCATCGCACTGGTCGAGGTGCAGGGATACGTTTACGCGGCCAAGAAACTTGCGGCGTCTTGTGCGCGCGCTCTCGGCATGATGGAACGCGCCATTGCGCTCGACACACAAGCGGAGCACTTGCGCCACCGGTTCGACGAAGCCTTCTGGTGCGAGGACATCGGCACATACGCACTGGCGCTCGACGGCGAAAAGACGCCATGCAAGGTGCGCACCAGCAATGCGGGGCAGACTCTGTTCACCGGTATCGCCGAGCCTGACCGGGCGCACCGCATCGCAAACGATTTGTTCGGCCCATCCTTCTATTCCGGTTGGGGCATTCGCACAGTCGCCAAGGGCGAGGCACGCTACAATCCGATGTCCTACCACAACGGCTCTATCTGGCCGCACGACAACGCTCTGATTGCGCAGGGGTTGGCACGCTACGGCCACAAGACCGGGATCAATCTTATTTTCGAAGCACTGATGCGGACGGCGACCTACATGGACCAACGCCGCCTACCCGAGCTTTTCTGCGGCTTTCGTCGCCGGAAGGGGCGCGGGCCAACGCTCTATCCGGCCGCATGTTCACCGCAGGCTTGGGCGAGCGGAACACCGTTTCTACTGCTTCAAGCAATGCTGGGGCTCGCGATCGATCACGCTGGACGCAGAATCGAGCTCGTCAATCCCACTGTGCCCGCTTTTGTGGGCGATATTGTCATCCGTAATTTGCGCCTGGACGACGCCGCCGCCGATTTTGTCGTACGTCAAGACGGCGGTGCGATATCGGTACAAGTCCTGCGTGCGACCCCTGGCCTGCAGGTGTCGCTAATCTTCGATCCCCCACCACGCCTCGGTCCGTAGGTGCGGTGCCGCTATCGCGGTGGGGCGATCAGACGAAGAAAGCCACAAGCAGGATGGCGTTAGTGCCTAGCCCCCGGTCCGCCAGGTACTAACCTGGGTGTTTGGGCCAGGCATCACGTAGGTACTTTCCGATCCTTGGCAACAACTAGCATCTGTGTGGTTTTGGGCGATACAGCGTGAGATCGCATCAAGCCAACAGGGAGAATGTATGCAACATCCCACGGGCGCGCTTGCGCTTTCCGTAACACCATCCTTCGCAATGGTCCGCCGCATCTTTTTAGTAGGGCTTCTCGCAATCGCTCCAACTCAGGCGTTTGCAGGGCCTGCCGAAGAGGTGGATGCCTTCTTCGCGCGTTGGAAGACTGCTTACGATGCCAACGACAATGTCGCGACCGATGCAGTGCTGCACGGCACCAGGAGCAAAGATCTGACCGAGGGTCGAGAGGCGATAACGAAATACTTCACTGTCGTGGTCAATACCGGCAACAAGGTCGAGTTCCTGGAGAAGAAGCTTGTCGTGATCAATCACACCACATGATGGCCGTCGGCTTCAACGATTTCATGCGCGACAAGGAGGGCACACTAACGCCAGAGCCAGTCCGGTTCACCATGGTTCTCGTGAAGCAAGGGAGCGATTGGCTGATAGCGCACCATCACTCGTCGTTGCGTCCGACGCCGAAGCAGTAAAGCTCCCGTCTCAGTCGTTCGGGATGGCGCGGCCCAAACGTCGTCTTGACGCAGCAGGAGAAATAGTTCTCCACCATAAAAGCGAGGACGTCCGTAATGTTCAAGACGCATGGCAAAGGCAGCGACATAGCTATGGGTGCCTGTGCGGGCGCGTTTGCACTGGCGGTTCTTGGATTTACCTGGGGCGGTTGGCATACCACTGGCGCCGTGGAAAAGCGGGAAGCCATCGCGGCGATCAGGGCGCTTACGCCAGTCTGTATTGAGAACTTCAAAAAGGCGCCGGATGCGAAGGCCAAGCTCATCGCTTTGAAGGCGATCGGATCCAGTTGGCAGCGCGAGACGTTCGTGAAGGAAGGCAAGTGGGCAATGGTCGGCGATGACTTGAACTCGCGCGTTGTGGACGCATGCGCTGAGGCTCTGTTCACCCTCAAACAGTAGAAGCTTTGTTGCCGGCGTTAGTCACCAGCATTTGGTACTTCCGCGACATCCGGTCGTAAGCACTTGCGATGATCGAACAAAAGCAGACGTGGCGATTCGTGAGCCCGTTCTGGCGATAGAAAGTGCTCCTCTTTTATGAGTTCACGCGCCCTAGCGCTCCCGCAGCCAGCATGAACCGAACTTCCATTTTATTCCGGTACAGAAAAACGGGACATCTAAGCGATGTGAGGTGCCTACGGCGAAGTGTGAGACGACAATTTCAGCATCCGGAAATTCCTTGTCGAGCCGGGAGTTCGCGCCGTCTTGTCAGAGGCTACGACAAGCGTGTGGCCGGTCATTTCAAGAAACTGTCTGAGAACTCAGCTCGCCCGAGACGTTGCCCAGCAGGTCGCCCGGCTTGTAATCGATGGCTCGCGGCGTGGGCGTCGTTTGTCCATCGGGATATGCATGATCTTCGGGATGTCGTCACGGCGTACGCCTACCCATAACCATCGACTGGGTCGTAGAGGACGCACACGACTGATGGGCATGAAATCCCATTGTACAACCTAAGTCAGGGACGAATCATAGGATCTGCTAGTTCCATGACAGCGCCGAGGTGTCGAACTTCCAGAGTCTAAAGATCAAATATCCATTGCCTCACACGCAGCTGTATCAATCATGCCAGGACAAGCGCCAGCGCCGGCGATCACTGCCGAGGTGTTCGAGCTAGAGCGACAAGCGAGCTGAGCACAAATGAAAGAAGGGCCGCGGTAGTCGACGCCTCCCAAGTTTCGTGAAGTTCAAATTCTTACAGGTTATCGCAGGCCCAATTGAACTCGACCTCTGTCATGCGCATGCTGGGGTCCCAGCCTTGATAGCATTGCTCCGGCGTCGGCATGGTTGCGAGTTCGCGGCCGCCTGGCGTCAACTCGCCTTCCGCCAAGGCAGCACCAGTGGTCATCAGCATGGCGAACATGAGCGCTGAAAGCGTCTTCATTTGTTGTGGCCTCATTGATTAGGTCTCGTTTGTCCGCGTTCGCGGGGTCCAGGGTAAACTCCATCAACGCACGATTAGTTCGGAATCCTTTCAAATGGCCCGCGCGTGCTCGTGCCCTGCCGCTCAAATGCCAATTGCTCATGTGGTTCCTCGGCAACCGAGCGACGAACCCAAGCTCCGTAGCATGCGCTGTTAGCCGTCATGCCAGCCGCGGATGTGCATAAGGTGGGAGTTCCGCGCGTTCCGAACTTGCCGCCTTCGGATTGATACGCACTAGTGCACCTTCGGATCGGCGACGCGTGAAGGAGAGACAGCGATGGCGATCATCACAACCGGCTTAGCGAACCTGATAATCGTACTGGTCATCGGCGCCGCGACGGGCCTGCTGATCAATCGGTACGGCCAGACCTGGCTACGTAGACAGTTCACAACAACGCACAGCGATCTCACAAGCGCGCTGGTCGGCATCGCAGGGTCGTTCGTCGGGTTTCACATCGGAGTTCTTCTTGGCCTCCTTCCATCACCGCTCATGCTCTACGTCGCCGCAGCCATAGGAGCGATCGTCGTGCTTTGGTTGTGGCGCGGAAGATAGGCGGAAAATGCGCATGCCGGGTTCAGTCGCGCCACGATGTGTAGGCGCCTTGCGGTGATTTCTTGCTGCCGTCGTGTCCAAGACCATGACGGTGCCGCCAGACTTGAGAGCAATGTCGCCCGCACTTGTCACAACGCCGTACCTCTCCGGCGAGGCGGACACGAGGGCTTCGCTACGCACGCCTGCCCGGAACT
>CAWEBE010000067.1:0-75760 GCA_963806735.1 uncultured Alphaproteobacteria bacterium | reverse complement strand
CCGCCAAGGCTTCAAGGCGCCGATAGGTCGATTGGTGCATGCCGCGTGGCCGGGGCGGGAATTCCTGCAGTCATGGCACTGCAAGCATCGTATGAAAGCAGCGCCACTGTTTGGCGACAGTCATCCTTGCGCGGCAAAAAAAAGAAGGCGCCCGGAGCGAAGGGGCGCCTTGAGTGGCAGGCTGCCGCCGTCCGAGGGGATCGGCGACGGTAACCTATGTGTACCAAAGAGAAGCGATGATTTTGTCGCAACCTGCATCGAATTTCCGGGGTCCTCTTTAACGAACCAAGCACCATAGAAGCGGCACATATCCCGGTCTCCGCTGAGGAGGCGTCTGCTGCGGGTTCTTTTCACACAAGACCTGGAGCAAATTCCTACGGATGGCGTAGCGGACCATTTCCGCCGCGGAGCCCAGCCCAAGAAGGGGAGCGTTCGACACCGCCGTGTCCGCTCCCTTTTCTATGTAGCTGCGACAACCGCCCCGGCGGCAGCGGCTCTCAGGACTTTCGCGATTTTACGAAGTCGGCGCGGATTTGCTTGGTGATGTTGCCGGCGAACTTGATTGTCAGTTTGTTGGCATCAATGGCCATTAGCGTGCCGTCGCCAAACATGGGATGGAAGATGATCGCCCACCGTGTACTCGCTCACGCTCAGAGCGGGCGATGAAGGCGCAGCCACGGAGGGTACCGACATCGCCTCTGTGGTGGGGGCAACGGCCTTCAGAGCTGAAGCGCTCTTGGCGCGCGCCGGGCTGGCTTCTTTGCTTTTGCCATTTGCAACCTCGGCCCGCTAAGCGGCCACTACGAACAATAGCAACGTTTCAAGGAGGTTTCGGGCGGAAAACTTGGAATTGTTACTGTTGCTGCAGCAGTCCACACAGGCAGTGGCTGAAGATCAAGTCGTCGGGCTGGACGGCGCAGAACCGGTATCGGTGGGAGAAGCTTCAGAGATGAGCTTGGGCCACGAGCTCATCCTGTCGACCGGAAATGGCGCCTCGGTGTTGTTGGCGCCGAACCAGCCCGGCAGCTGGATGGTAGCGCCCTTGGTGCCGCACCTTTGACAACGAGCGTTGCGCCGCAGGAAAGCAGCCTCAAGGGTTGAGCACATCAACGTCGTCGACAAAGAATGCGAGCGGCCAGTTTTGTTTGTCAGTCGCCACCCTCGTACTTGAAGGAGACTTTGACCTTGGCGCGATACGCCTCGACCTTTCCATCCTTGAGGTGCATGTCGAGCGCGGAGACTTCGGCAATGCGCAGGTCACGCAGGGATTTCGAAGCCCGCTCGACTGCAGCTTTTGCGGCCTTCTACCAGGATTTTGTGCTGGTTCCTACAAGTTCGATGACTTTATAAACGCTGTCAGGCATTGGGGGAGGTCCTCTTAACGCAGGGCCCACAGTGGCGGCGAACTGTAGCTCGCGCTGGGCGCTCAAGCCTGTGACGTAGCGCGGCGTGACGGCTGCGGCATCAATAATAACTCCGGCGGCTTTCGCACTGGCACGGGCAGCTCCTACGACGTGGCACCGATAAACCGGCAGGCCGCGCTCGACTTAATTCGGCGAGAGGCGGAGGCTGCCCGCAAGAGCGGGCTCAGTGCCCGCATTCTCGTCCCATTGACCCGGGCCCATGGCGCCGCCGCCCTGCAGTTTGAAATCGAGCTGACCAAACTCGATCAACTTGAGGACTTTCGTCAGGAGGGCGTGGGCTCGAAGAAAAAGACGGGTGATTGGATGCACAAGTTTAGCGAAATTCTCCTGTCACCGCCGGTGGTCGAGATCTTGCGGGTGGATGCTGAGTAGGCCTGTGTGCCGCCGCCGGCAACTCCCTCTCAGCGGACACGACTGCTGCTGTCCGCATGCTGCTTCGGACGCATACGCCCATGACGTCCCGTCCGTGTGTGTAGTGCGCTGGAAACGTGGAGAGGTGTGCATGCGCGCAGGCCTTCCTGCGCGAGCGGGCGAAGATGGTCACCCCCGACCCTTCGTGGGCGACCAGCCGCTGATCACGCGTGTTTGACTTGGCCCGGCTGCAAATCTTCTGCGGTTAGCTCAAGCTCCGAGAGCGTCGCCACCCCTTCAATCGTTTGATCCGCAAGGGCTCCGATGCGTGCTCTTACCGCCTCGACGGCTGCCGCCTCGTCGGGGATGGCGGCAAGATAGAACTCCTGCATGGATGGAGGGCTCGTGACGCGCACCATCCAGCCTACCGTGTCAACCGGTACGTGTGCATCGTCGATCATCTGTCGAACGCGCGCACAGGCGTTAAAGCTCGTCCGTTTCGCGGTCCGGTCAACGCATCCAGGGCTGCACTGTCGTCCAGCGCCTGTGCCGCCTCCTGCGGCACGACCGTCCAGCCAGCCATCTCGATTGCCTCAAGGATCGCTTCGGCATCGCGGATATATGCGCGGCAGCTCGACTCCCAATCGCCGGTCGCGTCGCGTTTATGCGCGGCCTCGGCTATGGCTTTCACAAGTCCGTCCCTGCTCATGGCTCATGCTCCGATTTGCGGGAGGCGACCTCGTCGTCATAATGATCCGGTGTCCTGTCGGCGGCATTGCTGCGCATTGTCTCTTCCCTCTCGTCCAGTTGGCACAGCAGATCGATGAAGCGCCATGGCAACGGCTGCCGCATTGTCGCCTCGCCGTCTTTTTGCAGCTTCTCACCGATATGGCGCAGCGTTGTCTCAGGCCCGATGCGCATAACGCGCCTTCTTGGTGCCAACCGTATGGGCACCGATTGCAAGACCCAGTAAGCTGGACGTGCGTGTCGCCGCGAGCATCCCGCTCGATCTGGGGCGACGTGTTTGGCGAACGCGCCGTGGCAGACACCCGTTCCCATAAAAGTACGAAATCGCACAATTGGCGGCAAATTAGGTGTTTACGCGCAACGGGTGTAAGTTCCTCCCATCGTCCGGCCGAACCTCCGGGACACGGACGGCAGAGAGACGGCTGGTGCTCTCCCTGAACCAGGGATCGAGCCATGCCAGAGCCCGTCACACGCGGCGATATCTCCAATTTCATCCTCAAGCGCTTGTCAGATGACGACTTCGGCTTGCTGCAACCGCACCTTGAGACGATCCGCCTGCCCGTGCGCAAGATGCTGGAGACCCGCAACCGCAAGATCAGGACCATCTACTTCATGGAGAGCGGCTTTGCTTCGGTGGTGGCCAATGGCGCTACGCAACCGAGCATCGAGGTCGGCCTCATCGGTCGCGAAGGCATGAGCGGTTTGGCCGTGGTCCTGGGCGCCGACCGGCCCGATGCATGAGTCCTACATACAGGCCGCTGGCAGCGGCTTGTGCCTTGCCGCCGACAGCTTGCGAGCGAGCCATCGACAAGAGCCCCACACTGCATCGCGAGCTGCTCAAGGCCGCCTATGCCTTCCAGACCCAAGTCACGCAGACGGCGCTGGCCAATGGCCGCAGCAAGATCGAGGAGCGGCTCGCCCGCTGGCTGCTGATGGCGGATGACCGCATCGACGGCGACGAGCTGCCACTGACGCACGAGTTCCTGTCCTTCATGCTGGGCGCGCAACGCTCTGGTGTCACGCTGGCCGTGCAGGCGCTGGAGGCGGATCGGTTGATCGCGGCACGCCGGGGCCGGATCAGCATCCGCGACCGCGCCAAGCTGGAGAAGAAGTCAAACGGCACCTACACGCCACAGCGTTAGTGACCAGTTGCATCTCATGCCATCAAAAGCCGAGCAAAGTGCCCCCGAGTTGTGCCAGTTGTGATGCATGACCGAACGAGCATCGCTGCACGACCTCGAAAGAATGCTCGACCTGATCGGGCCTAATATGTGGCTCACGCTCGATGAGGTTGGCTTGGTCAGATACTTCGGCCGCCAAGACCCTCTGACGGCGGCAAGCGACTTTGCCCTAGAACACGGCTGCTTCTTTCTGGTTGATCGTCCGCCCGTGCGCTTCGGTCGGTTCGGTCGCGCCTTTTACAAACCAACCGAGGATATTGACGGCGACTCCTAGGAAGCGCCCGCCCGACACGAACCAGTTGGCCTCACGACATTTCAGCAAGGCGAACCGGCGGTGAGCGCCTGCCACGTCCACCGTCAGGCACCTGTGGCGTCGAGTGGCCCGAGGCGCTGCATCTCGCGCAGGAGCTGATCCTCAGTCATCGAAACCTGATCGACCGAGGTGTCCATGCCTGGATGGTCGTGGCCAAGGAGGTGGGCTTCGCAGAAGAGAATTGTGCGTCGGGGCGGTCCTCCACCTCATCGAGGTCCACGTTGTGCTGGATGGAAGCTATTAGCGATTTACGCACATCATTGGGCGCGATACTCGTCTCGGCCACTTCGCGCAGCGCAACGACAGAGTTCTTGTCGTTCTCGCGCTCGACAGCGATGGGCGAACCCACTGCGATGGCCCTGGCACGGTGCGCAGCCAGCAGAACCAGCTCAAAGCGATTGGGCACCTTGTCAATGCAGTCTTCGACTGTCACGCGCGCCACGGGTAACCTCCATTCGAGGTGCCTAACAACAGCATCACTGCTGTCTGCTTCATACTGTGTGCGCTTGAATTGAGGTAGGGCATCCCTTCGCAGCGATTGCTGGATATCGGGATGCCCCACCGAACGCTAAGCCGCGTTCTCCCCGAGCATGCGGGGCATACCAATCCAGCGTCCATATGGAACTCAGTCTTTTCGCCGAAGCCACGCCCTGTGTCGCCACTCTGCCACGCTTTGAAACAACGCTGGCAGATTAAACCGGGGCGTGGAAGGCTTGACTGCCCCAGCGCTCAGACGGCCGTTGCTCGGCGAGCGGAATGGCGTGGCACGACGGCTTCCGTGTCCGGCAGCAGCTCCAGGAACTCACGCAGCCGATTTTCTTGGTAGCCGCGTAGCAGCCAGGGCTCAGCGAGCATGCCTTGAACCATGCCCTTCGCCTCCTGCCAGTCCTCATGGATGCAGGCGCGCATAAAGTCGCGACGAGCTACTGTGTGCGGACAGTGCGCTGCGATGATGTCGGCGATTACCGGCACAAGCTGGAAGATCGTACGCATGTTTGCCTCATCGGTCTGCAACAGCTCGGTGGGGTCCGTACGGCAGTTCCGATCCTGCCAATGGCCCTTGCGGCTGCGAGGAGGTTCGAGCGCAAGGGCTAGATCACGCATGTCTTGGCACAGCACGCGCTCGGGCCGGGCAACAGGGGGACGTAACCGGCCCTGCCAAGGCAACACTGCCCAGGTGCGCGTCGTTCCTAGGTTGAGCCCTACAATGATCGGATGCGAAACCTGAGGGCTTGTCAGGGGTGACGCGCACCCTGCGGGCTTAACCGAGCTTGAACGGGAACCGCCGGCAGAACGCTACGTTTCTTGGCATCAGCTGCCCAACTGGCGAGATGCGCACCATGACACCCAGCACGGTGGAACGCGTTCCCAGCAACACGGCCGAGGACGTGAACCGCCAGATTGCCCAAGAGACCAACGAACGCGTTCGATACTTCGCCGCCAATCCGAGCGGCATTAGTCACCGGCTGCGGGAGCTTGACGAGGAATGGGACATTGAGCGCCTCCTCGAAGCCAATGCCTCGGCGCTGACGGTGGCGGGCGTAACGCTCGGCGTGACCGTCGATAAGCGCTGGTTCGCACTGCCGACCCTGGTTGGGGCATTCCTATTCCAGCATGCGATCCAAGGATGGTGTCCACCAATCCCAATTCTGCGGCGGCGTGGATACAGGACCGCGCGCGAGATTGAGATCGAGCGGATCACCCTCAAGGCGCTGCGCGGCGACTTTGCTGGGATAAACGGCCGCGACATAGATGGTGATTTTCGCGCCGGCCATGCTCTTGAGGCCGCGCGGATTTGACATTGCCGCTGGTCCGTTGCGCACAAATTTCCGTGGACGGTCAGAAAGAGCCACCGTGCCCACGTGTGGCTCTTTTTAATGTCGTGCAATGGCTGGGATTGCATATAAACCCCAGCATGCCGCACAAAGGGGAGCATGTAGCATGGCAGTCTGCTCCTTCGAGCGCATCGGCCACCCACGGCCGGTCAACCTCCCTCGTTAGGCGCAAACAACGCCAGCCGTTGTGCCTCCCGGTTGGCGCACCTCTGGGTGTTAATGGAGATGGCGCCAGTGCTCGTTCTGGCGCATCTGCATATTCAGTCCGGCATCTTGCTTCGCTTTTGATCAGCTTGATAGCACGCTGTACCAGGGCACGCGCTGCTCGGAAGGGTTAGTCCCCCGTCCAGTGACGCGCTCTCAGGTTCAGCGTGTGGTCAAGGCCACCGAAAATCGAGCGGTATCGAGTAACCGATGAACCAGCCGTGGGCTGATTTGTAACCAAACTGGTCCCAGCACATGCGTCTACCATCGCAATCCTGGCGATCATCGGAACCACAGATCGGAGTAGCAGCGTCCCACGCAGCCCGCCTCCGCACCTCTTCGCGGCTCGATCCCGCGAACATTGCCATTCTCATAGTGAACCTTCCCCTTTCGTGATCCGCCAACAGCTTGACCGCCGATCGTCGATTAGGGAAGTCACCGTACAGGATGCGACTGCGACGATTGCATCCGGGGCATTCGAACCATCGGCGTATGCCGGCGAGCGATGTCTCTGTCGACCGAAGGTTCACGACCTCATCGACAGCGACGGCTGAACCTTCGCCTGTCACCAGCTGGTATGACAGATTCAGGCTTGCAGTAGCCGCGCGGACGGTCACCGCGCCCATCCTCACCTCTCCTCGCGACCAAGTGATCGAGGCTGAACATCCAGGCTGAAGAAGATCTCGACCCCCAAGGACGGCGATGTCCAGCGCCAGGTAACCGTCAGTCATCCTGTGTTGATAGCGCTGCCGTCGCCCGGAGCCAAAGCCGCCCATGTCGCGTCTCGCCGACACAGAGAGCGTCAGAACCACCGCCAGGGGGTGGCCGGATTGGATCGGAACAGGTGGCCGACTTCCGTCGGAACGGGTGGCCGGATTGCGTCGGAATCAGTGGCCGGATTGGCTCGGATTACGCATTCTATCGTTCGGCACCTCATAAACGTTTGAGGTAATTTTATTGAGCAAGTCATGGCTCACTGGAGGGTTCCCAGCAACTATTGCAGCGACCTGCTGGGCCAGTTTTTTGAACTCGGCGTACTCGGGATGTTCTGAATGGTCCCACAACAAGGGCTTGTTGTCGCGGATCGTCTCGCGAAGTTGCTGATAACGTTGTCGAAAGCGTCCAAGGGTAGTGATCTCTTCGCTCGTCAAAGGTCTTTCGGATGCCAGCCGCACTAGTGTCGCTTCCAACCTTGCTTCTGCTTTGCAAGCTTGATCCAGAAGCTCCCATCGCGATGCGCCTGGAAGCGCGTCTGCTCCAACATCGCGGATGTAGTAGTTCCAGAGCTTCCAAAGGGAGAAGAACTCCCCGTACTGCGCGTGAAAGTCACGCGCACCAATCAGGTCTTGCTCGTTTCGTTTCTGACGGTAGCTCCACAATATGGTGAGCCGCTTCCCTATGTACCAACCGATGCCGGCCAATATCAAAGTCGTCACAACTTTGGGTATTTCCTCCGCCGCAGAACGCAACAAATGGCCCATCCACTCACTGGCGAAGATGCTCCGCAACCAGTCAGCCATCGAGAAACTCCCCACTCAACAAGAAACGGCTAGATGCTTACGTACTTGCGGCACACATCCCGAAATTCTTTGTCGTATCCCGGAAGCTCAATTGCCCTCATCAGTGCATCTCGGTCAGCTCTAATACTCCCGAAAAATGAAATCATGTGCTCCTTGTAGACGTCGGGCGTGACGACGCCCCCACCTTTGTACGCTGCCAGTCACGAAGTGATTCGATGGCAACGGTAAAGCCCTTCGCCCGATCAGCGAGATCAGCAGAGGAGAGAGGGGACGTACTCGGTTTGGTGTCGGGCGACATTCCATTAGCCTCAAGAAAATTGATGGCGATAGATGCCTTGATGGCAAAATTCACGGCACAAATTGGCCTTGGCAACCAATTTGACAGTACCAGTTGCAATGCTCAAAAAAATCTCAATGAATCAAGCCACTTGCTATTGATAACAGAGGGGTTTTTCACGCCCGTCGCTTGGCATCGAGTTGCAGCAGCATCATTCCGTTTTCTGACTTGTCCTTGTCTTGGTACGACGGTACCAGGTCGCCCGGCTGATCCCTGCCGCCTCCCAAGGCCGCTGGCGAGCGGCGCCCTTCGTTTCATAGTCAGCTCGTGCCTCGGCCCAGTATCGACGCACGGTGCGCTCCGAGCGCTGCATTAGCCTGGCCAAAGCTTTGATAGCCATAGTGCGACGCGACCGCTCATGCGCCATGCTTGATCTTCCAGATCAAAGCCAGGTTGCGCCGCGTGCGGGTTTGCGCCCAGTGGCTTTGCAGCGCTGAAAATTTCTCCGGCGTGAAATGGCGGTAGCACCAGCGCGCCACCGAGCGGGCGATGGAGCGAATCTCGCGGCGTGGCAGCGGGCCGGCCGGCGAGCTTAGGAACTGCAGGTTCAGCTCTTGGGCGACCGCTTCAAGGTGGCGCCGAAAGCCGTCTGCGTTGATGCCGTCGCGCTTGCACTGCAGCACCTGGCCGTAGGCGATCCGGCGCACCTCGTCGAACAAAGCGCAGTTGCGTCCGAACCCGAACTGTTCGCTCAGCCGCTTCGGCCTGAGCTTGTCCTGATGTGTCAGATCGGCGTCGAGCCGTTCCAGGTCGTAGGCGAAGGGCGCCAGCCAGCTTACCCGCCAGCGCGAAGAGAGCGGGTTCTTGGCGATCACACCGGCATAGGAGGGATCTGCGCCGAGCCGGCGCGACATACCGTGCTCGACATCGGCCAGATAGCGCAGTGGAGCCTGCCGCGACGCATAGCGATCGTGCACTGGCTGATTGAGGGCCCACAGCAGGTGGGCGTGATGGTTTTCAGGATTGATGGCGATGACGTTGGGAGCCGGCAAGCCACCCTCCTCCCAGGCCAAGGCCGCAGTGTCACGATCGATATCGAAGGCCAGCCAACGGGCTTCGATGGGCGCGTTGAGCTGGATGTGGCTGAAGGCCAGTGCGCGGCGGCGAGAGCGGATGAGGAGGCCGTGGCTGGGATCGTCGGCGCAATACGGTCGCTTGGGCAGCAGCTGCCCAAAGCATTGGTGAACAGGTACCCGGACAAGGCTATTATCCTGATATGGCTTTGTCCTAGTTGTCTCAGCCGAGCGTGTGGCGCCGGGTGGATGGTCGCCTCGCCCTCTATCGCCGCGTGCCATGCCGTGGCCTCCAGAGCGGGCAGGTCGCACCAATGCGTGGGCAGTGCTCGGCCGTCGGCGGGCCGGGCCACAGGAATTCGCGGTCTTGCTCGGGCACGAACAGCGAGGCGCGGCCGAGCACGCGTTCGCAAATGGGTTTGGCCGCGGCAGCGGTGGGGATGGCGTAGACGCGCTCGCGGCCGCCGACGGGTGGTTCCGTGCGTCGCCGATAGAGCTTCCTGCCGTTGGTCAGCCGCGTGAACTCGCGTGCCACCGGATTCCAGGCCCGGCAGTGCCAGCGCAGCTCCAACGTCATCAAACCGTAGTCAATCTGGAGTGTTTCTGAGGGAAGGATTTCGCCCGCAGAGCTCTGCTTGAGGATCAAGTGCGCGAGCAGCTGGGCGGCGTGCTGTTGCGGCGAATAGAAGCCCGAACGGCAGCAGGGTTCCCTGAGATGCGCATCGGCCTCGACGATGCCGCATCGGCGCCGGTCAGCATCGATGCCGGTCTGATCGACATCGGTGCCCTCCAGCACCGATGCAGGGGATGGTGGGTGGCTGCTCGTGTGATCGATGTTGGGCTGGACCGGTGCGCGCCACACCGATTGCGAGGGTGAACGGAGGCGATCAACAAGCGAGCGCAGACGCACGGCGACGTCCCTCGACGATTAAGGTTGCACGGATGGGGATGACAGGCGGGGCAGTCGTCCGGGGACTACCCGGTGGCCGGCGGCATCGATGTTTCAGCCCGTGCGATCAGGGCCTCGATGTCCTCGACCCGCCAGGCCGTGATGCGCGGCCCGAGCTTGACCGGCCGCGGGTAGCGGCCGCTGCGCACACCTTCCCACCAGGTGGATTTGCTGACCGGGATCGGCCGGCCGGGGCCGATGATGGCGGCAAGACGAACGAAGCCGGATCTCGGCAACTTAATAGATCCTGTCATATAACTCTCCGATCCGAAGCGACGGGATCGAACGTTTACGCACTTTGCCGAACGACTGTCTTGGTAACTTAGAGGGCTCGGCCGCGCTGGATTTTCCCAAGGCGTTTCTTGATCGCCTCTCGATCAAGATTGAGGCCTGCGACGTGTATGAGAACAGCCTCCGCAAATTGCACCAACGCCGACTGTGGACTGATAGTGGCGCGAAGGTGCAAATCCCGGCTCCAGAACTCGACGATTGCTTCGCAAAGACTATCGACGTGAGGCTGCTGCGCGTTGGGCTTTTCGAATGAAAACGTAGCACCCGTTGTCATCCTTAATTCGTGGCCCTTGAGCGCTGCCTGTGCTCGTACGTGCAGTCGTCGCACACAACCAATCTCCTTCAATAGCTCGTACTCCAATAGAGCCGCTCCCTCCGGCGTTTCTGACCGAGCATCCCGCAATGCGCCATCGACCTCCAGAATTTTGGCGAGCGCAGGAGTGCAAGCATTACCCAGCGCTTTAGCGTGCTGGATGACTGCCTTAAGGCCAGACCGGATCTGCCGGTCGCTGATGTATTGGCGCTTGATGATCTGATCACGCTGCCAGATCTTTTTGAACTTGATCAAGGCGACCCGCAAAGCCTCATGACTTGGCGGGTCGCTGCAGCCAGCCATTGCCATAGCCTTAGTCATGGCCATCACATCGTCATTTGAAAGAGCGCCGGTCGATTTGTTTCTCATGGAATTGAGTACTTTGCATTCGATTGATCGGTAGTGCCGGTCTACGGGTCGTTGAGAACAGAACCTCGCCCACGTCTCCATGAGCTGGCGCGCTTTTCGAACAGGTAACCGCGCCGGTACGGCGCGTGCGTCTTGTCATCCATGGCATGGGCTTCGAGCATGGGCCAGACTGTCAGGTCTCCCACGGGGGCAGAGCTGTCGGCCCTAGGCTAGCCGCCGAAAGCCACGAGGCGGCGGCTGTCCGCGAGCTGAAAGAGGAAGCCGGCATTCCCGCCTCAGGGACCGACGCATTATCTCGCCGCGGACGGGCACTCCGAATGTAGGGTGTCTAGCGGCCGGCGCGTCGATACTATCTCCCCACGAATGACCGAGCACGACAACGGCCTCAGTCTGGAGCTTCATTTCGTTTAGTTGTAGTGAAGCTACTGAGCTGCTGCATCAATGGAGGGTATTTGTGGGGGTATCAAACCAAGTGTCTGGGTGATTATTCCGAGAAGAATCCCAATAGATCAATATGATAAGGCCTGCGATGCTCCTGCTCATCGATAACTACGACAGCTTCACTTACAATCTCGTCCACTTCCTGGGGGAGCTGGGGGCGGAGGCGCACGTGGTGCGCAACGACAAAATCACCGTCGAAGAAGCCATCAGGCTCGCGCCCAAGGCCATCGTACTGTCACCCGGACCCTGCACGCCGAACGAGGCCGGCATCTGCCTCGAGCTGATCGAGAAGGCCGGCCCCAAGATTCCCATCCTCGGCGTCTGCCTCGGGCATCAGGCGATCGGCCAGATCTACGGCGGCAAGGTCATCCGCGCGCCGCAGCTCATGCACGGCAAGCTTTCGAGCATTCGCCACACGGGCAAAGGCATCTTTAAAGGTCTAGCAAAGACCTTCGAGGCTACCCGCTATCATTCCTTGATCGTAGAGCGAGAGAACCTTCCCTCCAGCCTGGAGATCACAGCCGAGAGCGGTGGCCTGATCATGGGACTGCAGCACAAGAAGCACCCCGTGCATGGCGTGCAATTCCACCCAGAAAGCATTGCCTCCGAGCACGGTCACGCGCTGCTCGCCAACTTCCTCGAGCTCGCGGGTCTGGCGCCGCGTAGGCGCAACACCCACGCTCCTCGCGTCGCGGCCTTGTGAGCTACCCATGAGTTCCGCCCCCTCGCCCCAACCGTCGCAAGAGCTGCGCCAGCTCATCCAGAAAGTCTCGACCGGCGCCGCCCTCAGTCAGGAAGAGATTCGAACCGCGCTCGACCAGATGACGGCAGGTGCTGCCACTGCCGCACAAATGGGCGCGTTCCTTATGGCGTTGCGGGTACGCGGCGAGACGGTCGAGGAGATCACTGGCGCGGCCCAGATGATGCGCGACCGAATGAACCGCGTCGAGGTCGCGCCGGGTGCGGTCGATATCGTCGGCACGGGAGGCGACGCGCACGGCACGTATAATGTCTCGACCTGCGCATCGCTCATCGCTGCCGGTGCCGGCATCCTAGTCGCCAAGCACGGCAACCGCCGCGTCTCCTCTATGTCGGGGGCATCCGACGTGCTCTCCACGCTCGGCGTCAAGCTCGACGTTCCGTTCCCCGTGATCGCACGCTGCGTGGCGGAGGCCGGCGTCGGCTTCATGTGGGCGCCGATGCACCATCCGGCCATGAAGCATTGGGCGCCGGTGCGCGCCGAGCTCGGCATACGCACGATTTTCAACCTGCTGGGGCCGATCTCCAACCCGGCGGGCGTGAAGCGGCAGATTGTCGGCGTCTTCTCGCGCGATTGGGTGGAACCCATCGCGCATGTGCTCAACAAGCTCGGGGCCGAGCACGTCTGGGTCGTGCACGGACACGACGGCCTCGATGAGCTGACCACGACCGGCGCGACCGACGTGGCCGAGGTCAAAAACGGTGCAGTGCGGGTGTTCGAGGTGACGCCGGCCGATGCAGGACTGGCGCCGGCCAGGCTCGCCGATCTGAAGGGGGGCGATGAGCACACCAACGCCGCCGCGATCCGCGACGTTCTTGCCGGCAAGCGCACGCCGCTGCGCGATATCGCGATCCTCAACGCCGCCGCCGCTCTGATCGTAGCCGACCAAGCCGCCAATCTGATGGATGGCGCGGCGCTCGGCGCGCATTCAATCGAGTCGGGAGCGGCGCAAAGAGCGCTCGACAAGCTGGTGGCCATCACCAACGGACGCGCGTAGAACGACCCTCAGAGGAACATCATTGTGTCGGGTGGCAAGCCCAGCATATGGCGTCCGGCCGTCATATAGTGGCTTGGACGGCCCTGCACCTGCTGTGAGGCGGACAACGCATCGCGCAACCGCCGTTCGAACGGATTGGCCGCGAAGATTGCCGTCTGCCCCGCTGCGCGATACGCCTCTGTTACGATGGCCACGCCCTCATTGATGGCGTGGGTTGCCGCCAGCCTGATGTCGATGCGCTGCTGCAGCGTCAGATGGTTACCGCTGTCCCTGACCGCGGTCCATACATCGGTCAACGTTTGCAGGTGATAGGCACGGGCAGCCCGAAACCGAGCTTCCAGGCGCGCGAGCTCGGTCTGAAACACGGGAGCGTCGCGCAGCGACGATGCCGCGCCCCGTGGCGTCTTGCTCGCAGCCAGCGCAACCAGATCCGACAGTGTCCCGCGCGCGATGCCGAGCATCACGCCGCCAAACGCGCCGGCATAGACCAGGGATCCTGGAAACCGGTACACCGCCCCACCCTGCCGTCGGGCATCGAGGTCCTCGCGATCGAGCGTCACCTCGTCCGGCACGAAAAAGTCCGCGACTTCGTAGCTGTCGCTGCCGGTGCCCTGCAGGCCCATCACACTCCAGACATCGTGCACGCGCGCCTGCTCGCGCCGGAGGAGCGCCGTACGCTCCGCCGGCCGGCCATCTGCCCGCAGGCGCGGACTCCCGTCAGCCTCGAACACCTTGCAATGGGCGCCGAGCCAGGTCGCGTTGTGCAAGCCACTCGCAAATGCCCACGTGCCGGTGATGCGATAGCCGCCATCGACCACGGTTGCCTTGCCCTGAGCGCCTGCCCCCCAGGCCAACACCGCATCGGACGGACCAAATATACGGCGCGCGACGTCGGGCGCGAGGAAGGCTGCAGTCATTGCGCAGCCAGCCGCCTGGCCGATGCACCAGGCCGTGCTGGCGTCAGCTGCCGCGATGATCTCAGCCACCTGCGCCAGTCCAGCCGGATCGAGTTCGTCGCCACCGATCGCTTCCGGCAGCAGCAGGCGAAACAGCCGGGCGTCGTGCAGGGCTTTCAGGATATCCGGTGGCAGCTCGCGCGCCGCTTCGATGCGCTTGGCGCCAGCGGCCAACGTCTCCGTAACACCACGCGCACGCGCAATGCAGTCAGCGTGAGCGCTGCCCGCCGGGCCATATCCGTCCATAGGTCGCACCCTTCATCGCTTACGTGCAGCGGGTCTGCACCAAACACATTCCGCTGGCTGTGCCGCCTATATCTTACTGCTTCTGAATGCCGAGCTTGGGGGCGAACTCCGACCAGTGCTCTGTCATCTGCTTGAGGCGGGCGGCAAGCTCCGCCGGCGAGCTCCCTACCGGCACGACACCCATGTCCTCGACAAACTTGCGTATGTCGGGCTTGTTCAGCTCGCCAACGGTCGCCTCGTGAAGGCGCGCAACGACCTCGGGTGGGAGGCCCTTCGGACCGGTCAGGCCGAACGATGCCGCATCGATAATATCAACCCCCAGCTCTTTCAGTGTGGGTAGATCGGGGAACAGAGGCACGCGGGAACTCGCCGCGATGGCGATCGGGCGCATCTGGCCCGCCTGAATGAAGGACCGGGTCGGGATCAGCGTCGCGAACACCAGGTTCACCTCGCCCGCGAGCATCGCATTGAAGGTTGGAGAACCACCTTGGTACGGAATGATCTGCACGTCGGTGCCGATGTGCAGATTGAAACGCCGGGCGAGTATGTCCGGCTGCGTCTGCACGCCGTAAGAGCCAAACCGCACCTTGTCGGGATTGGCCTTTATGTAAGCGACCAGCTCCGCATACGTCTTGACTGGCAACGACGCCGCGGCAATCAGCGTGAATGGGGCCTCTGCCACATAGGAGATCGGCGTCAGGTCCGTCAGCGCGTTGAAGGAGAGCGACTTGAACAGCGCCGGCCCGGCAGCAAGCTCGCCCGGGCTGGAGAAATAGAGAATGTAGCCGTCAGATGGGGACGTCGCTACGAATTGGGTCGCGATCTGGGTGGAAGCACCGGGCTTGTTGACTGCGACGATGGGCTGGCCCAGAGCCTGCGACATCCCGACGATGAGCTTGCGCGGCAGCACATCTGATCCGCCGGGCGGATACGGAATGACCAGTTGTATGGGCCGTGACGGATAGGCTTGCTGGCTGACCGCCCAATTGGCGCCGCCGCAAATCAATCCTGCCGCTGCCAGCGCAGCCCAAATCCCCAAGGCCCTTCTCGAAACCCTCACGGGCGTGTCCTCCTGTCGGAACGGGACCACGCCGCGCGAGCCTGGTCTCCCTGCTGATGGACACCAGTCTGGAGTATCTTCCGTCCTGAAAACAAGGGAATCTCGGTAGGGCTACGGCAAATACCGCACAGACGTTTCGGCGGCCATGGCTCGTGCCCAGCATGTGCTGTGATTTTCTGCGGTTCGCGACAACGCGGGAATGCAGCGTTCCATTGCGATTTCTTTGCGGGAACAATTTTTTGCTCGAGGGTGGATTGTCGCGCGGCGCGATGCCGGTTGCCCCCGTCGATCGTCACCAGCCGCGAGACACGGGTGAGAATTCTTTGCAATGGTCATGAGAAAATCTTGCTTGTCGCCACACGCTCCTCTGCCCAGCTTCAAGGACAATGAAACTGGAGGAGTCGGCATGAGCTTGCAAAGCGTAGTGGCTGACCGCGTGTCGCTGGTCGAAGCCGAGCTGAATTATCTTTCGCCATCCACCACGCACCCGCGCACGTACACCTACGATCCGCCGGCGGGCGAGCCGCGCACAACCATCGTCAACGACCCGCACCTGATCGAGATCGTCAACGCGCGGCCGATCCTCTCGGAGGTGTCGCTGGACGAGGAAGGGTTTAACCTCGTCGAGCACCGCAGCGCTGTCCGCGATTTCTACGACGACGACGAGGTCAGGGGTGTTTACTACGCGGAGGCCGAGCAACTCCTCAAAAAGCTGACCGGAGCTGACCGCGTGCACATTTTCGATCACACCGTGCGCCGCCGGGTGGCCGGCGGCGAAGATCGGCGCAGCGGAGTTCCCCGACAACCAGTGCCGCGCGTGCACGTCGATCACACAGTCAAGTCAGGGCCGCAGCGCGTGCGCGATCTCTTGCCGGATGCGGACGAGCTTCTGCGCGGACGGGTGCAGATCATCAATCTCTGGCGCCCCATCCGCGGTCCCCTGCGGGACGCGCCGCTGGCCGTTTGCGATGCATCGAGCGTCATGCCGGAGCAACTCGTTCCTTCCGATCTCGTCTATCCGGACCGGGTCGGTGAGACCTATTCCGTAGTCTACGACCCCGCACATCGCTGGTACTACGTTCCAGAGATGAAAGCCGACGAGGTGCTGCTCTTAAAATGCTATGATTCCGAGACGGATGGACGAGCGCGCTTTGCGCCGCATACCGCGTTCACCGACCCGACGACGCCAGCCAACGCACCACCGCGCGAGAGCATCGAGCTCAGGGCCCTGGTGTTTCACTCGGCCTGATGGGATCGCCATCAGCAGAGGTACAGCCAAGCCTCATAGAGCGGATTGGTGCGCGCTGGAGGTTACCTCTGGCTGATCTTGTGGCGCAGTTGGGGCGCTGCGCGAAGGCTCCAGCGCATGGTGCTGGTCGATCTCGACAGTGATGGCGGCAGGCGACTCCGAACGCGGCTGAACCAATCCTACCACCGCCGCCGATGCGTACCCTGCAACCCGCAGCGCCGCGACGCAGGCGTGTGCGCGCTCGGAAGGAACGGACGCGAGCAGGCCGCCGGCAGTCTGGGGGTCGAACAGGACCGGATAAAGCCGATGGGCTGCTGCTGCGTCCAGATTGCCGACGGCCCGGCGCAGTCTGACATTCTGTGGCTGCAGCGAGGAGAAGATGCCCGTTGCCATGGTCTCTGGAAGGCCCTCGAGCAGGGGTACGCGCAGCAGCCAGAGCGTGGCCTCCACGTCACCGGCCTTGACCATCTCCACGAGATGGCCGAGCAGACCGAAGCCCGTGACATCGGTGGCTGCGGTGGCGGCATGCGTCCGTAGAATGTGTGCCGCAGCGCGGTTCGATTGGGTCATGCTCGCGATCGCCTGCATTACCCAGCGCGCTTTCGCCTTGCCGCGCATATGCGCCGCGAACAGCGAGCCGGTGCCGATCGGCTTGGTCAGGATCAGCGCATCGCCGGGCCGCAGGCCACCCTTACGCAACGCGGTATCACGATCGACCAATCCGTTGACGGCAAATCCAAGAGAGAGCTCGGCGCCCTCGCTGGTATGGCCCCCAACCAGTGCACAGCCTGCCTCACGCAGGATGTCGTTGGCACCGGCCATCATCTGCGACAAGTCCGCTTCCACTTTAGCTTCGATGCCGTAGGGCACCGTGGCGATGGCAAGCGCCGTTTGCGGCTCAGCCCCCATGGCATAGATATCGCCCAGTGCGTGATTGGCCGCGATCTTGCCGAACGTGTAGGGGTCATCGAGCATGGCCCGGAAGTAGTCGACGGTGTGGACCGCCAAACGCGGTCCACCGATGTCGACCACCGCGGCATCGTCGGGCGCATCCAACCCCACGACGACGTCGTTGCGCGCGGCGGGCTCGACGGCGCCGAGCGCACGCGTCAGGATGGTCGCGCCCACCTTGGCGCCGCATCCGCCGCAGCGCATGGCCATGGCCGAGATGTCCTTGATCGCCTCCTGATCGGCGATCGCCGGCACTGGTATTACATCCGGTGCGGCCATTTCCGGCAGCTCGTTGAATCTCGCCATGAAGCGCCTGTCGATGAAGTCCTTGAGCGTCCAGACCCACGCGCCCTCGAAAGTGAAGCCGTTGCGGGCGCCGAGCGCATAGCGCTCCCCCGTTGAGATCAGGTAGAGCGCCTCCCGTTGAGGCTTGTAGTTAACTAAGGGCCCGCCTTCGAGGATGCGCCGCAGATTGCGGGCCAACGGCGGTCCGGATCGCACGGCGTAGACCCCGGACTTCGGCAATGCGTGCCCCTCGATGGCCGCGATGTCGCCGGCGGCGAAGACATCGGAGTGGGAAACCGACTGCAGCGTCTCCCCCACTTTGATGAAACCGTCGGCATCGAGCACAAGGCCGGTATCACGCAACCAGGCCGCGGGAGCGGCGCGCGTGGTCCAGAACACCTCATCGAGCGCGATCGACCCATGCCCATCGACAACCACCGCATCAGACTGGACCTGCGAGACGCGGCCATCCGTGATGATGTGGATGGCACGCTCACGCAGGACCTCTGCAAATCTCCGGCGCATGCGCGGCGGAAACGATGGCAGGATTTCGTTGGTATCCGTGATCAGAGTAAAGGCGAGCCCCCCGGCATCGAAGCCGGCAGCGGCCACATCACGCGTCAGGCGCCGGTGCAGGGATAAGAGCAGCTCGACGCCGCCGGCGCCGCCGCCGACCACGCCGATTCTAACCCGCCCCCGCGCCTCCAGCACCCGCGTGCAGGCAGCCTCGAAACGCGCGATAAACCCGTCGATGGGTTTGACCGGAATGGCATGCTCGGCCGCGCCCGGTATCTGCCCCGCGCTCGGCGTCGAGCCGATGTTGATCGACAGAACGTCGTAGGGCACCGGCGGCCGGTCGCGGCAGATAACGCACTTCGCCGCCAAATCCAATCCGATCACTTCGCTGTGGTAGAGCCGGGCCTGGGCGAAGCGGCTGAGGGGGCCCGTGTCTATGTGGGCCTCGTCGTGGTCATAAAGACCAGCGATCAGGCCCGGCAGCATGCCCGAGTACGGCGTGTGGACCTGCCGGGTCACGAGCGTGAGGCGCACGCCGGGCATCGGGTCCATGCCGAACATGCGCAGCACGCCGACATGCGAATGCCCCGCGCCGATCAGCACAATGTCCTTCAGGACGGGGGTCTGCGCCGTCTGCATCTGCCTCTGTTTTCTGTCCTCATTCTGCCGGCGCGTCGGCGGCCCGTGTTGCCAGCATCGAGATGTGAAGCACCATCCGTAGCCAGCGCGACAAGGCATCAATCAGGGCAGCTGCATGGCTCGCGCTGCCGCTAGGTCGTGGACTCAATTCACCCGAGCCAGATTCGCACGCCGGCGAGCTGGATGAAAGCGAAGAAGGCCGCGCTGAGCTTGGGCTCTGATCCAATCGGCGTCGTAGCCCTTGTCGGCGATGACCACCGACCCGCCCCGGCGAGATGGCGAAGCCCGAGCGACCCGCCGAAGTCAAACCCGCCATCAGCGCTCGCTGATGGCAGCCACCGTTGCACCCAATTGGCAATCGAGCACCGACACGCCGACGCAGCACAGGTTAAGCACGAACTCTTCGATATCCATCGCGAATGAGCCGCACCAGGCTTGAGGCATCGGGTCATCGCCTCATATCGAGCGTGATTTTGCGGTTTTCGCCAAGGTCAGGCTCGGTGCCTGCCACTATTGCCTTCGCAAATTCATAGGCGACTACACCAGCATTTGACGGACCATCCCAGAGCTCGGCTGTAGTGGGCTCATAAACGAGAACGCACACGTTGGGATCGTTCGGGCCCCCTGGCCACCACACCAGATCACTCTTGCGCCATGCAGCGGCTCGCAATCTAGGGTCATCGACGATCCGCGCCGTGCCGGTGATGGAAAGGTAGGCCTTGTCCGCCGTGTCGATAAAGACGAGCCCCACATCGGGCCATCGATCCACGTCATCGCGCTTGGCGCTATGAACATCTGTTACGAACAGGAGGCGGCCGGATTTGCGGTCTGCTCTCGCCTCGAGAGGCCGCGCACGCAGACCCCCCTCGAAGCAGGTGGCGAGCATACACACACCTACCTTCTCGATGATTTCCCAAACCCGATCGCATGTCTCTGGCATGGTGCCGCACCAACCGCTTCGAGCAAGCATGGTTCCAACGCTGTCGCGGCGGACTTTACCCGGCCGAGATGCGGGCAATTAGCCACTCATCGCGAGAAGTGAAGGACCGCGAGTTCCGGAAATCCAAGTCACTTTTTCTACAGTGCTCGTACTTCACCGGAACCACGCTCCGACTAGGAACGTTGTGAACCAAGCAAAGTTCGCATTCGAACCGTTCTCACCGACCGTCAGACTGTAGGTGCCCCGCATGTTCCGCACCCTGCTTGCATGCCTCACGCTTACGCTTGCCGCCTCGGCGAGCGCCCAGTCTTCGCGCACAAACCTTGGCGTGCTGACGTGCACGCTCGCCGAGCAAGGTGAGCCTCAGAGCGGTCCCTCGGGCGAGGAGCGGGCCATTCGCTGCGTGTTCAAGCCGACGGGAAGCGGGGCCGAGCACACCTATGGCGGCCAGATACGCCGAGTTGCCCAGGGGCAAGCACCTTCAGGCAAGCTGGTTATGATCTGGGTCGTACAAGGTCCAAGCGACAGCAAAATCGACCCCGGTCTTCTGGAGCAGTCATACATCGCCGCGCCAGAATCGGGGACCGGCCCTGCCAAGGCGGGCACCACCCTCATCGGCGAACGCAACCCAGACATCACCATGCGCGCCGAGACGGCAGACAGCGGCCCCTCCGGCTTCTTGGTGACCGTCATGCAGCTCAGGGTTGTCACCGTGCCCGCTTAGGGGGCCGCAAGAGTTTTCAAACCGTATTGTGAGCATCTCACTATGGTAGAGCGCGCCCGGGACATCGCCGGCTCGATCGCTCTTCCCATGAAGATTATTTCGACCGCCTCATTGCCGGCTACGGCCACCATGCGAGTGACGTGCGCGAGCTTCCGCGCTCAGTTCGCGCCAACTCGCTTGATCTTCGGAAGCGGTGTTTCATCGGCGCTTTTCAAAGCGACAGTACCTGCCCCTTGTCCGCCGCGTCCGCCTTCGACGACAACCTCCGCCGACTTGATGCAAATCGGCATGCGGTCTGGCTTGAATGTCTGCTTGATCTCGAACACACCGTCGTTCTCTCGCACCGTCACGTTCGCCGCGCCCTGCGCCAGTTTCTCGACTTCGGCTTTGCCACCGAGCCGCGCCAAATCGGCCTGCTTCAGCTTGTAGCTGACCGCACCCGCTCTCACCGTCTCGCGCACCAGAAAATATTTGCTGCCCGGCTTGGGTTTCATGCTCGCCTCGAACAGCTCGATGATCTTGTCTGCCACTGCATCATCGATCACCTCACCGACCATGTCCTCAACTGTGATCTCGACGGTCATCGCCTTTTTGTAGTCGGCCGAGGCGGAGACCGAGAGGCCTGGGAGGACTTTCTTCAGTAGATCCAGGGAGAGGCCCGCATTGGCCTGCTGCGTGTCAGAGAGCTGGTAGTTCGAGATCTTTACGTCGCGCTTATAAGAACCCAGCGCCGCGATAGCCGGCGTTGTCGTGAAGTCCTTGACGCGGAAATAGGTGCCGTCCTTGTCGAGCCGGTAGATGGAGCCTGCCGGGTCAAATCCGTTCGGCACGAGCGGGCACTGGTAGCCCTTGGGAACGCCCGGCACAAACTTGCTGGTAACGGCCTCCGCGGCAGGTTTGATTGATCCTGTGTCAAATACACTTGCGCCTGCCGAGCAACCCGCAAGCAGCGCTCCCAGCGAAATAAGACACCACTGCCCGATGCCGTTGAATGGTAGCCGCATGTGTGTCGCCCCCGCCCGCGATTCGCCTAAATGGGGTAGCAGGCCGCCGGAGCACCTACAATGTGCAGACGCCGATTTTCACCAGTCCAATACTGCTTTCTGTAGAGAAGTGCCGTTTTGCGATTTTGCAGGAGCGGAGGATGCTACGTTGCACTCGACGTACCGAGGACATTGAGACGATACCGAGTTGGCTGCCTCATGAGCACCGCGTCTGGAACGCGCCTGTTCCTCATCGCCCTCGCTTTGGCTGGATTGATCGGACAGCCGCCGTCAACCACGGCTCAGGACGATCCGTGGTCGCTGCTGCGGCAGCCCGGACACGTGGTGTTCATGCGCCACTCGGATGCGCCGGGCTCGGGCGGCTATGGTGATCCACCGGGCTTCCGGCTAGAGGAATGCGCCACGCAGCGTAATCTGAGCGAAGAGGGCCGCGCGCACGCCCGTCGCACGGGCGAAGCTTTCAAGCGGCATGGTGTGGCGTTCGACCGCGTGCTGACGAGCCCGTGGTGTCGGTGCAAGGACACGGCTCTGCTGGTCATGGGCCATGAGGCCGAGCCGTTCGCGCCATTGAGCAATCTTGTGGGTCGACAGGAGTATCGCGAAAGCCAAATCAAAGAATTGAAAGCCTATTTGGCGGAGCTCGATGGCACCACGCGGGTGCTGTTTGTCACCCATGGAGTGGTCGTCAACGCTCTGATGGGTATCAGCCTCGCCTCGGGTGAGATGGTGATCGTGAAGCCGGGTCGGGACGGAAATCCTGTCGCCGTTGGGCGGTTCAAGGTCGACTGAGGTGCGCAAGTGGCCAAGTCACCGTCAACACCGCTCCAGGCCATTAGCTCCTGGGTTGTGTTTCCAATGGACAGCGGAAATTGGGCGTCATGATCGATAGGTCAGAATCCGCCGGTCGCAGTTGAGAGCCGAATGCGGCAAGGTAGGGTCGAGCGCGCTCCAGAGTTCTGGACACGGCGCGCGCGACCTGCTGCGATACCGGCTGCGGTAGTCCAGAGGAGCTTGCGCGATGCCCATCATCGATTCCCAGGTCCACGCCTACGAGGCGAACACGCCGAAGCGACCCTGGCACAACGTGCCGAACTGGCCCGCCCACGTGACGGGCGACGAGATGGTGGCGGCGATGGACAAGGTCGGCGTCGACGGCGCGATCTTCATCTCCGCCTTTTCCATGTACCAGTACGACGCTAGCTACGCGGTGGAGGTGGCGCGAGCGCATCCGGGCCGGCTCGCCATCGTCAAGCCGGTCAACCCTGACGATCCGGCGGTGGCCGATGTCATCGCCGACTGGAAGAAGACGCCGGGGACGGTCGGCATCCGCATCATGATGCCGAAGGGGTCGACGCGGGAGGCGAACGACCCGGGTCTCGACCGCGTCATGCGCGCGGCCGTCAAGCACGATTTTCCGGTCAACATCCTGTGCTGGGGCAACCTGGACGTCGGCGCGGCGCTGATCGATCGCCACCCCGATACGCGATTCATCATCGACCACTTGGGCATCATGCAGCCGCACGAGCCGCCCGCCCCGCCGCAGCCTTGGGCCGACCTGCCGAAGGTGCTGGACCTCGCCAGGCGCAAGAACGCGGTGATCAAGGTGAGCGGCGCCTGCACGCTGTCCCGCGAGCCGTATCCTTTCCCGGACATCTGGGACCCACTCGCCCGTGTGTTCGACGCCTGGGGTTTCGACCGTTGCCTGTGGGGCACGGATTGGACTCGCGCTTTCGCAGTCGTCAACTACGAGCAGGGCGTCGTGCCCTTCCTTGAGACCGACCGGCTGAGCGACAGTGAGCGGGCGATGCTGATGGGTGGCGCGTGCGCCAAGGCCTATGGCTGGTCGCCGAAGAAAGGTTAGCTCATGCGCCTCGCCTGATCGCCGACTGCTCGCAAAATCTGCCGAAAGCTGATCGGCCCGAGCTCGCCGGTTCGGCGCCAATGGCGGTCAGCATGTTTTTTGGTCTAGGCTGTGGAATCCGCCAACACTGCCGCGCAGGGCGGCGGGGTTGGCGTGCGCCACACGAAGGGAGAAGGGATGCTGCGTAAGCTCATCGCGCTCGGACTATTGTCCGGCACGCTCGTGTCGACTGCTACGGCTCCGACGCGGGCACAGGGCCAGTTTCCCGATCGTCCGGTCACGCTGGTCTGTCCACTGCCGGCCGGCGGCGGGGTCGATATCGCCATGCGCGGCCTAGCCCAGGAAATGCAAACCATTCTCGGCCAGCCGGTCCTGGTGGAAAGCCGCGCGGGCGCCAGCGGGACGATTGCCGGGTCGTATGTCGCACAGGCCAAGCCCGACGGCTACGTCGTGGGGCTGTTCCAGTCCCCGCAAGCTATTCCGGAAGTCTACTCGGACTTTCTGAAACCACCCTATACGAGCGAGCAGATTCGTCCCGTGGCGCGCTATATGAGCCTTGTCTTCGGCATGCCGTCGCGGCCTGACGCACCGTGGAAAACCATGGCGCAGCTCGTCGAGTACATCAAGGCAAACCCCGGCAAGGTCCGTTGGGGCCACACCATCGGCGTTGGCCATCCGCTCCACCTGCTGACGTACTCGCTGCTCAAGAAGCACGATCTCAAGGTCATCGAGGTTCCCTTCAAGGGCGCCGCCGACGCGATCACGGCTCTGCTCGGCGGGCACATCGACGTTGCCTTCGGTGCCTCTGTGACGGCGACCGCAGGGCATGCGGCAGCCGGGCGTTTGTCCATCCTCGCCATCCACAATCCAGCCCGCCTGCAAAGCATGCCCGATGTACCAACCTTCGCCGAACAGGGCCTCGATCCGGGTGTCATGCCGGTCTACAACACCTTCTTTGTGCCCAAGGGCACACCTGATGCGGTCGTTGCCAAGCTGCACGATGCAATCAAGAAGGCCATCGAGACCCCCACGCTGATCGAATACGCAAGGAAGAATGGGTTTGAGCTGTACTATGGCTCCGAGGCCGATGTCCTGGCGGAGTTGAAGCGCGACCGGGAGGTCACGGCGTCGCTTATCGAGGCAATGCAGAAAGACAAACCGGCCAGATGAGCTGGGGTCAGCTCCTTCCCGCGATGGTTTGGGTCGCCATCGGCAGCGCCATAGCTGCCGGAGCCTACAATCTCGGCCTCGGTGCCTTGAACCGTCCCGGCCCCGGACTTTTCCCGTTCGTCATCGGCGTCAGCATGGCGTTGCTGTCGCTTAGCGTCACGGCAACGGCACTCCGGGTGGCAAAGGCCCCGGCATTGGCCACGGAGGCCAAGCGTGCCTCACCGGTGATCGCCGTGGTCGCAGCCCTGATCTTCTATACCCTAGCCTTGGAGCGCATCGGCTTCGTGCTGTGCACGCTGTTGTTTTTGATCGGCCTGCTCGCAGTTCTGGGACGCAACAGCTGGCTGGTTGCAATCACGGCGAGTACGGGCATCACGTTCGGCTCGTATCTCATCTTTGCCAAGCTGCTGAAGATCAACCTGCCGATTGGACCTCTCGGATTCTAGGGGATGGATACGCTCGGCCATCTGCTGCACGGCTTCAGCGTAACGCTGCAGCCGCACAACCTGCTGTACTGCTTTCTCGGCGTGTTCGGAGGCACGCTGGTGGGCGTCCTTCCGGGTCTGGGTCCGCAGTCGGCGATCGTGCTGCTGCTTCCGGTCGCCGTCTATCTGGAGCCCGTTTCCGCCATCATCATGCTGGCTGGCGTCTACTACGGCTCGATGTACGGCGGCTCTACCACCTCCATTCTCGTCAACATACCGGGCGAGGGCGCCTCCGTTGTCACGTGCATCGACGGACACCAGATGGCGCTGCAGGGGCGCGCGGGTCCGGCATTGGGCATCGCCGCATTCGGCTCCTTCATCGCCGGCACCTTCGGCTTGTTGCTGTTGACGCTCGCGGGCGGACCGATCGCCGATTTCGCACTGCGCTTCGGCCCGCCGGAATATTTCGCCCTGATGTGCCTAGCCCTAGTCATTCTGATCAACCTGTCCGGCAGTTCGATGCGCAAGGGCCTGATCTCGGCGCTGGCCGGTTTGTTCCTCGGTACGATCGGACTGGATCTGGTGACCGGCCAGCCGCGCTTCGCGCTCGATCTCCCCGTGCTGTACGACGGCATTGGCCTCATCCCTGTCATCATGGGGCTCTATGGCGTGGCCGAAGTCCTCATCAACGTCGAGCGGGGACTGACACGCACGGTTGCGCCAGGAAGAATCCGCAACATTCTGCCGACTAGAGACGATTGGCGCCGCTCGGCGGGCCCGATCACGCGGGGCACACTACTGGGCTCGTTACTCGGCACACTGCCCGGCGCCGGTGTCGTGCTGGCGAGTTTCCTGTCCTATACGCTCGAGCGGCGCGTCGCCAAGAATCCGGAGCGCTTTGGGCATGGTGCTATCGAGGGCGTTGCCGGTCCGGAGTCGGCCAACAACGCCGCTGCTCAATGCGGCTTCATCCCGTTGCTGTCGCTGGGCATACCGGCGAACGTGGCCACCGCTTTGCTCCTCGGCGCGTTTGTGATCCTCGGCGTGCAGCCAAGCCCTACCCTCATCAACACGCATCCCGATCTCTTCTGGGGAACGGTCGCCAGCATGTACGTGGGCAACGTCATGCTGCTTGTTCT
Organism: uncultured Alphaproteobacteria bacterium; assembly: GCA_963806735.1. GTDB lineage: Bacteria > Pseudomonadota > Alphaproteobacteria > Rhizobiales > Hyphomicrobiaceae > CADEFX01. Next base: position 49,550 of record CAWEBE010000067.1, on the reverse strand, counting down.
CAATCTGCCTTTGATCGGCCTGTGGGTACAAATTCTTCGCATCCCCTATTCCATGCTGTTTCCCGGCGTGCTGCTGTTCGGCCTGATCGGCGTGTACATTGTCAACACGAGCATTGCCGAGGTCTGGATCATGATCATGTTCGGCCTCATCGGGTATGTGATGAAGAAGACGGATTACGAGTTTGCGCCGATGGTCCTGGCGATGGTGATCGCGCCCATCTTCGAGAACGCATTCCGGCAGTCACTCATCCTGTCAGGCGGAAGCTTCTCGATCTTCGTGACGCAACCCCTGGCTGCATTCCTGGTCGCCTGCGCCTCAATCGCGCTCGTTCTGCAGCTCATTCCGCAGATCCGACAGATCACAGGCACACTGGAGAAGTAGTCGCGCACCGGAATGGGCGATTTGGCAGTCACACGACCTGCCGCACGCGCAGATCTCGGATCAGCGCGGTGTCGTAGCCGAGCTCCGTGAGCACATCCTCGGTATGCTCGCCACGCTCCGGCGTCGCTGTTCGTATGCTCGCCGGCGTGCGCTCCATTTTGGCCGCCTGCCCTGTGAGGCGGATCTCGCCTAAAGTGGGATGCCTGACCGGTACGGCCATGTCGAGGCACTGCACCTGCGGGTCCGCAAAGACCTTGTCGATCGTCAGGACCGGACCGCACGGAATGCCCGCCGCGTTGAACTCGGCAATCCAGTGCTCGGCCGGGTGCTGACGCGTCTTGGCGGCGATGGCATCGTTGAGTGCTGCGCGATTGACGGCACGCGCCTCTCCCGTTGCAAAGCGGGGATCGCCGCGCAGTTCGGGTGCTTCCAGCACCGCGCAGCACTTCTCCCACATGCTTTCGCCGCCAGATGCAATGTTGATGGGGTCGGTCGACGTAGGATAGAGACCTTGCGGCATAATCGTCGGATGATCGTTCCCGGTCGATTGAGGGACCTCGCCGGTAAACAGATACTTTGAGGCTTGAAAATCCAGCAGTTGAATCTGGGCGGCCAACAGCGAGGAATGGACCCACTGCCCCTGACCCGAGGTCTCCCGCTCGAGCAACGCCACGAGGATCGCCTGGGCGAGAAGATAACCGGACGTCAGATCGGCGATGGCAATGCCGACACGCACTGGACCTTGCCCCGGCAACCCGGTCACGGACATCAGGCCGCCCATGCCTTGAGCAATCTGATCGAAGCCCGGGCGGTTAGCATATGGACCGGTCTGACCAAAGCCTGAGATGGAACCATAGACGATGCGTGGGTTGACCTTGGAGCAGGCCTCGTAGTCGATCCCCAGGCGATGTTTCACGTCTGGCCGATAGTTTTCCACGACGACATCAGCTCGCCGCACGAGATCGAGAAAGATCTTCTTTCCGTCCTCGGCTTTCAGATTGAGGGTCATACTGCGCTTGTTGCGATGTAGGTTCTGAAAATCGAAGTCGTGCCGCGGCTGGCCGAGGCCGCGCCCGCCGCTGATGGCATCCGGCGCCTCGATCATCACCACGTCCGCCCCCCAATCTGCGAGTTGGCGAACGGCCGTTGGACCGGCACGTGCCTGCGTGAGGTCCAGGACCCGGAAGCGGGCTAGGGGCAGCGATGCTTTTGCAGTCATGCTCTTGTCCGATAGCTCAGGATGAAGGGCGAGGTTGGGACCCGTCGTGGCCGGTGACGACAACAAAACACGGCGCGCAATCTATAACGCAGCTCCTTCCCAGTCGGACAATTTCTTGCGCCACTCCTTGGATACCTCCGCCGGCGTTACCTTGTCTGGCCCCAAGGCAACCAGCACAGTATCGGCATCGGCGATCAACGTGCCGTCCGCGCGCCATATTTCCTGACGCAACGCGAATGATTTGCGGCCGATGTGCACCGTCTTGCAACCACACACGAGCAAATCCTGATAGAAGCCTTGAGCCCGAAAGCTACAATCGACGCGGGCCAGGATCAGACCCAGCTCGTTCCACCCAACCAGCCCGACATCGATGGAATACTCGATGCGCGATTGCTCGAGCAGTCGGAACACAGCGACGTTGTTGAGATGTCCGAACACGTCGATATGCCCGATGCGGACGCTCATCGGCGTCTTGTGCCGGAAGTGCGCGGCTCGCCCTTCCGCCGTGGAGGGATGTGATGCGGAGCTTGTGTCAGTGCCGGTCAATAAATCCTCGAGGCGCAGCCATGGAAGCCGATAGACCGGCAGATCTCTGGTTGGACATCAGCGCTACGGTAGGCGGAGCGCGGGGCTGACGGCAAGAAGGAGTTTGCGCATTACCCCAACACGCACGCTCAATGGCGAGGATGACTGAAACGAGCCGTGCAATTCGGTCCCAAATTCGGTCCGTCGGCGCAGGCCTACGAGGTGACTTTGAGTTCGAAGCATGTTCTCTTGGTCGTGTCGCAGGGACGTCGACGGTGCGAGTAGGTTGGGCAATCGCGTAGTAACGGAGATTAACGGTTGGGCTGCGTTCGTGGCGGCCTGTGGTAAGCCTACTGGCAATTCGCAAACTTCGGGATGTAGCTGGAGCCATGACGGTCTTGGGTGAAAATGATGCGGCCTGCCGTGCGCGCATCGGCATCGTCGTGCCGAGCGTCAATACCGTTATGGAGCCCTGGGCCCAGCGGACAGCGCCACCTGGCGTCGACGTGCATTTCTCGCGCATGTTCATTCCGGATCTCCTGTCGCGCGAGACGCTCATCGAGATGGATCGCACCGAGGGAATGGACGGCATTCGACAAGTCGCGAGCGCCAGGCCCAACGTCATCGCCTATGGCTGCACGGCTTCCAGCATCGTCCAGGGCGTCGCGTACGACCAGCACCTGCGCGAGGACATCGAGACCAGGTTCAAGGTCGCGGCAACGACTGCGGCGCATGCGATTTTGCAGGCGGCCGACGCTCTCGGCGTGCGCAAAGTGTCGCTCGTCTCGCCTTACACCAGCGCCGTTGCCGAGGCCGAGCACGCCTATTTCGAGTCGGCGGGACTGAAGGTGCTGGGCGGCGCGCACCTCGGTATTGCCGATGGCTTCCAACTCGCTGCGCCGACGCCCGACGAGCTTTTTCAGTTGGGGCGCAAGGGCTGGAGTGGCGCGTCAGATGCGCTCATCATCTCCTGCCTGAATACCCACTCGCATGCCGCGATCGCGGCCCTGGAAGAGGCGCTCGGCAAACCGGTCATCACGTCGACGCAAGCTACGCTTTGGCACGCTCTGAGACTGGCCACTGTCCGCGATCCAATCGCGGGATACGGTCAATTGCTCTCTCGCCATTGATTGATCCCACGCTCATCATGTTCGTCTGGGTATTTCGCCGCGTCGCTGTTAGGGCGTAGCGGCAACAAGGCACGAGCGCTTGGAACGGTTGTTGGAAACGCTGCCGGTTGCCAGCTAACTCAAACCTTCCTAAGCTTCTGTAAGCAAACAGTCCGTGCAAGATCTCGAAGCGCGGGCAACATCGAGGAGGAAGCGCAGTGCAAAAGCTTGTCAGGGGAGCAGTGCGGCAGGTTATTGCGCTCGCGTGTTGCCTAGTCCCGGTATTCGTGGCGGTGGCCCCGGCCGTTGCACAAGACAAAATCGTTATCAAGTTCGGCTGGTCGGCAACGGATGGACCGCAGGACCCCTATGCAGTTGGCGCCCGCGCCTTCAAGCAGCGCGTCGAGGCCGCTACCGGAGGCCGCCTCGATGTCCAATTGTACCCCAACCGTCAGCTCGGTGATGAAAAGCCCCTGGTCGAAGGCATGCGCCTTGGCACCGTCGATGCGGGCATTATCACCAATGCCGTGCTGGCGCAGATCGAGCCGACACTTCAGCTCAACGACCTGCCCTTCATGTTTGCCAACGAGGAGCAGGCCCGCGCCCATCTCGATGGCCCGATCGGCCAGAAGCTCGGCGCCAATCTGGAGAAGAAGGGCGTCAAGTTGCTGGCCTGGATGGAGGGCGGTTTCCGCAACATGATCAATAACGTGCGGCCTGTGGATAAGCCGGAGGATGTTTCCGGCGTCAAGTTCCGTGTGATGCAGAACCCAGTCTACATCTCCATGTTCTCGTCATTGGGGGGGAACGCGGTGCCGATGGCCTGGGGCGAGGTGTTCACGGCAGTTCAGCAAGGTGCGATCGATGGTCTGGAGATCCCGCTCGCCATCATCGACCAGGCTAAGTACTTCGAGGTCACAAAGTATCTTTCGATCACCAATCATACGTATTCCGCGATCGGTCTGGTCATGTCGAAGCGCACCTTCGATCGCATGCCGGATGACATCAAGAAGGCGATCATCGAGGTGAGCGCGCCGGCCGCCAAGGCGCAACGCGAAGCCGCGACCACCACGGCCAACGAAATTCTTGCACGGCTTGAGAAGTCCGGCATGAAGGTCAATCGCATCAGCGATGTCAAACCTTTCCGCGCATCCGTCCAAGCCGTGTACGACAAGTTCAAGGACTTGATCGGCGCTGATCTGGTGAACGAGACGCTGGCATCGGTACGGTGACGTCATCCTCGCCGATGCGGGCGCTCCCCGTTCGCGGTTTGGAGCGCCTGGTTGCCCTCGTAGCCTACGTGTTGCGCGCGAGCCTCGTGGTCGCCATGGCCATCATGCTCGCGTGCATCACGATCCAAGTCGTGATGCGCTACGTCTTTGGCAACGCACCGTCCTGGTCTGAAGAGTTGGCTCTGCTCATGTTCTCATGGGCGACCATGGGCGGGTTCGCGCTTGGCGTCCGCGAGGGCTACCACGTCAGATTGGATATCTTCATCAACTGGCTGCCGGCTGTCTTGCGCCGCTGGGCCGAGACGGCGATCGACATGGCGACCGCGGTCTTCGGTGCCTATCTCGCATGGTCCGGTCTGCGCTTTCTCGACGTCACCGGCGGATCGGTATCGGCCGCCATCGGCTATCCGATAGAGGTCCTGCATGTGCTTGCTCCCGTGGCGGGCGGTTTGATTTGTCTATTCGCCGTCTGGCGCGTGATCGCCGCACCAGAGCCTGCGCCCGCATCGGAGCTTGCGACGTGACCGCGAGCGTGATGCTGCTGACCGTGGGCTTTGCTGTGGCCGTGATGGCCGGCGTGCCCTTTGCCATCGCGATCGGCATCATCGTCACCCTCGTGCTCGTCCTCGCCGACATCGAGCCTGCGTTCCTCGCCCAGCAACTCGTTGCCGGTTCTCAGTCGTTCAGCTTGCTCGCGATCCCGCTTTTCATGCTGGCGGGAGAGTTGATGACCGCCGGCGGCATGTCGCAACGCCTTATCGACATGGCATCGGTGCTGGTGCGCCACCGCACTGGCGGGCTTGCCATGGTGGCCGTTCTCGCCGCTCTGGTATTTTCCTCCATATCAGGCTCCGCACCGGCGACCACGGCGGCGATCGGAACCATTCTTATCCCAGCCATGGCCAGCGCCGGCTACGACAAGGCTTTTGCCGCCGCGATCGCCGTGAGCGCCGGCGTTCTGGGGCCCCTGATTCCGCCGTCGATCGCCTTCGTCATATGGGGCACGATCGCCGAGCAATCGATCGGCCGGTTGTTCCTGTCCGGTATCGTTCCGGGCCTCAGCATCGCGTTCGGGCTGCTCATCGTGTGCTATGTGCACGCCAAGCGCCACGGCGTTCCCAAGCAGCCAAGAGCGCCATGGCCGGAGGTGCGGCAGGCATTTGCCAACGGCAAGTGGGCTCTCCTGTCGCCGGTGGTCGTGCTTGGCGGCATTTACGGCGGCGTCTTTACGCCCACGGAGGCCGCAGGCATGTCCTGCGTGTACGCTATCCTCATCGGCGTCCTCGTCGAACGCCGGCTGAGGTTGGCGGCGCTGCCCCAAATCGCCCTGCGCGCCGTGCGCACCAGCGCTATCGTCACCGCCATCGTCGCAGTGTCCACCGCCTTCGGCGTCTTGATCGCCCAGGAGCACGTGGCGACTGGCTTGGCGAACTGGCTGGCCACCCACGTGCAGGAGAAGTGGATAGCGCTGGCGGGATTGAACATCGCGTTTTTTTTGCTCGCGGCCGTCATGGACGAGATCGCCATCATGATCATCCTGGGGCCGATGCTGATTGCCATAGGCACCAGGTTCGGCGTCGATCCGATCCACCTCGGCGCGATCATCGTCACGAACGTCTCGATCGGCATGGCCGCTCCGCCGATCGGCTACTGCCTGTTCATCGGCATGGCCATCTCGGGTCTGAGCCTCAGCCGCATCTCGCGTGTGATCTGGCCACAAATTCTCGTCATGTTGGTAGTCCTTTTCCTGACGACCTACATCCCGTCGTTCGCGCTGATGCTGCAGCCAAGGTGACCGGTGCACACGTCGTCGAGATGTGCACCACGTCTTGCAAAGCCGCCGACAATGCGGAGTCTCCTCAAGACGTTCCTCCGAGGTAGAGCTTCTTAACGAGATCATCGGCCTCGAGCTCGGCAACGGAGCGCGCATCGACGGCAATCTGGCCGTGGACAATGACGTAGCCACGGTCGGCGATACGGATCGACTGATGAAAGTTCTGCTCTGCCATAAGCACAGTGAGGCCGAACTGGTGCTTCAGCTCACCGATTTTGGTGATGGTTTGGGTGACAAGCAGCGGCGAGAGCCCGACGGAGGGCTCATCGACGAGCAACAGCCGGGGCGCCGACATTAATGCTCGCGCGATTGCCAGCATCTGCTGCTGGCCGCCCGACAGGGTGCCCGCGAGCTGGCGGCGGCGTTCTTTCAGGATCGGGAAGGTTTCGAACGCGAACTCGAGATTGCGAGCGATGGCCCCGCGCGCCTCCCGACGGAAGGCCCCGAGCATCAGGTTTTCCTCGACTGTCAGCTTCGGAAAGAGCCGGCGGCCCTCGGGAACCAGGGCAACGCCAAGCTCGACGATGGCCTCGGCCGGCAGCCTGGTGAGGTCGTTTGCTGCCCCATTGATCTTGAGCGTGATCGTACCTTTGGTCGGCCGCACGAGACCCATGATGCATTTCATGAGTGTGCTCTTGCCATTGCCGTTGGTGCCTAGCAGCACCACCGTCTCGCCCGCTGCGACGTCGATCGACACCCCGGATAGCGCACGCACGGCGCCGTAGCCGGCATCGATGCCATCAACTGTGAGCGTAAGCGCCAAGGTAAGCCTCCTGGACGCGTTTCTCGGCCATCACCTCAGCGGGTGTGCCGGATGCTATGATGCGGCCCGCATCGAGGCACATCACACGCTCGGAGAACCGCACCACCGCGTGCATGATGTGTTCGATCATGATGATCGTGATGCCCTCGCTGTTGAGCTTGATGAGCAGATCGAGGACTTCATCGATCTCGCCGCTCGAAAGGCCGGCCATAGCCTCGTCCGAGATCAGTAGTTTTGGGCGCGCCGCCATGGCGCGAGCCAGCTCCAACCTGCGCAGTTCGACTTGGCTCAGCTCATTCGTTGACCTTGAAGCTTTAGCTGCGAGCCCCATGCGCTCGAGCAACGACATCACCTCCTGTTGTCTAGCGCTTGCTCCGAGACCATGCCCAACTACTGCGAAGTCGAGGGCCACCATCAAATTCTCGATCACTGTCATGCTTCTGAAGGGTCGCGGGATCTGGAAGCTGCGCGCGATGCCGCGACGTGTGCGAACGTAAGCTGGCAGGCGCGAGATGTTCTCGCCTTTGAAGGAGATCGCGCCCGCATCAAGTCCAAAAACGCCCGAGATGCAGTTGATCAGGGTTGTCTTTCCAGAGCCATTGGGGCCGACCAGCCCGAAATCGCTCTCCGGGTCTGATCGTGACGCTAACTGTATCGAGCGCGGTGAAGCCGCCGAACCGCTTGGTCACGCCTTCGACTTCAAGAAGCGCCGCGCTCATGGCCGACTGCTCCAGTCCCCGCCGATACGAGCGCGAGTCCGCCGATAGAGGCCGATAAGACCGTCCGGCGCGCCAACAACGAACAGCACGAGCATCAGGCCGAGCACGAGCACGTTTACCTCGGACGAGATGGTGACCGTGAGCAATTGCTGCGTCGCGCCGAGCAGCAGGGCGCCAAGGATAGGTCCAATCCAATGCGCGGTGCCACCAATCAGCGCCATGGCGAGTGCTGAGACCGAGTAGTTCAAATTGAATGCCGAGGCGGGGTCGGCAAAGGAAAGGTACATCGCATTCGGCGCCCCAGCCGCACACATCAGGGCCCCGGAGATGACGCAGGCCAGGAGCTTGAGCCTTAATGTCGGCACGCCCGTGCATTCAGCGGCAAGCTCGTCGTCACGCAGCGCCTGCAGTCCGCGACCGATCCAGGAGCCTTGAATGAAGCGGGCGAGCGCGACGGCTACTACCACCATGACGGCGCTGCCGACGAACAGCATCTTGACATAGCTGTCGAACGGCGCCGTCGCCGATGGTCGGATCATCTGCATGCCGGTCGCTCCGCCGACAAATTTCCAATTGATGACGAAGGTCTCGATGATGATCGTGAGGGCAATGGTCGCAATCGAGAAGAAGATACCGCGCATCCTGAGCGTAAGCAGTCCGACCAGGAAGCCGAGCAGGGCGCCAACCCCAGCGGCAGCGATGATCTGAACCAGCAGCGGTGCGCCGATCCACCTGAACAGAAAGACAGCGGTGTAGACGCCGAGGCCGAAGAATGCGCTCGTGCCGAAGTTCACATAACCTGCGTAACCGCCAAGAATATTCCAGGCGGTCGCGAGGACGATGAACTGCAAGATCACATAGCCGGCAAAGAACGGGTATTCGTTCTTGATCAGAAATGTCGCACTTGCCGCGGCAGCGATGAAGAGCGCCGCAACTGCCCAGAACGTCCATCCGCGCTGCGTTTCCCCCATCGCGCTCTATCTCCCGAACAGGCCTTGCGGGCGCACAGCCAGGACGGCAAGTAGCATCGCAAACGATATGGCGGGGGCCCACGACGCACCGTATAGGGTAAGGACGATCGATTCCGCGACGCCGAGTATGATCGCCGCGACCAGCGTTCCCGTCATGCTGCCGAGGCCCGCCATCACGACCACACAGAATGTGCGCCCGATATAGGCGCGATCAAGCGTCGGGTCGACCGGCGACACGATGATGAGCAGAGCGCCCGCGGGCCCGAGCACTGCGGTTGCAATGCCGAAAGCCCATTGCTTGATCGCGATCGGATTGGCGCCCATCAGACGCAGCGCCATCTCATCCTGCGCGACGGCGCGAATGGCTCGGCCCGTGAACGTGCGTGACAAATAGAGTGTAAGCAGCGCAGTCAGAGTCAGCGCGACAGCAAAGGCGACAAGCAGGCGCAAGGGAATGCGCATGTCGGCGATTTCGACGCTTTTTCCGATATAGAGCGCCTGCGCCGAACGCTGATCGACACCAAACATCAGGATGATTACCACCTCGATGACGAAGGCGACACCGAAGAAGAAGGCGATGCCGCGCACGCCCGCATCGCTACCGCGACGCTCGAATGTCTCGTAGTAAAGGCGGTAGGACAGGATGCCGAACAAGAAGAAAACGGGCGCCAGCATCAGTCCGGCAACGATGGGGTCGATCCCGAGCTGGTTGAAGACGTACGTCCCATAGGCAGCAAGCACGAGGAAAGCTGGATGGGCAACGTGCGGCACATCGAGAAGTCCGAACGAGACCGATAGCCCGATGCTGACGGCTGCATAGAAGCAGCCGACCAGCACGCCGAGCACGATGGCGTCCAGAAGCAACTCGAGGGAGAACATGCACGCTCCAATCCCCTCTCTCCATCGCATTCGCGATGAGGAGGGCCGAGGTGCAGAGCCGCTGCTCGCGCTGAGCGCTTGCTGCCACTCCTCACCCCTAGCCTCTGCCTGGCCGTGTGCAACGAACGTTTGTCTAATTATTTCCTGGCCTTCTCGAAGGGCACTACGACCTCGCCTGTCTTCAAGTTCTCGGGAAACAAGATCACCTGCCTGCCGGCAGTCTTGAACTGGTCGAGGTTCTTGTCGATCACACCGCGATACTGCGCCTGCAATGTCGCGGAAACGCTGCGTTCCCCGTCTGACCCGAACGCGATTGGCCCGACGATCGTCTTATGCTCGTTGTCGCGCAGGTATTTGGCGATCGCCTTCTGATCGAGATCCTTGGTGGCGTTGACAGCGGCTTCGAGCATCTGGCCGCTCGCGTACCCGAACGGCGCCAGGTAGTAGCCGAGCGGATCGACCTTCGCCTCAATGGCACGCGGGGTGTACTTGGCGAAGAATTCTTTCGTGCCGTCGAAATACATGCTCGGTTCCGGCAGCCAACTGTTGTAGTTGACCACGCCATTTAGAAGCGACCCCATGGATTCCAGGTTAGAGGCGAACTGTAGCCCGACCATACCGCCGCCGAAGACCTTGACGTTCTCGCCGACGCCGATCTCGTTTACTGCACGCAGGATGCCAACCGAGTCCGGCGGATAGGATGCAACGAATACCATGTCGGGCTTCGCCGCCTTGAGCGCCCGGATCATTGCCGAGAACTCGATCGTATTGGGCGGATAGCTCTGCTCATAGACGAGAGGCATCGAGCGCTCGGCGGCGACGGCCTTGGCGGTCTTGGCTACGTTCTGCGCAAACTCCTGATCGGCGGCCAGAATCGCAATGGACTTCGCGCCGGCCTTGGTGCCGATGTCCATGAAGGACTTGGCCCAGCTGTCGGCAGGTCCCCACGGAGCGTTGTTGAACCACATGTCGTGCTTGACCTTGCTGTTCACCTGAAACGAGAAGTTGCCCATGAGCAACAGACCTCGCTCCCTGACGAGCGGCATGATCGCCGCCGTTTGCACGGTGGCATAGGGCGCAAACAGGATATCGACCTTGTCGACGTCGAGCAGCTTGGCGTAGATCACCGGGCTCTCGGCTGCGCTGGACTTGTCGTCATAGACGAACAACTCCACCTTGCGGCCGAGCAGGCCGCCCTTGGCGTTGACGTCGTCGCGCCAAATCTCGATGCCGATCAGGGAAGACTTGCCGCCGGCGGCAAGTCCACCGGTTGCCGGCATGCTCATGCCGATCTTGATCGGCTGCTGAGCGATTGCTGGAGAAGCACAAGAAAGCGGCACTGCCAGCATGAAGCCAAGGGCCGCAAGGACGTTTCTGCGTCTCATGGTTTCCTCCCGTGTGTTGTTTGGCCGGGCTTTCAAACTCCCGACTTGCCGGTTGTTTAGTCGGTTCGTTTCGGCTATCGCCCAAACAGCGTGCCGAGCACGCCTTTCCTCGCTGGCCCAGCCGCTGGAGCGGCATCATTCGCTTTTGCCTTGAAGATAGCCGCGGGATCCGCACCCACGCGCCCGGTTTTCTTGTCTGCTACACCCTCGCGCGAAAGGGCCAGGTCGAAGCGCAGGCTCGGGATGGCTTTCAGGGGGCAAGCTGGATCGTCGTGCTTCAACTCGGCAACGAGATCGGCAGACGAGCCGAACACCACATCGTCGGCAATGTGCGCGTCGCCTTTGACGTAGAGCGCGGTCACCAACTCCCGGTAGCCGGGCGCGCTGACTAGGAAGTGGATGTGGGCCGGCCGCATGCCATGGCGGCCCTGATCGTTGACGAGCTTGCCGACGGGGCCATCCATCGGAATTGAATAACCGATCGGACGCACGGTCCGCAGCGCATAGTTCCCCTGCGTATCAGTGGTGAATACACCGCGATAGTCCGTTCCGCTGGTATCGACCTGGATGTCGTAGAGACCGTCCGCACCCGTCTGCCAGACCGATACTTGAGCGTTCGCCAACGGCTCGCCGCGAACGTTGGTGACCTTGCCCCACAGCGCGATCTCGGTGCCGGGTGTGACCTTATTGGCGATCTGTGCTCCAGCTTCGAGCCTCGGTGCATTCTCCCGAAAGAACGGGCCGAGCAGGCTCGTGTGGGTTGCCTCCTCGAGTGCGGTGCGGTCGTGCAGGCCGTTGACCAGCGCGGAAAGCCCTAGTGTGTCCGACAGCAGAATGAACTCCTGCCGCTCCGGCGTGCACATCTTGCCGACGGCGGTCATGAATTCGATGCCCTTGAGCCACTCGGCCGGTGTCAGGTCCACCTCGCGGGCGAAGGCGTGCAGGTGCTTCACGGCCGCGGCCATAACCTCCTTCAGGCGTGGGTCGGACGTGGACGCCATCTGCTCGAGGACGGCCTCGGTGATCGTCTCGGGGGTCAGCTCACGCATTGGGTCCTCCTTGTAAAGCGCCGGTCAGCGTCTCGGCACGCGGCTAGCGGCTGCCAGATGCTCTCGGATACGGACAATTGCGCGAAGGCTTGCGCGCAGCACGGGTGCAACGCGTCATTGACTGCGTGTATGATTGCGGTCAGCGCGCCTGCGGTCCCGGCGTCGCTTGCCCCCTTGGGGTCAGCGGCAAGCTGGGCATAGGTATATGCTTCGCTTTGCAGCCGAAACACTTCGGCGAGCGCGTAAGCGCGCTCGGAGCGGAACAAACGTGCCTTCATGCGCCTCCCAAAGATGATCGTCTCGCGCGATCGTGCCTGCGACGATATCGGTGCCCGTCGATGACGGCAAGCTGCATTGGTAGAGGAATCTTGGACCAGCGGCAGGCCGGATCACACTACGTCATCTGCCCGTAGGCTCGCGATGGCACAGCTCATGCCGCCTGGGTTACTCTTGGCATTCACAACGCGGAGGATTTCGGATTGGCGTTGCCCCTCCGTCTCGCTCCGGAAACGAGACCACGAGAGGGGAGGCACAATCATGGCGGTCGCAGGCGCACGGCAATTTGGACTGACCGAGGAGCAGCTGCGCACCATGCCGACGGTCTATCGCAACGACCTCTTCAAGGGCAAGGTCGTGGCCGTCACCGGCGCTGGCAGCGGCTTCGGATTCGCTATTGCAACACTGTTTGCACGTCTGGGCGCCGATGTCGCCATTCTGGGACGCAACGAGGACCGGCTGACACATGCCAAAGATTACTTTGAGACGCTTGGTGCACGGGTCTACGCCGAAGCCATAAACATCCGCTATCACGAGCGGTGTGCTGCCTACATCGCCAATATCTGGCGCGAGCTCGGACGCCTCGATACGCTCATCAACAATGCCGGCGGTCAGTTCGCGCAGATGGCGCTCGACTTCAAGCCGAAAGGTTGGAACGCGGTCATCGACAACAACCTCAACGGCACCTGGTACATGATGCAGGCTGCCGCCAAGCAGTGGGTTGCGCGCAAGGCAACCGGGTCAATCGTGAATATCGTCGCCGATTTCTGGCGCGGCATGCCGGGCATTGCGCACACCGCCGCCGCACGCGCCGGCGTCACCTATTTGTCGAAGAGCGTTGCCGTCGAGTGGGCGCCGTTCGGTATCCGCGTCAACTGCATTGCACCTGGCGTTCTCGAGACCTCGGGCTTCGCTCACTATCCACCCGAGGGGCTCAAGACCTACGTGGAGGCCAATCCTATGAAGAGGCCCGGCGATGTCTGGGACGTGGCCGAAGCCTGCGTCTACCTCGCCGCCCCGTCGGCTAAGTTCATCACCGGTGAGGTGCTGACCGTCGATGGCGGTCAGCAATGTTGGGGCGATCCATGGCCCACCGGCCGTCCCGATCATTTCAAAGTGGAATAGGGGGTGAGGGCCGCAAAAAAACGAGCATCAATCTCATGGGCTTGACGCAGCTCAGCCTGCAGGCGGCACTCATGCATCAGGAGCTCGGACATCCGCTACTAGGGGAAGAGCGGTCTTGAACGGTTCGGTTCGACGCACGTTTGCGAGCATATTGATCGAAACAATCACGGCCTAGCGGAGAGCGTGTACTGCAGCCCCTTCCAGCCTCGGTCATGCCCTCGGAGGTCCGATTGGACCTCGACAGGATCAGTTTTCCCTCACCAGTTTCAGAACCTCGGCGCCGTAGCGCTGCAGCTTGCTCTGGCCGACGCCGCTGACACCCTTGAGGGCATCCGCATTCGCCGGACGTCGGCGCGCGATGTCGGCCAGCGTCGCATCGTGAAAGATCACATAGGGCGGCACGTGCTGCTCGGCGGCACGGTCGCGCCGCCACGCACGCAGCGCCTCGAACAGGGCGGCGTCTGCGGCATCCACCGCCGGCTCGCCGCTGCGGCGCTTGCGTGCGCGGCCACTCCGGCCGCTCACGTCTGCGCTTTCACCGGCCGGCATCCGGCGCACCGCGACACGGCGTTCGCCGCGATAGACCGCGCGCACGTCGTCGGCCTCGCCGAGCCCGATCAGCGGCCGGCCCTCGTTGGGGTCTTCGCGCAGCAGGCCCTCGAACAGAAGCTGATCGATGAGATCGCGCCAGCCGCCGGAACTGAACTCGCCCCCGATGCCGTAGGTCGACATTGCGGTTTCGGAAGACGGCGCATCCTTAGTCTTGCCGAGCAAGTGATCGACGATGCGTCCGCGGCCGAAGCGCCCGCCCAGACGATGCACGGCCGAAAGTGCCTTCTGCGCCGCTTCGGTGACGTCGGTGGCCTTGGGCGCAGTGATGCAGAGGTCGCACACCCCGCACGGCTGCACTCCGGTCTCGCCGAAATAGCGGCGCACGGCGGCCGGCCGGCAGCCGGCGCCGTCGAGCATGGCGTAGAACTGGCGCAACTTGCGGATCTGCACGGACTTGACGCTGGCATCCACATCACGGCTCTCGATCCGGCGCATGGCCCAGGCGAGATCGGAGGCTGAGTAGAGCGTTATGCCCTCAGCGACGGCGCCGTCGCGGCCGGCGCGACCGACCTCCTGCCAGTAGGCCTCGATCGCCGCCGGCGGATCGGCGTGGATGACATAGCGGACGTCGGGCTTGTCGACGCCCATGCCGAAGGCGATGGTCGCGACCATGACGGCAGCGTCCGCCTCCAGGAACTGCTCGAGCCGCGTCGCGCGCACATCCTTGTCATGACCGGCGTGGTAGGCCAGCGCCGGTACGCCGGCCGCCACCAGCCGCTCCGCCAGCTTGTCGACGCCGTCGCGCGAGCCGGCATAAATTACGCCTGAGCGTTTGGGCCGCTCGGCCACCAGCTCTAGCACGCGGCCATGCCCATGCCCTCGCTTGCGCTCGGCCGAAAGGGCGAGTTCGGGACGCGCGAAGCTGTCGACGAACTCCCGCGCCGCCCCAAGCTGCAGCTCGATGCGGATGTCCTCGCGCGTGCGTGCATCGGCGGTGGCGGTGACAGCTAGGCGCGGTACCTGCGGAAAGATTTCCGCCAGCCGGCCTAGCATGCGGTACTCCGGACGGAAGTCGTGGCCCCATTGGCTGACGCAGTGGGCCTCGTCGATGGCCACCAGCGCCAGCGGCAGTCCCGAGAGGCGCTGCAGCATGGACGTCTGCATTAAGCCCTCCGGCGACAGGTAGAGCAAGTTCAGCGCACCCTCGCCGACGCGGCGCCAGATATCGCCGCGGGCCTCAGGACTCGTCGAGGAGTCGAGCCGCTCGGCGGCCACGCCCGACTGCTGCAGAGCTGCAACCTGATCGGCCATCAGCGCAATCAGCGGCGAGATCACGAGGCCGAGGCCGCGGCGAACCAGCGCCGGGATCTGGTAGCACAGGCTCTTGCCGCCGCCTGTCGGCAGCACCGCCAGCGCACTGCGGCCGGCCAGAATTTCGCCAATCACACCGGCCTGCAGGCCGCGGAACTCGGTGTGACCGAACGTCCTGCGCAGGATATCGCGCGCGGCATCGAGGGATGCCGCCGCCGGCAATCGATCCGGGAAGACTGAGGAATCAGCAGCCACGACGTCTTATGGGGCAGCCGTGCCAAGCATGCAAACAGCTCGAGCGTCGAGTGCCGCAAGACTGCATGGATCCGCTTGGCCCGGCAGCGGATCGTCGCCGCGACTGTGCATCACCACTGCGTTGAGGGTCGCGCTGACGCGCGTGATGCTTGACGCCCATTGATCCGTTACGTCGCAGCCGCCATGCGATTGGCTATACGGCGCTCTGCGGCCGTGACGATGGCGAGGCGAATTGCAGCGTTTGAAGACAGATCGCCGTCGATATGGAGCCGCTGCTCGCACGCTAATGAGCGTAGGTCCTGAGCGCTCTCAATCGTAGCTAGTGCTGCAAGTGCAGCGTCGCGCCCTTCCTTGCGCAGGACGACAATGACATTGGGCGTGAATGGATCAAACTTTGGCGCGACAACAGCCTACGAGGTTGTGCTCGTTCGGTCCTGCGTGCGCACCTTTGCGGACGCGCAGTAACGCGATATCTCGACGAAGTCGCTGCACTATCCAGGTGCGTTGGTCATCCGACAGGTCGATGGCCTGCAAAACGCGCCGGAAGTAGGCTTCCAATGAAGCGCCCGACAGAGCTCTGGTTTTCTTTCCCATCGTTATCAAGCGGTTTTGGCCAGCTGCCCTAACCCATCAGCTAATTCGGTGTGAAGCGCACGCAGGTGAGGCAGCGCATCTCCGTACTTTACTTCCATCGTCTTCTTTGTCTCGTCCCAATCGGAGGCGCGTGCAATGCTCGAAAGAGTTGGGATGCGCGTCCTCAGCATTGGATGATCGAGGGCAAGTTGATCGATCAGGAGCCGCTCGTGACCCTCGCCAGACCAGCAATTCGATAGGCAAGAGTAGCGTCGCCGCTCGAGCGGGATGGTCGCGAGCTGTTCGGCCGTTTCGGCGCGTTCGATCAACATTGCGACGCGGTCGAGCCCGAACTGTGCAACATAGTCAGCCCGAAATGGCACCAGCACGTGGTCGGCAAGATCAAGCGCGGCAAGGGCTGCCAACGAAAGACCTGGTGGACAGTCAAGAACGACCAAGTCGGCATCCATACCGAAATGCCTCATGAGCCGCTTCATGCGTGCGCGAATCTGTACAGCCACCGCGTCCGCATCCAAGTCCTTCTTGGCATGCCTCAGCAGCAGTTCACCCTGAATGTCCTCCAACTGCTGGGACCCGGGGAGCAGAGAAATCCGACCTGGCGCAGACCGGAACGCTGTCAGCCATTTCCCACGAGAGTGCGCTATGTCGCCAACGTCGCTCAACACATAGGCCAACTCGTCGTCGGCCACCTTGTCAAAGCGGTCATAGAAATAATCCGCGATTGTGCGACCTCGCTGGCATGCGCGCTGCCACTCCTCGCCACCGATCAGCATCAAGGAAGCGTTGCACTGCGTGTCGAGGTCCATCACCAGGACGCGCAGCCCAGACCAGGCGGCAAACGCGTGCGCAAGCATGATGGACAGGGTCGATTTGCCCACTCCACCCTTCCGGTTTGACACTGCAAGGAACTGTGGCATGTCCACCCTGTTCTCAGAAGGAGCGTGGAGATAGATGATTCGCGCACATGCCGCAGCATCGAATGCTATCCCAAGTTCGTGGCGCTACGGCATGATGGCGTTCCAAATCGCTTAGCTGAACGGTGCAGGTGCTTACGGTCAGGGTAACTAGCCTCGCACCAGTCGATGAATCTCTTGACCAATGAACGCGGCAAGCGGAAGGTCAAATACTCAGTATCCCAACGACATACGAACGCCGGGAGGAATTCATGAAACTTCGCGCGAAGGCGAGCGCACTCGCGTGCGCCGCGGCAATTGCCGTTGCGACTGCTATGCCGTCGTTCGCCCAGGAAAGCATCCGAATGGCGACGAGCTGGCCGGGCGGCTTGTTTCTCGACTCCTTCGCCAAAGGTTTTGCCAACAACGCCGAGAAGTTGACCAACGGAAAGGTCAAGTTCCAAGTCTTCCCGGGGGGCACGATTGGCTCAGCACTGAAGGTCACCGAGACGGTTCAAAAGAAGATCGCTCCGTCGGGTAACGCATCGCCCAACTACGACTGGGGTGTGGACAAGGCCGGCGTGATCTTTGCCGGCTACGTCGGCTCACCCGGCATCGAGGCTCACCTGCACTGGCTGTACGAGGCAGGTGGCGCAAAAATGTGGGCCGAGTGGCGCATGGAGAAGTTCGGGCTGGTGGCGCTGCCTTGCGGGGCGCACTCGGACGAGATCCACATGCACTCGCGCAAGCCGGTGACGAAACCCGAGGACCTGAAAGGGCTCAAGCTGCGCACCGCCGGCGCCTGGGCCGAGGTGGCGGCCTCCCTCGGTGCATCCACGGTCATCCTGGCCGGCGGCGAGGTATATCCGGCGCTCGAGCGCGGCGTCGTCGATGCCATCGAATGGGGCACGCCCGCGATCAATCTGCCGCTCGGCTTTCACAAGATCGCCAAGTACGTGATCCTACCTGGACTGCATCAGCCGGCCGCGGTGCAGGAGTGCATCTTCGACAAAGCGTTGTGGGACGGGTTCGATGCCCATACCAAAGTACTTCTAGAGGAAGCTGCCAAGAAGACGACGCTCGAGTCGTGGATGTCGCTCACGTATCAGGACACGGGCGCGCTCAGCAAATACAAAGAGGACGGCGCCGAGGTGCTGTACGTCGAGCCGAGTTACATCGAGGCCGTGAAGAAGGCCACGCGCGAGTGGGAGGACAAGACCGCCGCGGAGAACGCCTGGTTCAAGAAGGCGCTCGAAAGCAAGCGCGAGTTCGAGGCCCGGTGGAACGGGGCCAAGGGCTATCGCTCGGAATTCAAGTGAGGCATCCGCCCGTCGCAAGACTGCGACACAAGAAAGCTTCGGCCGTCGATCGGCCGAAGCCCGCGTAGAGGCTCCTCATGCGAAATCTGGTGCGAGCGATCGACCGTTTGAGCGGGGCCTGCGGCGTCGTTGCCGCAGTTCTCGTCATCGTCCTCATCGTCCTCATGCTCTATGACGTCGTTCTCAGGTACGGGTTCAATGCACCCACGCTCTGGGGCTTCGACATCAACACTTGGCTGATGGGCGCGGCTTTCATCCTGTCGATCGGCTACGCGCTGTCGCACGACGCGCACGTGCGCGTCGACTTGCTCTACACGCCGCAGACGCGCCCGCGCCTGCGCTATGTCGATGTCATAGGCTTCACGCTGATCCTGCTGCCGGCATCGGCCTGGATCACCTGGGGGCTCTGGCACTACTTCTTCGAGGCTTATCGCACCGGCGAGCGATCCGGTTCGTCGGCCTGGAACCCGGTGCTCTGGCCGTTCCGCCTCATTCTCTTCGTCGGCTTTCTTGCGTTCACGCTGCAGGTCTTCGCCGAGATCATCAAGCGGATCTACTCGATCATGGGTTGCCCGCTCGTCCGAGAGGCCGAGGAGGAACAGGCCACCGTCTGATCCGACCGCGAGCCGTCCGGCGTCGAACACTTCCAACCTTGCCGGCCGATGGCGCGGCCGATCCGAGAGGACTGCATGTCGTCACTGTGGATGTTTCCGGCCCTGCTCGCCGGTATTCTGACCGGCTTTCCCGTGTCGTTCGTGATGCTGGCGCTGGCGATCCTGTTCGGCCTGCAATCGTTCGGCACGGTCGGCCTGCTGCATCAGTCGCTGTTGAAGATCGAGGAGGTTGCTACAGCGCAGGTGCTGGCCGCCGTACCGCTCTTCATCTTCATGGGGGCTATGTTCGAGGCATCCGGCATCGCCTCGCGCCTGTTCGAGGCCATCCACATGTGGACCCGCCGCATTCCCGGCGGCATGGCGATCGGGACGGTCCTCATGTGCGTCGTGTTCGCGGCAACGAGCGGTGTCGTGGGCGCGACGGAAACCGTGGTCGGATTGCTCGCCATTCCGGCCATGCTGCGCCACAACTATAACAAGCCCCTGATCTGCGGCACGATCTGCGCGGGCGGCTCGCTTGGCACCATCATCCCGCCGTCCGTTCTCGCGGTCGTGATCGGCCCGGTGGCCAATGCCTCGGTTGGCTCGATCCTGATCGGCATGATCGTGCCAGGGCTGATGCTAGCCGCCAGCTACATTGTCTACATCTTCGTGCGCTGCTTGCTGCGGCCGCAAGATGGCCCGCGCATCGAGGGCGAGCCCGTGCCGCCCTTGGCCGATCGCCTGGTGCTTACGGTGCAAGTGCTGATCCCTCCCGTGCTCGTCATCATCGCCGTGCTCGGCTCGATGATGGCCGGCATCGCCACGCCGACGGAGGCCTCCGCGACGGGGGCGCTGGGCACGGTGTTGCTGGCCGCCGCGTACAGACGGCTCACATGGCCGACGCTCGTCGACTCGACGCTGCGCACGGTGCGCATCACGGCGATGATCCTGTTCATCGTCACCTGCGGATCGATCTTTGCGTCCATCTTCGTCGGCTC
This sequence comes from uncultured Alphaproteobacteria bacterium, assembly GCA_963806735.1. Lineage (GTDB taxonomy): Bacteria > Pseudomonadota > Alphaproteobacteria > Rhizobiales > Hyphomicrobiaceae > CADEFX01. The sequence continues at coordinate 29,564 of CAWEBE010000067.1, read as the reverse complement.
GGGAGGCCTGGAGACGATCGACCGCATGATGAAGGCCACTGATGTCGGCCCCTGGGGGCTGTTCGGCGTCGTGATGCTTATTACCTTCCTCGCAGGATTTATGCTCGATCCGCTCGTCATCATCCTCATCATAGTACCGATCACCGCGCCTCTGATCGTGAGCGCCGGCTTTGATGTGGTGTGGTTCTGCGTGGTCTTCCTCGTGATGCTGCAAACCGCTTATCTGACGCCGCCGATGGCGCCATCGATCTTCTATCTGCGCGGCATAGCGCCGAAGGAGATCACGCTGCGTCATATGTACGTCGGCATCTGGCCGTTCATCGGCCTTCAGCTGCTCGTGCTTTGTATGATCGTTGCCTTCCCGCGCTGCGTCACATGGCTGCCAGCATTGATGATCGGCCGATAGGACCCGCGTTGAATCCCCTGATAAGTACGATCAAACGACGAATTTTTGACCCCTGACAGTCCTAGCGCTTTTGGTTAGTCTGGCTGAAAGCCCGGGCGACCACCGCGCAACGGGAAGCCGGCAAAAGAAGAACAACAGGAGGAGCGTTTCCGTGCCACACGTCTCACGGCGCGCGTTTGCGGCTGGCCTCGCCCTCTCAGGCCTGTCGCCTGCGGTAAAAGCGAGCGCCCAGACGGTCGCAACCTACCCTGTCAAGCCGATCAAGCTGGTCGTGCCATTCCCGCCAGGGGGAGCCTCGGACTTTACGGCACGCGTGCTGGCGCAGAAGATGAGCGAAGGCCTGGGCCAGCCAGTGATCATCGATACCAAGCCAGGAGCCGGCACCACAATTGCCAACGATGCCGTGGCCAAGGCTGCGCCCGATGGTTACACGCTGCTGCAGGTGAACCGCGATATCGTGATCGCCCCCAGCACCTACGCGAGCCTGCCGTACGACACGCTCAAGAGCTTCGCGTGGATCGGCAAGGCCGCCGATGGGCCCTTCGTCCTGGTCGCCAATCCCTCGGTGCCGGCAAAATCTCTAGCCGAACTCGCAATCTTGGCGAAAGCCAAGCCGGGCACGGTGGCCTACGGCAACCTCGCCGTCGGCGGCTTGGCGCATATGAATGTCGAAGCCCTGATGCGGCATCTCGACATCAACCTACTGCAGATTCCCTACAAAGGGGCCGGGCCCGCGCTCAATGCGGCGGTGGCAGGGGAGGTCCCAGTGACGTTGGTGGCAACGACGGGTGCCCTCCCGTTCGTTCGTGAAGGGCGCTTGCGTGCATTGGCCGTCGGGACCGAAACGCGCCACCCTCTGTTTCCGGACGTGCCAACAGTCAGCGAGGCTGGCGGCGGTGCCGATACGGTGCGTCCGACGTTTTTTGGGCTGAGCGCACCGGCGGGAACACCACAGCCGATCATCGACAGACTGAGTGCCGAGTTGAAGCGCGTGATGACTCTGCCGGATGTATTGGACAAGCTCGTCCAGAGCGGTCTTGTTCCAGCCTACAGCACGGCGGAAGCTTTGGGCGACACGGTGGCGAAGGACATCACCCACTTCGGAAAGCTTATCAAGGCGATCGGCCTAACGCCGCAGTGAGGGCTGCGCGCCTCAACCCTCCGGTATCTGCTGATGCCAACAACGCCGACCCTGATGACATCAAGTCTGTGCTGACGGCAAATCGGATCAAGATTTATCCTCCTTACCAAGGACGTCTGGTTACTGTGTTCGCTTATGATCTTATCGCCGGGTCCAACCCGCCGGCATGGTCTCGCCGACAGGTTGGTCAAGTCCTGATGACCCTAGATACAGTCACCATTCAACCCGCGCCGATCACCAAGGAGCGGTATTTCAGCGTCAGGGTAGAAGTCGCGACAGACGTTGCTCCAGGGCTGTACGACGACTTCGTCATGCAGTCCTTTGTGCTCCAATCATCGACACACTCCGCCGACTTTGACTTCCGGTACACGTAAGGCCGCCTTACGTCGATCGCAGAACCTTGGCCGCCTGGACCATGTTGACGAGGGCCGGTTTGACCTCTTCCCATTTGCGGGTCTTGAGACCGCAATCGGGATTGACCCAGATCTGATCGGGAGCAAGGTGCTCCGTGGCCTTGCCGAGGAGCTTGCTCATGTCCGCAGCGCTCGGGCAGCGCGGTGAATGGATATCGTAGACGCCAGGCCCGATCTCGTTCGGGTATTTGAAATCCGCGAAGCTCTCCAAGAGCTCCATGTCGGATCGCGAGGTCTCGATCGATATGACATCTGCATCGAGCGCCGCAATCGACGGCATGATGTCATTGAACTCGCAGTAGCACATGTGCGTGTGGATCTGCGTCTCATCCGCGACGCCGCCAGCGGACAGGCGGAAGCAGTCGACGGCCCATTTCAGATACTTTTCGCGGTCCGCATTGCGCAATGGCAAACCTTCGCGCAGCGCCGGTTCGTCGATCTGGATCAGGCGAATGCCCGCCTTTTCGAGATCGAGCACTTCATCGCGGATGGCGAGCGCGATCTGCTTGCAGGTCGCCGACCGGGGCTGGTCGTTGCGCACGAATGACCATTGCAGAATGGTGACGGGACCGGTGAGCATGCCCTTCATTGGCCGCTTGGTAAGCGACTGCGCATAGGCCGACCATTCGACCGTCATCGGCTTGGGCCGCGACACATCGCCAAAGATGACCGGCGGCTTCACGTAGCGCGATCCGTAGGACTGCACCCAGCCGTTCTGCGTGAAGGCAAAGCCTGCCAGTTGCTCCCCGAAATACTCGACCATGTCGTTGCGCTCGAACTCCCCGTGCACCAGCACGTCGATGTCGAGTTCCTCCTGGATGCGCACGGCGTTCTCCGTCTCCTTCTTCAGAAACGCGTTGTAGGCCGCGTCGTCGAGGTCGCCCTTGCGATGTGCGGCGCGGGCCTTGCGCACCTCCGCCGTCTGCGGGAATGAACCGATGGTCGTGGTCGGGAAGGAAGGCAGCGGGATCAACGCACGCTGTCTCTTTCTTCGTGCTTCGAAGGGGCTTTGCCGCGCGAGATCCTTCGCAGAGACTGCGGCGATGCGTTCGGCAACTTTGGGATTGTGAATCCGAGCCGAAGTAGCGCGGCTTCTGGCTGCCTCATACCTCGCTTGGAAGGCGGGCTCCACGGTTTTCCTGCCATTTGTCGCGGCAGTCGCCAGCGTCGCCATTTCGCCAAGCTTCTGCGTTGCGAACGCCATCCAGCTCTTCAGCTCGGCATCGAGCTTGCTCTCGCCGTCGAGATCGACCGGGCTGTGAATGAGCGAGCAGGATGGAGCAATCTGGAGAACGTCGCCACTTCGCGCGGCCAGCGCCTTCTCGATGAGATCGAAGGCATCATGCAGATTGGCGCGCCAGATGTTGCGGCCATCGATGACGCCGAGCGAGAGAACTCGATCTGCGGGGAGGGTGCTGAGCAGCTTGTCGAGCTCGGTGCGTCCACGCACCAGATCGGCATGATGGCCGGCGACGGGAAGATCAGCCGCGATGGCAAGGTTGTGGCCATATTCGCCGAAATAGCTCGCAAGCATGATCTTCGGCGCCGCCGGCGCAAGCTGGCGGTAGGCGAGGCGCAGCGCGCGCTTCTGTGACGGCGACAGATCCAAGGCAAGCACCGGCTCGTCGATCTGCACCCATTCCGCACCAGCGGATTTGAGGGCGCCGAGCAGTTCTGCATAGACGGGGAGCAGTCTATCCAAGAGGGAAATGGGCTCGAATTCCTCGCCCTTCACTTTGCCAAGCATGAGATAGGTCACCGGCCCGATGAGCACCGGCCGTGTGGTGATGCCAAGCGCTTTCGCTTCCTTGAATTCGTCCACCGCCTTGCGCGATGACAGCTTGAACGTCTGGTCCTTGCGAAGCTCCGGCACGATGTAGTGGTAGTTGGTATCGAACCATTTCGTCATTTCCATCGCCGAAGCGTCCTTGGTGCCGCGCGCCATGGCGAAATAACAATCCAGCTCAATATGGCCAGCGCCCCGGGCCGCTTCCTCCATGGCACCCCGTGCGCTGCCATTGGGATGGGTCGGCTGGGCGCTTGCATCGGTCACAAAGCGCGGCGGGATGGCGCCGAGCGCCGCTGTCAGGTCGAGCATCTGATCGTAGAAGGAGAAGTCGTTCGACGGGATGACGGAGATTCCCTGATCGCGCTGCAGCTTCCAGTGTCGCGCTCGCAGTTCCACCCCGGCCGCGAGCAGCGCTGGGGCATCGATGCTGCCTTTCCAGTAGGCTTCCGTGGCCTGCTTGAGCTCGCGCCTGGCGCCGATGCGGGGGAATCCGAGATTGGCGGCTTGGGTCATGACAGTCCTTTCCTTGCGGCAGATGGGATGGAACGGATAGCGCCACCGGTCGAGGATCGACGGCGATGCTTGGCGACGAAGGCGAGGAGTTCGATCAAGCGGCGCTGCCACGGCGAGCGCACGCCAAGCTGAAGACGCGACAGGCGCTCAGCGAGAGCTGCCGCTGCGCGCGGCACATCGGCAGATGTGCGCACGACGGATAGCCATGCGAGCACATAGGTCTCGGGGCCGTCCGCTGGGTGGCGGTCCCGAAACGCGGTCTCGATCAGGCGGCCTGGATCAACCCGGGCACCATCCTCGTAGAGCCTTGCGCGTGCAGATGGAGGGCACTCGCGCAAGCGCGCATGACGAAGGCTGTCCTTTCCAGAACGATCCGGCCGCGACAAGCGTCGCGGCACTGCCATCTTCAGGCTGCTGCGCGGCGATGCGTGTGAAGGATGATTGGAAGCGCCGGGATTTGGCGCGAAAACAGCGTCATGCTCAGACCTCCGCCGATGCACCCCGACCGGCATGAATGGGGTTCAATCCGGCGGTAGGTCTCCTGGCTCGCGGCGCTGCGGGTGGCTCGCCTTCCCGGAACCGTTGATGGCTCCAGTGGCTTATCGAGCACCCTTGGCCGCTTACAGTTGCGGGGGCAGCTTCGGACTTGCAGGCTTGGCCTGCGCACCGAATTCCCTGTTATTCCCTTGCGGGAACCGTCGGCTCGCTTGCTGTAGCAAATCGCCTCCCACCTGTCGAGCCGGCGCGAAGGGGTGGGGTGCTTCCAAATGTGCGAGCCATGGCTGAAGGCGCAATGCTGGTCACTCCCAGCTCAATGCGCCGCCGTTCTGGTACTCGATGACGCGGGTCTCGAAGAAGTTCTTCTCCTTCTTGAGGTCCATCGCTTCCGACATCCATGGGAAGGGGTTGTCGGTCCCCTTGAACACCGGGGCGAGGCCGAGCTGCGCACAACGCCGATTGGCGATGAAATGCATGTAGCTCTCGCATAGAGCGGCATTGAGACCGAGAAAGCCCTTGGGCATCGTGTCGCGACCATAGGCGGCCTCGAGCCCGGCGGCCTCACGCAGCATGCCCCGCACCTCGTCCTGAAATGCCTTGGACCACAGGTGCGGATTCTCGCTCTTGATCTGGTTGATGACGTCGATGCCGAAGTTCAGGTGGATGCTCTCGTCGCGCAGGATGTATTGGTACTGCTCGGCGATGCCGACCATTTTGTTGCGGCGGCCGAGCGAAAGGAGCTGCGCGAAGCCGGTGTAGAACCACATGCCCTCGAACACGACGTAGAAGGCAACGAGGTCGCGCAGGAAGTCCTGGTCCGCCTCTGGCGTGCCGGTCTTGAAGTCGGCGTCGTCGAGGTTCTTGGTGTGCTTTAGCGCCCACGCCGCCTTGTCGGTGATGGAGGGCACTTCGCGGTACATGTTGAACAACTCGCCTTCGTCGAGCCCCAGGCTTTCCACAATGTACTGGAACGTGTGCGTGTGCACGGCCTCCTCGAACGCCTGGCGCAACAGGTATTGTCGGCATTCGGGATTGGTAAGATGCCGGTAGATCGCCAGCACAATGTTGTTGGCGACCAGCGATTCCGAGGCGGCGAAGAAACCGAGGTTGCGCTTGATGGTGCGGCGCTCGTCCTCCGTCAGCCCGTCGCGCGACTTCCACAGCGCAATGTCGGCCTGCATGGAGACTTCCGTCGGCATCCAGTGGTTGTTGCAACCGGCGAGGTATTTCTCCCACGCCCACTCGTATTTCAGAGGCAGGAGTTGGTTCACGTCGGCGCGGCAGTTGATCATCGCCTTGTCGTCGATCGACACACGGGCGCCGCCGCGGGCGATTTGTCCGAGGCCCGTCGCGTCGCTGGAGACCGGGGCAGGTGCCTTTGCAACGGGTTTGCGGGCGGTGGGGGCAATTGCAGGCGTCGCTTGCTCTGACCAGTCGAGCATTGTCGGAATCTCCGCGTTCTTTTGCTTACTGGCAGGCTTCGCAGGTTGGATCGTCGATGGAGCACGCAAGCATCGGGAGCGGTTCCGACTCCTCGGGCGCGGAAATCATCCCCGTCGCCGACACGGCGTTGAGCTTGCCGTCGGTACCCTTGAGGGTCGACTTCTCGACGTGCGTCGCCGACTGCGTGCGGAGGTAGTAAGTGGTCTTGAGCCCCCGCTCCCACGCCAGCCGATAGAGAGCGTCAAGCTTCCGTCCGTTCGGTGCCGCAAGATAGAGGTTCAGCGACTGCGTCTGGTCGATCCACTTCTGGCGGCGGGCGGCTGCCTCGACCAGCCAATGCGCATCGATCTCGAAGGCGGTGGCGTAGAGCGCTTTCAGATCTTCAGGCACACGGTCAATGGGCCCAAGTGCGCCATCGAAGTATTTGAGGTCGCTGATCATCACCTCGTCCCAAAGGCCGCGGGCCTTCAAATCGCGCACAAGAAACGGATTCACGACCGTGAAGTCGCCCGACATGTTGGCCTTGACGTAGAGATTGCGGAAGGCCGGCTCGATCGACTGCGCTACGCCGATGATGTTGGAGATGGTGGCCGTCGGGGCGATGGCCATGACGTTGGAATTGCGCATGCCGACGGTTACGACGCGCTCGCGCAAGGACTGCCAATCAAGCGTCGTGGACGTATCGAGCCGCAGGTATTCCCCGCGCGCCTCTTCCAGCAGCTTGATGGAATCGATCGGCAGGATGCCGCGGCTCCAGAGCGAGCCATCGAAAGAGGCATAGCGGCCGCGTTCGGCAGCGAGATCCACCGAGGCCGATACCGCGCAATAGCTGATGGCTTCCATACACGTGTCGGCAAAGGCGACCGCCTCCTGGGACCCAAGCGGGATGCGCAAAGCATGCAGAGCGTCCTGGTAGCCCATCAGTCCGAGACCGACCGGACGATGCCTCAGATTGGAGCGGCGGGCCTCGGGGATGGTGTAGAAATTGATGTCGATGACGTTGTCGAGCATGCGCATGGCGGTATTCATGGTCTTCGCCAAACGAGCTTGATCGAGTCCCTTTGCCGTCACATGCGCGGCAAGGTTGATCGAGCCGAGGTTGCACACCGCCACCTCGTTATCCGACGTATTGAGCGTGATCTCGGTGCACAGGTTCGAGGAGTGGATGACCCCGCAATGCTGCTGCGGCGAGCGGATGTTGCACGGGTCCTTGAAGGTGACCCACGGATGGCCGGTCTCGAACAGCATGGTCAGCATGCGCCGCCACAGGTCGACCGCGCGCATCCGCTTGGCGACACGCATTTCCATGCGCTCGGCCTTCTGCTCGTAGTACCGGTAGCGCTCTGCGAAAGCAGGCCCGTAGAGGTCGTGCAGCTCGGGAACCTCGTCGGGCGAGAAGAGGGTCCATTGGCCATCCTCGGCCACGCGCTGCATGAACAGGTCCGGCACCCAGTTGGCCGTATTCATGTCATGGGTGCGGCGCCGGTCGTCGCCGGTGTTCTTGCGCAGGTCGAGGAACTCTTCGATGTCGATGTGCCAGGTCTCGAGATAGGCGCACACCGCCCCCTTGCGCTTGCCGCCCTGGTTGACCGCAATCGCCGTGTCGTTGGCCACCTTCAGGAATGGCACCACACCCTGGCTCTGGCCGTTGGTGCCCTTGACGTGCGCACCGAGGCCGCGCACGCGGCTCCAGTCGTTGCCGAGACCGCCGGAGTATTTGGCCAGTAGCGCATTGTCCTTGATCGACTTGAAGATGCCATCGAGATCGTCGGACACCGTGGTCAGGAAGCACGACGAGAGCTGCGGCCGGAGGGTGCCGGCATTGAACAGCGTCGGCGTCGAGCACATGAAATCGAAGGACGAGATCAGGTCGTAGAATTCGATGGCGCGCGCTTCGCGGTCGATCTCGCGGATCGCCAGCCCCATGGCGACGCGCATGAAAAAAGCCTGCGGCAGCTCGAAGCGAATGCCGCGGGTCTGCAGGAAATAGCGATCATAGAGTGTCTGCAGGCCGAGGAACTGGAATTGCAGGTCGCGTTCTGGCTTCAGCGCCGCGACAAGCCTGGCAAGATCGAAGCGCGCGAGTTCGGGATCGAGCAGTTCGGCCTTGATCCCGGACGCCATATAAGCGGGGAAATACTCGCCATAGCGCTCCGCCATCTCCGCCTGGCTCGCCTGTTCGACGCCGCCGTGAACAAACGACAATGCTTCTGCGCGCAATTTGTCGAGCAGCAGGCGCGCGCTCACGAAGGCATAGTTTGGCTCCTGTTCGATCAGCGTTCGCGCCGCCATGATCGGGGTTAGCGCCAGTTCATCCATGGTGATGCCGTCGTAGAGATTGCGACGGAGTTCGGTCAGGATGGGCTCGGCAGAAACGTCGCTAAGTCCCGAGCAGGCCTCCCCCACGACACGCACGAGTTGGGCCTCATCGAGTGGTGCAAGGCTGCCGTTGGCACCCTTGACGTTAAGAGCAGGGACCGCAGCGTTCCGTTCGACAATTTGCTTGGATGCTGCACGTTCCTTGGCGCGTTCGGCGCGATAGAGCACATAGGCGCGGGCCACCCTATGATGCTCCCCGCGCATCAAGGCGAGTTCGACCTGGTCCTGGATCTCCTCAATGTTGAAGGTGCGGCCCGCATCAATGCGCCGCGTCAAAGCCGTGACGACCTGCTGCGTCAGTTCCTCGACCACCTCATGGACGCGGCGCGAGGCGGCGGCGCGGCCGCCCTCGACGGCCAGGAAGGCTTTGGTCACCGCGACCGTGATCTTGCCGGCGTCGAACGGCGTGACCGAACCGTTGCGGCGGATAACTTGAAACGCGGGAGTTGCGACCGCCGTCGCTTCGGCAGGGAGCACCCGGGCTCCGCCATTCGAACCTGCCGAAGGAGATTTGGCTTCGAGAGTAAGTGTCATCGGCACCCCATCTTTTTGGGGGCTTGGGCCGAATGGACGCGTGCCGGAAGGCAGGCAGCAGGAATACTGCCGCATGATCAGCTAGCGACCCTCCGGGGCACCCCGCCCGTGGACGTTGCAGCTGTCGCGGCAGGTCTCCTGGCTCGCGGGTCGCTGCTTCCGTCCGGCCTTCCCGATGCCGGCCGGCATCAGTGACACGGGTGGACGAAAGCTCGCCGCTTACAGTTGCGGGGGCAGCCCCGGATTCGCCCAAACAGGCTCACTGGGTTCCCTCTTAGCTCAGGACCAAACAGGCCCCGAGAACCACGACATCTATATCTAGTTGGTGATTTTGCGACGAGGCGCAATGGGTCGTGGCAGCTTTCGGGCGGATGCACAGCAAACCAACAGCAAATTCACAACACCGCGGTTCTGGGGTGGAGCTGCTCGCGGACGAGATCACCGTCGGCTTTGCGCCAGCCCGCAACAATGGAAAGGTTTCCAGCCAAGGCTGCGATTTTATGCGCCGGATGCAGCGGAAAGTCGATGACCCGTGGGCCGCTTGAACGAGCCCGCGCCGGACTTGGGAAGGCGGCCATCCTTGGTCCAGCGCAACCGCTCCCGCGTCGTGATGCCAAGCACCTGTTCGACCATGCGCGGTGTCACGCGATCACGCGCGAAACCGTCAAGCACACTGTGTTTGTCTCGCGCTCATCGCCGCCGTCCTCCCTGCAGGGTCGACCCACCGTCTTCCCCTTTCCGGCGCTCGCTCGACAGGCTGCGACGAGGTTCCCCGTTGTGACCACGAGCGCGTTCTTCACGCGTGATTTCAGGCAGAAGTGCAGGGTGAGATGGCTGGGGAGGACATCTAGATAAAAAGATGGAGTTGTTGGCGTGTTAAGGTGCCGTCGTTACTGGGCTTCGCGCGACTCCACAATTTTGAGCGTAGAGTCACTGCACGAAATACGCCTTGTACTACGGGCACTTTCAACGACTCCGTCTTGACGTTTCCAAGTCTCGCAACATCTCACCGACACGCAGGTACTCAGAGAGACCGGCCGAACGGGCGCACGCGCCGTGCAGCAGCGCAGCCACATCACATCGGCGATGCCGAAGCGCGGCATGGGCGCCGGTGCGCGCGGCCGCTGGCCTCATCTCACCCGGCAGTCGCCGCGTCATCGTCAAGGCGCGCTACACACGCATCACCGCCGGGGATATGGGCGCAGCGCGTGCACACCTCAAATACATCCAGCGCGATGGAGTTACCCGTGAGGGAGACGTGGGGCGGCTGTACGATGTGCAGCGCGACGATGTCGACGGCGCGGCCTTCCTCGAGCGCTCGGAGAACGATCCGCATCAGTTCCGCTTCATCGTCTCCGCCGAGGACAGCGCGCGACTGGCGGACCTGAAGCCGTTCATCCGCGATCTCCTCAGCCAGATGGAACGCGACCTCGATGCCAAGCTCGACTGGGTGGCGGTCGATCACTTCAATACCGGCCATCCCCATACGCACGTCGTTATCCGCGGCCGCGATGACCAGGGCGGTGACCTCGTCATGGCCCAGGACTACATCGGCCATGGCGTGCGTGCCCGTGCCCAAGCCTTGGTAACGCTGGAGCTCGGCCCTGAGACACAGCTCGAGCGATTGCAGAAGCTCTTCGACGAAGTCGGTCAGGAGCAGCTGACACGCCTTGACCGTCAGCTCATGGCGCGTGCGAAGGACAACATACTCGTTATTACCGCCCATGAGGAGAATGGCCGGACGCAGCAGACACTCAAGATCGGCCGTCTTAGGACATTGCAGCGACTGGGCCTCGCCGAGGAACGGCAGCAGGGCGTGTGGGCTCTTGATGCAAACGCCGAGAGTAAACTGCGGCAGCTCGGCGACCGTGCCGACAAATTCAAGATGATGCAGCGCGCCTTGAAGGAGGCCAGCATCGAGCGCAGCGCGGCCGCTATGGCGCTGTTCGAGCGCGGACCGCGAAAGGTGCCGCTCCTCGGTAAGGTGGTCGGCGTCGGCATGGTCGACGAGATCACCGACCGCACCTGGGTTATCATCGATGCCGTCGACGGCCGCGTGCACTATGCCGAGCTCGGCCGCCTGAAACCGGAGGCGGTGCCTGTCCGCGGCAACATTGTCGCCCTCGTCGCCGACGGCCTCCATGAGAAGCCGTCGACAGTCCCAAGGCTGCATCTTCTCTCCGCCGCCGACCTCGACCGGCAGACGACCTACGAGGGGCCGACCTGGCTGGACCAGGCCATCGTGTCCAGGTGGCAGCCGGAGATCCGGACAGCGGGCTTCACGGCCGAGGCGGACAAGGCTCTCAAGGCGCGGACCGATTGGCTCGCCAGCCGGCAGCTCATCGAGCAATCACCGGACGGCAGGCGCGTGCTGCGCGCCGACATGATGAAGGCGCTGCGTCAGGCCGAGATGCAGCAGCTCGCTGCCGATGTCTCGCGGCGCCTCAACGCCGCCTTCGTGCCGGCCCAGTCCGGAGCCCGGATTGCCGGCACCTACGATTACGCCATCACAACGCCGACCGGCAAGATCGCGGTCATCCGCCGCGAGGACACCTTCACGCTTGCGCCGTGGCAACAGGCGCTCGATCCCTTCCGCGGCCAAGACGTCGCGGGGATCGTCGGTCCCACCCGCGTGACCTGGACGCTTGATCGCGGCAGGAGCCTACCCATACGCTCATAACACTGCAGGACAACATCGTTCCCCTGCCCCAGTCTCTGCGTCGTTGCCTCAGCCATTTGGTGCGGCAGGCGCCAAGGATTGGAGCTTTCGCGTGATGCAGTGGAGAGTTTGCGGAATCTCGGTGGAGATGGAACAGCGAAAAGAGCGGGCACAGCCATGCATTGCGATCCGCCCGCAGGGAGCGGGGAACGACTATGCCGCAAAGTATGCGCCGCAAGAAGCGGGAGGAGCCCAACTGGCACCGCATTGCCGTAACGGAGGCGAGCGTGCGCGTCACCCGTCGGGCCAGAGGCCTCGAGGGCAAATGGTATCTTGGCGAGTGCTACACCTCGATCGATATCGAGGGCGCACTAGAAGAGCCGGTACGGCGCATGAGCACGGCGTCTCTTCTCATCATCTGCGAGGAGAACACCAATCTCGGCAGCGCAATCGGAGGCCGCCTGAACTGGCGAAGCGTCGTTTACTTGCCGCGCGAGCAGTTCGGCAACCTCATGGCCATCATCCTCGCCGACAAACTCCCCAGTGTTGAGTTGCTGCTATCCAAGCTGCACCACGGTAAGGGGCCGATCCTCTCCATGCACTTCGGTACCGCGCCTGCAGAGACCGAGCCGGATGAGCCTTAGGTGCGAACCTCGCTTTGCGCACGAAGGATCCCACCACAGGGCGAGGCGCTCTAACGAGCGGGTGGCAGACCGATATGCTGAATTCCATAAGATACTGATGAATTCCATCGAATCGCGACAGATTTCTATCGTGATTACCATTTCGCGACACATAAGTATCTCGATCCTTGCTTTCGCGACACTTCCGGCTGCGCTACCGCACGGCACTGCGTGAGGTCGTAGCCGAGGCCATCCGCGGGGGCATGAACCAGAAGGCAGCCGCAGCGCACATCTCTGCCTACGCCGCGAGCGCCGTGCCGTCCGAGGACCGCGCCCGCTTCATAGAAGCGGCCGAAACAGAGTTGCTCAGCCTGCACGAGGGCAACTTTGCGCGCTATGGCGTGCGGCCCAGAGAAATTCAATGCATGGCGGGCCGTCTGGGAGCAAAAAAGCTAGCTCGCGACCGACTTCGAACTCCGGCCACGCCCAGCGCACTTCTTGGACCGACGCTACTCCGCATACTCATGGTCGCTGGGCGATCACGATCTCGGATTGAGTTCCCTGCAAACGCGAGGACGTCGAAGTGGCCGTGCGAGCGCACTTCGTCGATCGACAAGAGCGGAATGTCTGTGGAGACTCATCTGGGCGCCCCGCGGGCCGCAAGCGGCCGCGACCGGGCCCTACCGCGCGGCCTGAAGGCCGCGCGCCCGAGCCCCGCGCCGCGGGTCTCGGCCCATGCGGGTGACATGGGGTGATGGCGGCTGGTCGCGTCAAGGGCACTCCAGAGTGCTCACCTGACCGCTCCATTGATTTGGCCAGGAGGGCACCTCATGAAGAAGAGCACGTCCAGCACCGGAGGCAAGACCTATGCCGGCCTCGATGTGTCGTTGAAGGAGACGGCTGTCTGCATCGTTGATGATACCAGCATGATCGTGTTCGAGCGCATGGTGCCAACCGATCCGCAGGTGATCGCCAAGTGCCTCGTCAAGCACGCACCCGGCCTTGTGCGCTTCGGCCTCGAGAGCGGTCCCACATCTGCCTGGCTGTGGCGCGAGTTTCGCGAACTCGGCTTGCCAGCCATCTGTCTCGACAGTCGCCATGCGCATCGTGTGCTGTCGATGAAGCGCAACAAGAACGATCGCAACGATACGCGCAGCCTTGCCGACCTTGTGCGCATAGGGTGGTACCGCGAGGCCCGGGTCCGATCACTCGATGCGCAATTCGTTCGCTCCTGCTTTTGTCTCGGCAGCAATTGCTGCAGTCTCGGCGAGCCATCGAGAACCAGATACGTGGTGCCTTGAAGACGCTCGGTGCGATGACTGGGTCAACCAAAGGTCGTGCTTTCGTACCACGCGTCATTGAGTTCAGAGCTAATAGCGACTGGCTCGGCCCGGTGCTCGATCCGCTTCTCGCCACCCACGCCTCGATTGTGAAGCAACTGAAGGCCGTATCGGTCAGCGTTCTCAATGCCGCACGTGGGGATGCTGACGTGCGCCGCATGATGACCGTGCCACGCGTGGGCGCGATGACCGCGCCTCGCATTCAAGGCCGCCATCGACGACCCCAAGCGCTTCACCTCGTCATCCAAGGTCGGGTCATATCTTGGGCTCACGCCACGGCAATATCAATCCGGCGAGAGTGAGTGGATCGGCAGCATCGGAAAGACCAATGATCCATTGCTACGCAGTTATCTCTACGAGGCGGCCGGTGTGCTCATGACCAAGCTGCGGCGCAATTGTCCGCTCAAGGCCTGGGCCCTGCGGCTTGAAAAACGCATCGGCTGGAAGCGTGCCTCTATCGCTGTGGCCCGGAAGCTTGCTGTCATTCTCCACGCGATCTGGCGAGACGGTACCGAGTTCGAATAGAACGCGGCCGAGCCAGCCGTCGCATGAAAGATCTTCCGCGTAAGCGGAAGGCGTCCCTACCGGGACGACGGGCGGATTGACCCTCGTAGCGACCGTCGCGGGCATTGGACGCACCGCGTGGGGTGACAAGCGAGGCATCTTCCTGACGAAACCCATCCTTGAGGCGGAGAGAGACCGACCTCGCAAAGAACCTTGCGCCCGGTATTGGACACATTGAGTAGCGTCGGTCCGAGTTCAGTAGCGAAGATCTGTGCGGCCCCCTCGCCCGGCACCGGCCGGGCTCGGGTCACGCTCTATCGCGCGGCCAAATGGCCGCGCGACCGAGCCCTGCTCTCGCAGGTCTCGGCCCATTCGGGTCGCGATCGTTGCCGCGTACGACTACGATCTTAGTGATGACATCTGTCAGAACCGTCTGCCATGCGGACGGCGACCAAAGAGATATCGTCTTGTTGGTGCCCGCGCCCTTGACACGACCACCCACCATCAATGAACGGTCCCTTGGCGCTGGGACCACGACGTCACGAGAAACAGCAAGCCATTTCATCGAGCAACGCGGTGGACCGCGATCGCAACGAGCCCGGTGGGCGGCCTCCCATCGGCCGGCTGCCGTGGAGAGAGGTAGAGGAGCGCGGCGGTTGTCGCGACGGACTGAAGAGGTGAGAGAAGATCTCTCGCCGGCCCGTCGCGGAGATCCGCGATGCCCAGATCGACCACGCGTGCCCGTTCGGGCGACGACCGGACCAATTTCTACGACGACATCACCAACAAGATCATCACCGAGTTTGAGAAGGGCCGCTTCCCCTGGGTGCAGCCCTGGGGCACACCTTCTGCCAAGGCGCAGTTCGCCTTGCCAAAGAATGCCTCCACGAACCGGGCTTACTCCGGCGCCGCCTCCAGGCAGCATCGAACCGCGCGTCGAGACCTTGATCAAGGCGACCGGCATCGACTTCCGCATCGGCGGCAATCGCGCCTTCTATAATCCTTCGGAGGACTACGTGCAGGTGCCGCCGCCGGCGGCGTTTTTCGAGCCGATCAACTGGCATCGAACCGCTCTGCACGAGTTCGGTCACGCCTCGGGTCATACCTCGAGGCTCAACATATTGATTTTACGTTGATTTTTTTGTTGGTCGGAGCGGGGAGATTTGAACTCCCGACCCCCAGTCCCCCAGATGTAGGCACTAATCTTATCTCTCGGAATGGCAAAGGAAAACCGTTTGCAAGGGTATCCCGAGACGACCCCTTCCTTCACGAGATTCAAGATGATTTGCAAAACAGTGCCGCTGGTCGCTCCCTCTCACCACGTGACCACAGAAAACTTCTGCTTGTGGTGGCTAAGCGTACAAACTCTGCGCGAGTGGCTCACGTCCTAGTCTGACCCTGACCTGCCCTGAGCACTTGCAGCATCCGTGGCCCACCGTCGAACGCCCCGCAGAGAGAGCTGCCGTTGCAGGCTGAGCCCCATCGGTGCCACGACGATCGATACGACGCCTCCCCTTGCCCTCCGACAGCGGACACCCGTGCGCCTGCCCAATCGTCGAGGTTGCCAGAGACCAACCATCGACGACCCGACTTCAAGGGCGCGACATGAAATGCCCACCGACGTTGACGGCGGCCTCCCACCTCTTCCATGCTGCGTCCAGACAAAAATGAAACGGGAGGATGAAGCAGCATGCGACGGCGCACATTTCTGAAACTCGTCGGCGGTGCCGGCGCCAGTCTTTCGACGTTCCCGGCTGTTGTTGGAGCGCAGACCCCCTGGCCCAGCAAGCCTGTGAAGATGATCGTTCCATTTGCTGCCGGCGGCGGAACCGACAACCTCGCCCGCTACTGGGCCGAGAAGCTCGGCCAGGCCTTCGGCCAGCAATTCGTGGTCGAGAACCGGGGCGGCGCCTCCGGCACGATCGGCACGGAAGCCATGGCCAAATCCGCGCCCGACGGCTACACGCTGCTGCTCTCCTCGAACTCGTCGACTGTCAACCTGCCGCTCCTGCGCAAGGTGCCCTATGATCCGAAATCGCTCCATCCCGTCGTGCGTGTCGGTGATGGCGTAACCGGCTTTTGCGTGCATCCGAGCACCGGCCTGAAGTCGATGAAGGAGCTCGTCGACTATGCCAGGGCCAATCCCGGCAAGCTGTCGTTCGGCACACCCGGGGCGGGCACCAGTGGCCATATGCGCATGGAGATGCTGGCGCATCGGGCCGGCATCAATTTTCTGCACGTGCCCTATCGCGGCGGCGCTGAGGTCTTGAATGACCTTCTCGCTGGAACCCTTCAGGTTGCGAACGATCCGACCAACAATCCATCCGCCAAGGCCGGCAAAGTCCACATGCTCTGCGTCAATCATGGCACCCGCAGCCCTGATTTCCCCGATGCGCCGACGCTCACCGAGGCCGGCTATCCCAATTCCGACGTGCCGCTGTGGTTCTGCATCTGGGCTCCCGCGGGACTGCCACAGCCCATCGTCGATGCCCTTCACGCCAAGGTGACCGAGATCGCGAAGCTTCCCGAGACGTCGACCCGTTTGCTGCCCGTCGGCATGCTGCCGGTCACCTCGACGCACGCAGAGCTGCTGGCCTTCCGGGAAGCCGAAATGAAGGCCACGAGCGAGCTCATCAAGGTGGCCAACATCAAGCTCGAGTAGATGCCGACCTCGCCACCGACCTCCGTTGACCGGAGAGCTTGCGTTCCGTTCGAAGGGCGACGCGAAGGAGGAGCTCATGACATGGCCGAGCCATGTTCTGGTCGTGCGTGCGAAGGTTTCCCAGGACGTCGAGGCCGAATGGAACCGTTGGTACGACGCAGTGCATCTGCCAGAGCTCCTCGCTTGTCCGGGATTTCGGGCCGGCCGCCGCTATCGCGCGGGGGATTCGGCCGCCGGCCTTATTTATCTCGCCCTTTATGATATCGACGGCCCGCATGTCCTCGACAGCGCGGAGTTCAAGGCCCGGCGGGGCTGGGGCCGTTCGCGGGGAAAGTGAAGTTCGAGACGAAGGTGTTTTCGCAGCTGTCGCTGGCAGCTGAATAGCCACAGCAGTCGATCTTCAGCCGGCACGGCCTTCGACCAGCACCAGCCGCGCCGGTGCGGCGACACCCAAAGGCCCATCTGCTCCAGCAGCCCTGGGTCGCGGGCTGGGCCCCCCGCCCAACGCGATCCTGATCTGATACCTTAATTACCGGACGTCGTCCGCGACGGTAGTCCCGTCTCCGTTCGGCGCCCGATTGGTGTCGACTTCTGGCACGACGCAACTGTGTGCGGTGCACCAACGGAGCAAAGCCGATCGACCGCTTCTGGCACATATTCACCGTGCCGAGGCGATTGGCAGAACGTCAGCTTATGGGGGCAGACATGCCGGTGCGGCACCGCTCGGGCAACGGGGAATGGGGTGCGTATCCGACGCCGGCCATGTCCGCCCTAGCTGACGTAACCGCAGCTACCAACGTTCGTCCGCTTCGTTGAGGCTGGATCGCCGCGTGGGGCGAAGGCGTGAGCATCGCTGTGCGTCATCGACCTTGTGGAAGTACGGCAGCTTTTGGCAAACGAATGGGCAACTGACGCGTTCGCCTCCGTTCACTCAGGGACGCCTGCGAGCCGCATTCCCGCAATCCTGCCCCTCGCGGTAGAGGATGGCGTCGGCGCGGGCCAGCGCGGTCGCCGGATCGGCCGTGAAGGCACCGGTCGACACCAGCAGCATCGCGTCAGCTCGCGGGCTGCGTGGTGCACGGTGTTTTACGGTGCGCGCACGTTCCAGGCCAAATGCAGGGTAGTCACCGATAGGCACGCGGCAGTTCGACTGTCAGGAATGTGAGCCTCGCCTGGCGCTCGGGAGACAACATGCGGCCGCACCAGCTCGCATTCGGCATATCGTTCGCAGGCCTGCTCATCAGCTCATTTGCCGCTGGTGTCTCTGCGCAAGACATGCGGCCGGCCCTGCTGTGCGCCACCTATGCGGGTTTGCCGGAAAAAGACACTCCCGGCATGGCGTTCATCCCCGCCGGTGCTTCCGCGGTGACGAATTCGAGTTTCGGCAGTTCCATGTGCGCGCTGCGGTGTGGTCATCCGGCATGTCGCAAGCTTTGAGTAGGGCTGGCCAGCTGGTAATTGGCAATGAAGCTATTTTTTGTAAGCGACTTGCATATGGGGGGTGATGGCCACTTCCAGCATTGCGATTACACGGACGAGTTCGTTGCCTTCTTGAAGGAACTGGAAAACGAGGGCCCTGACACTGAGCTGATCATTGTCGGTGATACCTTTGGGTTCTGGGAAACGACGGTGGTGCGCGGGGTCGAAAAACTGGACCACATCGTCAGGGCGCACCAATCCATTTTCGATCAGCTGAGAACCACGGGCGCCAATATCAAGGTGACCATGATGGTTGGTAATCACGACTACGATCTGGCTTGCAGTCCTGCTTTTGTAGACAAGCTCAGAGCATACAACGTCCACTTAGACGCGAGCCTTAATCTAATCCGCACCGTGGCTAATAGGAAGATTTGGATTGAGCACGGGCAGCAACATGATTGGTTCAATGCGTTTCCCGACTATGGAAACCCCTATGCCCTGCCGGCGGGTTACTTCATTACTGAAACGTTCGTGAGTGGAGCGAGCCGTCATTCGGATTTTGGAAGGGGAGACTGGTTAAAAGATATTCGCTCGGTTGGTACCATACAAATTCCAGACTGGGTGCTATCGAACTACTACTACCGCGAGATGAGCGCAGCGTTGCGTTGGTTCGCACTGCCTTTTCTGCTTCTCGCGAGCGTAACGGTGGTAGCAATTCTCGGGGAGGTGCTGCGAATTCTGGGAGTCTTCGATTACAATGTCCTGTTCCACAATCCATTGATGAGCAGGCTGCCACTCATCGATAACGTCCTGCAAGTCGTCATCGCAATCAACTCAATGTTCCTTGTTTTCTTTGGCGTGCCAACACTGCTGGTTCTGCACGACCTCACGCGGACCTTGCGTCGCTTGCGCGTGCTCACGAGGCATGGCGCCTTCCCCGACATCGACTCGGTAGATGCATATCTCAAAGGTGCGCAGGAAATTTTTCGAAGGGATGACAAGATAGCCGTGTTTATCTTCGGACACACGCATGCGGCGTTTTTGAAACAGCTTGAGCCGTCGGGCCAAGTTATTCTCAACACTGGAACATGGCTAAAGCTATTTAGCCGCGTCCCGGTCCGTTTTGGCTATTTCCCAGCCGTGTACTATCCTTCTTATCGCTTGAATTACTTCAGAATCGAGAAGGAAGGCGACCAACTGGTGATTCACCACGTGGGAATTCCAAAACTCCTGAGCAAGAGCTGACTTGGCTACAACGTCTTGTGACTTTCGGGATGAAGCCTGGGCCACTGGACGAGATCCCAGCAAGAACGGTTATTGCCTTGTAACAGCCAGCCTGTTCTGATTGCCGCGGTGCCGACGACCAACCGAGACAAATACAGAGAACACGCGGCGGACGCCGCAGCCATACATGGAGTGATGGCGCAGACCGCCGGGCCTTGGGCGACTCTGCCGTACGGCAACTTTTGGCACAAATTCCCCGTCGAAACCGATGCTCGTCACTTCCGCTCATGAAGCTAAGTCGGACATGCTGACTAAGCCGCGTCGAAGGCAGAACTTGAACTCGAAGCGGACATTTGCGCCGTGATCAAGTCTTGGGACACAATTCCGGATCGCGGCAGCCGGACACAGGGACATATACCGCCACGTCGTTGGACACGTTCAGTGCGCGGTCGGCGTCGGCTCGAACCACCGCAAGCCCGCGAAACCGTGTGGAGAAGTCCAGTCCGACCGTAGTGAGCCAGTTGAATCCCGTCAGGCTCGCATCAGGTTCATCGCGGTCCGCAATCAGAAGCCGGCAGTTTTTCGAGACTTCAGGTGCAGCCTCCAAACCGTCGAACAAATTGCGCCTATGGAAGCTCTTGTCGATGAAGGGTAGCCACTCTCTCAGACCTCTCACTTCGAGATAGTAGGGGTCCTTGAAGATCTCGGGGCCCGGAACAGTGTAGAGCGCGAGTGATGCAGGATGCGCCGGATGAGCCGTCTCGAATCTTTGAGCAGATCGAATACCCGGTACCGATCGCATCATGCTGAGGTGATATTGATACCAAAGGCTGAACTGATACAGCCATTCGGTGCGCACCATCGTGCTCTGGCTCATGAAAATCACGGTTCCTCCTGCATTGGTGGCCTTTTTCGCGCCAGGGATACTTTGGGCGATAACCGAGCACGTCTCGCGCGTGTGTGATATCGGATCAAGCTAAGGGAACGGATACCACTCATATAGCTCCGCTTTTGCAAGGGGCGGGCGGCCTATAGATTTCACAGCTAAACGCATTCCGCATGGCTTGCGGCCGTGCCTGCATTGCAGAGATTGCGGACTTTGTCAGTTCGATCAATCCGACGCAGCCGGCAATGCCAGCTGAGGTCGGCACTAGCTCCATGAGCTGCCGCCGACCGAACCGAGCAATGCGGCAGAGGGCGCGCTTGCAACTGCTCACTCCATCTTCCATCGACCTCGGTGACTGTTCTCACTGGTCACTCATCGCAGCTTCTGGGGTAGGATGAGGGCGTTGCTGATCCAGGAGTACGACGACAATGGCACGAATCAGGCACATCGCGATCCAGACGCAGGACGAAGAAGCGACCAAGGATTTCTACGTCAAGAACTTCGGTTTGGAGGTGGTGCAGAAGCTGCAGAACGATCGCATCTCCGGCTACTTTCTCACCGATGGCCACATCAATGTCGCGGTGCTGAACTTCAAGAACGACACCTTGGCGGGCACCGAGCGAGGCAAGGGCTGGAGCGGCATTCATCATATCGGCTTCCAGGTGGAGAGCCTCGAGGAAACAGCCGCGAAACTGCAAAAGTCCGTGGCGAAGCCACGCGACGATATCAACGTCGCGCTCGGGCTCGGCGCTGGCGGCGCTCGGGCAGGACATGGCAATGTCGAAGTGCGCTACATCGGGCCGGACAACGTCAATTTCGACGTTTCAGAAACGGGTTGGGTCGGAACTCCGAGCAATAAGGCCTTGCACCGATAGGTTGGGGCACCGCGTCTGAGATCGGCATCAGGTACACAGGTTCGCGACCGAGCCTTGGGCGCGGGCTCCGCGTGTCCACTGACCAGCGCCCCCGGTGGCGGTACCGATGAGTCCGGCACGATCGAACGGCTCGAACGCATCGCCTCGGATGTGATGGCCAAGATTTGATCGCTTGGGATGGCACTGTAATGCATTGACCTCAGTCATTCAGCAGCAAAGGATCTCAGCATGATGCCAACCGAGTACGCCATGACCGGCAAGGTCGTCCTCATAACGGGGGCTGCACGCGGAATTGGCCGCGGCATCGCCGAGGTGCTGGCCGAGGCCGGGGCCGATATCGCTCTCAACGCTCTGACCCTGCGCTATGCCGAGGGCACATGTACCGAGATCGCCAAGGTGTCGGACCGCCGCGTTGTACCGGTGCTCGCCGACGTCACGAAGGCCGCCGGCGCCCAGAGCGCCATCGATCAGACGCTTGCCACGTTCGGGCGCATCGATGTGTTGATCAACAATCTCGGCGATGCCATCCGCAAGCCGCTGGTCGGCTTGCCCGACACGCCCACCTTCGGCCAGCCGGTCTCCGACGATGACCTTCGCTTCATCATGGACATCAACCTTACCGAGGCGCTGCTGTGTACGAGGGCGGTCGGCGCCCATATGCTCGCGCGCCGGTCGGGCAAGGTGATCAACATCGCCGCCTGGACGGCGCACCAAGGCGGTCGCGACAACGTCATCTACACGACCGCCAAGACGGCGCTCGCCGGCTTCACCCGTGCGCAAGCCCTCGAGTGGGCGCCCTACGGCCTCCACGTCAATGCCATCGGCCCAGGACTCTTCCCCGATGTCGTCACGTCCGGCGAGGAAGGCGTCGCTCGCTCGACAAAGCGGGCCAAAGACCAGGTGCCGCTCGGCCGCCCCGGCAGATTGCGCGAGGTCGGATTGCTCGCGCTCTACCTCGCCTCGGCCGCCTCCGACTACATGACCGGGCAGACCATCCTGCTCGACGGTGGACTCGGATTGTAATCGGCCGCGACGTGGCCACGGTCGCTGTCTTATTCCCCGCCAGTTTCCATCCAAGTGCGATTGCGCCGATCCGGAGCCATCAGGTCACGTTGAGTCTGAAAGACTGCCCTGGCCCACCGTCGGCACCAAACATCGCCGCCAGGGCCTCAAAATTCCCCACTCAGGCTCAAACGTTCGTTCTGGCTACCTGGGGATGGTCGAAACAGTACAAGTCCGTACGCAAATCTCGGAATCGGAGGTCGTAGTGCCCAAGCACACCCTCATCATCATGCCGGACGGGCTGGTCAAGGTGAGACACGTGGCGAGTGGCGACACCATCGTGTTCGATCCGGACTTGATCCGCGGCTTCCCGCGCCACCCGAGACGACCGATCGAGGTGGAGCGGGTGGCGCCACACCCAGCGGGTGGATGGCTCATCACGGACCGCAAGCGCCCGTTGCGATGGCTGAAGCCCGACGGCACCGTTGTGGAGGTGAAGCCCGAGAAGCCGGACGACTAGGTTGGACTCGCCCAAGCAGTTGATCCGATTCTGCTGCCTCGCCGGCTATCGCCGGGAAATGCCGTGAGGTTTCTTGAAATCCTAGCCCTCGTCCCAGAGGCCGCTCGTCTTGTAAACATTGTGACGAATGTCGGCAGCTATTGGCACCTTTTCTCCGTCGTGCACAGCTCGCCCGCATTTCCGTTTTTGGGGGTAAACCAGACGTGCTGAACCAACGAGCCCGACGGGAGAAGATGACCCAGAACCGTCCTCGACTACTCGCGGCATTTGCGATGCAGCATTGCAGGTGATGTCGATCGGTGCTGCTACAGCCCTGTGACGACTCAGCAGACACGGCGCGAGTTTCCAGTCGCGCCAACCCGCAAAGCCCATGCGCCAGGCCCACGGCGGTCGAGCATCCGTTCGGCACGATGATGGGACGCGCACGGGTACAACGCACTTCCAGACGAAGATGCTGCCGCAGGACGCCACCGAGATGGCAAACTCGATGCCCGCCTACAATCTGTACCGCGCGTCATAAATATCGTTGAGGTCGAGCCGCTGATCGAGGCGATGGGTGCCATGAGACCCCCAGCGCGAACCGTTCAGAATGAGCGAAGCGCGCACCACAGTTGCTTCCAGACCGAAATCGGAAAAGCATGCTCGAAACTGCCGCGCAGCACGATAGCCGCCCGGCTAACGCCGCCCGACAACTAGTCCAACGTGTTATCACGCGGCCAAGACTCAAAATTCAGGACAGCACTTGAATACGCCCAGCGGCTCCCGCGAACGCCACCGGCTGACCCGAACGAATTCGGCCTGATTGAAGTTCTTTGGCATCGGCTGCGCGCGCCCGGCGCTACTTACGCACTCGCTGCCGGCTGCTTGATGCCCGTCTGCTTGGGCAGGCGCACGACGTAGGTCTTGTCGGCGGCGTTGTAGTACTTGCGGTCGGGCTTGTAGGTGCCGCCGACGATGGTCACCGAGATGGTGTCGTCGGTGAGTGCTGTAAAGCTGTGGATCTCGGAGGGCGGAGCGACGATCGCCACGTCGTTCTTCTCCAGCACGCGGTCGTCGATGATCGCGAGGTCGGCGAAGCCTTCCTTCTTGCCGTCGTCCCGGCGGTCGTAGACGACATGCTTCAGCCGCCCGCTGTAGATCGCCATCATCTCCCACACGCCGTGGTCGTGCGGCGGGATGAACTTGCCCTTCGGCAGATGGTCGAAGGTGATCGACATCTGGCCGTCGTAGTAGAGGTACTTGGAGTTGTCGATGTGGTTGCCTTCGCGCTTCACGCCTTCGGCCGCCAGATCGCGCTGCATCACGCGCCGCACGGGCTCGCGCAGGGCTTCCAGCAGTTTCGGGCCATCCTCGCCATGCAGCTTGACGAGCCGCTGCACTTCCAGTGCGAGGTCGCGGACGGTGTAGTCAGAGCCGGCCATGGAGCGCTTCCCTCTCGACGTTGTTCTTGTAGCCGATCGTTTGCCGATCGACGGCAGGCTATCACCCGCCATACGCCAGCGTCTAGGTAGGCGCCCTGTACGGGAACGAGAAATTCGACGAGTTCAGCCAGCTACTCCAACCGACGATTATAGCATCAGTTGGGATTGCCCTCTTCAAGCCTGCCCCATCCTAGCTGCGCACCTTGTGGTGCGCAGCTAGCGTTGGTCGAACGGCATAAGCAGAGCGAAATCGAGAGGCCGTGCAGGTCTCAGGCAGATGTGACTGTGACGTTAAGGGCGATGCCGGCCTCCCGTGGCGTGCGAGGCTTCGCCGGCGACTGTCATGAGGTATCTCATGACCGCCGCTGCCGTACGCCCCAAGAGCGCCAAACCGTGCATGTTGACGGCCAGGGCACGATCTCTGTTAGGGCAGCGGCTCGAGCTGTTTGACAGGAAGCCCGCATGGTCATCCTGTTTACACAAGAAGCGGCAGCGGCGAGAGCACGAACTGCCAGCCAGGGAGGAACATCGATGCCTCGCTTCGGAGCCCTTTCCGTTTCCCTATCCGTTTCACTATTGGTCGGTTCTCTACTGCTATTTGCAGGCGATAGCCCGGCTTTCGCGCAGAAGCCGAAGATCTCGATTGTCGTCGCGGGCTTCAGCTCCTGGTTCTACCTGCAGCAACACGTGGCGATCGGTGCTGGACTATATCAGGCCGAGGGCCTCGAGCCCGACGTCGTCGACACCAACTCTGGCACCCGCCAGGCGGCAGCCGTCATGGGCGGCACGGGCGAGATCGGCCAGTTCAGCTTTCCGCACGTCATCAAGTCCGCGGCCAAAGGAGGCGGCCTGGTGGCCATTGGCAGTGGCTATGACGCCTATCCGATCCAGCTGGTGCTGGCCAAGGCGACCGCAGAGAAACTCGGTATCACGCCCGCGATGCCCCTGGACGAGAGGATCAAACGCACCAAAGGCCTGAAGATCGCGATCAGTTCGCCCGGCGCGAGCACGGATCTGTTCATGCGCACGCTTCTGATTGTGCGCGGCATGGACCCCGACAAGGACGTCTCGCTGCAGCCGGTCGGCGCCGGGGCACCACAGTACAGCGCGCTCGAGGCCGGTGCGGTGGATGGCTTTGCCTTTGGCTCTCCGTTCACAAATATGGCGATCAACAAAGGTCTTGCAGTCATGGTCGCCGATCCGATGAAGAACGAAGTGCCTGAGTTCAACGGAGCGCCCTACCAGATCGTGGCCACCAGCCGCGAGACGTTGAAGACCAAGCCCGACATTCTCTTCAAGGGATTGCGTGCGCTGGCCAAGGCACAGAAGCTCATCAGCGAAAATCCGGCCGAAGCGAAGCGCGTCGCACGCCAGTGGTTCAAAAATCTGTCCGACGAGGAGTACAGTGCGGGCTTCGATGAGAATGTCGTGGGCTTGCCGAAATCGACGGTGGTTACGGAGGAGCACTTCAAGCGCACCGTCGAGCTGATGAACCTGACTGAGAAAGAAAAATGGGTTCTCACGTACGCGGACGCGGTCGCCCCGGAGCTTTCTCAACGCGCCGACAAGGACATCTTCGGGAGGTAGTACCGGGTATCTGCCTCGCGGCCATCGCACCGGCGGCGTTGCCAACCTGCCTCCCCCGGGACTACGCTCGACAGAACATGCGGTAACGAGGCGCGGACACGATCCGGGCCCGAGAGGAGGAAACATGCGCAACGCGGTGGCGAAGGCTCTCGCGACCCTGTGTGTCGTCGGTCTGGTCACCTCGGGTGGGGTGCGGCACGCGCAGGCACAGGCACCCGAGAAGCTGAAAGTGGCCATTGGTGCCGCCGGTCTCTACTTCATCGTGCACTTCGTCGCAGAAGGCGCAGGCTTCTTTAAGAAGGAAGGCCTGGAGCTCGATACCGTCGACGTCACGACCGGCCCCCGCCAGGTCGCTGCGGTTATGGGCGGCAGCGTCGACATCGCACCCCTCGGGCTACAGCTGGTGATCCAGGCGACGTCGCGGGGCGGCAGCATTATCGCCATCTCCACCGGCTATGACATCCTGCCCATGTCGCTCGTGCTCTCCAACGATGCGATCAAGCGCGCCGGAATTGCGGCCACCATGACCACCGACGAGAAGATCAAGCGCATCAAAGGACTGAAGATCGGCATCACGGGACCGGGGTCCGGAACCGATGACATGGCGCGCACGCTTACCGGCACGCGCGGGCTCGACCCGGACAAGGACATCACCATTCAACCGCTCGGGAATGGCGACAACATGCTGGCCGCCCTGGAAAAGGGCCTCACGGACGGTTTTGTCTTCACATCGCCCATTCCCGAGACCGCTGTTGCGCGGGGACTGGGCCAGATCATCGTCGAGCCCTTGAACGGAGACGTGCCCGAGGCCAACGGCGTGCCCTACATCATCATGGCAACCAATCCGGCAACGCTCACCGAGAAGAAGTCGCTACTGGTGAAGGCCGTGCGTGCCTGGACCGCCGCCATGAAGTTCACGCACGAGAACAAGGAGGAGGCACGGCGTGTGGTGCGCAACTATTTCAAGCAGATGGACGAGTCGGTCTTCAACATCGCGTTCGACAAGTATGTAAAGGGCGTGCCATCACATCCCCTGATTCCAGAGGAGAACGTGCAGAAGGTGGCCAAGTGGATGTCGCTCAGCAAGAAAACGACCATCGATGCGAACTATGTGGCCACCGTGCATCCAGACATCGCCCGCGCGGTTGGTAAGGACCTGCTTGGCAAATAGAGAGGACAGGGCCCCTGGTCTCCACCACGAAGCAACCGGAACCGCCGCCGGCGATGACGCAAGACGAAGGCGACCAAGCCCCCAGGACGGGTCCGCCGGGAGGCTATCTCGTGGCGCAGGTCGCGCTGGGGATTGCATTGCTCGGCGTTTGGGAATGGGCCGGCGCGACGACAAGCTCGCACTGGGTCAACCGCCCCAGCCTGATCGCAGCGCGGCTCGCGGATTGGTTCGCCGGTGAGATCTACATCCACCTGTGGTCGACGACCGCGGAGCTGCTGAGCGGTCTCGTGATCGGAACCACGCTCGGCGTTCTTGCCGGCCTGCTGCTCGGTCGTTCGGTGCGGCTCGGTGCCATCTTGCGGCCGATCATCGTTGCATTCTACAGCGTCCCGCTGGTCTCGCTGGCACCGCTGTTCATCATGTTCTTCGGCGTTGAGATGATGCCGAAAATCGTGCTGGTGTCGATCGTGGTTTTCTTCCTTCTGTTCTTCAACACCTTCTCCGGCGTGGACGGCATCGACCAGGATCTGGTGTCCTCGCTGCGGCTCATGGGAGCAAGTCGGCGCGAGGTGTTCGTGAAGGTCGTGCTGCCGGCATCCACAGCATGGATTCTGGCCGGCATCAAGATCGCGCTACCCTATGCATTGGTGGCGACTATCACCGGCGAGATGCTGGCCGCCCGCAACGGGCTGGGCTTCGTTCTCAACCAGGCATCGCAACAGTTCAACATGACGTCGATCTATGCCGTGCTCGTGCTCCTGATGATCATGGGCATCATCGTCAGCGAGGCGGCGGCACGTATCGAAACGTGGCTGCTGCGCTGGCGCAACGCAGATGGATCATGACGTGCAGGACGAGATTGCAACGACTGCCGCGATAGACCGTGCCGCGGGCACGACGGACAAGATTCGCCTGCACCGCGCCTCCAAGACGTTCCACGTGCGCGGACAGGTCATCCGCGCGCTGCAGCCCATCGATCTATCCGTGCAGCGCGAGGAGTTCGTGGCGCTTGTGGGCCCGAGCGGATGCGGGAAGTCGACCATCCTCAATCTGATCGCAGGGCTGCTGCCGACGAGTACGGGCACGGTGCTCTATGACGGACAGCCAGTGCGTGATCTCAATCGCCATGTCGGCTACATGACGCAGAAGGACACGTTGCTGCCTTGGCGCCGTGCGGCGGACAACATCCGCGTGGCGCTCGAACTCAAATGCCGGCCGACTTCTCGCAGCGAGGCGGACGAGAAAGTCGCTCGTATGATGGAACTCGTGGGCCTGAAGGGATTTGAGAACCATTACCCCTCCGAGCTCTCTGGCGGCATGCGCAAGCGCACGCTGCTCGGGCGAACGCTGATCTACGAGCCCGAGACCTTGCTCATGGACGAGCCGTTCGGCGCGCTCGACGCGCAACTCAAGCTGGTCATGCTCGATCAGCTCCAGGCGCTGACGCAGCAGCGGCGCATGACCGTGGTGTTTGTCACCCACGACCTGGGTGAGGCGATCACGCTCGCCGACCGCGTGGTGGTGTTCAGTGCACGGCCAGGCCGCATCCGCGCGCTCCGCGACATCGACCTACCGCGCCCGAGGGACGTTTTTCGGATTCGCTTCACGGACGTGTTCGCGCGTTATCACGAGGATCTGTGGGACGTGCTCAAGGACGAGGTCACGAAGGGCACAGACATATGAGCTATGAGGTGATGACGCGGACCATAGCGCTTCCGGGTCAGACCAGCGCCGATAAGGACGACCTTGCCCCCGAATCCCAGGGAGGCATGAGCGCGCGTCACGCGGCGATTGCGCGCATTGTTATTGTCGCCGCTCTGCTTGGGGCATGGGAGTTCGCACCGGTGAGTCGGGGCATCAAGTTCTGGCTCTCGAGCCCATCTGCCATCCTCTCGACCCTGTGGGGCTGGATGGTCGACGGCTCGCTGTGGGCGCACCTTGGCGCGACGCTGAGCGTGATGGTCACGGGCTATGTCATCGGTTGTGCTGTGGGCATCGGCCTGGGTCTGCTTTTCGGTTTCCTGCCGCGGCTGTACCGCGTGCTCGTGCCGTTCGTGGCGGCATTCTATGCGCTGCCGAAGATCGCGCTGGCGCCGCTGTTCATCATCCTGCTCGGCATCGGCATGAGCTCCAAAGTCGCGCTCGTCGCCATCACCGTGTTCTTCCTGCTGCTCAACAGCACCATCGACGGCGTCCGCGATGTGGATCGCGACCTCGTGCAGTCGCTGCGCCTGATGGGCGCGACCCGGATCGAGGTGTTGCGCAAGGTGCTGTTGCCGTCGGCGCTGCCGTGGATCTTCACCGGCGCCCGCATTTCTGTCCGTTATGCCTTTACTGCCACGCTGCTGGCGGAGCTGATCGCGGCCAACCGCGGGCTCGGCTTCCTGATCGAGTTCAACTCCGGCAACTTCAACGCCACCGGATCTTATGCCGCCATCGTCGTGCTGGTGGCCTTCAGCGTTACGCTGACGGAAATCCTCACGCGGCTCCAGACACTTGCCGCCACGCGTCGCAATTGATGCTCAGCCTTATCCGCGATCTTGTGAGCACCTTGG
>CAWEBE010000066.1:0-13251 GCA_963806735.1 uncultured Alphaproteobacteria bacterium | reverse complement strand
GGGCCCGCAACCATCTTGATTTGCAGTTGAAGAATTTGTTGGAAGCGATGTGCACCACCTGACATCAGGGGTTCGAATCCCCTGGGCTCCACAGCACTTAGCTGGTTTCGTGCGTGCGCGGGGTTCCACCAGGGTGGCACTCAAGATCGCGCTCTGCCGTAGCTCGCGCCTCAGCGAGTTCGAGTCGCTTGAGAAGTTCGTCGATTGGCGGGCTTAGAGGCAGCCGCGCTATATCCCAGAGAATGCTGTCGAGGCGTTTCCCCAGGCTCTTTAGGGCGGGGTCCAGTCGGTATGTGTGCATTGTCCCACTCCATGTCCCATGGAAGTGGAACGACGCTGGACTCCCGCAGTTCCGCCACACTAATAAAAAATTCCAAACAAATCAACAGGTTAATGGGTCGTTAATTTATGCGACGGGACCTTTGGGGCGTCAGCAGCGATCAAGTGTTGGAACAGGGACATTGGTGCGAGTGTGGTAGACACAGACGCAGAAATATCCGGCGGATGGACCGCATATCTCGACAACCTCGACTCCAATGCCCGTGACTATCGTGCGCTCGCGTACCTCGGCGTCGACGATAAGTTCGACTACTTCGACGACATCCGTAACGCACTCTGGAAGCCGTACGATCCGAACACCGGAAAGGGCGCGGGTCGTGCAGGCCTTCAGCGCTTGGTACGCGGAATGGTCCAATCCGCTACGAACAACACCCGCAGGTACACTCATCGCCGGGATCGTCCCCACTGACTATCAGGCTTTCGCCGGCTATCGCGCCTACCTGTTCATCGACTGGAGTGAGATCGGCGGCGAGCTCTTTCTCGTCGCTCAGAACTCCGCCGGGCCGCTCCTCGGAGACAAGGGCTTCCTGTATTTCCCGCGCGAGATCGTGAACCGTGAGTTCGCCAAATGGGGATCCGCGCTGATGATCCTGAAGCCCATCACTGTTCAGCAGATCGCCCTCGCGAAGGAGGAGTCCACTGCGGGCTACATTCCACGTTTGATTATTCAGGCCTGGTACCTGCTCTCTGACAGGTTCGGCGCGTTTGGCCGCTTTTTTGCGCGGTATGCGTAGCCTAACCGAACTGTCCAGATCACTGCTCAGGGCACTCGGCATCATCAATTCCCTCCGTATGAACGACGAGAACCGAATCAAGCTCTACGAAGCAGCACGCTCTTTCATCGGCACAGACGCCTCACCGAATGACCTCGCACCGGACGAACTTGGCTGCGTTGAGATGGTGAATGAGATCATCCAGGAGGCTCTGGGCGACTGCTTGGACGTCGAGAACCGTCTCTCGACGTACTGGCTGTATAAAGCGCTTCGCGAGTCTCAAAACTTCAAAGAGGTCTTTATCCCCGTTTCTGGACTCATCGTGATTTTGCCGATCGGATATGGAACTCGACGGAACCCGGATGGTACTCTCGCGAGCCCGAACGGCCATGTCGGCATCGTTATGCTCGACGGCAAGATTGCGTCGAATAACTCGCGCACCGGCAAGTTCGAAGAGAACTACACGATCGACAGCTGGGCTGACGTCAAGCGCGGCGGCTATTTCATGAAGTTCTATCGCCCGGTCTAAAGGTCGAAATAATTATCAGCCCTAACTCGCCTCATATGGACTTCGAAAAAATCGTCGCTTGGTTGGTCACCTCCTCACAAGATCCGAAGAAGCTCTCACCCACGGTCAAAGGCGCTCTCCTCGCGGTAGCGCCATTCGTACTGTACTTCACCGGTTTCACCGACGCAGACTTCAATCAGATCGTGGAAGCAATCGTTGCGTTCGCATTTGCGGCCACAACGGCTCTATCTGCGCTTCAGATCGCCTTCGGTCTCTTGTGCAAGGTCAAATTCGGTCGCCGGAGCGCTCTAAACTAGTCGTCGCGTGCGAAGAAGTCGCCGACCGTTCGACCGGCGGCGATTTTCCTTTGCGACCTGGAGAATGACCGGCTTATACGCCCGCAGGATCGTGTAGCGCGCCGTCGTATAGAACATGTAGGCGGCGCCCAGGATCATCGTGCCGAGGCAGCCCGCCAGAAAGAGCCTTACGGCCGTTCCATGCCTCAATGGTACCCCGGCTATCCACATATCCCCAGCCCTGTCCCTACTCCTCCATGCAATCTTCATGGAAGAGCCGATAACGTGTTTCCCTAAGACCCGTTGTTCTGTAGAAGCCGCCGCAAGGTGGTTTTTTGCGTTACGCTATCCGCGCCACCCTCGGCACCGGCGGGGGCTCCCGCTCATCCAGGCGTCCTTCCCCAATCGTCCACGAGTGGGTTCCACGGCACTCCCAGCACGCGAATTCAAACTCATGCGCATCGATATTCTTCAACCGCTCACCGCCGCGCATGATGCGCACCGGCACTTCACGCCCCGTTTCGGGGCAAATGAACATAAGGGTCACTCCCATGCGGCGTCCTCCTTCAGCCCCCCAAAAAGGCGCCTTGCACGCGCAAGGCGCTAGTTCTTGAGATGATCATGAGCGGCGCTGTTGATGCGCCTAGTAGGCCAACGTGGCCGCTACTGGGTCGTTCCGCACAAAATGAAAAAGGCTGCCGCGTAAGGCAGCCTCGACGTTCATCCCGCGGGAGCCACGAAACAGAATACGTGTTCCGGCGCGTACAGACTTTCATGGGTCGGAAAGCAGATGTGCGCTCGGCCATCATAGCTTTCCACACGATTGCGCTTTGACGCTTGGCGATGGGCAACTCTCTTGGCAGACAGGGGCTTTGGGCAGTGTGCCCCAGTTGCTTAAGTATGAGCTGCTTTGCGCTATCGAGTGAACCAGCCCACGATTGTCAGGAGAAGCAGCATAAGAATAATGGGCCCCCACGGTAGGAAAGCGACAGGCTTTGTTTTTCTTGGCGAACCTACCACGGTTCGTCCTACCTCTCTGTGGCCCTGAACTGCTTCCTATTGACCCGCGTGCTTTGGGTGGGCGGTGACATAGTCAGATGCTTCGGAAACAAGCTGCTCTAGATAGCTGAGCGCGAGCTTTGCCACAGCGATAGGTCGCTTGTCCGTAAGTGGCTTGCCAAGATAAGTCTCCGGCGGATTGTAGACGTGGCCAAAGCGATCTTTCACGGGCTTTAGATGCGCGCCGGGTAGCTTTACGCGCAGTTGGATTTTCGCATGAGGATCTTTACGAGTGATCCGCAGCTCTTGGCCGCTGCCTTTCGCTTGGCGGATTATTGTGTACCCCTCTCCATCAACGAAAGAGACGCGAGGTTGGTGCACGTACTGGATCGCACCTTGCAGATTGTGCTCGTCAAAATTGCGAGCCTGATGGATGTACGAAAGCAGTTCATCCTTCCGGCGCTCGCGCAGCTTTTTACCGAGCCAACCGCCAGCAGGACCGCTGCCCTTCGCACCTAGTTCCAGTTTCGTGTAGATGCTGTTTGCAGCGAGGACAAACGTCCACCAAGCTACATCCATGTTCCCAATGATCTTGGCCTGCTCCATCGCAGCTATTGCGTTACGGACTCGCCGTAGCCGCTCTTGAGCATGTTTGATGGCCGCTTGATCCATGCCATCGGCTTATCTGATTCCGGACGATGCAGGAATTTCTGTGAGCTATTTTCCAGGCCGGGAACTCGCCCATAGCCTAGGCGTTGGGTCGCGAACGCTCGCGGAGGCAAATCATGCGCCCAAGCCAGACCCTAGCTTTGATCTCGATAGGCCTAGCGATTGCCAGCTGCTCAGCTGATCCCCAGTCCGCTAGTGGCAGATCATCCAGCGCTGGCGTTCGCTTCGAGCACCGTGCCCATGAGCGCAACGACGGTAAGATGATGCTGATCGTCACTCCTGTGCGTGGTGTAGTCCAGGATCAATCGATCATCTCAAACGAAGCCAAGACCTATGCCGAGACCTATGCAAACCGTAGCTGCCCCAAGGGCTACAACTTCTATGGTGACAGTCCCGTAGGCAGCAGCAGGAAGGGCGAGCACACCTATACGTTTCAGTGCAACAGCTGAACCAATGAAAAAGGCCCGCTAGGAGTTCTCGTGTCCGCGGGCCAGTGGAGGGAGCGATGCTGAAGCAACATCGCCCAATGCCACTCTAAATGAAAAGAAGAAGGCCCGCGAGCAGGGAGCTGCGGGCCAGTCGACTTTCCTGAAGAGGAGCACCGCCAGGAACGGTGCTACCCCAATCCGAGTTGGCCAGATCAGCTCCGTTCGTGCAATTCACAAATGTACTCTCAGGCTGACGTAGCCCTGGGCAGTCCAGAATTTTCGTACGCTAGGACAACGGCGATCAGCGACCGCCTTTCCCACCGCCCTTCCCATTCCCGCCCCCATTCCCAGGTCCAAGCCCATTCCCAGGTCCGGCGCCATTTCCTGGTCCGGCACCAGCGGCTTGGCTGTAACTCGAGCCGCTGGCCGATCCACCACCCCCGTAACCAACTTGCGCATCGCGCAGTTGGCGAGCGCAATCGTCACGCGGGTCCGGCGGCATGATCCGTCGATGCGCGCATTGCGCTTCGAGCTTCGCTCGCAAGGAAACGTCACTGCCGATCGCTTCGCCCTGCTTGCCCTGGGCCAGTGCAAGAGTTGCAAAACCACCCACGGAACCGAGTACCGCAACAGTGAGGAGTGTCTTGATCATGTGCCCACCTCGACGCCTCAATCCCTCCGTCGCCGACTTGGAACTTGTGGAATTTCATTGCGATGTTTTTGAGGTCGATGGCTGACATGAAAAACGCCGATCTGACGGGGACCAGACCGGCGCTACTTCTTGCTGCCCGTTGGGGATAGGGGCACACTGGCGAGGGAAGCCAGTTCGGGCAGCCTGTACGGGTTAACCCTGATCCGCCCCGGTTGTTCCCGAGGTTCTGTCAAATATTTCTGGAGAGCCGGAACCACAAGAAACCCCATGGGCTGACACCACGACCGTGCAGCCGCAGCGAATGCCTGTGCTGCAGGACTCATTCGGCCGGGACGGCCTTGGACTGTCGCTTGGGTTTGCGCACGGCTCTCACCATTCCGCTGGTGCCGCCGCCGCAGAAGAAGAGATCGCCGCCATTCGATTCAAGGCCCGATACGCCAACGCCTTGCGGCATCTCGATCAGCTCCAGCACTTCGCCCGATTGAGGATCGACTCGGCGGAGATCGCTTTTCTCTTCTTCCCAGGTTCCGTGCCAGAGTTCCTTGCCAACCCAGGTGACGCCGGTCACGAAGCGGTTCGAATCGATGGTGCGGAGGATCTTCCCGCTCTCAGGATCGACCTGATGGATCTTGCGGCTGCGATTCTGCCCGACCCAGAGCGAACCCTCGGCCCAGGCCATGCCCGAGGCGCCGCCTTCGGGCGTCGGGATGCTTGATATGACGTGGCCGCTCTCCGGATCGACTTTCTGGATGCGGTTGCCTGAAATCTGAAACAGGTATTTGCCATCGAAAGCGGTTCCGGCATGCGCCGGAACATTGAGCGACCTCGCGATCGTGCCGCGCTCCGGATCGACCGCCTTCATCGTGTCTCCGGCTGCGACCCAGATGTTGGTGCCGTCATAGCTCACCCCGCCCACCTGCCCGACATCGGGAAACGGGCCGTATTCGCGCACGATATCCGCGGTTGAGCGCTTCATGATCCACCTGCCTTCGCAAGATCCATCGTACGCCTAATCTAGCCACTAGGCAGCGCGGCCGGGAGTAACAAGCTTGTCGGGAATCCCGGCACGGGCGGCGCCATCCAACGCCTCGCCCGAGCCTTACCGATCGCCTGCACCTTGTCGGCTGCAAGAAGCTCATCCAGGGCCCGCTGCACGGTCCGCTGGCTTACCCCGAGCGCCAACGCAAGCGCTGAGCTCGACCAGCCCTCGCCATCGCCGAGAAGCGCGAGCACCTGCCCGTTGGCTTCGTCCGTCAGCGGGGCCAGCACCACAAGATCACGCGCGGGGCGCGGGCGGAGCGCAAAGCCGTCGCTGGTCGCGTCGATGCTGGCAATAGCGCTGAGCAACTTGCGCAGCCTGCCGATCTCGACGCGCAGCCGTGCGCGGTGCGATTCATCCACGTGCTTCGCACCGAATGCGCGGGAGAGAAGCGTTGCCCGTGATGCGTCGCCGGGCGAAGCCTCGGCAAGGGTGCGCGCCAGAGCAAACAGCACAGGGCGTGTGTCAAGCGCGATCAATTGTCCAGAACGAGCAATGACATGGCGGCAGGCATCAATGACGAGCGCCTTTGATGCCAGAAGGGTCTCAACATCGTCGAGCCGGAGCGATTTCTCCTTGCCCCGTACGATCATTCGAGCGGCAGGAACGTCGAGAATCCGAGCTGCACTTTCGACCTCGGCTGCGAGCGATGCGATGCAGGTCTGACGTGCAATGGCGCTTGCCCGCTCCAGCGCGGCGCGGGCCGCCTTGATGCGCAGCCGCCGCATTGCGATGCCGGCATTGACGAGTTCGAAGGACGCTCGTGATGCTGGTGACAGCGGCGTAGGATCAAACGCTGCGAGCAGGCGCTCGGCCTCATCCAGTCGCCCGATCAGAAGCAGATAGCGGGCTTTCAAATAACGTGCATGCGCGGCGTTGGCGTGATCTTCATGGCGTTGAAGCGCCTGATAGGCAGAATCGAGCGGTTTCAGGGTCCAACCGAGATCGCGGCAGACAAGGGCAATCTCGGCTTCGGCGGCGACGCAGCGGGCGCGAGCGATTGCTTCTCTCGGGCCAAAGGCGGCGGCGGCTCGCCGCAGGAGCAGCCTTGCTCTGGCAAGATCGCCAAGCTGGGCCATGGCAATGCCGCGCAGTGCCAATGCCGGCGGGTCATCACGCAACGCGATACAGTTCAAGGCGCCGAGGGCATCACCCGATGCTAGGGCGCGGGCGCCTGCTGTGATCAGCGAGTCCATTCGAATCCCGACACACTTGTCACTCCCAGTGGGGCCTTGGTGGGCAATATATCTACCTCACGATCGCCACCGGGAACATTCGAGCGCACGGCGCATTTCTTCATGGAAATGGCGTGCTGCTTCCTGGATACTGGTGGAAAAGCTCACCCAGACCGCGCACGTCCCAATCGCCGCAGAGCGCGCGAGAGCGATTCCACGGGGGAAAAACCATGTTCTTGCGTTGTGGCGGGCCCGCCGCCCTTTTCGCGCACGAGGTGGATCTCGCGATCATGAAAACGTTCAAGACCCGGCCGATGCCCAGCATGGATCACCATCGCGTCGGGCAGCAGGTCACGCATGTACTCCATCATTCTGAACTGGCTGAGCTCGTCGAGCGACGACGTCGGCTCATCCATGATGAGAATGTCGGGCGGATGGATCAGCACACGGGCAAAGGCAAGGCGCTGCTGTTCGCCGCCTGATAGGACTGAACTCCATTGTTCTGTTTCGTCAATGCGGGCAATGAGATGTTCAAGACCGCAGCGCATGAGGATGTCCCGAATGTTCTCGTCGGCCACCTTTTGCTCGGGGAACGGATAGAGCAGGGCGGCACGCAACGTACCAAGCGGAAAATACGGTCGTTGCGGCATGAAGGCGATGTCAGCGCTCTCGGGTCGCAAAATTTCGCCGCTTCCCCACGGCCACAAGCCGGCCATCGCGCGAATGAGTGTACTTTTTCCGCTTCCTGAATCTCCCTTTACAAGGACCTTTTCGCCAGGCGAGACAACAGCCTCCGCGCCGTCGATCATCAGTTTTCCGTCGTACAATGCGATGTTGAGATCACGCAGATGCACGCGATCGTC
Organism: uncultured Alphaproteobacteria bacterium; assembly: GCA_963806735.1. GTDB lineage: Bacteria > Pseudomonadota > Alphaproteobacteria > Rhizobiales > Hyphomicrobiaceae > CADEFX01. Next base: position 5,570 of record CAWEBE010000066.1, on the reverse strand, counting down.
CGGACTTCACGCCCAGCGTGATGGCCTCGCCCTGGCCGACCGGCCCGAGGCTTGCTTCCAGCCGGTCGATCGCATCAGATAATTGCGTCACACGATGCGAGGAGGCGAACCAATCGGCCAGACGCAACGCATTGTCGGCGAGCCAGTTGAGCGCGACCTGGACCTGCATGAACGCAGTGGCAGCCTGCATGAGCGAACCGAGCGTCATCTCACCTGAGAGATACTTGGGTGCTCCAAGCAGAAGCGGAATAACCGGTGCGAGAACGAGGTTAGCCCCGTTCAGCCACATCATTCGACCCTGCCAGACGATCACACTGAGCCAACGCTGGACGAGATCGGAGAAGGTTGCGTCCAGGCGCTCGCGTTCGTCATCATCGCCGCCAATCATCGCAATATTTTCGGCATTGTCTTTCACGCGCGTCAGCTCGTAGCGCAGCTGTGCCTCCCCCGCTGCCTTGTCCTCAACGCGGGCCACCAGCCGGCGGCCCAGCAGAAACATGCTGAGCGTCGTGATTGTGGAATAAATGATGCAGGCGAATACCATGTAGCCGGGGATGGAATAGCCGGCCACGGTCAAGGAGCCGCCGACGAACCAGAGGATGCCGATGAAGGAGATCGCGACCAGCAAGGCGTTCAGAACGCCCAGTGAAAAATCAACCAGCAACTCGATCGCAATCCTGCCGTCCTCAGCGATGCGCGCTTCGGGATTGTCGGCCTCGGTGTCGACGATAGTCAGTTGGTAAAAATGCCGGTCTGCGAGCCAACGGCTGATCAATGTACGCACCAACCACTGACGCCACCGCAGCTGCAGGCGCATGCGCGCATGCAGAAGCCCGACGGCGAATGCTGCTGACGCTAGGGCCAACGCCAGAATAAGACCAAGCCCGAGCAAAACGGTCTCGGTGTCCTTCTGTTCGAGCGCGTCAAAGAAGAACTTGTTCCAGCGATTGACTGCCAGAGCTGCTCCGAGATTCGCGAACAGAAAAAACACGACGGCGGCGGTCAGAAGCCACGCCCGCGTTCGCGTCTTCGCGCTCCAGAAACCAAGCGATAGGCGCAGGAATTGCCGAGACCTGCCAGAGTGCACGCCGCTCTCAACCACCCGATCCGTTCGACGAGGTGGTTCTCCGGAGGCAGTCGAGGATGGCGCATCCAACATCCCGATGGTCAGCCCAGATCCGCCGACGCGGCAAAACAACACCTTTTAAGATGGTAGCGGGTCAACGTCAGTGCCTCTGTCGCTTGCGCCTTGACAAGCACCTTGTGGATGCACCGGTCAGCCGGGTTCATCGCGGAGGCGCATCTCGAACCCGCAAGGCCCCGGACGGGATAGAGGCTCGGCTGCCATTGCGTTGGCCGAAACGGGAAACCGGAAAAACCGCTTCGTTCCTCATGCCGTCACGTCCGGTTAACACGCGGACCTCAGATGCAAGCAACGTGGTTGTTGACTCAAGGTTCCTGGCAACAAGTACGATCACATCCTCGGATCGCGATCAGTGCTAAAATAGCGTTGTCAACATTCCGCTTCAGCACGTTCAAGAGCTGATCGGCTGCTTCCAGTTGGCGGCGATTCTTCGCGTTCAAACCCAACCGCAAAATATCGCCTACCCAACCCTGATTCTGAGTGGAGTTCACCAAGTGCACGCGGGTCCGGATACCCAACTCTTGGTTGCCACAGACGAACTTGGAATTGACCGCCTTGAAGGCGAGCGACAATCTCCTGCACCACATGAAGATCGCGATTGACCTAGTGTTGTCATTTCGCGGGGGCTCCGTGAGCAAGAACTGAGCACACCGCCTTGTCTAGGAGGTGCACCGATGAAGGATGCAGATTTTACGAAGATGTCGCACGATCTGATTGATCAGCACTACCCTGACCAGAGGGTGCGGGTCGCAGACGCACTCAAACGGGTGTATTTGGCAGCGCTTGAAGAAGCCGCCGCAGAAGTGGAGCGGTCTAGCGCGGATCTCATCGAGAGGTTGACGTCCGACGCCCGCACCAAAAAATCAGGCTGATGCCATGCCCAGCGTCGCCATTGCTCCTGACGCTCTAATTTGAATGCGCGCGGACCAGTCAGCCGCGACAAATGTGATGAACGCGCCATGTTTGACAACACCACTGCTCTTCGTCCGATACCGAACACTCGGAATCTCAGCATTGGCGGGATTTATTCCCGCGGACCTCCGCTCGCGACTGGTCAAGAGGTAGAGGTTGCAGGAGCAGTTAGCTGGCGCGCCGGTCCTGCCGATCCAGCTCGAATATCTCACTGGTGATGGTCAGCCGTGCCGAGCGCAGCTCTTTCATGCGGCTTAGTTTGGCCTCGGTGCCGCTCGCACGCGACAGATCGCGCCACTCTGTGTTCACACGCGCCAACATGTCCCGCAGGAGGCTGCGCCGCTCTCTTTCTGTCATGAGGATTTCCCCACACTTGAACTGGTGCGCGATGTCGCCTGCTCCTTTGGCCTCAGCAAGGCGCTCGCGTGAACCTTGTGCCACATCGGTGACGGTTCCCGTCATCACAATCTCCATCATGCGGCGCACAAAAGTTTTTGCGCTGCGAGCATTTCAGTGATTTCGTGGAGGTTGTCCGCGAGCGCCCGCCACCGTTGGCACCGCAGTGCAATGATGGATCGACATCGCCGCGATCAAGGCGGCGCGGCGCGGAACGATGCGATGACCAGCTAGAGGCGAGCTGACCGGATAACACTTGAGCAAGAACAAGGGGCGCGCCTCTCGCCCGTCCGGACTTATTCGTTGCCTCAAAGTTATGAGTTCAGCCCAAGTCGGTGAAGTACGGTGCGCGTTAGCCGCTGGCAGCGCTCGCCTTCGAATGGAAAGGTGTCCTTGAGTGCAGGCGCCAATTGATCCTGAAGCGCTTGCTGTAGTCGCGTCCGCGCGCGGTGGAGCCGCGTCTTGGCAGTCTCCGGCTCAATCGAAAGCACGCGTGCCGTTTCTTCGGTACTCAAGCCCTCAACGTGCCGCAGTATGAACACTGCGCGGAATGGCGCGGGCAGCGTGTCGATGGCGCTCTCCAGCAAAATGCGGATTTCCGCGAGCGCAGCCAGACGCTCTGGATCGACATTTAGTGCTCCCCCCGGAAACTGGATGATTTCGCCCATGGTTTTGTCGTCCAGGTCAGTCAAGGGCAGCGTTTCTCGCCGACCGCGCAACCGGCCTTGTGCTTCATTGATCACGATGCGCGTAAGCCAGGTGCCGAGTGCGGCCTCTTCGCGGAAATTTGCCAGAGCACCGAACGCTTTCACGTAGGCGTCCTGGACGATCTCCTCGGCTTCCCAATCGGTCCCGATGATACCTCGCGCAGCGCGAAACAGACGCCGGTTGTTGCGGCGCATGATCTCGCCAAATGCAGCTCCGCTTCCGCGGCCCGTACGGCAGCGCCCATCGCACCAACCAGCGTCAGCAATTCCTTCAGTGTAACAGCGGGATCCCGAGAGTTCCCCGACCAGTGTTCATAACTCAGGGCAATCCCCCACCCGCGCATCGGAACTTACCCCTAGGGGTGGCGTTGTCTCCGCAATACGCAACGCGTCAAAGGAGGTTGTATGACCAGGTTCTTATCCATCGCCGCGATGGGTGCTGGCCTTATGTTGGCTGTTCCCGTCAGCGCCAATGCAGCACCGCTATCACCGCAGGCACCGGGGGCCGAGACAGCCATCGAAAAGGTGCACGGCTATCACCGCAGCTGCCGCTACGGCCATCGCCACCAGCGCGATGGTGATCGCGTTGGGTGCGGCGGCTATTACTATCGCGATTCCGCCCCAAGCATTTACCTCAACCTAGGCCGTGATCGTCACGGCCATCACAGGCAAATCGACACGATGGCCGTCGTGATCGGCACTAACCGCAAGGACTGACGTGTGGCGCTCCGTCCTTGCGAGCGCGCCTGGCCTCCGGCCGGGCGCGCTTCCTTGTGCATAACCGCATTTCTGTCACGAGACCGTCACCAACGACCCCGAAAATAGACCTCGTTCAACGCGTCGAGTATTGCGTCGTTCGTTGAAACTCAGAAAGAGCGGAACCACTCCTCTCGGTTGCCGCTCTTTCCACTTTAGAGGCCCCTTCGTCCAAAGCCGGGATCGTGCACCGGCTCACCTGCCGCATCTTCCAGGTGTTTCCTGCCGCATCTGCCAGGTGTTTATCGCGTCCGGCGTCGTGCCGCAAATGCCCTCGCATTCTTGATGGCGTATCCTTCCCGGTCGTTATAGAGCGTCGCGTGAAGGCTTGCAGGATCGCGCCAGTGTCATCGGCCCGATGATTGCCCTTGGCGTCGCTCTGGTGCTTGGCTTGATCATACTTGCCAACATGGGTGATGCGCCCAACACGCAGGTGGGCCAGAGCGAAGGGCGGCCGGCTATCAGCACGCAACCGCCGGTAACGTCGCCACCAACGCCTCGGTAGGGTTCAAGCTGTTCCGACCCCGCTGGCCACGTCAACGGCCCACGGACACCGACGGGACCACCCCGAAGGCGGAAGGTCCCGCCGCGGCGATCACACGAGCTGATCATGCGCTCGCAACGCGTTTGCCAGCCCGGCTGCAACCGGAATTGCAGCCGCGCAGAATAGGGCCATGAGGTAAAAACTGGCGCCCCCGAAGCGGCCGTAAAGCCAGCCGGAGAGGGTCGTAAGAGCGGCGCTGGCCAGACCGATCCCGACCGTGCCGTACAGCGCCTGTGCGGTGGCAGCCAGTTCCTGCGGCACGCGTAACGAGAGCAGGCGCATCGCCGCAAGATGCAGCAGCGCGAAAGTGATCCCATGCAGCGGCTGGATGAGGGCAAGCGCCATGACATCGGTGTGAGGCCGGCAACCGTCCACCGAAGCACGCCAGCAGCGGCTGCGATTAGAAGGGCATGTGCGGACCCGGTTCGGGCGATGAGGCGAGGCCCGATCAGCAAGAAGACGACGACCTCCGAGGCAACCGACATTGACCACAGCAAGCCGATTGTCGCGAGTGGAACACCAGCCTCTGTCCAGCGAATGACCGAGAATGTGTCGTGGAGCGCATGACTGCCGAGGACGAGAGCCGCCACGAGTACCAGCCGTCTTAAGATGGGGTCAGCAACGAAGCCCCTCACGTGGGCCAGTCGGAGTCGGCTTTCGACTAGACGCGGCTGAGAAGGGATAAGCCGCACGGCGCCGGCCGCGGCAACGAGCAGACCCGCCTGCAGCCACAGGACCACACCGAGGCCATGCTGCCCCACCAGCGCGCCTGCCAGCAACGTACCGGCGATGAACGCGCCGGAGCCGCTGCCGCGCACCCATCCATACTCGAAGCGCTGGCGCTTGGCGGCAGTGAGGGCAAGGGCGTCCGAAATCGGTGCTGCGGGGGCCAACGCCGTGGCGTGCAGCAGCACCGCCGCCACCAAGGCGATGCTTGCCCCCGCCGAGACATAGAATAGAGCTGCAGCGGCGGCGGCGAGCAGGCAGCAGCCAAGTACCAAACGCAAAGCCGCAAAGCGGTCGGCGATGCCCCCGGCAAGCGGCGCTGCCACCAGTCGGATCAGCGTAGCGCCGGCAAAGACGACGCCGATCTGCTCAGAGCCGAGACCGC
>CAWEBE010000065.1:0-17107 GCA_963806735.1 uncultured Alphaproteobacteria bacterium | reverse complement strand
ATTCGGGCCTGACTGCGGGTTCGGCAGGGCGTTGAGCGCGAGCTTCGCCTCTGTGGATAGCCAAAGCGCTACCATGCTCCTAGCATGCGCCATGACAAACCCACCACCGGGCTGGCTTGTTGGGCCCTGGCGCAGGCAAGAGGCAAGACGCGCGAAGAAGCCGACGAGTTCGTCCGAGAATTTTCGGGGCACTCCATGCGGGCCGGGTACGCGACGGAGGCCGGGTCCAAGGATCTGCCCTCGTACCGCATCATGCAGCACGCCCGGCACAAGTCGCACGAGCAGGTCGCCTCCTACATTCGCGAAGGGCAGAAGTTGAAATCGGGGCTTAAGGGCGTTGGCTTTTAGGTTGCTCAGCGAGCGTTCTTAGCACGCCGAGCCTCCACTTCCTTCCGCGTGATCTCTCCAGCCATAATCAGCGCGTCTACGCAAGTTGGCCTCAGTTTCTCACCATACGCTCTCATGCATGCCCGCGCCGACGGCCCACTGCGGTCGTGTTGGCCGCAATATGTGGAATAGTCGCCTGAGCAGGCGGCCTCCACTCGTTGATCGACTGCTTGGGCTGAAGTTGTACCAAGAAGCACGCTTGTGCCGCTGATGATCGCCGCCACCAGATGCCGTCGCGTAGTCATTGGGCAAACTCCGGACTACGTGTTGCTTTGAGCGATCATCCATCGCCACGTGGGACGATGGGTTGCCGTCCTGTTGATGTGGTTAAGCCCGTCTCATCGCCCCGCGCCGGTGCTTTGGCCGGTCTGCAACGCTCGAAGGCGATGCGCGACCGCAAGCGAGGCGGCGGTCATAAGGTTGAGGGCCGCAAATCGCACGTGGAGCGACGCCCCGAGGCTATGGCTATGGCAAGCGCTTACTCCGAGCCAATCCGGTGACCGGCAAGCGCACGAGCCTGCGTAAGATCGCAGCAGAACTAGCCGGCGCCGGCCACGTTAATGAACAGGGCCAGCCGTTCAATCGGAAGAGCGTTAGGTCGATGATAGAGGGCGCAAGCCCGGTAGTGGGTCCATTTGAATGACCACGCCACTTGACTCAGACTTTGCGCATCCAGTTGCGGGCAGAGGCGGCCAAACCGAAGAGTATCGCGCCGCCTATAATGGAGCCGGCAATTTGGCCCAACTGGTGGGCGGCTTGGGACATGTCCCAATGTCCGACCAGATCGAAGGTGGCAACAAGGGCGCCGGCACATGCGCCCAGACCATAGCTCTCATCTCGACAGGTCTGGCGATGGCCAGCTGCTCAGCTGAGCCCAAGTCGGTCGATGGTGCATCACTCAGCGGTGGAGGGGACATATTGCACGGCCGGGTGGCGCAGGAGGCCCACAGGGCGCGGTAAAGCAAGGAGAGTCAGAGTTAACTGAGGCGAGGGCTGCCCGTGCCTCACCAACGGCGACGAAGGTAGCCGTACGAACGATATCGAGGATAGTGGCGATAGGACCGATAGCGAGGATAGTAGCGAGAGTGATAATAACGAGGCCGGTGGTATCCAGACGCGTAATAGGGACCGCCGTAGAAGTAACGAGGACGATAGTAGCGATATCCGTAATAGCGTGCACCGTAGTAACGGTGATGATAGAGCCCGCCCAATATCAGCGCCGTCGCAATGCCTGCGCCAATACCCCATCCCCATCCACGGTGTGCTTGCGCGCGCTCTGCCGAGCTCATCGTGATCATCAGGGCGAGTGCGGCAGTTGCGGCGAGTGTTGTCGATTTTGCCATCGGACGCTCCGTAATCAGCGAAGCATGAACACGTTGCTGAACTCTCTTGAGAGTAACTGAGCTCGGCATGAACCTTTCCTGATGGGAACGGGTGTGCCGGGTAATCCGTATTCGATCCCCAAGCACAGCTTTCTCAAGCCCCGCTGTAGTGCTGTCTCCAGCGCCATTTGATCCATACTCTGATCGCCTTCAAACTCCACCTTGACCATCGCCGTCAGCTTCATGCCACATCTCCGCCTCGTGCGGTTTCCCCAAACTAACAAGGGTGACCGCACCGGCGTTCCCTGGCTTTATTCGCAAATCGTCATTGGGGTTCGCGTACGTCATCGCGGTCTGATGAAGCTTCTCATGGTTTTCCCTGAGCGCCGGGTCGCCGACTGTTGCGCCAATGCCGCCGTGCGCGTGCGGCGCCGGATTCTCGCTGAACGCTCTCAGGGTGCTGTGCTTCTACGCGACCTGCTAACGGAGCGCGATGGTACCTGCGAGGCTCGGCTGGCGTAGCTCGCAAGCGGGTGGCGCAACGCTACGGTTGGTGCGGACAAGGATTGCAAGGTCAATCATTGCATTTGATGGTGAACATCGATGAGAAAGTGATCGAATGTTGCGATGTCAACAAAGCCGAGACGCGGAAATTCCAGATCTGTGATGAGGTAGAGCGTGAGGGTCAGGGCGGCGGCAAACGTGATCATATGAATCCAACTGCGCGACTTAGCTGCGGCCATGCTGAAGCCAGCGAGCAGCGAACTTCCAAGGCCAAGGCCGAATAGAACGATATAGATGATTTGGGGTGGATGTTTTTCGGCGGCGCCCGCCCGTGCTCGTGCCGCCTCGAACGCGCTATTCAGCCCCGTCAGAGCTAACGCACACGAGGCGCGAAAGTTGTTCGGTGGGCAGGCAGCGGCCATTGCGTTCCAAGTAGCGGTTTTGAGCTTCTGTGTTTTGTCCTGTTGCTCCTGAGACCAGACTTCGGTGCCTGTCCAGACCGAGAAATCGTTCGGCATGCGATACAGCTCGATGCGGGCGCGGACATAGTCCTTGAGTGCAGCTTGAAGAGTGCGAGCGCCTTCGCCTTCAAGAAAACCCAGCCGGTCATAGGCGGTGCTGATGGCGTTCGCCTCCTGAATCACCAACTGCCGACGTTCGTCGAACCGGTGGAGGGCGCCTGACACCGTGAACGCCACGAGCAATCCGACCAAGGCGAATACAGCGCCCTCGATGGTGGTCAGGCCACCCAGATTGGCGCTGTGGTCCTGCCGCAGGTAACGCAAGCCCAGGTACCGGCCGTAGTTCAACAAGACAAGCGAACTGATGAAAAATGCTGCGCTGACGCTGAGCGAAAATAGAATGAACGTCATGGCGGAGCGCGGCCAGATGCGATGGCACTTCTGATGCAGAAGCTCAAGGCACCCTCTTGGTCTGCACCAACCCGAGGCGCCTTTTCCCATCGACGACTGCTGCTGAGGTCACGTTCTCGAATGTGACGCACTCCTATGGCGCTATCCCGCCAGACATCGCGTCGGGCGCCATCACCAAACAACACGCGTCCAACTCTCGTTCCTACGCCTGGGGTTTAGCCTGATGCCAAAACGGGTGTTCCCTGAGGGTTGGTTCCAGGCACAGCAGACGGCAGAGCTTGAAAGTGCGAGCGGCGCAGGCAATCCGCTATTGCCACGGCCCTTGCGGCCGTGTTCCACCTCAAGTTTTAACCTGCTGCGAAGTAGGGGTTGTGCCGATGGGCGCTGCCCGAGCCATGCCGGTAGCCTGGGTCGAAATGCGCTTTCGTGACTGCCCATGACCCGCATCCTGATTGCCGATGACCACGACGTGGTGCGCACGGGTGTCCGGCGCATCCTCGAAGATCAGCCTGGGTGGAGGTTGTCGCCGAAGCTGCGGACGGCAAAGACGCCGTCGCCAAGGCCATTGCCACCAATCCCGACGTGGCCATCCTCGACTATAGACTGCCCTTGCTCGACGGCATCGAAGCCACACGCCAAATCCGTCGGCGCGTGCCAATGGTCGAGGTCCTCATCTTCACGATGCACGACGACGAGAGCCTGCTGCATGAGGCGCTGAGCGCTGGAGCGCGCAGCTACGTGCAGAAGTCGGACGCCGGGCTGCATTTGATTTCTGCGGTCCAGGCGCTGGCCGACCACAAGCCCTACTTCACTGACCGGGCGTCGCAGGTCCTGCTCAAAAACTTCCTGACCGAGGCGGACAAGGTCCAGCACATCCTGACTGACCGCGAGCAGGTTGTGGTCCAGCTGGTCGCCGAGGGCCACAGCAACAAAGAGGCGGCCGCTGTTCTCAATGTCAGCATCAAAACTATCGAGACGCACCGATCCTCGATCATGCGCAAGCTCGACCTCACATCCTCGGCCGCATTGGTGCGCTACGCCGTTCGCAACAATTTGGTTCAGGCATAGATATCCCTGTGGGGCCATCGCCAAAGCGCCAACTCACCGGCTCCCCGGCAGCAAGTGGGTGAAACGAGTACCCAGCCAAGGCACAATGCGCGAGTGCGCCAGCATCAAATTAGACGGGGCCGCCATTAACCCAAGGCCACGCCCCCTTCTCCCCATGTTTGATTTGATGGTCTAAGTCTGATGCCATCGCCGATTGGTCTTAGTGTTTCCAATTTCGCGACTTTGGCATGACCCGCATCCTGATCGCTGATGACCATGCCGTGGTGCGCACGGGTGTGCGGCGCATCCTTGAAGACCATCCCAACTGGTGTGTTGTCGCTGAGGCGGCGGACGGCAAGGAGGCCATCACCAAGCCATTGCCACCAACCCGGACGTAGCCATCATCGATCAGTCGTTGCCTCTCATCGACGGCACCGAGGCCACGCACAAACCCGACAGCGTGTGCCAAGCGTTGAGGTCCTAATCTTCACCATGCACGACAGCGAGGACCTGCTGCGTGAGGCGCTCAGGTTTCGCATCCGACCATTGTAGTGCTCACCCTTAGGAACGACGCTCACCTGGGCAGTGTTGGCTTGTCAGGGCCGCGTGGATCCCTGTGCCGGCCCCGACGCGCTTCTGATCGATTTGGGTTGCGCTCAGACCTTCGTTGACCTGACAGCGATCCTGCAAGGAACATCGGCATGAACGTATTCGTGTGGGCCGTCCTGGCGGCCGTGCTCGTGGTGCCCGGCACCGCGATGGCACAAAGCAGTGGTGGTGGTGTAGCGGCGGGGGCGCTAGCAGCGGGGGCGCAGCTGGCGGTACCTCAACGGGCGGTGGTTCCGCAGCAAGTCGCGGTACAGGCACCAGCAGCAGCACCCAGCCTGGGACGACAACGGGCGGGCGGCTGAATGGGACGGCTGTGCCGAACCCTGCGCTCAACCCCAATCCGGCGGCGCCTGGCCAGTCGGCCGTGCCGTCGCCGTCTCCGGGATCCAATCAATCGGCGACACCTGGAAGTGCGGAAGGTCAGGGTAATCTCAAAGACCAAGAACAAGGGCAAGTCGGCGCCCGCGCGACCAATCGCGAAGGCATGCCTGATCCCACGCCCAATACGCAAAAGCAGCCCAACAGCCCCATCGATCAATCGCAGCAAAGAAACTCACAATCGAGCGGCGGCTCCTCGCGTCGCGAGGGGGCAGCGGGTGGTGACATGACGTCGTGCATGAAAGCCTGGGATGCCGGCACGCATATGACCAAGGCGGAGTGGCGGCGGGTCTGCGCCAACACGCTGAGTGATCGGAAATCTCTGCTGCGTTGAACCGAACAAACCCCGAGGGTGTGGGAGCGATGCCGAACGACTCGTTGTTAACAGACGACGACCCACTGCGACGGGTCGTATTTGCAATGGCGGTGGCATTCGCAGGCGGTGGGCGCAGCGTAATCACATCCTCGTCCCCAATTGCGTTCAGTCGCCGAGAGACCGGACCTCCGTGTGGCCTCGTGGCGATCGACGTGCGGCGACTGACGACAGCGTTGGCCTTCGCCGGCGAGGCCCATCGGGCTCAAAGCCGATTGGAACCTTGATGGGTTCTGCAGGTTCACCTCGCTCAATAGCTGAGGGAGAGTGCGCGTGGATTGGAATCGTATCGAAGGCTCCTGGAAGCAATTCCGCGGCAAGGCCAAGAGCCAATGGGGTGCGCTGACCGATGACGAGCTCACTCGCATTGCCGGCAAACAAGACCAGCTGATCGGCAAGCTGCAGGAGCGTTACGGCTATTCCCGGGACCGGGCCCGGGGCGAGGTCGAGCGCTGGGCGAACCAGCTCAACGGTTTCGGGCGGCCCGTGCCCAAAGAGAATGCGTCAGAGTTATTGCAGGTGGTCGGCAACCTGAATTCTGCAATTCGCAAATCACTCGACGAGCGTCCTCGGGAAACTCTGGCTGTGGCAGCCGTGGTTGGCTTCGTGCTCGGCGCCCTATGGAGATCCTGAGTTTCGACACGTCAGATCTCACCCAAGGAGAAACGCAATGACACACCAGAGCGGCACGTACGGCAGCCAAGGCAAGCCTGAGCCAACACTGACCGAGCAGGTAGCCCAGGGTGCAACGACGGCGGTCAACAAGACGACTGAGTTTGCCTCGGAGGCCCTTGATCAAGCCGATGAGTGGTTAAAGCCTGTCGGACTATCCCTCAAGGAAAAACCCGGAACGGTCCTTGCCGTGGTGGGTGGGCTGGCGTTCGCCGCCGGCGCCTTGTGGATGCTTCGCTCCTCGCGCCAGCAGTCGCAAACGGCGGCGTGGATGTCTGAGCTGTCCAACTACGCGCGACGCTTTCGAGAATAAGGAGAGCACCATGGCCCAGAGTACACCCACACGAGGATCGGATCCCGTCTCCGATCTGAAGGATAAGGCTTCAGATCAGTTCAAGAAGGTGGCGGACCAGGCCGAAGACGTGGTTAGCCGCGTCACCGAGCAAGGCCGCGAAGCCGCCGAGCGCATGGGCGAGGTGGCCGGCAACCTCAAGGGTGCCGTTGACCGCTCGGTCAAGGACCAGCCGATGGCGACGCTGGCGGTAGCCGCTGCTGTGGGCTTCGTGCTCGGCGCGCTCTGGAAATCGTAACGCCGATGTTTGCCGGTCTGCTCAACAGCGCCAAGTCCGCGGTCAGCGGACTGCTTTTGAAATACGTAGCCCGCGCGTCAGTCGCCATTCCCTTTGTGATTGCCGCCGGCTTCGCTCTGGCGGCCGGTACGGCGATGCTGGTCGAGCGTTTTGGCCACATCACAGCCTATTGGCTGGTGGCCGGCGGCCTGGCGGTGGTGGGCGTGATTGCCGCCGCCGTCGTGTCGGCCAAGGAGGAAATAGAGGAGGAGGCCGAGCAAGCCGCCGAGGCGAGCGACACTGGCGAGGTCGTAAGCGATGCGGCGGCGCAAGCCATGGTGCAAGCACCCATTGCCGCCTTGGGTGCGCTCTTCAGCATTCCAGGAGGGACCGCCGCAGCGTTGGGCGGTGCGCGACTGTTGGCGCGCAATTGGCCGCTGGCCATTCTCGTTGGCCTGATCGGCTTGCTATATTGGCCAAGCCAGCCTGACCACTCTGAACGTGCAGACATTGGCGAAGCTGAGCCTGTCCCGCCGCAGCCCAATGGCCGTGCCAATGTGCACGAGCTACGCCCGGACTATGACCGGCTGCGTCGCCGTGCGTCAGGACTATGATCGGCTGACCTTTAGCCCGGCGTGAGAACTCATCCCGTACTTCTGTCATTCCCTTTCGGCCGCGCACGCGAGGATTTGCTGTGCGAGACCCGTGTTGACCGGGAGAGTTCCGACTAGCGTAGAAAGGAAAGGCTGTCGGCCGTCACCTCTCCCCGGGACCACTGGCCGTTTTGAAAGCGGAGAACTGATTGTTTCCCCGGAGCCCACAAAAAAGTCCTGCTAAGCCCTCAGGTTTCGCATCCGACCATTGTAGTGCTCACCCCTAGAAACAGCGCTCACCCGGGCAGGGTTGTATGGCAGGGTCGGTTAATCCCTCTCTGTTGCCCGGCCCGAGCGCGTGTCTGTGTCCAGACATGCTGACTTAGGCCCTCGCGGCTCGAAGCCTCCTCGTAGCCGCGAGGGTCGTGGGGTGGAATCTCTTGCTCCGGTCCGGAACAGACCATGTGGCACCAGACCATTGCTCTCTTCTTGTTAGGCCTCGCGATGGCCAGCTGCTCAGCTGATCCCAAGTCAGCCGTTGGTGCATCACTCAGCGGTGGGGTTCGCTTCCAACACCGTGTCCACGAGCGCAACGGCAAGACCATGCTGATCGTCACACCTGTGCGTGGCGCGGGGGGCCAGAACCTACGCCGAGGCCTTTGCCAACCAGACTTGCGCCCCCCCCCCCCCCTATGGATCGCGTTGGCTGCGGGCCAGCCATTTTGAAGTGGACGACGCTGCGGGACGACATCGCCCGATGCCGCTCCCTCCGTGAATACGAAAACCTGTCATGACATTTACGGCTCAATAGCGGACCCGAGGTGCGCCGTTCTAGGGGTTAACGCTACTTCCAAGTGGGGAAAAGCCCGGATCCGGTGTGTGGGAAATGTCTGATACGAGTTCGAATTGCAAGGCCTTCCGTAGCATCACGTCAGCCTTGATCGAAGATCACTCACGGGATGGGGATCGATGCACAACAAGCTGGCTCCCGAGTTACCCTGCCGCGAACTGCTGGACGCGCTGCCCGCTGCCATCTACACCACCGACGCCGCCGGACGCGTAACGTACTACAATGCGGCCGCCGTTCAGCTGGCTGGTCGTACCCCCAAGATCGGCAGCGATGAATGGTGCGTGACCTGGCGACTTTACCGTCCTGACGGAACCCCACTGCCGCACGACCAATGCCCCATGGCGGTCGCCCTGAAAACGGGACGCCCCGTAAGAGGCATGGAAGCCATTGCAGAGCGTCCCGATGGCACGCTGGTGCCGTTCATGCCCTACCCGACGCCGCTGCATGATGCGTCCGGCAATGTCATCGGTGCCGTGAATATGCTGGTTGATCTCACGGAATACTCGCAGGCGGAGCAGGCCAGGCAATTGCTCGCCTCGATCGTCGAGCACTCGGATGACGCCATTGTCACTAAGGACCTCAATGGCGTCATTGCCAGCTGGAACCCTGGAGCCGCACGCCTTTTTGGCTTCACAGCCGAGGAGGTCGTCGGCAAGTCTGTCACCTGTTTGTTTCCAGAGGACCTCCTCAATGAGGAATGCGCAATTCTTGAGCGCATACGACGTGGCGAGCAGATCGAACACTATGAGACGGTGCGTCGCCGCAAGGATGGAAGTCTGGTCGATATCTCGTTGACGGTGTCCCCTTTACGGAATGCCGCAGGCAAGATCACGGGCGTGTCCAAGATTGCGCGGGACATCAGCGCGCGCAAGAAGGCGGAGCACGAGCGGCTGCTGGCTCTTCAGGACGAGGAGCGCCGACGCATTGCCAATGAGCTACATGACTCGACCGCACAGCATTTGGCGGCCATCAACCTCAACCTGATGCGGGTGAGAGCGGATGCTGAGGTCAAGGCTGCAACACGCGACATCCTGGACGAAATCGGTGGGTCGCTAGAGGAAGCCACAAAGGAGCTGCGCGCCTTTAGTTATCTCCTTTACCCGCCAGACCTGCAAAAGGAGGGTTTGTCAGTCACGCTCAGGCGATATGTTGAGGGTTTCGGTCGGCGGACTGGACTGAAAGTCACGGTGAGATCATGCGGCAGTGTCGACCAACTGTCGTTTCCACTTCAGCAAACGCTGCTCCGCGTTGTTCAGGAGGCATTGACCAACGTCTATCGTCACGCCTCGGCGACGCGTGTCTCCGTCAAGTTCAGATGTCTGGATAATAGACTGCGTTTGGTGATCCGCGACGACGGGCAGAAAACTGAGACGACCGCCGGGCTGAACGGGACGCCGTACCGGTTGGGGGTGGGCATCCCAGGCATGATCGCCCGCATGCGGCAGTTCGGCGGCAATCTTGACATTCGTACTGGCCCCAACGGAACTGCCGTTCGGGCCAGCGTGCTCATCGGCTGATGCGTTGGGCCTACCCAATCCCCCCGAACCCACCCTCAGATCCCAAGCGTGGGAAAGCTTTGCATCAGCGTCGCTAACGCTAGAGCCTTCAGGACGGCCGGGTCACGAAGTCCAAGCGCAGCATGATGGAGCAAGCAGCGGGCGACCAAGGTGCGAGCACTCTCACCGCCTGCCGAAGATGTGAAGGCATGACCGACTTGGGTCCACACCTCGGCAAGGACGGCGCTTAGCAACTCAACCGTATCAGGCTCGTAAGTGCTACCTTCAGCAAGTTTTTGTATCTCTGGCATGGTCCCCTCCCCGATTTGAGATGAAGGCCATACACCGTGCGTGAGAGACAGTTTAGTACGAGACCGCTCCAATCTGTTGTTTAGCGATGGCAAAAATCGACCGCTTCTCAAGCGCTCCAGCAGGAACCTTTACGCACTGCGCGGGCACCCTGCCGTACCAGCTTAGGGTATTAAATTCTATCGTAGTGCTTCGCAGGCGGCGTGCGCGAGATTGCGAACTCCCAGCTTCGCTTGTGCCTTCTTGAGGCGACTGCGAACCGTCTCCTCGCCCAACGCCATCGCTTTAGAGATCTCGCTCGCTTGGCGTTCTCCGGGCTTATCCGCACTGCCCAGTCCTTGCTTTACGCCCTAATTCCGAAACTCGGTTTCGCTATCGCCCGCGCAGCGCCAGCCGCACGTATCCCGCTTTGTGCGAGGGCAGATAACGGCGCGCAGCAGCAAGAAGCTCGTCCCGACTGACGGTCTCAGGTGCCATCTCGTCGACCGATGCGCCATCGATCGTTCTTCTCACCATGCATTCAACCTGTGCTTCTGGCCTGATTGCTATTTTCCGGCGACGTAACTCAGCACGGTCGCGCAGTCGTGTTGCCTCATGTGCGTCCAAGTCGGTCTTCAGCGACTGCAAGCTGTCCAAGACGCGCTGTTCCAGCGTAGCGGGATGCTTGCTGCTGGAAAGCACAATATTGATGATGCCGCTACACCCATCGGGTCGATACGCCACCTCCGGTGCCCGCCGCCACAAGCACTCTGGCGCCACAGCCTGCGCGCTAGCTTCTGCACGCCCGCTGCCCTTGCCGGCAAACGCGAATGGCATGGCCAAGACGCGCATCAACGATCTCGAAGCTAATCGTGCGTCAAGCGACTAGCATAACGTGGAAGATCGCCCACGTGGTGACCAGAGCAAGAAATTGGGCCCGAACCATCAAGCGTGACGCGCACGCCCTCTACCTTGCGGCTCGTGATCCGCGCGTGGCTTGGCACGCCAAGCTGTTCGCCGTCTGCGTCGCAGCCTATGCCCTGTCGCCAATCGACCTCATTCCCGACTTCGTGCCGGTGCTCGGCTACTTTGACGACATCATCATCGTGCCGCTCGGCATCATGCTGGCGGTGCGCATGACCCCAACACACATCATGGCCGAGCATCGCGCGTCCGCCGAAGCGGCAAGTGGCCGTCCGGCCAGTTGGGGCGCGGCTGTCGCTATCGTTGCGATCTGGATCGTGGCCATTGCCTTCACGGCGTGGACCGCTTGGCAGCTTGTTCAGAGATAGGGAAGGCGGCGAGCGGCGTGGCGAGGTGGACGCTCGGCTGCCTTCAGCCTATCCTTTTCGAGATGCTGATCGTTTTTGTGCGGGAGTGCCATGCAACAACCCGACACGCTCATCGTCCGCAGTAAACCTTTCAAGCTGTCTGAAAAGTCAAAAACCCTGACCTATTCGGGCCGGGTAACAGACCATGTGACGGGGGTGGTAACACATAACCCGTCAGGAGGGTGGGTCGCCTCTCTCGTTGAGAAAGACCCAGCCAGCAATCAAAGCACGTGGACACCCGCCATCGGAGAGGCTGCGACGCCACAGGCGGCGTTAGAACTGGTTTTTGATGCGGCAAACGAGATTGAGGGGCGCTTCGACAACGTCACAAAGGAGCGCGCAAACGGCGCGTCGCCGTCTCGGCGTGAAAAGGTGACGCAGGAGAAGACACACGTCGAAGCAGAGCATGACAAGCTCGCCCGTGGGGAACGCCCGCGCATGGTCGCGAAGATCGCGATTGCACTCGCGGTAATGGGCGGTTTGGCGTGGGCGTTTCTGCGGTAGGCCGCCCATCGACGATCACGAAACGTTAGGCGGGGCTGTTTCGTAATACCTGATGAGAAGTGGCGCGTTGTTCACTATCTCGCGCGGGCAAGAATTCTCAGCCAGACCGAAGCCTCGCTGGCCTGAGTGTGGGGCGCTGCTTC
Organism: uncultured Alphaproteobacteria bacterium; assembly: GCA_963806735.1. Lineage (GTDB taxonomy): Bacteria > Pseudomonadota > Alphaproteobacteria > Rhizobiales > Hyphomicrobiaceae > CADEFX01. Next base: position 5,169 of record CAWEBE010000065.1, on the reverse strand, counting down.
CCATAGTGAAAAAGGCCCGCACTGAAGGAGGAGGGCTGCGGGCCAGTGGCTGTTGCAGTCTTGGAGGAAGCGCGGGAAACGACTTAAAGGACGCCCCTCCACCCATCACCATACGCTCCCCTGATCAATTCCCAAAGATGATATTGCGCCGGCGAGTCCATTGAGCGGACCACACCGCACGTGAACGCGACGAAGTGGCCATCGACGAACTGCAGGAGCGGGCACAGCTCACGGGCACGTCGTCCAGCATCGCGCCGATGTGCGTGCTCTTGACCCGGAACTGCCGCGAGAAGTCAGGCCTCAGAAAGTCCCGGCCCCTGCAGGGAAAGCGTCTGCTGTTGTCAGATCAGATGATCTTCCCTGGATTCATGATATTGAGCGGGTCCACCGCCATCTTGATGGCACGCATGAGATTGACGGCCGGCTCGCTCAGCTCCTCGACAAGATACTTGCGCTTGCCGTCGCCAATGCCATGCTCGCCTGTGCAGGTGCCTTCCATTGCGAGTGCCCTCTGTGCGAGCCTGCTGACGAACCCCTTGGCGCGAGCAACCTCGTCGGCATCCTCCATCATGACGGAGACGACGGTGTGAAAATTACCATCACCCACGTGACCGAAGAGGGGGGCGATCAGCCGGCTTTCCTTGATGTCCTTCTGGGTCTCGATGACACATTCGGCGAGGCGGGATATGGGCACGCACACGTCTGTGACCACCACCTGTGAGTTGGGGCGATAGGCTTTGTCAGCCCAGAACATGTCGTGGCGGGCTTTCCAGAGCCGGGATCTGTCCTCGGGCTTTGTGCTCCACTCGAAGGGACTTCCACCGAAGTCGGCCACGATCTCGGCGAAGCGCGCGGACTGCTCTTGCACAGAGTTCTCGCTGCCATGGAATTCAAGGAAGAGCGTCGGCTGCTCCGGCAGGTTCAGCTTGGAGTAGGTATTGCAGATTGCGATCTGCTGTTCATCGACGAGCTCGACACGCGCGAGCGGGATGCCGCACTGTATGGCGGTGATGGCCGCGTCGCACGCCGCGGTGATGCTTGGAAAGCGGCAGACACCACCGGCAATGGACTCGGGTATCGGATGCAACCGCAGCGTCAGCTCGGTGATGATCCCGAGCGTTCCTTCGGAGCCAACAAAGAGTCGCGTCAGGTCGTAGCCGGCTGACGATTTGCGCGCCCGTCGTGAGGTGGTGAGCAACTCGCCGGACGGTAGCACGACCTTCATCGCGAGCACGGCATCCTTCATCGTGCCGTAGCGCACGGCAGTGGTTCCCGACGCACGCGTCGAGGCCATGCCGCCCAGATGCGCTTCGGCACCGGGGTCGATCGGGAAGAACAGGCCCTGGTCCCTGAGGTACTCGTTGAGCTGACTGCGGATCACGCCCGGCTCGACCACACAGTCTGCGTCCTCGGCGTGAACTGCGATGATGCGATTCATGTCCTTCATGTCGAACGAGATGCCACCGAGAGGCGCATTTAGGTGGCCTTCGAGGGACGAGCCGGCCCCGAATGGAATCACGGGCATGCCGTGGCCGGCGCATACGCGCATTGCGCTCTGAACATCCAGGACCGATTGGGGGAAGATCACGCCGTCGGGTAGCCCCTCGGCGGACCAGGTGGTGATGTTTGTGTGCTGCGCGCGAACGGCCTCGGAGGTCACAAGTCTGTTGCCCAACAGTGCCGCAAGATCCGCAAGCGCTGCATCAATCGAAGCTTTGGAAGGTCGACTACCCAATGGGAGGGGCATGGTGAGCACCAGAAGCATGAGCGAAGCTGCTCACTGATCAGTAGCTTGCTCAAACCGTGCAGCGCCAGCATCGCCTGGCAGACCGCGATACAAGTGTCGCACGCTTTTCACACGGCGGCGACGATACACCATCTCAAAAGCGATTGGTGGTGGCGGCGAAGTCGTGGCGCATCCGTTCGATGTCACGTTCCCGATCCACACCGACCGATTCCAGCACGTGAGTACGCGCTTTCAGGCAACGGGGATCGGATACGTCGCGATCAACAGCTTCGCGTATAAGGATATCCGCGACAAGGGCAGGAGGAGCCTCCCAATTAAGACGGTCGCGTAGCTCCTCCGCGTGCGACGGCAGCACCAACGCCAGCAGGATCGCGATGCCAACAATCACGAGGTAGATGTTGAACAGCTCTTGGTTCCGCGGCGCCTCCCCGCTCGGGGCGCAGTTCGATCGACGGATATTCCGCACTCTGCTCAGGTAGTGCATACCCGGCCTCCGGCGTTACAAACCTCTCCCCAGTCTAAGATTGAGGGCATGCAAAAGTTCCACGCTGCGCTCTTCGCAGCAGTCGTCGTTCTCACTGCAGCCGTTACCAGCCTCGCAGTCGCAGCATTCTTCCAGGCGCGAAGCTATGGCGTCTCGCTGCCGCAGGGTCCGGCCGTATTCGAAACCTCGCTGCAGAGCCGCATAAGCGCATCGGATAGGTCGATGACGCTCGTCGCGAACTCGGTGCGCGGGGGCTCTCCCCTTGCGCGAGCCGCACTTCGGCTTCACGCAAGAAGCCGATGATCTCCTCCGTCGACTTCCCCTTCCGTGCCATGTCCAAATCTCCTGCTGAGACTTCGGAAATAGCCGGATTCGCACTTAGGCCCCGGTATCACATCTGGGAGGCAGGCCAGCTTAGTCCACGCCGCCAATCCTAAACCACGGCACACGTTCTTCCGGAAAGGTTGGCCTCCCATGCGGTGGAAAATCCTCCGGCCGGTCCAGCGCACCAATGTGGATATGGATCTCCCCGGGGAAGGAATTGGACTCATACGTAAGTGTCGAACCGCACCGTGCGCAGAACCCACGCCGTACGCCGGGCGACGACTTATAGGGCGTGGGCCTTCCTTTGGTGAACTCCACCACCCCGTGCTTGCAGTCCGCGAAGGCCGACACAGGGGCGCCGGTATGCTTCCGGCATGAACGGCAATGGCAATAGTCGATTTCGTATGGAGGCCCGACGAGCCGGAACCGCACGGCGCCGCACAGGCATCCTCCAGTTGGGCGATGGACGCCCACATGCTGGAAGCCTTGTGACGGGAGTCAGTTCGTAGATTCCGATGGCTCGTGGGCCTGTCTCGGGAGAGGAACAGGAGCGGGCTTCGTGCGTAGAATCTCGATGTGCACGTCGCGCTGGGGCCTGGAAGGCTGCGGGGCCTCGTAGGCGAGAACTAAAGCGACCACGCCCGCAATGGCAACGATCGATAGACGCCATGACAGCCTTTCGACGAATGGAGCGGAAGGCGCCGCGTGCGCGCGTAAACGGTGCAACAGAGGTCCGAGACTGGACATGAGAGATGAACCGGCGCGTCATCATCAAGGTTCAAAAACACCCCGAAAAACGTGACCCTTGTGCGCGAATAGAACTCGACCAATTATGCCCGCTAAGCGTTAGCGGACATCACAAGGCCGCGAGAGAATGCCTCCCACCTGCAAACTAAACCCCGACGGCGCGTCATTGGTGCCGGTGGCGAGCGCTCCGCTCCCGGCGAGTACGGCACGAGCCGACCACTATGCCCGAGCCTCGCGCGCCGAGCGCACCTGGCGGCAGTATCGATCCGCCTTCCGGCAATTTTCGACCTGGTGCGCGCAGCGTGGCCACAGCCCGATGCCGGCCGCGATGGGCACGGTTCGCGAGTACGTCGCCTGGCTGGCCGATGAAGGCCGCACGCTCTCGACCATCACCGCGTATCTGGCGGCCATCGCGTCAGCGCACAGTATCGCCAAGCACCCGTTTGATCGCTCTGCGCTGAAGGATGACCTGAAAGGTATTCGCCGTGTGCACGCACGCAAGCCACGCCAGGCCTTCGCGCTGGTGGGCATCGCCAAAGACCCGCGCGGCTTGGACTTGCGCGGCATCCTGTCTGGCCTCGGCAGCAGCGCCATCGATGCGCGCGACCGGCTGCTGCTGGCGCTGGGCTTTGCGGCCGCGCTGCGTCGGTCCGAGTTGGTCGGCCTCGATTGGAAGCGCCAGGGCACTGGGGACGGATATCTGACGCAGGATCATCGCGGCATTGTCATCACCTTGCTCAGCACCAAGGGCGGCAAGGGCGAGCCCGTTGAGGTCATCGTTCCGTGCGCCGACATGCCGACCGCCTGCGATGCGCTCGATGAGTGGGCCGCCATCGCCAAGCTGGAGCCGGGGCAACCCGTCTTCCGCGAGGTCGTCAAAGGCGGCCACATCGGCGCCGGCCGGCTGTCCGATCGCAGCGTGGCGCGCATCATCAAGCGCCGGGTGCGCGAACGCGCCTGGAGCTAGGCCGCAGCGAGGCCGATGCTGACGAACTGGCCGCCGTATGCAGCGGTCATAGTCTGCGCGCCGGCTTCTGCACGGCCGCCGCCATCGCCGGCAAGCCAGAATGGAAGATTAGGAGCCGCAGCCGGCACAAGACGGCTGAGTTAGTTGCGCGCTACGTGCGCACGGCTGAGGAGTGGACAGATAGCGGGCTCAAGGGCGTGGGTTTTTGACGCTGTCCGCGCTGGAGGTCGTGGGGGCCAGCCCGTAAGTCTGCATGTCTGCTAAACCGTGATTCTTTGGTCTGGAGTTGTCGACCGATGCTAGCTATCAATTGTCCATGGTGGGCCTATACATCAGTCGCCGGTTGAAGATCGGCGATGAGCGTTTCTCCGAAAGCGAAGTGCTGGAGCGTGGGCGACTAATTGTGGTGCTCGCGGAGCCTGGTGCCGGCAAAACAGACCTGCTTGGGAATTCGGCCGCATCTTTGGAGTGGCCCCTGTCCGGGCGAGCATATTTCGCCATCGGGCCCAATCCTCCATCAGGGCGCCTCTGATCATTGACGCAGTGGATGAGGCGGCGAAGATCGATCAGTCGGCAATCGATCAGGTTGTCGTGGAGGCACAGGAGATGTCGAACGGCAGCGTGATCTTCGCAAGTAGATCCTATGGGGTGGGACGACGCTCGAACACACTGGGTACGGGACTGTTTTGGGATAGACCCCATCATCGTGAGGATCGAGCCTTTCACGTCTGAGGAGCAGAGACTTCTTTTCGAAGCGCATCTCCCCGGTGAGGATTTTACGGTCTTCGCAGCCGAAGTCGCTCGGTTCGGGCTCGCTCCTTCGGGCTTTCGCCCCTTCTGGGTAATCCTGAATTTCTGCGATTGTTCCGATCGGGCGTATCGCCGGCCACCACACTCCAA
>CAWEBE010000064.1:0-78713 GCA_963806735.1 uncultured Alphaproteobacteria bacterium | reverse complement strand
CCCTCCCGTGTGAAGGGAGTGCTCTACCGCTGAGCTACGCGCCCTGTCCGATCGTTGAGCGCCACTTATGGTGGTGCCGGCCCGAGCATGTCAAGCGCAGCCGCAGGCAGTGGAAACGTCATCCGACCGACGAAAAACGGCCTTCGATCGGATAGTTGGGATCGGTGTAGCCCGGTGTCGAGGGATGCCCCGGCGGCACTAGGCTGTCTACCAGCGCCTCGTCCTCGGGCGTCCACTTGTACTCCAGTGATCCGAAGTAGCTTGTCCATTGCTCGAACGTGCGCGGCCCGGCTATCACTGACGTGATCGCACGGTTGTTGAGCACCCAAGCGACAGCGAAGTCTACAAGCTTGGCACCTCGTTTTTCTGCGTGCGCTTTCAGCTTCTGAGCGACGGCGAGCGACTCTGGCCGCCACTCTGTCTCCAGGATGCGCCTGTCGTTGCGCCCGGCCCGCGTATCGGGCGGAGCATTGCTGCCGGGCTGGTATTTGCCGGAAAGTACGCCGCGCGCCAGAGGGCTGTAGGAGGCAACGCCCAGACCGGCCGCCTGCGCCGCCGGCAGTACCTCTATCTCCGGCATCCGATTCATGAGGTTGTAGTACGGCTGCAGGACCACTGGCCCCGGCGATCCGACATCACGGCAGGCTGTCATGATGGTGGGTATGTGCCAAGCGCGCACGTTGGAAAGGCCCCAGTAACGCAACTTACCTGCGCGGATCAGATCGCCGAACGTCGTCGCCACGTCCTGCCAAGGCACGTTGCGGTCGACCCGGTGAATATAATGGATGTCGATGTAACTCGTCCCGAGGCGCTGGAGTGAGGTATCCACGGCTGAGACGATGTGGCGGCGTGACAAGCCGCGATCGTTGGCGCCTGGGCCGGTCGGCTGCGCGACCTTGCTGGCGAGGACCCAGTGATCGCGCTTGGCCTTGATGGTCCGGCCCGTAATCTCCTCGGAGCGCCCTTTCTCGTAGACGTTAGCGGTGTCGATGAAATTGACGCCGTTGTCGGCGGCATGGTCGACGATGCGCTGGGCTTCGACCTCTCCGGTCTGTCCACCGAACATCATGGTGCCAAGGCAAAACTCGGATACCTTGAGCCCGCTGCGACCGAGAACGCGTGTTTTTATCTGTGCCATGCCCATTCCTTGTCAGCGCATTACTGCCTTGATCATGACCGTGATGGCGCGCTTGGCAAGACGTGAAACGCCGGTCAGGCAGTACGCTTGATGAGAAAGCGATACGTGCCGGCTGCCTCCGCCTGCTCGACGAGCTCGTGTTTGGTTTGCCGGCAAAAGGCCTGGAAGTCCTCGACGGAACCAGGGTCCGTCGCCAGCACCTCTAGCGTACCCCCGATCGGCAGCTCTTGGATCGCTTTCTTGCACTTCAGAATCGGCAACGGGCAATTGAGGCCCTTGGTGTCCAGCGTCTTGTCGGCCATGGCCATTCCCTGAGGCTTGTATGACAGGCGCCGGCCCACAAGCCGGCGCCTGGCCGTATATCAGAATCCGGGCGGGCGAATATATGCACGGGGCCATATGGTGAGGTACGTGGCTCGTGCGACGCAGGTGTTGACGCTTGCGGCAGTACTTACCCTTGCGGTCGGGAATGGGCCGTTGCAGCATCCGCCCGGCACCTGATTCCGTGCCGAGCGGGGGAACATGCAGCTGGCTCGGGTGCGGGCCAGTGAAAACGGGCGCAAGCCCGGCCTATCGGTGGGACGGATGGCTGACCCAAGCGAGCCAAGGGACACTTTTGCCTTCACGCTGGGGCTGGAGCGATTGGGCCTCATTGCGCTCAAGTCACCCGTGCTTGCGGCGGTTCTGGTGGTGCTGCTGAGCGTCATTGCGCTCGCGGGCGTGCTGCGGCTCAAGGTGGATGATTCGCTGTCAGAGCTGTTTCGCACCGACACGCCAGAGTTCCGCCAGTACGAGGAAATCGACAAGCGCTTCCCATCGAGCGAGTACGATGTCCTGGTCGTAGTCGAGGGGCGGGATCTGCTCAAGCGGCCGCAACTGGAAGTGTTCGCGCAGACGATCGTGGACCTCCAACTCGCTGACGGCGTCAACGGCCTGGTGTCGATGCTATCGGCGCGCGGCAAGCCGGATGCGACAGGCTATGCGCCGCCCATCATCCAGGATCCGCTCCCCGAGGGGAGTGCCTACGACGAGGCCATACGACAGCTCGCCGACAACGAGGTCGTGAAAGGCAAATTCCTTTCTCCAGACGGCACATTGGCTCTTGCCGTCATTGCGCTTGATCGGGAGGTCGTGAAGGAGAGGGGAGCGAGGGAGGTCATCGGCAATATCCGCGAGACGGTGGAGAAGGGGTTGCAAGGCTCCGGGCTCAAGGTGCAACTTACCGGGGCTCCCGTGATGCAGCTCGAGATCCGCAACGCGGTGGAGCGCGATCAGATCGTCTACAACGGCCTGGGGCTCTTGTTCGGGGCCATCATCGCGGTCGTGTTCTTCAGGCGCGTGTCGCTGATGCTGGCGGCGGCGCTGCCGCCGGTGCTGGCCGTGCTCTGGTCGTTGGGTCTGCTGGGCTGGCTCGATTTCCGCCTCAACCTGTTTCTGAATGTCATGACGCCGCTGGTCATGGTGATGGGCTTTGCCGACAGCATGCAGATGGTCTCGGCCATCCGCATCCGGTTGCGCGAGGGTGACAGCCGTGCCGAGGCGGTGAAGTTTGCGGTGCGTGTGGTCGGGCCGGCCTGCGTGCTCGCGCATGGGACCGCGCTCTTGTCTTTCGGTGCGCTGCTCTTTTCACAATCCGGGCTCATTCGCACGTTCGGGCTCGCAGGCGTGCTGTCCACTATCGTCTCCTTCGTCGCCGTGATCCTCGTGCTGCCGGTGCTGGCGCTCTTGTTCATTCGCAACGAAGCCGCTCTGGCCCGGGACCGCACGCCGGCCGATGGTCTGATGGACAGCCTCGGCGAGTTCGTCGGTTGGATTGTCGATCGCGTCGTGCGCTGGCCGATCCTGACGACATGCGTCGCGGTCGCCGCGTTCATTCTTTGCGGCTACGCCTATCTGCAACTCGAGCCACGCTACAGGCTGGCCGATCAGGTGCCTGATCGCGAGCAGGCTTTGCAGGCCACAGGCCGGCTCGACGAAAAGCTCACCGGCGCCAGTCCCGTGCACATCATGATCGAGTGGAAGGGCGGATACTCGCTGTTCTCGCCGCGCCCGCTCGAGGTGATCGCCAAGGCGCACGAGGTGCTCGAGACGCAGGCGGGGCTCGGCAATGTCTGGTCGCTGGAAAGCCTGCGGCGCTGGTTGCGGGACGCTGGAGACGACCGCATCGAGACGGTGCAGAAATACGTCGGCATTCTACCGGAGCACCTGGTGCAGCGTTTCATCACTAAGGAGCAGGACGCCGTGCTGGTGACCGGCCGGTTGCCGGATGTGGATTTAAGTCGCATTCTTCCAGTCGTCGAGAAGATCGACCACGCTCTCGACGGCGTGCGCAAAGCCTATCCCGATTTCACCATCTCGGTGACGGGTCTGCCGGCCATTGCCGCACGCAACAGCGCACGCATGATCTCCCAGCTGAACGAGGCATTGCCCATATGCGTGGCTTTTGCCTCGCTCCTCCTCGGATTGGCGTTCCGGTCGGTCTTCGTGTCACTCGTCAGCCTGCTGCCGGGTTTCTTTCCCGTCGCTGCCTCCGGGGCGCTTTTGTGGGCCATGGGCGATGGGCTCGAATTCGCTTCAGTGGTGGCGCTGCTCGTTGTGTTCGGCCTCGCCATCGATGCCCTCATCCACTTCTTCAATCGACTGCGCATAGAGGAAAGGCAGGAGAGCCGCCCAGAGCTGGCCATCCGCCGCGCGCGTGTGCTGGTCGGGCCGGCCATTATCCTGACCACGATCGTGTTGGCGTTCGGACTAGGCGTCACCGTGTTCTCGGATTTGCCGTCGCTGCGGACGTTCGGGTTTGTGTGCGGCGCGACGCTCGTGGCATCGCTCGTTGCCGATCTCGTGTTCCTGCCGGGCCTCATCATGCTGGTGCGCCGGGTTTGGCCGTCGAGCCAGCAACCTGTGCCCGCGCAGGTTGAGACCGAATGACCACCAGAATAGGCCGCATGCGCGCTTGTGAGCGCTGTCGCGGGCAAGTAATGTCCGCCGAAAACACGGATGCATGCACGCAAACACTGGTTGAGAGGAACGTCAGAACGATGTAGACGCTCTCCCAAGTGTCGACAGAGTACCCGCGAAATCATCGATCCGTGTTTCGTGGCCGCCCACACAGGGCGCGACAGAGCTAGGACATGCCCAAACAACTCATCATCGACGGCGCGCCCATCGAGGTCGAGGACGGCATCACGCTGATCCAGGCCTGTGAGCAGGCAGGCGTCGAGATCCCCCGCTTTTGCTACCACGAGCGCCTGTCGATCGCTGGCAACTGCCGTATGTGCCTGATCGAGGTGCAAGGCATGCCGAAGCCGATCGCCTCCTGCGCCATGGGCGTCAATGATCTGCCCCCGAACAAGGACGGTACGCCAAAGGTGATCAGTACGCGCAGCCCGATGGTGAAGAAGGCGCGCGAGGGAGTGATGGAATTCCTCCTCATCAACCACCCGCTCGACTGCCCGATCTGCGACCAGGGCGGTGAGTGCGACCTCCAGGACCAGGCCATGGTCTACGGCATTGGCGGGTCGCGCTATCACGAGAATAAGCGCGCGGTCGAGGAGAAGTATCTGGGGCCGCTGATCAAGACCGCCATGAACCGTTGCATTCAGTGTACACGCTGCGTGCGCTTCATGACCGAGGTGGCGGGCGTGGAAGAGCTTGGCGCCATCGGTCGCGGCGAGGATATGGAGATCACCACGTACCTCGAGCACGGCATGCTGTCGGAGATGTCCGCCAACGTCACCGATCTGTGCCCGGTGGGAGCACTCACACACCGACCCTGGGCATTCATCTACCGTCCGTGGGAGCTGCGCAAGACCGAGTTGATCGACGTCATGGATGCCATGGGCTCGGCGATCCGCGTCGACGCTCGTGGGCGCGAGGTGTTGCGCATCCTGCCGCGCAACAACGATGCCGTGAACGAGGAGTGGATTTCCGACAAGACGCGCTTCATCGCCGATGGCCTGAGGACACAGCGGCTCGACCAGCCCTACGTCCGCCGGAACGGCAAGCTCGAGGCGGCGAGTTGGGACGAGGCGTTGCGTGTCGTTGCCGACAAGCTCAACTCCACCGACGCGGCGCGGATCGGTGCCATCGCCGGAGATCTGGCCGGCGCCGAGGAGATGTTCGCGCTCAAGGATCTGATGGGGCGGTTGGGTGTCAAGAATCTCGACTGCCGCCAGGACGGCGCCAAGCTCGATCCGAAGCTGGGCCGCGCCAGCTATCTCTTCAACACGACCATCGCCGGGATCGAGCAGGCGGATGCGATCCTGCTGATCGGCACTGATCCGCGAACAGAGGCTCCGGTCCTCAACTCGCGCATTCGCAAGCGCTGGGCGAGGGGCGGGCTTAGCGTGGGGGTGATCGGCCCGCGCGTTGCGCACACCTATGATGCTACCTACCTTGGGGCTGGACCGCAGACGCTCAAGGATGTCGCCGCCGGCCAGCACGCGTTCTCCGCCGCGCTTGCGCAGGCGAAGCAGCCAATGATCATCGTTGGTGCTGCGGCCGCGGCGCGGGCAGATGGAGCTGGTGTGCTGGCGGTGGCGGCCCGTCTGGCCAATGAAGTTTCACAGGGCAAGGCCGCGGGTTGGCACACCTTCAATGTGTTGCATGCAGCCGCCTCGCGCGTAGCAGGTCTCGATCTCGGCTTCGTGCCGGAAGCCGGCGGCCTCGACGTGGCCGGCATGACGGCAGCGGCAGGCGCCGGCAAGCTCGATGTTCTCTGGCTTCTCGGCGCCGACGAGATCGACATGAGCAGGCTCGGCGATGCCTTTGTCATTTATCAGGGAACCCATGGCGATGCCGGTGCCCACCGCGCCGATGTGATTCTGCCTGGCGCGGCCTATACCGAGAAGACTGCCACATACGTGAATTTCGAGGGGCGTGCTCAGACAGTCGCCAAAGCCGTATTTGCACCGGGCGAGGCCAAGGAAGATTGGACCATTCTGCGCGCGCTGTCGGGCGTCATGGGCAAGACCCTGCCCTATGACACGCTATCGGCTTTGCGGGCTGCCATGTACAAGGCGGTGCCAGCGCTGGCTCGTCTGGACGTCGTAACGCCCGCGGAACGGTCAGCGATAGACGCGCTCGCGGGGCGAGGTGGGAGCGTTGGCTCAGAGCCGTTCGCCTCCGCTATCGGCGATTTCTATCTCACCAATCCGATTGCGAGAGCTTCGGCCGTCATGGCGGAGATGAGCGCGCTCAAGAAGAGCTTCCAGCAGGGAGCCACGGGAACGCATGGATAGCGCCTGGTCCTGGCTGGACATCTGGCAGGGCTACGTCTGGCCGCTGCTGGTGATGGTGCTGTGGAGCGTGCTGCTCCTCACCTCGCTCCTGATTATCATTGCTTTCCTCCTGCTGCTCGACCGCAAGGTGTGGGCCGCGGTGCAACTCCGGCGCGGTCCCAACGTGGTCGGCCCATTCGGTCTGCTCCAGTCGTTCGCCGATCTCCTCAAATTCGTGCTGAAGGAGCCGATCATCCCCGCCGGTGCGGACAAAGGCGTCTTCCTGCTGGCGCCGCTGGTGACTGCGGTGCTGGCGCTGGCGGCCTGGGCCGTCATTCCTATCTCTGAGAACAGCTGGGGAAGGTGGGTCATTTCCGACCTGAACGTCGGCATTCTCTACCTGTTCGCGATATCGTCGCTCGGCGTCTATGGCGTCATTATGGGCGGCTGGGCTTCCAACTCGAAGTATCCGTTCCTGGGCTCCCTGCGCTCCGCGGCGCAGATGGTCTCCTATGAGGTCTCGATCGGGTTCGTCATCATCACGGTCTTGCTTTGTGTCGGCTCACTGAACATGAGCGATATCGTCACCGCGCAGAAGAGCGGGATAGGCACCAGGCTGGGCCTGCCCAACTCGTTTCTCGACTGGTATTGGCTGCCCCTGCTGCCTATGTTCGTGGTGTTCTTCATCTCGGCACTGGCCGAGACGAACCGGCCGCCGTTCGATCTGGTCGAGGCGGAAAGCGAGCTGGTTGCGGGCTTCATGGTGGAATACTCCTCCACGCCCTACCTGCTCTTCATGCTGGGAGAGTACGTCGCCATCGTCACCATGTGCGCGCTGACAGCCATTCTGTTTCTAGGAGGTTGGCTGCCGCCACTCGATATGGTGCCGTTCACCTGGGTGCCGGGCGTGTTCTGGTTCCTGGCCAAGGTGGTGCTCGTGTTCTTCATGTTCGCCATGGTCAAAGCCATGGTGCCGCGCTACCGCTACGACCAGCTCATGCGGCTCGGCTGGAAAGTGTTTCTCCCGCTGTCACTCATCATGGTTGCAGTGGTGGCGGGCGTGCTTCAGTACGCCAATCTCGCGCAGTAGGGATCGCTCATGGCCGCGGTCGGACAAGTCGTCAAATCCCTGTTCCTCACGGAATTCGTCTCGGCGTTCTTCTTGACGATGCGCTACTTCTTCGCGCCCAAGAAGACGCTGAACTATCCCTTCGAGAAGGGCCCCCTCTCTCCCCGCTTCCGCGGCGAGCATGCATTGCGGCGCTATCCCAACGGCGAGGAGCGCTGCATTGCCTGCAAGCTGTGCGAGGCAATCTGTCCGGCGCAAGCCATCACCATCGAGGCCGGGCCGCGCCGCAACGATGGCACGCGCCGCACCACGCGCTACGACATCGACATGGTGAAGTGCATCTATTGCGGCCTGTGCCAGGAGGCTTGTCCAGTGGATGCGATCGTGGAAGGCCCCAACTTCGAGTTTGCCACCGAGACGCGTGAGGAACTCTACTACGACAAGGAGCGGCTGCTCGCCAATGGCGACCGCTGGGAGCGCGAGATCGCCAAGAACATGGCGCTCGATGCGCCGTATCGATGAGTTTGCGGGCGACGCATGGTGACGGGGCAGGGATGATGCGATGAGCCTGGCGCCACTTTTCTTCTATCTGTTCGCCTTCGCCACCGTTGCAGCCGGCTTCATGGTCATCACCGCGCGCAATCCCGTGCATGCGGTGCTGTGGCTGATACTGGCCTTCTTCAATTCAGCTGGCCTGTTCGTGCTGCTGGGGGCCGAGTTCCTGGCGATGATCCTGGTCGTGGTCTATGTCGGCGCAGTGGCGGTGCTGTTCCTGTTCGTGGTGATGATGCTGGATGTGGACTTCGCCGCCCTGCGGCAGGGGTTCTTCCGCAACGCGCCGCTGGGAGCGCTGGTGGGCATCATCCTTCTCATCGAGCTCATCATGGTGGTGGGCTTCCGGCTGACCGGCCCGTTGCAAACCGGGCAGGGGGCTGTGCCGATGCCGACGATGGGATCTGGACTGACCAACACCGAGGCCATCGGGCGCGTCCTCTATACGAAATACGTCCTCTTCTTCCAGGCCGCCGGGCTGATCCTGCTGGTGGCGATGATCGGGGCCATCGTGCTGACGCTACGGCACAAGGCCGGCGTCAGGCGGCAATCCATCGCCGCGCAGAACGCACGCACGCCGATGGCGGCCGTTGAGGTCGTCAAAGTTGGACCGGGAGCGTCCACCATTCCGGAAGCGCAGCGGTGAGGGCAGGGCTCGCAATCTCATGATCATAGGGCTCAGCCACTATCTGACTGTCGGTGCCGTGCTGTTCACGCTCGGCATTTTCGGCATCTTCCTCAATCGCCGGAACGTCATCGTCATCCTGATGTCGATCGAGCTGATGCTGCTCGCGGTCAACATCAACCTGGTAGCCTTCTCGCATTTCCTGGGCGACCTGGTCGGCCAGATCTTCGCGCTGTTCGTGTTGACGGTAGCGGCAGGCGAGGCGGCCATCGGGCTTGCCATCGTCGTCGTCTACTACCGCAACCGTGGCTCGATCGCGGTCGAAGACATCAACATGATGAAGGGCTAGGGCGGCTGGACTGATGATCTACCAAGCCATCGTCTTCCTGCCGATCCTCGGCGCCATTATCGCCGGCTTCTTCGGCCGCTTTATAGGGCCCCGGCCCGCCGAGCTCGTCACCAGCGGCTTCTTGGTCATATCGGCGATCCTATCCTGGATCGTTTTTTGGCAGGTCGGGTTCGGACACGATGTACCGCCGAAGATCACCTTGCTGCGCTGGGTGACCTCGGGCGATCTCGATGTCTCCTGGGGCATTCGCGTCGACACGCTGACCGCCGTGATGCTGGTGGTCGTGACGACGGTTTCGTCGCTCGTGCACATCTATTCGATCGGCTACATGCACGAGGACCCGCATCGGCCGCGCTTTTTCGCCTATCTGTCGCTGTTCACGTTCGCCATGCTGATGCTGGTGACGAGTGACAACCTGCTGCAACTCTTCTTCGGCTGGGAAGGCGTTGGCCTCGCCTCATATCTGCTGATCGGCTTCTGGTACCTGAAGCCGGAGGCGAACGCCGCTGCCATCAAGGCCTTCATCGTCAACCGCGTCGGCGATTTCGGCTTCGCGCTGGGAATCTTCGGCGTGTTCGCCATGTTCCAGAGCATCAGCCTGGATCAGATATTCGCAGATGCGCCGTCGAAGGCGGGCCAGACCATGGAGTTCCTTGGCTACCAGGTCGACATCCTGACGTGCCTGTGCCTGCTGCTGTTTCTTGGCGCCATGGGTAAGTCGGCGCAGTTCCTGCTGCACACCTGGCTGCCGGATGCCATGGAGGGACCGACCCCGGTCTCCGCGCTCATCCACGCGGCGACCATGGTGACGGCCGGTGTGTTCATGGTTGCGCGGTTGTCGCCGCTGTTCGAATACGCGCCCGTGGCGCTGCAAGTGGTGACGCTGGTAGGCGCGGTGACAGCTTTCTTCGCAGCCACCGTCGGCCTCGTGCAGAACGACATCAAGCGCGTCATCGCCTATTCGACCTGCTCGCAACTCGGCTACATGTTCGTGGCTTGCGGCGTCGGTGCCTACGCGGCAGGAATCTTCCATCTCTTCACGCACGCCTTCTTCAAGGCGCTGCTGTTCCTGGGCGCAGGCTCCGTGATCCACGCCATGCACCACGAGCAGGACATGCGCAACATGGGTGGCCTCAAGGACAAGATCGCGCTCACCTACGGCGTAATGCTCATCGGTACGCTGGCGCTGACCGGCGTCGGCATCCCGCACCTGGCGGGGTTTGCGGGCTTTCACTCCAAGGACGCCATTATCGAGGCAGCGTTCGCGGCCCACACACCCGGCAACTATGCGTTCTGGCTGCTGGTCATCGCGGCGCTGATGACGTCGTTCTATTCATGGCGCCTGATCTTCATGACATTCCACGGTGCCCCGCGCGGCGATCATCATGCGCATGAGCACGCGCACGAAAGCCCACAGGTCATGATGGTGCCGCTCTATCTGCTGGCGGTCGGTTCCGTATTGGCGGGCGTGGTGTTTTCGGCCTTTTTCGTGGGCCACGGCTACAAGGAATTCTGGGGCAAGGCGCTATTGGAAGGCCCCGACAACCACATCCTGCACGCCATGCACGAGGTGCCCGAGTGGGTCTACTGGGCGCCATTCGCGGCCATGCTGGCTGGTGCGGCCATCGCCTGGCTCTACTATATCCGAGCACCATGGCTGCCGGATGCAACGGCGCGCCTGTTCCGACCACTCTACCTGTTCTTCCTCAACAAGTGGTACTTCGACGAGCTCTACGACTGGCTTTTCGTGCGCCCAGCCATGGCCATCGGGCGGGCATTGTGGCGCGGCGGCGATGGCGCCACCATCGATGGCATCATCGATGGAACGGCGAACGGTGTCGGCCGCGTCACGGCCCGTGTCGTGCGGCTGCAGTCGGGCTACGTCTATCACTATGCCTTCGCCATGCTCATCGGGCTTGCGGCGCTGATCACTTGGTTCATGTTCAGCGGTGGAGGTGTGCGATGAGCCTCGCCGGCGGCAACCTGCTCTCGCTCGTCACGTTCCTGCCTGCGGTGGGTGCGCTCATCATCGCCACGCAGAATGCCGAAGCCAAGCAGAACGCGCGTTGGATCGCGCTGTGGACGACGCTCGCGACGTTCGCCGTGTCCCTTCTGATCTGGTGGGAATTCGACAAGTCCAGCGCCGCCTTCCAGTTCGTCGAGGAGCGGGCTTGGCTCGGTCCGATCAAGTACAAGCTCGGGGTCGACGGCATATCGATGCTGTTCGTGATCCTGACCACGTTCCTTATGCCGCTGTGCATCCTGGCGAGCTGGGAGTCGGTCGAGGAGCGCGTCAAGGAATACATGATCGCATTCCTGCTGCTCGAGACGCTGATGATCGGTGTCTTCTGTGCGTTGGATCTCGTGCTCTTCTATCTGTTCTTCGAGGGCGGGCTGATCCCGATGTTCCTGATCATCGGGGTGTGGGGCGGCGCCCGGCGCGTCTACGCCAGCTTCAAGTTCTTTCTCTACACGCTGCTCGGCAGCGTGCTGATGCTGCTGGCCCTGCTGGCCATGTACCTGCACGCCGGCACGACCGACATACCGACGCTGATGACGACGGCCTTCCCCGATGGCATGCAGTGGTGGCTGTGGCTGGCGTTCTTCGCCTCGTTCGCGGTGAAAATGCCCATGTGGCCCGTGCACACATGGCTGCCTGACGCGCATGTCGAGGCGCCGACCGCCGGCTCCGTCATCCTTGCCGCCATTCTGCTCAAGATGGGCGGCTACGGCTTCCTGCGCTTCTCCGTGCCGATGTTTCCATTGGCGAGCCAGGATCTGGCGCCATTCGTCTTCGTGCTGTCGATCGTCGCCATCGTCTACACGTCGCTGGTGGCGCTGGCGCAGGAGGACGTGAAGAAGTTGATCGCCTACTCGTCGGTGGCGCACATGGGCTACGTGACGATGGGCATTTTTACCTTCACGCATCAGGGCGTGGACGGGGCCATCTTCCAGATGCTCTCGCATGGTCTCGTCTCGGCGGCGCTCTTCCTGTGCGTGGGAATCGTCTACGACCGCATGCACACTCGCGAGATCGACGCCTATGGCGGTCTGGTCAATCGCATGCCGATCTATGCCTTCTGCTTCATGGTGTTCACGCTCGCCAATGTCGGCTTGCCGGGCACCAGCGGTTTCATCGGCGAGTTCCTGACCCTGATCGGCGCTTTCAAGGTCAACACCTGGCTGGCCTTCCTGGCAACGACGGGAGTGATCCTGTCGGCGTGCTATGCCCTGTGGCTCTATCGGCGCATGATCTTCGGCCCGCTGGAGAAGCCGAGCTTGCGCGGGATTGCTGACATGAACGTGCGCGAGATCGCAGTGATGGCGCCGCTCGTGGTGCTCACAATCTTTTTCGGCTTCTATCCGGCGCCGCTGCTCGACGTCACCGCCGTCTCGGTGAAGAAGCTGGTGGCGAACTACGAGACTGCCGTGAAGACGGCGCGCCAGGCCGCGCTGCCGCCGGCTGACCGTGCCGGGGGCACGCAACGATGAACGACCTTGCCGCCTACGCGCCGTTGTGGCCGGAGATCCTGATCGTGCTGGCGGCCATGGGCCTGCTCATGTACGGCGTGTTCAGGCCCGAGACCCAGGGTGAGGCCCGGATCGCCACCTGGCTCGGGGTAGCGGTGCTGATTGCCGCCGCCGTCCTGTTGTTGCGACAGCCAGACGCGCGCATCGTGCTGGACAGCGCGTTCACGATCGACGCCTTTGCCCGCTTCATGAAGGTCCTGACGCTGATCGGAGCGGCCGGCGCACTGGTGCTGGCCTTCAACGAGTTCGAGAGCCAGGACAACCTCAAGTTCGAGTACCCCGTGCTGGTGCTGCTGGCGACCGCCGGCATGCTGCTGATGATCTCGGCCAACGACCTGATTGCCCTCTACCTTGGGCTGGAGCTGCAGAGCCTGGCACTCTACGTGGTGGCCGCATTCCGTCGCGACGACGTGCGCTCGAGCGAGGCGGGGCTCAAGTACTTCGTGCTCGGGGCCCTGTCCTCCGGCATGCTCCTCTACGGCGCCTCGCTCATCTACGGCTTCGCCGGCTCGACCAGCTTCACCACCATCGCGGCGGCCGCGAACGCGCAGGGCGCTGCTGAGAACCTGCTCTTGATCTTCGGTCTGGTCTTTCTACTGGTCGGCATCGCCTTCAAGATCGCGGCCGTGCCCTTTCACATGTGGACGCCTGACGTCTACGAGGGAGCACCAACGCCCGTTACAGCATTCTTTGCTGTCGCACCAAAGGTCGCGGCAATGGCGCTGCTGCTGCGGGTGCTGGGCGCCGCCTTCCCTGGGGTGAAGCCGCAATGGCAGCAGATCATAGTGTTCCTGGCCGTGGCCTCCATGCTGCTCGGGGCCTTCGCCGCCATCGGCCAGACCAACATCAAGCGGCTGATGGCGTACTCCTCCATTGCCAACGTCGGCTATGCGCTGGTCGGACTTGCGGCAGGCACCGCGGAGGGCGCGCAGGGCGTGCTCATCTACATGGCCATCTACGTGGTCATGACGCTGGGCGCGTTCGCCTGCATTCTGTCGATGCGGCGCAGCGACGGTCCCGTCGAGGATATCGCCGCCCTGTCGGGTCTGGCGCAGACGAACCTGCCGATGGCGTTCGCACTGGCGGTGTTCATGTTCTCGCTGGCCGGAATTCCACCGCTGGCCGGCTTCTGGGCGAAGTTCTACGTATTTCTGCCGGCGCTTGCTGCGGGGTTCTATACGCTCGCCGTTATCGGCGTGATCGCCAGCGTGATCGGTGCCTACTATTATCTGCGCATCGTCAAGATCATGTTCTTCGATGCGCCGCAGGAGAGGTTTCTCGTTCCGAACGCCAAGGAGAGCATGCTCATGGCGCTGACTGCGCTACTCGTTCTCCTCTATGTCGTGTGGCCTGCGCCGCTCGTCGATGCTGCCGCGGTTGCAGCCAAGTCCTTGTTCTGAGGCCGGATGCCCGAGGGCGCGTCAACACATTGGACAGCGCGCGTCGAAGTCCTCGACGAGATCGATTCGACCAACAGTGAGGCAATGCGGCGGACGCTCGCGGGCGAAACGGGGCCACTTTGGCTGCGTGCCAACATGCAAACGCAGGGCCGCGGTCGTTCTGGTCGGTCATGGCTTTCTCCGCGCGGCAATCTCCATGCGAGCTTGCTCTTTGCGCCGCGATGTACGCCCGCAACGGTGCATCAGCTCTCGCTTTTGGCTGGCATTGCCGTCCACGACGCGATTGGTTCTTCGGGCGCCGTATCGTTGGGGTTGCGCCTGAAATGGCCGAACGACGTTCTCATCGGGGGTGCGAAGGTTGGGGGCATTCTGGCCGAGAGCATCGTCGGCCAAGGCGGTACGCCGCTGGCGATCCTGGGGATCGGCATCAACCTCGCCTTCTCGCCCGCCCAGTCCGGGCAGGCTGCCACACATCTTTCCGCCCGCGGCATCGATCTCGAGCCGGAAGCGGCTCTCGATGTCCTCGATGCATGTATTTGCCGGTGGCTTGCAGTGTGGGATCGCGGTAACGGTTTCGCTGCGATCCGCACTGCATGGCTGGAGCGCGCCGGGCCAGAAGGCGAAAATCTTGCCATTAATGCAGGAAGTGGCCGTGTCGAAGGCCGCTTTGCGGGGCTCGATGCCGACGGATCTCTGCTGTTGAGGGATGGGGAGGGGCGTGCGCTCCGCTTTACGTTCGGCGATGTGACGGTGGTGTCCGGCCAGTCCGGAGCTTGAGAGAGAGGCGAATGGCCGGTCCCCAGCAAATTCACGCGAGCAGGCGGGACGGGCTCGTGTTCCTGGCCCTCGGCGGGCTCGGCGAGATCGGCATGAACTGCTATCTCTACGGGCTCGGGCGCGAGGATCGCCATCGTTGGCTCATGGTCGATCTCGGCATCACCTTCCCTGAAGGTGAGTTCGATCCAGGGGTCGATGTCATCCTGCCGGACCTGCGCTTCATCGAGGAGCGCGCGCGCGATCTCGCGGGCATCGTGCTCACGCACGCGCATGAGGATCACTTCGGCGCTGTGATCGAGCTGTGGCCAAGGCTGCAGGCGCCGATCTACGCGACACCGTTTACGGCCGCCTTGCTGAAGGCCAAGCTCGCCGAGTTCGGCGGCAGGCTGAAGCTGCCGATCCATGAGGTCGAGATGGGCCGGCGCTTCACTGTGGGGCCGTTCGATGTCGAGCTGGTCACCATGGCTCACTCGATCCCCGAGCCCAATGGGCTGCTGCTCCGCACCCCGCATGGCACTGTGTTCCACACTGGGGACTGGAAGCTGGACCCGAGCCCGGTTCTCGGGCCGCCCGCCGACGAAGCGAAGATCGCGGCTGCGGGTGGGGAGGGTGTTGTGGCGCTCGTGTGCGATTCCACCAATGCTTTTCGTGATGGGCGGTCCCCGTCGGAGAGCGACGTCGCACGCTCGCTGGCGCGTATCGTCAAAGGAGCCAAGCGCTGCGTCGCAGTCACGACCTTTGCCTCGAATGTCGGGCGCATCAAGGCCATCGCGGAAGCTGCGCGTGGGGCAGGCCGGCATCTCGTGGTTGCGGGGCGCGCGATGCATCGCATCATTCAGGTGGCGATCGATACCGGATACTTGCCGCAGGGTTTCCGGTATTTCGATCAGCAGGAGTTCTCCCACCTCGATGCCGACAAGGTGCTGGCGCTCGTGACTGGCAGTCAGGGCGAGCCGCGCGCGGCGCTGGCGCGCATTGCCGAGAGCGAGCATCCGGAGATTTCCCTCGGCAAGGAAGATACGATCATCTTTTCCTCGCGCACTATCCCCGGCAACGAGAAGGCCGTCGGGCGCATCCAGAACGCGCTGGCCCGAATGGGCTGCGACATCGTCACGGATACCGACGCGTTGGTGCACGTGACCGGACATCCGCGGCGGGAGGAGCTCAAGCAGATGTACGCCTGGGTCAAACCGCGGATCGCAATTCCCATGCATGGCGAGGTGCGCCATCTCAAGGAGCATGCGAGGCTTGCCCGTGAGGCTGGCGTCGCCCAGGTTCTTACTCCGATCAATGGCGAAATAGTCGAGTTGGCGCCCGGACCAGCGGCGATCATCGACGAAGCGCCGGTGGGGCGGCTGTTCCGGGATGGACGGCTCATCGTGCCGTCGGACGAGGGGCCGGTCCGTCAACGCCGAAAACTGTCGTTCGTGGGTATCGTCGTCGTATCGGTTGTTCTGTCGCGCCGCGGCGATGTTCTGGTCGAGCCGGAGGTGGTGCTCGACGGCATCCCCTCGGAGACGGCGGATGGCAAATCCATGGCCGACATTGTCCTCGATGCCGTCGATGGCACGATCGAGAGCATACCGGCGTCGCGACGGCGCGATGCCGAAATGGTGCGCGATGCCATCCGGCGGGCAGTGCGCGCCGCTATCAACGAGCAGTGGGGCAAGAAGCCCATTGCCAAGATCATGGTATCGGTGATGGATGTGAAGCCATAGCGCTTCACCTGGACCTTGACGCCTCGATCTTTCGGCTCGCGAAGAGGGGGAGACGGAAAGCAGCGCTGACCGGCAGGAGGTGCACTTGATCGGACGGCTCAATCACGTGGCGATTGCCGTGCGTAACATGGAGGCGGCGGCTGAGGTTTATCGTCAGATGCTGGGTGCGGTAGTTTCGGAGAAGGTTCCGCAGCCCGAGCACGGCGTCTCGACCGTGTTCATCACGCTGCCCAACACCAAAATCGAGCTGCTCGAGCCCCTGGGTGTAAACTCCCCCATTGCCAAATTCCTGGAGCGCAGCCCGGACGGCGGCATCCATCATATCTGCTACGAGGTGGACGATATCGTCGCGGCGCGCGACCGGCTCAAGGCGCAAGGCGCGCGCGTGCTGGGCGATGGAGACGCGAAGATCGGTGCACACGGCAAGCCCGTGCTGTTCCTGCATCCGAAGGATTTCTGCGGTACGCTGGTCGAGCTCGAGCAGGCTTGAGCACGCAGATGGGTGCCTGAAATGAGCATCGGGCTCGCCCTTGCCATCTACTTCATTGTTTGGTGGACGGTGTTGTTTGCCATCCTGCCGATTGGTGTGCGCACGCAAGGCGAGGAAGGCGCTGTTGTTCCGGGCACGCCGGCAAGTGCGCCGGTGCGGCCGAGGTTTTTGTTTGTCATCAGCCTGACGACGCTCGTATCCGCGGTGGTATTCGCGCTGATCTATGCCGTGCTCGTTTGGGAGATCATCGAGTTCGACAAGCTGCCCATCGGTCCACGGTGAGGGGCAAAAACAAAAGAGCAAGGCGCTGAGCCTTGCCCCGAGACTTGCATTTTCGGGTGACTGCAAGCGTTCGGTCGGTCCGCCGCTCGTCTTCGCCACCTTGCGCTGCTGCGCCCCTGCTCGAACAGACAAGGGTTAGCCGCTGCTGTCTCCCTAGACCCAGGCAAAACGCGGTTTCGAGACCGGTTCCCCTTTTGCGACAAAATGACAATATCGAAGTATGACGATGCTGTCAGCAACCATTGTACATTGTCTGGGCGAGTAGTCGGCCCTTTCCCACGGATGCGCATCCCCGCACCATTGCCAGCACCGCAGCGAAATGGTTATTAGCCGCCAGTCTCCTCCCGGCACCTGCGGCTGTGCATGATGGCCATTCCCGGTGATGGGGCTGCTACGGCATCCTCGGCGAGCCCATTTCGGCCAATCCGGAAAAAGTCCTATGCGCCTTTCCCGCTATTTCCTGCCGGTGCTGCGCGAGACGCCCAAGGAAGCCGAAATCGTGTCCCATCAGCTCATGCTGCGGACCGGAATGGTGCGCCAGGCCAGCGCCGGCATCTACTCCTGGCTGCCCCTGGGATTTCGCGTGCTCAAGAAGATCGAGCAGATCGTGCGCGAGGAACAGGACCGCTCGGGCGCCATCGAGGTCCTGATGCCGACCATTCAGTCGGCTGACATCTGGCGCCAGTCGGGCCGCTACGACGATTACGGCAAGGAGATGCTGCGCATCAAGGACCGGCACGAGCGCGACATGCTCTATGGTCCGACGAACGAGGAGCTGATCACCGAGATCTTCCGGGATGGGGTCAAGAGCTACAAGGACCTGCCGCGCAACCTCTATCACATTCAGTGGAAATTCCGCGACGAGGTGCGGCCTCGCTTCGGTGTCATGCGCGGGCGCGAGTTTTTGATGAAGGATGCCTATACGTTCGATCTGACGCCGGAGGCGGCGCGGCATTCCTACAACAAGATGTTCGTCGCCTACTTGCGCACGTTTGCGCGTATGGGATTGAAGTCGATCCCGATGGCGGCCGATACAGGTCCGATCGGCGGCGATCTCAGCCACGAATTCATCATTCTGGCCGAGACGGGCGAGAGCCAAGTGTACTGTCACGCGGACCTGGTGGAGACGAGTGCGCCTGGTGCCGACACGGACTTCGATGCGGATCTGTCTCCATTGATTGCCAGGTTCACCAGCCAATACGCCGCGACCGATGAGAAGCACGATCCAGCGCGGTTCGACCGCGAGGTGCCGGCCAGCAAGCGCGTCTCGGCCCGCGGCATCGAGGTTGGCCATATTTTCTTCTTTGGCACCAAGTACTCCGAGCCCATGAACTGCAAGGTGCAGGGGCCGGACGGAAAGATGGTTGCGGTGCAGATGGGATCCTACGGCGTGGGCGTGTCGCGCTTGGCCGGCGCTATCATCGAGGCCAGCCACGACAAGGACGGCTGCGTGTGGCCGGTGCCTGTGGCGCCCTTCGAGGTTGGGCTTGTCAATCTGAAGGCGGGCGATGCCGACACCGACAGCGCCTGCGCTGGACTCTATGAGCAGCTGAGCAATGCCGGGCTGGATGTGCTCTATGACGACACCGAGGAGCGCGCCGGCGCCAAGTTTGCGACCATGGATCTCATCGGACTGCCCTGGCAGCTGATCGTCGGACCGAAGGGTCTCAAGAGCGGCGAGGTGGAAGTGAAGGAGCGCAAGAGCGGCGTGCGCCAGGCAATGTCGCCAGAAGACGCCGTCAAAAAACTCGTCAATACGATCAAGACGGCGCGTGCACTCGCTTGAGCGAGAGAGCAAGCGCCAGCGAGGAGTGGGGGATGCCTGCCGCAGTCGATACCCGGCCGTTCGCTCTCTTCGAGTGGATGCTGGCGCGGCGCTATCTGCGTGCGCGGCGCAAGGAAGGCTTCATCTCGGTCATTGCCGGTTTCTCGTTCGCCGGCATCATGCTGGGCGTGGCGACGCTCATCATCGTCATGGCGGTGATGAACGGCTTCCGCAATGAGCTGTTCGAAAAGATCCTCGGGCTCAACGGCCATATCGTCGTGCACAAGATCGGCGATCCGTTCAACGACTACACCGAGGCCGCGCGGCGCATCGCGGCGGTGCCCGGCGTCAAGAGCGCCATGCCTCTGATCGAAGGGCAGGCCATGATCTCCTCGAGCGTGCAGACGCTGGGGGGGCTGGTGCGCGGCTTGAGCGAAGGAGGTCTGAAGTCACTGCCGCTCGTTGCCGATAACGTGCGCTACGGGACGCTCGATGGCTTCGATGGCCAGGAAGGCATCGCGCTCGGCATGCGGCTTGCCAACTCGTTGCGCGTCAACGTTGGTGACAGCGTAACCCTCGTCTCCCCGCGCGGTGCCTCGACACCGTTCGGCACGGCGCCGCGCATCAAGCGTTACAACGTGGCGGCGATCTTCGAGCTCGGCATGTCGGAGTATGACAAAACCATGGTGTTCATGCCGCTGATCGAGGCGCAGCGGTATTTCTCCCGGCCCGATCAAGTGGACGTGCTCGAGGTCGTGGTCGAGCATCCCGAGCGCATAGGCCAGATGCTGCGGCCCATGCAGGAGGTAGCTGGCCCAACCCTGCACCTGACCGATTGGCGCAAGCGCAACGAGACCTTTTTCACGGTGCTCGAGGTTGAGCGCAACGTCATGTTCATCATCTTGTCTCTGATCGTGCTGGTGGCGGCGCTCAACATCATTTCCGGGCTGATGATGCTGGTGAAGGACAAGGGCCGCGATATCGCCATCCTGCGCACAATGGGCGCCACCAAGGGCGCGATCATGCGCGTGTTCCTGATCACCGGCGCCTCGATCGGAGTGGTCGGCACCATTGCTGGGTTGGTCCTCGGCATCGTCTTCTGCTGGAGGATCGATGAGATCCGCCAGCTCGTACAGCGGCTCACGGGCACCACGCTGATGGACCCGACCGTGTACTATCTGACGCGGCTGCCAGCAGACATCGACGTGCACGAGACCGCTTCCATTGTCATGATGGCGCTGGTGCTGTCGGTGCTGGCGACGCTCTATCCGTCATGGCGGGCCTCGCGGCTCGATCCCGTCGAAGCATTGCGCTACGAGTGAGGCGGCCATGCAGGACACATCGTCGACCATGACTGCTGTCCTGCGGCTCGAAGACTTGCAGCGCACATTCCACCAGGCTGGCCGCGCCATCTCGGTGCTCAAGGGTGCGTCTGCGGCGCTCTATCCGGGGGAGGCCGTGGCGCTGGTCGGTCCGTCGGGAGCGGGCAAGTCGACGCTGCTGCACATCGCCGGGTTGCTCGAGACGCCCGACAGCGGCCACGTATTCATCAACGGGCGAGACTGTGCGCGCATGACCGACGACGAGCGCACGCGCGTGCGCCGTGCCGAGATGGGCTTCGTCTACCAGTTTCATCAGCTTTTGCCCGAATTCTCGGCCCTCGAGAACGTCATGATCCCGCAGCTCATCCAGGGACGCAGCAAGAGTGAGGCGCAGGTACGGGCGGCGGAGCTGCTCACGGCCATGGGCCTGGCCGAGCGGCTCGATCATCGGCCGGCCGAGCTGTCGGGCGGCGAGCAGCAGCGCACCGCCATCGGCCGCGCGCTCGCCAACGCGCCCCGACTGCTGCTGGCGGATGAGCCGACCGGCAATCTCGACCCGCAGACGTCCGGTCACGTGTTCGGGGAGCTGATCGCACTGATCGAGCGTACGGGCGTCGCTGCCCTGATTGCCACGCACAACCTCGAGTTGGCGCGGCGCATGCACCGCGTGCTCCGCATGGAGGGCGGGCTGCTCGTCGAGATGCATCCCGGTGCGGTGGCGTAGGCAGCCAACGGCTTGTCCACGGCCATGCCCATCGGGCGCGCTGGTCAGGGGTCGATTGGGCTACTGTAGGTCCATGACCGCATCGATTCGAATGTCCGATGAACTCGCGCGCACAAAGCGGGCTGGTCCCAAGTTCGTGCACCTCAAGGTGCATTCGGCCTATTCACTCCTGGAAGGCGCGCTGCCCGTCGGCCGGATTGCCAAGCTGGCCGAGGCCGACAGCATGCCGGCAGTCGGACTGACCGATACCAACAACATGTTCGGCGTCCTGGAGTTTTCGGAAAAACTTGCGAGCGCCGGCGTGCAGCCCATTGTCGGCTGCGCGCTGCAAACCGATTTCCGCGAGGGCAGTTTTAGCCCAGCCTATGTGCGGCCGGGCACCAATGAGGCGCCGAGTCGCCCTGTTGGCGCAGTGGCTCTTTTCGCTCACAACGAGCAGGGCTACGCCAGCCTGCTCAAGCTGGCAAGTGCGTGCTATCTCGAGCCGCGAGAGGACGAGCCGCCCCATATCAAGATCGATCATCTGGAGGAGTATTGCCGGGGACTGATCGCCCTCACGGGCGGATTTAGCGGGCCGATCGACAGTGCGTTGCGTGATGGCCAGCCACAGCTCGCGCGTGCGCGACTGGAGAACCTGCACAAGACCTTCAACGGCTCGCTCTACGTCGAAATCCAGCGTCACGGGTCACCGCAAGAGGCTGAGATCGAGCCTCAACTTCTTGAGCTTGCCTACAAGCTCGGCATCCCAATCGTCGCCACCAACGAGGTCTATTTCGCCACCGCTGATGACTACGAGGCGCACGATGCGCTGATCTGCATCGCCGAGGGCACCTATGTCGTGGAGGACAAGCGGCGGCGGCTGTCGCGCGAGCACTACTTCAAGACCGCCGACCAGATGGTGGAGCTGTTCGCCGACCTGCCCGAGGCCTTGGACAACACCATCGATATCGCCAAGCGCTGCGCCTACAGGCCGAGGGGCCGCGACCCTATCCTGCCGCGATACGTGTCGGCAGGTGAGGGAGCCAGCGAGGAGGATCAGCTCGCAGCGGAGGCTGTGGAGCTCAGGCGGCAGGCGGAAGCGGGCCTTGAGGCACGACTGGGCACTAGCGCCCTGGCGCCAGGCTTCACACGGGAGGACTACGACAAGCGCCTCGCCTACGAGGTCGAGGTCATCGCCAAGATGAAGTTTCCCGGCTACTTCCTCATCGTGGCCGACTTCATCAAGTGGGCCAAGAGCAATGGCATCCCGGTGGGGCCGGGTCGCGGCTCGGGCGCTGGGTCTCTCGTCGCCTGGGCGTTGACGATTACGGATCTCGACCCGCTGCGCTTCGGCCTGCTGTTCGAGCGCTTCCTCAATCCCGAGCGCGTCTCGATGCCCGACTTCGACATCGATTTCTGCCAGGACCGGCGCGACGAGGTGATCCGCTACGTGCAGGGAAAGTACGGCGCCGATCGGGTCGCGCAGATCATCACGCACGGCAAACTGCAGGCGCGCGCGGTGCTGCGCGACGTGGGCCGCGTGCTGCAGATGCCCTACGGCCAGGTGGACAAGCTCTGCAAGCTGGTGCCGAACAATCCCGCCAACCCGGTCACTCTGCGCGAGGCCATCGACGGCGAGCCCAAGTTGCAGGAATCGCGTGACTCAGAGCCGATGGTGGCGCGGCTGCTGGAGATCTCTCAGAAGCTGGAGGGCCTTTACCGGCACGCCTCGACGCACGCGGCCGGCATGGTGATCGGCGATCGGCCGCTCGATGAGCTGGTGCCGCTCTATCGCGATCCGAAGTCCAACTTTCCTATCACGCAATACAACTGGAAGCTGGTCGAGGCGGCGGGCCTCGTCAAGTTCGACTTCCTGGGCCTCAAGACGCTCACCGTGCTGCAGAAAGCGCTGGAGCTCATCAAGCGAGGGCGAGGCATCGAGGTCGACCTGCAGACGCTGCCTCTCGATGACACCAAGAGCTACGAGCTGCTGGCCAGGGCCGATACGGCGGGCGTGTTCCAGCTCGAAGGCACGGGCATGCGCGAGAGCTTGAAGCGGCTCAAGCCCGACCGCTTCGAGGACATCGTTGCCATGGTGGCGCTCTACCGCCCGGGCCCGATGGACAACATCCCGACCTACATCAACCGCAAGCACGGCGAGGAGCCAATCGAGTACCCGCATCCGATGCTCGAGCCCATCCTGAAGGAGACTTACGGCGTCATCATCTACCAGGAGCAGGTGATGCAGATCGCCCAGGTGCTGGCCGGCTATTCGCTCGGCGAAGCCGATTTGCTCCGGCGCGCCATGGGCAAGAAGGACAAGGCCGAAATGGCCAAGCAGCAGGCGCGCTTCGTCGACGGGGCGGTGCAGAACGGCGTCAAGAAGGGCGATGCGGTCTACATCTTCGAGCTGGTAGACAAATTCGCCGGCTACGGGTTCAATAAATCGCACGCGGCTGCCTACGCGGTCGTCAGCTATCACACGGCCTATCTGAAGGCGAATTTCCGGGAGGAGTTCTTTGCCGCGTCGATGACCCTCGATATGGCCAACACCGACAAGCTCGCGATGTTCGCGGCCGAGGCGCGGCGGAGCGGGATCGAGCTTCGCCCACCCTGCGTTAACGCCTCCGGTGTCGAGTTCCTAGCCGAGCCTCCGCAGGGAGGGGCAGAGCGGGGCGCAATCCGCTACGCGCTGGCGGCACTCAAGAACATCGGGACGGCAGCCGTCACAACGGTTGTCGACGCGCGGCAAGCCAGCGGCCCCTATAAGCACCTCGCCGATGTCGCACGGCGGCTCGATCCCAAGGCGCTCAACAAGCGGGCGGTGGAGACGCTTGCCATGGCTGGCGCCTTCGACGCGCTGGAGCGGAACCGCGCGCTTGCGCACGGCAATGCCGATCAAATCATGGATGTGGCAAGCCGCCTGCGGGCAGACGCCGAAGTCGGGCAGGGCAGCCTGTTTGGAGGTGCGCCGGCGACTGGACCTTCGGGGGGAACACAGGACAGCCTGCTCAAGCTCAGGCCTATCAAGGCCTGGGCGCCAATGGAGCGGCTGCAGCATGAATTCGCGGGTGTTGGTTTCTATCTATCCGGCCATCCTCTCGATGCATATGCGTCGGTCCTGCCGAAGCTCGGCGTACAGAGCTATACCGACTTCGAGGCGCGGGCAGGGGCGGGGTCGACGGGGGCGAGACTTGCCGGTGTCGTCATTTCTTCACGCGAGCGCAAATCTCAGAAAGGCAACAAGTTCGCTTTCGCGATCCTTTCGGACGCGTCCGGCCAGTACGAGGCGGTCATCTTCTCCGACACGCTCGCGCGCTCGCGAGAGCTGCTCGAGCCTGGAACGCCGCTCCTACTCACGGTCGAGGCGGAGCGCGACGGCGAAACCCTGAAGATGCGGGTGCAGGCTATCGAAGCGCTGGAGGCCGCGGCTGCCAATGTGCAGCGCGGGCTCAAGCTGGTGCTCGATCGGGGGCTCGCACAAGCGCATGGAGCGCCACTAGACGAGCTGAGAAAGCTGCTCAAATCTGGCGGCAAGGGCGAGATCAGGCTTGTCGTGCCCCTGCCGGACCGGGGGCAGGAGGTCGAGCTCACGCTGCCCGGCCGCTACGAGATCGGCCCCATGCAGATGGGCGAGCTGTCGACCCTGCCGGGCATCCTCGAGATCCTCGAGATTTGAGGCCGCGACCTTGCCCTCTCCCCGCGCGTGCGGGGAGAGGGTCTCGACACGGCTATTTCTGCTGCCGCTTCTTCGCCCAGTCGGTGTACTTCTTCGCCTTCTCGTGCAGCTCCGTGTAATACTTGGCGTACTCGTCGCCTGTGAGCACCTTGAGTCCAAGACCGGCGTCGTCCAGTCGCTTGACGTGCTCGGGATCGTCCATCGCCTTCTTGAAGACCTCGGCCAGCTTGGCGACGATCGGCGCGGGCGTGCCTTTGGCGGCGGCGATGCCTCGTGACGAATTGGAGGAGATGGTGGGGAAGCCCAGCTCCTTGGTGGTGGGCACGTCGGGCAGATACTTGGAGCGCTCCGGGTCCATGACGGCGAGGGCCCGGACCTGTCCGCCCTTCACCTGCTTGACGATCGACCCGACGTTGTCGAAGGAGACGTCGATATTGCCAGCCAGCGTTTCCTTCATCTGCGTGGCGCCACCATCAAGATGCACGATGCGCACGACGGCGTTGGTGGCTTCCTCGTACATGAGGATGGCGAGATGATCGTCCGACAGGATGCCGGTCGTCGACGCCCGGATCGTGCCAGGCGACTTTTTCGTGGCATCGACGAGATCCTGGAACGTCTTGAGCTCGCTTTCCGCCCGCACCCACACGACGCCGGGATCGAGCACCTGGTTGATGATCGGGATGAAGCTGTCGATGTTGAACAGTGCCTGGCGCTCGGGGTCGGCGATGATCGTGTTCATGCCGGGCAGATTAATGAAGCCGATGTAGTAGCCATCGGGCTTCTGGCGCACCAGCTCCGTCCAGCCGACCTGACCGCCCGCGCCGCCCTTGTTGACGACGACGATAGGCTGGCCAATGGCCTTTTCAGCAATGGCCGCAACGACTCTGGCCGCAACATCGGTGCTTCCCCCAGGCGGGAAAGCTACCATGAGCTGGATGGGCCGATCCGGATAGGATTGAGCCGTAGCCGGCGAAGCCGCAATGGCGATGGCAGCCGCCATGGCAGCCGCGATCAGACGGGACATGTTTTCTCCTCCACTCGAGTTGCTCCACTATCGCTATCAATCGGCGCTGCTCTCCCGCACCTGAGCCGGTGCGAGTCGCAACGCCGAGATGACCAGAATGATGGCGGCAATCACCAGCAGTCCTGCCGAGATGGGCCGCGTAAGGAAAATGCTGAAATCGCCAGCCGACATTTCGAGAGACGTCCGTAGTGACTTCTCCAGCATGGGTCCCAGGATGAGGCCGAGCACTGCCGGCGCCAGCGGGAAATCAATCTTGCGCAGCAGGTAGCCGATCACGCCGAAGCCTAGCATCACCCATATGTCAAAGACGCTTTGGTTGATGCTGTAGGCGCCGAGAACGCAGAAGAGCAGGGTCCCGACGCAAATGTAGTGATAGGGCACCTCCAGGATTTTTGCCCATAGACCGACCAGCGGCAAATTGAGAACGAGCAGCAGGACGTTGCCGATGAAGAAGCTGGCGATCACCGCCCAAACCAGATCGGGACGTTCCTGGAACAGGAAGGGACCGGGTGTCAGCCCGTTGATGATAAAGGCTCCCATGAGCACGGCGATCGTCGGCGAGCTCGGGATGCCGAGCGTAAGCAGCGGCACCATGGCGGCGTTGGCGTAGGCATTGTTGGCGGTTTCGGGTGCGGCGACGCCTTCTATCGCACCTTGCCCGAATTGCTCGGGAGTCTTGGACAGGCGCTTTTCCAGGACATAAGCCATGAAGGTTGGGATGATGGATCCGACCCCGGGGATCAGTCCGAGGAAGAACCCGATTCCGGTTCCGCGCGCGATGGCGCCGAGTGAGCGTCGCCATTCCTCGCGGCTCGGCAAAAGGCCTGTGAGCTTGGTCTTGAGCACCTGGCGCGCCGGCGCCTCGGCGGTGATGAGAATTTCGCCGATGCCGAACAGGCCCATGACCACTGGGATGAAGCCGACCCCGTCGTAGAGATCGGGCATGCCGAATGTGAAGCGCGGCGCGCCGCGCACCGGATCGATGCCGATCATGGCGATCATCAGACCGACCACGGTCATGAGTACGCCGGCAACGAGCGAGCGGCCGGCGAGACTGGTGACCAGACACAAGCCGACCAGCAGGAGTGCAAAGAATTCGGGCGGACCGAAGCTGAGCGCTAGCCGCGAAAGGGGCGTGGCCACGACCACGAGCGCGGTGGCCGCGACGATGCCGCCGATGAACGAGCCGATGGCGGCAATGCCGAGTGCTGTGCCGGCCCGGCCCTTCTTGGCCATCTCATAGCCGTCGATACAGGTGATGACGGAGGCAGCCTCGCCCGGTACGTTGATCAAGACCGAGGTGATGGTGCCGCCGTACATGGCGCCGTAGTAGATCGCCGACAGCATGATGATGGCGCCGGTCGGATCCAGCTTGAACGTCAGTGGGATGAGGATGGCCGTGCCGGCGGCAGGGCCGAGGCCCGGCAGCACGCCGATGAGCGTGCCGAGGATGCAGCCCGCCAGCGCAAACGCCAAGTTGGTCGGAGTGAGCGCCGCCGAGAAACCCGCGGCAAGAAACTGAAGCGTGTCCATGCGGGCCCGATCGCCTCAGACGCCGAATGCGCCAATGGGCAAGGGCACCTTGAGCCAGTAGTAGAAGACGTGAAATACGCCGAAGCTGGCAAGCAAAGCGAACGCGAGCACGACGAGAGGATTGCGTGCGCCGATGGCAGGCAGCAGCAGGGCGCAGAAGCCCAGCGCCACGAGGCGGAAGCCAAGATATTCGAGGAGTGTCGCGGCGGCGGCGATGCCGGCCAAGACAGCGAGTATGCGGAATATGGCCCCGCCATCCGGCATGGAAATAGAGCCGGCGAAAGCCGCCTGCCCGGAGCGCGAGATCTGGACGATCAGCGTCGCAGCCAGCCCCATGCCGAGGATGGCAAGCCAAAATGGGAAGAAGCCCGGGCCGGGCCCGAGGGCGTCCTCGAGTGGAAGCGAGCGGGCGCGCGCGAAGGCGAACGCAAACAGAATGAAGAAGCAGGCACTAGCTACCTGCCAACCGCGCGTCATGCCGCTTCCTCCCACAGACGTTGATGCTCAACATTTTTTCTGACGCTAACACGCAGCTGGAACACGGGGCAACTCGGCAAAGCCCATCCGTTATTGCGGCTTGTCAATGCTGCCCGGGCGGTCTACAAGCCTGCCCATCTCACACGTGGACAAGGCGCTGCTGGTTCTCACGGAACACAAGCCGCGCACCGGTGGAATGGCCTGAAAAGGCCTTTCCGGAAGTCCACGGCGGTCAAACCGGTTAAGGAATTGCGCATGCTGCCTTCGTTCAACATGCGCCAGCTGCTCGAGGCTGGCGTGCACTTCGGTCACCAGTCGCATCGCTGGAACCCCAAGATGGCGCCCTTCATCTACGGCGCCCGCAACAACATTCACATCGTCGATCTGGCACAGACGGTACCTCTGCTGCACCAAGCACTGGTCACCGTATCCGACGTCGTTGCCAAGGGAGGCCGCGTCCTGTTCGTCGGCACTAAGCGGCAGGCCTCGGATGCTGTCGCCGACTCCGCCAAGCGCTCCGCCCAGTATTACATCAATCATCGCTGGCTTGGTGGCACACTGACAAACTGGAAAACCATCTCGCAATCGATCCGCCGCCTGCGGCAGCTCGACGAGATCTTGGCCGGTGAGACGCAAGGACGCACAAAGAAAGAGCTGCTCAACATCCAGCGCGAGCGCGACAAGCTCAACCAGTCGCTGGGCGGCATCAAAGATATGGGTGGGCTGCCGAGCCTCCTGTTCGTGATCGACACGAACAAGGAGGACATCGCCATCAAGGAGGCGCAGAAGCTCAAGATCCCGATTGTGGCGATCGTGGACACGAATTGCGATCCAGACGGCATCGATCATCCGGTGCCGGGCAATGACGACGCAGGCCGCGCGATCACGCTCTATTGCGACCTCATGGCCCGTGCCGCTATCGATGGTATCGAGCGCGGACAGGTTGCGTCCGGCGTGGACGTCGGCGCTGCTGAGGCTCCGCCGGCAGAAGAGCTGCCGGTCGAGCAGGTGCCGGCGTTCAAGGGCATCGACGCTCCGCGCGGCGAGGCTGACGACCTGAAGCGCATCACCGGCATCAGCCCCAAGCTCGAGCAGAGTCTGAACGATCTGGGCGTCTATCATTTCTGGCAGCTCGCCGATGTCGACGAAGCGGGCGTCGCGGCTCTCGACAAGGCCTTGGGTACGCGCGGCCGCGTCGCTCGGGACAACTGGGTCGCCCAAGCCAAGAAGCTGACCGACGAGGCTGCGGCCTGAACGCGCCGGACGCCCGTCGAGAGCACTGAGGCAAAGCCGGCGGGCGCTCCTTGTAGCGCGTCCGCAAGTTCATGAAGCATGCAAACCGAAGGCACGCTATGACCGCTGTCACCGCCACCATGGTCAAAGAGCTGCGCGATAAGACGGGCGCGGGCATGATGGACTGCAAGGCCGCGTTGACCGAAACCAACGGCAACGTGGAGGAGGCCGTCGACTGGCTGCGCAAGAAGGGTCTCGCCAAGGCGGCCAAGAAAGCCGATCGCATAGCAGCGGATGGCCTGATCGGCATCACTGCCGCAGCCAAGTCCGGCGCCGTTGTCGAGGTGAACTCGGAGACGGACTTCGTTGCCCGTAACGAGAAGTTTCAGGACCTCGTTCGCCAGATTACGTCCTTGGCGCCAAAGGCCGGTGGAGACCTCGCCAAACTGCTGACTACGTCCTATCCCGGCAAGCAGATTTCAGTTGCCGAGCATGTGCAGGAGATGATCGCCACCATTGGCGAGAATTTGACCGTCCGGCGCACGGCAGCGGTCGAGGTCGGCGAGGGGACGGTCGCCAGCTACATGCACGGCCGGGTGGCCGACGGCGTCGGCAAGATCGGCGTTCTCGTGGGCCTGGAGTTCGAAGGCCGGCGGCGAGAAGCTCGCCGACATCGGACGCCAGCTCGCGCTGCACGTCGCTGCGGCCAATCCGCAGGCAATCAGTGCTGACCAGCTCGACAAGGCGCTCATCGAGCGCGAGCGGTCAGTGTACCTGGAGCAGGCAAAAGCATCGGGCAAACCGCAGGACATCATCGAGAAGATGGTCGAGGGGCGGCTGCGCAAGGAGTTCTTCGGGCAGGTCGTGCTGTTGCAGCAGACGTTCCTTGGACCGGCTGGCGACGGCAAGATGACCGTGGAGCAGTATCTCAAGGCAGAGGAGAAGAGCGCGGGGGCGCCCATCAAGATTGCGAAGTTTGTGCGCTACGCGCTGGGTGAGGGTATTGAAAAGAAGGACACTGATTTCGCCGCGGAGGTGGCGGCGCTGACGAAGAAATAGGTTCCCCGCTGAAACGGAATCGCACTTTCAAGGTACCCGTCGGATGAGCCAAGCCAGGGCAGGATTGCGCTACAATCGCCTTCTCCTGAAGCTCTCGGGAGAGGCGCTCATGGGCAAGAATGCCTACGGCATCGATATGAGCGTGTGCATGAGGCTTGCGCGCGACATCAAAGAGGCGGTCGACGCGGGCGTGCAGATCGGCGTGGTGGTCGGCGGCGGCAACATCTTTCGCGGATTGGCCGGCGCCGCCAAGGGGATGGACCGGGCCATCGCTGACTACATGGGCATGCTGGCCACCGTCATGAATGCCCTGGCCTTCCAGAATGCATTGGATCAGGTCGGGGTGGAGGCGCGCGTGCTTTCCGCCATTCCGATGCCCACTGTATGCGAATCCTATGTGCGGCCGAAAGCGCTCCACCATTTCGATGCCGGACGGGTGGTCATTTTTGCGGCCGGCACGGGGAACCCTTATTTCACGACCGATACAACGGCCGCGCTCAGGGCTATCGAGATGGGCTGCGAGGTGCTGGCCAAGGCGACACAGGTCGATGGGGTCTATTCGACTGACCCGAAACGGGATCCTGCGGCTGTGCGTTACGACCGGCTCACACATGCTGAGGTCTTGGCGCGTGATCTCAAGGTGATGGACGGGGCCGCTATCGCGCTTGCTCGCGACAACAATCTTCCGGTAATTGTGTTTTCGATCGAAGAGCCGGGGAATATTCTCAAGGTACTCAAGGGTGAGGCGCGCATGACCCTCATCGCAGGCGCCGGCTGAGAGTGCGAGCCCAACGGGCGTGGATCACCGGCATGCGTGATGGCCGGACCCGCCTCCTGGGCTATGCTCGAGGCCAGCGGCACCGGCTGGGGTGCACGCCCGATGGTCTGGGAGATTGCCAATGGCGGGCGCAAAATTCGACATCAAGGATCTCGATCGACGCATGCGCGGCGTGTTGGACGCCCTGAAGCGGGAGTTGGGTGGGCTCAGAACCGGGCGTGCTTCGGCTAGCCTGTTGGAGCCCGTCGTGGTCAATGTCTATGGCGCCAGGATGCCTTTGAACCAGGTGGCGACCGTCAATGTGCCCGATGCACGCACGATTTCGGTTCAGGTCTGGGACAAGAGCCAGGTGCAGGCGGTCGACAAGGCCATCCGGGAAGCCAATCTCGGCCTCAACCCGATCGCCGAAGGGACGTTGCTCCGGCTACCGATACCGGCGCTCAATGCCGAGCGTCGCCAGGAGTTGGCGAAGATTGCACACAAATACGCCGAGCACGCCCGTGTGGGTGTGCGCAATGTGCGGCGCGAGGGCATGGAGTTACTCAAGAGGCTCGACAAGGATGGCGAGATGAGCGAGGACGAGCATCACAAGAGTTCAGCCAAGGTGCAGGAGCTCACCGACAAGCTGATCAAGGAAGTCGATCAAATGCTTGCCACCAAGGAAGCCGAGATCAAGCAAGTCTGAGCCCTCAGCGGCCAGCCCGATGGTTGCGGGCAAGCTCCGCCGAGCGAGCAATTAGCGCCAGTGCAAAGCCGTCGGGGTCCCAAGAGCCGCACGTGACCGAGCTGAAGCAACAATCTGCCTTCGACAACGCCGGCAGGGCGCCGCCGCAGCACATTGCCATCATCATGGATGGCAATGGACGCTGGGCCAAGCAGCGCGGACTGCCGCGAGCGGCTGGTCACCGCATGGGGCTGGAAGCGGTACGCAACACCGTCAAGGCCGCCATACAACTGCACATCCCCTATCTGACCATCTTCAGCTTCTCGTCAGAGAACTGGTCGCGGCCGGCGTCGGAGATCGACGATTTGATGGGCCTCGTGAAGCGGTTTATCCGCAGGGACCTCGACGATCTGCACCGCAACGGGGTGCGCATTCGTGTCATTGGCGAGGCGACCAACGTTGATTCCGAGCTGCTCGCGCTGATCGAGGAGGCGCAGGCAATGACCAGAACCAACACCGCGCTCAATCTTGTTATCGCCTTCAATTATGGCGCCCGCGCCGAGATCGCCAAGGCGGCCCGCCGGCTGGCCGCGCGCGTGGCGAACGGGGAGATCGAAGCAGGCCATATCGGGCCGCGTGAGCTGGAGGCCGAGCTCGATACCGCCGGTGTCCCAGACCCCGACCTTCTCATCCGCACGAGCGGCGAAATAAGGCTGTCCAATTTTCTGCTTTGGCAGTGCGCGTACACGGAGCTCATCTTCCTCGATGTGTTCTGGCCCGATTTCGGCCGCGCGCAACTCGAGCAAGCGATCGCGGAGTTTAGAACGCGCGATCGCCGGTTCGGCGGGCTGGCGGCGCCATCAGGACCGTGATGGCTGGGGCAGACCGGCGAACCCAAGGGGATTTCTTTGGAGCCACAGCAAACCACTCCGACCTCGGCGTTGCCGCAGGACTTTGGCTTGCGAATGGTCTCGGCGCTGGTGCTGGCGCTTGTCGCACTGCTGCTGACGTGGGCTGGCATATGGCCGTTCACGATCTTTGTCTTGGGCGTGGCCTTGCTGGTTGTGTGGGAATGGGGCCGCGTCGTCCGCCAGGGCGGCGCCGATACCATTTTCTGGGCCTCTGCTATCGCAGTTGCCGCGGCCTGCGCGCTGGCAGCCATCGGCATGACGGGGCTCGGCGTAATCGCCATCGTCGTCGGCGCCATATTGGCTGCTTTGTTGGGCTTTGGGCACCGAGGTCATCTTTCGGCGCTCGGTGTGCTGTATGCCGGGTTGCCTGCGGTCTCCCTCATCTGGTTGAGATCGAGCGTGATGTGGGGTTTTGCCGGCGTGCTGTTTCTCTTTCTGGTGGTTTGGGCCGCCGATACGGGGGCCTATGCCGCGGGACGTACGTTCGGTGGGCCCAAGCTCGCTTCCCGCATATCTCCGAATAAGACATGGACTGGGCTGATCGGGGGTCTCGGTGCCGCCGTGCTGGTAGGTGTGATCGTGGGTCTAGTCCTTGACGGCGGGCATAGTGGGCGCTTGGCCATAATGGCGTTTGTGCTTGCACTTGCAGCCCAGGCGGGCGACATCGTGGAGTCGGCGCTGAAGCGGGAGCATGGCGTCAAGGATGCGAGTGAGCTCATTCCAGGGCATGGTGGTTTCATGGATCGCGTCGACGGCCTGATTTTTGCCGCCGTGCTGGCTGCCCTGTGGGGGCTTGCCGTAAACGTGCACAATCCAGGACGTGCACTGCTCATGTGGAATTGAAGGCGGATGGGGCTCGGGGTCAGGAAAGCTGAGGCGACCAAGCTCGGGCACAGTCGGCGAGCGGTGACCTCGGCGTCACCCGTCCGTCAGCGCGGCACGCACACCTTGTCCGTACTCGGCGCCACCGGCTCGGTTGGCACCAGCACGCTCGATCTGGTAGGCCGGCACGGCGACAGCTTTGCCATCGAGGCTTTGACGGCCCAAAGCAATGTTGCGCGGTTGGCCGATCTTGCCATACGGCATCGAGCGCGCGTGGCGGTGATCGGGGACGACCGCCTGTACAGCGAGCTCAAGGAGCGGCTCGCTGGAAATGGTGTCGAAGCCGCCGCCGGGGAAGCTGCGCTCATCGAGGCTGCGCAGCGGCCAGTCGATTGCGTCATGGCTGCCATTGTCGGAGCGGCGGGGCTCAAGCCGACGTTTGCCGCAGCTCGCATGGGGCGCCGGCTGGCTCTCGCCAACAAGGAATGCCTCGTGTCGGCTGGCGCCGTGTTCATGCGCACGGTCGAAGAGGCCGGCACCGAGCTCGTGCCCGTCGACAGTGAGCACTCGGCAGCTTTCCAGTCAATCGCCGGCGCCGATCCCGCATCCATCGAACGCATCGTGCTGACGGCTTCGGGTGGGCCATTTCGCACCTGGTCGCAAGAGGCGATCGCGCTGGCCACACCTGAGCAGGCCTTCAAGCACCCGAATTGGTCGATGGGCCCCAAGATCACGATCGACTCGGCCACCCTGATGAACAAGGGGCTGGAGCTGATCGAGGCCTATCACCTCTTTCCCGTCGAGGCGCACCAGCTGGACGTCGTCGTGCATCCGCAATCGATTGTGCACTGCCTGGTCGAGTTCACGGACGGCTCGGTGCTAGCGCAACTCGCCAATCCGGACATGCGCACGCCCATCGCACTGAGCCTCGCCTGGCCCGCCCGCATGCACGCACCGACGGCGCGTCTCGATCTGGTGAAACTCGGCGCGCTGTCCTTCGAAGCCCCTGATGAAGCGAAGTTTCCTGCTTTGCGCCTGGCGCGGCAGGCCCTGGTCGAGGGTGGTATGGCAGGAGCCGTTCTGAACGCTGCTAACGAGGTGGCGGTGGACGGTTTCGTATCGAGGCGGATCAATTTGCCTGGAATAGCGGCCGTGGTGGAGGATACGCTCAGCCAAGCCCAGCGGGCCGGCCTGATACGGGAGGCCAACGATCTCGCCGACGTACTGGCCGTGGATGCATCTGCACGCCATATGGCACGCGGATTGCTCGATCGCTATATGGTTAGATAGTCGCTATCGTCCGTCCGACCGTTAGCCGTCGTGCAAGGCGACGGTTCCCGTCAGGATGTCCGCCTGTGCAGTCACTGTCAGGGATCCCGAGATGATCTGGAATTTTCTGTCCGTTCTTGTTCCGTTTTTGTTTGTCCTGACCGTGGTCGTGTTCATCCACGAGCTCGGCCATTTCCTCGTCGCCCGCTGGTGCGGCGTCAAGGTGCAGGCTTTTTCGATAGGGTTCGGACGGGAGATTTGGGGCTTCAACGACAGGCGGGGGACGCGCTGGCGCCTGGCCTGGATACCGCTCGGTGGGTACGTCAAGTTCGTGGACGACGAAAACGGTGCGAGCGTGCCGTCCCGGGATGCGCTGGAGCGCCTGTCCGCGGAGGACAGAGCCGGAGCGTTTCAATCCAAGACGCTGGGCCAAAGGGCTGCCGTGGTGGCGGCAGGGCCCATTGCGAACTTTCTGCTCGCGATCGTGCTATTTGCAACCATTTTCGTCTTTGTCGGGGTATCCATCACTGCGCCGCGGGTCGATGAGGTGATCCCGGGCGGTGCGGCAGAGACGGCGGGCTTCAAGGCCGGAGACCTCATCGTCAGCATCGACGGTACACCCGTCGAGAGTTTCAACGAGATGCAGCGCGTCGTCGGCGCCAACGCGGACACCGAGCTGACCTTCGTGCTCGACCGCGGCGGCACGCAACTGGCGCTGAAGGCAACGCCGGGGCGGCGCGAGCTGACGGATCGGTTCGGCAACAAGCTGCGGGTCGGCGTGATCGGGATCAAGCGCACCACGCAGCCCCAGGACTGGGAATATCGGCGCTATGGGCCGCTGGAGGCGATTTGGCTCGGCGCTAAGGAGACGCACTTCATCGTTGCCAAGACCATCGGCTATCTGCGCGATGTGGTCCTGGGGCGGGAAGCCGCTGACCAGCTCGGCGGCCCCATCCGCATTGCCGAGATTTCCGGGCAGGTGGCTAGCGCCGGGTTTGTGCCGCTCTTGAACCTGACTGCGGTTCTCTCCGTCAGCATCGGCCTCATCAATCTGTTCCCGATCCCGCTTTTGGACGGGGGCCATCTGATGTTTTACGCGCTCGAGGCCATTCGGCGCCGCCCGCTCAGCGCACGGGCTCAGGACATTGGCTTTCGTATCGGCCTGACGCTCGTCCTGATGCTCATGATGTACGCGACTTTCAACGACTTGCCGATTGTTAGGCGGTGGATCGGCCTCGGCTGATTTCCTCGCCCGGTGCAGCAATATTGCCACTTCCACGCTGCCGTCTGAATCGTTAGAAATGTTTAGCTTTTGGGGACCTCCAGACTGGGGGACGGTGTGGCATGGGGCCCCAAAGGAACGTGAGTAAAGCGCCGGCCTGACGCCGACAGGCACGCACGCAGTTTGGGGGATCGGCGAACCGAAAGGCAAACCGCAAGTATGCCTCTCTTTCGGATGTTTAGGGACGAGGGATCTAGGTGGGCCTTCGTGCTGGCACTGCTGCTGCAAGTGCCGGTATTGGGCGTGCCGCAGGTCTGGCTTACTGCTGCCATCGCGCAGGACGGCCGGATCCGCGAGATCCAGGTCGTCGGCAACCGGCGTGTTGAGCCTGAGACTGTCCGCTCATACCTGCGTTTCTCGGTAGGGGACGCTTATGACGCCGGGAAGACCGACCAGTCTCTGAGGGCGCTGTTCCAGACCGGCCTGTTCGCCGACGTCAAAATCGACCGGCAAGGATCGATCCTGGTCGTGACCGTGGTCGAGAACCCGGTCATCAATCAGATCGCCTTCGAGGGCAACTACGAGGTCGAGAAGAAGACGCTCGAGGCGGAGGTGCAGCTCAAGCCGCGTTCGGTTTACACGCGCGCCAAGGTGCAGGCCGACGTCCAGCGCATCCTCGATGTCTATCGGCGCCAGGGCAGGTTCGCCGCCACCGTTGAGCCGAAAATCATCGAGCTGGAGCAGAGCCGGGTCAATCTCGTCTTCGAGATCAACGAAGGCGGGGCAACCAAGGTCAAGAGCATCCAGTTCATCGGCAACCGCGCGTTCTCGGATTCGCAACTGCGCGACATCATCACGACGACACAGCAGAACTGGTTCGACTTCATCAAGGGAACTGCATTCTACGACCCCGATCGCGTCAACCTCGACCGGGAGCTGCTGCGTCAGTACTACCTCAAGAACGGATACGCCGATGCGCGCGTGGTGTCGGGGACCGCAGACCTCGATCGTGACAGCTCGGGCTTCTTCCTGACGTTCGTCGTGGAGGAAGGCGAGATCTATAACTTCGGTGACGTGCGCATTGAGTCCGGCCTTCCTGGCATCAACGCACAGTCGCTGATGAGTGAAGTTCTGACCAAGCCCGGTGCGACTTACAACGCGTCGGAAATCGACAAAACAACCGAGCGGCTGACACTTCTGGTGTCCGAGCAGGGGTTTGCGTTCGCGCGTGTGCGCCCCAGGGCCGATCGCGACCCGGTGGGGCGCATCATCACCTTGACCTATGTGATCGACGAAGGCCCGCGGGTCTACATCGAGCGCATCAATGTCATCGGCAACACGCGCACGAAGGACCATGTCATCCGCCGCGAGTTCCGCTTGGCCGAGGGTGACGCGTTCAATCCCCTGCTGGTGGACCGTGCCAAGAAGCGCTTGCAAGGCTTGGGCTTCTTCAAAGGCGTGGAGGTCAAGCGCAGGCCCGGCTCGGCGCCGGACCGGATCATCCTCGATGTCGAGCTGCTCGAGCAGCCGACGGGCGAAGTCTCATTCGGCGCGGGCTACTCGACGGCCGAGGGCGTGATCGGCGACATCACGTTCACCGAGCGCAACCTGATGGGCAACGGCCAGTTCCTCCGGGTGAAGCTGTCGGGATCGTTCGAGCGCACGCAGTTCGACATATCATTCACCGAGCCGCGCTTCCTCGACCGCAACTTGGCAGCGGGCTTCGACCTGTTCCACAAGGACATCTTCGACAGCCGGTTTCAACTTTATAATCAGCGCAAAACCGGCGGCACGCTACGGCTTGGCGTCCCACTGTCCGAGCAGCTGATCGTGACGCCTTACTACACGTTCTCGCGCGACGAGATTTACGACGTCGATAAGGACTTCAGCGACGGGCAGTCCGCCTCGCGCGCGATTATCGAGGCTGAAGGCGTTGCCTACACCTCGCTGGTGGGTACCTCTGTCGCCTACGATCAGCGTAACCACCCACGCAACCCGACCAAGGGTTACTATCTCCAGGCCAGCACAGACTTCGCCGGTGTCGGCGGCGATGTGCAGTTTGTGCGGTTTATGAGCGAGGCTCGCGGTTACTACCCTGTGACCGAGAAGATCACGCTCGTCGGCCGCATTATGGGCGGCCATATCCTGGGCTGGGGTGGGGACGATGTTCGACTGATCGACATGTTCTTCCGCGGCGGTGAGACCATTCGCGGTTTTGACAGAGCCGGCTTCGGTCCCCGCGACGTTGCGACCGATACAGCGCTTGGCGGCACGACCTTCTATGCCGCGACTGCGGAGGTTCGTTTTCCATTGCCGCTGGTCCCGGACGATCTGGGTATGAGCGGCGCGTTCTTTGTTGACGCGGGCTCGCTGTTCGGCACCAGCGATGCCGTCAAGGCATTGGCGACGCAGTGCGGCGTTGCCGTAGGTGCAGGGCAGATTCCAAACGTCTGCCTGGAGGACGACGCCACGATCCGCGTGTCGGCCGGTGCGAGCTTGCTGTGGAACTCGCCACTTGGGCCACTCAGGGCGGACCTGGGCTTCGCTATCCTCAAGGAGAGCTACGACAAGGAGCAGATCTTCCGCTTCGGTGCCAGCACCAAGTTCTGATCCTGGTCTGTCCAGCGAGTTCGGTTGCTCATGTCGGCGAGGCGGCGCAAGATTGCCGCCTCGTTTCGTTTCTGAACTGAGGGTCGGCATGGAGCACCCAGGCTTTTTCCAGCGCGAAGGGCCTTTCGCACTGGCGGCGGTGGCTGCCAGGATCGGCGCGGAGGTGCCCGCGCAAGCCGACCCAGGCTGCATGCTGGAGGATGTGCGCCCGCTCTCGGAGGCTGGACCCCAGGACGTCACCTTCTTCGACAACCGCAAATATTTGCCTCAACTGGCGGAGGCAAAGGCGGGCGCGTGCATACTGGCGCCGGCATTCACATCCAGGTTGCCGGCGGGTGTGGCCGCGCTGGTGATGAAAGCCCCGTACAGGGGCTTCGCGCTTGCATTGCAGCTCTTCTACCCCGGGGCCATGACGCCGCGGGCGGCCATGTACGGTGCCAGCGAAGGGGTCGGCAATGTGCACCCCAGTGCCAGCATTGCCGAAGGCGCCAGCATTGAGCCGGGCGCCGTGGTGGGCCGGGAGGCCCGCATCGGCCGCGGCACCACGATCG
This sequence comes from uncultured Alphaproteobacteria bacterium, assembly GCA_963806735.1. Taxonomy (GTDB): domain Bacteria; phylum Pseudomonadota; class Alphaproteobacteria; order Rhizobiales; family Hyphomicrobiaceae; genus CADEFX01. Next base: position 39,941 of record CAWEBE010000064.1, on the reverse strand, counting down.
CTGCCGGCGCGGTGATCGGCTATCGGGTGGTGGTGGGCTGCGACAGCTATATCGGGCCCGGGGCCTCGGTCATCCATGCGCTTGTCGGGGACCGGGTTCTGATCCATGCCGGCGTGCGCATCGGCCAGGACGGTTTCGGTTTCGCCATGGGACCGGATGGGCACATCAAGGTGCCGCAGATCGGCCGGGTCATCGTCCAGGACGACGTTGAAATCGGTGCCAATACCACCGTCGACCGTGGGGCTCTTAAGGATACGGTCATCGGAGCGGGCTCGAAAATTGATAATCTGGTGCAGATCGGGCACAACGTGGTCCTGGGCCGCGGTTGCGTGATCGTGGGCCAGACCGGCATCGCGGGCTCGGCCGAACTCGGCGATTTCGTCGTCATGGGCGGGCAGTCCGGGGCGGTCGGGCACGTCAGGATCGGTGCCGGAGCACAGATCGCGGGCGGCTCGCATGTCAAGGACGACGTGCCGCCTGGAGCACGTATGGGCGGGACGCCGGCGCGGCCGTTCCGGGAATGGGCGCGCGAGATTGCCGCTATCCAGCGGCTGTCGAAGAAGGAGCCCGCGGCGGGCGGTGACGCCGAGCGCTAGGCCCGCATCAACAGCGGCCACAGCAGGTGAGATCGACAGGGCATGCAGGACATGAAGGAAGGGAAGGCTAAGACGGAGTTGGCCTCCGCTGACATCGGACGTGTGCTAAAGCTCCTGCCGCATCGCTATCCGTTCCTCATGGTCGACCGGCTCACGCAGATGAATGCCGACGTAAGCTGCGTCGGCATCAAGAACGTGACGTTCAACGAGCCGTTCTTTCAGGGACATTTCCCGGGCTTTCCGGTGATGCCCGGCGTGCTCATCGTCGAGGGGCTGGCGCAGACGGCAGGCGCATTGTGTGTCCACAACCTGGGGCAAGACTACAAGCCTCAGCTGGTGTATTTCATGGGCATCGACCGCGCCAAGTTCCGCAAGCCCGTTCTGCCCGGCGATCAGCTCGAATATCACGTCAGGAAGCTGAGAAGCCGCGGCCGGGCATGGCGGTTCTACGGCGAGGCGAAGGTCAACGGCCGGATCGTTGCCGAGGCTGAGGTCAGCGCCATGATCGTGGACCCCGAGAATGTCAAAATGTGAAGTCCACCCGACTGCCGTCATCGAGGACGGAGCCAAGCTCGGTGAGGACGTAAAGGTCGGACCCTACTGCATAGTGGGCAGCGGGGTGTCCCTCGGGGACGGATGCGAGCTCCTCAGTCACGCTGTTGTGGCCGGACGGACGACGATTGGGCCGCGGACCCGGATTTTCCCGTTCGCTTCGATAGGGCACCAGCCGCAAGACCTGAAATACAAGGGCGAGCCGTCGACACTCGCGGTCGGCGCCGATTGCCTCATCCGCGAGGGTGTGACCATGAACCCCGGCACTGCTGGTGGCGGCATGGCGACGACGGTCGGCGATGGCTGCGCGTTTCTGGCCAATAGCCATGTCGGGCACGACTGCCATATCGGCAACAGCGTCATCTTCTCGAACAATGTCATGCTTGCAGGGCACTGCACGATTGGCAACTTCGCCATCATCGGAGGCGGGGCCGCCATCATTCAGTTCACGCGGGTGGGGGCGCATTCTTTCATCGGCGGCATGTCGGCGCTGGAGAACGATCTCATTCCTTACGGCATGGCCGTCGGCAACCGCGCGCACCTGTCCGGCTTGAATATCGTAGGCCTGCAGCGGCGCGGCTTCACGCGCGAGCAGATTCACAGCTTGCGGCGCGCCTATCGTCTGCTGTTCGCGGACGAAGGGACTCTGAAAGAGCGGGTGGAGGACGTGGCGGCCGAATTCAGCGAGCATCCGATCGTGCAGGAGATCGTCGCCTTCATCCGTGCCGGCGGTAAGCGATCGGTATGCACGCCGCGCGATGGTCATGACGATTGAGGCTGCCGTCGGGGACGGCAGCTCGAGCCCCCTCGGTGTGCTGGCCGGGTCGGGTCCGTTACCGTTCGAGATTGCGAACGCGGCCCTCGCGTCCGGCCGGCCGGTGCACATCGTCGGCATCGAAGGCTTCGCGGCGGACGCCATCGCGGACTATCCGCATCAGTGGGTCAACCTCGGGCAGGTCGGGGGGATGATCCGTGGGTTTCGGCAGGCCGGCTGCGCCGACATCGTGATCGCCGGCGGCATGCGCCGGCCAAACCTGTGGAAGCTCAAGATCGACTCTGGCTTCTTCCGCTGCATCGGCACGGTGCTGCAACTGACGCGCGGCGGCGATGATAGTGTACTGCGGCGTGTTGTGCGCTTTTTCGAGCTGCAAGGCTTCAACGTGCACGGTGCGCACGAGATCGCCCGGCATTTGCTGGCGCCCGTGGGTGTTCTGGGCCGGGTGCAGCCAAGTGCGTTGCATCGTGCCGCGATTGCGCGCGGCACCGCTTTGAGCGAGGCGCTCGGCGCCTTCGATGTCGGGCAGGCGGTGCTCGCCAATGCCGACCGTATCATCGCCGTGGAAGGTGTGCGCGGGACCGACGCCATGCTGGGAGACGTGGCCCAAATTCCAGGTCCAGGCGCCGGACAAATCACGCGCGACGGCGTGCTCGTGAAATTACCCAAACCTGGTCAGGAGATGCGGATCGACCTGCCGGTCGTCGGACCCCATACGATCGACGGATTGGTGCGCGCGAAACTGGCGGGCGTCGCAGTGCGGGCGTCGCAGTCGCTCATTCTCGAGCGCGAGGAGACCGTGCGGCGCGCAGACGCGGCAGGCGTCTTCATAGCGGGGATTGAAGGACATCATGCGCCGGTACCCGACCCGACAGAGCGGGCGCGATACATAGATCCCAATGATGCGCCGCTGGCCGTGCTGAGCCGGCGCGCGCCGACCCCGGGCGAGCGGCGCGACGTGGCCATCGGGCGGGCCCTGATCCGAGCCCTGGCGCAGTATGAGGGCGGACAAGCCGCGGTCATCGCCGACCAGCATGTGCGCGGTATAGACGGAGCACTGCCGATCGGGGCCATTGTGGGCGCGGTTGCAGGCAACGATTGGGGGCGACGCCTCTTCAAGAAACGCATCGGTGTCCTGGTGGTGCGCAGGCCTGATCTCATCTTGGTCGCGGACCGGTCCAACGCGGACGCAGACCTCGAGCCCGTCAACTTCCAATGGATCGCGGAGGCTGGACTGGCGGGCGTCGCCTGTGTCGAAGGTGGCATCCATCAGGATCTTCTGCCCGCAGCGGTCCGGGAGGCGAACGAGATGGGCCTGTTCCTGATGGCGCCGGAAACGCGGGCATGAGCGGTGCGATGGGCGAGCCGCGTCCGCTGCGTTTGTTTCTGGTTGCCGGGGAGCCCTCGGGCGACGCATTGGGCGCCAAGCTGATGGCAGCGCTTCTGCACCGGCAACACGTAGGCATCGACTTTCGCGGCGTCGGCGGACCGCTCATGGGGCGCCAAGGGCTCGCCTCGCTGTTCCCTATTGCCGACATCGCCGTCATGGGCGCAGTGGCCATCGTCAAAGCCTTGCCGCGGTTGTTGCAACGCGTCAGGCAGACCGTCGAAGCCGCACTCGAATTCGAGCCGGATGCGGTTGTGATCATCGACAGTCCCGAGTTCACGCATCCGATCGCGCAGCGCATCCGCAAGCGGCGTCCGAACCTGCCGATCCTCGACTACGTGAGCCCCAGTGTGTGGGCTTGGCGCCCTGGGCGGGCCGCGCATATGCGCGGTCATGTCGACCACGTCATGGCGCTCTTGCCGTTCGAGCCTGATGTGCATCGCCGGCTAGGCGGTCCGCCATGCACCTATGTGGGGCATCCCCTCATCGAGCAGATCGACCGCATGCGCGCGATCGATCCAGCGCCGCTCGTATCGCGGCTCAGGCTGTCGCAGCATCGTCCGGTGCTCGTTGTGCTGCCCGGCAGCCGGCGATCGGAGGTGGAGCTGCTCATGGCGCCTTTCGGCGGTGCTTTGGAGGTGCTGTTGCGACGAGAGCGGTTGCCGCAGGTCGTCGTTCCGTGCGTGCCGGCGATGCGGCCGCTGGTGGAAAAACACCTGAAGCACTGGCCGTTGATCCCGCACGTGGTGGAGAGCGAGGACGACAAGCTGCGCGCCTTCCGCCTCGCCCGGGCAGCGCTGACGGCCTCGGGCACCGTGACGTTGGAGCTCGCGCTCACGGGCACGCCAATGGTGGTCGCCTATCGTGTGGATTGGCTCGCAGCGCCGTTTCTGCGGCGCATGATCACTGCGCCATCCATCGTTCTGCCCAATCTCATCCTCGGTCGAAACGCCTTTCCGGAATTCATCCAGGAAAAGTGCACGCCAACTCTCCTGGCCGATGCTGTCTTGGAGGCGATGCAGTACACGCCGGCCCGCGCAGCGCAGTGCACCGCCCTCAGCGAGATTGCACCGCACCTAAAGTTGCAAGCAGGCACACCGAGCGAAGCCGCAGCCGACGTCGTATTGCGGCACGTCGGCGGGAGCGCCGGAAAACACCAAGAGGAACGCCTACCGCCGATCTAGCGGAACGAACGGACGCTCGGTCGGCCCGATATAGAGCTGACGCGGACGGCCGATCTTCTGCTCCGGATCCTCGATCATCTCTTTCCACTGCGCGATCCAGCCGACCGTGCGCGAGACGGCGAACAGCGGCGTGAACATGGCCGTGGGGAAGCCCAGCGCGCGCAACACGATGCCGGAATAGAAGTCGACGTTGGGATAGAGCTTCTTCTCGACGAAGTAGTCGTCCTGGAGCGCAATGCGCTCGAGCTCCATGGCGATCTTGAGCAGCGGCTCGTTCTTGATGCCGAGCATATCGAGCACTTCGTGGCAGGTCTTCTGCATCACCTTGGCGCGCGGATCGTAGTTTTTGTACACGCGGTGGCCGAAGCCCATCAGGCGAATACCTTCGCTCTTGTCCTTGACGCGCTTGACGAACTCGGGGATGCGGTCGACTGATCCGATCTCCTCGAGCATTTTGAGCGCAGCCTCGTTGGCCCCGCCATGCGCGGGGCCCCACAGGCAGGCGATGCCGGCCGCAATGCACGCGAACGGATTGGCGCCCGAGGAACCGGCCAGACGGACGGTAGATGTCGAGGCGTTCTGCTCGTGGTCAGCATGCAAGATCATGATGCGATCGAGTGCGCGGGCGAGCACAGGGTTCACCACGTAGGGCTCGCACGGTACAGCAAAGCACATCTGCAGGAAGTTGGACGCGTAATCGAGGTCGTTGCGAGGATAGATGAACGGCTGCCCGACAAAATACTTGTAGGCCATCGCGGCGATCGTCGGCATCTTCGCAATCATGCGGTGGCTGGCGATCATACGGTGGCTCGGGTCGTTGATGTCGGTGGAGTCGTGATAGAAGGCCGAGAGCGCGCCCACCACGCCGCACATTACTGCCATCGGATGGGCGTCGCGGCGGAACCCGGTGTAGAACCGCGTCATCTGCTCATGCACCATGGTATGGTGCGTGATGGTGTGGCGAAACTTGTCGAGCTCGGTCTTCGTCGGCAGCTCGCCATTCAGAAGCAGATAGCAGACCTCGATGAAGTTGGACTGTTCGGCGAGCTCGTCGATCGGATAGCCGCGGTAGAGGAGCACGCCCTCGTCGCCGTCGATGTAGGTGATTTTGGACGAGCAGTTGGCGGTCGAGGTGAAACCGGGATCGTAGGTAAAGCAGCCCGTGTCGCGGTAGAGGCGGCCAACATCGACCACGTCGGGACCGATGGTGCCGGAACGCACCGGCATCTGTGTCTGCTTGTTGTTGATGAGCAACGTAGCCGTTGGGCTGGCGTCGGACCTCTTGCCCGATCCGTCCTGTGCATTCATCGCGTTTGTTCCTTCGATTCAGCAAGTCCGAGGCTGCAACGACCCTGCCGCACAAACGCTCGCTGCACCGCACCCAAGGTATACCTCCTCGGGGCGAACGGCAATCGGCCGAAGGGCGGAAAGCGGTCTATAACGCCTGGTCTTTCAGGCGGGCGAAAGTTTCCTCGGGACCGAGCGCCTGCATGACATCGAACACGGGCGGCGAGATGGTCCGCCCGGTGAGGGCGGCCCGCAGCGGTTGCGCCACCTTCCCCAATTTCAATTGGTTTTCCTCGGCGAACTGGCGGACCTCGGCCTCTAGTCCCGCAGCAGCGAACGGAGAGGTGCGCTGCAGGCGCGGTATGAGCAACCCGATCTGTCGGCGCGCGTCCGTATCGAGCACCTTGGACGCCTTATCGTCGGGTGTGATGGGGCGGTCAGCGAGCAAGAACGCGGCGTTGTCCAGGAGTTCCAAAAGCGTCTTGGCGCGCTCCTTGAGGCCCGGTAACGCAATGGTGAGTTGCTGCCAGCCACCCGCGTCGAGCTTGGCCTTGATATCGGCGCCGCCATCCATGACTGCCAACAGCCCGTCGATGTGCTTCACAAGCTCGTCATCGGAGGCCGTGCGGATGTAGTGGCCGTTGAGATCGGCGAGCTTGGCGAAATCGAAGCGGCCCGGAGATTTGCCGACGTCTTTGATGTCGAACCATTGCACGGCTTGCTCGGTGGAGAAGATCTCGTCGTTGCCGTGACTCCAGCCGAGCCGCGCCAGATAGTTGCGCAGCGCTGCCGGGAGATAGCCCATGGCGCGATACTCCTCGACGCCCTGCGCGCCGTGGCGTTTCGACAGCTTGGCGCCATCAGGTCCATGCACGAGCGGAATGTGCGCGAATAGCGGCGGCGTCCAGCCGCACGCGCTGTAGACCTGCATCTGCCGCGCCGCGTTGGTCAGGTGATCGACGCCGCGAATGACGTGGGTGATGCCCATGTCGTGATCGTCGACCACGACGGCGAAATTGTAGGTCGGCGCCCCGTCGGAGCGCAGGATGATCATGTCGTCGAGGTCCTCGTTGCGGAACACGACGCGGCCCTGCACCTGATCCTCGATCACCGTCTCGCCCTGGCGCTCGGTGCGCAGGCGGATGGCGGGCTTCACGTTGGCGGGGGCTTCGGCAGGGTCGCGGTCACGCCACGGGCTGATGATGGTCAGCGGGCGCTTTTCCGCCTCTGCGCGGGCGCGCATTTCAGCCAGCTCCCCGGGCGTCAGATAGCAGTTGTACGCCCGGCCCCTGACCAGCAGATCGCGCGCGACCTCCTGATGGCGGGCAACGCGCGAATACTGCGAGATCGGCTCGCCATCCCAATCGAGCTCGAGCCACTTGAGACTGGCGAGAATGGTTTCTACGTACTCCGGCTTGGAGCGTTCGCGGTCAGTATCCTCGATACGCAGCAGGAACTTGCCGCGGGTATGACGCGAATAGAGCCAGTTGAACAGCGCCGTACGCGCCCCGCCGATGTGCAGCAGGCCGGTCGGGGAGGGCGCGAAGCGTGTGATGACGTTGGCCATCGGCGGCAGTGTCATGTGTTAGATTCACTGAATTGGCGCCCGTGTAGCACAAGCAGCAGTCGGCAGTAAGGGCACGCGCGCGTCACCGAGGGTGGCGGGGAGGCGGCGTGCTGGGGCTTGGTACACGGCTGCTCGGAGCCTTGGAGAGCGAGCAGGACCGCTGGTTTCTGTGGCTCCCGGTGCTGTTTGGGGCCGGCATTGCCCTCTACTTCGCGCTTCCGAATGAACCGTCGCTGATTTGGGCGAGTGCGGCCGTGACGATCGCACTCATAGTGCGGCTGGTGTGGCGGCACGGGTCCATGTCCCTGTTGGTCGGCAGTGCTCTGATGGCCGTGACGCTGGGCTTTGCCGTGGGGAAGCTCAGGAGCGATTGGGTAGCCGCACCGATCCTGACGGCACAGATCGGGCCGATGGAGGTGCGCGGGTGGGTCGAGCTCTTGGAGCCTCGACCGGCGGGCGCTTACAGATTGACACTCGTTGTGGCCGGCATCGAACGTCTCCCGGCGCATGAGCGGCCGGCCCGCGTCCGCATTCGCGTATCTGAAGGAGGGTCCGGCCTGAAGCCCGGCGATGCCATCAGTGTCCGGGCGATGCTCTCGGGGCCTGCGGGGCCGGCATTGCCCGGCGGCTACGATTTTGCGCGCTCCGCCTGGTTTCAGGCGCTCGGTGGGGTGGGATTTGCGCTGGCGTCTCCTGTCGCTGATTCCAGTATCGGCGAGGCCTCGGCGGGGCTCAGGGCGCGCGCGGCCATCGAGCGTTTGCGCCAAGCCATCGGCGCACGCGTCACTGCGGCACTTCCCGGCGAAACAGGGGCGATTGCCAACGCGCTCATCACCGGCGAGCGCGGCGGCATTTCGGAGGCGACCAATCAAGCCTTTCGTGATTCAGGCCTGCTCCACATCCTGTCCATCTCGGGCCTGCACATGGCTATCATGGCGGGCGCGGTGTTCCTGTCGGTGCGCTTCCTGCTCGTGCTCGTGCCGGCCCTGGCGCTGACGTTTCCGATCAAGAAATGGGCCGCCGCTGCGGCGACACTCGGCGCGCTGGGCTATCTCCTCATCTCTGGAGCGTCGTTTCCGACCGTGCGCTCCTGGATCATGATCTCGATCATGTTTCTGGCGGTCATGCTCGAGCGGCCGGCGTTGGCGCTGAGAAACGTGGCGCTGGCGGCATTGGCAATCCTGGTGCTTTTCCCGGAAAGCCTGATGGATGTCAGCTTCCAGATGTCGTTTGCCGCCGTCGTCGCCCTGGTGGCGGCCTATGAGATTGTCCGTGATCGGGTGCAGGATGGCGGGGGTGGGCGACGCGGGCCGTGGCTCGCCGTGCTGCTGTTCTTTGGCGGCATCGTGCTGTCGACGCTGGTTGCCAGCCTCGCCGTGGCCCCGTTCGCCGCGTACCATTTTCACAAGAGCCAGCAATATGCGGTGCTGGCGAACCTGATCGCCATCCCCCTCTGCAATATCGTGGTCATGCCAGCAGCGCTCGCCACGCTGATTGCTCTCCCGCTCGGTCTCGAGTGGGCTCCGCTCCAGATCATGGGTTGGGGGATCGAGGGCATGATGTGGTGCGCCCGGACCGTTGCGGCTCTGCCGGGCGCAGTGACGGCCATTCCCGCCATTCCAACCGCGGCCTTTGCACTGATGCTCTGTGGCGGCTTGTGGACTGCGCTGTGGCGCACGCGCTGGCGGCTCATCGGCCTATGTCCGATTGTGCTGGGACTGGCGGTAGCGCCGCTGCGCACGGCGCCCGACGTGCTCGTTGGGCGGGATGGGACGCTGGTTGCTGTGCAGAGCGGCAAGGACGGGCTTTCGGCCCTGGGGGCCAAAGGCGGCATGTTCGAGCTGGCGCGCTGGCTCGAGCATGACGGCGACGGGCGCTCGGCAGAGTTGGTCGCCGAGGCCAGGGCCTTCCGTTGCGATGGAACAGGTTGCGCTGCGATCGTGAAGGGGAAGACCGTCGCGGTCGTGCGCCATGCCGCGGCGCTGAGGGATGACTGCGGGAGGGCGGCGGTCATCGTGTTGGCATTGCCATCCACACGATCGTGCGTCGACAAGGGCCCGGTCGTGATCGCGCAAGAGCAGCTCAAGGCCAAAGGCACCCATGCGCTCTACTTCAAGGACAGCGCCATCGAGATTGAAACGGCTGCGGACGGCCGCGGGCAGCGGCCGTGGGTTGCGGCAACTTCCACACGGGGTGTACCGACCCCTGTGCGCGACGACGTGCGAGGCCGCAGTCGTGACCGCACGAGCGAACGATGGCAGCACGAACGCAGCACTGGCAGGCGTGCCCACACGCCCGCGGACGAGGAACCCTGATCCTCTCCCGCAGCCCCTCAGTAGCGGCGCATGAGGCCGACAAGACGGCCCTGGATGTCCACCTGATCGGGCCCGAAGATGCGAGTCTCGTACTTGGGATTGGCGGCCTCGAGCGCGACCGAGGCGCCCTTCTTGCGCAGGCGCTTGAGCGTGGCTTCCTCTTGCTCGACAAGGGCCACGACAATATCGCCGTTCTCAGCCGAGTTGGTGCGCCGGATGATGACGATGTCGCCTTCCTGAATGCCGGCTTCGATCATCGAGTCACCCTTGACCTCGAGCGCGAAATGCTCGCCCGATCCGATCAGGTCCGGTGGGCACATGAGGTCCTGAGTGTGGTTCTGGATGGCGCTGATCGGCACGCCTGCAGCGATGCGGCCCATCAGCGGCACCGACACGGCGCGACCCTCGCTGTACATCTGCGGTGCCGGAGTAGGCTGAGACTGGCGCGTGGGACCGCCGCCTTCGATGACACTGGGACTGAAGCGGGCCTTGCGCGCACTGCCGTCGGCGAGCGCATCGGGCAGCTTGATGATCTCCAAGGCGCGGGCGCGATGCGGCAGTCGACGGATGAAGCCGCGCTCCTCGAGCGCAGTAATCAGCCGATGGATGCCGGATTTAGACCTGAGATCGAGCGCTTCCTTCATCTCGTCGAAGGAGGGCGGCACGCCCGTATCCTTGACGCGATCATGGATGAAGATCAGCAGCTCCTTCTGCTTGGAGGTCAGCATGGCAGTCTCCGATGCTGGACGCGATCACGATAACGCTCGCACAGCTTGCATGGACAAATCGAGAACAGGTTAGGTGTTCCCAAGTTGTTCCGCAAGAGGATAGTTTGCGACCGTCGCAATGGATGCGGCGGCGTGTGGCTCAAAAGTCGAGAGGCAGGATTGGAACTGAGGTACCGGCAGGAGCGGCGGGTGCGTGCGGCGGCCGGATCACGAGACAATCCGCCATGGCGAGCGGTGAGAGCAGGGAGGAATCCTGCGAGCGCACCGGCGTAGCCTCTGGTGTGCCGTCGGCTCCGGTGTGAAGGGTGGCGCGCATGTAATGTTGGCGTGGCCCGTTGGCGTCGAGTGGCACGGCGGCCCGCGCGGTCGCAAGCCCGGCTTCGGCATCGGGCAGGCCGGCCAGCCTGCGGATCAGCGGTATGAGAAACACGCGGCTGCAAACTAATGCCGAGACCGGGTTTCCCGGCAGGCCGAGGATACGGGTCACGCCCAAACGCCCGAACATGAGCGGTTTGCCGGGGCGCAACGCTATTTTCCAGAATGCGAGACGCATGCCGCGCGCCTCCAACACAGGAGCTACCAGGTCGTGATCGCCCACCGAGGCGCCGCCGATCGTGACGAGGATATCGCAGTCCGCCGCCTCGGCGACATGTGACGTCAGGCTGTCGCGGGTGTCGCGCGCGATACCGAGTTGACGCACGTCCGCGCCAGCCAACTCGGCCAGTGCGCCGACCCCGAGATGATTGGAAGATACGATCTGGCCCGGTCCCGGCTGCTCGCCCGGCGCGACGAGCTCGTCTCCCGTCGAGAGGATGCCGACCACCGGGCGGCGGTGGACGCTGACGGCGCCGTGACCCATGGCGGCGGCGAGCGACAGCTCGCGCGGTCCAAGTTTGCGGCCGGCGGACAACAAAGCATCTCCGGTACGAAAATCGAAGCCTCGCGGGCGGATATGGCCAGTTTCGATTGGCCCCGCGTGCACCGTCACTTGCGCCGGTGTGTGCTCGGTGTCCTCCTGGATGACGATGGCGTCCGCGCCTTCGGGAACGGGCGCGCCGGTGAAGATGCGTACCGCCTCGCCGGGGCCCACGCTGCCATCGAAAGGATGGCCTGCCGCCGCCTGACCGATGACAGTCAACGTCGCTGGCAGCTTGGCGATGTCAGCCTTTCGGACGGCGAAGCCATCCATGGCAGAGGCGTCGAACGGCGGTTGGGTCAGCCTGGCAGCAAGCGGTGCCGCCAGGATACGCCCGCGGGCGGCTTCGATGGCAATCGATTCCGCCGCAAGCGGCTCGGCGTCAGCCAATACGCGCTCCAGCGCCTCCTCGACCGAGAGCGCCCGGCTCATGGGTCAGCTCCCGGCACCTTTGCAGCCTTATAGGTGCCGGAGCGTCCGCCGGTCTTCTCCAGAAGCCGGACCGAGCCGATCACCATGGCCCGGTCGGCGGCCTTCAGCATGTCGTAGATGGTCAGGCAGGCGACAGACACGGCCGTCAGCGCCTCCATCTCCACGCCGGTTTGACCGGATACCTTCACCTCGGCGGTCACGCGCAGCCCCATGGGCTTGCGCGACGTTTCAAAGTTGACGACAGCCTTGCTGATGGCCAGTGGATGGCAAAGCGGGATCAGCTCGTGTGTCCTCTTGGCGGCCATGATGCCGGCGATGCGCGCGGTGGCAAGCACGTCGCCTTTGCGGGTCTCGCCCTTCTCGATCAGCGCGAGTGTCGCCGGGGCCATGCCGACAAAGCCTTCCGCGACGGCCGTGCGCTCGCTCACGGCTTTGGCGGAGACGTCGACCATGCGCGCCTCGCCCTTCTCATTGATATGAGAGAGCTTGCTCATGGGGGGCTCCCCAGCAGAGCGCGGGTGGCCGAGGCGACGTCAGCCTGGCGCATGAGGCTCTCGCCGACGAGGAAGCATCGGACACCGACCTCGGCCAGACGGGCGAGATCGGCAGGTGATGCGATGCCGCTCTCGCCGATGACGATACGGTCGCGCGGCACGCGCGGGGCGAGGCGCTCGGTGGTGGCGAGCGTCGTGTGAAAAGTCTTGAGATCGCGATTGTTGATGCCGACTAGGCGGCAGGGCAGGGCCAGCGCGCGCTCGAGCTCGGCATCGTCGTGGACCTCGGCAATGGCGTCCATGCCCCAGGCTTGCGCTGTACGGGCGAGCGCCTGTGCCGTCGCATCGTCGACCTGGGCCAGGATGATGAGAATGCAATCTGCTCCCCAGGCACGAGCCTCGGCCACCTGGTAGGGGTCGAGCATGAAGTCCTTGCGCAGCACGGGCAGGTTGCAGGCCTCGCGCGCCGTGCGCAGGTATTCGGGCTTGCCCTGGAACGACGGCGTATCCGTCAGGACCGAAAGGCAAGCCGCGCCGCCAGCCGCATAGGCCTTGGCCAAGCTTGCGGGGTCGAAGTCGGCGCGGATGAGACCCTTGGACGGGGAGGCCTTCTTGATCTCGCCGATAAGAGCGTAGCCGCCGCAGGCGCGGGTTTGGAGGGCACCGCTGAATGAGCGCACAGGTGGTGCGCGCCGGGCCGCCTCTTCGATCTTCGCGAGTGGCGTGGCCGCCTTGGCGGCAGCGATCTCTGCGCGCTTGTAGTGCGTGATGGTGGCAAGGATGTCGGCCATGCCGGGACACTACTGCGCAGCATGGCCCAAGTCATCATCGGGCAGCCGCATCGCACGCCGTCCACTCTGTACGATGCGGCTGCAACTCAGGGCGGGTAGGGCGCTTCAGCTACCACCCGATGTCGGCAGGAAGCGGGCGGCGGTTTCACCGTCCGAACTGCGCTGCTGTCTGCTCATGCCCAGGCCGTAACGGGTGCCAGTGAGCTGGCGGGGGCTGCCGGCGGCAGCGTAGGCGCGGCGTTTGCTCGAGCGATAACCACCTCGCCCACCGCTCCCGAGGGAGACGAAATGGGCACCGATGTCGACGTGGACATGGCTCATGCCGGCATAGGTCATGGTGCCGCCGGACTTGTGATTGGAGATCAGCCAATTCACGACTGCGCCTTTGCGCGATCCGGCATTGAAGTCGACGGCATTGCCAGAGGCATGACGCGAGATGCGCCCCGTGCCGGCAATGCGCGCGCCAGGCCGGCAGGTCGAGATGATCTGCATAGACCCGAACTTGGCCTCGATACGGCCGAGCAAGGCCCGAGCCGGCGAGGTCAGACACGTTCGAGACGTGCCCGCATTGCCTTTGTATTTGGCACCGCTCTTATGATGCGGCCACGCCTGGGCTGGCGACGCCAGGATGGTGAGTGCCATAACAATTGTCGCGGTGAGAAGCCGCTTGTTCATGTCGTCTCCTGAGATATTCGGGGGTTGAAGCCAGGACTGCCGACACGCACCGGCGCTAGGCGGATGCGTGCGACGCGACAGGCAGTGCGGCTGACAAGCTCAGCGAGGCGTAGCCGACTGCGCCCATCCCTTTGCAGGAGCAACTGTCATGGCGTGAGCTGGCAGAGCTAGTAGAGCTTTACGCGGAACCCCCGCCCGAGTTTCCCCCTGGGCGAGGCCCGATTAGAGAGAGCGATGTGGCGATAATGAGGCGACAAATTTTCAGGTATCTGAATAGGTTTTGCGTTTGAGTGAATGTTGCATTGGAGAAATGACAAGCTAAGTCAAGGAATAGAGGCGCCCTGATGCAGGGCGACAAACGACATTGGCCGACGCGAAACCTCGGCGGTCTTGTCGCAGGTCGAAGATGTCGGCTCGTCAGGCTGCGGCGGTCTGCGGGGCGCTACCACTCGAGAGCGCGAGCAGGACGAAGCTCAATCCCGACGCCAGTAGGTTGATGCCGGTGAGCAGGCCGATGGTCCAGGTGGAGGAGTCCGGCAGCTCGAGGCCAATCAGCACGCCCGCCGCGACGGCCAGCACGCCGCTGAGCAGCACCCAAGCCCAACCCCGGTCTGGCTGCAGGCGTATGGCCATCATGATCTCGAGATAACCCTCTGCGATGAATAGGGCGGCGACCAGGATTGTCAGCGTCACAACGCCCGCCAGAGGGAGGAATGCGAGATAGGCGCCAGAGGCAAGAAAAAGGAGACCGATCAGAAAGTTGAGGGCGAATGCGCGCCAGCCTCTGGTACTGAAGGCATGCAAGATGTTGATGAGGCCTGTGGCCATGAACAGCCAGCCGAGAGCGATTTTTGTGGCGAGCGTCGAAACGTAGGGAAAGGCAATGGCGGCGGCCCCTGCGAGTAGGAGCAGAATGCCCAGCGCTACGAACCAGCCTTTGTGATGAGCGACGTAATGGCGGATCTCGGTTGCTTTGGCCTCGAGGTCGGCCTGCGAATGGGTAGCGGTCATGCATGTGCCCCGTTGCGATGAGGGTCGGATCGAGTGCCATATTGCACTGCGAGATGCACGGTTGCCACTGCGGCAAAGCCTATTTGTGCGATTTCGAGGACAAGCGTCGCTGCCTTGCCGGAGAAAAACGTTGTATTTCAAGATGTTGGGCACCGACGCAACACTCATCACACGAAATTCCAAACGCTGGGGGTTAGCTGGGGGTTATCGGGTTTGTCTGCTGCGACTCGCGTAACGCTTGCCATTGTAGACGAACTCGCCGCTCTCGATGATCGACTCCAGGCACTTCTTGCCGGTGAACGACTGCGAGCGAGCTGGTCTCTTGCCCGGCGATCGACCGGACCTGTTGCTCCGACACTTCTGCCTGCGTCGAGATCTTGCGGGTGGATGAGCGGCATGCTGCGTAGACCGCGTGCAACAACGTAGAGTAGCCGGGAGTTACCAGCTCGTCCTGGGCAATAGAGGTCCGCATCGCTGTCGCACTGCGGAGATCGCTTGCGACAGTCCGGCCGTGGACAGTTTTGTGACGCGCGTTATCGCGGTTGCGTCGCCCGGCTCGGAGATCTCGACCTTATCGTGCGCTGCTGCCGCTTCGAGAAATTCAAAAGACGAAACAGCGCCCCAGGTGATGTAGGAGCCCCCGAATTCGACTGCGTCTGTCTTGACGACGGACCCGAACCTGGAAAGCGTTGCACTGCGATCACCGGCTGTGAGCTTCATCGATGTCCCGGCTCCCAACTCGCCCGACCCGGCATAGCGAAAATAGGTGATGCCGACGCGCTGCAAGTTTCGGCACGAGATTCGGAGGAAGCTCGAGTGCAGTTCCTTGCGGTCCTTTGCTGTGTCTTCAACAAAGAACTTTACCGCCCACAGCTCCGGCGAGCCTAGTTCGAGCGTGGCCCAGCGCGTTTCCTGAAACTCACGGCTATCAACACCGAACCGTACGATTTCGTCCCGGCTGAGGTAGTGAATGCTTTCGTGAGGCACCTGCAAACTCAGATCGAACAAACGGACATCGACCCCCATCTCTTGAACATAGCGGCGAAATTGCGCGTTGATCTGCGCCAGCCTGGTTGTTCGGTACGATGCAATCTGCCGCTCTGAATAGCCGGCCTTGCGGGCGTGACCCCATTCGACGACGAGCTTGACAGAGTGGATTCCAAGTTGGGCGCCCGGTGGCACTTGTCGCACCTTGCCGCCGATCAGGGCAAAAACGCAGGCGGAGTGGCAGCCAGCGATATTGCGCAGCGCCGCTGGAAGCACTTGTCCCGACTGCTTTAGGGCTCGACAGGTTTGCTCGCTCGCCCCTGCGCACCCCACCGGAATGGTTTGGTACACGCCGGCCGTCATCTCGCGCGCGCGCAACAGACGGCCAATCTCTGTTGCCGTCGTGCCAACGCCACCCGTCGAATGAAAGTAGATCGGAAGCTTGCGTTTACCCGTGAGCGACAAAAGCGCCCGCAAGCGTTGCATCGAGCGTTCATCGATTCGACCTTCCGCGGCAATCCATTCGCTGCAACCAGGCCCGCAGGAATCGGGCTCGCCTTTTGCCTGATAGAAAACCATTGGCTTCTGGGTGGACGCGGAAGGCTTCTTATCCACCTTCGAAGGGGTAGCGGCGCCGCCTGATTGGGCGGCAGCGGGCGCCGCAAGTGCGATCATGATCGAAACGAAAATGGGAAGTTTGACCATGTCAGAGGGGATCAGATTGACCATCCGGTAGATTACAATTTGCGTCGTGCGTTTAAAAGAAGCGGGAGGCGCGAGTTCCATCCCGATGGGGCGATGCCATGTATGAGAGAGATCGCAACGGGCTCGCCTCACGCCTGATGGCGAAGGAATGGACCTGCTCCAGGTGCCTCGAAATCATTCACAGCGAAAAGCCGATGTCAGTGAGTGCGCCATGCCCGACGGTACGGCGGCAAGTGCATGGCTCAAGGCGCGCATGGCGCGGCTTTGCCTGGCGAAGCAACGCCGTGTTACTCCCAAGAGGCGGGCGTGCTCACATTCGTGCCATTGGGTCCCTGCAGGTTTCGACGGATGTTCGATATCGCTGCCGTCTTCATAACTCGAGACCGAGCCCTGCCATGGCCACCGAACCTGACGCCAGGTCCGCTTTCCTTGCTTTGAGCCGTTTCGGCTACGGCGCCCGTCGCTCAGGCAACGACCTCGCCACTGCCGCAACTGATCCGCGCGCCTTTCTTAAGGTAGAGTTGGAGTCGCCGGCCATTGCGGTAGTCAACGACTCGACGCTCCCGTCATCGCGCGAGGCACTGCAAGCTTTATTCGCGCAACGCCAGCGCATTCAGCTTGAGCGCCAGAAGACCCCAACGCCATCTCCACAGCCTATCGGCGAGCAAGACACCGCAAAGGCGGTCGCACCCGACCAGATGGCGACGCGCAATTCCTCAGGAGAGACGAAGAAGGCTGAGCAACCGGTTGCGCAGCAACTGTTTCGGGCAGAAACCCTTGTGCGCTTCCAGAAGGTAGCAGCCGCTGACGTCGGGTTTGTTGAACGGCTGGTGCAGTTTTGGTCAAACCACTTCTGCGTTTCGGCGACCAAAGGTGGTGTGGTGCGGGCAACAGCCGGCAGTTTCGAGCGCGAAGCCATTCGCCCGCACGTCCTTGGCCGGTTCGCTGACATGCTCAGGGCAGTCATCCAACATCCTGCAATGCTTGCGTACCTTGACAACGCCCAGTCATTTGGCCCGACCTCACTAGCTGGGCAAAATCGCAAGAGGGGCCTCAACGAGAATCTGGCCCGCGAGATCCTGGAACTCCACACGCTGGGTGTTGGAGGGCCATACACGCAGTCGGATGTGACAGCCCTCGCGCAGATCCTCACCGGCTGGACGTTTGCCGGAACGCAGGGCCGCATCGGCGAGCCCGGTGTCTTCACCTTCTTCGCGAGAGCGCACGAGCCCGGGGACCGGCGCCTACTCGGCAAGACTTACAGGGCCGGAGGTATCGAGCAGGGTAAGTCGGCACTCGCCGACCTTGCCCGCCATCCGGCGACCGCGCGACATATCGCGACCAAGTTCGCCCAACACTTCGTTGCAGACGAGCCCCCGGCGCATCTTGTTGAGCGCCTCCAAAGAACATTCAAAGGCACTGACGGCGATCTAAAGGCTCTGGCCGTCGCGCTGATCGATGCCGATGAGGCCTGGGATGCGACCAAGGCCAAGATTTGCTCACCCTACGAGTTCCTCATGTCGGCAATCCGCGCCGTGGGTCACGCGCCGCAAAACGAGCGCCTCTTACTAGCCCCGCTGGTGGTGATGGGCATGCCACTCTGGCAACCGCCAGGCCCCAACGGATGGCCGGACACCGTCGCGGCCTGGGCCACACCCAAAGGAATGAAGTCTCGGCTCGATGTGGCGGCGGCGATTGCTGCGCGTGTCAAGGAAACGCTGCATCCCAATGACCTGCTGGATACATGCATCGGCCAGGTTGCGTCCAAGGAAACAAGGGCGGCAATTACTCGTGCCGAGTTGCGAGAACAGGGATTGGCGCTCGTTCTCATGTCGCCCGAGTTTCAGTGGAGATGAGCCCATGAGCCGCTGCGAGATGCCATGGCCTACGCGCCGCACGGTCCTGCTCGGCGGCAGTGCGATGTTCGCGTGGGCGCAGTTGCCCAGGCTTGCCAGCGCGTCGGGCACGCGTGATCCTCGATTTGTCGTGATCGTGCTTCGCGGGGCTCTCGACGGGCTCGCAACCGTGGCTCCCGTGGGGGATCCCGAATACGAGCGGCTGCATGGCCAGATTGCGCTCTCGCTCTCTGGGGAGCATCCAGCGATCCCGCTTGATAGCTTGTTTGCTCTCCACCCGGCCATGCCGACATTCGCGCGACAGTACAAGCAAGGCAACGCTGCCGTCGTCCACGCCGTGGCGACAGCCTATCGCGAGCGTTCCCATTTTGATGGTCAAGATGTACTCGAAAGCGGCTTTCCTGGAGCAGGCGAGGTGCAGTCCGGTTGGCTCAATCGAGCGATAGGTGCGCTTCCTGCAAGCCATCGGGTCGTCCCGCGGGGCCTTGCTGTTGGCTCAACGACAGCGCTCATTATGCGCGGTTCGGCTCCCGTCCTGGGCTGGGCGCCTCGGATTGCAAACGCGGCATCGGAGGACCTGGCTGCTCGCGTCCTGGAGCTTTATGCGCATCGCGATCCCGTGCTGAAGACGGCACTTGCTCAGGGCTTGGATACCGACAGGTTGGCGACACGCGAGGGAATGACCGGTCCCGTTGCTGCCCGAGACCGAGGCGGTATCGCTGCCATGCGGTTGGTCGCTGAAGGCGCCGCCAAGCTCATGGCCGCTGATGACGGACCCCGCGTTGCTGCTCTGTCGTTCGACGGCTGGGACACGCATGCTAACGAAGGCGGTGCTACGGGGCGTTTGGCTCAACTTCTTGGCGGGCTCGACGCTGCTTTCAACGCCTTCGAGCAGGGCCTGGGTCCACGCTGGAAGGACACGTCGATTGTGGCCATCACGGAGTTTGGTCGTACGGCGCGCATCAACGGCACGGTCGGTACCGATCACGGCACGGCGACCGTTGCGTTGCTTACGGGCGGCGCCATCAAGGGCGGCCGCGTGATTGCGGACTGGCCAGGCCTCAAGGACGATCAACTTTTCGACAGACGAGACTTGAAGCCGACCAAAGATCTGCGTTCGGTACTGAAGGGCATTCTCGTTGAGCAGTTTGACGTATCGCCAGCGACTTTGGCCAACACGATTTTCCCGCATTCTGCCACTGCGAAACCGATGCTTGGGCTTTCGACTTAGCAACCGTGCAGCGCTTGAGCAGAGCGGCGAGGGTGGAGGCCCGGTGCGGCTTATCGTGAGCTGGCAGGATTTTGGCTGCACTCAAAGCAGCTAGGGACGATCACGTTAGCCGGTCTTTTCCGGCTCTTTGGTCCACGGAGCATGCTGCTCTTGTTGTCTTCGCTTCCGAGCCTCGGTGCACAACTGGTTGAGGCCCGATCTGATCGGCTCCCTGTCAAGCACCTGCGACGCCAGAGGCTCGCCGTGCAGCACTTGGAGATCAATGGCGAGGTGCAGCCAACCCTTATAGCGACCAGACCGCGCAAGCTCTTTGGCACGGTTCAGTATGCGCGTCTCGCAGTTCTTCTTCTTGGGCATGTGCCCACACCCGCCATGGTTCGTTGCGCATATTGCCCTTAGACCGTTAACGGGACATATGTCTGCTTCTGAGGGCAACTGGGACGCAATGACCCCAAGTCACCGTCACACGCGTTCCATGTTCAGTAGGGCTTGTTGAAAATTTCCGGATACTCTTTGACGGTCCGTTTGCAGGTTTCCTTCCACTCTTGCTTCGACATGTGCGTGGCCCGATCCCATGTTTCCAAGCAACGGGTCATGGGGGACTTGGTCTCAGGATTGCCGGTCTTGCTGCTTGTTTGTTGAGCGACCTTCGCTTGCGCGAGCGTGATGGACGATTTGTCCGGTTCCGCAGCATGGATTGGGCCGATGAATAGAACGGGAATGCCGACCGCTGCCGCGCTCAGCGCGGTATGCATGGCGACAAGTCGGAGCAGGGATACAGTCACGGCGAAATTCCTAACTTGCACAGGGCGAGTTACCCGCCGTCGCCGATTTACCTCCACTGCACCCGGCGCGTCGTGCACCCATGACCCTCGCGGCTGCGAGGCGGCTACGAGGGAAGGTCGAGCCGCGAGGGCCTGATCACGCACGGCTGGGCGGCGGGCGCAGACGTGCGCTCGGGCCAACCCCGGCCCTGCCAAGCCAACACTGCCCGGTGAGCGTTCTTCCTAGGGTGAGCACTACAATGGTTGGATGCGAAACCTGAGGGCGTATCAGGTTTTTTGTGGGTACGCCGGTGGGGGAGCCATCGTTATCCGTACTCCGTCGTGCCCATTGCCTTACCTGTGGCCCGCATTGCGTCACTTCGTTTGCAATTTGCGAGAGAGACTCGTGCCTTTTCATTGGGTGCACTGGAAGACAAAGATGTGCTCGGCCTTCCGGCCTAGCGGATCGTGGCCAAAGAAGTTGTAGCCCCTCGGGCAAGTCTGGTTGGCAAAGGCCGCGGCGTAAGTCCGGGCTTCCTGCTCGATGATCGTTGGATCCTGCACTACACCACTCACAGGGGTATGATCAGCATGGTCTTGCCATCGTGGCGCTCGTGGGCACGGTGCTCGAAGCGAACCCCAGCCACTGAGTGATCCAACGACGCTGCCCGGACCTGGGATCAGGGGAGCAGTTCAAGAGCAGAGGTATCGTCTGGCTTGGCCGCATGGTCTGCCTCCGCGAGACTCCGCGCCCAACGCCTAGGCAGTAGCGGCGTTCCAGGGCGAAATGAACCAATCGTGCAGCAGCGACGACGACTGGATGGGGCGCTTAACGTGCCTCTAACCAGCGAAAGGAAACGACATGAAACCGAGGTTCTTTGCCGCCCTGCTTGCTGCAGCCGGGCTGTGCGCTTTTGTGCAGCCCGCCTCGGCTTGCTCGAACGGCTATGAAGCGGTTTGGATCCAAGGCAACAAAGTTTGCAAACTCAAGACGCCGAAACTCTCTCTCAAGGCCAAACAGACGCCGGAACCAGCCGGCGCCCGGGCGCTGAAGTCGCGTTAGCGCAGACCTATGCGGCGGTTCGTTCCCACGGCCGCCGCTCTTCTTTGGCGATCTCGGCGAGGCTTCTGTCTTGGCTGGGACTTCTTGCGCGCGTGAGATAGGCACAACGCCACTTCCCATTATGCATACGTGCCGCGGCGAGATGAGCTGCGCAAAGCTTTCATTTACGAGGGGATCGCAGAAAGTGCCGATTGAGGTGGTGGTGTCGGCTAACAAAGCGACCCTCGCACGTGAGGTTTGGAACCAGGACAACTCGGCCGTGGTCGGTACGGAGGAATGTGGCGCCGAGGTTGGCGCGGGCGGAGCGATCAAGCTCTCCTTGGAGTGGAAAGCGACCGATGCGAATCCGCGCTACGCATTCGGCGCTAAGGATCCAATGCAACGGTTGTTCGCCGTGGGCGTCGCCGAGAAGTATGCCGCCGAAGCCGTGATGCGTGGGCGCGCTGGGCAACTTGTTGAAGAGACGCGCCCGCACCAACGTGTCCTCATGCCCGCGTGGGGGAATTCTACCAGTGCTCCGCGCGTGCCTTTTTCGCCATCGACTTCACAGCTAGGGCATCCAGCTCGGCGGGATCGAAATGGCGTCCGTCAGCGCTCACCTCGGACCCGCGCGTTACGAAATCAGAGCCCCAAGTCCATTGGCGACCAGTGGGCAGGTGCCGGAGCTTTCTTCCCTTCCATTCGTACTGAGTGATCGTAGGCTTGGTCATGCCGATGCTCGCGGCTGATCTGGGCGCGGCAACACTTCCCAATGAGTTCGTCGGCCTGTCCAGACCAGCGGTCTCCACGTGGCGCAGGTGTGCACCGCCAGGGCGGCAGGACCAAAGCTTGCGCTGGCTTCAATACAACAGAGCCTCTTGTTCTTGTGTGTCCTTTCACCGACTGACGCTTGTTGTTCGCCAATAGAGTGCTAGCGCATGTCTGATGCACGATCAGCGATTCGCGCGCCGGCTTAGCGATCTTGGCTGGGCAACCCCCGGTCCCGCTGGGCTATCTCCAGCGCACGCAAAGTATATCCGCGACTGGCGGAGGATGAAGCGCGCCCGCTTCAACGCGGCTAAGCGTTTGGAACGAAAGCATGCTGCAAGCACGCTCGCTTTTGCTGTGGCCGGCATCGTCGGGATACTGGTTCCGTTCTATTCGTTGCTGTTCAAAGACATTCTCGTTGCCCACACCAAGAATGTGCTCGAGTTCACCGCCTACGTCACGGGCGGTCTATCGCTAATGATCGGCTTGATCGAGCAAGCCAAGGATTACCCGGCGAAGGCCCGGGCCTTCCACGATTGCGGCAGGAAGATCAATCAGGCCCTACGCCGGTTGCAAATGGGGCACTTTGCGTCGGATGCAGAGCTCCTTCCATTGGTCGAGCAATATGAAAAGGCGCTTGAGGAATGCGCCGATAACCATGATGAGATCGACTATCAGATCGCCAGGGCCGACGAGGTGGTGAAGGAAAGATCGGGTACCCTCGCTGAGGATGACGCCCAGCGCACGCTTCAGCGGCTGAAGCGGCTGGAGTTGGTGCACATGTACTGGCTGTATGCGACGACGTGGATCGCACCCCTTGTAATAGGTGGGTTGTTGTACTTCCTGGGCGCGCCGCCAGAAGGCAGCAAGCAGTAGAGCCAGCCCTGTCGCTAGTGCTCCCGAACCAAGGATTTTTGCGAAGTGCAATGAGGGTTGGCTGTTCCGCTTAGCATTCCGCAGCCCGATTCGTACGGAACGTATTATGCACCTAACTCTTTGATTTTGATGATGAGCGCACGCGGCTTGGACCGTGGGTCGTCTTTCCTAACCGCCGCAGGCCCAGCAAGCCGGCAATGGTAGCACCACGCGTCGCTGTCCCGCATCGCGCGGCCCAATACCGCTTGTGCAACTGACCGAAATTGCGCATTGCCGCTCAACTGCACACACCATGTTGCAACCACACAACGGTACCTGACCAAAGCGCATCCCCACCCGCCGACTGTGTGGATAACGCAGCGGACCAAGCGATAGTCTGCGTCGGCTTTCAGGTGGTGGCGTCTCCCTTTTTGTTCGGAGTAGGGGCATGGGTCTGCGTTCTGGCGCGCGTCGCGCGCTGCGTATCGTTGTCGGTCTCTTCGTGCTTAGTGCCTCAGCGTTGACCGCCGCCGCAGACCCACCTGCACTCATTGCCAACTGGAGCGGCTTCTACATCGGCCCGCATGTGGGCCACGCCTGGGCCAAGCCGAGCTACACCTTCGATACATTCATCGGGCCCGAGCACTTCAGCCACGATGCTAGCGACTGGTTCATCGGCGGACACGTTGGTGTGCAGCACCAGTGGAACCGGCTGGTTGCCGGCGTCGAGCTGTCCTACTCGAACCTGCATCTCTCGGATACCGCGGAGTCCACGCTGCTGCGGGAACGTTTCCGCACCATCGACATCGAGCAGCTGTTCACCGCAACCGCTCGCCTCGGCTACGCCTTCGATCACTGGCTCGCCTACGTCCGCGGCGGCTACGCGAGCGCCAGCGTTGATACTCGGGTTTTCATGAACGGCAGCCCGGGCTCGACCACGAGCGGACGCGAAGGCGGCTGGCTAATAGGCGGCGGCCTGGAGTTTATGTGCTCACCTCGATGGGTGTTCGGCCTCGAGTACAACTACGTGAAACTCGATGTCGATAACCGCACCGGTGCCCTGCCCGACGACAAGCCTTTCGAATACAGGGATGTCGATACCGACTTGCACACCGTCACCGCGCGCGTGAGCTTTCTGCTTGGGCATGATCCCGCACCACCGCCGCCGTTGAAGTGATCCGGAATCGCCTGCTACGGCCAGTTCGAGATCTCTGGCGTCAGGGATTGCTGAGCGACCTCGATTGATCGTGAAACCCGAATCACGATAGTGGGCTTCGAGCCCAGCGCCGTAGAGGCATTGCGCGCTGCTCTGTTCTCCCAGGAGGCCCCACCCCGTCCCAACCCGGTGGGGTCTCTTTCTTTGTGTGGATCGACTGTCTCGGCCGCCCAGCCTAGCGACGCAGACTGTAGCGCTCGCGGCTCACGAACGTGCGCGATTTCGAGGACAAGCGTCGCTGCCTTGCAACGGAGAAAAGCAACACTCATCACACGATTTTTCAAGCGCTCGGGGTGGAAGCTGGGGGTGGAGCCTCAAGGTTATTGGTCTGCTGCGACTGCGTAACGCTTGCCATTGTAGACTTTTCGCCGATCTCGATAATAGACTCCAGGCACTTCTTGCCGGTGAGCCCCCCCCCCTTTTTTTTTTTTTTTTCCGGCGATTTTTAGGACCTGTTGCTCCGACACTTCTGCCTGCTCGAGATCTTGCGGGTGGATGAGCGGCGTGCTGCGTAGACCGCGTGCAACAACGTAGAGTAGCCGGGAGTTACCAGCCGTCCTGGGCAATAGAGGTCCGCATCGCTGTCGCACTGCGGAGATCGCTTGCGACAGTCCGGCTGTGGACAGTTTTGTGACGCGCGCTATCGCGGTTGCGTCGCCCGGCTCGGAGATCTCGACCTTATCGTGCGCTGCCGCCGCTTCGAGAAACTCAAAAGACGAGACAGCGCCCCAGGTGATGTACGAGCCCCCGGATTCGATTGCGTCTGTCTTGACGATGGACCCGAACCTGGAAAGCGTTGCACTGCGATCACCGGCTGTGAGCATCATCGATGTCCCGGCTCCCGTCTGGCCCGACCCGGCGTAGCGAAAATAGCTGATGCTGACGCGTTGCAAGTTTCGGCACGAAGATTCGGAGGAAGCTCGTGTGCAATTCCTTGCGGTCCTTTGCGGTGGCTTCAACAAAGAACTTTACCGCCCACAGCTCCGGCGTGCCTAGATCGACCGTGTCCCAGCGCGTTTCCTGAAACTCGCGGCCATCAACGCCGAACCGCACGATTTCGTCCCGGCTGAGGTAGTGGATGCTTTCGTGAGGCACCTGCAGCATCAGATCGAACAAACGGACATCGACCCCCATGTCTTGAACATAGCGGCGAACTTCGCGTTGATCTCCGCCAACCTGGTGGTTCGGTACGATGCCATCTGCTGCTCCGAATAGCCGGCCTTGCGGGCATGACCCCATTCGACGACGAGCTTGACGAGTGGATTCCAAGTCGGGCGCCCGGCGGCACTTGCCGCACCTTGGCGCCGATCAGGGCAAAAACGCAGGCGGAGTGGCAGCGGGCGATATTGCGCAGCGTCGCTGGAAGCACCTGTCCCGACTGCTTTAAGGCTCGACAAATCTGCTCGCTCGCCCCTGCGCAACCCGCTGGAATGGTTTGGTACACGCCGGCCGTCATCTCGCGCGCGCGCAACAGACGACCGATCTCTGTTGCAGTGTGCCAAGGCCGCCCGTCGAATGAAAGTAGATCGGGAGCTTGCGTTTGCCGATGAGGGACAAAAGCGCCCGCAAGCGTTGCATCGAGCGTTCATCGATTCGACCTTCAGCGGCAATCCATTCGCTGCAACCAGGCCCGCAGGAATCGGGCTCGCCTTTTGCCTGATAGAAAACCATTGGCTTCTGGGTCGACGCGGAAGGCTTTTTATCCTCCTTCGAGGGGGTAGCGGCGCCGCCTGATTGGGCGGCAGCGGGCGCCGCAAGTGCGATCATGATCGAAACGAAAATGGGAACTTTGACCATGTCAGAGGGGATGAGATTGACCATCCGGTAGATTACAATTTGCATCGTGCGTTTAAAAGAAGCGGGAGGCGCGAGTTCCAGCCCGATGGGGCGATGCCATGTTGATGATCGCGGGCTCTTTAGATCCCTGCAGGTTTCGACGGATATCGATATCGCTGCCGTCTTCATAACTCGAGACCGAGCCCTGCCATGGCCACCGAACCTGACGCCAGGTCCGCTTTCCTTGCTTTGAGCCGTTTCGGCTACGGCGCCCGTCGCTCAGGCAACGACCTCGCTACTGCCGCAACTGATCCGCGCGCCTTTCTTAAGGTAGAGTTGGAGTCGCCGGCCATTGCGGTAGTCAACGACTCGACGCTCCCGTCATCGCGCGAGGCCCTGCAAGCTTTATTCGCGCAACGCCAGCGCATTCAGCTTGAGCGCCAGAAGACCCCAACGCCATCTCCACAGCCTATCGGCGAGCAAGACACTGCAAAGGCGGTCGCACCCGACCAGATGGCGACGCGCGATTCCTTAGGAGAGACGAAGAAGGCGGAGCAACCGGTTGCGCAGCAACTGTTTCGGGCAGAAACCCTTGTGCGCTTCCAGAAGGTAGCAGCCGCTGACGTCGGGTTTGTTGAACGGCTGGTGCAGTTTTGGTCAAACCACTTCTGCGTTTCGGCGACCAAAGGTGGTGTGGTGCGGGCAACAGCCGGCAGTTTCGAGCGCGAAGCCATTCGCCCGCACGTCCTTGGCCGGTTCGCTGACATGCTCAGGGCAGTCATCCAACATCCTGCAATGCTTGCGTACCTTGACAACGCCCAGTCATTTGGCCCGACCTCACTAGCTGGGCAAAATCGCAAGAGGGGCCTCAACGAGAATCTGGCCCGCGAGGTCCTGGAACTCCACACGCTGGGTGTTGGAGGGCCATACACGCAGTCGGATGTGACAGCCCTCGCGCAGATCCTCACCGGCTGGACGTTTGCCGGAACGCAGGGCCGCATCGGCGAGCCCGGTGTCTTCACCTTCTTCGCGAGAGCGCACGAGCCCGGGGACCGGCGCCTACTCGGCAAGACTTACAGGGCCGGAGGTATCGAGCAGGGTGAGTCGGCACTCGCCGACCTTGCCCGCCATCCGGCGACCGCGCGACATATCGCGACCAAGTTCGCCCAACACTTCGTTGCAGACGAGCCCCCGGCGCATCTTGTTGAGCGCCTCCAAAGAACA
Organism: uncultured Alphaproteobacteria bacterium; assembly: GCA_963806735.1. Taxonomy (GTDB): domain Bacteria; phylum Pseudomonadota; class Alphaproteobacteria; order Rhizobiales; family Hyphomicrobiaceae; genus CADEFX01. The sequence goes on along the minus strand of CAWEBE010000064.1, from coordinate 12,807 downwards.
TTCAAAGGCACTGACGGCGATCTAAAGGCTCTGGCCGTCGCGCTGATCGATGCCGATGAGGCCTGGGATGCGACCAAGGCCAAGATTCGCTCACCCTACGAGTTCCTCATGTCGGCAATCCGCGCCGTGGGTCACGCGCCGCAAAACGAGCGCCTCTTACTAGCCCCGCTGGTGGTGATGGGCATGCCACTCTGGCAACCGCCAGGCCCCAACGGATGGCCGGACACCGTCGCGGCCTGGGCCACACCCAAAGGAATGAAGTCTCGGCTCGATGTGGCGGCGGCGATTGCTGCGCGTGTCAAGGAAACGCTGCATCCCAATGACCTGCTGGATACATGCATCGGCCAGGTTGCGTCCAAGGAAACAAGGGCGGCAATTACTCGTGCCGAGTCGCGAGAACAGGGATTGGCGCTCGTTCTCATGTCGCCCGAGTTTCAGTGGAGATGAGCCCATGAGCCGCTGCGAGATGCCATGGCCTACGCGCCGCACGGTCCTGCTCGGCGGCAGTGCGATGTTCGCGTGGGCGCAGTTGCCCAGGCTTGCCAGCGCGTCGGGCACGCGTGATCCTCGATTTATCGTGATCGTGCTTCGCGGGGCTCTCGACGGGCTCGCAACCGTGGCTCCCGTGGGGGATCCCGAATACGAGCGGCTGCATGGCCAGATTGCGCTCTCGCTCTCTGGGGAGCATCCAGCGATCCCGCTTGATAGCTTGTTTGCTCTCCACCCCGCTATGCCGACATTCGCGCGACAGTACAAGCAAGGCAACGCTGCCGTCGTCCACGCCGTGGCGACAAGCTATCGCGAGCGTTCGCATTTCGATGGTCAAGATGTACTCGAAAGCGGTTTTCCTGGAGCAGGCGAGGTGCAGTCCGGTTGGCTCAATCGAGCGATAGGTGCGCTTCCTGCAAGCCATCGGGTCGTCCCGCGGGGCCTTGCTGTTGGCGCAACGACAGCGCTCATTATGCGCGGTTCGGCTCCCGTCCTGGGCTGGGCGCCTCGGATCGCAAACGCGGCATCGGAGGACCTGGCTGCTCGCGTCCTGGAGCTTTATGCGCATCGCGATCCCGTGCTGAAGACGGCACTTGCTCAGGGTTTGGATACCGACAGGTTGGCGACGCGCGAGGGAATGGCCGGTCCCGCCGCTGCCCGAGATCGAGGTGGTATCGCTGCCATGCGGCTGGTCGCCGAAGGCGCCGCCAAGCTCATGGCCGCTGATGACGGACCCCGCGTTGCTGCTCTGTCGTTCGACGGCTGGGACACGCACGCTAACGAAGGCGGTGCTACGGGGCGTTTGGCTCAACTTCTTGGCGGTCTCGACGCTGCATTCAACGCCTTCGAGCAGGGCCTTGGTCCACGTTGGAAGGACACGTCGATTGTGGCCATCACGGAGTTTGGTCGTACGGCGCGCATCAACGGCACGGTCGGTACCGATCACGGCACGGCGACCGTTGCGTTGCTTACGGGCGGCGCCATCAAGGGCGGCCGCGTGATTGCGGACTGGCCAGGCCTCAAGGACGATCAGCTTTTCGACAGACGGGACTTGAAGCCGACCAAGGACCTGCGCTCGGTACTGAAGGGCATTCTCGTTGAGCAGTTTGACGTTTCGCCAGCGACATTGGCCAACACGATTTTCCCGCATTCTGCCACGGCGAAGCCGATGCTTGGGCTTTCGACTTAGCAACTGTGCGCGCGTGAGCAGAGCGGCGAGGCTCCCGCTGCACGACGCAAACCATCGCCTGTTCCTGGCTTACGCCGTCTTCATGTAACGCAGCACCAGGATGGTGAACATGGTCGGCGACCCCATCACTCCGAAAGGTGCCTCGAACTGACCGGCGAGACTGCCAGGAAATGGCGGTCGAGGCGTCGCGGCCACGCGTGACTTGCCGCATGCGCGACGAAAAGCACGACATCCAACTGCGATTGATGGCGGCCAAGGCCGCTGCTCCATGCATGTACGCCTTGAAGAGCGTAGAGTAGAGCGGCGAGAATGGTAGGCCGGTGAAGATCGTCGTCAGCTGGCAGGGTTCGGTCGAAAACCCTGACTGCACGCAAGCAGCTAGTGGCGTTGATCGGGATGTCGGCCCTAGCCGGCTTGGCAGTGTTATCGCGTTGATTTCCGGGAGGTACGGCCATGACGGTGGGTACTAACTCGTGCAAAATGCTGCTTGCGCTGTGGGTCCTACTCGCACATCCCACGACTGTGCAGGCGCAGACCGCGGTTGACCTCGAGCTTGCGCTTGCCGTCGATGCCTCCGGCAGCGTCAGCGCCCATCGCTTCCACCTGCAACAGCAGGGCTACGCCGCCGCCTTCCGTCATCCTGATGTGCTGAAGGCAATTCGCTCTGGAGCTACCCAGTCAATCGCGGTCATTATGTATCAATGGACCGGGCCGTCCTTACAGATCGTGTCCGTCCCCTGGCATCGGATCCACGACCAGACTTCGGCGGAGGCGTTCGCAGCAGCCATCGCTGAGACGCCGCGCCAGCTTTTCGGCGGTGGCACCTCGATCAGCGGCGCCATTGACTACGGTGTAACGCTGTTTCCGAAGAGCGGATATGGCAGCGCACGTCGCGTTATCGATATCTCGGGCGACGGCATCAACAACCGCGGCCGGGCGGTGACGCAAGCACGAGATGAGGCCGTGCGGGCGGGCATCACCATCATTGCGGCGCTTTCCATCGGGCATCACCGCTAAGGCTGCCGCTTCAGCGGTCGTGAGGTGCCTTGTGCCTTAGCCAACGGAGATACGACGTCATCAAAGATGACGTCGGTTGAGACCATGACATTGAGGACGGCCGCAGTGGGCGCACCAAGGGCTTTTTCGAGTGCCGGCGCGAGTTCACCCGGTTCCTGCACGTCGATGCCCATGCAGCCCATGCCGCGGGCAATGCCCGCATAATCGAATGGCTTCAGCTCGCATCCAAACGAGGAGCGAAGGTGTGCCGACCAGCCAAGAAGCTGGTTGTTGAAGATAACGGTGACGATCGGGATGTCCTGCTCGATCGCGGTCATCATGCCGTTCATCGTCATCGCGAAGCCGCCGTCGCCGCACACCGCGACGACCGGCCGGTCGGGATGCACCAGCTTGGCCGCCAGCGCCGCCGGGATGGCGAACCCCATCGGCCCGGACCCGGCCGCCTGCAGAAAGCCGCCGGCCATCTTGGTCTGGTAGAAATGCGTCATCAGGATGCGGTTCTCGCCGGCGTCGCAGGTGACGATCGCGTTGTCCGGCAGGTTGCGCATCAATTCGCCGATGACCCGCTGCGGCAGGATCGGCTTGTCGTCGCGTCATATGCCGGCGTGTCGAAATAGCCGTGCGCCTCGCGGTGCCGCGCGACCCGCTGTGCGCTTCGCGCCGTCCTCGCGCCGTCTGCGCCGAGCGGACGCGCGCTGCGCAGAGCTGCGCCAGGACTGCGCCGCGTCGCCGAGCACGACCTGTCTCGGCCGGGAAATTCCACGACGCGTTGCGCGGCTCGATGTCGACCTGGATGAAGACCTGCCGCGTCGGGTCGAGCAGCTTGGTGTTTTCCCAGGCGGTGTCGCTCGGGCTGAGCTTCGAGCCGACCACCAGCACCAGGTCGGCCTCGCCGATGCAGGCATTGGCCGCCGCGGTGCCGAACGTGCCGAACACGCCGAGCGCCAGCGGGTGGGTCTCGGGGAAGCAGCCCTTGCCGGCGGCGGTCGTCGCCGACCGGCATGCCCGCAGTCTCCGCGAGCTCGCGCAGCTGCTCGTAAGCCTGGGCGATGCGCACGCCGTTGCCGGCGATGATGACCGGGCGCGCGGCGCGAGGATGCGCTCGGCCGCGCGCGCGATCATGCGCCGGGTCGGCCGGCGGCGGCGGCGGCGGCAGGTAGTAGCGGGTCGGGTAGAGCACCGGCTGGCTGTCCGGCCGACCGATGCCGGCCAGCGCGTCGTGGCCTGAACAGCACGGCGACCGGCCCGGCTGGCCCGACAGAGCGTGCTTGATCGCGAGCTGGGTCGCCTGCACCGCCTCCACCGGCTCGTGCGCCTGCATCACCTGCTTGGTGACGCCGCCGAAGGCGCGGCGCGCGTCCCAGCTGCCGTAATCGCCGGTCGCCTGACTGGTAGGGCGCGTGCAGCGAAAGGCCGCGGCGCATCGCTGAAATCGGTCAGCAGCAGCATCGGCGAACCCGACAGACTGGCCTCCAGCGTGCCGAGCAGCCCGTTGCCGAGCACCCACGGCCCCTGCCCGATCATGACGCCGGGCCGGCGCGTCAGCCGGCCGTAGACCTCGGCCATGATGCCGCCAAGCAACTCCTCGCGCACCGGGACGGTACGGATCGAATTCTGGCGATGCTCGAGCGCAGACCAGATGTAGCCGGTGTGACCGCCGGGAATACCGAACGCCATCTCGATACCGGCCTGAACCAGCACCCCCACCACAAGATCCGCAGCGGGCCGTTCTTCGTTCAGCAGACGCTCGATTGCCATTCCCACCTCCGAAGCGCAGAGCAGAGCACTGCTCTGCTCGTTCAAGAAAACTGGATGCTGCCGTTGACGTCGAGAACGACGCTGAGGTGATGCTCGGCAAATGCCCCCGCCGATGCCCCCCTGTCGCCGATCTCAGAGAAGACCGCCGTATCTTCCAGGTTCTCTCGGGTCGAAGCGCCCGCGGTCGGGTAACCCATTAGATTGAAGATCCCGAAATCCATCGCGCTGAACGCCTTTGTTGGGAACCCGATTGCGAGCCTGTCGCAGGGCGCGAAAAATAGTACCGAATAGAACTATAATGTCAGAATGCGGCTTCAAGAGATCGCCTTGCCGATGTGTTTACTTGAACGAATCAACCCAAGTGGGTGTGTGGTGGATCATTTTCCGAAGCATGATGTCGAGGGTGGCGACCTCCTCCGGGTGTCAGTGCTGACAACATTGCGCGCTCGGTCGCAACAAACCATTCCTCGGATTCCTTGAAGGCCTGATAACCCTTATCCGTCAGGTCGAGGATCTTCCTCCGCTTGTCGCGAATATCCGTTCGGCGTGTGACGAATTTCTTTTCCATGAGCAGATTGATGGCGCGGCTAATGCTATTCTTTGGTCGCCCTGTGATCTCACAGATGTCGGTGGCGTTGAGCCCGGCGGCCTGGCCCAGGCAGTAGAGCGCAGCGACTTCCAACTCGGCCAGCTGATACTTCCGTTCGAACATGCGGTACGGGTATGCCCTGTACCAGTTGCTCAGTACGGCCATCCGGTTGCCGAAGCGGATTTTCATTCGTTCCAGAATTTCAATGTGGATCAGACTCGGCATAATTGCTCCAGGAGAAGTTTCCGGAATAAATGGTCGCCGGAACCGCGCGTCATTTAGTACATAATGGAACTAGTGTCGTTGACAAAGCGCGTGCACGGCCCTATCCCATATTGCCTTGGTTGACAATGTTCCACGCTGCCCAAGCCAGCACCATCAAGGTGTACGGGCATGAGAACACTCGGGAGGTTTATGGCCATGCGAAATCGTTTCAGGTCGGTTTGCGCCGCCCTTGTTGCGGGTGCAACTTGGTGCGGGAGCGCCGCGGCGCAGAAACCCGAGATCATCGTCGGTGCAGGCTTTGTGTTGAGCGGTCCGGTTGCAGCCTACGGCGAAGATGGCAAGGTCGGTGTCGATATCGCCGCTGAGGAAATCAACGCTAAGGGCGGCGTGCTCGGTCGACCGCTCAAAGTTGTCTATGAGGACACGGGGGCAGATCGTGCCAAGGCCGTGGCAACGTACAGGAAGTTCGCGGCGGATCCGAATTGCGTGTCGGCCATGACCATCTCGTCTATCGAGTTCGTGGCGCTCGATCCGGTGGCAAAAGACACGAAGCTTCCGTTTGTGGCGCTGGGCTCCGCAGCGCCGATGAAGTCGTTCAGCCCGTACTCTTTCCGCGTGCAACTCATCATCGACAAGGCCATGCCGGCCGTGCTGACGCAGATCAAGAAGATGAAGAGCGCCAAGACGATCGCAGTCATCTCCGATACGGTCAACAACTACAATGTAGGCGAGATGAAGTCGGTGAAGGCGTCCGCGCCTCAGGTGGGACTCGATCTCGTCGGCTCGGAGACGTTCGCCACTAACGACCAAAACTTCACCCTGCAGCTAACGCGGCTCGCTTCGCAAAATCCTGACATTCTGTACGTCGCGGCGACGACGAACGAGGCCATGTTGATTATACGGCAGGCTCGCGCGCTCGGGATGAAGTCGACGATCATGGGCGGTGCCGGCCTCAACGATACCCGCATTGGTTCGGTCTTAGGCAAGACGGCGGAAGGGATCATGACGTTCTTTCCGTTCGATCCGTCATCCGATCGCGCGGCCGTGAAGCACTTCGTTCAGCTGTACAAGGCGAAGTACGGCCAGGACAAGACGCCTCCGGGCTATGTCGCGCTTGGCTACGACACACTGCACCTGATCGTCCAGGCCGTAGAGCGCGCCGGCAGCACCGATCGCGAAGTGATCAACAAGGCGCTTGGTACCACCAAGGACTACGAGGGTGCCAACGGGTTGTTCAGCTACAACGGCTCGGGCGACAACCTGGTGCAGAATCCCAACGTCTACGAGTACCGGGATAACGGCTATCGCCGCGTGAATCCCTAAGCGCTAGGTGGTCGAGAGACGAGCTACCGACGATGCGCGTCGAGATAGAGAACCTGTCCAAGCGCTTTGGCGGTCTCAAGGCACTCGACAGCGTGTCACTCGTAGCCCACGGCGGCGAGGTGACGGCTCTGATTGGTCCGAACGGTGCCGGGAAGAGCACCTTTTTGAACTGCATCACGGGCGTGGTGCCGATCGATGAAGGCAAGGTCACTGTCGACGGAGCGCCGCTGCCGAGCAAGCCGCTGGGCAAGCTGGTGGAGCTGGGCATCACGCGCACCTTCCAGAATGTACGACTGTTCGAGAGCCTGACGACGCTGGAGCATCTGGTACTGGCCCGCTACGCGCTAAGAGCCCGGGCGAAGGTCCGTGCCGCCGATCAAACGCGCTCCGTCGAAAGCGAGTGCCTGGACATCCTGGACCGCGTGGGTCTGCGGGAGCGCGCCCATACATGGCCTTCGGAGCTGTCCTACGGTGAGCGCCGGCGCCTCGAGATCGCGCGGGGCCTGGCGATCGAACCGCGTCTGTTACTGCTAGACGAGCCCGCAGCGGGTTCCACCCGCTCCGAACAGGCTACGCTCGCTACCCTGATATCCGCCATCGCGGCGAGCGGAACCGCGGTCATTCTGGTCGAGCATCACATGGATTTGGTGGCCCGCGTGGCCAAGAACATTGTCGTGCTCAACTTCGGTCAGGTTCTGATGACAGGCGACATCAATCAGGTGCGCAGTCATCCCGATGTGATCGCCGCCTATCTCGGCACGTCTGCGCATTGAGATGCGGATGCACGACACAACATCCCCGGCCCTGAGCGTCAAAGACCTTTACGTGCGGTACGGCGCCATCGCCGCTGTCAAGGGTGTCTCTTTGGAGGTGCGGCAGGGCGAGGCGGTGGCGGTGATCGGCAGCAACGGCGCCGGTAAGACCAGCATGCTGAAGGGCATTCTGGGACTCGCTGGCGCCTCCAGCTCGGGTATGTGGTTAAAGGTCTACCAGTGCGCGGGATGCCGACGCACAAGCTGACGCGGCTTGGCATCGGCTATGTTCCCGAGGGCCGCGAACTCTTCCCGGGCCTAACGGTGCGCGAGGAGCTTCTGATCGGTGGCCGCCGTCTCTCCGCTCAAGCGCGCCACAATCGGCTGGCTGAAATTCACGCCCTGTTTCCGCGCCTTAAAGAGCGCGACGGGCAAATCACGTCGACGCTTGGGCGGCGAGCAGCAGATGTTGGCAATCGCACGAACGCTGATGATGTCGCCGCGCCTGCTCCTGCTGGACGAGCCCTCGCTTGGCCTCGCTCCCGTGATCCAGGACGTGGTCTATGCAGCGTTGGAGGCGCTCAAGCGCGGTGGCCTGTCGATGCTGTTGGTCGAGCAGAATGCGCATCGGGCGTTCCAGCTTTGCGACCGCGCGTACGTGCTGGAGCTCGGGCAATTCGCGAGCGAGGGGCCGAGCGAGACCTTGAAAAACGACGCGGCAGTTCAGAAGGCGTACCTCGGCGCATGACCAATATCTTTCTTCAGCAACTCGTCAACGGTTTGCTATCGAGCGGCATCTACGCGCTGTTCGCCGTCGGCTTCACGATGATCTTCGGTATTATGCGCATCCTCAACATGACCCACGGAGACTTCGCCATTGTCGCGGCTCTCGGTCGTGGTGTGGGCGGTGTCCGCCGGCTTCGGCGTATTGCCCGCCGTTGTCGTGGCCGTCGCGGCGACTGTGGCTGTTGCTTGCCTGGTTGAGCGGATCGCCATTCGGCCTGGACAGCGCTTCTCCGGCGATGCCGCTATCGAGATGCCGCTGATCGCCACGATCGGCGCGGGGATGGTACTGCAAAGCTCCGCCGCACTGCTGTTCGGCAACAAGGCGATCGTTTTCCCGTACCAGATGATTTAGTTCGATCGGATGGCCGGTTTGCTGGTGCCGCGCGGCCTGCTTGTGAGTGCCGCCATCGCGGTTTTGCTACTCGGCGCTCATGGAATTCGTCGTCAACTACACGAGCTTTGGGCGCCAGATCCGTGCCGTCGCGCAAAACCGCGACGCAGCGAAGATCATGGGCATCAACGTCACTTTCGTCACGGTATCGACCATGGCCATCACGGCTGTGCTGGCGGCGATCGCAGGATGCCTCGTCGGGCTCAGCTACGGCATGGTCACGCCCACCACGGGCATCACTTACTCCATCAAGGGGCTGGTCGCCATGATCGTCGGCGGCGTGGGCAGCCTGCGCGGTGCGGTGCTCGGAGCGGTCATGATCGGGATCACTGAGGCCATTGCGGTGACGTGGATCGGATCACAGATGAAAGATATGACGTTTTTCTCGTCCTCCTTTTGGTGCTGGTGCTGCGGCCCTCAGGGCTCGTGGCCGTGCAGGGCGGCAAGTAAATGGTGTGGGATTTCTGGGCCACGATTCTGGTTTCGGCCTCGATCGCTTCGATCGCCGCCATCGGCTTGTTCCTGCAAATTCGCAGCGGCCAGCTCAACGTCGGCATGGCGGTGTTCGTCGGCGTCGGTGGGTTCGTCTCGGGCGCGCTCGGAGTGCATTACGGATTGCCTCCGGAGGCCAGCATTCCGATCGCCGTGGCTGCTGGCTTCGTGTTCGGGGCGATCTTCTCGTTCATTACTCTCCGGCTGCATCACTGGTTCTTCGCGGTTACTACGCTCGCCCTTTCGCTGGCCGCCGTTTCCGCGATCGGAACTATCCCGTTCTTCGGCGGGCCGCTCGGCCTTGCCGGCATTCCGTTTCTGACGAGCCCGGTTCCGATCGTTTTCCTGCTTATTGTGACGCTGGCAGTTGCGTATTTCATCGATCGCTCCCGTATCGGCCTCGCCGTGCGGGCGACGGGCAACGACCAAGTGCTCGCCGAGATCTTCGGCGTGAGAGTGCGCCTGCTGCGGGTGCTGATTTTCGGCGTCGGCTCCGCGATGGCGGCATTGTCGGGGGCGCTGCACGCCCATCGGTTCGGCGTCTACCAGCCGTCTGATCTGGGCTTCCACACTTCGCTGCTGTTATTCGTCTACGTCATCATCGGCGGGAAGGGCCACGTCTCGCCCCGTGCTAGGCACGTTCTTCTTGTTCGTCACACCTGAGGTTTTGGCCGCGCCCGCCGAAATGCAGCTCCTGCTGTACGGCAGCCTCATGGTTGTTGTCTCCATCTTCATGCCCGGCGGCATTGCGGGTGGCATCACCCACTTTGTGCAGCGCTATCGTGATCGAGCGCGGCGACGCAGTGAGATCATGCCGCCGCAGGCAGAGGACGTGCGTGCCTGACCGAGAGAGGCGAACCTGGAAGGCGATGTGCAACTCACGATCCAATGGAATGACTAGGTGAGACAATCTGGAAAATGCATGGCCAGTGCACCTGCCGCCAGTGAACAGCGAAACTCTGAACGGAAAAAGTTCGATGCGCTGATCATCGGCGCCGGGTTCTCCGGTCTCTATCAACTGCACTGCCTGCGCGACCGGTTGGGTCTTTCGGTCCAGGTGCTGGAGGCAGGCGGCGGCGTCGGCGGCACCTGGTATTGGAACCGCTACCCCGGTGCGCGCTGCGATTCGGAAAGCCATTCCTACTGCTACTCGTTCTCCGAGGAGCTGACTCGGGAATGGGAATGGTCGGAGCGCTATCCCGGGCCGCCGGAGATCCTGCGCTATCTCAACCATGTCGCCGACCGTTTCGACCTGAAGCGCGACATCCGCTTCAACACGCGCGTGACCTGCCGCGCACTACGATGCAGCCGCAAATCTCTGGCGCGTGAGCACCGCAGGACGGGCGAGAGCTTCACGGCGCAGTTCCTGATCACCGCCGTGGGCTGCCTGTCCTCGGCCAATGTTCCCGACATTCCTGGCCTCGACACTTTCAAGGGACGCTGGTACCACACCGGGCAATGGCCGCACGAAGGCGTGGATTTCACCGGCAAGCGGGTCGGCATGATCGGCACGGGCTCCACCGGCATCCAGGCCGCGCCGGTGATCGCGGAGACCGCGGCGCATCTGACCGTCTTCCAGCGCACCGCGAACTACAGCGTGCCGGCCCGCAACGGGCCGCTGACTCCGGAGTTCAAGCACTACGTCAAGGAAAACGCCGCGCGAGATCCGGCGAGATGATGCACTCCACCGTCAACGGGCATCCGTTTCCGATCGATGGATCGATCGCTGCCCTGGAAACTCCGCCGGAGGAACGGCAGGCATCTGTACGAAGCAGCCTGGGAGACCGGCGGGCTGCGATTCCGCGCGACGTTTCGCGACTTGCTCGACCGACAAGGCGGCGAACGACACCGCGGCGGAGTTCATTCGCGCGCAAGATCCGCGAGATCGTGAAGGACCCGGCGACGGCGGCCAAGCTGTCCGACTTCGACCATCCCTACGCAGCCAAGCGCCCGCCGATCGACACCGACTACTTCGAGACCTTCAACCGCGACAACGTGGCGCTGGTCGATGTGCGGGCCGCGCCCATCGAGCAGATCACGCCGCGCGGCATCCGCACGCGGGATGCCGAGTATCCGCTGGACATCATCGTCTTCGCCACGGGTTTCGACGGCATGACCGGCTCGCTGTTGCGCATGGACATCCGCGGGCGCGACGGCCTGCCCCTGGCGAAGGCATGGGCGGCGGGGCCGCGCAACTATCTCGGACTGCAGGTCGCGGGCTTTCCGAATCTGTTCACCGTGACGGGACCCGGCAGCCCCTCCGTGCTCTGCAACATGCCGGTTGCGATCGAGCAGCATGTCGAGTGGATCACCGACTGCATCGCATACATGCGCAAGAACGGCCTGCACGCATCGAGCCACGCCCCGAAGTCGGTGGACGCTGGGGTAACGAGGTGAATGCGGCCGCCGAAGCGACGCTGCTGCCGCAGGCGAAGCACTCCTGGTATCTCGGCGCCAATGTGCCGGGCAAGCCGCGCGTCTTCATGCCGTACGCCGGCGGGATGGCGCGTACCGGAACATCTGCGACGAAGTCGCGCGCAAGGAATACGAAGGCTTCGCGCTCTTGCGCTAGAGAATGCACTCTTACGGAACGACAAGCGGCGCCGACATGAATTGTTTCCCCAGTAGGGACGCAGCGCAAATAGCCCTGATTGGCAAACCGCATCCCGTCGTGCTTGCGTCAATTGCTAGGCACCCTCGGGCGTACCGAAGACTTCTTGGCAGCGAGGGATCATGCAGGGCGCAGGCTGCAGGCTCGCAACAGGCGGTCGCTGCGCGAACTGTGCCGTCACAGGGAAGCTTGAACTCAACTGCAGCACCGCGGATGCGGGTCACGCGGAAAGCAGCCGCGCACAGCGTGGCACGTGCTAGCAGGAACTCGCAGCAATTCATGTTGTTGGGCGACGAGTAGAGCGTGGCTGTCACCGCGCCGCCACTCCCCGATTTGGGGGAGGGGTATCGGAAGAAAGACTTCGCACTCACACAATGGATGCAGGTATTGGACGCAGGATTTTTCGTAAGAAAAAGGCCGCAACAGGCACAGTGAGTCCCAGCGCTCGTGTGCACGCCGTCGGACACCGAGGTAGATCAGTCAAATCGGACGCCTAATTCGCCGGTTCTTCGCCACACTACAGTTACGGAACTCGAACAGCTGCGGGATTGAACCGGCAGACTATTGCAGTAGTCGCTGCGCCATCTGCCTCGCGAACGGGTTTACCTCACCTGTACGGTGCAGCGTTCGTCGGCTGCATTGGCTGAGGTGAGAGTGCCCAATGCCGGGGCGCCGGCTATCCTGAAACATGGATCACTCCCTCTTAATTGTGACGGGTGTCGACACCAACTAGAGCCGCCTACACGGCCCTTGCGGCGTTGAGTTTAACGTCGCGCGGCACTCGCGCCTTCGTTCGCTGACACCTCACCGGCGGCAACCAAGGCGTTGACACAAGCGCGCGAGAGCTTGCGTTGGTTGGCGCGCATGCAACGGCGGACGCCCCGCCCGTCGGGGTCGTGTTGGCTGCAGTAGGCCATGTAGTCGCTCGCGCAGCCCACCTCCACGAGGCCATCAACGGCCGAGGCCGGAGCGGGCAATAGAAGGCTGAGGTAGCCAGGATCAGAGATCCAACAATCGTATAGTTCCGCATCAAGTTTCCTCTTACAGCGGCACGATGGTTTGCAGAGATGGGCGTGCTGAAAGCACCACAAGAACGTCGGCGCGGCAGGCTAAGTGACCAGCCACAAACAGCGTGCGCTGGGATCGTGCCGACGACCGGCAAGGCAACGGCGCTGGATGGGTGCC
>CAWEBE010000063.1:0-10024 GCA_963806735.1 uncultured Alphaproteobacteria bacterium | reverse complement strand
CGGTGACTTCCCTAACCAACGATCAGGGGTCAAGCTGTCGGCGGATCACGAAAGGGGAAGGATCGTTCATGAGAAAGGCAATGTTCGCGGGATAGAGAAGCGAAGAGGTGCGGAGGCGGGCTGCGTGGGACGCTGCTACTCCGATCTGTGGTTCCGATGATCGCCAGGATTGCGATGGTAGACGCATGTGCTGGGACCAGTTTGGTTACAAATCAGCCTGCGGCTGGTTCATTGGTTACTCAATACCGCTCGATTTCGGTGGCCTTGACCACACGATAAACCTGAGAGCGCGTCACTGGATGGGGGACTAACCCTTCCGAGCAGCGCGTGCCCTGGTACAGCGTGCTATCAAGCTGATCAAAAGCGAAGCAAGATGCCGGAGTCGAAGATATGCAGATGCGCCAGAACGAGCACTGGCGCCATCTCCATTAACACCCAGAGGTGCGCCAACCGGGAGGCACAACGGCTGGCGTTGTCTGCGCCTAACGAGGGAGGTTTACCGGCCGTGGGTGGCCGATGCGCTCGAAGGAGCAGACTGCCATGCTACATGCTCCCCTTTGTGCGGTATGCTGGGGTTTATATGTAATCCCAGCCGGGGCACGACATGAAAAGAGCCACACGTGGGCACGGTGGCGCTTTCTGACCGTCCACGGAAATTTGTGCGCAACGGACCAGCGGCGATGCAAATCCGCGCGGCCTGAAGAGCATGGCCGGCGCGGAAATCACCGTCTATGTCGCGGCCTTTTTCCCAGCAAAGTCCCCGCGCAGCGCCTTGAGGGCGATCCGCTGGATCTCAATCTCGCGCGCGGTCCTGTATCCGCGCCGCCGCAGAATTGGGATTGGTGGACACCATCCTTGGATCGCATGCTGGATAGGAATGTCCCGACCAGGGCCGGCAGTGCGAACCAGCGCTTATCGACGGTCACGCCGAGCGTTACGCCCGCCACCGTCAGCGCCGAGGCATTGGCTTCGAGGAGGGCAATGTCCCATTCCTCGTCAAGCTCCCGCAGTCGGTGACTAATGCCGGTCGGATTGGCGGCGAAGTATCGAACGCGTTCGTTGGTCTCTTGGGCAATCTGGCGGTTCACGTCCTCGGCCGTGTTGCTGGGAACGCGATCCACCGTGCTGGGTGTCATGGTGCTCATCTCGCCAGTTGGGCAGCTAATACCAGGAAACGTAGCGTTCTGTCGGCGGGTTCAAGCTGGGTAACCCGCAGGGTGCGCGTCACCCCTGACACGCCATCAGGTTTCGCATCCGACCATTGTAGTGCTCACCCTAGGAACGACGCTCACCGGGGAGTGTTGGCTTGGCAGGGCCGGTTGGATCCCCCTTTCCCCGGCCCGAGCGCATGTCTGCGCCCAGACATGCGTGATCTAGGCCCTTGCGCTCGAACCTCCTCGCAGCCGCAAGGGCCATTGGCAGGATCGGAACTGCCGTACGGACCCCACCGAGCTGTTGCAGACCGATGAGGCAAACATGCGTACGATCTTCCAGCTTGTGCCGGTAATCGCCGACATCATCGCAGCGCACTGTCCGCACACAGTAGCTCGTCGCGACTTTATGCGCGCCTGCATCCATGAGGACTGGCAGGAGGCGAAGGGCATGGTTCAAGGCATGCTGGCTGAGCCCTGGCTGCTACGCGGCTACCAAGAGAATCGGCTGCGTGAGTTCCTGGAGCTGCTGCCGGACACGGAAGCCGTCGTGCCACGCCATTCCGCTCGCCGAGCAACGGCCGTCTGAGCGCTGGGCAGTCAAGCCTTCCACGCCCCCGGTTTAATCTGCCAGCGGTGTTTCATGTAAGCGTGGCAGAGTGGCGACACAGGGCGTGGCTTCGGCGAAAAGACTGAGTTCCATATGGACGCTGGATTGGTATGCCCCGCATGCTCGGGGAGAACGCGGCTTAGCGTTCGGTGGGGCATCCCGATATCCAGCAATCGCGGCGAAGGGATGCCCTACCTCAATTCAAGCGCACGCAGTATGAAGCAGACAGCAGTGATGCTGTTGTTAGGCACCTCGAATGGAGGTTACCCGTGGCGCGCGTGACAGTCGAAGACTGCATTGACAAGGTGCCCAATCGCTTTGAGCTGGTTCTGCTGGCTGCGCACCGTGCCAGGGCCATCGCAGTGGGTTCGCCCATCGCTGTCGAGCGCGAGAACGACAAGAACTCTGTCATAGCCCTGCGCGAAGTGGCCGAGACGAGTATCGCGCCCAATGATGTGCGTGAATCGCTAATAACTTCGATCCAGCACAACGTGGACCTCGATGAGGTGGAGGACCGCCCCGACGCACAATTCTCTTCTCCGAAGCCCACCTCGCTTGGCCACGATCATCCAGACCTGGACACCTCGGTCGATCCGGTTTCGATGACTGAGGATCAGCTCCTGCGCGGGATGCAGCGCCTCGGGCCACTCGACGCCACAGGTGCCTGACGGTGGACGTGGCAGGCGCTCACCGCCGGTTCGCCTTGCTGAAATGTCGTGAGGCCAACTGGTTCGTGTCGGGCGGGCGCTTCCTAGGAGTCGCCGTCAATATCCTCGGTTGGCTTGTAAAAGGCGCGACCGAACCGACCGAAGCGCACGGGCGGACGATCAACCAGAAAGAAGCAGCCGTGTTCTAGGGCAAAGTCGCTTGCCGCCGTCAGAGGGTCTTGGCGGCCGAAGTATCTGACCAAGCCAACCTCATCGAGCGTGAGCCACATATTAGGCCCGATCAGGTCGAGCATTCTTTCGAGGTCGTGCAGCGATGCTTGTTCGGTCATGCATCACAACTGGCACGACTCGGGGGCACTTTGCTCGGCTTTTGATGGCATGAGATGAACGGTCACTTACGCTGTGGCGTGTAGGTGCCGTTTGACTTCTTCTCCAGCTTGGCGCGGTCGCGGATGCTGATCCGGCCCCGGCGTGCCGCGATCAACCGATCCGCCTCCAGCGCCTGCACGGCCAGCGTGACACCAGAGCGTTGCGCGCCCAGCATGAAGGACAGGAACTCGTGCGTCAGTGGCAGCTCATCGCCGTCGATGCGGTCATCCGCCATCAGCAGCCAGCGGGCGAGCCGCTCCTCGATCTTGCTGCGACCATTGGCCAGCGCCGTCTGCGTGACTTGGGTCTGAAAGGCATAGGCGGCCTTGAGCAGCTCGCGATGCAGTGTGGGGCTCTTGTCGATGGCTCGCCGCAGGCTGTCGGCGGCAAGGCACAAACCGCTGCCAGCGGCCTGTATGTAGGTCTCATGCATCGGCCGGTCGGCGCCCAGGACCACGGCCAAACCGCTCATGCCTTCGCGACCGATGAGGCCGACCTCGATGCTCGGTTGCGTAGCGCCATTGGCCACCACCGAAGCAAAGCCGCTCTCCATGAAGTAGATGGTCCTGATCTTGCGGTTGCGGGTCTCCAGCATCTTGCGCACGGGCAGGCGGATCGTCTCAAGGTGCGGTTGCAGCAAGCCGAAGTCGTCATCTGACAAGCGCTTGAGGATGAAATTGGAGATATCGCCGCGTGCGACGGGCTCTGGCATGGCTCGATCCCTGGTTCAGGGAGAGCACCAGCCGTCTCTCTGCCGTCCGTGTCCCGGAGGTTGGCCCGGACGATGGGAGGAACTTACACCCCGTTGCGCGTAAACCCCTAATTTACCGGCATTTGTGCGATTTTCGTACTTTTATGGGAACGGGTGTCTGCCAAGGCGCGTTCGGCAAACACGTCGCCCCAGTCGAGCGGGATGCTCGCGGCGACACGCACGTCCAGCCTAACTGAGCCTTGCAATCGGTGCCCGTACGGTTGGCACCAAGAAAGGCGCGTTATGCGCATCGGGCCTGAGACAACGCTGCGCCATATCGGTGAGAAGCTGCAAAAAGTCGGCGAAGCGACGGTACGGCAGCCGTTGCCATGGCGCTTCATCGATCTGCTGTGCCAACTAGACGAGAGGGAAGAGACAATGCGCAGCAATGCCGCCGACAGGACACCGGATCATTATGACGACGAGGTCGCCTCCCGCAAATCGGAGCATGAGCCATGAGCAGGGACGGACTTGTGAAAGCCATAGCCGAGGCCGCGTATAAACGCGACGCGACCGGTGATTGGGAGTCGAGCTGCCGCGCATATATCCGCGATGCCGAAGCGATCCTTGAGGCAATCGAGATGGCTGGCTGGACGGTCGTGCCGCAGGAGGCGGCACAGGCGCTGGACGACAGTGCAGCCCTGGATGCGTTGACCGGACCGCGAAACGGACGAGCTTTAACGCCTGTGCGCGCGTTCGACAGATGATCGACGATGCACACGTACCGGTTGACACGGTAGGCTGGATGGTGCGCGTCACGAGCCCTCCATCCATGCAGGAGTTCTATCTTGCCGCCATCCCCGACGAGGCGGCAGCCGTCGAGGCGGTAAGAGCACGCATCGGAGCCCTTGCGGATCAAACGATTGAAGGGGTGGCGACGCTCGCGGAGCTTGAGCTAACCGCAGAAGATTTGCAGCCGGGCCAAGTCAAACACGCGTGATCAGCGGCTGGTCGCCCACGAGTTGGGGGTGACCATCTTCGCCCGCTCGCGCAGGAAGGCCTGCGCGCATGCACACCTCTCCACGTTTCCAGCGCACTACACACACGGACGGGACGTCATGGGCGTATGCGTCCGAAGCAGCATGCGGACAGCAGCAGTCGTGTCCGCTAAGAGGGAGTTGCCGGCGGCGGCACACAGGCCTACTCAGCATCCACCCGCAAGATCTCGACCACCGGCGGTGACAGGAGAATTTCGCTAAACTTGTGCATCCAATCACCCGTCTTTTTCTTCGAGCCCACGCCCTCCTGACGAAAGTCCTCAAGTTGATCGAGTTTGGTCAGCTCGATTTCAAACTGCAGGGCGGCGGCGCCATGGGCCCGGGTCAATGGGACGAGAATGCGGGCACTGAGCCCGCTCTTGCGGGCAGCCTCCGCCTCTCGCCGAATTAAGTCGAGCGCGGCCTGCCGGTTTATCGGTGCCACGTCGTAGGAGCTGCCCGTGCCAGTGCGAAAGCCGCCGGAGTTATTATTGATGACGCAGCCGTCACGCCGCGCTACGTCACAGGCTTGAGCGCCCAGCGCGAGCTACAGTTCGCCGCCACTGTGAGCCCTGAGTTAAGAGGACCTCCCCCAATGCCTGACAGCGTTTATAAAGTCATCGAACTTGTAGGAACCAGCACAGAATCCTGGTAGAAGGCCGCAAAAGCTGCAGTCGAGCGGGCTTCGAAATCCCTGCGTGACCTGCGCATTGCCGAAGTCTCCGCGCTCGACATGCACCTCAAGGATGGAAAGGTCGAGGCGTATCGCGCCAAGGTCAAAGTCTCCTTCAAGTACGAGGGTGGCGACTGACAAACAAAACTGGCCGCTCGCATTCTTTGTCGACGACGTTGATGTGCTCAACCCTTGAGGCTGCTTTCCTGCGGCGCAACGCTCGTTGTCAAAGGTGCGGCACCAAGGGCGCTACCATCCAGCTGCCGGGCTGGTTCGGCGCCAACAACACCGAGGCGCCATTTCCGGTCGACAGGATGAGCTCGTGGCCCAAGCTCATCTCTGAAGCTTCTCCCACCGATACCGGTTCTGCGCCGTCCAGCCCGACGACTTGATCTTCAGCCACTGCCTGTGTGGACTGCTGCAGCAACAGTAACGATTCCAAGTTTTCCGCCCGAAACCTCCTTGAAACGTTGCTATTGTTCGTAGTGGCCGCTTAGCGGGCCGAGGTTGCAGATGGCAAAAGCAAAGAAACCAGCCAAGGCGCGCGCCAAGCGCGCTTCGGCTCTGAAGGCCGTTGTCCCCGCCACAGAGGCGATATCGGTGCCCTCCGTAGCTGCGCCTGCATCGCCCGCTCTGAGCGTGAGCGAGTACACGGTGGGCGATCAGATCTTCCATCCCATGTTTGGCGACGGCACGCTAATGGCCATTGATGCCAACAAACTGACAATCAAGTTCACCGGCAACATCACCAAGCAAAATCCGCGCCGACTTCGTAAAATCGCGAAAGTCCTGAGAGCAGCTGCCGCCGGGGCGGCTGTCGCAGCTACATAGAAAAGGGAGCGGGACACGGCGTTGTCGAACGCTCCCCTTCTTGGGCTGGGCTCCGCGGCGGAAATGGTCCGCTACGCCATCCGTAACAATTTGCTCCAGGTCTTGTGTGAAAAGAACCCGCAGCAGACGCCTCCTCAGCGGAGACCGGGATATGTGCCGCTTCTATGGTGCTTGGTTCGTTAAAGAGGACCCCGGAAATTCGATGCAGGTTGCAACAGAATCATCGCTTCTCTTTGGTACACATAGGTTACCGTCGCCGATCCCCTCGGACGGCGGTTTCCTCCCACTCAAGGCGCCCCTTCGCTCCGGGCGCCTTCTTTTTTTGCCGCGCAAGGATGACTGTCGCCAAACAGTGGCGCTGCTTTCATACGATGCTTGCAGTGCCATGACTGCAGGAATTCCCGCCCCGGCCACGCGGCATGCACCAATCGACCTATCGGCGCCTTGAAGCCTTGGCGGCTGCTGCAGATGACATGACGGTGGTGCATACGCAAAAAGGACGTGAGACGGTTTTGCTTACCTGGCGTAGGCTGCAAGCCTCCACCTATCATCTGGCGTAGGAACGACGCGGGGAGGGGACGTGTGATTGTAAGCGCCACACTGGCAGCAATGGCACGGTACAGGAGCAATCGATCCGCCGAGGATTTGATCGCGCACGCGCGACGTGTCGTTCTTGAGGGGACCGCCGCCGACATCGTCGAGTACAGAGCTCGTGATGCCATCCACTCCGGGAAAAGGTCAGGCGCAGCGTGAGCGCGCGGCATACGCAGCATGCAGTTCTGCTCTTGGCTCTCTGCGCGGGTTTTGCAGCCGGCTACTTCTACGGCCGTCCAAATTGACAACGGCCGGTGCTGAGCCCGGAGGGCGATCGTGGAGGCTTCATTTCCACGGGTCCGTCAGGCGCGTATGAAGCGCTCACGATGGCCGGCGACTACTGCAAGCAATGGCCGGCCGATCCGCGGGATCCGAACAAACGCGCGCGAAAATATCCTGTCATCACCGAAACAGCATTGCTGTTCGGTGGCGGCATGCGCTTCGATTGCGTTCCGCATCGCGAGCTCACTGGGCCGTTGGTGCGGTAACACTATGTTGTGCGCTGACACCTTCGACTGACATGCCGCCCTACTTGCCTGCGCGTGCGGGCGCCGTGATCGGCTCAAGGCTCGATCAGTTTGTTGCGCACGGCTAGCGCACCAAAGCCGCCGTCGAAGTCAGCTCAAGCTTGCGCATGATGGCAGCGCGGTGCGTCTCCACCGTTTTGATGCTGACGCTGAGGACCTTGGCAATCTGCTTGTTGCTGTGCCCCTCGGCGACCAATTGCAAGACTATGCGCTCGCGGGGCGTCAGCAGCTGCTTGGCGGGCTGCGCACCGGTCAGAAAGACCGCGAGGAGCGCCTCCATAGCCCTGCTGGTCAAATGCGGCCGATGCGCCGCAAGGGTTTCGATGGCAGCCACCAGCTCTTGTTCGGCTTCTGTCTTTAGAAGATAGCCGCGTGCTCCCGCGCTGAATGCGTCGCGCATGATGATCTCGTTGTCGTGCTCCGTAAGGATCAGCACCTCGACGTTCGGTGCACGCAGGCGGATCTGGCGCGTGGCTTCAATGCCGTTGATCCGGGGCAACGTGTCGTCGAGAATGGCCACGTCAGGCTGGGTGGCAATGGCTTTGTCGATGGCGTCTTTGCCGTCAGCGGCCTCGGCGACGACAGTCCAGCCCGCGTGACTTTCGATGATGCGTCGAACACCCGAGCGCACCACGGCATGATCATCGGCGATCAGGATGCGGGTCATGGCAACACGCTGCTTAGGCCAGTGGCGAGCAAAGCCACGTGTCGCTGTCAGGCTAGAGCATGCGGGCACAGAGCGAGGAACTACCGTGGCGTGCGGTTAATTCTGCCTACCGGCGGTTCGCCTACTGGATGAGCGAGAGCGGCACTTAATGCAGAAGCACGGCGTCTTCAAACTTGACAATATCGAGTAACTCGCCGGCCTCGTCGCAAATCTCAAAAGCGAAGCCAATAGTGCCGCACTGCCAGTCACCCGGCAGGTCGGCCAGCATGCCGCGGATAATCGCCAAGGCATCGGCTTTGGCGGTGTCGAGACACGGGAACTGTATGGGTCGGTCGCTCTCTATGAGATCGCCATTACCTTTGAGATTGAAATAGTATTTCGGCATAGGCCCCCCTCAACGCAACAGATCAGGCTGCCAATCTCCCGATAAGAATGGCCGTCAGAGGGCAGGGTTTCGATTTGTCGGCGCGCCAAACCGTCCCATCAGCATATGCCCTTAGGGAAATACCCAAGCGACGATCGAGCCAACAATGCGGTGCTTCGCTCTTGCGATGAAGACCGCAAGTGAAGGGACGCGACTTTGTCGCGTGGTTTTCAACGAGTCGGTTGTGGATAACCCACGCCGGGAACGTGGCAAATTGGGCTGAGCTCAGGCCGCCTCAAGCATGTCTTGCTTCGTGAAGCCTTCCTGCACGATGCGCATGCACTCGGATGGGTATTGCCGTGCCAGCGACATAGCCTCAGTCGGCGTGCCGTTCAGCCAGGTGGCAAACTCCTCTTCGGCGTTAGCAGCACCGGCATGCGCTCGTGGTTGATAGTCTCGACCAGCGGATTGGGTGTGGTCGTCAAAAAGCTGTAGACCTCCAACTCGACGCTCGGCCCATCCTTCTTGATCGGTCCCTTGTACCGTCGCCACACGCCGGCGAAGGCAAACAGCGGCCGCGGGTCGTCTCCTGTGATCGCGAACCAATGCCACGTCGCCGGCTTGACGTCACCGTTGGGCTCGCAGAATGAGGTGGCCGGCACCAGGCAACGGCGTTGCTCGAATGAGGGTCGCCAGAATGAGCTGGTCAGGATCTTGTCGTCGCGCACATTGGTGACCCGCCGCGGCGCCTTACCGGCCTGCAGCAGTGGGAAGCCCCAACTCATGAGCGCCATCTCGCGCTCGCCTTCGGCGGCATGGCGCACGACGGGTGCCGTGTAGTTGGGAAAGATGCCCGGCAGCGGATCGATGTGGACGGTGCGGTTGTGCGCCACGCGAAACATGGTCGCGATCGTGTTCTTGTTCTTGTTGAGGCTGTAGAGATTGCACACGGCCTTCAACCCTTGCCGCCGTGGATGCGGCCGCCGGGCCAGCGCTTGGCCTCGTAGGCCTCCAGCACATCGGCGAGGGTCGCGAGCTCATCGGCCTCGGGCGAGCCATCCGTGCCGCCGGCCAGGGCCTCGGCTCTGTCCATGAGCAGGCCGTGCATCAGATCCGCCTCGGTGCAGAACGCGTAACCTGGACCCAGCCACTGCGTGCCGTCGAACCTGAACCCCATCGCTTCCAGGGCCTGCACCGCCGCGATCCGCTGCTTGTCCACCGCACTCATCTCACCCTCGTCTGCCAGTTGAGATCTTGATTGCGTTCTAAGTTCTTTTTGGCAACATTCAAGGCGCACGCCTACAGGTCTGCCTATCCCATCGCCGGCATACAGCAATTCTGGACCTGATCAGCCGGAGCGGCCAACGGAGGTGAGGATTGTATTGGCGATCCAATCGTCCCCACGCTCGGCAAGCCCCGGCAGGGACACAGCTGGTTGTGGATCTGCTGTGACGGCAAAGACTGCGCCAGGTCTGCGGCCTTGGCGCGGTAATCGACCCAGGTTAAGCCGCAGAGTTAACCTATTGCATCCTCAATGGACGTGCGAGCGTGAGCGCATTGCGGCTTCTAAACGTTGATCTGTCGTCGCCGCCCGCCACTCCGTCCTGCGCAACGCAATAGGGACCTTGGTATGGCGAAGATCTTGGCCGAAGTTGTCACTGGCCCTGATGGCATGTTCAAGGCGGTGTTCACCTACGACGGATCGGTCATTGGCGAGTTCCCGGTAGCATCGGTTGCTGAAGGCGAGGCAAGAATTGTGGAAGAGTTACGCGAACTGGCCGAACGGCTGGCGGCCGAAGCCGAGGATAGCGATACCTAGAGGAGCCAAAAACTACTTCTTGC
>CAWEBE010000062.1:195000-385427 GCA_963806735.1 uncultured Alphaproteobacteria bacterium | reverse complement strand
GCGGATCGCCGCTCGCAGTACGCAGGAGCCAGGGGACACCACCGTAAAGCCGCGCCGCAGGTCGGCTGGCATTCAGGTGGCGAGCCTCGGACCCGACAAACAGCCGTCGCTCAATGATGCTCCATCCGTGGCAGCGCGAGCTGTGCGGTGGGTCGCCTCGCCAAACTGTCGCAATGCAACGCTGCGCCGCATAGTTGGTGAGGTGGCGGCTGCGTACGGGCCAGTCACGGTCAACTCAACCTGCCGCAGCCGTCGCGCAACGCCGCGGTGGGCGGCGCGCGACACTCTTATCACCTGAGCGGTAGCGCCACTGATTTCCGCATCCACGGCAATGCGCAGGCGGTGCATGCCTATCTCAGCTCCAATCGCTCGGTCGGTGGGTTGAAGCACTACGGTGGTGGCTTGTTTCATATTGATGTCGGCCCGCGCCGGACGTGGTGAGAGCCAGCGTCGTTAGAGAAGCCTTTACGTGAGCGGGCGTATATGTCGCTAGCGTGTTGCGTAACCTCGGAACGTCACGAAGGACGGCGGCATGGCAATCGCGCGCCGTCCTTTGTCTTTTGTGACTGTATGAAGCAGACAGCCGTGATGCTGTTGTTAGGCACCTCGAATGGAGGTTACCCATGGCGCGCGTGACGGTCGAAGACTGCATTGACAAGGTGCCCAATCGCTTTGAGCTGGTTCTGCTGGCTGCGCACCGTGCCAGGGCCATCGCAGTGGGTTCGCCCATCGCCGTCGAACGCGAGAACGACAAGAACTCTGTCGTTGCGCTGCGCGAGGTGGCCGAGACGAGTATCGCACTTAATGATGTGCGTGAATCCCTCATAACTTCGATCCAAAAGAACGTGGTGGAGCCCGATGAGCTGGAGGATCGCGCAACGCCCCTTTTCTCTGCTCCGAAGGTCACCTCGCTGGGCCACGATCATCCAGCCATGGACACCTTGGTCGATCCGGTTTCGATGACTGAGGATCAGCTTCTGCGCGAAATGCAGCGCCTCGGGCCACTCGACACCGTAGGTGCCTGACGGTGGCCGTGCCAGGCGCTCACCCGCACCTGTCCGTCAACGGCGCTGCGCGTTTGACAATCAACTCGCCCCAGGACGAGCTGGAGGCTCGCGGCGATCAGCAATCGCCCCGCCGTGTCGCCAACAGAGGGCCCGGGCGCGGATCATGCACCCGACGCGCTTATGTGCTCCTACAAACCGGAGTCGGCACCGGCTCCGCTGGGTTTTTCGTGCCATGCGGTTCGATCACCCCGACTGTAGGATTGCTGTTGGGGATGAGGAGCTAGTGGATGTAGGTGGCGAGGGCCAGCAGCAGCATGGTCACTGCATGTGCTGGCCCCCGTTGATGGCGATGTTGGCACCCGTGACGAAGGCTGCCTCTTCCGAGCACAGATAGATGATCAGTCCCGCCACCTCTTCGGGCTTACCCAGCCTGGAGATTGGAATCTGCGGCAGAATCTTGCTGTCCAGGACCTCTTTTGGAATGGCGGTGACCATCTTGGTGCCGATGTATCCCGGTGAGATGGTGTTGACCGTCACGCCTTTGCGGGCCGACTCCAGCGCCAGAGACTTGGTGAAGCCGTGCATCCCGGCCTTGGCGGCAGCATAGTTCGTCTGGCCAAAGGCACCCTTGGAGCCGTTGACCGAGGACACATTGATGATCCGTCCCCAGCCACGATCCATCATGCCGTCATAGACCTGCTTGGTCATGTTGAAGACGGAGTCGAGATTGGTCTTGAGAACGGCGTCCCAGTCCGCCTTGCCCATCTTGCGGAAGGTCATGTCCTTGGTGATGCCCGCGTTGTTGACCAGGATGTCCACGGGGCCGATCTCGGCTGCGACCTGGGCAACGCAGGCCTTGCTCGACTCGTAATCGGTGACATCGCAAGCGAAGGCTTGGAAGTCGTAACCCTTCTCCTTCTGTGCAGCGAGCCACTTGGCTGATGTCTTGTTGGCTGGCGAGTAGGTCACGGCGACGCGATACCCCGCATCCGCCATTTTGGTGCTGATGGTCTCGCCCAGACCGCCCATGCCACCCGTGATCACGGCAACGCGCTTCGACATCAGAGCCTCCCTGAGGGGGTCGTTATGGAAGTGCGTCGCTCACTGGCCCGACCCTTTTGGTCAGTGATGATGGACTTGGTGCCGCCGAATGCACCCTCAGATCGAGGTGCAACGGCGCTTGCATCGTAGCCGATTGAGCGACCTACGTGACGGCCATGCGCGTGCCTGCTGCCGGTGTTCAAAAAACCCCATGGGAACGCAGGGCGACAGAGCCCGTATTTCCGGCACCTGGAGTGACGGGCGGAGCCGTTCAAGAAACAGTTGTATTTTGATCGAGGTGCCCCCATTTCTGCCGTCCAGCATCGGGGGAGATTCATGCCGAAACGAGTGGCGATCTACAGCCGTGTCAGCACCGAGCGGCAGACTGTCGCCAATCAGGTGTGTGAGCTGCGGGCCTGGGCGGAGCGCTGTGGACACACGGTGGTTGCCGAATACGAGGATCACGCGATCAGCGGAGCCAAAGGCCGCGACCAGAGACCTGCCTTCGACCGCATGCTCAAGGGTGCCGTGCGCCGCGAGTTCGACATCATCGCTGTGTGGTCCTCGGATCGCCTGGGCCGTTCGCTTCCGCATCTGATCGAGGTGTTGCAGACGATCCGCGACACCCGCGCCGGTCTGTACATCCACACCCAGGCTTTGGACACTACGACGCCTGCCGGACGCGCCATGTTTGGCATGTTGGCGGTGTTCGGTGAGTTCGAGCGCGAGATGATCGTTGCGCGCGTGAATGCCGGTATTGCGCGCGCCCGCCACCAAGGCAAGCGCCTTGGACGCCCGAAGCTCGCAGTCAAGGTGAGGGATGCCGCCATTCAGGCTCTGCAACAGGGCTCCAGCATCCGCCAAGCCGCAGAACTCAGCGGTGCCAGCGTCGGGGCTATTGCCGCGCTGCGCCAGCAGTTGCGGGCGATACCGGCAGGCTGAGGTCGTCCCCCCTTGCAGCGTGATAGCGCACATGGAAGAGTCGCGCTGCCCAAGTCAAGGGAGGGCAGGTCAGCCCCTATTCTTCCAGCTTCGAGGCGTTCGGTACCAAATTTCTGAAAGGGAGGAGGTCCGGCAAACCACTGAACCGGCCTCGTGGCCGTGTTTGAAATCGCCGTTGTGCTGGTTCTGATAGCCCTCAACGGGCTATTCGCGCTTTCCGAGCTTGCCGTCGTCTCCGCCCGACGCTCACGCCTCAGGACGCTCGCCCAAGAAGGCCGCAAGGGTGCCAACCGGGCGCTGGCGCTGGCATCCGATCCGAGCCGATTTCTGTCCACCGCGCAGATCGGCATCACAGCGGTCGGGCTCGCGGCAGGCGCGTACTCAGGCGCGACGCTGAGTGCCGATCTCACCCAGGTTCTCATTGACCGTGGCGTGCGAGATGGTGTCGCCGACTGGCTGGCCTACGTCGTCGTCTTTGCGACAATCACCTACTTGTCGCTGATCATTGGCGAGCTGGTGCCCAAGAACTTGGCCCTGCGCCATGCCGAGAGCATCGCCTGCGCCGTCGCGCCTTTGATGACGACGCTGGCGCGTGTCGCGGCTCCGGCGATCTGGTTGCTCGACATCTCGACCAAAGCGGTGTTCTGGCTGCTTCGGCAGACGCCGCAACGCCAGAGCACCGTGACGGAAGAAGAGATCAAGATGCTAATCGCCGAAGCCGAACGCGCGGGCGTTCTGGAAACCGGCGAGCACCGCATGATCTCGGGCGTGCTGCGCCTCGGTGATCGTCCCGTGCGCGGCCTCATGACGCCACGCACCGATGTGGACTGGATCGACCTGGCGGCTGACGCTGACACCATTCGCACGCGGGTGCTGAGCACAGTGCACTCACGCTTGCCCGTTGGCGAAGGCGATGCCGACAAGATCATCGGCGTGGTGAAGACGCAGGAACTGCTGGCAGCGCTGTTGTCGGGTCAGCCGCTCGATGTCAGGGCGCATATCCGCAAAACTTCAGTCATCCCCGACAGAACCGATGCGCTTGACGCGCTTGAGTTGCTGCGTGACGCTGAAGTGCCGATGGTCCTGATCCATGACGAATATGGCCACTTCGAAGGTGTGGTAACGCCAGCCGACATCCTGGAAGCGATTGCAGGTGCGTTCCGATCGGACGCTGACACAGACGCACCACGCGCCATACCGCGCGACGACGGATCATGGCTGCTGGCTGGTTGGATGCCCGCCGACGAGATGGCCGACCAGTTCGGCATCACGCTGCCTCCGCGACGCGACTATCAGACCGTCGCCGGGCTGATGCTGGCACATCTGCGACGATTGCCTATATCTGGCGAGTGGGTGGAAGTCTCGGGTTGGCGCTTTGAAGTCGTCGATCTTGACGGCCGCCGCATCGACAAAGTGCTCGCGAGCCGGGTTCCGGTGACGCGACGGCAGCTAGGAACGTAGGAGTAAAGCCGATGCACTTGAGGATAATATTGGCAGCGCTTTTGATCGCGGCGGCGGCCTATTTCGTCGTCTTTGTGCCGTCGCTAGAGAGAACAGAAGAAACGGTGGTGCCCAGGACGGCGAAGGAATAGGTCAGCGGCACGGATAAATGTCCTTCAGCGCTTCGCCCAAGCCGTCACGTGCAGGTTCGTCAAGGAACGCTGGATGGGCACTTAACCACGCCGTCAGACGCGCAACGATATCAGATGGCGGGAAGCTTTGGCCAGACGGAGGGCAGAACGTCCGTCGATCGCCGATGACATCCAGGAGGCGGTTGACTGCCGCACTCGCATACACCGCGCCGAGGCAACGATGCGTGTTCTCACGCAGGGAGCAGAGGCGAAGGTACTCACGAGCGTGGACCTTCCCAAGCTCATCTGCCGTTATCTGCGCATGGGCTGCGCTCACGGCCAGCATCACTGCGGCTAGAAACAACACGCTTCGGGCACACATGCACGAAGTGTGTAACCCCGCTCAGAACGGATCGCAAGAAAGTTGCCGGCGCGCAAAACGGCTCGACCCCGGTAGCCCCTCAATCCTCATCATGGTCATCGCGCGCACTAGGCCTTTGCGCACCGACAGGCAGCGTTGGCAAGAACAGCAGCAGCCATAGGGCCGGGGGAAACAGCAGCGACCAGAACGCCCACGCCGAATAGTTTCGCTCCTTGTAGGTCGCCAAGAGGGCGGCAATCACCGCAGAAGCCAGAGCGATAAAGCCCCATATCGCGATCACGCGAACCGCCGTTACCTCCATATCACCACGCTCACACCCTTTGTGGGGCCCGGCGCATGTCGCCGGGCCAATAGCGTCAATCAAACGGTCGTCAAATCCGAGAGTTGCGTATCGTTGCCAGTCCGGTCATCGCCATCGCTGGCACTACTCTATTAGCCGCCCGAGAGCCGGAAGTGTGCCGCAGTAGTGCGGACCATGGACGATCCAGCAAAGGACAATCAGGCGAGCACCGCGACGAAGACGGCGATGATGGCGATGATGGCAAATCCGACGATCAACTCGGCCAGACCCCAGTCCTTGGGGTTGAGACCCGCAAGCGGTGACTGCTGACGCATTGTGCTTTCCTCCCCGCAACCGAAGCTTCAAGCCTCGACCAGTTGCTTGTCTACGCATTTCGCACCGCCCGACCAGTCATGCCCTGGCGTTGTCCCCCGGAATGGGGATGCTTTCATGCTTGCATAATGGTCTGTCGCGGTTGCGATTAGGTCCCGCGCTTTGTCGGCTCGTCCTGACGTAGCTTGGGCCGGGTCGTCGGCAACCTCTGGCATAGGCAGCTGCCCCCCAGACGCCCGTGGACAGATGTTGTCGGGGCCGGATCGCATGACAGCGGGGGAAGTCTTGCCTGTTGTGAGGTCCGGCCCGCGCTTCCGGTAGAGCGTCCCACGGACCCGCACCCGGTGGGGGCTCTACCGGGGCTTCAAATCAAAGTAATCCTATGCAGACGACCCACAATGCCCTCTGGCTTGCCGCCCTGGCGGCAGCCTGGATTTTGGGCTATCTCGATTCACCGTTTTGGCCACAGCAGGCTTGCACATCCTGAGGCAGCATGGCCGCCGCGTGCATGACATCCCGGGTTCACGCAAGCCGAGCGCGCAACAAGCTCATCGAAGCGTAAGAGGTTCGGTGGCAACCCCGAGCCAAAGTGGATACTGACCGAACGCGATGCGCGTTCTCTCGTCTGCGCCTCAAGAGTGAGGTTGACCGAAGTAGGGTTAGTACCGATAGGCGCGGGTCACAAACAGCGCTTTCATTTCATTTTTGGCCCTCACATTGCGTGATCTCGATGACCCGCATCCTGATTGCCGACGAGCAAGAGGTGGTGCGCTCGGCTATCCGTAGCATCATTGAGGATCGCATTGGTTGGACCGTCGTGGCCGAGGCATCTGATGGCCGGGACACCATCAACAAGGCCGTTGCCACCAAGCCTGACGTGGCCATCCTCGCTTACGACCTGCCAGTGCTGAACGGCTATGAAGCCACGCGGCAAATCCGCCAACGGGTACCGAGCGCGGAAGTTCTTATCTTCACCAAGCACGACGACGACATGGTGCTGCGTGACGTGTTGCAGGCTGGAGCACTTGGTTATCTGTTGAAGTCGGACGGCAGGCAGCACCTGATTTCAGCCATCGGGTGTCTGTCGAACCACGAACCCTTTTTCGCGGGAAAGGCAGCAAGAGTTTTACTCGCATCCTTGCTGGCCAACGGACGCCAGAACGGCGAGCGGCTATCGAACCGGGAGCGAACGATCGTTCAAATGGTCGCCGAGGGCCGCACCAACAAGCAGATGGCGGAAATGCTGCACGTCGGCGTCAAGACTGTGGAGGCACACCGAGCCTCTGCTAACCGCAAGCTTGGCGAGCACTCAACGGCAGGCTTGGTGCGTTATGCCATCCGCAACCACATGATCGAGCCGTGAGACGCACGCTCGGCCTCACCTCCATCGCCGCGACGGGCAGAAACTGCGGTGTCTTGCTCAGCAATCCGACCGCCCACGCAGCTGCGGGCAGCACGAAATCTTGAGGATAGGGCTCCGACTACGTCGCCTCTAGAGGCAGCTCGATCACGAACTCGGTGCCCGGAGCATGGCGCGTGATGAGGATGTGGGCCTCGGTCTGCTGCGCCAGCGCCTTGGCCAGCCGCATGCCCAGGCCGCGTCGCTTGTCGATGTCGAAGGATGGCGGCAACCCGAGCCCCTCATCGCGAACCGAAACTGACGCCAACCCGGCGCTGGCCTGCGTCACGCGCACCCAGATGCGTCCGCGCTCGCCCTGGGGGTAAGCGTGCTTGGCGGCGTTGGTGACCAATTCGGTGACGAGCAGCGCCACCCGGATGGCCCGGTCCGTGCCCATGAAGAGCGTGTCGGGTGCGTCGCACGAGACTTCGCAATGCGGCGTGGCCTCGGTCAGGTCGCCGCATACTTCGGTCAGATACGCGCCGAGCTCGATCTTCTCGATTTGCGGGCTGCGATAGAGACGGTCATGCGCGCGCGCTATGGCGGTGATCCGGCTTGAGGCCTCCTGCAAGCGCTGCTGGAGCGCCGCATCATCCCCGCTTGCCTGCAACGCCAGCATGCTGGCGACGAGCTGTAGGCTGTTCTTGACCCTGTGATTGATCTCCTTGACGAGCACCTGCTGATGCTCAAGCGCCGCCTTCAACCCGCGCTCTTGCCGCTGCCGTTCGATGGCCATGCCAAGAATGTTGGCCGCACCTTGCAGAAAGGCGATGTCATGCTCGGTGAACTCACCCTCAGAGCGGCTATCGACTTCCAGGATGCCGTACGGCGCGCCGTCGCCTTGCAGGATGACGTTCATGGCGCGGCGCACGCCGTGTGTGGCCAACAGCTCGGGCGTGCGAAAGCGTTCTTCGGCCTCCAGGTGGTTGGAAATCACGGGCTTGCCGGTGCGCAAGGCGAAGCCCGAGGGTGACGCCAGATCGGCCCCGACGCTGGCGCTGCCGACAAGGCCAGGGTCCCACCCCACGCCCGCGCGCATCAGCAAGCGGTTCTCGGCGGGAATGTATTCGAGAGCCTTGCACAGTTCGGCCTGCAAGCCGTCCGCCACCCTGCGCACGGTGGTCTCCAACAAATCCGAGAACGGCGTTCCCTTCAGCGCCGCCACGCCGAGGTTGGCCAGTATCTCCTGCTGCCGGATGCGCAGGTTGAGAGCACGCTGGGTCAGCTCCGGCAAGCCGTCGGCTTGCGGTGGCTGTTCGACCACGGGCTCGGGCTCGTCGGGCGACGCCATGGTACTCCCATATGGGACTTACCTGCTCACTTATGCAGCGACGCAAGCGCCAGGACCAGAGCATCAGCGGCCACAGGCTTGGCGAGCACCGTCACGTCTGGCCGGGCGCGGCGCGCGGTGGCGGGATCGCTGGTCTGGAACACGTAGGGGATGCCGCGTTCGGACAGCCGTGCCGCAACCGGCAGCGTGTCTCCCCGTTCCAGGCGCAGATCGAGAACGGCGGCGCGCAGATTTGCCACCTCCGCCAAGCGTAGCGCGTCGGCCAAATTGTATGCCGGGCCGACAACGAGCGCGCCAGCGCTCTCTAGGGTCTGGCGTATGTCTATGGCGATGAAGGGATCGTCCTCGACCACCAGGATAGGGACGCCCTCTAGTCTCATGGCGTCGTCGCGCCCGGATCGGCCGTCTCTGTGGCACGCGCTAGTTCCGCCGCAAGGCTCCTGGCTCGCTCCGCCAATCGCAGATATGAGGCGGCAATACTCAGGTACACCGACTTCTCGTGCGGCCACCGTACGGTCAAAGCCAGCAATCGCGTTTCTTCCGCGCGATCGCGCCAATAGCGCTCGTCCCTGTCGAGGGGATGGTCCATTGCCCGTCTGCGGCCCCCATCCACCCCCTTGTCCCCGGCAGCGAAACGCCTTGGGGTCGGTTCGGTTCCTTACCGTGCAGCCGAAGGCAGTGAAGGCTTAGGAGCGCGGCGGCCCTCCGGCCGGTTCCCCCGATGCCGGACGGGTGCCATCGCCAAACGCTAGGCGGCCGTCTCGGTACTTCCAGGTATGCTGATGCCCGCACTCCTGACAGAGGATGCTCACCTCGTCATCGCGCCGCGTTGCGAGGTCTTGGCCTTCTGGCAGGGCTCCAACAGGAATGTCGCGCCCGCTGGTGGGGCACGTGAATACGATCATCACGCTCATGACACGCTCCGCTTTTTGCGGTTTAGCCCTCAAACGTGCTTCGTCGTTGTGAGTTCCGTGCAGATGATTTGTAGACGCCGCGAGACGCACCGCGCTGCGATCATGCGCAAGCTTGAGCTGACCTCGGCGGCCGCTTTGGTGCGCTATGCGGTGCGCCATAAGCTGATCGAGCCTTGAGCCGATCACGTGTCCGCTGCCGTCCATGCGGGCGACAGATTTCCTGCGGCTGAAGAGTGCGTCGCGTGCGCCTGTTCTGGCCAAGGCCATGTATCAGGCTTCGAGAGGCTCTGGAGTCCCCTTGCCGCCCGATATAGCGATGATCAAGCTGCTGCTGAGAGCGCACGCTTGAGGCTTGCCGAGTGCGTCCACTGCATCACATCAGCGCCAGCATCGATGTGAGGAGGTCCAGCGCAAGCCCTACGTACATGCTGCTCATTACCGGCCACCTTTGAAAGCGGACTTCCTCCCCCGTTCGCTACCGCTACGGCGTGTAGGTACCGTTGGACTTCTTCTCCAGCCCGGCGGTCGGGGCTGGTCCGCCTCGGCACACCTGTCGATCAACTCGCCTCCTGCAACGAGGGAGTGTTGGCCAGCGGGCAAATTGGAGTGATTTAGACTTTGGTGGGGTGGGAACACTTCGGCGCACTGCGCGTTATGTTGCCCGGCAAAGATGGGGAACGGAGAAGATGGCGGTCAAGCCGAACGGGCGCGTGTGCGTCATCCGCGAGCAGATCATTGAAGACCCAGTATCTGGCCTGACATTGCAAATCGCATTTGCCGAGGACGATGACGAAGCACCGTTTCGGCTCAGGATTTATGGACCCTGCCGTTCGGCAACCGGGAATTTATGTTTGACGAAGGCGGCGGCAAAGCTGGAGCCGGGACCGCATTGTGCGGCTCAAATCGTGCGACTTGGTTGCGCAAGGTAAAAGGCTAGTTCCCAGACCCGCGATCCTCGCTATTGTTCATCCAGGTTCAGGATCGATCCGTCATCGTTGTCGGGCTTGTTCACGCGCGTCGAGATCGGCCACATCGTCATCAGCTCTGGCGGATACGGCACCAGCACATCGCGCGGGTCAGGTTCGATACAAGCGAGCCATCGGTCCTGCACATCTGGCGGCAAGATCACCGGCATACGGTCGTGTATCTCCGCCACCAGCGCATTGGCCGGACACGTGATGATGCAGAACGTGCGCACCCAGTCCTCGGTGCCAGGGCGCTTCCAGTTCTCCCAAATGCCCGCGACGCCGAACGGCTGGCGGTCCCGCATGGCGATGGCGTACGGCTGCTTGGCCTTGGCCCCCCTTGATGGCCTTCCACTCGAAAAAGTTGTCGATGGGTACAATGCAGCGCCGCAACTTGTAGGCGTCACGGAACATCGGCAGGGCGGCAACCGTCTCGGCCTTGGCATTGATCGGCTTGCGACCCGGCTCCTTGCTCCAGTACGGAATAAGACCCCACCACAGCCGATCCAGTGAGCGCTCGCCGGTCTTGTGGTTCTGGCGGATGACCCAGTGCTCCTGCCCCGGTGCGCCGTTGTACTTCGGCGTCCAATCGGTCTCTCCCTCACGCTGCTTCTTGGCCTTCGCCACGCGCGGATCGTCCGGCGTGCCCATGATGATGGTGAGTTGGAGTTCGCCGGGTGACGACTTCTGAGTGATGCGACCGCACATGCTCTCGATTTAGGAGCGCTGCCGTCTGGCAGCAACCGTGCCAGGGCGGTGGCGATTTAACCTCGACCAGTGCCCAAGGTCATTCGGGTCCACGAACTCGCCGCCGAAATCTGGCGGAGTTCGATTTTCGCTGCAACAATCGGCCTGCACTTGGTCGAAGATGTGGAGCGCGCAACCAAGGCCATCAA
Source organism: uncultured Alphaproteobacteria bacterium (assembly GCA_963806735.1). Taxonomy (GTDB): domain Bacteria; phylum Pseudomonadota; class Alphaproteobacteria; order Rhizobiales; family Hyphomicrobiaceae; genus CADEFX01. The sequence goes on along the minus strand of CAWEBE010000062.1, from coordinate 374,406 downwards.
TTGCGCCAGGGGCAAGAGGCTCACATGTCGATGAGCTAGTGAGGCGCAGACGGCGGCGCGGTAAGCCCTAAAAAGTATCGCCTGTATCGCTTACCGCATCCTCCTAATAGAGTTCATAGAGGCAGCCACAGTCCAGAGCCCAGACGCTTTTAGACGTGCCGTACGCCAAGTGGCGACGGCTCCCGTCAAGAAGCCCAAGAAGGCCGCTCGCAAGCGCACGTGGACCCGCATGGGACAGGTGGACTACGCGCTGATAGTCACCGTCCTGGCAGTCGGCTGGGCCATCTGGCGGAATGCCCTTCTGGACCAGAGCCTCAATGAATGGATCATCATGACGATGGTCTTCGGCATCCCTATTGCGATTGCCTACGCCGTCTTGAAGGCCGTCTTCATCGCCATGGGCGTCATGCACCCAATCTGACCAGGGTGGGCCTCAACAATGCAAGCTTGCATCGGCCTCAGACAGACCTAGATGCAACGCTCCCGAGGCACGTTGTGGGATGGCGTCAGGGTGTACCCTGTTGCGACAACATTAATTCGCGCCAGGGCGAACCTTCAACACCGAAAACTGCTTGGCTATTGATGCCATTGCGCTCGTGTCGAACGCCTATGGTCAGCGGCTGTCCGCCAAACCAGCGAGGGCACGCTGATTGGGGCAACAGCGCACCAGGATAGCAGTAACTCGGATGGCAGGTGTTGTGATGATCGACCTCGATCGAGTTGAGCTTGGTGCCGAGTTCCGCCTTCATCAGGCGCGAATATTCTCGCGAAGGTCGGGCAGTTCCACGCCTTCCTCGGCGGAGACGATGAAGCGGAACTGATGACGGTCGTCGCGGCCGCAATCGAGGAAACCCGTCTTCGAGGTGCGTATCCGCCGCCTTCGCGCTGACGCCCAGCCGCCACGCCGCGGGTTGAGCTTCATCGCGGGTGTTCACCGCTATGCGACGCGACCAGGTGCGAGCGCACTTCCGGCCCGGCTCCATATCTTCACAGGAAGGCAATGATTCCGGAGCAACCTCCGGCAGCGAGGACCCTCGTTTTATCTTGCCGTCAATGCAATGCCTTCGGACCCGCCTCCCATCCCCTCCACTAAGTAGGCATTATGTGGCGATCCCTCACTTGGGTGCGGGCGAGTGCCCGGCTGTTGTCCCGCGCGATTGTCGCGCCGCCGTGAACAAACGATCTTGCAGCCAGGCCTTGAATGCCTTGTCAGTGTTATAGAGGGCATATAAATCGGTGTGATCGGCGAGGCTGCCGAGCAGTTCGTCGTCGACGGCGCGATCATGCTCGATCCGCGCGTTCTGGCTGTCGCTGTTCCGCAACGCATTCTGCACCCGGCCGTTCGCACCGATCTTCTCGGGAAGCTCCTCGAACAGGAAGCGGGTGACGCGATCCTGATCGATCCTCCTCTTCGAGTTCAGGCTCGGGCGGGTCGAGATACGCCTTCAGCCGGTCCGCAACGCTGGCGAAATCGTCGAACAAGCCATCGCCGAACTCGGCGTGCAGCGCCTCGCGCAAGGCCCGGTGGCCGCTCTGGAAGCGCAGCGCCTCGATGGCCTCGCGGGTGAAGCGGGAGCGGAGCCGCAGCGGCCGTTCAACAACGATCTTCCAATAGCCGAACGACGAATTGGGCAGCACGATCGACGTTTCGCTCGGCTCTATAGCCTCATAGGCGTCGAGCACGGCCTGGATATGCTCGGCGGTCATCTCGCAATTACGCTTGCCCAGGTTTCGGCGGAGCGGCCGGAACAGCTTGGTCGCGTCGATCAGCTGAACCTTGCCTTTGCGATGCTCCGCCTTGCGGTTGCTCAGCACCCAGACATAGGTCGCGATGCCGGTGTTGTAGAAGATGTTGAGCGGCAGGGCGACGATCGCCTCCAGCCAATCATTCATGATCCAGCGGCGCACATTGCTTTCGCCCGATCCAGCCTCGCCGGTGAAAAGCGCGGAGCCGTTGTGGACGTCGGCGATGCGGCTGCCCAGCGGCGTGTCCTTCATCTTGCTGAGCTTGTTGACGAGGAACAGCAACTGTCCGTCCGACACGCGCGGGAACAGTCGCAGTCGCTTGTCCGCGCCGTCCAGACCGGGATGCTCGACCATGAAGCGCGGGTCGACCGCCGCTGCCTTGCCGCCCATAGCGGCGAGATCGACCTTCCAGGTCTTTCCGAATGGCGGGTTGGCCATCATGAAATCGAAGCGCAGCCCCTGCCGCCCATGCGCGTCGGCGGACAGACTGGAGTTGGGCGCGATGTTACGCGCCTCCGCGCCTTCGCCCTTGATCAGCAGGTCGGCCTTGCAGATGGCGTATGTTTCAGGATTGCTCTCCTGGCCGTAGAGATGGATCTCTGCCGCCTTGCCGGCCTTTGCAGCAAGGCGAGCCAGCTTGGCTTCGCCAACGGTCAACATCCCCCGGTGCCGCAGGCGTCGTCATAAAGCAGGTAAGTGCTGTCGCCAATCCTTTCGGCCACAGGCCGAAAAACGAGTTCGGCCATCAGCTCGATGATGTCACGGGGCGTGAAGTGCTCCCCCGCTTCCTCGTTGTTCTCTTCGTTGAACTTGCGCAGCAGCTCCTCGAACAGCGTGCCCATCGCGTGATTGTCCATCGCGGACAGGCGGATACGGCCGTCCTCGTCGCGGACGGGCATCGGCGACAGGTTCACGCGATCATCGCAGAACTTCTCCAGCAGCGCGTGCAGGATGCCCGCGCGCTCCAACGTATCGAGCTGTTTGCGGAAGCCGAACTGCTCGATGATCTCGCGGACATTGGCCGAAAAGCCGTCGAGATAGCTTTCGAAGTCCGCCCGCTGCGTCGCGGGGTTCGGCCTCGACAGCAGCTGCTTTAGCGTGAACGGCGATCCGTTGTGGAACGTCTGCGCCGCCGCCTTGTTCAGCGCAGGTTCCTGCGCGGCGGGTGGCAGATCGAGTGCGTCCAGTTCGGCCTTGCGGGCGAGCACCGCTGCCTTGGTCGGCTCCAGTACGGCGTCGAGCCGGCGGATGACCGTCATCGGCAGGATGATGTCGCGATACTTACCCCGCGTGTAGACGCCGCGCAGCACGTCGTCTGCGATGTTCCATATGAAGCTGCCGATGTTCATGCCGACACCGAACGGACGGTTGGAATGACGTTGGCCGCGCGGACCACGTTCGGAAGTTCGCTTGCGCACTCGTCTGAAAGCCGGCCCAGAGGTCTGACGACGGCCTCGTCCCATAGATTTGCCATCATGCCTCCCGGACGATGATCGAAGCCGACCTCCTCGCGGATTTGCAGCATCTCATCCCACCCGGCCTGACGCAGGGCGGGCGTGATGAACTTGGAGCAGATGTCGCGTTCGCTTAGGCCCCGTTTGGCTTGCGGTTCAATCTGCGTCCCCCGTCCCCCGGAAAGTGGAAAGTCTCAGTGGCATTGGCACTACATTGGCACTAACGACAAATTGCCGACAACGCGGGAAGCGCAATTAGCTTGATTTTATTGGTACCGCCTCCCCGGATCGAACGGGGGACCTCTAGATCCACAATCTAGCGCTCTAACCATCTGAGCTAAGGCGGCACGGGGTATGAGATGCGCCCTTTCAAACCGCAACCATGTCCTGCCGTCAAGGGGTTACCGGGACGCCCGACGCCCTGCAGGGGAGACGATGACTGGGACATGAAGCAGGCGGCACAAAACCGGCCACTCTGGCCAGCACATGTGCCCTGTCAGAACCGGAACGCCTGGGGCCCGCCGGCCCTCACCTCAGCGGCGCGGCTGGGCCCGCTGGGCGGCATCGGCCATCAAGCGCCCCAACTCCTGGGCCTGCTCGGAGTAAGCCTGCATCTGGCGTTGCGCATAGCGCGACTGGATCTCGACGTATTCCTGGAGATCCCGTGCCCGGGCCAGATCGCTGACGAACGCAAAGTTGGCATCCATGTTCTGCTCGGCGTAGCGCAACGCCTTGACCTGCAGCTCGCGTGCGCTCTGGGCCATGGCATCGGACGACTTGGCCACCAGGTCCTGGGTCTGGCGGGCCATGTCGAGGAATTGATTATAAGCCGAGCGTGCCTGCTCGACATTGCGCTCCGCCAACTCCCGCACCGTCGCCGGTATCTCGAACTGTGGCATATCCGCCATGTCTTTGCCCTCCCAGCACCAGTCCCGATTATCGTAGCATAGAACTCGAGGCGCGCATGCGCATTACGCGCCTTGCTTTCCAGGTACCTTTGCGTCGAAGTCTCTGGACAACCCGATCGGCTTGTGGACGCCGACCGAGCTTCCGGCTACAGGGTTCGTCATCATCAAGGGGCTTGGTTCGCCATTGAATTTCGTCCCCAAAATGCCCACGGCCGTGGCGCTGCAGGAGACCCTCTCCGGGCTGGCGGCGCCGGCCATCATCCTGGACGCGCACGCGGGAATATTGATGGCCGCCAACGCGGCCGGCCTCCAGCTGTGGGGCGGAGATCCCGAAAGTCTGCCCGTGATCGTGCCCGATCGCGCCATGCCGGCGTTGGCGCGCCTGCGCGCGAGCGACGAGCGGGACGGGCAAGCGGGCCAAGAGCCGTTGGCATTCTGGACTCCGCGCGGCCTGCTTTGCAGGCCATGCTCCGCCCGGCACCTGCCACCAAGTTTCGGTACTGCCGCCTTTCTCGTTGTCTGGGGCGAGGCGATGGCAGAGGACGCGGCTGATGCACCAGCCGCCAGGCTACCATCGGACAATCCTCGACCTAGTCTCAACGTCCCGCCCGCCGATGCGAATTCACTCAGCGTGCTCGCGCGCCGCATTCGCGAGAAATCGCTGACACAAGCCAACTCTGCGGGCGCCGCCAGGCCCGCAGCCGTTGCCGTTCCTCATCGCGAGGGCGATGCACTCGCCAATCTGGCGCACGAGCTCAGAACGCCGCTCGCCGCCGTGATCGCACTGGCGGAGATCATGACCGAGGAGCATCTCGGACCTCTCCCCAACGAGCGCTACCGCGGCTACCTGCGCGACATACGCGACAGCGCGCGGCACGGGCTGGGGCTGGTCGACGGCCTGCTCCAACGCGACGGATCAGCGGACGACGAGATCGAGCTCATTTGCTCCGAGGTCGATCTCAACGAGATGGTGCGCTCCTGTGTCGCCACCATGCAGCCGCTGGCGGGCAAAGCAGAGATGACACTCTCCGCCAGCCTCGACGAAAACCTGCCGCGGGTGGTCGCCGATGCGCGCTGCGTGAAACAGATCCTGCTCAACCTGCTTTCCAACTCAGTCAAGTATGCCGGCCGCGGTGCAAACGTGACGGTGCGGACCGCGTATGAGTTGGCGGGCCACGCCTGGATCGAGGTTGCCGACAACGGCCCCGGCATCGCAGCCGAGATCGCCGCCAGCGCGCTGGACCACGTGCCACGCCCTGCGGCTGCCGGTTCGCATGCAAGCAGCGGTCTCGGATTGCCGCTGTCGCGCAGACTGGCGCGCGCCAATGGTGCGCGCCTCGAGATCGACAGCGGCAATCCGAGCGGCACATTGGTTCGCGTGGTGTTTGCCAAGGATCGGATCGTGCCGGTGTAGGTGCGCGGCGTTCGCATTGCGCCTCTTTGCTCGAGCCTCTGCAACCTCACAGCTGATTTAGAATTAGACGTTTTCTAAGGTGATTTTTATCGTCAGGAATTGGCGCTTCTTCGTTGACTCGCCTACAACCATCTTGTTGTTAGACGCGTGCTCCATGTGAACATCGGAGCACGCCTGCATGATGCGCGGGCACCCCGATGCCGGGGCCTTGAACCTCGACTATTGGAGTCTAAAAAATGGTCATGACGTTGCATGAGCGCGCCAGCGTTCGCTCTGTTGCTGTCGCTGCGCTGCTGACCGTCTGCGGTACGGCGCCGCCGGCCACCGCCGATGTCAATGTCTATTCGTCGCGCGAGCCTCAGCTCATCGAGCCGATGCTCAAAGCGTTCACGGACAAGACAGGAATCAAAGTCAACGTCGTGTTCATTCGCGACGGCCTCAACGAGCGGCTGGCGGCAGAGGGGCGCAACAGCCCTGCCGACCTGATGCTGACGGTCGACATCGCCAGGCTGACCGAGGCGAAAGAGCAGGGCCTGACGCAGCCGCTGACCTCGGCAGTCGTGGCGAGCGCCGTGCCAGCGAACTTGCGCGACCCAGAGGGCAACTGGCTGACGCTTACGATGCGCGCGCGCGTCGTCTACGCCTCGAAGGAGCGCGTCAAGCAGGACGCAATCACCTACGAGGAGCTGGCCGACCCGAAGTGGCGGGGCAAGATCTGCAGCCGCTCCGGCCAGCATGCCTACAATACCGCGCTGGTGGCGGCGATGGTGGCACACAAGGGCGCAGAGGGCGCCGAGGCCTGGCTCAAGGGCGTCAAAGCCAACCTGTCCCACAAGCCTTCGGGCGGGGATCGCGAGCAGGTTCGCGACGTGCAGTCGGGCAAGTGCGACCTGGCGCTCGGCAACACGTACTACATGGGCCTGATGCAGACCAACGATAAGAACCCCGAGCAGAAGGAATGGGCAAAGGCCGTGAAGGTGCTGTTCCCGAATGCCGGCGATCGCGGCACGCATGTCAACGTCTCGGGTGCAGCGCTGACGAAGTACGCCCCGAACAAGGACGAGGCAGTGAAGCTCGTCGAGTTCCTGGTCGGCAGCGAAGCGCAAGGCATGTACGCCAGCATCAATCACGAGTATCCGGTCGACCCGAAGGTCGAGCCGTCGGCGACGGTCAAGAGCTGGGGCGCATTGAAGCCCGACTCGCTTCCGCTCGGCGACATCTCCAAGCACCGCAAGACGGCTTCCGAGATTGTCGACAAAGTGAACTTCGACGCCGGTCCGAGCTCGTAAGTGAGACCGCAGCGCGGCGGCCTTGTGGGCCGCTGCCTCCCACACCGCAAGCGTGAGCGGGATCCATGACGGATCTCGCTCCGCGCCATTCCATGTGGACGACCTACAGCGCCGTGGAACGGCTGGTGCGCTGGCGCGCGATGCGACGCGCATCGCCGGCGTGGAGCCTGGCCGTTGCGCTGATCCTCGCGATCATGCTGTTGCCGATCGCGGCGGTGCTCGTTCTCGCATTATCGGCGGAGGCCGATGTCTGGCCGCACCTCATCAGCACCGTGCTGCCGGGCTCGCTCCTGGAGACGGCCGTGCTCATGGCCGGCGTGGGGGCGCTCACACTCTTCACTGGAGCCATGACGGCCTGGGTGATCACCATGTACCGCTTCCCAGGCCGCAATGTGCTGGACCGGCTGCTGGTCATTCCCCTCGCGGTGCCGACCTACATCGTAGCCTACTGCTATGTGGACCTGCTGGATTATACCGGCCCGATCCAGACCGGGCTGCGCTCGCTGTTCGGCTGGCGCACGGTGCGCGACTACTGGTTCCCGGACGTGCGCAGCATGGGCGGGGCGATTTTCGTCATCTCCAGCGTGCTCTATCCGTATGTGTATCTCACCGCCCGCGCGAGCTTCGTGCAGCAATCGGTGTGCGCGCTCGAGGTGGCGCGAACCCTGGGGCGCACGCCGTTCGGCGCTTTCACCTCCGTCGCCCTGCCGATGGCGCGGCCGGCGCTGGCCGCCGGGACGGCGCTCGCACTGATGGAATGCCTGAACGATCTGGGCGCCGTGCAGTATCTGGGTGTACGCACGCTATCGGCGAGCGTCTATGCGACGTGGCTGCAGCGTTCGAGTCTCGGCGGCGCGGCGCAGATCGCGAGCCTGCTTCTCGTGCTCATGGTCGCTCTTTTTATTATCGAGCGGCTGGCGCGCGGGCAGAGTCAATTTCACGGCACCAGCCGCCGCTATCGCTCGATCCCCTTCGCCGACCTCCAAGGCTGGCGCGCAGCCGCGGCGTGCCTGGCGTGCTTTCTGCCGTTCGCGTGCGGATTTCTGGCGCCGTTCATCATCCTGGTGCTCGGGGCGCTTCGGCATCTGCCGGACATCGCAGACGGTGCCCTCTGGCGAGCCGCGGCGAACAGCGTGCTGCTCGCGGCGATGGCGGCTGTGGCCGCGGTCGCTCTTGCCATCATTCTCAGCTATGCCCGCCGCGTTGCACCGAACGGCTTCACACGCCCCGCCGTGCGCCTGGCGGGATTAGGCTATGCCCTGCCCGGCACAGTTCTCGCCTTGGGTCTGCTGATACCGCTCGCGGGCTTGGACAACGGCATCGACGCCTTCTTCCGCTCGAGGTTCGGCGTGTCGACCGGCCTGCTGCTCACAGGCTCATTGTTCGCTCTCGTACTCGCCTACTGCGTGCGCTTCCTGGCGGTGTCGCTCGGCGCCGTCGAGGCCGGCCTGGAGCACATATCCCCCAGCCTCGACGCCGCCGCACGTACGTTGGGCCTGTCGCCGTTCTCCACGCTCCGCCGCGTGCACGTTCCCCTGCTGCTGCCCGCACTCGGCACGGCGGGGCTTCTCGTGTTCGTCGATGCCATGAAGGAGCTGCCTGCGACTGTGCTGCTGCGGCCCTTCAACTTCGAGACGCTCGCAACCTATGTCTACAGCCTGGCGCTGCTTGAGCAGTTCGAGGCCTCCTCGGTCGGCGCGTTGGCGATCGTCGCGGCCGGCTTGGTTCCCGTGCTGCTCCTGCACAACGCGGTGGCCTCGGGGCGCGCCGGCTCGCGTCCACGCCGCAGCTCCGCTGGACGGTCCGCAGCTAGAGCGTGAGCTCAACGGCATGTGATTGACTGGGTATGGACCGGCTTGACCTCTGTCTTGTAGCCGGCCATTCGCGCAAACGGTGCAAGGAGCGCAAACAGCAGCTTTTGCAGGAACACGGGTGGCTTGGCGAGGTATATGTGATCCTTGAAGGTATTGAGACTTGCCGCAATCAAGAGGAAGTCAGGATCGCCCTTTGCTGAGAACCATTCGGGATGCTCCATCGTCAGTCGGGCAAAGTTGGCGAAGAAAGTCAGATGCTGCTGTGCCGGCCGAAACTCGACCGTGAAGGCGGTGTTGCCATCCCATGCATTGACAAAATAGTGCGGCCTGCCCCTTGGCACGATTGCGTCCTCGCCTGGCCCTACTAGTTGTTCTCTGCCATCGACGACAAGTTTTATTCGGCCCGAGGTGACGACAAATCGTTCCTCGGCAAGCGGGTGCACATGCATGAGGGCATTGCCACCGCCGCTGCCTCCCTTGCCAAGGATGACATCGAAGCGAGCCACCTTCGGATCGTCGCCATTTGTGAATATGAACGTCTCTTTGTTGAAATCATTGCGCAGCACCGTGCGAGGCTCAGCAGTCATTTTATCACTCCTGGCCCCCCATGCTGACCGACGGAGAGTTGGATCAAGCAGCCGCATCTTCAAGCAACGGCAGATTCGAATTCACACTTCGTAGCAGCACAAGAATGTTCCCGAATGGGGATCTCTGATGTGCCCGAGGTAACAGGACATCGCGAAGTCGGTTGCTAGGACGACTCCTCTCAATGAGGAGACCAGGAATGTCCGTAGCAATCCGGTCGGCAACGGCCGATGACCAAGGGGCAATCGTCGCCCTCGTGCATAGCGAACGGCTCAATCCGACAGGGATCGATTGGCCGCATTTTGTTGTCGCCCTCGATGGCAACAAACTAATAGGCGCAGCACAAATCCGAAAGCATAAGGATGGCTCGCGCGAACTCGGCTCGCTGGTCGTGGATCGTCGCTCGCGCGGCCAGGGCGTGGCTGCGCGCCTCATTGAGACGCTGCTTGCGAGCGAGCCTGGCCGAGTTCTTGTCATTACAGGGCAGGTTCGCACGGCATATTTTGCGCGTTGGGGATTTCGACCGCTCGAAACAAGCCGTGCGCCGGCAGCGGTCCGTTTCAACTACTACATGGGCCGCATGGCCGGCATCATCTCACTACTCCGCCGCCGACCTCTGAACCGTCTGGTCATCCTCGACCGCATGCCGTTGCTCGACGCGGGATAGACGCCAATCGGTCGAGCCCGAGCGAAATGCGGATTGAGGATTTGACCGGCCGATCGCTACGCGCTTATGCGTTCACATCTGGATGATCTCGACATCTAGATGATCTCGTCCTCATCCATGAGCGGATCGGCGCCAGGCTCCAGCACCTCCTCGCGGGCTGGGCGCGAGTCGGAATGCTCCTTCGACCAGGCGATGTGAAACAGCGCATCGCCCATGTTGACGATCGGCAGCGTGGTCGAGCCGACGATGATGCCCCGGCATGGCGCGCGGATCTCGCTCTGCGTATCGTCGTAGGGATTGGCCACCCAGCCGACGGTCTCGCCCTCGCTCACGGCGTGGCCGATTTTCTTCAACGTCCTGAAGATGCCGCCGTCAGGCGCCCGCACCCATTTGGAGGCGTTGGCGAAGACGGGCGCACGTCCGGGCTCCTCCGGCGGCGCAGGCTCGACGCCGTCGGGCAGCTCGAGCATGCCGCTCTTCAGCATGACATTGGCAATGCCGTCGACGCCGGCCTTGATGGCGAACTCGTCGAAGCGCAACCCCTCGCCGCCTTCATAGACCAGCACGTCGACGCCGGCATCGCGCGCAGCCCGGCGCAGTGAGCCGGCGCGCTCGGGCGCTTCCAGCACGACCTGTGCACCAAACGCCTCGGACAGCTCGCGGCAACGCGGGCGCTTGACGAAATCAGCACGTATCTGAGGGAGGTTCACGCGGTGCACGGCGGCCGTATGCAGATCGATGCCGAACTGGCAGCGCTTCACCACCTCGTTGAGAAAGAGAAAGGCGAGCCGTGCCGCCAGCGATCCAGTGGACGAGCCTGGAAAGGAGCGATTGAGATCGCGCCGGTCGGGCAGGTAGCGCGAGCGGCCGATGAAGCCGTAGGCGTTGACGACCGGTACGCAGAGGAGGGTGCCGCTCAGATTGCCGGGCCGAAGCGTCCTGAGCAGGCGGCGGATGATCTCCACGCCATTCAGCTCATCACCGTGGATGGCGGCGGAGACGAACATCGCTGGACCCGGCCTCGGGCCGTGCAGCACATGCACCGGCAGAGTCACGGGCGTGTGGTTCGAAAGCTTAGAGACCGGCAGATCGACGAGCTTGTGGGCGCCGGGCGCGACCGTTTCGCCACCGATCTGAAACACCCCTCGCACGACTCTCTCTCCGGTTCGGCCCGCGCTTTACCGCGCTGCCTCTCAAGCTCTCAAATCGGGAAGATCGCGAAACAAGTCCAGCGCCTCCGGATTGGCCAGCGCTTCCTTGTTCTTGACCTCCCGGCCGTGCACGACGTCGCGCACGGCGAGCTCGGTGATCTTGCCCGACTTGGTGCGCGGAATGTCAGCGACCGCAACGATGCGCGCGGGCACGTGACGCGGCGAGGCGCCCTGCCGGATCTGCTTCTTGATCGCATCGCGTAGCGTGTCATCGAGCTGACGTCCCTGCTTGAGGATGATGAACAGGACGACACGCACGTCATTGTCCCAATCCTGGCCGATGACAATGGACTCCTGCACGGCCTCGAGCTGCTCCACCTGTCGATAGATCTCGGCCGTGCCTATGCGCACGCCACCTGGATTGAGCGTCGCATCGGAGCGTCCGTGAATGATGATGCCGCCATGCTCGGTCCACTCGGCAAAGTCGCCGTGATGCCAGACGTTGGGAAAACGGTCGAAGTAGGCGGCGCGATACCGCTTGCCATCCGGATCGTTCCAGAAGCCGACAGGCATGGACGGGAACGGCCGCGTGCAGACGAGCTCGCCCTTGCCGTGAGGCAGCGACTTGCCGCTCTCGTCGAACACGTCGGCGGCCACGCCCAGGCCCGGTCCCTGGATCTCGCCGCGCCACACGGGCTTGGTGGGAACGCCCAGCACGAAGCAGCCGACGATGTCGGTGCCGCCCGAGATCGAAGCCAAATGCACATCGCGCTTGATGTCCTCGTAGACGCAGTCGAAGCCCTCCTGCGCGAGCGGCGAGCCGGTCGACATGATGGCGCGTAGCGACGAGAGGTCGTGGGTGCGGGCCGGCGCGAGCTCGGCCTTCTTCAGCGCGTCCAGATATTTCGCGGACGTGCCGAAGTGCGTGCACTTCTCGGTCTCGGCATAGTCCCAGAGAATGCGCCCCGAAGGATGAAACGGCGCGCCATCATAAAGCAGCAGCGTGGCTCCGCTCGCCAGTCCCGATACCAGCCAGTTCCACATCATCCAGCCCAACGTGGTGAAGTAGAACAGCCGGTCGCCGGGCTTGACATCCGTGTGCAGGCGGTGCTCGCACAGATGCTTGAGCAATGTTCCACCCGCCGAATGCACGATGCACTTGGGTACCCCGGTCGTACCCGAGGAAAACAGGATGTAGAGGGGCTGCCGGAACGGAAAGCGCTCGAACGTCGGCTGCCCGGCCAAGCGCGCCAGGACCGCATCCTCCCATGTTTCCGCACGGCGGCGCTGCGCAATCAAGGCCATATTGAGTCCTTGGACGACCTCGCGCTGCTGGCCCAGATAGGGCACGACGAGCACACGCTCGACGGACGGCAGACGCTGCACGATCTCGGCGAGCTTGTCGGCCAGGCCGATCGGTTTGCCGTTGTACCAATAGCCGTCGCAGGCGATCAGAACCTTGGGCTCGATCTGCCCAAAGCGATCGAGCACACCTTGCACGCCGAAATCCGGCGAGCAGGACGACCATGCAGCTCCCACCGACGCCGTCGCCAAAACTCCCACGATGCTCTCGGGCATGTTGGGCATGATCGCGGCCACACGATCGCCGGCGACGACGCCAGCTTCCTTGAGCATCGCCTGGAGCTGCGCTACCTGCTGCCGGAGCTCAGCCCAGCTCATGCGCCGTTTGACCTTGTCCTCGCCCCAGAAGACGAGCGCGGTGGCGTCGCCATCGCCGGCGAGCAAGTTCTCAGTGAAGTTGAGATGGCCATCCGGAAAGAAGCGAGCCTCGGCGATGCGATCCAGATTGATCGCGTGAGGCCCCGGGCCGGCGTCGCCCTTCACACCTCCCATATCCCAGATGAGCTTCCAGAACACGTCCGGTTTCTCAATCGAGAACGCGTGCAAGTCGTCGTAGCTTGCAAACGTAGAGCCAACGCGTTGGCCAGCCTCCTTCATGAAGGATGTGAGGTTGGCGGCAGAGATGAAGCGCTGATCGGGTTGCCACAACGGATGAGTCATGACCTTCGGATCCTGGAGCTGGTTTGGCATGGCTCTGAGGCTCTCGGCCCGGCCTTCATAGGTGTCATTCCACCGCCATCATAGCAGGGGATCTTGCGACGCAAGAAAGGGTTCGCTAAGAGGGAGTTGTCTGCAACGATCAAGAACGACGGAGCCGTAGCCGCAGACACCTCTGCGCGGCCGGATCCCAACAAAAAATTTGCAGCAGAACGCAAAAGGGGCAAGATGTTCGCAGGGACCACGGTCCGGCGGTTGGTGACGGCGCTCGCCGCATTGGGTTTTGTCGGACTGGTGGTCGGGCTGCCGATTGCCGTCAACTTCCCGCTCACATCGGATGCCCTGCATGGTGCGTTACTGTATGCAGGCGGCCGTGACGCGGTGATGGTGACGACACCCGTGCGCCTGTCCTGGGCACCCAGCGTGGTCCTGGAAGGTGGGCTCGTCTACGATCCCGACAGCGTGACGACAGCCGCCGATCGCACAGCAGTCGGCAAGATCATGATCGATGGCCCTGTCATCAGGGTAGCGACCATGTCAGGTGGCGCCTCACCGGCCGAGGCTGCCGAGGAGTCCCTTCCACTCATCCTGTCGCATCTCTCCACCCTTGCATTCGAGAAGCTGCAGGTACGCCGGGGCACACTCATGCTCGTGTCCCAGGATGGAAGCAGGGAGATCTTCTCCGAGATCACCGCCGAGGTGACCTCGAACCGCAAGGGTAATTTCACAGGCAAAGGCAGCGCCAGCTATCGGGGCGCCAATCTTGTTTTCGATGCAGCATGGTCGCCAGGAGATGGCAAGCCGCCTTTGCGCATCCCGCTGAAGCTCACTCTGAAATCGGCGATGCTCGACGCCACCATCGACGGCAAGCTCGGCATTACCGAGGGTCTTCGGCTGCAAGGATTGGCTGAGGTCACTGCACCAAAGTTGAAACAGCTCGCACGCTGGTTCGCCATTGCGGTGCCGAGCGGCGCAGACCTCAAGAACGTGGGCATCAAAGGCACGCTGGATTGGGGCGTCGGGACGCTAACGTTCTCTCGCGCAGCAGTCATCGTGGATGGCAACGAAGGGACCGGTGCGCTCGCGCTCAGTACCTCCGAAGCACTGCCGTCCGTGGACGGGACGCTCGCCTTTCAGAATTTCGACCTCTCCAAGTTTTCTGCTTTCACTCCCACACTGGCGTCCATCTGGCCGCTCGGGTTTGGTCCAGGCGAGGACGAAGGCGCGCTCTCGCTGCTAACGCGCTTCAACGCCGACTTGCGTATGTCGGCCGCCAAGGTCACGCTGCCATATTTGCAGACGGGACGGGGAGCTGCGACCATCGCTGTAAAGAACGGGAAGTTGACTGCCGACGTTGCCGAGCTCGAGATGGAAGGCGGCACGTTCGGCGGGCAGATCAGCGCCGACATGAGAGGTCCCGTTCCGCGCTATGCGTTGAGCGGCAAGCTCGAGAATGTCGATGCCGGGCGCAGCTTGTCGGGCCTGCTGCATCGCAATCCGCTGCAAGGGCGCGCCAACATAGCCCTCAATCTGACCGGCAGCGGCCATGAGACCGGGGACATTTTGAAGAGCCTGTCCGGAAAAGTCGGCTTCACGCTGAACGAAGGTGGACGCCTGGGTCTGGACCTGCGCGCCCTGCTCTACGCAGCGCAACGGTCGGACGTCAAAGGTTGGGCGGCTGCTGGCAAGGGACAAACGGCGCTGGAGCTTCTCGACGCGCGCCTGCAGATCGAGAACGGCGTCATCATGTCCGAGCAGCTGCAAGCCAAATCCGCTGGGCTGTCCATTGCCGGCAGCGGCCGTGTCGACATAGCAGCCAAGTCACTCGATCTGGCTCTGTTGCTCACCAGCGGAACGGAGCGCACGTCGCCCGGGGACACGCTGCTGTTCACGGGCAACTGGCTCGATCCTACGATCCGGATCGAGCAGCACCCGAAGCGCACCGCGGCACCCAACTGACGAATTACGGTCGCCTACGGCTGGCGCGTGTCCGGAAGCAGGCTTTTAACGATCGACGCATCCAGCGCCTCGTAGTCGTGATAGCCGATGACCTCGTACAACCGCTTGCGCGTCTGCATGCGGTCGAGCTGTGGCGCCGTCGTCCCATCCTTGGCAAGAGCCCGGTAGAAGTCCTCGAGCGCGCGTGCGGCAATTCTCAGCGACGAGACGGGCCAGATGACGATGCGGCAGCCGATCTTCTCGAGCTCGCCGGCCGTCAGCATCGGCGTGCGGCCGAACTCGGTCAGATTGGCGAGCACCGGCACCTTGACGGCCGAAGCAAAGGCGCGGAACTCCTCGGCCGAGCGCAGGGCGTCGGCAAACGCAATCTCGGCGCCGGCTTCCACATAAAGCTGCATCCGCTCGATCGCGCCTTCCAGGCCTTCCGACGCCGCTGCGTCGGTGCGGGCGATGATGACCAGGTGGCGAGCCGCCTTGCGGGCGGCTGCGATCTTGGCGGCCATCTGTGCCGGCGGCACGAGCACCTTGTCGTTCAGGTGGCCGCATTTCTTGGGTAGCACCTGGTCCTCGATGTGGATGGCGGCGGCCCCTGCATCCTCGAGCTCGCGCACCAGCCGCATGGCATTGAGCGCCTCGCCGTAACCGGTATCGCCGTCCACGATCAGCGGCAGGCCCGACGTGCGCGCGATGGAGCGCACGATCAGACACAGCTCTTCCATGGTCAGGATGCCCAGATCGGGCAGCCCCAAGCTGGCGGTCACCGCCGCGCCAGATATGTAGAGGGCCTCGAACCCAGCCTCCTTGGCGAGCAGTCCAGCCATGGCGTTGTGAGCGCCGGGAACTTTGAGGATGGCATTCGCGGCCATCAACTCGCGCAGCTTGTCACCGGGCCGTGCCGGGCCACCGCCTTCGCTTTCCAGCCAGATCGTCATTACATCCCTGCTCTCTTCCTGATCACGATTTAGGCGGTGGCGTCGCCGCGATCACGATGGGATCCTCGATAAGCTGCAGATCGATCCGCACGGTCGGAACGAGCTGCGGATTGTGCGGCGGCGGAGCCTTGCCTCTCGGTGGCGCCATCCAATGATTGCTGCGCGGTATCTTGTCGAGCCCGAGCGGATAGATAGTCAGCTGGTTGGGCTCGAACTTGAAACGCAGGAAATTCTTGTAGTCCTTGATCCTCAATGCGGCAAACGCGTCCTCGGCATGCATGCGCCCGAACAGTCCTGTCGCCACCCAATAGAAGCCCCAGATGAATCCGCCGACGAAGCCGCCGATCAGGATCATCTCGACAGGATAGAGGACGAGGCCGACGATCTGGCGCACCTCGGTATACTCAGGCTTCTGCGCCTCGGTGCCGGCCGGCGGCTGACCGGGAGCCGCCTGTGGGGGTGGCGGCCGGCGCCGTCCTCCCCACTGGCCGTCGTCGCCCCGACGCTCTCCCCTCGCCCCGCGCCGCTCGATGCGCTCCTGCGACAGAGGCTCCAGGGTCTCCTGCAGCACCTCGCGCACGATGACATTGCGCTCGCCCCGCGTGCGCCACAGGTCCTGCACCTGCTGCTCGATCGCCGGCGTGATCCAGTTGTGGAACATCACCAGCGCCAGCCCGATCGAGAACATCACAACGACATGGGCCAGAAAGTGCACCGTGCCGACGATGCCCTTGACGAGCCATCGACGCCATGCGGGCTTCTCCACGCCCTCGACGTACCCCACCAGAAACGCGTAGAGCGCCACCAGCATGATGACGAAGGGAATCGAAACCAGCATGCCTTGCAACAGGTAGAGCGGCAGGCGGGCGAGCACGCTGAAGTACGTGCTGGAGTCCACATAGTCGATCTTGCCGGCGGAAATGTCGTGCTGGCTCACGATCGAATAGTATTGCCAGGTGACGATCCAGTAGATCAGCCCTATACCCAAGCCGAACGACAGGTTCCTGAACGGGAAGGCGAGATTCTTGAGACTCAAGAGCAGGCTTCTCACCTTGCTCGGATAGACCTTGGCGTCGCGCTGCTGCAACCTCCCACTGGAGCCCGCTCTGCGCAGCGGCTCCAGTACATCCTCGACCGCATCACCCAGCGCGCTCTTCCGTCTCAGGCCGATACCATATCGCTCGGCGGACAAGGTTCCGATCTGATCCGGCTGCGCACCTGGGGCTTTCTCGTCGCCGGAAGGCGCATGCTCGGGCCAGCGCACGGTGATCTCGTTCTTCAGCACGTGCGTGGGGTGCATGAACGCACCGCCGCCGCCCGACGTGAAGAAGTGCACATCGAGCTCGGGCGCGTAGTAGCGGGCGTAGTGATGCCAGTCGCCCGCCACCACGGCGCAGATCCTGATGCCGCGCGCGCGGGCGATGGCGGTGATCTTGAAGAAATTCTCCTCCTCGTCCTGCCCCTGCTGCTCGGCGAGCATCCAAGCGGGCTCGGCAAGGCAGAGAATGAGCTTGTCGTCGGGGCCCATGCGGCTGGCGATGGTGGCAAAGTAGTTCACCTGCGAGGAGTCCAGGTACTTCGAGAACTGGATATCGGCACCCCAGATCCACCAATTGTGCGGCAGCTTGATCGCCCAGTAGCTGCGGTGCTGCTGCGGCAGCCAGCCGCCAATGCGGTTAGCGTTGCGCCCTGAAAGCTTGTCCCTGGCGGCGCAAAACAGACTGTCAAAAGCGGCAAGCCCGTCGTACCAGTCATGATTGCCAGGGAGGGCGAACAGCTTGCGCTGCGGCACGGGCACATTGAAGGCCCAGCCGTAAGGGAGCTGGAGGCGCTTCTTGTATTCCTCGCGCGTCGCCTGCGGGTAGCATTCGTCGCCGCCCATAATGAGGATGTCGCCGGCCATCAGCTCGCCGGCGCGCGGTACGTTCAGGTTCTCCTTGGCCAGCAGATAAGCCATCGTGTACGTGGACTCGAAGCCGTCGCCCGTGTCGGCGATGTAGTCGATCCAGAACACGCCGTTTTCGTCCACCTTCAGCCGGCGCCGCGCATCCTCGGCCGAAGGATCGCTGTAGTCGTAACGGGAAAAAAGCTCCTCCTCGGTGACCTGGTCGGTCGCCGCCTGGATCAGGCGCTGATCTGCGTACTGGCCGAACACCGAAGAGATAACGGTGCGCACGCCTATGCGCCCCAGCAGCTTCGGATTGTACCAACGCACCATGTCCGGCAGCTCACCATCGTGGAGCTGCACAATCGGCGACTTGTCCATGTGTATGTCCGCCCCTTCCCACCCATCGCCACGATAGTTGCTCCCGACCGAAACCGGACGCTGCCCACCGTTTGCTCCGGTGCGCTCAGCGGGAGTTAGGGCCGGTTGTCGTTCCAGAAATGGTCGCCAGCATGGCGATGGCGCAGCGCTGTCAGCTGCGGTCAATTCATTGATTCAAAAACATATCGCTGAAATGGCACGCCGCTTCGCGGCCTGCAGCAACCGGCTTGAGCACGGGCACCTCGACCCTGCAGCGCTCGCGCGCATGCGGGCATCTGGGATGGAAGTGGCAGCCGGACGGCGGATCCAGGGGTGAGGGGATTTCGCCCTTGATGGGATGAAACACCCGCTTCGTGGTGCTGATCTTCGGCACCTCGGCCAGGAGCGCCTGCGAATAGGGATGCACGGCCTTCTCGAACAGGCCGACCGTGGGGGCACTCTCAACGACCCGCCCCAGATACATGATGATGACCCTGTCGGTAATGTGCTGCACCACGCCCAGATCGTGGCTGATGAAAAGGTAGGTCAGATCAAGGGCTGAGCGCAGGTCCATGAACAGGTTGATGACCTGGGCTTGGATCGACACATCGAGCGCCGCGATGGCCTCGTCGCAGACCAGGAACTCCGGCTTTACGGCAAGCGCGCGCGCAATGCCGATGCGGCTGCGCTGACCGCCCGAGAATTGATGCGGATAGCGGCGTTTCAGGTCGGGATCGAGGCCGACGCGCACGAGCATGTCGTCCACATAGGCGCTGATGTCCGCTTTGGATATCAGCCCGTGAAAGAGCGGCGCCTCGCCGACAATGCCTTCCACCCTGGCCCGCGGGTTGAGCGAGGCATAGGGGTCCTGGAAGATCATCTGCACGGCCAAGCGCGCGGCCTTGGCATCGCGGCCGCCGAGGGTGGTGCGGTCGCGCCCCTTGAACAGCACGCGTCCCTCGGTTGGCTCCAGAATGCCGGCGATCATGCGGCCGAGCGTGGACTTGCCGCAGCCCAATTCGCCGACGAGCCCAACCACCTCGCCTTTGTTGATCGTAAGGTCGACGCCATCGACGGCGTGCACCGTTTCCTCACGCACCTCGGCGCCCAGCTTGCCGGCCAGGCGTGCGGCTATGTCCGGCTTGCGCACGAAGCGCTTCGAAAGCCTCTGCACTTGCACGATGGGGACGGCTGTCACGCGCCAGCCTCCGCGAGGAGCGGATGGAAGCACCGCACGGACCTATCAGCTCCAGCTTCCGCCAGCTCCGGGTCTGCCAAACACATTTGCGTCGCCCGCGAGCAGCGCGTGCGAAAAGCACATCCGGGCGCCAGATTGAGAAGCGACGGCGTCATGCCTGGGATTTGCGTCAGGCGCTCGCCGCGCTTGTTGTGGCTCGGAACCGAACCGATCAGGCCTTTCGTGTAGGGATGCAACGGCGCGGAAACGATGTCGGCGGTGCGGCCCGTCTCGACGATGCGACCGGCGTACATGACGGCGATGCGATCGGCCAGCGAGGACACCACCGCCAGGTCATGCGTGATCCAGATCATGGCCGTGCCCGTGCGGGCGCACAGCGCCTGCGCCTCGGCGAGGATCTGCCCCTGGATCGTGACGTCGAGCGCCGTCGTCGGCTCGTCGGCGATGATGACATCCGGCTTGTTGATGAAGGCCGTGGCGATCGCCACGCGCTGGCGCATGCCCCCCGACAGCTCGTGCGGATAGGCTTTCAGCCTTTGCTCGGGCGAGGGAATGCCCACGTCGGCCAGCGCATCGCGTGCGAGGTGGACAGCAGCGGCCGTGTTGATGTTGCGGTGCGCGCGCACCGCCTCGACCATCTGCGTGTCGACGCGCAGGACCGGGTTGAGCGTCATCATCGGGTCCTGAAAGATCATGGCGATGCGATCACCGCGTAGCGACCGCAGGCGTTCCTCGCTCGCCGTAGTCAGCTCCTCGCCCTTGAAGCGCACACTACCGGCCACGATCCGTCCCGGCTCATCCACCAGACCCAGGATGGAGAAGCCCGTGATCGATTTTCCGCAGCCAGACTCGCCAACGAGGCCCAGAATCTCGCCCGCCGCTACGGCAAAGGATACGCCGTCGACCGCCTTTACGATGCCAGCCTTGGTGAAGAAATGGGTCTTGAGATTCGACACCTCGAGAGCCGGCGGCCCCATCGACCTCATCGTCGCAACCTTGGATTCAGAACGTCGCGAAGCTGATCGCCCACCAGGTTGATGACCATGATCGTCAACAGCAGCAGGATGCCCGGAAAGAAGCTGATCCAGTATTTGCCCGACAGCATGTACTCGAAGCCGTTGGAAATGAGCAGCCCGAGCGAGGGCTCCGTCTGCGGCAGGCCGACACCAAGGAAAGACAGCGTCGCCTCCAGCGCGATAGCGTGGGCGGTCTGCACCGTTGCCACCACGATCAACGGCGGCAGGCAGTTGGGCAGAATGTGCCGCATCAGAATGCGATTGTGCGAGAGGCCCAGGCAGCGTGCGGCTTCCACGTACTCCTTGCGGCTCTCGACCAGCGCCGTTCCGCGCACGGTGCGGGCGTAGTAGGCCCACTGCACGGTGACGAGCGCGATGATGATCTTGTCGACGCCCTTGCCGAGGATCGCGATCAGCATAAGCGCAAGCAGGATCGCCGGAAACGAAAGCTGCAGGTCGACGACGCGCATGATGAGGCTCTCGACCCGCCCGCCGGCATAAGCGGCAATGAGGCCGACCGTGGCGCCGATCGCCATGGCGATCAGCCCAGACAAGACGCCGACCATCAGCGAGATGCGCACGCCGTAAAGCATGGCGGAAAGGAGATCACGGCCGGCACCGTCGGTCCCGAGCCAGTACGTGTAGCCGCTCACCGAATGCTTCTCGCCAGGCGGAAGCCGGCTCTCCATCACGTCCACCTGCGCCAGATCGTAGGGGTTCTGCGGCACGATCCACGGGGCAACGATTGCGAGCAGAACGATGACCGCCAGCGCCAGCAACGCAGCCGTTGCAACCCAGCTCTCGAAGTAGTCGGAGAGGAAGCGGCGCAGCGGTGTCTCAACTGCGACAGCGGCGGGTCGCGTGGTGGCAGGCGAAGATTCAGCGGCTAGCGTCATGCGCTCTTCTCCCCGAGGCGCACACGTGGATCGAGCACCGAGTAGAGGATGTCGACCACGAGATTGATGACCACGAACATCAGCACGATGATGATGAGGTAAGCGACGATCACCGGCCGATCGAGGCTCTGGATCGACCCGATCAGCAGCTTGCCCATGCCGGGCCAGGCGAAGATCGTCTCGGTCACGACCGAGAATGCCACCAGGTTGCCGAACTCGAGGCCGAGCACAGTGACGACGGGGATGAGGATGTTCTTCAGGAGATGCACGCCGATGATGCGGCGGTTGGACAGCCCCTTGGCGCGTGCGAACTTGATGTAGTCCTGGTGGATCGCCTCGCGGGCGCCGGCTCGGGTCAGGCGGATCACGAGGGAAATCTTCAGCAGCGCCAGGTTCAACGCCGGCAATAGGATGTGCTTCCAGCCGTTCGCGGTGAATAAACTGGAGGTGACACCAAGCCACGTCGCCGTTTCGCCGCGCCCGGTGGAGGGCAACCAGCCGAGCATGACGGCGAACACCATGATGAGCATGAGACCGACCCAGAACGTCGGCAGCGAGAAGCCGAGAATGGAGCTCGCCATGATGGTCCGCGACGCCAGGGATTTCGGGTAGAGGCCCGCGTAGAGCCCGAGCGGAATACCCAGGGCAACGGACATGGCGGTCGCGGCGAGCGCAAGCTCGAGCGTCGCCGGCATGCGCTGCACGATCACCTTGAGCGCCGACTCGCCGAAGATGAAGGACTTGCCGAGATCGCCGCTCAGCGCGCCGCCAATGAAATGCAGATATTGCTGCCAGATCGGCTTGTCGAGGCCCAACGAGCGGATGGCGGCTTCAATATCCTTCTGATCGGCCTGCGGGTTGATCAGAAGGTGCACCGGATCGCCGATCAAGTGCACGCCGCAAAACACGATCAGCGACATCACGAACACCACCGCGACGCTCTGCATCAGGCGGCGGAGGACGAAGGCGGCCATGCGGTGCTCTCCCGGCCAAGCAGGTTCGGCCGTCGCCCCCACCGCAAGCGGCGGGGGCCGGCGGCGATCACTCCTCGACGACGCTCATGGCCCAAGTGTTCTCGTCCGACCTGCCCTTGTACCTGAGGCCCTTACGCGCCGACCACGTATTGACCTGATAGTGGGAGGGAATGATCGCCAGATCGCCGATGGCCACATCGGTGGCGCGGCCGAGCAACTCGGCGCGCTTGGTGTCATCGACGGTCTTCATCGCGTCGTCGATCAGCTTGTCCACCTCCGGATTGGAGTAGCGGCCGCGATTGGACGCACCCTGGCCCTTCTCCTTGTCGAAGGTCGCGACCAGCGGTTTCACCGCACCCGAGTTCTCGCCGGTGCCTGAACCCCAGCCCACCAGAATGAAGCTGAACTCGGGAACGCCGCCCGGTCCGCCTTGTGATGCCCGGGTAAAGAAATTGGCGGGCGGCAGCGCCTCGATGTTCGTCTCGATGCCCGCGCGCGTCAGCATCTGTGCCACGGCCTCGGCGATCTTCACGTCATTGATGTAGCGTCCGTTGGGACCGTGCAGCGTCAGCTTGAAGCCGTTGGGGAAACCCGCCTCGGCGAGCAGCTTCTTGGCGCCCTCGGGATCATATTTCTCGACCTTCAACGTCTTGGACACGCCGAAGTAGTGATCGGGAAGGAACTGGCTTGCCGGAATAGCGACGCCCTCCATCACGCGCGACACGATGGCATCACGGTTGATCGCCTTGGACATGGCGAGACGCACCCGCTTGTCCTTGAGCGGGTTCTTGATCTCGGCCCCGTCCTTGCCCTTGGCGAAGGGTGTGATGTCCCGCCCGTGATCGACAAAGAAATAGATGACGCGATTGGAGACCTCCTGGCTGAGCTGGACCTTGGGCTCCTTCTTCAGTCGCTCGATATCGGCCGTCGGCGTATCCTCGATGATGTCGACATCGCCGGCCAGGAGTGCGGCGACGCGCGCGGGCCCGGCCTTGATCGGCTTGAAAGTGACCTTGGTCCATACGGACTTGGGGCCCCAATAGTCGTCGTTGCGAGCGAGCTCGATGCGATCGCCCGGGGTGAAGTTGACGTACTTGTAGGGGCCGGTTCCGACCGCGGCCTTGCCGGAGTTGTAGTCCGGCGTCGTTGCCCCCTCGCCGTGCTTCTTGGAAACGACGAGAATGGTAGCGACATCATTCGGCATCAGGGGATAGACCGCGGCCGTGGTGATGTGCACGGTGTGATCGTCGATCTTGGTGGCGGTCTTGCCCTTGGCAACGATGAATGGCGACGGGCTGTTCGGCACGTTGCCGGCGCGGTTGAAGGTGAAGACAACATCATCGGCGGTGAAGGGCGACCCATCGTGCCACTTCACGCCCTTTCGAAGCTTGAATTCCCAAGTCGTATCGTTGATCGCCTTCCAGCTCTCGGCGAGGCTGGGAATGAGGTTCTGCTTCTCGTCGTTCTCGATCAGCCGCTCGAAGACGTGGCTCAGCAGCGAGTTGTTCGGCGTCAGGTTGTGATAATGCGGGTCCATGGCGGAGGGCTCGGCGGAAAGACCGACCTTCAACTCCTTGGCCGATGCGGGACTGAGCAAGGCGCCGATGGCGATCGTGACAGCCGCTACCGTCATCCGAGCAAGTCGCATGAAAACCCTCCACAACAGTGCGAGATGCCGGGCGGTCGCCGGCTTGTGCGCAACCTAGCACAAGCACGGACGAAACAAACAAGAGGCAAGAAAAGCCCAACCGCCGCCGCTATAGGCGACGGCGATCAGGTCGCATTCCAGCAATAAGAAAGGCTACCAGCTGCGCCGGGCGCCGGTGTCGATGTGGAACCGCCCGCCACCGTAGTGCTTCAGGCCGCCGACCGTTCCGCTGCTGCGCAGGTAGGCCATGGCGCCGCGCCAGTTCCCGCGCACGCGGAAATCGACGGCATTGCCGGTCAGGTGGTGGGACCGCCTGGCGCCGCCGACGCGAGCATTGTGGCGGCGGCTACGGCAGGTCGAGTTGACCGTCACCGGTCCGTACGATGCAGCCAGGCTGGCGACCACCGATCTGAGACCGGAATTCAGGCATCCGGACGTCGCAGCCCACCGGACGGAGCCGCCCGAAAGGCTCGGGCCGAGCGACGGCTTGGGAGCGTATACGCCGCCGAGGCTCGCTACGCGCACGTTGCGCGGCGTACGCCGCTTGGCGGCTTCTTTTCCCCTGCGCGAAGAGGAGATGGGCGCGTTGTAGCCCAGACTGGCGGTCCGGGTGCGGCGCGTGCTGCGCGGACGGGCGACGGCTTCCTCCTCGCCACTCTCGGTGCTCACTGCGATAGCCCCGACCCAAGCTGGCGACCTGCGTGCCGCGCTGGCCGCGGCGTGCCGTAGTACCCTCGGTGGTCTCCTCGGCTCGGCTGCCGGCACCCAGGCGCATGACGCCTGCGCTGAGACCCAGGCTTGTCCCTTTGTAGGTTTCGCCGAACCAGGCGCTGTTATCGTCGGCATGGGCAGCCGATCAGACCAGTCCCCCAGGTGACTAGAAACGCAGCAGCACACACAAAGCTGCGCGCCGCCCGAGGGCGGATCGCGTCGAAGAAAGAACGCATGAGAGAGAACTCCCCTGTCGCAAGGCCGAACCTGACAAGACGACCAGGCGGTCTCCCTCACAGGCTCGGACGGCTAGCAAAAAAACCCCGTTGCGCAAGGGGTAGGGGGGTCGGTGCCGATTTGGGATGTTAGGCTTCAATTTAGGTTAACGTCGGGGTATTCCCCGATGCGGCAAGGGTGATCGTGGAGACGCTGACATTATGCCGTTATATCAAGGAATTGACGGACTACGGGCCGCGCCGAGGACTATGCGTTAGGCGTCCTAAATGGCCGAATAGAAGCGACCACATGGCGCAGGTTGCATCTCAAACAATTGCGCCTGCCGACCATCTCAAAGCAGGCGTGCGATGGCGTCTGCTGCTGTTTCGCGCTCCGATGGCGTCAGGTGTATCCCGGCCTTCGTTCGGCGCCACAGCACGTCATCGGGTGCTGCCGCCCACTCCTGCTGTTTGAGATAGACGACCTCTCGCTCGGTGAGCCCGCTCGCGCCAAACATGCGACCCATATCGGCTGGGGTGCGAGCATCGCCGATGATGGACAGGGTGCGCGTCCCGTGCCGGCGCGCGAGACGGCGCAGGAAATCGGGTTCGAATCCGGAAAACCGGCGCTGCATCTCGGCCAGCCACGAATCGAAGTCGCCCGCGGGCATGTCTCCGCCCGGCAGCGGCACGGTCGCCGTCCACGGCTCTCGCATGCCTGCTAGATACGGCTGCAGATGTCCGAGCGCCTCTTCCGCCAGACGCCGGTAGGTCGTGACTTTGCCGCCGACGATTGTCAGCAGTGGCGGCCTCCCCTCCCCGGCGGCAAGGACCAAGTGGTAGTCGCGCGTTATCGCAGAAGGATCCCCGTTCTGGTCATCAAAGAGCGGGCGCACGCCCGAATAGCTCCAGACCACATCCTCGCGCCGGAGGGGCGATTTGAAGAAGCGGCCCGCCAGATCGAGCAGATAGCCGGTCTCCTCCACGTCGATATGAGCCGTGCCGGGGTCCCCGCTATGGGGAACATCGGTCGTGCCGATGAGGGTGAACCGCTCCTGGAACGGCAGCGCAAACACGACCCGGCGATCTGAACTCTGCAAAAGATAGGCGCAATCGGCGCCGGCAATTCTCGGCAGGACGATGTGACTGCCTTTGACGAGGCGGAGATGGGGACGGGCGACCTCCTGGCCATGACACGGTGCGCCCAATTGCAGGGTCTTCCCAACCGTCTCGACCCAGGGTCCAGCTGCGTTGACGAGCGTGCGCGCCATGACTTGCCGCCTGCCACCCATCGTCTCGAGCTCTATGCACCATTGATCGCCCTCCGCGGTCGCACCGCTGACCCGGCATCGCGGCAGGATATCGGCACCGCGGTCGGCCGCGGCCCGGGCGTTGAGAATGACCAGCCGCGCGTCATCCACCCAGCAGTCCCAATAGGCAAAGCCGGAGCGGAATTCGGACTTGAGCGGCTGGCCGGCGGGATCGGCTGCGAGATCGACGGCGTGCGATGCGGGCATGGCCCGGCGACGATAGAGGTGGTCATAGAGGAAGAGGCCGGCGCGGATCATCCAGGCTGGCCGCAGCCCCGCGACCTGCGGCAGAATGAATTGTAAGGGCCAGACGATGTGCGGGGCCTTGCGCAGGAGCACCTCTCGCTCGGCGAGCGCCTCGCGTACCAGGCGAAACTCGTAGTGCTCGAGGTAGCGCAATCCGCCGTGAATGAGCTTGGAGCTGGCCGACGAAGTGGCGCCGCCAAGATCAGCCTTCTCGGCCAACAGAACCTTGAGGCCACGCCCGGCCGCATCCGCAGCGATGCCGCAGCCGTTGATGCCACCACCGATGACGAGGATGTCGTAAGTCGCTGTGCTCATGCCGCTGCCAGCCCCGGCATGGTCTCTCGAAGCCGGGATCCTGGCACAATATTACCAATGCCGGGTTAGAAGCCTATTGATGCAGTAACGCGCGCGCCGGTTATCAACCGGGCCGCAGGAGTAGGCCATACACCATGGCTCCACTCAACATCAGGCACGAGGCGAACGCGGCGTGCATGGCAAAGGACAGGAAAGTCTCGCGCAGCACGTTGCCGATTACCTGCTGGGCGATGGCCGAATGCGGGCGATCCTGCGGCGCCAGCATGATCCAAACTTCCGTGCGCTTGTAGCTGCGCCCGGCAGCATGCCGGGCTTTCAGCAGCAGCACGAGGCACATGAAAAGAGTGAGAATGCCGCCAGCCTTCAGGCAACTCACCATGTCGCCGGACAGAGCAGTCATGAAGGTGACGATGGCCAGCGCCCCGAAGCCGCAGGCGCGAGCAACCGATACCTGAGCGACATGCTCAATTCTCTGCAGCATGCCCACCTCCGCGCACTCGCTACGAATGCGACCAAAGTATTAGGCGTAAGCCTGCATAACAAGCGCTTGCGAACTCAGCTCCCGCGGTTGTGATCGGCAGAGCTCAATCCATCTCGGCAGCATTCATCAGGCTGGGCAGCGTCAAAAGCAGGGTCGCGATGAGCCAGATGCCAAGAGAGACCGGCGTGCTGTCCCTGTAGCCCATCAGACGCTCATAGATAGCGGCCGGAATGCCCGCGAGCAGCAGCGTCACCAGCGAGATCAAAAGCGAGTTGAAATGAAAGAGCAGCTGCGGTCCAAAAAATCCCGGAGCCAAGCGTTGGACGAAAAAAAGTACAGGATCAAAGAGGGGTGAGAAGAGGGGCATCCCGTTGACGAATGCCAATCCCGCAGTTGCAACCAGAAGGATAGTGCGTATCAGCGGTTTCGCGCGTGCGTCTCCAGAGCGATCCATGCGCTAGTGCCCCGATCGCGAAGTTCGTTCAATGGTTGCTGCGAGTTTCGACGAACTTCGCGATCGAAAGGACACTAGCAAGTACATGATGCTAGTGTGATTCAGATCGAGAAATTCGCTAAGAGCCAAGCAGCAAATTCGGGCAAATTTCTCGATCATCACACTAGCTCAACACCGGTCGCACGCCCATCACTGCCAGTCCGAAGAAAAGCGCCACGCGAGCCACGAACAACCAGCCGACTGCAAAAACGATGAGCAGTCCAGTCGGAACGATCCTCGGCGTGATGGCGCCGACTGCCTTCACGACCGGATCGGTGACGCGGCTGAAAACGCGCATGATTGCCCTGTCGCTGTGCCAACCGAAGATGAGCGACAGAATACAGCGACCGATCAAGGCGTAGATCAGGGCTACCATGATCAGATTGGGCACATGGAAATACCAGTGAGTGATGAAGCTTTGGCTGGCCGTCATGGGCTGGGCTCAGTGGCTCCGCGTTCCCGACAGGCGGCGAGTTGTCCGATAAACAACAGCGGGGCGCAAGGCCCCGCTCCGTACCCTGCGAATTTCCCCGCTCACAGTGTGCCGGCGGGGCGGCATCCTTGTCGTTCAGGATTGTGCCGCAGGGTGGCCGGGAAACGTCAGGAAAAACGATCTCTCCTCGATTATCCCTTGTTGACGGTATCAGTGCTCAACTTGCGCTTATATGAGTGGCAAGCGCTCGAGCACGTTCACCATGAAGCTGGCCGCCTGCAGGATCCCGAGCCTGGCGGCCGGACCAGCGGCGCGAAATTTCCGGTTGAGCAGGATGAGCGCGCTCCGGTATCCGGGTTTGGCTTTCGCGGCGGCATCCAGCTCCCTGAGGCGCCGCAAGAGGGCCTCACGCTGAGCCGTCAGACTGGCCGAGCCTGTCGAAAGCCTATCACGCCGCGTTTGCTTGCCTTGAGCCATTGTCCGTTTCTTTGCGTTCCGTTCTGTATTTGGCCAACGAACGAGCTAACCCACGTCCGCCGGTGTCCTGGCACTCTTTTCTAACGGATCTGCGGTCTTATCCAAGTGCGCAAGCATGTGCGGGTAAACGTCCGTCGCGGCCGTCTTGCCGAAGATGCAGTCGATATGCCCGTAGTCGGGGATGACGTGGCGCTCGTAAAGGTGGGCGCCGTTATGTTTCGACAGCCTGGCCAGCGTCCGAGCCGTGCTGTCCGGCCGGAAACAGGCGTTCTCAGCGCCATGGACGAAGCAGACCGGCAGGGCCATCCGATCCAGGTTGGGCAGGTAGGTGTCCTGCCCGTCGGCCTCCACGATCGTCGTGCGCCGCGCGATCAACGCCAGTTGCTTGAAGGCGGCGATATTGGCCTCGCCGAACATCTCCGGCAGACCAGCCTCGAACGTGGTGCTGTTCAACTGGTCGGTCTCGTAGAGCTGGCCATAGAGCGCCGTGATGCGATTGGACGTGGCGTTGCGTGACCGCTCCTCGCGCTGGAAGGGTACCGCGATTCGGATCAGACCATCGACAAGGCGGTTGATGATGCCCTGCTCGGTCGTTGCCCGCGCGTTCACGGCTTTGATGCCAAGCAGGCTGAAGAGAGTGGGAGCACGCAGATATGCCAAGAGACGCTGCGGGAACCAGGGAACGATCACGTCGGTGGAAATCTGGGAGATCACGGCAGACCGCACGCCGCTCAGGTGACCGCCGAGCATCGCCATAGTGAATGTCGTGGCGCCGAAGCAGTGCGCGACCACCTGCACGCTGTCCGCTCCGGTCTCCTTGCGCATCAGATCGACGGCGGGCTGATAGTCGTACCTGGCGCAATCGTCGGCCGTCCATAGCTCGGAGGCATAAGGGAGATCAATGCTGGCGCGGAAGTCGAGCAGCCAGCAGTCATAGCCGCGAGCATACATGTACTCGAGCAGGTTGGTGTCGATCGTATCGATGCGGAAGATGAGGCTCGAGACGCCGAGGCCATGCGAGAAGAGCAGCGGACCTTTGTTGCCGCCGTTGTAGCGGGTCAGTTGCAGGCGTTTGCCGTCGGCCGTCGTGAAGGTGTGCACGGTGGGCTCGCCGACCGCCAGGCCGCGCTTCTTGCGGGCCCGGTTCGGATTGTAGCGGCGGACGGGCGCAAAGATGTCACCGTAGATGTCGAACAACTGGCCGGCGAACAAGGCCCCGAACTTGGCAACCGCATTGGTGCGCTCGAGCTGCGATCGGCCGCCGGTGCCTTTGAGCGTACGCACCTGCTTGGCAAAATCGGCCGCCCGGATCTTCAAGACGCCGCGCGCCTTGTTGCCCGTTCCGCCGCTCTCCACCAGCTCCACGAACAGCGTCGTCGTGTCCGCCACGAGATCGAGCCGCCGGTCGTCATGTACATACTTGATGCCTTTGAAGGCATAGCTGCTGCCATCGCGAGCGCTGAGCGTCATGAGATATTCGAACAGCCGTGTCTCGATCTGCTCTTCGGATTTTCGCATCAGTCGGAACACGCCGTTGCTGATGTCGAGCGGCTCGGGCGACAAGGCCGCGCAATGGGCCGTGCCGGTGAGCGTGCCAGCATGCGCCGGATCGCTGACGAAGCGATCGACATCGGCGATGCGGACGGTGACAGTGAAGCTGAGCTCGTTTCCGGCCGTCCGACCGGCCGCTGCCGCTGCCGCGTGATCGGCACCGCGGTCGGAAATGTAGCCGACCATGCGCTCGGTGAACTCGACACCCGCTGCCGAGGTGTCCGCCATCGCGGCTGATGCAGAGGCCTCGCTCGCACCACCAGCCACGGAGACTTTGAGCGTGGAGAGCAAGTCAGTTCCGGCCCGCATCAAGTCGTGAAAGCGAAGCGACTTCGCCAAAGCCGCCAAGCCGGTGGGTGCGGATGGCGGTGCCGGCAGCGTACGCCGCGCCGCATCGGGCTTCGGTGCATCATTGAGCGTCTTCTCCAGATCCGTGGCGACCTGCATCATGGCGCGCTCGGCCAGCGCGGTAATGGTCAACAGTGGATTGACCCCGACCGGACGCGGGATGGCAGCGCCGTCGCAGACATAGAGACCCTGGTGCACGGCCTTGGGATCGGCGCCGGGACTGGTGTCGTAGACGCGGCAAGCATGATCGACGACGCCGCGCGTGCCGTCGCGGCCCATGCCGCAGCCGCCGAGCGGATGCACCGTAATAAGGTTTTTGCTGAGGAACGTGTTCTGGATAGGGTTGCGGATGTAGGTGGCGCCGTTAGCGGCGGAGGTCTGCAGCAGCTTCTCCTCGATGCGCGCAAACACCTGCTGGCGTGCTACATCGGGCCAGTTCACCCTGATGCGGTCGTCATCCAGGTCGAGCCGCCCCTTGCCGTCGTCGTGCGCCATGACGAGATAGGTCGCGGTGTTGTGCATGGCGCCGCGCCACGATCCGAGCAGGGTGCTCTTGACGCGACGGGCGGCCTCCTGGAATTCATCCAGGTACGCGCTGTCGGTATCCTTGCCGAACAGTTGGCCTCCGACGTGGAAGGTCGCCGGCAGGATCTCGGCCAGCCCGGAAGGCAGCACGCCTTCCTCTATGATCATGCCGTCCTCCAGGGCCGTCGAGCCTCTCAGATCGATGGCGCCGGCGATGCACGGTCCCGGCGGCGACACTTCGGCCTTTGGCGGGACACCGACGCCAACAGCATTGACCGGCCGCTCCCCGTTGTAGGCGAAGGCGAGCACGTCGCCGTTGCCGGTAAAGCCGTGCCCGAGCCGGTCCGAGACAGCCAATCCCTGCTCGCGCGAGCGCAGCAGGATCTCCGTTGAGCCAAGACTGCCGGCGCCCAGCACAACCATGCGCGCCGATACCGAGCGCTCGGGCGAGCGGAAGCCATCGCGGCGCTGAGAGGTCGGCGTGTAAAATACGCGCCAGCCCTCGGCCTCCTTGCGCAGGAAGCGGACGGTGGCGTCGGTGAAGATCTCAGCGCCGTGGTTTGCGGCGTCAGGCAGGTACGTCATCTGCACCGTGGTCTTCGATCCGACGTTGCAGCCGGAGCAGCAATCGCCGCACAACGTGCAGGCGGGCTGCACAACGCCGGCGGCGTTCGGCCCGTCCTCGAAGGCGACGTTGATGGGCGGATGCGTGAGCTCGGAGCCCAGCGCCTCCGCCGCCTCCTTCAATCGCGCCAGCTTGTCGAGGGAAACCTTGCCGGGATAGGGCACAGGTCGCAACATGCGGCGGGCACGCGCGAAGCCCTCCTCCAGCATGTCGTCGGCAAGCAACTCGGGCGGCCAGCGCGGATCCTCCCACACGCGCGGATCGGGCGGCAGCGAGACATTGGCATTGATCAGCGAGGTGCCGCCGAGCCCGCAACCCACCAGCACGTGCATGTCGCGGCCGTAGTGCAGCTCGAACAGACCGTTGCGCTTGCCGTGGTGAGAGTTTTCGAAGCGGTATTGGCACTCCTGCAACGCCTCGGGCAGCGTATCGGGAAACTCGCCAATGGCGAACTCGCGTCCACGCTCGAGCACGGCAACGGAAAAGCCCATGCGCGCGAGCCGGGACGCGGCGACGCCGGCACCGTAGCCCGAGCCGACGACGATTGCGTCGTATCGCGACTGCATCTGATCCAGTTCACGCGCCAGGCGCATGGCTCATCTCCCCCAAGACCGTGCCGCCGGTCAGGACGTCTTGCGTCCCAGCATGCGCGCGACCATGCCAGGCTTCCTTTCGGGCGCTGCCGGACCGCGGAAGTCACGCTGCGGTGCGCCCGGCATCGGATCGGCCGACAGCTCGCGATCATGAGCGCGCGCCAGCAGGATCATCGCGCGCTCGGCCAGCGCCGTGATGGTGAGAAGCGGGTGAACACCGAGCGAGCGCGGCATCACCGAGCCGTCGATGACGTAGAGCCCTGCATGCACGGCATCGGATGATCTGGCCGGATCGGCGTCGAACACACGGCAGGCGTGGTCCACCACGCCCGTGCTGCGGTCCTGCCCCATGCCGCATCCGCCAAGGGGGTGGACCGTCACCTGATTGCCGCCGAGCAAGCGGCCGCTGAGGGGGTTGGGCACGTACGTGCCGCCGGTGGCGGCAACGGCCTTGCCCAAGGTCGCGTGGATGCGCTCGTAGACCGGGTTCTGCAGCGCGTTCGGCCACGAAATGGCGACCTGATCACCCTGCAATGCCAGCTCTCCGGCCGAGCCATCGTGACCTACCGCGAAAAACACCTGCGTGTTGTGCACGGCGCCGGAATAGGCGCCCTGAACGAGGCTTTGGGCGGCGCGTTGCGCCTCGGCGAGGAAGCTGGCGAAGCCCTTTTCCGTCGAGACACCGGCGACAGCACCCAACGGCATGACGAACGGCAGCAGCGCGGCCACGGAGCTCTGCACGGCGGCTTCGACGACGGCGATGCGGTCGGGCGGGTCAGGGCGACGCCTGAAGTCGATGAGCCCTGCCACGGCCGGCCCCGGACGCGGGGTGTCTTTGCGCGGAGGATGGCCGACGCCGACCGCGTTCACGGGCACCTTGTTGTTGTAACCGAAGGCGATGGAGTCAGCGTTGGTCGAGAACCGCTTGCCAAGCTGATCGGAAACGCGAAGACCGCGCTCGCGCGAGCGCAGCAGGATCTCGCTGGAGCCGAGCGTTCCAGCGGCCAGGATCACGTGCCGGGCGCTGACGGCGCGTACCGGCACGACCGCGTCGTGGCGGTCCTGACGCGCATAGACGACGCGCCAGCGACCTTCGCCACCGGGCTCGACAGCGCGCACGAGCGTGTGCGTGAAAATCTCCGCCCCGTGATTGGCCGCATCCGCCAGGTAGGTCGAATGCACCGTCGTTTTCGCGCCGACATTGCAGCCGCCCATACAGTCGCCGCACTGCGTGCAAGCTGCCTGCAGGGCACCCGCTGCATTCGTGCGCTCGCTGAATGCAATATGCAGGGGCACGCGCTCGGCGCGCCGCCCGAACGACTTGGCCGCAGTCTCCAGAGCCTGCAGCTTCAACGGATTGGATTTCAAAGGCAGCGGCTCGGGCGCGAGCATCTCACGAGCACGATGGAAGCCGACATTGAGCCAATGATCTGCACGCAGGGTGTCGGGCCAGACGTCGTCCTCGAACACCAGCGGATCAGGGGTAAGACACACGTTGGCGTTGATCAGCGAGGTGCCGCCAAGGCCGCAGCCGAGCATCACATGCACGTCGCGACCGAGCCGCATGTCGAACAGCGCCGTGCGCGAGCCGATACGCTTGCCGGCGCCGGATATCTGCGTCTCGCTCTGAGCGCCGAGCAGGTCGGTGGGGAAATCTCCGGGCAAATACTCGCGACCGCGCTCGAGCACGGCCACCTTGAAGCCCATGCGCGCCAAGCGGGAGGCGGTGACCCCGCCGCCGTAGCCGGAACCGACCACCACAGCATCGTATTCCTGCCGTATCTCAGCGG
Organism: uncultured Alphaproteobacteria bacterium; assembly: GCA_963806735.1. Lineage (GTDB taxonomy): Bacteria > Pseudomonadota > Alphaproteobacteria > Rhizobiales > Hyphomicrobiaceae > CADEFX01. The sequence continues at coordinate 340,378 of CAWEBE010000062.1, read as the reverse complement.
CCGACCGGCCGAGGCGCGGCATACGCTTACTCCCCCTCACACCGACTAGAGCGCGATCGGCTCATATGAAAGCACTGCGGCTTCCATATGAGGCGTGAATCGCACTCTAAACTCTTAAGTGTAGAGCAGGATTCACGCTCCAGATGGATCGCCAAGGCGATTCCATCTGAAACGATCCTGCTTTAGTGCCCCGTTTGGCCGATGACCGTAGCCAAATCAAGACAGTCATGCGAGCGGGAACGGTGCGCGAACGACCTGATGCCTAGAGCGCGATCGCCTCACATGGAAGCACTGCCGCTTCCATGTGAGGCGTGAATCGCCCTCTAAAACCTAGGTGTAGAGCAGGATTCACGCTTCGGCCGAGACGTCCCCCGATTGGAAAAGTGATTCAATCCGAAGCGATCCTGCTCTAGTCCCGATACATTCGCCCGGCCTGGCAAGGCTCGACAGGAGGGCCGATGCCTGTAAGCTCGAGGCAGTTTGTATAAAAACGGACGCGGCGGAGGAGCCCCATGGACTTCAATGGCAAGGTTGCGCTGATCACAGGCGCCGGCAACGGCATCGGGCGCGCCACAGCGCTGGCCTTTGCCTCATACAAGGCCAAAGTCGTGGTGGTGGACCGCGACGGGCCTGGAGCCGAGCGCACGGCCGGGACCATCAAGCAGCAGGGTGGCGACGCGCTGGCCGTCACGGCCGATGTCACCAAATCGGCCGACGTGCAGGCCTATGTGAAAGCCACGCTGGACGCCTACGGCAAGATCGACTGCTTCTTCAACAACGCCGGCATCGAGGGCAAGCTCGCGCCGACCGCCGAGTACGACGAAGCCATGTTCGACCAGGTGCTCGCCGTCAACGTCAAAGGCGTGTTCCTGGGACTGCGCTATGTCCTGCCGGTGATGATCGCCAAGAAATCCGGTGCCATCGTCAATACGGCCTCGATTGCCGGCCTGGTCGGCTCGCCCAACATGCCGGCCTATGTCGCCTCCAAGCACGCGGTGGTCGGACTGACGAAGGCAGTGGCCGGCGAGAACGCGCGCCTCGGCATTCGCGTCAATGCGGTGTGTCCCGGCCCCGTGGACACGCGCATGATCCATGCGGTCGAAGCGCAGATCAATCCGAACGACCCCGCCGATGTCGGCAAGCGCTATACCACGGCCATTCCGCTCGGCCGCTACTCGACGCCGGAGGAGATCGCGAACACTGTGGTGTTCTTGTGCTCGGACCTCGCCAGCGGCATTACCGGCGCGCAGTACGTGATCGACGGCGGGCGCACGGCCACTGGCGGCGCGGTGACACAGGTGGGCAAGGCGAGCTAAGCGGGCCTGCGAACTCAACGGAACTGCCAGCACCAGGAAGCATCGCCGCGGTCGCGACGCTCGGTTACGTCCACGCGCATGAAGCGGTCGTGCGCAAGTGCCGCGCCGATCCACAATTCGTTCCAGGCGTCGAACACGGCGGGTGAGAGCGGCTCGCGCTCTGCCATCAAGCGCCACGTGGTCTGGCGTACCGTCGCTCCCGTGCTTTCCAGCCGCAGCTCCGCGTTGTCGCCCTGACCTCTCGCCAGACGCGCGAAGGCGGCGGAGAACCCTTTGGCTCCGAGCTCCACGCCTCCCAACAAAGCCTTGATCTCGTCGAAGGTCTGCATTCCCACCAGCCGGGCAGCTGCTCCGGCGATATGGCCGCCTTCTTCCGGGCCGAGCACCGCGATCGTCTCCGGCAGAATCGAAGTGATATATTCCATCGCGTAATTGCGAAGAACCTTGCGCAGGCGCTCCTCCGGCCACGACGCTTCCGGGAGCCGTGGCGCAAGGTCGGCCCGGAACGGGGGACAACGCTCGCCAGGCGAGAACTGCAAGCGCTCCTCCGGTGCGAGATCGCGATCCCATTCCTTGTAGTAGCCTTCAAGCCCGGGTTGCCCATCGACCGTCTGCCCGGTGCAGACGAAGCCTAGCCTCGGGTTGCCGAGGACGACGCCATTGTTGGCGTGCCATCCTCTCAGGATCGCTCGCGATACTTCTGACGGGATGCCGCAGATCGCGGTGCCGGACCAGATCCAGCGCGGTGGCGGATAGCGCACCCATGCCTTGCGATCGTTCTCGTAGACGTACTCGACCTTGACGCCCCCAACCTGATTGGACAGGTAGTGGTATTGGGCGCAAGCCACAGCATGCGGAAGCTCGCTGAGACCCAGCTTCTGCAGCCCGGGAAGAAAGCGCGCGAGTTGCTGCCGCCGAAACGTCCGAAACACCACCTCGGCGGCGCGCGTCGCCCCCGCCCGGGAAGCCAGCATCAGGATCAGCCCCGTCAGGTAGGAATGATAGATCAGCTCGATTGCGGCATATGCCGCACCGTCCGATTCGGCACTCGCCGTGGCGGCGCTCATTGCATGCGCTCCTTGGTAGATGTCGAGGGCGATGAACTGATGCTGGCAAAGATACTGAGTCCTTGCCAGCACACCGCGCCGTCAGGATGAAGCGGGGCGCGTCACGCTCGTGTCGTCCCCCCACCCTGGCCCTCCCCCCCCGTCGTGCCGAAGGCGCGCCTTCGTCACGACGGGGGGGGGACGAAAGGGGATGGCACGGAGCTCATCTTCGGCACGAGCATGCAGAACCCGTCAGTCGTGTCTTCGGGCAAGAGCGGAAGCCTTCGATCTCACATATGGATCGGGCGCTTGTCGACCGCGAGGGCGGCTTCCTTCACGGCTTCGGTGAGAGTGGGGTGGGCGTGGCAGGTGCGCGCCAGGTCCTCCGCCGAGCCGCCGAACTCCATGATGACGGCGGCTTCCGCGATCATCTCGCTGGCGGCGGCGCCGATGATGTGCACGCCCAGGATGCGGTCGGTGGCGGCGTCGGCCAGGATTTTCACGAAGCCATCGGTGGTCTTGTTGACCTTGGCACGGCCGTTGGCAGTGAAGGGAAACTTGCCGACCTTGTAAGCGATGCCGGCCGTCTTCAGGTCCTCCTCGCCCTTGCCGACCGAGGCGACCTCCGGGAACGTGTAAATCACGTTGGGGATGACGTCGTAGTTCACATGGCCGGCCTGGCCACCCAGAATTTCGGCCAGCGCCATGCCCTCGTCCTCGGCCTTGTGAGCCAGCATGGGTCCTGCAATGACATCGCCGATGGCGTAGATGCCCGGCACGTTGGTCTGGAAGTGCTGGTCCACGACAACACGCTTCTTGTTGTCGAGCGCGATGCCGGCGCGCTCGAGGCCAAGCGCCTCCGTGTAGGGAACGCGGCCGATTGATACCAGAACCACGTCGGCCTCGACGGTGGTGGCTGCGCCGCCGCTTGCCGGCTCGATGGTCACGATGTGGCCAGCGCCGTTGCGGGCGACGCCCGTCACCTTGCTCGACAGGTTGAAGGCCATGCCCTGCCTGGCCAGGATGCGCTGCGTGGAGCGCGCGACATCCAGGTCCATGCCAGGCAGTATGCGGTCAAGGAATTCGACCACCTGAACCTCGGCGCCGAGGCGACGCCAGACCGAGCCAAGCTCAAGTCCGATCACGCCGGCGCCGATGACCAGCATCTTCTTGGGCACGCGCTCCAGCGCCAATGCGCCGGTCGACGAGACGATGGTCTTCTCGTCGATGCTGATGCCGGGCAGCCGGGCTACGTCGGAGCCGGTGGCGATGGCGATGGACTTGGTCTCGAGCTGCTGGCGGTCGCCGCTGTTGAGGACGATGCCGACTTTGCCGGTGCCGATGATGGTGGCGGTGCCGTGGAAGGTATCGATCTTGTTCTTCTTAAGCAGGAAGGCGACGCCGTCGACGTTGCCTTTGACGCCCTGGTCCTTGAACGCCAGCATCTTGGCGAGGTCGAGCTTCGGCGCCACCTCGATGCCCATGGCCGCGAAGCCGTGCCCTGCTTCCTCATAGGCTTCGGAGGTATGCAGCAGAGCCTTGGAGGGGATGCAGCCGATGTTGAGGCAGGTGCCGCCGTGCGTGGCGCGCTTCTCGACGACGGCAACCTTCAGCCCGAGCTGTGCCGCACGAATGGCGCACACGTAGCCGCCGGGGCCGGTGCCGATGACGATCAGGTCGTAGGTCATCAGATTGTGTGATCCTCTTCGACCTTCTGCATTTCGATCTGAATGCGCGTCGCGTCAGGGCAGAAGTCGATCTCGTGCCCAAGATCGTCCAGGTTCCATCCGAATGTGTGTCCGTACTCGTCGACCGCGACAGTCCTGAAATACGCCTCATCCTTCGGCGCTGCGAAAATTGGGCCACGTTCGATCAAATCGGTCAGATCGTACTCGCCAGAAAGGCCGTCATCGAAGGTCACACACAAGACCGGGTAGCGCACGACCTCGACGCTCTTGATCCGATAAGTCTTTCCTGGGCTCACGAGCGCACCCTCACACCTCCAGAAGGAAGCGGCGCGGGTCCTCCAGGCATTCCTTCACGCGCACGAGGAAGGTCACGGCCTCGCGGCCGTCGACGATGCGGTGATCGTAGGTGAGCGCCAGGTACATCATGGGCGCGACCACGACCTGGCCATTGCGTGCGACGGGGCGCTCCTCGATCCGGTGCATGCCGAGGATGCCCGACTGCGGCGCATTGAGAATCGGCGTCGACAACATGGAGCCGTAGACGCCGCCGTTGGAGATGGTGAAGGTGCCGCCCTGCATCTCGTCGATGCCGAGCTTGCCGTCGCGCGCGCGCTTGCCGAAATCGGTGATGGAGGCCTCGATCTCGGCCAGCGACATGCGGTCGGCTTCGCGTATCACCGGCACGACCAGGCCGCGGTCCGTCCCGACGGCCACGCCGATATGGTAGTAGTTCTTGTAGACGATCTCGCCGCCGTCGATCTCGGCGTTGACTGCGGGGATCTCCTTCAGCGCCGTCAGGCAAGCCTTCACGAAGAAGCCCATGAAGCCGAGCTTGATGCCGTGGCGCTTCTCGAACAGGTCCTTGTACTCGGAGCGCAGCTTCATCACCGCACTCATGTCCACGTCGTTGAACGTGGTGAGCATGGCGGCGGTGTTCTGCGCATCCTTGAGGCGGCGGGCGATGGTTTGCCTGAGCCGCGTCATCTTCACGCGCTCCTCGCGTGCGGCATCGTTGGGCACGGAGGGCGCGCGCATCTGCACGGGCGCAGGCGCGGTCGTCTGCGGCGCATAGGTCACGGCCGTCGAGCCTCGAGACGCCGAGGTGCGCTCGGGCGCGCGCGCGGCCATGACATCGCCTTTGAGGATCTGTCCCCGCCTGCCCGAGCCTTCCACGTCCGCAGCGGAGAGGCCCTTCTCCTCCATCATCTTGCGCGCGGACGGGGGCGGCGACATGCCTCCGTTGCCGCTCGCCGCCGCGGCGGGTTGACTGGGCACGGCGCTGCGCGCTGGCGCCCGCTGCTCGGGCTGCTTTTCGACGGCGGCCGGTTGCGGCTTTGCTGCCGGCGCTTCCTGCCTGGCTGATGCACTGGCCCCCTCGGCAATCGAGCCCAGCACGCTGCCGACCGCGACCGTCGTGCCCTCCGGCACCTTGATATCGGACAACACACCCGCAACCGGCGCCGGAACCTCGACCGTCACCTTGTCGGTCTCGAGCTCGCACAGCGGCTCGTCCACCTTCACGGCATCGCCGGCCTTTTTGAACCACTTGCCGACCGTTGCCTCGGTCACCGACTCGCCAAGCGTCGGCACCCTGATTTCTGTCGCCATCACCCCAGCCCCTTCCGCATCGTCTCTCAGGCGAATTTCTCGATTATCCCGCGAGCGCCTGCTCGACGATCGCCTTCTGCTCCTGCGCGTGCTTGCTGGCGAGGCCGGTTGCGGTCGCTGCCGAGGATGCACGTCCGACGTAGCTTGCCCGCTTGGACTTGCCGCCCGCGCGCTCGAGCACCCACTCGAGATTGGGCTCGATGAAGCTCCACGCGCCCATGTTCTTCGGTTCCTCCTGCGCCCAGACGACCTCGGCGTTGGGGAAGCGCCCGAGCTCTTGCATGAGGGCGCGCGCGGGGAACGGATAAAGCTGCTCCACCCGCATCAAGTAGACATCGTCGATGCCGGCTGCCTCCCGGCCCTCGTAGAGATCGTAGTAGATCTTGCCCGAGCTGAGCACGACGCGCCTGATCTGAGCGTCAGGCTTAAGGGTGATCTTCTGCTCGCTTCGGTGCTGGGCATCGTCCCACAGCACGCGGTGGAAGCTGGTGCCGGTGCCCATCTCGTCCAGCCGCGACACGACACGCTTGTGCCGCAGCAGCGACTTCGGCGTCATGAGGATCAGCGGCTTCCTGAACTTGCGGTGCATCTGCCGGCGCAGGATGTGGAAATAGTTGGCCGGCGTCGTGCAGTTGGCGACCTGCCAGTTGTCCTCCGCGCACGATTGCAGAAAGCGCTCCAGGCGCGCCGAGGAATGCTCCGGCCCCTGTCCCTCGTAGCCGTGCGGCAGCAGGCACACGAGGCCGGACATGCGCAGCCACTTGCGCTCGCCGGAGGAGAGAAACTGATCGAACACCACCTGCGCGCCGTTGGCGAAGTCGCCGAACTGGGCCTCCCACATGGTGAGCGCGTTGGGCTCAGCCAGCGTATAGCCGTATTCGAAAGCCAGCACGGCCTCCTCCGACAGCATCGAGTTGATGACCTCGAAGCGGGCCTGGTCGGGAGACACGTACTTCAAGGGCGTGTAGCGGCGTTCCGTCTCCTGGTCGAACAGCACGGAGTGGCGCTGCGAGAAGGTGCCTCGCTCAGTGTCCTGGCCGGATAGCCGAACGGGAAAGCCTTCCCTGAGCAGGGTACCCATGGCCAGATGCTCGGCCATGGCCCAGTCGATGCCCTCACCGGTCTCGACCATCTCGCGCCGCCGCTGCAGCAGGCGTTGGATGGTCTTGTGTGCGTTGAAGTCCTGCGGGACTGCCGTGATGCGCCGGCCGACTTCCCTCAAGGTCTCGACGGCTACCCCGGTGTCGCCGCGGCGCGCCTCGTCATCGGCAAAGCCGATGGCCGACCAGCGGCCGTCCAGCCAGTCCGCCTTGTTCGGCTTGTAGCCTTCGGCTGCCGCGAGCTCCTCATCGAGATGGGCACGAAAGCGCGCCTGCATCTCTTCGAAATCGTCGCCGGTGATGACGCCGGCGTCGATGAGCTGCTTGGAGTAGATCTGCACCGCAGAAGGATGCGACTTGATCTTGCGGTACATGATCGGCTGCGTGAACGCCGGCTCGTCCAACTCGTTGTGGCCGTAGCGGCGGTAGCAGAACATGTCGATGACGACCGGCTTCTGGAAGCGCTGGCGGAACTCGGTAGCGATCTTGGCCACGTGCACAACCGCTTCAGGATCGTCGCCGTTCACGTGGAAGATCGGCGCCTCGACCATCTTGGCCACATCCGAGCAATAGGGGGAAGAGCGCGAGTAGCGCGGGTTGGTGGTGAAGCCGATCTGGTTGTTGATGATGACGTGGATCGAGCCGCCGGTGCGATGGCCCTTGAGGCCGGATAGGCCGAAGCACTCGGCGACCACGCCCTGGCCGGCGAACGCGGCGTCGCCGTGGATCAGCAGCGGCAGTACGGAGGTACGCTCGCCGGGCGCGCAACCGTGCTGGTCCTGCTTGGCGCGCACCTTGCCAAGCACCACCGGGTCAACGATCTCCAAGTGCGAGGGATTGGCGGTCAGCGACAGGTGCACCTTGTTGCCGTCGAACTCGCGGTCGGACGAGGCGCCGAGGTGATACTTGACGTCGCCCGAGCCCTCCACGTCGTCGGGCTTGAACGAGCCACCCTTGAACTCGTTGAATATGGCGCGGTGCGGCTTGCCCATGACGTTGGCGAGCACATTGAGGCGCCCGCGATGCGCCATGCCGACGACGATCTCCTTCAGGCCGAGCTGGCCGCCGCGCTTGATGATCTGCTCCAGCGCCGGCACGACCAACTCGGCGCCATCCAGCCCGAAGCGCTTGGTGCCGGTGTACTTCACATCAGCGAATTTCTCGAAAGCCTCGGCCTCGATCAGCTTGTTGAGGATGGCCTTCTTGCCCTCGACGGTGAAGTTGATCTCTTTATCCGGCCCTTCGATGCGCTCCTGAATCCAGGCCTTCTGCTGGGGGCTGGTGATGTGCATGAACTCGACGCCGATGTGGCGGCAGTAGGTGCGGCGGAGAATACGCAGGATCTGGCGCACAGTGGCCGTCTCGAGGCCCAGAACCTTGTCGATGAAGATGGGCCGGTCGAGGTCGGCGTCCGTGAAACCGTAGGTCTCGGGCCGCAGCTCTTTATGCGCCTTGCGGTCGGCGATACCGAGCGGATCGAGATCGGCCGCGAGATGGCCCATCACTCGATAAGCGCGAATGAGCATGAGGGCGCGCAAGCTGTCCTGGGTGGCGCGGAACGACGCCGCGGGTGAGATCTCGTAGCCGCTGACCTGGGCGCGGGCCCCAATCTTGTCGCGCAGGTCGCGCTCCTGCGCGCCATAGTCGCCGGTCAGTGCGGCGACCAGATCGCCATTGGTTTGCAGGTCATCGAGGGACGCGGCCCATGAAGGCCCATTGGCTTCCGCCGTTGCCTTGCCCTGCTCCTCTTGCAGGCTCTGGAAGAACAGCCGCCACTCGTCACTGACCGACCCCGGATTCTTCTCGTACTGCGCCTGCAGCTCCTCGATATAAGCGGCGTTGGCGCCTTGCAGGAAGGAGGTGCGTGCAAAGGCGTCGTTCTGAGGCTGGCGTGACATATCGGAGCTTGTCCCGTTCGATGGAGCGGCTGGGCAGGTGGCACGCAACATGACGAAGCGCCCGGGATGGCGCGCCTAACTACCACACCTTCGCATTTAGTACAGGCAGAATGCCGTTTTAAGACGGGAGGAGACTGCCCGAATCAGAGGCAGTCTCGACGTCAGGCGCCGTCAGCTAGGTCTGCTCGCCGCGCTTGGCATCCACGCTCCACGGCCCGCCACCGGCAGCAGCGAGATAGAGGAAGACGAAGCTGTAGAGGACCGCGAGCTCACCGCCGTTGAGGACTGGAAAGAAGCCGCGGCCGGCATGAGCATAGAAGTAGGCCACCGCGCACATGCCGGAGAGGATGAAGGCAGTGCACCGCGTGAAGAGGCCGATAACGAGCAGGACGCCGCCGATCAGCTCGAGGATGCCGGCAGCGCCGGCCATGGTCATCGGGGAGATGTTGCTCATCTGGCTCGGGGGCAGGCTCAGGTATTTGGTGGTGCCGTGCTGCAGCAGCAGCAGCCCCGACATGATGCGCAGGATGCTGAGAAGTTGCGGGGTGTAGGGGCGCAGGAAGTTCATCTGTGGTTTCGAGCCTTGTCCTGTTGATAAGGGGTGCCCGATAGCGAATTCGTGAGCGGCTGTCCACGCACGGGTGCCGAACTTCGCGTGAGGCAGCCGCTCGATTGCCGGCGCCGCAAATAGCAAAGGACGGCGTTGCGATTGCCCGAAGGCCGCCGTCCTTGCTTTGCCCGCCAAGGAATGTGCTCTACTCGACTGGCGCATTGCACTTGCCAATAGAACACGCTGCTTGCCGCTATGGTTCCAGAGGCGAGACCCCCGGCTGCGGCGTCCGCCTCTGCGGTGGTGGGAACTCGGCATCATGGCGCCGCCTCGGGCTGCGGGGGATGGCGCACAAAGCAAGGGACAGCAGTGCGATTGCCTCCAAAGGCACCGCTGTCCCCGCCGCCCTCCACGGGTAGAAGTAAGCGCGCGCGATCGGGCTAGGCTACAGCCTGACGCAACAACGGGTTCCATGCGGCTTCTATTTCCGTGCACACGGAAACGTGAGTGGTTCCCCACACAATGAACGGTCAGCGCGGGGGAACGAAGCGGGCTTGTGGAAAAGCGTCGCCTTCGGGTGCGCCAAAGATTCAGCTCAACCCTTCAGCACCTTGGCCAAGGTGGTGCCCATGGCGGCGGGGCTGTCGGCGACGGTGATCCCGGCCGAGCGCATGGCCTCAAGCTTGTCCTCGGCCTTGCCCTTGCCGCCGGAGATGATGGCGCCGGCGTGGCCCATGCGGCGGCCGGGCGGCGCGGTGACGCCGGCGATGAAGCCGACCATCGGCTTCTTGCGGCCCTTGGCGGCCTCACGCTTGATGAAGTCGGCCGCATTCTCCTCGGCCGAGCCGCCGATCTCGCCGATCATGATGATGGAGTGGGTGTCGGGGTCTGCCAGAAACATCTCCAGCACGTCGATGAACTCGGTGCCCTTGACCGGATCGCCGCCGATGCCGACGGCGGTCGACTGCCCGAGACCCACATCCGAGCTCTGCTTGACGGCCTCATAGGTGAGCGTGCCGGAGCGCGAGACGATGCCGACGTTGCCCTGCTTGAAGATGTTGCCCGGCATGATGCCGATCTTGCAGGCGTTTGGCGTCAGCACGCCGGGGCAGTTGGGGCCGATCAGCCGTGACCAGGAGCCTGAGAGCGCGCGCTTGACCTTGACCATGTCCATCACCGGAATGCCCTCGGTGATGCAGACGATGAGCGGGATCTCGGCGTCGATGGCCTCGAGGATGGCGTCGCCCGCGAACGGCGGCGGGACGTAGATCGAGGTGGCGGTGGCGCCGGTTTTCTTCTTGGCGTCCAGCACGGTCTCAAAGATCGGCACTGAGGCCAACACCTCGTCGGGATGCTTGGAGCCGCCCTTGCCCGGCGACACGCCGCCCACAACCTGCGTGCCGTACTCGACCGCCTGGCGCGTGTGGAACGTGCCCTGGCTGCCGGTGATGCCCTGGCAGATAACCTTGGTATTCTTGTCGACGAGAATTGCCATGGGTCACGCCGCCTTCTTGACTGCGTCGGTGATCTTCTTGGCGGCGTCGCCGAGGTCGTTGGCCGGCACGATGGCGAGGCCGCTGTCGGCCATGATCTTCTTGCCCTGCTCGACGTTGGTGCCCTCCAGGCGCACGACCAGCGGCACCTCGATGCCGAGCTCGCGCGCGGCCGCCACCACACCCTCGGCGATGATGTCGCAACGCATGATGCCGCCGAAGATGTTGACCAGGATGCCCTTCACGTTCGGATCGTTGAGGATGATCTTGAAGGCTGCCTGCACCCTTTCTTTCGAGGCGCCGCCGCCAACGTCGAGGAAGTTGGCCGGCTCCATGCCATGCAGCTTGATGATGTCCATGGTGGCCATGGCGAGGCCGGCGCCGTTGACCATGCAGCCGATCTGGCCGTCGAGCTTGACGTAGTTCAGCTCGTACTTGGAGGCCTCGACCTCGGCCGGGTCCTCCTCGGCGATGTCACGCAGCGCGACGATGTCCTTGTGGCGGAAGAGGGCGTTGTCGTCGAAGTTCATCTTGCCGTCGAGGCAGACGAGCTTGCCGTCCTTGGTGACGACGAGCGGGTTGACCTCGAGCAGGCTCATGTCCTTCTCGACCAGCATGCGATAGAGGCTGCCGATCAGCTTGACGCACTGATTGACGAGATCGCCCTGTAGGCCCAGCGCAGCGGCAATCTTGCGGCCGTGGAAGGCCGAGTAGCCCGATGCCGGATCGATGGTCATGGTCAGGATCTTCTCGGGCGTCTCGTGCGCGACCTCCTCGATGTTCATGCCGCCTTCGGTGGAGGCGATGAAGGCGATGCGCGAGGTCTCGCGATCGACGAGGGCGGAAAGATACAGCTCGCGCGCGATCTGGCTGCCGTCCTCGACGTAGAGACGCTGCACCTGGCGGCCGTCGGCGCCGGTCTGCAACGTGACGAGCGTCTTGCCGAGCATCTGCTCGGCGAACGCTCTCACCTCATCGACAGACTTGGCGAGGCGAACGCCGCCCTTGTCGCCGGCGGTGGCCTCCTTGAACTTGCCCTTGCCACGTCCGCCCGCGTGGATCTGAGCCTTCACCACCCACACCGGACCGGGCAGCTTCTTGGCCGCGGCCACGGCTTCCTCGACCGTGAATGCCGGGGCGCCGTTCGGCGTCGCGATCCCATATTGCCGATAGAGGTCCTTGGCCTGGTATTCGTGGATGTTCACGGAGGCATCCCCTTTGTCCGCTGCGAGACTGCAGCTACCCGCCAGTTGGTATCAGTGCAGCGACGCTGCGTGGCATACCGTATACCAGACAAGATGTGGCCGCGAGAGGCCTGATGTGCAGTGCAACATAGCGCATGGCAATGACATGCGCACGTCCAACGCAGTGGCAATATGCGGCTAACTCCCGTCCATGCGCCGGCGGAGCCGCGTCCAAGCCCCGTCCAACCTGGTCCGCTCGACGGTCATACGCCGAGCTGCGGCGCGATCTTGTTGCAGGCGTCGATCAGGGATTTCACCGACTCGATGGACTTCATGAACATGCCGCGCTCGGCCGAGTTGAGGTCGATCTCGACGATGCGCTCCACGCCGCCAGCGCCGATTACGATCGGCACGCCGACATAGAGTCCCTTCACACCGTACTCGCCATTGAGATAGGCGGCGCAGGGCAGGATGCGCTTCTTGTCCTTGAGGTAGCTTTCCGCCATCTGAATTGCCGAGGAGGCCGGCGCGTAATAGGCCGAGCCGGTCTTGAGCAGCGCCACGATCTCGCCGCCGCCCTTGCGCGTGCGATCGACGATCGCATTGAGCTTGTCCTGGCTAATCCAGCGCATCTTGACGAGATCGGGGAGCGGTATGCCGCCGACTGCGGAATAGCGCACGAGCGGCACCATGTCGTCGCCATGACCGCCGAGCACGAACGCGGTGACATCCTCGACCGAGACTTTCATTTCTTCAGCGAGGAAGTAGCGGAAGCGCGCCGTATCGAGCACCCCGGCCATGCCGACGACCTTGTGACGCGGCAGCCCGCAAGCTTTCTGCAGCGCCCAGACCATGGCGTCCAGCGGATTGGTGATGCAGATGACGAAGGCGTCCGGCGCGTATTTCTTGATGCCGGCGCCGACCTGCTCCATCACCTTGAGATTGATCCCGAGCAGATCGTCGCGACTCATGCCCGCCTTGCGCGGCACGCCAGCGGTGACGATGACGACGCTGGCGCCCTCGATATCGGCATACGAGTTGGTGCCCTTGATGGCGGCATCGAAACCTTCCACCGCGCCCGACTGCATGAGGTCGAGCGCCTTGCCGGCCGGCATTCCTTCGGCGACATCGAAGAGAACGACATCACCGAGCTCCTTGAGGCCCACGAGATGAGCGAGGGTCCCGCCGATCATGCCAGCGCCGATCAGCGCGATTTTGGTGCGCGCCATGGAAGTCCGTCTCCCCTGAATGGCCGGGTGGTCACCGCCGTGCGAGGCGAAATTCATGCAGTGCGGCAGGAATTAGCCGGAAACGTCATGCTGGGCAAGGCAACTTGCGTATGACGGACATGGGTGGCGCGTGCTTACGCAGCCTCTGCATATTTTCGTGGCATCGCCGGACTTTCGCCGCGTCGCGTGCAATAGGGCGTGCCGGAACCACCCATCTTCACCGTAGCGTGAGGGCGGATTGCCTGCCCGCCTCAGTCCCGCCGTTGACAGGTGCCAGTTTCGGCCTGATGGATAGGCGAGCCTCCATAAAGGTTTTAGCCCTCGATCCTGGGGAAATCATGACGTCAAAGACGCCGACGATTGTTCACAAGCGGGCCACGGCTCATAGAGTGAAGCTCGCCGCCGCCGTGCTTCTCACGGTTGCGGCCGTGCCGTCGCTCTACGCGCAAGGCCGCGTCGGCCCGCAGTCGGTCGCGCCGATTGCGGAGAAGCTGATCGACGCGGTCGTCAACATCTCCACCAGTCAGACGGTCAAAGGCGCACAGGGCGTGCCGCTGCCGAACGTGCCCAAGGGATCGCCCTTCGAGGAGTTCTTCGAGGACTTCTTCAATCGCAAAGGCCGCCCGCAGACCGATCGCAAGGTGTCGTCCTTGGGCTCGGGCTTCGTGATCGACGGCAAGGAAGGCCTCGTCGTCACCAACAACCACGTCATCGAAGGCGCGGACGAGATCATCATCAACTTCAACGACGGCAGCAAGCTGAAGGTCGACAAGGTGATCGGCAAGGATACCAAGACTGATCTGGCGCTGCTCAAGGTGACGCCCAAGAAGCCGTTGGCAGCCGCGACGTTCGGCAGCTCCACGAACTTGAAGGTCGGCGACTGGGTGATGGCCATCGGCAATCCGTTCGGCCTCGGCGGCTCGGTCACGGTCGGCATCATTTCCGCCAAGCAGCGCGATATCAATTCGGGCCCCTATGACGATTACCTGCAGACGGATGCCGCCATCAACAAAGGCAACTCGGGCGGTCCACTGTTCAACATGGACGGCGAGGTCATCGGCGTGAACACGGCAATCATCTCGCCGACGGGCGGCTCCATCGGCATCGGATTTGCCGTGCCTGCCGATACTGCCGTAGCCGTGATCGACCAGCTCAAGCAGTTCGGCGAGACGCGCCGCGGCTGGCTCGGCGTCAGGATTCAGTCTGTGACCGAGGACATCGCCGAGTCGGTGGGAGTGAAAGAGAACACCGGCGCCCTTGTCGCCGGGGTGACGGCCGACAGCCCTGCCGCCAAGGCAGGCATACAGGCGGGCGACGTCATCACCAAGTTCGACGGCAAGGAGGTTTCCACCATGCGCGGGTTGCCGCGCATGGTGTCGCAAACGCCGATCGGCAAGCAGGTCGACGTTGAGGTGCTGCGCAAGGGCGAGAAGAAGTCGTTCAAGCTCGCCATCGGCCGGTTGCAAGAGGATGCCGACCCCGACGATGCGTCCAAGAAGAGCGACGACAAGACTACGCCGGCACCCGGCCAGGCGCTGATCGGCATGAAGCTGGCGCCACTGACCGATGAGCTGCGCCAGAAGTACGGCTTCGACAAGAAAGTGAAAGGCCTCGTTGTCACGGAGATTGACGCCGCCAGTCAGGCTGCGCGGAAGGGCATCAAGGTCGGTGACGCCATCGTCGAAGCCGCTCAGGAAGCAGTGGTCACGGTGGAGGACGTCACCAAGGGCATCGAGAAGGTGCGCAAGGCTGGCCGCAAGGCTGTCCTGCTCCGCGTCGAGGATGCCAAGGGCGAGATGCGCTTCGTCGCCGTGCCAATCGAATAGATCGCTCTTAATCCATGGGGAGGCCCCGCCGAGGGGTTGCCGGCTGAACAGCGTCCCGCTACCAATCAGCCGCGAAGCTCGCGCCCTGTATGGACCGGGCACTGCCGCCTACGGAGCCGCCTTTGAACGATCGCCACGGCCTGTTTGACACCATCACTTCGACGCTCGCCCCTGTCCACCGCGACGGGCACAAGTTCCTGGCGATCAGCCTCGGACTGATGCTCCTGTTCTTCTTCATCTGGCCAACGCTGGCGTGGATCCTGGTCGTGGCCTCGATCTATATCGCCTACTTCTTCCGCGATCCCGACCGTGTAACCCCGCTGCGCGAGGGCCTGGTGATCGCGCCAGCCGACGGCAAGATCCAGCGCATCGAGCGCGTTCGTCCGCCGGCCGAGCTTGGGTTGGGAGACAGCGAGCGCGTGCGCATCTCCATCTTCCTCTCCGTCTTCGACGTGCACATCAACCGCTCGCCGGTAGCAGGCCGCATCGAGCGGGCGATCTACATCCCCGGTGTGTTCCTCAATGCCGCTCTCGACAAGGCGAGCGAGGACAACGAGCGGCGCGCGCTGGTGATCGCTACAACCAGTGGGGACGAGATCGCTGTCGTCCAGATCGCCGGCCTCATTGCCCGCCGCATTGTCGGTTTCAAGGACGAGGGCGCGGCCGTCGGCGTCGGCGAGCGCATCGGCCTCATACGCTTCGGCAGCCGCGTCGACCTGTATCTTCCACCCGGGCGCGGCACGCTCGCCGCCGTCGGACAGCGCGCAGTGGGTGGGGAAACCGTGCTGGCCGATCTCAAGTCGGATGAGCCGGAACGCGAGGCGCGGGTCACCTGAAGGAACATGATCGCTAGTGGGATGATCGAGAAATTCGCCCGGTATTTGCAGCAGGTCCGTGAGCAAATTTCTCGATCTGAATCACACTAGCATTAGGTACTTGCTAGTGTGCTTTCGATCGCGAAGTTCGTCGGACTTCGCCGCGAGCACTGAACGAACTTCGCGATCGGGACACTAGGGGCCAAGTGGAGGCTGGCGAATGATCGAGCCATTGGAGCCAAATCTGGTGGAAGGCGAGCGCCGGCGCCGGCGGCGCCTGTTGTTCAGGCATCGCAAGATCCCTGTCCGGCTGTTGCTGCCTAACTTCTTCACGCTGCTCAGCCTCTGCGCGGGCGTAACCGCCATCCGCATGGCCATCGAGAGCCGGCTCGAGCTGGCGCTGGCACTGATCGTCATTGCGGCGCTGCTCGACGGCGTCGACGGGCGCCTCGCTCGCGCGCTCAAGGCACAGTCCCGCTTCGGCGCCGAGCTCGACAGTCTTGCCGATTTCGTCAATTTCGGCGTGGCACCGGCCGTACTCGTATTCACGTGGGGTCTCGGCGACCTCAAAGGCTTCGGCTGGATTGCCGCCCTCGTTTTCGCGTGCGCCATGGGCCTGAGACTAGCCCGCTTCAACGCCATGCTCGACGTCGACAAACCCAAGTGGCAGTCCAATTACTTTACCGGCATGCCGGCGCCCGCCGGAGCCATCACGGTGCTGCTTCCGCTCTATGTGAACGGCCTGGGCTTTTTCGACATCCGGGCGTTCCCGCTGCTCATCGCCATCTACACGCTGTGCATGGCGTTCCTGCTGGTTTCGACGATCCCGACCTATTCAGGCAAGCTGCTCGGCGAACGCATCGAGCGCGAGCTGGTGCTGCCGATCTTGATCGGCGTTGCCGCACTCGTCGGGTTGCTGGTGACCTATCCCTATGGCACGTTGACCGTGGTCACGCTGCTCTATCTGGCCGTGATTCCTCTGAGCTATCGGCGCTTTGTCCATGAGAAGCGCGCATGGGACGCGAGCGCGGGACCTCCCGCGCAGGCAGCGGACGGGTCCGTCGTCACCGCTGCGACACAGCCAGGCGAAACGCGGCATTGACGGCACATCAGTGCGTTCGCTGCAGCTAACTATTTGGTCTCGTCCGGAGCGCGATGATAGACATCATCGCTGCGGATGATGTCATCCTCGCCGAGATACGTGCCGATCTGCACCTCGATGATCTCGAGCGGCACCTTGCCGGGGTTCTCGAGGCGGTGCCATTGGGTCGCGACGATGTAGACGCTCTCATTCTCCCGTACGAGCTTCTCGACATCGCCGACCACGACCTTGGCCGTGCCCTGGACGACGACCCAATGCTCCGAGCGATGGTGGTGCATCTGCATGGAGAGCTTGCCGCCGGGCTTCACGTGCAGCAGCTTGACCTGGAAGCGTGGGCCAATGGACAGGGTCTCAAAAAAGCCCCATGGCCGGTAGTTTCGCAGGTGCTGCTCCTGCTCCTTGCGGTTCGACTGCTTGAGCTTCGCCACAACCTTGGACACGTCCTGCGCTCGCGCCTTGTCGGCGACCAGCAGCGCGTCGGGAGTATCGACGATGATAAGATCCTTGACCCCGATCGTCGCCACGAGCGCGCGCTCGCTGTGTACGTAAAGATCGCTGCTGTCCTCGAGCACCGCCTCGCCACGCGAGTAGTTGCCCTTCTCGTCCCGCGCCGCAATTTCCCATAGCGAAGCCCACGAGCCGACGTCGCTCCAGCCGACATCGATCGGCAGCATCACAGCCTCGGATGTCTTTTCCATCACCGCGTAGTCGACCGATATGTTGGGGGCCTGGACAAAGGCCGAGCGGTCGAGTCTCAGAAATCCGAGGTCATGCTGCGCGCCCGCGAGGGCTGCGCGGACGGTTTCGAGTATGCGCGGCTCGAAGCGCTCCAGCTCGCTCAAAAACGTACGGGCATGGAGCACGAAGATGCCGCTGTTCCAATAGTAGCTGCCGTCGTCGAAATACCGGCGCGCCGTATCGGCATCCGGCTTCTCGAAAAACGCATCCACCTTGAAAGCACCCGTATCAGATCCGCCGAGTGCGGCGCCGCAGCGAATGTAGCCATAGCCGGTATGTGCCGTGTCCGGTTTGATGCCGAACAGCACGAGCTTGCCCATTGCCGCCACCTTGGCAGCTCGACGCACGGCCGCGACGAAACCGGCCTCGTCGCGAATCACGTGGTCCGAGGGCATAACGACGAGCACTCCCTCGGGATCGTTCTCGACAACGGACAGCGCGGCAACCGCAATGGCTGCGGCCGTATTGCGCGCCACTGGCTCCAGAATGATCGCTTCGGGCGTAACACCCGCGCGCTCGAGCTCGTCGCTGATGAGAAAACGATGATCGTTGTTGCACAGGAGAACCGGGTTGCCGAACCCGGCCTCCGATCCGAGCCTGCGCAGGGTTGCGCCGAGGAAGGTTGGTCCCTGGCCGTTGAAGAAGCGAATGAACTGCTTGGGATACATGGATCGAGAGAGCGGCCAGAGCCTTGTGCCTGAGCCGCCGGAGAGAATGACTGGATGAATGGAGCTCATGGTCCCGCCTTTGGGGTCGAGCGCAGATAGCAGTTGCAAATGCAGCTCGTGTGATGATCGAGAAATTCGTTCAATGCTTGACGCGAGGTCCGACGAGCTTCGCGATCGGGACACAAGCCTGCCACTAGGAGCGGGATCGGACCAGAAACGGGCTTCACCAAGATGACAGAACTCATATCGTCATCCGCGATAGCGCTCAAGAAAACGGTCTTGTGCTGCTTAAGGTCTTACCCAGCGACACAGCGTGCCGCACGGCGCGTTCCTTACCGCGAAGGAGGCCGCTGTGTCAGTCGCTCGCGCAGCGAGCGCAGGGCGCTGCCGGGCTGAGGCGCCGTCTGAGCCGATCCGGCGACCGGTGCGACCGTGTCGCGGCGCGGACCTGACGGCTCCCGCCGTGCGTTGCCCGCCCCATGACGCGGCATGCTCCCAACCGATAGCGGCTGCTCAGCAGGGGTACCGCTGGCAGCCGCGGTTTCGGACATCTGCCGGTAGCGCAGGGGCTCGGTCTCGTAGGCTGGCGGCGGAGCGCCATCGCCAACACCATCGCCCGGTTGAAGATCAGGAAAACTCAGGGCATCGGCAAACATTGCCGTCTGCTGCCCCGCTTCCCCACCAGCGCCGCTCGACGACAGGCGCCATTTCTCCACGATCTGCTCGAGGAACCCGTCGTCGCCGAGGGACTTCTGCCAGCGCTCCGAGAACCGCGCGGTGGAGCTGCGTGGCATCGCATGATGCGGCAGCTCGTCGAAACGGATGCGCACGGGCAGCGACACACCGTCGCCGAAGGCTATGGCCTCGCGTTGGCCAAGCGCGGACAGGAACTCCAATAACCCGGAGCCGGTGTCCGAGATCGCCGAGGTGACGATCTGCTGATCGCGATCGTTCGACATGCGCAGTGCGAACACGGTATTGCATTGCGACAGGATGGTCGGATCGATTTCCGCCGGCCGCTGCGTCACGATGCACAGCGACGCGCCGTACTTGCGGCCCTCCTTGGCAATCCTGGCGATGGCGCGCTTGCACGGCTCGAAGCCCATGTTCGGATTGGCCGGCACATAACGGTGCGCCTCCTCGCACACCAGCGTGACCGGGATCTTGCCCTCGCTCCACAGGGCGAAGTCGAACGTCATGCGGCAGAGTACGGCCACCACGACATTGACGATCTCGGTCGGAAGGCCAGTCAGCTCGAGGATCGTGATCGGCTTGCCATTGACAGGCACGCGGAAGAGGCGGCCCAACACTTGGGCCATGTCGTCATTGACAGTCAGCGAACCGAACATGAACGCGTAGCGCGGGTCCACCGAGAGTGTCTCGATGCGCGTCTTGAGATTCCGGTATGGCGCCAAGTCACGCTTGTTCTCGAGCTTGCCCATGCGATCGTCGATGAGCGAGATGAGGTCCGACAGGCGGTAGGGCACCGGCGTATCGACGGTGTAGCGGCCGGCGTCGTGCATGCGTGCGCGCAACGCCTGGGCCTCCTTGCCACGGCCCGCGCTGTACCGGCTCTTGGCAATGGGAATCAGCTCCTGAAGCGTCTCGATCTCACTCTTGCGGTCCGCGGGATCACCGATGACGACCTCGGAAAGCTCCTCGAACGTCAGCAGCCAGAAGGGCAGCTGCAAGTTGCGCGGGGACAGCACCTCCGCCCATTCGGTGAACGCCGTCGCATACTCGTTGTGGGGATCGAGCAATACGAGATGCGCGGCCGGATTCTTCTCGAGAATGGCGCGCAGAATCAGCGCCGTCGTGCATGACTTTCCGGTACCGGTGGTGCCGAGGATGGCGAAGTGCTTGCCAAGCAGCTCGTCGACCCGGATCATCGCAGGGATGGATGGATCCTGGCGAATGCTGCCGACGCGAACCGACTGCTTGTCGTCATCGCAGAAGGCCAAGCCGAGCTCGGCATTCGAAGCGACCCGAACGCGATGACCGAGCGCCGGATACGACGTCACGCCGCGGTTGAAGGAGGATGGTTGGCCGTCCCTGCCTCGCCACAACTCACCGACGAGGCCTAGCTCAGCGATCCAAATCTCACCTTCGCCCTCGCGCTGAGCCGGCACGGGGACACTGAGTGCCGACACGATCGCAAGCGCAACCGTGCCGGCCGTGTCGATGGCAAGCAGCGTACCCATCTCGGGTCGCTGCGCGGAGCTGCGCGCAGCTCCGTTCTGAGCATTGTCGAGCAGGAGGACGGCCCTCGAGCCCGTCACGGACACGATGCGGCCGATCGAAGTATCATCCGATCTCGGCGTGGGCCCTGTCACCTGCATGATCCTTTTTCCTGAGCCAATCAGCCCTGGCTGGCGGCAGGCCGCCCACGCGTCGGATTTCGATCCTGGATGAATGACAGTACCTGCGGCGGGGGTAGCGTCACCACAACCTCAGTCCCTTGAAGCTTCCGGCTCTCGATCCCGAGCTCGCCGGCATGCAGCTCGATGAGAGCATTGGCGATCGGCAAGCCCAGGCCGGCGCCTTCGCGCCAGCGCGAGCGGCTACCGTCGACCTGGCCAAACGGTGTAAGGGCAACGCGAATCTCTTCCTCGTCCATGCCGACGCCGGTGTCGCGCACACGGACCTCGGCACCGCCATCCGCAAGCGGACGCGCTTCGACGACAATGGCGCCACCCGGTCGCGTGAACCTGACGGCATTCCCGATCAGGTTGTTGAATGCCTGCTTCAATCTGTGCGCGTCACCGCGGATCGCGGGAAGCCCATCCCCTTGCCGATATTCGAGATTGAGACCGGCGGTCTCGGCTACGGCGCGATAGGAGGCGACGCAGGCTCTCAGGACCTCATCCAGGCTTACTTCGCGTGCATCCAGCGCGTACTTGCCGCTCTGAATCTTCGAAATATCGAGAATGTCGTTGATTACCGACAGCAGGTGACCGGCCGCGTCATGAATCAACCTCGCGTAGTCCATGATGTCCTGGTCTGTGAGCTGGCGTCGCCCATGCTCTCCGAGCAGCTTCGAGAACCCCATGATGGTATTCAGAGGGGTCCTGAGCTCATGGCTCATGTTGGCGATGAACTCGGACTTGACCTTGTTGGCCAGCTGCACCTCTATGCTCGCGAGTTGCTCAGCCTCGCGTGTACGATTGCGCAGCACCGCCTCGCCAAGACGAAGCGCATACTCCCCCATAAGAGTGTTCGGCTTGCCCGCACTAATGGCGCCGCTGAACATGATGTGTGCTCGACCAAAAGACCGAGTAAAGGTATGGGCCAGTGGATAACTTGAGGTTAACAGCCTCAAATATTGTCCAAATGCTTCAACGGAGTAGATTGTTGATGGAATTATCGTTTTTTGATCCGCAAGCGTGATTTTTCAGGAACTTGGCCCTAACGCTGCATTTCGCCAGGTGCCTAATCGGTGCCTAAAACGGCCGTGCGCATCCACACCATCACCCGGCGCACTTTCAGCACCGTGATAGTCTATGCTGCATACCAGCTAGTGCGCTTAGTGTCCCGGCTCGTCACTAGCGGACGTGGCACTCACCCCCCACGTCAGAACTGAAAAGACGGCGCATTCTGGTAGTCGCTCTTACACTCTGGACATTGCTCTGGGCGCCCAGGCTTCACAGTCTGTACCGTCATCATAAGAATGCCCTTTTCCAGACACCGCGGGCAATACGGTCGCCCTCGCGGTTTTCCCATCGGCACCTTTGCGGTACTGATATCCGCGGTACTCCACCAGCTCCTGTTTCTCCTTAAAGCTCGCTTCCAACTTTGCGATCTTAGCGTCCTTATCCGCAGCTTCTGCCTGTGCCTGACTGAGCGCAATCTGCACTTCAGCCAGACTCCCCGACAGTTCAGCAATTTTCAGCTTCAGCGCGCCCTTGTCGTACTCGTTGGAAATCTGATTCAGCTCCTTCAGCGCACTCAAAGCCGCCCCCGCTGCCTTCAGCGCGACAACGAAATCCACCATCGCTCCCTCCATAGCAAAAGCCCCGCCGAAGCAGGGCTATACAACAGATGTGGCAAGAGCAGCACGCTCGCGCACGCCTTTACGCGGCCTTAATCTTTTAAGACCGGTCACAAATGCGAATCGTCATAGTTTGGACCTGTATCCGAGGGGGTATCGGTCTCATACACCGATCCCAATGCTTATCAGGTCTCTGGCAACGTCCTCCTCCACAAGGGACGCTCAACGGCGGCGGGCAATCGGGTCACTCCGGTCCAAACGGAGCTACTATCTGAAGGGTCTTGGCTCCCACCCTTTTTCTTTGTCGTTACCAAATTGGTACGCCCCGCTACCCTGATTCGCAACGAGCCGCATTCGCCTCATAGGCGAATGCCTATATATCTGTGACTCCGGAATCACCCTCTATACAACTGCACCTCCCCGAACCTGCTGAACCCCTCGCACCTGCTCGGGACATGCCCAGAGCATGCCCAAACGCTGCGGCTCTCCGATGCCAATAGCTGATTTCAATCGGTGTACATTTGTTTTCAGGAGCCCTAGGGCAATGGGTCGCCCCGCGACGCCCAAACGCCTCTAGCCCGCTGATCTCAGCGGCTTGCGATTTTGCTTGAGGCTTATGGCGAGCCAAGGTTGTGGAGGCGGGCACTACCGGAGAGACGGGCAACCGCCTGCGATACAACCTCAAACGGTCGCATTGCCGGTTTCTTTCTACATGCCTAAAGCAGCCGGATTGCGAACAGCGGGGCCAGGGGCGAAGGGGATTGACAGGTGGGTACAAGCGAAGCGGGACGGCAGTCGTGTCCTGAGCAACTGACCCCAACAGCCGTTTCCCTTGTGCTCGTTGGCAGCACGGCTGCGGCGCTTGGTCTGGACCTCAAGCGGATGGGGGGCCAGGGTACCGCTATCCTAAGCGAGTTCCCCGGTCCGGCAGCCGTGACGGGCGAGCTGCTCAAGTTGCTTGCCGCTGCAGACATCGCGGTGCTCGCCATCGCTGGCGACGGTTTCACCCCGGCTGCTCAGCACATCTGTCTGCTTGCCTGGCACCTGCACGGCGAGCTGCCGATCGTCGTCGCGACGTCGGGAGACGGGGAGGCAAAGCAGGCGGTCGAGGCCTACACCGAGACTCTCGGCGCCAGCCAACCAGTTGTAATCGCCGCCGCGCATGATCTGCCGGGTGCCATCGACCAAGCCATCCGGCGCATTGGCGAGCGCAATGTGGCGGGTCCCTTCCGCCTGTCTATCACTTTGAGCAGAGCACAGGACGCCACCGTATCGGGCTCAGTCGTTGCTGGCGTCGCCAGGCCCGGCCTTGAAGTCGTGCTCCTACCTCAAGCGACGCGAGCCGTTGTCGCCCGCGTCGGGACGGCCCTCGAAGGCGGAGCGAACCGAGTTATTCATCTCGACACACCAGTCACTTGCGAGCCCGGTCAGGTTCTGGCGGCGGCAAATGCCAGGCCGGAGCACGCCGATCAAGTCGCCGCCCACATCGTCTGGCTCGACGACCACCCGCTCCTGCCCGGTCGCCCATATCGGCTTGGCCTCGCCGGCCAATCCACAACCGCGCAGATCGGCGCGCTAAAGCACAAGATCAATCCCACTGATCTCAATCCTATTGCGGCCCGGCGGCTCGAACGCGGCGACGTCGGACTTTGCAACGTGTCCTTTGCCTCCCCGCTCATCTTCGACCAGGCTGTCCCAGGGCACCCCGCTGCTGGCGGACTCAATCGTTTCACCATCGAGGACCCTGGCACGGGTGATATTCTCGGCGTCGGTGACATCCAGTTCACGCTTCGGCGCGCGACCAACATCCATTGGCAGGCGCTGGCGGTCGACAAGGCGGCACGCGCCGCCCTCAAGGATCAGCGACCGTGCTGCCTTTGGTTCACCGGCCTTTCCGGTAGCGGCAAGTCCACGGTGGCCAGCCTGCTCGAGAAGCGTCTCAACGCCGGGAGCCGCCACACCTATACGCTCGACGGCGATAATGTCCGCCACGGGCTCAACCGCGATCTCGGCTTCACCGATGCGGACCGCGTGGAGAACATCCGCCGCATCGCGGAAGTGTCCAAGCTGTTCGTGGATGCCGGCCTCATCGTTATGGTGTCTTTTATCTCACCATTTCGCGCCGAGCGGGACATGGCGCGCGCACTGTTTGCGCCTGGAGAGTTTCTCGAGATCTATGTCGACACGCCCATAGATGTCTGCGAGCAACGCGACCCCAAGGGTCTCTACAGGAAGGCGCGCGCAGGCCAGCTCAAGAATTTCACAGGCATCGACAGCCCCTACGAGCCGCCGGAGCGCGCCGAGTTGCGCCTCGCCGGCGGCGGCTCGTCGCCGGAAGCGCTGGTGGAGCAAATTCTCAGAGAGCTGGCACGGCGCGGAATGGTAGATCTGGCTCCTTGACATAGAAAACTGCAGGAACGCGCGTGCAAACCAACCTATCGATCGACGGCGAACGCCTGTGGGCCAGCATCGGGGCATCAGCCGCGATCGGTCGCGGGCCCAACGGTGGCTTGCGGAGACTGACGCTCACCGACGACGACAAGCGCATGCGCGATCTTTTTGCGCAATGGGTGGCAGAGCGCGGGTTTGCTTTAGGCGTCGACCGGCTCGGCAACATGTTCGCGCGCCGCGACGGCACCGATCCCGATCTGGCGCCGGTGCTGATCGGCAGTCATCTCGATACGCAAGCGGCAGGCGGCCGTTTCGACGGCATCCTGGGCGTGCTTGCCGGGCTCGAGGTTCTGCGCACGCTCGAGGACAGAGGCATCGCCACGCGGCGCGCCATCGAGGTCGTGAACTGGACCAACGAGGAAGGCGCGCGGTTCTACCCGCCGATGCTGGCGTCACAAGTTTTCGCTGGCCAGCAGACAGTCGAATGGGCCAACGCGCGAGCAGACAAGGACGGCCTGCGTCTCGGCGACGAGCTTACGCGCATCGGCTATGCCGGCAGCGTGCCTGTCGGCGGTCGGCTTATAGACGCCTATTTCGAGCTGCACATCGAGCAGGGGCCACGGCTCGACGCGGCCGGCGTACCGATCGGGATCGTTACCGGCGGCTTTCCTACCCGCGGCATGCGCATCGAGATTATTGGCGAGACCGCCCATGTCGGGCCCACACCCATGGAGCGGCGGCGGAATGCGCTTGTTGGAGCTGCGCACGTCGCAGTCGCCATCGACGAGATTGGCTGGCGCTATGCCGCGAGTGAGGGCAAGACCACGGCCGCCCGCCTCGACCTCTGGCCGAACCTGCCCGGCATCATAAGCGAACGCGCCAGCCTGTTCTGCGACATGCGCCATCCCGATCCGGGGATGTTGGAGCGCATGATGGCGGAGATTGACATCGCACTTCCCGACTGTGCGCGGCGGGGCCGGTGTCGTATTCAGATCGCGGAGCGGTGGGGGTTCGGTGGCATTGCATTCGATGCGGAACTGATTGCACTGGTCCGTGCAGCCGCCGCTCAGCTCGGTCTCGCCACGATGGACCTGCGGTCGGAGGCGGGACACGACGCCTACAACATGGCATCGATCTGCCCGACGACCATGATCTTTGCGCCCTGCAAGGATGGCATCTCGCACAATGAGGCCGAGGACATGACAGAGGAGCATGCGACACAGGCGGCCAACGTGTTGCTGCGTGCAGTCGTGGCGCGCGCAGATCGCTAGACGGCATAGTTAGAACAATTCTAATGTATTTCTCAACTGCCCTCTTGGCGAAGCGACTCTCTCGAATACACAAGGTACAGACAGCAGGTAGCCGAGGATGCCTTGAAATAGCATTGCCACGAAGAATCCCAACCTCGCAGCCGAGGGCCTTGCACTTCGGCCTCCGCCCGAAGCCCGGCAGAGCTTCTGCATTGCGCTCAAATCCATTACAGACGCGCACATGAAACGGAGGCTTTGACCGTGCTGCAGACCCATTCCGAGAGTCACGGCGATGACGCGGCGACAGCAGACGCAGGGAAGCGGTCTCTCACCGTCGTGATTCCGGTTCTCAACGAAGCTGGCGGCCTGACGACACTGGAGCAGCGCTTGCGAGCCGCATTGGAGCGACTCGGCCGAACCTGGGATGTGATTTTCGTCGACGACGGCTCCACGGACACCACGCTTTACGCATTGCGCGCGCTGCATGCCCGTGACCCCCGCTTCAAGGCTTTGTCGCTCAGCCGCAACTTCGGCAAGGAGATCGCCGTAGCCGCGGGTCTCAGATTCGCATCTGGTGATGCTGCGGTGGTGATGGACGGTGATCTGCAGCACCCCCCTGAGCTGATCGCCGAGTTTGTAGCGCGGTGGGACCGCGGCTTCGACATCGTGTACGGGCAGAGGACGGACCGGCAGACCGACACGGCGCTCCACAGGTGGGCAGCACGCACGTTCTACAAGCTCTTTCGATCGGTTTCTGGCACGGAGCTACCCGACGGCGCGGGAGATTTCCGCCTGATCGACCGCAAAGCGATAGATGTCCTCAACCGCATGGGCGAGCGCGCCCGGTTCAACAAAGGCCTCTATGCCTGGATCGGATTCAAATCGATCGGCGTGCCCTACGATGTGCAGATGCGCAGCGATGGCCAATCACGCTGGCGCCCGCGCCAGCTGTTGCAATTTGCCCTGGATGGCTTGGCCTCATTCACAACCATGCCGCTGCGCGTCTGGTCCTATCTAGGGCTCCTCGTGGCGGCCTTTGCCCTCCTCTACTCGTTGGTGTTTATGATCACGACGCTTGTCTATGGTATTGATGTTCCAGGTTTTCCGTCGCTCATCGTCTCCGTCATGTTTTTTGCCGGCGTGCAACTCATTTCATTGGGCGTCATCGGTGAATACCTCGGGCGTGTGTACGAGGAGGTGAAAGGCCGCCCGCTGTTCATCGTGGCTGAGACCGTCGGCAACCTGACCGCCGCTACCCCGGACAAGCCATCGGCGAGCGCAAAGGGCGCCGAGCAGTGACAGCAGCACCAGCTCGCGAAGGCCGGCATCAAGTCATTCTTTGCGCCGATGACTATGCAATGGGCACGGGCATCTCGGAGGCGATTCTGGAGCTTGCCGGACGAGAGAGACTTTCGGCGACCAGCGCCATTGTAACTCTCGACCGGTGGCCTGACGACGCGCGGCGGCTGCGCGCAGTCCGCGACCGCATCGCCGTCGGTCTGCACATCAATCTGACATTCGGCCCCCCCCTCGGTCCGATGCCGTCCGTTGCCCCCGACGGCCGCTTACCCAGCCTCCGCACGCTCCTCGCGCTGGCGCTCTCGCGCCGCATCCATGGCGACGAGATCGCCGCCGAGGTTACGCGCCAGCTTACGCGCTTCGAAAGCGAACTGGGCTTCGCGCCGGATCATGTCGATGGCCATCAACATGTCCATGCACTGCCAAGAGTGCGAGACGGGGTTCTTGCGGCACTAGCCGCTTACTTTCCTGACCGGCTACCGCTGGTGCGTAATCCCGCGGACCATCCATCGAAGGTCTTCGCACGCAACTCAGCCGTGGGTAAGTCCTTGCTGATTGCCCTTCTCTCTTTCGGGTTTGGCCGCGCGGCGCGCGCGCTTGGCTTCACCATCAATACAAGCTTCGCGGGAGTTTCCCCCTTCGATCGCCGCAAATCCTACACGCAGGAGCTCACTGCGGCATTGTCGGCAGCAACCGGGCGCCACCTCGTCATGTGCCACCCCGGTCACGTTGACGACACGCTACGCAAAATCGATCCTATTCTCGCGCGAAGGGAGGATGAGTATGACGCGATCGCGCGCTATACGGCCCTGCCTTCCCTTCTGTGGCGGCCCGAACGCGAGAAAGATGGTCTGCCCGTCGACTGGAAGCGAGTTCTGAGACATGACGGGCGACAATGTTGCTCCAGCCGACGACAATGGGCGACGCTCGCTCGCCGCCCATTGGGGCGGCTTCATCGCCTCGGGCTTGATCGCTTTCCTGGTCGATGGGGCCGTTCTGGAGGCCGGCATCCGGCTGCTGCATTTCCATCCGTTACTGGCAAGACTGCTCGCCATCAGCGCGGCCATGGTTGCGGCGTGGCTCTCCCACCGGACCTTGACCTTCGCGCTGCAGTCACGCCCGACCGCTACCGAGTTTGTCCGCTACGCGGCCATGGCGTGGACCGCAGCAGCCATAAACTACGGTACGTTCGCATCAATTTTGCTTTTTCGGCCCGGGACATGGCCACTTGCCGCGCTTGCTTTGAGCTGTGTCGCCGCCGGAATCTTCTCGTATCTGGCCATGCGCTTTGGCGTCTTTCGCGGACGCCGCTGACAACCCTCCACGGCACCAGCACGACTATTCAGCCCTCGGGCATTCATCTGTGGTTCAGCAAAGATAAGCTTACCTGAGCGCGACATCGGGTGGGTGAGGTGAATGGTTAACAAGCAAGACCAAAGCAAAGCGTGATTGCGATTTCATCGCTGATCGTGGATGCAGGGGTTCTCGCACACACCCGTCAAATGAATCGACTAGTAGAAAAAGCAACGCCTTTACGTGGCCATTGCCGTGATGGCATATGCGTCCGGCGTTTCGTCTGGAGGCGCGGATGAGATCGAGTGCAGTGAAATCAATCAAGTTGGATATCGATTGGACCGCGCAGACGATTTTGCCCATCGATTTTCAAGGCCGTGAGCTGCATCTCGAGGCGCGTGCGTACCAGGGGCTGGATCCGAACTGCCAGGCTCTCGCGCTGATCAACGGCTACGAGGATGACAGTGCCTTGCTGCCGGTGGTGCGTGTGCACAGCGGCTGCGTGACCGGCGACATCTTCCATTCGCTGCGCTGCGACTGCTACGCCCAACTTCAAGCGGCGATGGAGCATATCACTCGGGTGCCGAACGGCGTCCTGCTCTATCTGCCCTACCATGAGGGGCGCGGTATCGGCCTCGTCAACAAGATCAAGGCTTACGCTCTGCAGGACCGGGGGCTCGACACGGTCGACGCCAACGTCGAGATCGGCGCGCCCATCGACGCGCGCGACTACAATCTGGCAGCGCAGATTTTGTTCGATCTAGGCTTTCCCAAGATCAGGCTGCTGACCAACAACCCGGCCAAGGTCGATGCCTTGCGCGCGGCGGGCATCGTCGTCGTCGAGCGGCTGCCGGTCATCTGCGAGCCGACCCCGCACAACAAGCGCTACCTGTCGACCAAGAAAGAGCGCATGGCGCACCAACTCTGAGGCACGCCTGCCTCAGAGCCTTGTTCGCCGTGCGATTCACGGCCCACATGGAAGCGGCGGCGCTTCCATGTGGGCCGATCGCACTTTAGCGACGGGTCCGGCCGGTCAGCTCGGCCCATGCGCCGTATAGCGGCCTGAATGTAAAGCGAACGACATGCCTCCCGGGCGGAACTTGCACCGCCCGGAAAAGCACGTTGGCGCGCAGGATCGGCACATCGCGCTCATTGAGCGTGGCCGTCCACCAGGGCTGCCAGACATCGTTGAGCACGACCCAACCACCGTCGGGGCTGTCGGCGTCTGTGACGATATCGGTATTGCTGTAGTGCTTGATCGCCGCACTACCCATCCGGCGCTCGGCACGTTCCTCGACCTCTTCAAGCAAAACCGCACGCGTTGGATCGAACGCCGGCCAAACACCGGTCTTGATCAGCGCATCGAAATCAGCCTTGCGGGCCTCTTGGGCGAACAGGACGCGAGGCAGCGCCCTGGGGTTCTCATACACGTAGGCGTCGGCCGTGCGGGCAATGAATGTCAGGTCACCCGGCCTCAGACGCGTGTCGATCTGCTCGACCGGTGCGCCGGTTGCAATAAATCGCAAACCCAACAGGTCCGCCATGCGCGAGCGGTAGGATGGCATGAGTGGAGCGAACTTACGCTGGTCCGGCAGACCCACGTGGTCCTGCGCACCGGTCGCACTACTGTAGAGCCCAAGTCGGAGAGGATTATAGCCGAGCGTGTTTTCCAGACGATGTGTGATGCTGGCATTGGGCCAATGGAATCCGAGGCCTGCAAGCTCGAACTCGGTCCCGCCGTGTTTCGCCCGCCTCGACCCTTGCCTTGAGCAGTGCGATCGTCGCGTTGCGCGTTGCGGGCTCCAGCACATCGTAGTGCGCCGGCGGCAACGCCGAGGACGTGTTGGGACCATTGTTCCAGGCAAGATCGACACCCGCAAATCCGGCCAGAACGCACGCTGCCAGCCTCGGCTGCAGTGCAATTCTGCCGCGCGCCCAGGCGAGTGCGAGCGTCCCCCCGCCCAGGAAAAGCACAGCACTAAAGATCGGCATCCATACTCTGTCCACGCGGCCGATCAGCAGCCCCGCAAACAAGGTCGCCACGAATGCAGCCAGGACGAGCCCGGCCAGAATGGCGAGATGTTTCT
Organism: uncultured Alphaproteobacteria bacterium; assembly: GCA_963806735.1. Classification (GTDB taxonomy): domain Bacteria; phylum Pseudomonadota; class Alphaproteobacteria; order Rhizobiales; family Hyphomicrobiaceae; genus CADEFX01. The sequence continues at coordinate 309,809 of CAWEBE010000062.1, read as the reverse complement.
GCGCAGGGCGGTCCCACGGCTGGGCAAACAATAGATGCGCCGCATAGCCGGCAAGGATCGCGCCCAGAGCACCGACAAGAAACACGGCGTCAGCGGGTCGACGGTACAGATCAACGCCCGGCATGAGCGTATACATGAGCCGAAAAGCCGGCGTGAACCAACCAAGCGCATAGAGCAGCATGATGCTTGCGGCGATCAGGAAGAAGCGAACCTCCTTCTCCCACAAACGTCCGCGTATGAGCGCACTCATGGCCAGCAGGAACGGAATGGCGCCAATATAGAGCTGGCCCACATTCTGGGCGATGAACAGGTCGGTATCGCGCCAGGCGAAGCTCGGCGGCCCCCAATAGTCCTGCATGTCGCCAGCCGCGCCGAACACATCGGGCATCAGAGCTGTCAGCAGCAGCGCCGGATGCAGAGAGCCGCGCCCCGCGCCGATGTAGTCGATTGCCGGTCGGTTGGAGCCGCCGGCCAGCAATGCGGTCAGCACTACGGGAATAGCAATCACAGCCAACCCGACCACGGCACCCACCCCGAGCGCTACCACGCGCCGGATGAGCCCCGAACGGAAGTCAACGCTCGTGGCCAACTGCCAGATCGCATAGGCCGCGAGCAGATAGACGCACAACAACGCCACTTGGTCGCGACCGAGAACAATGCACCCGACAACGATGCCTGCAGCGGCCCCCCACATGACCGAGCTCCGCCCGATCGCCCGGTCGAGGCAGAGCAGCGCCAAGGGCAGATAGGCAAGGCTCAGCACCTGACCGATATGCTGGATGCGCCACGCCATCGCCCCTCCGAAGCTGAAGGCAATGGCCGCGATCAGGGCGCCGGCCCAATGCCAGCCCCGGTCGCGAAACCAGGCGAGCAGCGCCACACCGCCACCAAACATCGAGGCCAGCACCGTCAGATCCACGGCCCACAGGCTGGGCCGGGCATTGAGCAGCGCCAGGAACAGGAACGGCGGCGAGAAGATCATCGACTGTGGGTCGGCGATCTGCACCTGACCGGCAAACACATAAGGGTTCCAGAACGGCCACTCCCCACGTGCCAGGCTGTCGGCCAAAAACTGGATCTGCGGCTGGAAGTGGGCTTTGGCATCCCAGGGAATCGTGACCCGCCCAGTAAGCCAAGGCCATGTCATCGCGACAAAGCAGGCCGTGAATGCAAGGACAACCGGCCACAGCAGCCAAGGTGAGCGCTTTTTCGACCCCTCGTCAGGCAGCACCCTGCGGCCCGACCGCTCGCGTAACTCGAGGTTCCGCAGCCGATGTTCAGGGGACCTCATCGTGCCGCTCGTACCTTCCCTGTGTCTTTCATCAAACCGCCACGGCGCCTCTATAGCACTTGACTTGGAACGCCGGGCCGACTGTCTTTCGCACTCCACCATCAGGCTCACTACGGCGCCCCGGGTTCTAGCCAATGAACGATCGCTCCGGCGAGATGCCGCATCACCCGACCACCGACGCCGCCATTGGACGAGTGATGCAGGCGCCCCGCGATCGCCCCTTTGTCGTGGCGCAACTCGGTCAATCTCTGGACGGGCGCATTGCGACGCTGTCCGGGGAGAGCCAATGGATCAACCGGGAATGTGCGTTGAATCATGTGCATAGCCTGCGCGCTGCGGTGGACGCAGTTATTGTCGGCGTCGGCACTGTCATTGCCGATGACCCGCGTCTCAACGTACGGCGCGTGGCCGGGCGCCACCCGGCGCGCGTCGTCATCGACCCGTCCGGTCGTGCACCGTTACAGGCAAAATGCCTCGCAGAGGACGGCGCTCGCCGCATCGTGGTGCGCTCCGAGGGCGGCGCCGGCATCGATGGGATCGAAGTCGTCCGGGTCATGCCGGAGAACGGCGTGCTGCCGCCGCGATCCGTCATCACTGCCTTGTGGAGCATTGGCCTCAAATCGTTTCTGATCGAAGGCGGTGCGCGCACCATCTCCGCTTTCCTGGATGCCGGCGCGGTGGACCGACTGCATGTGCTGGTGGCCCCGGTCATTCTCGGATCAGGCAAGCCAGGGTTGTCACTCCAGCCGATCCAATCCCTGTCTCAAGCGTTACGACCAGTAACCGAAGTGCATGTCCTGCCGGACGGCGATGTGCTATTCGACTGTGACCTGAGAAATCAGCAAAAAGGGGGCTGACCATGGCGCGGACTTCGACCCAGGAAACTCAGGTGGAGCTCTATAGTCCCACGGCGCGGCGTTTCCACTGGTGGACCGTCGTTCTCGTGGCGATCCAGGTGCCGCTTGGGCTCTACATGGCCTATCGCGGCAATGTGCTCGGCATCTTCGACGATCTCACCAACAATCTCTACAGCAGCCACAAGCTGATCGGCATCGTCATCTTCCTCGTCGTTCTCGCCCGGCTCCTCTATCGTCTCATACATGGCGCTCCGGCCGACGAGCCGACCATCGAGTGGTGGCAGAAGATTGCCAGCCATCTCAACCATTGGAGCCTGTATGTTCTGCTCCTTCTGGTGCCTATTCTTGGGTACATCGGCATCTCGCAATACCCCGCACTCAGTGCGTTCGGCATTTCCCTGCCGGGTCTCGTTCCGGCCAATCAGGACGCGGCCGGCGTAACCTTCTGGCTGCATTTCTGGGGGGCGATGCTGTTGTTAGCCATGGTCGCGGTGCATTTCAGTGCTGCCATGTTCCACTACCTGATCCGCAAGGACAATGTGCTGACGCGCATGCTGCCGAACCTGCGCCGCTAGAGCAGGATCGCTTCGGACTGAACGGCTTTACCGCAATCGAGACGTGCTTCCATGTGAGACGATCGCGCGCTAGCTCAGGCAGGCGTCGCCAATGTGTCCGTGTGGCCGACGACCGCGCCGGTGTGCACGGCCCGGCGCCACGCGTCGATGGCCTTGGCATCGACCTTGCCGGTTTCGGCAACTGCGTCGGTGAAGCCCGAGGCGAGATTGCGGACAAGGTCGATATTGCCAGCGCTCAACTCCCACGGACTCTCGCCTTCCAAGACCGAGTAGCCTGACAGGCGAAAGGCGTCGGCGAGGTGCGCCGGCGCGGTCGGGCCTGCCGACGGCCCGAATCCCTTGTCGGTCATCTGATGGGCGTGGAAGGCGGCGATCATGGCGCCATCACTCGGCTGCCGCGGTGTCCACCGCTGAATGCCGTTGTACGTGAGCACAGTACAGAACACCGCCCGCCGAGCGGCAACCGCCCTGGCGAACGCCTTGATGAACGTGGGCGAGCACAGGTCGAACAATGCCGACGCAGTTACAAGATCAGGCTTCGGCCCGAGCACACTGTTGAGATCATGGTTGAGATCGGCGCGCCGGAACTGGACGGTGATCCGCTTGCCATCCTTATCGAGCACGAGTTCGTCTACGCCCGTTTCAACACGGTCAGCCCAATCGGTCAGGGTTTTTTGCGCGGCGACCAGCAACGCTGCGTCGAAATCGACCAGTGTCCAGCTTTGCACAGGCGGCAGCAGGCTTGCCGTCGCGCGCAGGTTGGAGCCAGCGCCGCAGCCCAGGTCGACGACCGCTACCCGCTGCTGTTTCTGAAAGCGCGCCGCCAGTGCCTGAGCGATGTCGTTGCTGCGCGAGCGATGGTCTACGGGCTCCCGCAGGGCAAGCCATTCCGGCGAAAACCCGCTCATGCCGCCGCCCTCCGCAGAACCTCTGCGATCTGCTTCGCCGTCGCCTCCCACCGTGGCAGCGCCTGGCCCGCGGTCCAAGACGCCTCGGCCATATCCCGTCTCAGCTGCGGATCGCTCATGATGCGGCCCATGGCGCCGCTGAATGCCTCGATATCTCCAGGCGGCACTTTGATACCGGCGGCATCAGGCACCGTGCTTGCCGCCGCTCCGCCTGTGGTGCAGACGATCGGCAAGCCGCGCGCCATCGCCTCGGCCAGCACCATGCCATACCCTTCGTACAGAGACGGCATAGCGAAAATGTCGGCGGTATCATAGTGCGCATCGAGCTGCCGCTGGTTCGCGGGGCCAACCAGCGTGATGCGATCCTCGAGCCCCGTCTGCTCGATGGTTTCCTCGAGCGTTACCAGGGCCACCGCGCTGCGGTCCGTCGCTCCGACGATACTCAGGCGCCAATCGAGCTCGAAAAACGGTGCGAGTGCATGCACGAGAACATCGAAAGCTTTTCGCGGCACGATCGAGCCGACGGCTAAAAGCTGCAGCGGTTTACCCGTTCCCTTCGCGCGGGAGGCTGCGTCCGTGCCCGGGACAGCAATCGTGATCTTGCTGGCCGGTACCGCAAAATCGGCTATCAAGGTTTGTGCGGTCGTTGCGCTGGTGACGACGACATGAGCGGCCAGGGCGAGCGCATCTTGCTCCAGCACTTTCAGCTCTCTTTGTCTGGCCCATGTCAAACCGGCTTCCAGGCACAGCGGATGGTGCACGAGTGCGACGATTGGCACCTCGGCACGGCGAATGACGTCAGCCGGCATGGCGCCATAGGCGAGCCCGTCGATCAGTAGCACGGCCTTTGCAGGCGCGGTGGCGAGCCTGCGACCAGTCTCGGCCAGATCAATTTCACTAGGCGCCGGAAACGACCTCGGCAATTCGAGATGCTGCACCTTCACCCCGGCGGTCGGCAGCAGCGCCAGCACGCGCCGGTCGTAGGTGTATCCGCCCGTCGGCAGATCGATATCACCAGGAATGGCGAAGATTGCGTCGGTCACGGCTCAGCCGATGGGCCCCTCGAACCAGGCGCGCGCCAGATCCGTCTCGCCGAGCGTCACGCGGATCTTGGAGAGGCCCTTGCCGTCATCCCCCAGCGCACCCTCGCGCGCTGCCTTGGCGACGGCATCGAAAATATGCCGGCAAAGGAATTCCGTCGTGGTCAGCTTACCCTTGAACTCCGGCAACGCATCGAGGTTCTTGTACGCCAGCGGTTTCAGCGTCTTGTTCAGCACCTCCAACGCCGCACCGATATCGACGACAACGTTCTGCTTGGTCAGTTGCTCGCGGAAGAAGGCGACGTCGACGACGAAGGTGGCGCCGTGCATGCCCTGTGCTGGCCCAAAGAACGGATCGGGCAAGCTATGGGCGATCATGATCCGATCGCGAACCTCGACGGCGTACATGGGTGCGCTCCAACATTCCTCAGATTTGGGCCATCGGCCGCTCGCCGATCTTCTCCTGGAGTCGGACGAGGTAGCCATCCGGATCCTGAACCAGACATTGACGGACGCCGACCTCGGACGAATTGACGCGATACCATCGCTCTTCCGGTCCGTAGTAGAGCTTCACTCTTGCCAACTCCAGCCGGGCCACGATCGCGGCAAGATCGTCGACGTGAACTTCGAAGTTGATGCCGCGGCCATAGGGGCGTTCCATTGGCCCGGTCTCCCACAAATTGCGGCGTTCCGGCGAGCCGAGATCGCGTTGATCGAGCATGATTTGTGCGCCATCACGATCGAGGAATGCAAAGCCCTCCTCGAAACGGCTATAGCGCACTTCGAAGCCGAGCAGATCGCGCCAGAACGGAAGACTTGCGCTCAGATTGCTGACCTTCAGCTCGGGCACCAACCTGGCGTGGAATGCCTCGGTCACAGTCGCAGCCTCATGGGTAGCGGATCACCGGCGCCAATCCGCTAACGCCCGGCGCCAGAGCCGCCGGTAGCGCCCTCGGTGTGTCCTCGAAGGGGATCTCCTCGCTCACCAGAGCGTCGAGCGCGGGGTCTTGCAGCAGACGCAAGGCCGCTTCAAGGCGGCGGCGATAGTCCCAGCGCGGACGCCGGGACGGTGACACCTGGCCGACCTGGGAGGAGACCAGCTTCAGGCGGCGGCTGTGAAACGCGCCCCCCAGATTGACGGACACGGAGGTGTCGCCATACCAGCTCACCTCCATAACCATCGCCTCCATGCCGGCCGCGGCTACGGCTGTATCCAATCCTGCCGCCGTCGCGCTGGTGTGAAAGACGACATCGGCATCCTTCGGTGCCGCCCCGGGTGCCGCAAATTGAACTCCGAGCCGCTGCGCCAGATCGGCCCGTGCCGCTGCGACATCCACCAGCGTGACTTCGCTGCCCGGCAAACGGGCGGCGACGTAACCGATGAGCAGGCCGACCACGCCGGCACCAACCACCACGATCCTGTCCGCCGGACCCGCGGCTGAATCCCAGACTGCATTGAGGGCCGTCTCCATATTGGCGGCCAGCGTCGCCCGGCGGGGCGGAAGGCCGTTGGGAAGCGGCACCAGCATCGTGACCGGCGCGACGAAATACTCCTGGTGCGGGTGCAGGCAGAAAACGGCCCGACCAGCGAGCTCCTTCGGTCCCTCCTCCACAATTCCGGCCGCGCAATAGCCGTACTTGACCGGGAACGGAAACGCGCCTTCCTGCAGCGGCGCGCGCATGCGCTCACGCTCACCAGCCGACACCCCGCCATTGAGAACGAGACGCTCCGTGCCCCGGCTAATGCCGCTGAAAAGCGTTCTGACAAGGGCTTCGTTAGGTCCGGGCGGCGGCACCTGGGCGGTGCGCAGCTCGACGGCTCCTTTGCGGACATACCAGACAGCGCGTGCCATCCTCAACCGCCCGGCCGAGCGTCGCACGGATGTGTTGCTTGCTTTGGCCGCTTTCATCATCTATGCACGCGACCGCCGGGGCCGACAGGCCAAAACTGCATGAGTGAAACCATCGACACGTCCTCACCCGCCGGGCTCGCGCCGGGGGCCTTGACCCTTACGACACCGACTGGCCTACAAGCAAACGCGGAACTGGCCCGCCGGCGCCGAATTGTCATCATCCTCAATGTCGTGACGTGGCTGGCCATGATGTGGGCCGCTGCCCGCATTCTGGGCTCAGGCGGGTGGACGATTGTCGATGTCGTCCTTTACCTGTGCTTCGCCGCCGGTACTCCTTGGACCGTGCTCGGGTTCTGGAACGCGCTGATCGGCCTCTGGCTGCTGCACTTCAACAAAGGCTCGATGGCCCAGGTCGCCCCCTATGCTGTGGCTGGGGAAGATCCGGCTCGGCTGCGCATCAAGACCGCGATCTTCATGACGCTGCGCAACGAGGATCCTGCGCGCGCAATTCTGCGTCTCAGAACCGTCAAAGCCAGCGTGGATGCGACCGGCGGGGGAAGCACCTTCAGCTATTTCGTACTCTCCGATACGAACGATCCCGCTGTCGCGGAAGCCGAAGAGCAAGCTGTTGCAGCCTGGCGTGCGGACGACCCCGATCGCGGGCGCATCACGTATCGTCGGCGCACCGACAACACCGGGTACAAGGCCGGCAACGTGCGCGACTTCTGCGCCCGCTGGGGCAGGGACTACGAGCTGATGCTGCCGCTCGACGCCGACAGCCTGATGTCGGGACCGGCCATCGTCCGCCTCGTGCGCATAATGCAGGCGCATCCGAAGATCGGCATCCTGCAGAGCCTGGTCGTGGGCATGCCGTCGTCATCGGCTTTCGCGCGCATTTTTCAGTTCGGCATGCGGCATGGCATGCGCTCCTACACCATGGGACAAGCCTGGTGGGTCGGCGACTGCGGACCGTTCTGGGGCCACAACGCCGTGGTGCGCCTCAAGCCGTTTCACGAGCAGTGCGAGCTGCCGATGCTGCCCGGAAAGCCGCCACTCGGCGGCCATGTGCTCTCGCATGACCAGGTCGAGGCGACCTTCATGCGCCGCGCCGGCTACGAGGTGCGCGTGCTGCCGGTCGAAAACGACAGCTGGGAGGAAAATCCCCCGACCATGCTCGACTTTGCCAAGCGCGACGTGCGCTGGTGCCAAGGCAACATGCAGTACATCAAGCTGCTGGACACGCCAGCCCTCTACCCCATGAGCCGCTTCCAGCTCGTCTGGGCGATCCTCATGTTCCTCGGCATTCCCGCGTGGACGCTGATGATCGCACTGCTGCCCGTGGCCGCATGGGAGGCCGGCAGCGTCGCGAGCTTTCCGACCGGCCTGGCCATCGGCCTCTACATCGTGTTCTTCACCATGTACCTGATGCCGAAGATCGCCGGCCTCATTGACGTGGTGCTGACACGCGGCGGCATGGCGCGTTACGGCGGTTTCGTTCGCTTCGCAGCCGGTGCGGCGATCGAGCTGGTGTTCTCCTTCCTGCAGGGTGCCGTCTCCACCATCCGCACGACCATATTCATGATCGGCCTGTTGTTCGGCAAATCGGTCGTCTGGGGCGGCCAGTCGCGCGATGCCTACGGCATCTCGTGGCGCACCGCAGTGGAGAACCTGTGGCCACAGACGCTGTTCGGCATAATCGTCTGCGGGGCACTGCTACTGATAGAGCCTGCCGTGTTCTGGTGGAGCCTGCCACTGACGGCGGGTTATCTGGTGGCTATTCCGTTTGCGGTGCTGACGGCTTCGCCGGCGCTCGGGCGGTTTTTCCAGAAGCTCGGTCTGTGTGGCATCCCGGAAGACTTCTCGCCTCCCGCAGAGATCAAGGCCATCGGGCTGGCAGAGAATGCATGAGGCCGTACATGGCAGGCCGAACCACGATAGATGCGCTCAAGGGTGATCCGGCGTTCGCGAGCCTGAAGCGCTCTTTGGAAGTCTACTACGGGGATCCTAGTCGCGACGCGGCCATGGACGCGCTCTATGCCCGCTTTCTGGAGCCGGGCCAACTTGCCTTCGATATCGGGGCTCATGTCGGCGATAGGATCGGCAGCTTTCACAGGCTGGGCGCCCGTGTGGTCGCGCTCGAACCGCAGCCTCTATGCGCGCGCGCGATCAGGGCGATCTATGCCGACGACCCGGAGGTCACCGTACGTGAAGCGGCGTGTGGCACTCGGCCGGGCACGCTCACGCTGCACATCAATACTCGCAATCCTACGGTCACCACCGCCTCCGCGGAGTTCCTGAAAGCCGCAGACGGCGCCGGCGGCTGGGAGGGACAGGTCTGGGACCAGGCGATCGATGTGCCGGTGACGACACTGGATGCGCTGGTCGCCGAGCATGGGCTGCCACAGTTCGCCAAGATCGACGTGGAAGGTTTCGAGGCCGACGTTCTGGCCGGACTTTCGGTGCAACTCCCCGCCTTGTCATTCGAGCTCACGACCATCCAGCGCGATGTGGCGGTGCGCTGCCTAGACCACATGATGGGCCTGGGCGACTATCGATTTGATTTGTCGCTGGGCGAGGACCACGCACTCATGTTCGGCCGTTGGGTCACAGCTACCGAGATGCAGCTGCACATCGAGGGCCTGCCGCACGAGGCCAATTCGGGGGATGTTTACTGCGTGTTGCACAAGTAGCGGCGCATCCTGTCAGCTGGCGCTACTGCCGTATAGCCGTGCATTTGCGAGATCCGATTTCAATGCTGTGCAAAGTCATCCGTCTCGCCGTAGCTGTTTGCGTTTGCGCCGTGACCTTGCCCGCGCAAGCTGCCTCGCTCGACGGTCTTGCCGTCGAAGTGAGCAACGCCAGCGAGCCTGTCCTGTGCGCCGAGAAGGACAACGTCACAATCAATATGCAGTCGAGCGACGTGCGCCGATTCCGCATCGAAGCCGCGCATCCGGCCTACATCGGGACGTTGCAGCGCGACAGCTTCGAGGCCGACTGGACGGCCTGCGACATCCCGGGTAATCCGCAACTGCCGGCTGCCGCGCCGCCAAACCGCAAGACGCTCTATGAAGACATCGAGATGTGGGTGGTCGGACTGGCGTTCCCGACCTTCTGGCGGCCCGCGACCGCGACGGTGCGTATCGGTGACCGCGTGGAAACGGGGCTGCATCTTCTACAGGTGTGGCTCATTCGACCAATGGGCGGAGAAGAGGTGCTCGTCTTCTATCCTCAGGACGGATACTGGCGCCTGCGCCCGCTGGCTCCTGCTGGTATGGCTCCCACAGCCTTCGGCTCATCTTTCCTTGTTGGCCCGGTGGAGATCGATGAGCGGCCGATCGTTCGCATCAACGAAGTCGCATTCGATCCGAAGATCCGCACCTTCACGTTGCAGTTCGACCGGGGCGGATCGGCAAAGCTGGTGATGACGAAGTCGGATCAGAACCGCAATATTCTGGACGTTACGCTCGACCGACCGATCAGCGGCCGTCCCTTCGCAACACTGCGCTCCATGTTCGTGACGGAGTTCAACAACGATGTGGCGCGCATCGCCGTGCGCGAGAAGGATGCCAAAGGCTGGCGCGAGGACGGCATCATGTCCTTCAAGCGCGCGACAGCGACGGACGTCTGGGCGGGCCGCATCGCACCCTCGCGCCACAACACGTCCTCGCCCGACATGGTTTTCGGCGCGTTCTCGGACGGGCGCGCGCCTGCCGGAAAGAAGTGAGCGATTTCGGGCGGCAATATCGCATCACCATCTCAATTGAGTCATGGCGGCAACGGCCGGAGGAGTGCCTGAACGAAACAGGTCTGCCAGCCTCGCTGGATCGATGTCGGCCCCATTCATGACCTCGTGCCGATGGATGCCGCCGGCCACGAATAGCGCGTCTATGCTCGCTCCCTCAGCCGCCGCAAGATCGGTGCGCAGTGCATCGCCAATGGCGAGCACGCGATCCGGCGACACTGACGCTCCGCGCAATTCCTGAGCGCTTGCAAGAGCCGTCTGATAGGCCGCTGGATGCGGCTTCCCGGCCCAGAACACCGTCCCGCCCATCTGCTCGTAAAGCACGGCAATCGCTCCAGCGCAGGGCAGCCGCGCAGACCCGACATCGACGATCAGATCCGGGTTGGCGCACACGAGCGGCAGGCGTAGCGCCAAGGCCTGCTGGAGGAGACCGCGGTAGTCCTCGGCTGTCTCCGTCCTATCGTGCACGAGGCCACTGCACACGACCACCTCCGCGTCAGTAAGAGGAGTCCGGCGACCGGGCAAGCTCTCGAACAGGGCGCGATCGCGTGACTCTGGACCGATACAATGCACGCGAGTGTAGCCAGCATCGGCGACATGACGCCTGGCTATATCGCCGGACGAAACAATCGCATCCCACGCGTCGCGACGAACGCCTTTGGCGTCGATAACGGTCGCGACCCTGTCGGCGGGATATGGCGCATTGGACACCAACACCACCGTCCCGCCAGCCTCGCGGAACCTTGCCAATGCTTCCCCGGCCTCCGCATGCGCGTTCTCGCCATCATGCACGACGCCCCAGACATCGCAGAACACGACGTCATAACGCTTCAGGTAGGCCTCCGCATGAGTGATGATGTGTGGCGCCATGGGCAAACGATTGATCCTGCTTTAGGCTCGCACGCGTTTGTAGCGCGGAGGACAAGTTGAGGGAACTGCACTACGAAAGCCCCACCACGGTGGATGAGGCCGTACGCGCTCTCGGCCGTGGCGACGCGCGTGCGCTCGCCGGCGGCACCGATCTTATCGTGCAATTGCGCGAGGGGCGGAGATCGGCTGCCTGCGTGGTCGACCTGAAGCGCATCCCAGAGCTGACCGCGATCACGCAGGACGCCGACGGGGGCTTCCGCATCGGCGGCGCCGCGAGCTTCACGCAAATAGCGGCGCACAGCGAACTGGCCGCTGCGTACCCCGGCATCGCCGAGTCCGGCCGCCTGGTGGGAAGCTATCAGATCCAGAACCGTGCAGGCCTGGGGGGCAACATCTGCAATGCGGCGCCCTCGGCCGACGCGGTGCCGATCGTCATCTGCCTCAGCGCCAGCGCCGAGATCGCCGGCGCGCATGGACGGCGGACGGTCGCCGTCGAGGACCTGTTTGCGGGCCCGGGACGGACGAGGCTCGCAGCAGACGAGGTGCTGACCTCAATCCGCGTGCCACCGGTCCGTCCGCGCAGCGCGGGCCGGTATCTGCGCTTCACGCCGCGCCGCGAGATGGACATCGCCATAGCAGGAAGCGGGGCCTGGTTCTGCCTCGGCACAGACGGCACCATCGCCGATGCGCGCATCGTGCTCGCGTCCGTGGCGCCGGTGCCCCTGCGCGCGAAGGCGGCGGAGCAATCGCTCATCGGGAAAGCGCCTGCACCCAACGTCTTCACCGAGGCAGGCCGGTTAGCTGCGCGCGAGGCGCGGCCCATATCCGACACACGCGGCTCGACCGAGTATCGACGCGAGCTCGTCGCTGTGCTGACGAAGCGCGCGCTCGAGGCCTGCGCGCGCGACCTGCGCATCAGAATGGATGGACCATGAAGAGCATCGTGCGCTGCCAAATCAACGGCGAGGAGCATGAGGTCCTGGCGGACGGCCGCGACACATTGCTCGAGCTGTTGCGCGAGCGGGCCGGGCTGACCGGGACGAAGGAAGGCTGCAGCAACGGCAACTGCGGCTCCTGCACGGTGTTGCTGGAGGGTGCACCGGTCAACGCCTGCTTGGTTCTGGCGATGGAGGCCGACGGCGCGCAGATCACGACGATCGAAGGCGTTGCCGCGAACGGCGCGCTGGATGCGGTGCAGAACGCAATGATCGAGCACGGCGGCACGCAATGCGGCTTCTGCACACCCGGCATCGTGCTCTCGGCCAAGGCGCTGCTCGCGCGCTCCAGTAGGCCTGGCGCAGACGAGATACGGGCGGCCATCGCCGGCAATCTCTGCCGCTGCACGGGCTACGACAAGATCGTCGCGGCAGTGCAGGCAGCAGCCCAGGCGATGGAGGAGCGGCCGTGAACGCGCCCGAGCCCAAGACCGACCTGAAGGTCGTCGGCAAACGCCTGCCGCGCGTCGATGCCGGCGAGCGCGTGACCGGCAGGGCGGTGTACCCGGCCGACTTCAAGCGACCCGGCATGGTCTGGGGGCGCGTGAAGCGCAGCACGCAAGCGCATGCACGCATCCTGCGCATCGACACTTCCCGCGCGGTTTCACTCAAGGGCGTGCTTGCGATCGTCACCGCGGCAGACTTTCCCGAAGTGCCGATGGGCTCGACGATACCGTTCGGCGAGACCGGGCAGGACCTGTGGGTGATCTCGCTCATCAACATGGCGCGAGAGAAGGTGCTGTGGATCGGGCAGCCGGTCGCAGCCATCGCCGCCGCCGACCCGCATGTGGCGGCGCAGGCGATCGATCTCATCGAGGTCGAGTACGACCCACTGCCAGCCGTCATGGACATCGAAACGGCACTTGCTCCCGGTGCGCCCATCCTGCACGGCCATCTCGTGACCAAGGGCGTCGAGCCGGCCCCGCGCACCGCCTCGAATGTCGGCGCGCGCACGCTGATCGCCCGTGGCGACGTGGAAGCAGCGCTTGCCACGGCTGCAGCCACCGCCGAGCAGCAGGTCGTCGTCGACACGGCGCACCAGGGCTACCTCGAGCCGCAGGCGACGGTGGCGGAGGCTGATCCGACCGGGTTCGTGACGGTCTGGGCCTCCACGCAAGGGGCGTTTCAGACCGAGCTGATGGTGGCGGGGCTGGTCGGCCTGCCACTGTCGCAAATCAAGGTCATTCCGCTGGAGATCGGCGGCGGGTTCGGCGGCAAGATTCTGACACATCCCGAGCCCATCGCCGTGCGCCTGGCGCAGAAGTGCGGCCGGCCGGTCAAGATCGTCATGTCGCGCGAGGAGGTGATGATCGGCACCGGGCCCGCCGCCGCCGCCCGCATCGCCGTGCGCGTGGGAGCCGGTGCAGATGGGCGCTTGACGGCCATCGAGGGGCGCTACCACATCGACACGGGCGGTATTCCGGGAACGGCAACGACGCTGCTGATGCAGGCGTCGGCAGCGCCCTATCAATGCGAGAACCTGCGGTTGGAAGGCTTCGACGTCGTCACCAACAAACCGCGCACGGAGGCCTATCGGGGCCCAGGGGGCATCCAGGCCGTCTTTGCGGTCGAGCAGGCGATCGACGCGCTGGCCCAGAAGCTGGACCTCGACCCGCTGGAGCTGCGCCGGCGCAATGCCGCAGTCACCGGCAGCCGCATGCCGATTGGCACGCCGTTTCCCTCAATCGGGCTGACGACGATCCTCGATCGGGTGGCCGCGCACCCCTGCTGGACCGATCCTATCGGCAGCGGCCGCTTTCCGCGCGGGCGCGGATTGGCACTAGGCTACTGGCGAGGGACATCCATGACCTCGGCCTGCCACATCACGATTGCCGGCGACGGGCGGCCGATGGTGACAATGGGGTCGGTGGACCTGTCGGGTACGCGCACAACCATGGCACAGGTGGCGGCGGAGCAATTCGGCCTTGCGATCAGCGACGTGCATGTCGTCATGGGCGACACTAAATCAGCGGCGTTCTCGGACGCGGCTGCGGGCAGCCGCGTCGGGCGCACCATGACGGCCGCGGTGGTGGAGGCGTCGCGCGACGCCCTGGAGCAACTCAAAGCGCGGGCGGCGGAGAAGCTGCAATGCGGTGTCGGCGACGTCACCTACTCCGCCGGGGTTTTTGGCACGCAGAACGCGGGCGGCGCGTCGATCACACTCGCCGACCTAATGAAGGCGACGTTGACCGAGGGTGCCATCGTCGGTCGCGGCGTCTCGACCAAGCTGCCGCTCGGCGTCGAGGTCGGCGCCCACGTCTGCGATGTCGAGGTGGACACCGACACGGGGCAGGTCACAGTGCTGCGCTACACCGCGTTCCAGGATGTCGGCAAGGCGCTCAATCCGACTGCCGTCGAGGGGCAGATCGCTGGCAGCGTGGCGCAAGGACTCGGCTGGGCTTTGACGGAAGGCTTCGACTACGATTCACAGGGGCGGCTGCGCAATGCCAGCCTGCTCGACTACCGGATGCCGACCGCGCTCGACCTGCCGCCGATCGAGTGCGTCATCATCGAGACGCCGGTCCCCAACGTGCCCTACGGCGTGCGCGGCGTCGGCGAGGTGCCGATCGTGCCGCCGGCCGCCGCGGTCGCCAATGCCATCGCGCGCGCGGTGGGCGTTCGTATCGGGCACATGCCGATGACCCCGGAGCGCGTGCTGCGGGCGATCAAGGGCGAAACTTTCGGGAAGATTTAGGGAAGGGCTGCGGCTGCTTCCCGGAATTCATTGCCGGGAAAGGCCCCGGATCATTCGCGCGTCGCGCGGACGCGCGATGTCCGGGGGGATGCAAGTGGAGGAAAATTTGCATCCGCCACGACGGCGTGTGCCATTGAGGCAGAAAGGAACTCCAGATCAAGCCGTGGCGCCGCCGTCGACGGCGAGGGCGGCGCCGGTCACGAACGACGCCTCGTCCGAGATCAGGAAGAGCGCGGCATTGGCGACCTCCTCTGGCCTGCCGGGGCGGCCCATGGGGGTCTGGCCGCCGCGCGAGCGCACCAGCTCCTCCCTGTCCACGCCGCGCGTCGATTGCTGATCAGGCCGCGCCACGAACACCCGCAGCATCGGCGTGTCGATGGGACCTGGGCAGATGGCGTTGGCGCGGATCTTCTCCTTGGCATAGCGCTTGGCGAGAGCGCGAACAAAGCCCACGACGCCGTGCTTGGCGGCCGAGTAGACCGGGCTGAACTGGGAGCCGTGCAAGCCGGACGTCGATGCCGTGTAGACCAAGGAGCCACCACCGCGGGCGCGCAGCTCGGGAAGCGCGGCCTCCGTCGTGACAAGCACCGAGCGCAAATTGAGGTTCATGGCGAGATCGTAGTCCGCCATGTCGATGCCCTCGACGGCCGCCGGACCGGGATGTCCGACATGGTTCCAGACGAAATCCAAGCCGCCGAAGTGCTTCGCCGTTTCGCCAACGATACGACGGGAATCGGCGTCCTTGGTCAGATCCGCGACAATCCCCTTCGCCTTGCCGCCGGCACGCGTGATCTCGGCGACGACGGCTTCGACCGCGGCACCGTCAATGTCGACTACCGACACGGACGCACCTTCCCGGGCGAAGCGAATGGCGCCAGCGCGGCCCATTCCCGATGCTGCGGCAGTAACAATGCCGATCTTGTTTGCGAGACGCATGGAGCTTCCTCGTTTGTTGCAGGTTTCTACGACTGACCGTACATCGTCTTTCCGGGCGCAGGCAGGTCCGCGGTCAGAATGCTGCCGCTCTCGGACTCGGTCATGAAGAGCCGGTTGCCCTTGAAGGCGACGTTGGTGACGAAGCGTCCGACGAGGGGGTCGATGAAGTGTGTGGGCCGCAGCAGCGCGTCGAAACGCCAGCACCCCATTCCGGCATGGGCTACGATCAGGCCGCCGTCCGCGTCGAGCGCCAGGCCGTCCGGACCGGCCAGTCCGCCGGAAAGCTGGACGGCAACGCCGACCTTGGTCACGCCGCCGTCGATGGCGAGCGGGACGCGCCAGACGGCGTTAGCGCGGGTTACAGCCACAAAGAGGACGTTCTCGTGCAGGTTGAGCACAAGACCGTTCGGACTCGGAACCGTATCGACGAGACACGTGAGCTTGCCGTCGGCCGTGTAGCGGTAGACGCGGCCGGTCGGATCGTGCAGGCCCGTCTGGCCCTGGTCGGTGAAGTACAGGTCGCCATTGGTGGCGAAGTGGAGATCGTTGACGCCCTTGAAGCTCTCGCTCCTGACCGTTTCCAGCAGAGGCTCGACCTTCCCGCTCGTCGGATCGAGGATCATGATGCCGCGCTTATAGTCGGTGATGAAGGCACGCCCGTCCTTGTGCAGCTTGAGGCCATTGGGCCATCCGTCGTACTCGGCGACCTGGATCCATTCTCCGCCGGGCGAGATCTTGAAGACGCGACCGTGCGGGATGTCGGTCACCCAGAGGTTGCCTTGCCGGTCGAAGCTCGGCCCCTCCAGGAAGCAGTCGGCGATCTGGCCCGCCTTGTTGAAATCCGCCCAAGCGGTGCGCACGCGCTTGCGCAGATGCTCCGGCATGCGCGCGAAGACCTCGGCCTCGAGGGTGGCGGGCGGAGGATAGAGGCTCATGCGGCGTTCCCTCGGCGGCACCCAGGAACAGCGAGCGGGCTTTGCGCGCGATCGCCGTGCGTGCTCTATTCCGAGCATGGGTTTCGACGTGCTAACGAGTCAAGGCGACCGCGCCGGAAGGAGCACATGAGCGAGCAAGGTCTGCCCTTGGCGGGCATCCGCGTCGTCGAGTTCTGCCACATGATCATGGGGCCGAGCTGCGGCCTCATTCTCGGCGACCTCGGCGCCGACGTGATCAAGATCGAGCCGACGCCCAACGGCGACAATACGCGGCGTCTGGTCGGCTCCGGCGCAGGCTTCTTTCCGGCATTCAACCGCAACAAGCGGTCGATCGCGCTCGACCTGAAATCGGCGGAGGGCATGGCGATCGCGCGCAAGCTCATCGCCTCGGCCGATGTCCTGATCGAGAACTTCCGGCCGGGCGCCATGACGAAGCTCGGGCTCGGACCCGAGGCCGTGGCCGAGATCAACCCGCGGCTGATCTACGTGTCGCTCAAGGGGTTCCTGTCGGGGCCCTACTCGGACCGCGCCGCGCTGGACGAGATCGCGCAGATGATGGGCGGGCTCGCCTACATGACGGGACCGCCAGGCCGGCCGCTGCGCGCGGGCACGTCCGTGATCGACATGGTGGGCGGCATGTTCGCTGTGATCGGCGTGATGGCGGCGCTGCGCGAGCGGGAGAAAACCGGACGCGGGCAACCCATCACCAGCGCGCTGTTCGAGAACTGCGTCTGGCTCGTGGCCCAGCACATGCTGCAGTACGTCATTACGGGGCAGCCGGCGCGGCCCATGCCGGAGCGCATCTCGGCCTGGGGCATCTACGACGTGTTCGACTGCAGCGACGGTCAGCTTTTCATCGGCGTCGTCACCGATACGCAATGGAAGGTTTTCTGCGAGGCGTTCGGCTTCGACGAGATGTGGCGCGACGAAACGCTGGCCACCAACAACAAGCGCTGCGCGGCCCGGCCGCAGCTGATCCCGCGCCTGCGCGAGATCTTCAAGCAATGGATCAAGGCCGATCTGGAGGCCAAAGTTGCCGCAGCCGGCCTGCCATACGCGCCGATCAACCGTCCCGAGCAGCTCTACGATGATCCGCACCTCAAGGCATCCGGTGCATTTCTTCCCATCACGTTGCCGGATGGCCGCAAGACCGAAATCCCGGCCCTGCCCCTCGAGGTGGGCGGCCGCCGCTTCGGTGTGTGGCGCGATGTCCCCGGCATCGGCGAGCAGGGTGCAGAAGTGCTGGCGGATATCGGCCTCAGCCGCGACGAAATTGCGTCGCTGATCGAGCGCGGGATCGTCGGCGCGACGGATGGCTCAGCCACGAAGACGCAAGCGGCGGAGTAGACAGCAGGGAGACCAGCCATGGCCGAGCGCGCCAATCAGCGGATCGCGTATTACAACGGCAAGTACGTGCCCGAGATGGACGTGCGCGTGCCTTACCGCGACCGCAGCTTCATGTTCGGCGATGGCTGTTTCGACATGACGCGCACCTTCAACGGCAAGCCGTTCAAGGTGAAAGAGCACATCGACCGCTTCTATCGTTCGCTGGCCTATCTGCGCATCGACATCGGCATGCAGGCCGGGCAGATGACAGAGATCACGCACGAGGTGCTGCGGCGCAACCAGCATCTGCTGCGCGCCGGCGACGACTACTGGCTCGGACAGCGGGTCTCGCGCGGCATCGCCGCCGTCGGCGACGAGGGCTGGGAGGACGACGGGCCGAGCATCATCGTCGATTGCCGTCCGTTGCCGTTCAAGGCGCGCGCGAAGCACTATCGCGACGGCATCAAGGTCATCGTGCCGTCGGTGCGCCGCACGCCGCCCTATGCGCTGTCGCCGCGCACCAAGACGCACAACTATCTCAACATGGTGATGGCGGACCTCGAGGTGCACGCGCAGGACCCGGAGGCCTGGGCGGTGCTGCTCGACGAGCACGGCAACCTGTGCGAAGGACTAGGGTCGAATGTCTTCATCGCCAAGGACGGACGGCTACTGACGCCGGGCGAGCGCCACATCCTGGCCGGCGTCAGCCGCGCCACCGTGATCGAGCTGGCGCGCGAGCTGAAAATCGAGGTGGTGGAGCGCGACATCGATCTCTACGACGCCTACACGGCCGATGAGATGTTCCTGACCTCCACCAGCCTGTGCCTATGCGGGGTAGCGAGCGTCAACGGCGCGAACATCGCGAATGGCAAGGTTCCGGGGCCGATCACGAAACGGCTGCTCGACGCCTACTCGGAGCTGGTGGCGTGCGATATCGCGGGGCAATACCTCGCGCGGCTGGAGTAGCGCCGTTTACGTGCGACCGGTCAGAGCCTAGCATCTAGACATGTCCCGCCCCGGTTCGGAGCCACCACAATGACAGCGTTGCCACTCTCCCGCTTTCGCGTGCTCGACCTCACCGCGCATCGCGCCGGTCCAACCGCCGTGCGCCAGCTCGCCGACTGGGGCGCACAGGTCATCAAGATCGAGCCGCCGGCGGAGGCCAAGGGCGACGTGGTGGGCGGTAACCGCCACGGCTTCGACTTCCAGAACCTGCATCGCAACAAGCGGGGGCTCACCCTCAATCTCAAGTCCGAGGAAGGCCGGGCGATCTTCTACAAGCTGGCGGAGAAAGCGGACGTGGTGGTGGAGAACTACCGCTCGGACGTGAAGTTTCGACTCGGCGTCGACTACGAGACCTTGAAAAAGATCAACCCGCGTATCGTCTACGGCAGCATTGCCGGCTTCGGCCAGTCGGGTCCCGATGCCAAACGTCCCGGCGTCGATCAGATCGCGCAGGGCATGGGCGGGCTCATGTCCATTACTGGGCTGCCGGGACAAGGGCCCGTCCGCGTCGGCATTCCGATCGCAGATCTCACGGCCGGACTTCTGCTGGCGCAAGGCATCACGCTGGCCCTGCTCGACCGCGAGAAGACCGGAGTCGGCCAGTGGGTGCACACGTCGCTGCTGGAGGCGCAGATCTTTATGCTCGACTTCCAGGCGGCGCGCTGGCTGATTGCCGGCGAGGTGGCGCCACAGGCGGGCAACGATCATCCGACCTCGATCCCGACCGGCGTGTTCCAAACATCGGATGGGCACATCAACATCGCGGCGGCAGGGCAGGGGTTGTGGGAGCGCTTTTGCCGGGCGATCGGCGCGGAGGACCTGCTCAACGACCCCAACCATGCGACGGGCAAGCTCAGGTCGCAGCACCGCAAGTCGCTGAACGAGCGCATCGCAGCCATTACCCGCACGAACACGAGCGCGCATTGGATCGATGCGCTGAACAAGGCGGGCGTGCCGTGCGGGCCGATCAATACGATCGACAAGACCTTTGCCGAGCCCCAGGTGCAACACCTCGGCATTGCGCGTGGCGTAACGCATTCGAAGCTGGGTGCGATCAAGGTGGTCGGTCAGCCGATCAACATGACCGCTGCACCGCAGCCGGCCGAGTTGAAGCCGACGCCCGATCTCGGCGAGCACTCGGCGGAGATCCTCGCCGATCTCGGCTACGACAGCGCGGCCATCGCCAAGCTGCGCGAGCGCGGCGCGATCTAATAGGCGCTCAAGCCTTGAATATTACGTAGCCTTCGGGGCTGATGGGCAACGCCGGATTTCACGCGATCTCCCAGGCGAGGCCGCACCAATCTCGCGATCAAGCATCGATGCGGTGCACCTGCTCCACAGCACTCAGCCTTTGTGGTGCAGCTCGAAGCCGCCGATGCGGTTGTCCTTGAGCAGCTCCGGCCTGAATTGTAGCCCATGCCCCGGCACTTCGAGTGGCCTGAGCATGCCGTTCTTCGGAATAGCCGACTCGACCCAGATGTCGTCGTTCCAGTCCATGTACTCGGCGTAGTTGGCGTTGGGGATCGAGCACAGCACGTGCACCATCAGCTCATGGAAGAGGTGCGGCGCGACCTGAATGCCCCAGGTGTCGGCGACGGCGGCAATCTTGCGCAGCTCAGTTAGGCCGCCGCGCATCATGTCCGGCTGCAGGATCGGCGTGCTCGGATTGATGAAGAATGGGCGCATGTCGTAGCGCGTGAAATGCGTTTCGCCGCCTACTACGCGCGTCTTGAGCGCCGCCGCTACACGCTTATAGCCTTCGAAGTCCTCGCAGACGACCGGCTCCTCCATCCAATACACGTCCACCTCGTCGAAGTGGCGGCCGGCCTGGATCGCCGTGTCGGCGGTCCAGCCCATGTTGACGTCGATCATGATCTCGATGTCTGGCCCAAGGGCCTCGCGCATGGCAAACACGTTCTTCACGTCCTCGCGCCAGGGACGGATGTGCGCCGCCTGCATCTTGATGGCTTTCATGCCCATGCCGGTAAAGCGCTTGGCCTTGTCGATCATGCCGTCGCGCCCGAGGCCGCGCCAGCAGCCCGAGCCGTAAGCCTGAACCTCGCTGCGTGCCTTGCCCCACAGGCGATAGAGCGGCAGCCCGGCCCGCTTGCCGACGATGTCCCACAGCGCGATGTCGACGGCCGACTGGGCGAACACGGTGACGCCCATGCGGCCCATCCAGTAGGTGCCCTTCCAGATCGACTGCCAGATACCCTCGATCTCCGTGGCATCGCGGCCAAGGATCATCGGCGCGATCATCTCCTTGAGGCAGGTGTCGATCGTGTCGATGCCGCCGCGCAAGGGCTGCAGATAGCCCATGCCGGTGAGACCGCCCTTCGTCATGATCTCCACGACCAGGTAGAGGCGGTCCTCTGCCGCCATGATGCCGTTCGGCGGCGGCTCACCCACCCACGGCACGCGCAGCTGGGTGGTCCGTAGACCCGTAATCGTCGTATCCGTCATTGGCGCTTCCTCGTATTCTTCAAGGGTGTAGGCCGTTCAGGCCTTTTTCTTGCCGCGCACTTCGACCCCGGCCCACTTTTCGACGAGTTGGAAGATGGTGGTGAGGTCCTTGTCGCCGCCGAATTGCGCGTTGGTCAGCTCCCACATGCTGCGCACAGCAGCGCCGACGAACATCTGCGCGCCAATAGCCTCGGCTTCTTCCATGCAGAGCTTCACGTCCTTGTACATGAGGGCATTGCTGAAGCCGTAGTCGAACGTGCGCGTCATGACCGACCTCGGCACCTTGTCGCGGATGGCCGTGTTAGCGCCAGACCCAGCGTTGATGACCTGCACCATCATCTCGGGATCGAGCCCGCCCTTGACGCCCATGACGACGGCCTCTGCCGTGATCGCCATGGCAGCTGCCGACATCATGTTGTTGCAGAGCTTCATGGTCTGCCCAAGGCCGGGCTTGTCGCCGACGAAGAAAACCTTGCCGATGACCTCGAACGCGGGCTTAAGCGACTCGTACTCGGCCTTGGGGCCTGACACCATCACGGCCACAGTGCCTTTCTCGGCGCCGGCAACACCGCCGGATACAGGCGCATCCAGGTGCAGGATTTTCTTGGCTGCGAGCTCCTTGGCGAGAGCAATCGACGCGGTGGGGCCGGTGGTGGACAAATCGACGAACCGCTTGATGCGGGCACCGTGCGCGGCGCCGTCCTTACCGAGCGTCACTTCCTTGATGATCGATGGCGTCGGCAGGCTGACGAACACGGTCTCACACAGGTCCGCAACGTCCTTAGGCGAAGATGCGGCCTTGGCGCCGAGCTGCACCAGCCTCTGAACCGGCTCGCGCCGAAGGTCGAAGATCGTCAGGCTGTATCCCGCCTCGATCAGCCGCCGCGCCATCGGCAGGCCCATGTTCCCCACGCCGATGAAACCCAGTTCCTTGCTCATGTCAGCTCCCTGCAGATGTCGATCATGGCCTCTAGTTTGTCATCTTGCCGGACCATGCGTCGAGCCCTTCGTTTCGGGCTGCCATCGTCGGTCGTTGGGCATAGCGGCAGGCGCGGAGTTTGGTCTAGTCTCAACCAGCTAGAATGGGACCCACTGGAGAGATACCCTCATGAGCGATGCGCATGCCGGATTGACGGCTGGCCATTTCACGATCAACGCGGTGGAACGCATCATTTTCGGCCGGCCTGCCGCCGAGGCGGTAGTCTCTGAAGCGGCCCGCTACGGTGCTTCGCGCGTTTTCGTAACGTCCACCCGCTCGCTGGCCAAGCTCAAGAACGGCCCCTTGCAGCGTATCGAACGCGCGCTCGGCGACCGCCACGTAGGGACATACACCGCCATCAGCGCGCACAGCCCGCGCGAGGACATCATTGCGGGTGCCAACGACGCGCGCGCGGCCAAGGCCGATCTGCTCGTTGCGGTGGGCGGTGGCTCGGTCATCGATGCGACCAAGACGATGCAGCTCTGTCTATGGCTGGGCCTGGAGACGATCGAAGCAATGGAGCCCTATCGCGCGGGCCTCGATGGATCGAAGAGTGCGCCCGTCGTCGTGCCCGCCGACCCCATCCGTATGCTGGCAGTCTCCACTACGCTGTCGGCCTCCGAATTCACGCCGGCCGCCGGCGTGACGGACACCCGCACCAGCTCCAAGCAGTCCTTCGGGCACCGCCTGTTCGCACCGCGCACCGTGATCCTCGATCCTGAAGCCACGCTCGACACCCCGGACTGGCTGCTGTTCTGCACCGGTATCCGCTCGGTGGATCACGCGGTGGAGAGCTACTGCTCCACGCTGGCCAATCCGGCGACGGAGCCATTGTCGCTGCAGGGCCTGAAGTTGCTGTCGCGCGCCCTGCCCGCGATCAAGGCCAACCCCAAGGACCTGAAACCGCGCCTGGAAGCGCAGTTCGGCATGTGGCAGGCCATCGCGGCGTCCACGGCCGGCGCCGGCAGCGGCGCCAGCCACGGTATCGGCTATGCGCTAGGCTCCACGTTCGGCGTCGCGCATGGGCACACATCGTGCGTCATGCTGCCGGCCGTGCTGCGCTGGAACGCGAAGATGAATGGCGATCGTCAGCGCGCACTTTCCGAGGCGATGGGCGCGCCAGATCAGCCAGCGAGCGATCTCGTTGCGAAGCTAGTTGCAGGCTTAGATCAACCCGGCAGTCTCCGAGCCGTTGGCATCAAACGCGAGAACTTGGACGAGTTGGCCAAGCGCTCGCTCGGCTACAAGCCCGTGAAGGTCAATCCTCGCCCGATCAAGACGGTCGAGGACGTGCGCGAGATCCTCGAGCTGGCATGGTAGCCAACGCCTACAGGCCGGGTGCCAGATCGGCGTGGAACGTGTTGCCGGCTGTCGTCGGCTTCACGTACCCGGCGCGAATGACAAAATCGCCGAAGCGCTCCGCCGCATCGCGCTCCTTGGCGTAGCGCCGCAGCATGGGCTCCAATGCCCCAACGATGTGCGCCTCATCAACGTCGCGCGCATACAGCTTGTTCAAGCGCGAACCGTCGAACGTCGCGCCGAGGTACAGGTTATAAAGCCCGGGTGAGCGTCCCACGAGCCCGATCTCGGCGACGTAAGGCCGTGCGCAGCCGTTCGGGCACCCGGTCATGCGGATGACAATGTCGTCTTCCTTGAGACCGGCCTTGTCGAGCACATCCTCGATCTTGCCGATGAGATCGGGCAGATAACGCTCGCTCTCTGCCAGGGCCAGTCCGCAAGTCGGCAAGGCCACGCACGCCATGCTGTTGCGCCGCAAGCCCGACGAGGTCTCGAGGCTGATGCCGTGCTCGGTGAGGACGACGTCTATCCTGCGCTTTTGCGCGGGAGACGCTTGAGAGATGATGACGTTTTGATTGTTGGTCAGGACGAAGCTGCCAGTGTGGAATTCTGCAATCTTGCGAAGCGCGGTGCGCAACTCATGGCCTGGTTGGTCCTTAACGCGGCCATTCTCGATGAACAGTGTCAGGTGCCATTTCCTGTCGGCGCCACGCTGCCAGCCGATCTCGTCGCCCGTGCGCTCGAAATGAAAATCGCGCGCGGCTCCGAGCTTGTAGCCAAGCCGGCCCTCGACCTCCTCGCGGAAAGCCTCAAGGCCCCGGTCCTCGATCGTGTACTTGAGGCGTGCGCGCTTGCGGTCCTCGCGGTTGCCCCAGTCGCGTTGCACTGTAACGATCTTCTCCGCGACATCTACGGCCTGCTCTGGCGTGCAGAACCCCAGTACATCGGCAAGCCGCGGAAACGTGTTGGCCTCGCCATGGGTCATGCCCATGCCGCCACCGACAGTCACGTTGTAGCCGGCGACCTTGCCCTTCTCGACGAGAGCGATGAACGCCAAGTCCTGGGCGAACACGTCGACATCGTTGACCGGGGGGACTGCCACGACGGTCTTGAACTTGCGGGGCAAGTAGTGCGTGCCGTAGATCGGCTCCTCGCTCGCTTCCGCCGGGCGGCTCGCGTCCTCCACCTTCTCGCCATCGAGCCAGATCTCGTGGTAGGCGCCGGTGCGCGGCGTCAGGTGTGCGCTGAGCCGCCCTGCCAGGGTGTAGGCGTCTGCATGCGCCGCGGACAGGAACGGGTTGGCCGTCGACATGACGTTCCGGTTCACGTCGCCGCATGCGGCGATGGTGTCGAGCAGACTGGCGTTGATCGCCTGCATCGTCCGCTTCAGGTTCGTCTTGATCACGCCGTGGAATTGAAACGCCTGCCGTGTCGTCAGACGCAGCGTGCCGTTTGCATAGTCCCCCGCGATCTTGTCCATCGCGAGCCACTGCGCCGGCGTCGCCAGGCCACCGGGCACCCGCACCCGGATCATGAAGCTGAAGGCCTTCTCCAGCTTCTTCTTCGAGCGCTCGCCGCGCACATCGCGGTCATCCTGAAGGTAGGTGCCGTGAAACTTGGTGAGCTGGGCGTCATCCTCCGAGATGGCGCCGGTCACGACCTCGCCCAGACCTTCCGCGATGGTGCCGCGGAGCTGCCGGCTCTGCTCCTTGATGATCTCGTTTCTGGAACGCTTGTCGGTCATCGCTCGTGCTCGTGGCTTGCCGCGCTCTTCCTCGCGGCGGCTCCGGCTCTTGGCGCCCTTGACCTGGGCGCTTGACTGATCAGTACACGTCGCGCTGATAGCGGCCGGCGCGAACGAGATCGGCAAGCTGCGACTTGCCGGCAGTCGTATCTCCGTTCAGCGGCTCCGCCAGAATGCGTGCCAGCGCGGCGTCGACATCCCGGCCAAGGCCCTTCTCGTCGCCGCACACGTAAACGTGTGCACCGTCCGCGAGCCAGCCACGGACCTCGTCGCGCCGTTCCCAGAGGCGATGCTGCACGTAGACCTTCTCTGGCTGGTCGCGCGAGAAGGCCACGTCGATGCGACCCAGCGCCCGGCTCTTCAGGTGATCCTGCCATTCGAGCTGATACAGGAAATCGTTGGTATAATTGCGCGCGCCGAAGAGCAGCCAGCTCGGCGACGCGACGCCGGTCTCCGCACGCTCCTCCACGAAGCCGCGGAAGGGCGCTACGCCTGTTCCTGCGCCAATCATGATAGTTGGCTTCGTGGGGTCTTTGGGCAGTTTGAAGTGTCGGTTCCGCTTCACGTAAATCATTGCGCTCTCACCGACCTTGCGCCGATCTGCAAGCCAAGTCGAAGCGACGCCCGTGCGGTCGCGCCCATGCGAGCGCCAGCGAACGGCCGAGACGAGTAGATGCGTTTCGCCCGGATGCGCCTTGAGACTCGATGCAACCGAGTACAGGCGCGAGGGCAACGGGCGCAACAAACCTTGCAGCTGGTCGGCCGTGAGCTTCTCGTTGAATTCGGCCAACAGATCGATGATCTGTCGGTCTGCGGCATAGCGCTGGAAGTTCCCGGCATCGGCGAGCTGCGCCACATCGGTGCGGCCCGTTAGCCGGCCGTAGGCTTCGACCTGGGGCCGCGTCAGCGTCGTGATGTCAAAGCTCGTAACGAGATTGCGCACCAGCTCTGCATCGCCACCGAGACCGACGACCGTCGCTAGCTCAGCCGCAAGCCCGGCATCGTTTTCCGCAATCACCCCGATCGCATCGCCCGGCTCGTAGGCATAGCCGGCCGCGTCGGTTGCCAGCTCGATGTGCCACGTCTCGCTGCTGGATCCCGTGCCATTCAGATTTATTGCAGACGTGATCTCTGCCTCAAGGGGTGCCTCGGCCGAGAACGTTTCTTCGTCAGCAGGACTTGCAGTGCCGCGAAAATCGACGCGGACGACCCGCGCCTCTGCATCCGCGTCCTTCGGCGCCAGCTTTGCAAGTGTCTGCTCGGTCCAAACAGCGGCCGTCTTGGCAAAATCGAGATCGAGGTCGATGCGGTCGGCGCTGCGAATGCCGCCCAACGCCTCGAGCCGCGCATCGATGGCCTTGCCCACCGAGCAGAAATTGACATAGGCCGTATCGCCCAGGGACAGCACGGCAAAGCGGACGCTATCGAGCCGCGGGGCGCTCGCCGCCATAAGGCCAGTGTAGAATTCGGCTGCGCGCTGTGGCGGGTCGCCTTCGCCCCAGGTGGAAGCAAACACGATCAGGTTCTGCGCCTTCGCCAGTGCAGCTGGATCAGCCTCCGCCATGTCTACGACGCGTGCATCGAAGCCCAGCCGTTGTGCATGCTTGCGCGTCTTCAGCGCCAGACCCTCAGCATTGCCGGACTCGCTGGCATAGAGAAGGGTCAGCGGAACGCGCGCACGCGGTGCAACGGCTGGCTGAGCTGCCTGTCCGCCGGCTGCCTCGAGCCCAGCGAGAAAGCCAGCCAGCCAGCTTCGCTGCAGCGGCGTCGAGCGCGCAACCACACTGTTGAGGGCCTCGATTTCCTCCGGAGCGAAGGGCGCCGTTCTTGGCAGGAGCGCGGTCATGCGGCTTTCTCCACGCTCAGCACAGCTTGATTGAAGTGCCGTGACTTTTCGGATTGAAAGACGCGCACGCGAGCCGGCCGGGACAGCTGGGCATCGCACCAATCCAGCCCCAGGAAAATGATCGCAGGTCCGGCAATGGCCTCTGCCTCGATGGCAGCTGCGAGATCAGCGAGCGTGGTCGCAACTGCGCGCTCTTCGGCCCGCGTGCCGTTTTCCACGATCACGACCGGCGTGTTGGACGCTGCGCCACTGCCGAGCAGCTTGCGCTGAACCTGTCTCGCGTTGCCGACGCCCATGTAAATGGCCGCGGCCTGGCCTGACGCCGTGAGCGCCTGCGCGTCCAGGTGCAACTCACCGTCCTCCGTCGCACCCGTCACGATGGAGAACTGGCGGACCTTGCCACGTAAAGTCAGAGGTAATCCGACACTCGCCGCGCAGGCATGTGCCGCCGTGACGCCTGGGATGATCTCGACTTCGATGCCGGCGGCGCGCACTGCGGCCATCTCCTCGGCCGCGCGTCCGAAGATCATGGCGTCGCCACCTTTGAGGCGCGCGACGCGGCAGCCTTTCAGGGCCTCACGTACGAGAATGCGATTGATTTCGTGCTGGGCGGTTGTCTCGCCCGCGGGCGCCTTGCCAACGCTGATGCGGACCGCGTCCCGCCGCGCGTAGTCCAAGATGGCCGGATTCACAAGACGGTCGTAGACGAGCACGTCGGCGTCCTGGAGACGCTGCAGCGCCTTGAGCGTCAGGAGGTCCGGATCTCCTGGACCGCAGCCGATTAGCGCTACGCTTCCTGTGGTGCAGCCCGCGGCAGCGCCAGCGCGCAATGCGCGCTCGGCCTCCGTATCGGCTGCGGCTGCGTTGCCGGAAAGAATGTGCGTACGAAACGGTCCGCGCAGCAGGCCTTCCCAAAAACGACGGCGTGCGATTGGGTCTGCAATGGTTTGCTTGACACGCGGCCGCAAGGCCGCCGCGCGGGCTGCCAGCTGACCGAGCCCAGCCGGCAGCCAAGCCTCGAGCCGAGCCCGCAAATCGCGAGCAATGACTGGAGATGCTCCTTCCGTCCCTATGGCCACGACGACGGGATCACGATCGACGATGGCTGGAACGATTGCAGTGCTGAGGCTTGGGCTGTCGACAATGTTGACCGGAACGCCATGCGTCCTGGCCGCCATTGAAACTTCGGTATTTCTCTCAGCGATCTGTTCAGCGCCGACGACAAGCGCCGCCCCGCGCACGTCGCTCTGCGCAAACGGGCGTTGCTCCAGCCGCATCTGCCGAGCACGCGCAGTCTCCACCACCTCTTCGGAGAAGGTCTCAGCAATGACGGTGATCCGCCCCCCGGTCTTGGCCAACAGGCGCAGCTTTTGCGCCGCCTTCTCGCCGCCTCCGACCACCACCACGCGGCGGTCGTCGAGGTCGAGAAACACCGGGAAGTACTTCATTTCATTGGCTTTCCTGCGGTGACGGCGCCATGGCGATGGGTAATCCTCAGCCATCGCAAACATATAACTAATTAGAAAATTATTCCTATAAGCGTCAATATGGACCGATAAGAAAGCAAATTTGTTCTATATTCGAGAAGTTTCAGATGGTAACGCGTCTGCTGTTAGTCTATCGACGCACGGTCACTTCCGTTGGCCTAGCCTCGGACGCAACGAGCGTTGCGCGACATGCGGGGCTCGCCCCCTGCAGTCCTGCCTCCTTTGCTTGCCACACGAGGGCGACGGTTGCCCCTTGGCCGCTACGTTAAGCTCACTACCGGCATTCGGCTTCATCGTCGGCAAGCGGCCCATCACGCCGTAGCCAACTCTCGGGTTGGGCGATCACAAGCTGATGAGGGTAAACAGCCAGCTCCGCCCGAGCGGGAGAAGGGGTGCCACGTGATGAAGCTGCTGAAGTGGACCATCGCGCTGGCGGTGATGGGCACGGTTGCCGGCGTCGTCGCCTATGCCAGTCTCATGGACTCGCCCATCCGACAGGGGGGCCGGCGTGCAGCCATGGACCGCAATGCGCCCGTGCCTGTGCTCGCAGCCTCCGCGCGCGTCGCCGACGTGCCGGTCTATTTCGATGGGGTGGGCACGGCCAGAGCCCGCAACATGGTCACGGTCAGACCGCAGGTCGATGGCCGGATCATCAGCGTGAACTTCAAGGAGGGCCAGGACGTCAAGCGCGGCGATGTGCTGGCGCGGATCGACCCCGCCTCCTATCAGGCACAGCTCGACCAGGCCATTGCCAAAAAAGCTCTGGACGAGGTCCAGCTCGCCAATGCACGCCGTGACCTGGAGCGTTACACCAAGCTCGGTGGCAACATCGTTGCGGAGAAGACGATCGACACGCAGCGCGCACTCGTCGGCCAGTTCGAAGCGCAGATCAAGGCGGATGATGCCGCCATCGCCAACGCGAAGACCTTTCTCGATTATACGACGATCGTGTCGCCGCTCGATGGGCGCACGGGCATCCGGATGGTCGATGAGGGCAACCTGGTTCGCGCCTCCGACGCCGGTATCGTCGTCATTACCGAGATCCGGCCTATCTCCGTCATGTTCACGCTGCCGCAGCAACAGCTCGCGGCAGTCAACAAGGCGCTGACCAAGGGCGCGCTGACGGTCGACGCTCTCGACACCGGCGGAAGGACGGCACTGGATACAGGCACGCTGCTGGTGGTCGACAATCAAGTCGACCAGACAACGGGTACCGTGCGGATGAAGGCCGATTTCCCGAATGCGAACCTGCAGCTCTGGCCAGGCCAGTTCGTCAACGTGCGCGTGCTCATCCAGACGCTGGAGAACGTCGTTGTCATGCCGACGCCGGCTGTCCAGCGTGGCCCGAGCGGTCCTTTCGCCTACGTCATCCAGGCCGATGATCGCGTCGCGCAGCGCCCCATTACAGTACAGCAGCAGACTGACACCCAAGCCGTCATCGCCAGTGGCATTCAGGCGGGAGAGCGGGTTGTCACCACCGGTTTCGCCCGTCTCAAGGACGGTAGCCTAGTGGCCGTCTCGAATGGAGACAGCCAGGCACCGGAGACCGAGAGCCCGAATGCTGCAAGCGTCAACCCAGTAACAGGCACAGCGCCCAAAGCGCTGCCGCAAGGTGCGCACAAGAAAGGGGAAGGCCGACGCAAGCGCGATGGCGAACAGGGCGGGGCCATGCGCGGCGACGGCGAGCGACGCACGCACAAAGCGGATGCAGGCCGCACCCAATGAGCGTCTCTGCACCGTTCATTCACCGGCCGATTGCGACCTCGCTACTGGGCTTGGCGGTCTTGCTCGGCGGCGCACTGGGGTACTGGTGGCTGCCTGTCTCCTCGCTACCGCAGGTCGATTTTCCGACCATTCAGGTCACAACGCAGCTTCCGGGCGCAAATCCGGAGACCACGGCCAACCTGGTGACCGCCTCGCTCGAGCGGCAATTCGGGCAGATTCCGTCGCTCGTGACCATGTCGTCGTCGAGCTCCTACGGCATCAGCCAGATCACCCTGCAATTCACGCTCAACCGCGACATCGACGCGGCTGCGCAAGACGTGCAATCGGCCATCAACGCGGCGGGCTCGACCCTGCCGCGAAACCTGCCGTATCCACCCACCTACGCGAAGGTCAATCCGGCCGACACGCCGATCATCACTCTGGCGCTCACCTCCGACAGCATTGCGTTGCGTCACCTGTCGGACCTGGCCGACACGCTCATCGCACAGCGCTTGAGCTCAATCTCCGGTGTTGGCCACGTCTCGGTGGAGGGGGGGATTCGCCCTGCGATCCGCATCCAGGCCGATCTGTCGCGCCTCGCGGCGTATGGCTTGAGCATGACCGATCTCAGGACGGCCGTTACCACGGCCAACGTCTCCGGGCCCAAGGGCTCGTTGGATGGCGCGCATCAGTCCTACACTATTGCAGCCAACGACCAGCTCGCGAGCGTCGAGGCCTATCAGAACGTCATCGTCACCTATCGCAACGGTGCGCCGGTCCTGCTCAAGGACGTGGCCCAAGTCGTCGACGGCCTAGAGAACACCAAGGTAGGCGGCTGGTACCAGGGCACACCAGCCGTCATCGTCGATGTCCAGCGTCAACCGGGCGCCAATGTCATCGAGACTGTACAGCGTCTCAAAGGCGAATTGCCGCGTCTGCAGCGCGCCATGCCGAGCGATGTCAAGCTCACGGTCGTGCAAGACCGCACCGGCATGATCCGGGCCTCGGTGCGCGATGTACAATTCACCTTGGTGCTGAGTGTCGCGTTGGTTATTCTCGTCGTTCTCCTATTCCTACGCACCATCCGCGCGACCATCATCGCCGGCGTTGCCCTGCCGATGTCACTGATCGCCACCTTCGGCGTGATGTGGTTCTGCGGCTTCAGCCTCGACAATCTGTCCCTGATGGCGCTGACCATCGGCACGGGTTTCGTGATCGATGACGCGATCGTCATGATCGAGAACATCGTCCGCCACATGGAAGACGGCGACGGGCCGATGCAGGCCGCGCTCGACGGCGCCCGCGAGATCGGCTTCACGGTGATCTCGCTGACGCTGTCGCTGATTGCCGTGTTCATTCCGCTGCTGTTCATGACTGGCCTCGTGGGCCGCATGTTCCGCGAGTTCGCGCTGACCCTCACCATTGCCGTTGTCGTATCAGCGATCGTTTCTCTGACACTGACCCCCATGATGTGCTCGCGCATGCTGCTGCATCAAGGAGGGGGGCAGGGCAACAGGCTCGAGCGGTTTTTCAATGCCGCGGTGGATCGCACGGTGGCGGCGTATCACCGCAGCCTGGAATGGGTGCTGCGCCACGAGACCGCCACCCTGGCCGTGACGGTGCTCACGGTCGTCGTCACCGTCTGGCTCTATCTCGTTGCTCCGAAGGGGTTCCTTCCCCAGCAGGACACTGGCCTCATCACGGCCACCATGGAGGCCGGGCCGGATGTTTCATTCTCCGAGATGCAACGCCTCCAGGACACGGTGGCCGCGACCATCCGCAAGGCCCCCAATGTCGAGAGTGTCGTCAGCATCATCGGTGTCAGTGCAATCAATTCGACCCCCAACGTCGGCCACCTGAAGATCACGCTCAAACCCCGCGAGGGGAGGTCAGCGACCGTGAACGAGATCATCGACGCTCTGCAGCGCGAGACGGCAGTCGCGGGAGTCACCATTTACTTCCAAGCTGTGCAGGACATACAGATCAGCACGCGAGTTAGCCGCGCCCAGTATCAATACACACTCGTCGGCAGCGATGCCAACGAGGTGGGCACATGGGCCAGCCGCCTGATCGACAGAATGGGCTCGTCAGGCGTCCTGCGTGATGTCGCCTCGGAGGCGCAGGACGGGGGTTTGCGCGCGATGGTGCGCGTCAACCGCGAAACTGCGGGCCGCCTGGGCGTCTCCATGCAAACGGTCAACGATGCGCTCAACGATGCGTTCGGCCAGCGCCAGATTTCCACTATCTACGGCCAATCCAATCAATATCGCGTCGTCCTGGAGGCGATGCCGGAATACCAGAACGATCCCTCTGCCCTTTCACGGGTCCATCTGCCGGGTCCCAACGGCGTACAGATCCCCTTGAGCGCGGTAGCGCAGATCGAGCACCGCACGGCGCCGCTGG
Source organism: uncultured Alphaproteobacteria bacterium (assembly GCA_963806735.1). Classification (GTDB taxonomy): domain Bacteria; phylum Pseudomonadota; class Alphaproteobacteria; order Rhizobiales; family Hyphomicrobiaceae; genus CADEFX01. Next base: position 276,856 of record CAWEBE010000062.1, on the reverse strand, counting down.
CGGTCAACCGCCAGGACCAATTTCCGTCCGTGACGATCAGCTTCAACCTGAAGCAGGGCGCGGCACTCAGCGAGGCCGTGGCCGCGATCACCTCGGCGGAGCAGGAGATCGGCATGCCGACCTCGGTGGCGGGGAGCTACTCCGGAGATGCCGACGAATTCGCCAAGTCATTGGCCGGCCAGCCTTGGCTCATTCTTGCAGCCATCATCACCATCTACATCGTGCTGGGCGTGCTTTACGAGAGTTTCATCCATCCCTTCACAATCCTGACCACACTGCCCTCAGCCGGCATCGGCGCAGTCCTGGCGCTCACGATGTTCGGGTTCGATCTGTCTCTTATCGCCCTGATCGGCATTGTGCTGCTGATGGGGATTGTGAAAAAGAACGCGATCATGATGATCGACTTCGCGCTGGAAGCAGAGCGCGGTCAAGGTCTCTCGCCGCGCGAGGCCATCGTACAGGCCTGTCTGCTGCGTTTTCGCCCCATCATGATGACGACGCTGGCCGCGCTGCTTGGCGCGCTACCGCTGGCGATCGAGAGCGGCACCGGCTCGGAGCTGCGCAACCCTCTCGGCGTGACGATCATCGGTGGCCTGCTGCTCAGCCAGCTCCTCACGCTCTACACCACGCCCGTCATCTATCTGGCGATGGAGCGCCTGAAGGCGCTCCTCACGGGCAGCTCGTCCTCGACTCGACATTCCATCGACGGTCCGGGCGCAACGGAGCTGTCGGGCCGGCCGGCCGAGTAGCGCGATGAACTTCTCCCGACCATTCATCGAACGGCCGATCGGCACAGCGCTCCTGGCTTTTGGCTTGTTCTTGGTGGGGCTTGTTGCCTATCAGTTCCTCGCGGTCGCCAGCCTCCCAACGGTGGACTTCCCTACCATCAACGTGAGTGCGAGCCGACCAGGCGCTGATCCGGAAAGCATGGCGGCTACAGTTGCCGCTCCACTCGAGCGTCGCCTCGGCGAGATCGCAGGCGTGACAGAGATGACTTCGGTCAGCTCGCTCGGATCCACGCGCATTTCCATCCAATTCGATCTCAACCGCAGTATCGACGGCGCCGCGCGAGACGTGCAGGCCGCACTCAATGCGGCCGCAGCCGACCTACCCAGCGATTTGCCCACGCTCCCACGCTTCCGCAAGTCCAACCCGGCGGCTGCGCCCGTGCTCATTCTGGCGCTGACGTCCAAAACGATACCCGCCAGCGAGATGTACGATGTCGCCGACAGCGTCATCGCCCAGCGCATCTCGCAGGTCGAAGGTGTTGCCGAGGTCACAGTCAGCGGCGCCGAGCAGCCGGCCATTCGCGTGCGCGTCAATCCGACACTGCTGGCCTCGATCGGCGTTTCCCTCGAGGATGTCCGCACCGCCATAACCAATGCCAACGCGTTAGCACCCGTCGGGATCATCGACGGGCCGAGGCAGGCGATCGCAATCGAGACCAACGCCCAGCTCCGCACGCCTGAGGACTACAAATCTCTGGTTGTCAAAACATCTAACGGCAATGTCGTTCGGCTCTCCTCCATCGCCACGATCGAGCGGGCGACACGCAACTCGCGCTCATCCGCCATGTTCAACAAGGAGCCGTCGATCCTGCTCATTATTACCAAGCAGGGCGATGCCAACGTCATCGATACGGTCGACAAGATTCGTGCCCTGGTTCCAGAGATCAAGCGCTGGATTCCGCCGAGCATAGAGATCTCAGTCCTGTCCGACCGCACCGGTACGCTGCGCGCCAGCATTCACGACATGCAGCTTACTCTAGCGCTGGCGATCGGTCTCGTGATGCTGGTGGTGTTTCTGTTCCTACGCCGGACGACACCTACCATTGCCGCCGGCATAACCGTGCCGCTCTCGCTGGCTGGCACCTGCGCGGCCATGTGGTGCGCCGGCTTCTCGATCAACAATCTGACACTGATGGCGCTGGCCATCTCCGTCGGGTTCGTCGTCGACGACGCTATCGTCATGATCGAGAACACGTTCCGAAATCTGGAGTCCGGGATGCGGCCCATGCGCGCTGCGCTCGAAGGCGCCAGGCAGATCGGATTCACCGTCATATCCATTAGCGTCTCACTGGTTGCCGCTTTCATCCCGCTCCTGTTCATGACCGGCGTCGTGGGCCGGCTCCTGCGCGAATTCTCCGTCACGCTTGTGTTCGCTATCGCCGTGTCAACCGTCGTTTCGTTGTCAGTGACACCGATGATATGCGCCCATTTCGTGCGTAGCGGTCCCAGCCGCGACGCCACACGCTTCGACCGCTTGGTCGAGGCCGTACTCGGCGCCTTGAGCCGCGCGTACGCAAGCTCGCTGCAGGTGGCGCTCAGGCATCGGTTTCTGACGATCCTGGTCATGCTGACCACCATCGCGCTGACGGTTCATCTCTACAGCAAGACGCCGAAGGGATATTTCCCGCAAGACGACACAGGGTTGGTATACGGCTCGACGCAGGCTGCCCAAGACATCTCCTATGAGGCCATGGCCAAGCTGCAGGCACGAGCCTTGGACATCGTGCTGGCTGATCCGGCCATCTCCGCTGTCGGCTCATCGATAGGGTCATCGGGCTTCAATGCCTCGGTCAATCGCGGCCGTTTTTTTATTAGCCTGAAACCGCTCGCCGAGCGCGGCGGACTGACAACAGCGCGGGTCATCGACCGGCTGCGAGCCGCGCTCTCCGGTATCGAAGGGCTGAGCGTTTTCATGTCGCCTGCCCAGGATATCCGCACCGGCGCGCGGCAGAGCAGCTCGACGTACCAGATCACGCTCTGGAGCCCCGAGATCGACGAGCTCTATGCTTGGGTCCCCAAGGCCCTGGATGCGCTGCGCGACGTTCCGGAAATTGTCGACGTCAACAACGACCGGGAGCAAGGTGCTCTTCAGGCGAGCATCACGGTAGACAGGATGGCCGCCGCGCGCCTGGGCGTGGACATCCAGGATATCGACAATGCGCTCAACAACGCGTTTGCGCAGCGGCAGATATCGACCATCTACACCGCGCGCAATCAGTATCAGGTCATACTGGAGGTCGACCCGCGACTGCAGCGGGAAATTGCGGACATCGATCGTGTGCATGTGCCCGGCCGCGACGGCGTGCAGGTCCCGTTGGCAAGCGTCATCAAAATCAATCGCACGCTGGCCCCCTTGGTGGTCAATCACCAGGGCCCGTTCCCGGCCGTTACTTTCTCTTACAACCTGCCGGCAGACGGCAACCTCGAGGAAGCAACACTGGCCATCCGGGATGCCTTAGCCAAACTGCATATGCCCGAACTCGATCCGTGTCGAGGCGGCAGGCGATGCCAAATCCTTCGCTCAGCAAGCCAACACGCAGCCGCTTCTCATAGCCGCCGCCCTGCTTGCGGTCTACATCGTGCTCGGCGTGCTCTATGAGAGCCTGGCGCATCCCCTGACGATCATATCGACCCTCCCTTCGGCGGGGTTGGGAGCGCTCATCTCGCTGCGGCTCGCCGGCATGGAGCTTTCGATCATCGCCCTCATCGGCATCATTCTGCTGATCGGCATCGTCAAGAAGAACGGCATCATGCTGGTGGATTTCGCGCTGGAGGGGGAACGCCAGCGTGGCCTCACACCCGAGCGGGCCATCTATGAAGCGTGCCTGGAGCGCTTCCGGCCCATCCTGATGACGACGATGGCGGCCCTGTTTGGCGCCGTTCCTTTGGCCCTGGCTGCCGGACCGGGCTCGGAGCTGCGCAGACCGCTCGGCGTGGCCATCATCGGCGGTCTCCTGGTGTCGCAGGTTCTGACGCTGTACACGACGCCCGTTATCTACCTGCTGCTCGACAGGCTCCACCGTCGTCTATGGGGGACAACATCCCCTGCACAGACGGCTATCGCGCCGTCAGCTGCCGAATGATGGGGCGCGGTGGGATCTGCGCTCCCCGATGCCTGCCTGACGACCAGCCACCTACCGTGGACGATTTGCCGCTGGCACCTTCTGGAACGGTGGAACCGCGTGGACGTTGCGCGGGAAACGCCAACAGCGTCCGAGCCTGCCATGGAACAAGACAAACCCTCGCCGCAAGAGCCTATCATCGCACCGCTTTCCAGCACCCGCATCCCAACGACAACTGCACATGGCGGGCAAGATTTACCCGCAATGGCCTCGATATCCGACACTGAATTTCCGACCGCCGTCTACGCTTCCGTTGTTCTCGCATTTGTCTGGGTGCTGTTCGCATCATGGCTGATGTTTGGCAGCGGCAGCGACATAGATCTCGACCTCGGGATCGCCACGGTGCTCTTCTTCATGATGCTCGGATTGCCCATAGTCCTGGGCAAGATGGCCGCATCCCACAATCGCTTACCGCGTGAAGAGCTCAGGCAATTTCTCGCATCCGATGTCGAGATCGCGACGGGCCGGCTGTCGGGGTCGCAAGTCTGGGTTCAGGTCCTGCTCGTCCCAGGAGCGCTGGCCTTTGCGGCAACAGTGATCGGTGCCGTCAAAGTGATCTTTGGTTGACGCCGTCACCCTCAGATTGTTCGCCCGTTTTTGCCTTCCTGAAGCAGATCACGCGCTCGTATCCGAGGTCCTGCAAGACCGTTCCCGACACGTACTTCTTGCCTTTCAGCAAGGCGCTGACGAAGGCGCAGGAAATACCCAACCGTCTCGCATAGGAGCTCGGGCCGCCGTTCCGGAAGATCTGCTCACGCAGGATTTCGATGAGTGCATCATTGGTGATGATATGCATCGGTTCACCCCTTGGCCGTCAACGCAGGCTTCATAACTGTGTCGCGGCAGGGGGTGGTTTGGTTCACCGCAGTAGGATAATCCTCTGTGCTGCCTCCGTTGGTGGTGGCTGGTCCATCATTGCTGATATTCGAATCGATACCTGCGGGCTAACAAGAATTTCTGTGCGCTATTTTTTGAGAGCCGGAACATCCCAACAACTTTGGCGTTGGTGCTTCTCCACGGACCTCCGTGGGAGCAAACCATGCGCCCAATCTTCAAGATCACAGCCCTGATGGCGACAAGCCTAGCGGTCGCCAGCTGCTCAGCTGACCCCAAGTCTGCCGTTGGTGCATCACTCAGCGGTGGTGTCCGTTTTGAACACCGTGCCCACGAGCGCAACGACGGCAAGACCATGCTGATCGTCACCCCTGTACGTAGCGTAGCCCAGGATCAAACGATCATCGCAGACGAAGCCCGAACCTATGCCGAGGCCTTTGCCAACCGTACCTGCCCCAAAGGGTACAACTTCTATGGCGACAGTCCCGTAGGCAGCAGCAGGAAGGGCGAGCACACCTATACGTTTCAGTGTAACCAATGAAAAAGGCCCGCGTCTGGTTAGGACATCGGGCCAGTCAGTCTTTCCTGAGGAGGCAGCGCCAGAAGGGCTAGAACTAGCGCGAACCCAAGGGCCTTAGAACTCTGCTGCCAGCTGCTTTATTCCTGTACAGTTCAGGATCTTTGGGAACGTCCTTACCAGTGGGGCGTTTGCGAACGTTCCAAACCGAGGGGGCGTGCCGTGAGTCTGGTCAAAGGTGCCATGGGTCGTGTCGATGCTAAGAAGCTGCTTGGCGGAAGCGCCTTGGTTCTCTTGTTGATCCTAGGGCTCTTGCTCCTGCCCTACTGTTTTGGATTTCCCCATAACACCCGGAACAGTGCACAATTCTGCCACCCTCAATACGGCTGCTGGGTGCCACACCAAGCGCATCCGTGGCGCCACGTGGACTAGTCTGAATTTTTCTGAGCCCAGCCAAATGCTCCCCGGTGCTTACAAATCGCTGGGTTGATCGTTACCCCTGTACGCGGCGTAGTCCAGGATCAATCCATCGTCTCGCTGGAAGCTCGGACCTATGCCGAGACCTTTGCAACCAGTGGAGGAAAGCACCGGATAAACGGTGGCGCACTCTCCCAGGTCGTCCATTAATCCAGCAATGCTAAGCTGCAGTCGAGCGTCAGACGAAATTCGCCCCTCGGCGCAACCAGTTGATGAAGCCCATTAGAGCAACACCCGTTCCGAATAGGAGCAGCGCTCCTGGAAGCGGCGTGGCTGTGAGAGCGTAGATGTTGCTCACACCGTTAGGCAGGCCCGTAATCGTGAAGCTCGTAAGCGCGTTAGCAAACAACAATGCGATAAAATTGTTGCCGAAGTGAATTCCAAACACATTTGCGCCGGTGCCCGAGTAGGTCCATGTTCCGCTGTTATTTGGGCCGGTTGTACAATTGGCGGGTACCGCACACGAGCCGCCAGACACAAAAGCCAACGGCAAGTTCAACCAATTGGGCCGGAAAGCATTGTTGTGACATTGGCCGGGCTTTGGTTGCCGAGGTCGGTATTGGAATCATCTGAATACCAAGAGAAATTCGGGTCGTAACTCGGCTCGGTGCTCCAATGAAGCTCAGCATTGTTGCCATTCTTGATGAGCGGGTTTGTTGCTGGATTGTAAATCGTCGCCTGCGATGTTGCCGTAAGCCCAGAACTGACTACCAACGCAGCGGCGATCAACGCTGCTCTTGTCTGCAAGCCAAACATGTTCCACCCCACACCATGCCCACACCACTGCTTACGGACGCTTCGTGCGCGGAGGAGTCAAGTCCGTCTCCGTTTTCTTCCACTAAATATTCAGAGTGTTGCGGGAGTGTTGCGGAAGGATCGTGCATCCGCAGTCAACTGAGGAATTTCTGCGCTAAGAGCCAAAGAAAAAGGCCCGCGTCTGGTTAGGACGACGAGCCAGTCAAACTTCCTGAGGAGGTAGCACCGAAGGAGAAGGAGAGGACGGCGCTAGCTCCAGAGACCTTAGACCCCGCTGCTACCGAATCTATTCCCGGGGCCATCAGAATTTCTGTGCGCTAGGAGAATGGCGATCAGCGGCCGCCCTTCCCACCGCCCTTCCCATTCCCGCCCCCATTTCCAGGTCCAAGTCCATTCCCGGGCCCGGCGCCATTTCCAGGTCCGAGTCCATTCCCAGGTCCGGCCCCAGCGGCTTGGCTGTAACTCGAGCTGCTGGCTGAGCCACCACCCCCGTAACCAAGTTGCGCATCGCGCAGTTGGCGAGCGCAATCGTCACGCGGGTCCGGCGGCATAATCCGCCGGTGCGCGCACTGCGCTTTTAGTTTTGCTTGCAAGGAGGCAACGTCGCTGCCGATCGCTTCACCCTGCTTGCCCTGGGCCACTGCGAGACTTGCAAAACCACCTACGGAACCGAGTACCGCAACAGTGAGGAGTATCTTGATCATGTGCCCACCTCGACGCCTCAATCCCTCCGTCACCGACTTGGAGCTTATGGAATTTCTTTGCGATATTTTTGAGGTCGATGGCTGACCAAAGAGAAACGCCGATCTGACGGGGGCCAGACCGGCGCTACTTGATGCTGCCCGTTTGGTAGGGGCACGCTGGCGAGGGAAGCCAGCTTGGGCAGCCTGTACCCGTTAACCCGGAGCAGCCCCAGGTCGTTCCAGAATTCGAAGAGGATTCCCAAAATTTTGGTGACCAATTTTTAAGGCTAGATGCTACCCCCCCCCCGCAGGAGGACCGGCCACCCTTCTACCCCGGTCGGAGCCTGTGGATAAATTTGCAGCTACACATCCAAGACCTAGTGTCCGAGATGGTTGGGCTGAACGTTAATCATTTAGCCTAGGTCTCAGTGTCCAAAGGCTACGCTGAAGCAGGCCGGCTGCTGAGGGGAGCTGTGCAGCCTGACGGATGGAGCGGGTGTAGCTCAGGGGTATGTGAGCGAAGCGAGAGCATCACGCTTCGCTAGAAGGGTGATGCTCACAACGGGAGTTGTATCGACTCCCATCCAAATTGCTCCCGGTCATTACCAGGGCATTATTTTTTTCTAGGTTGTGGGGATTGAGGGGTAACGGTAATCAGCTAAGTGCTTGATTTAGTTGGAGCGGGCGATGGGATTCATTGTGCCCCATCGAACAAGCCCAACAATGATCCCTGTCCCTGTGGCAACCGCTACCCAAAACTGCACCGTACTTAGGCAGTAGCTCGGCTCTCGCACACAACGATGTACTTCGCCAGATATCCACGAAAACAGTTCGGATACGTACATTAGCCACGTCACATTGCCCCCCAATCAATGGTTCGAAGCAACAACTACTCGCTTCCCCATAGGCAGCAATTCTTTTGGCAACTAGATTCCCGACTGATCGGAAGTCTGTCCGTCAGGGAGTCCATCAGCGGCTTGCGACGCTGAGCCATCTCGGGAGGCTTCAGAGGGGCTGGGCTGAGGTACCCTCTCAGAATGGCTGAGGTCAATACAGGGTCAATACAAATTGGCTGGTTGTAGGGTTATGAAGGGGTGGGATACTAGATAACCCCTTGATTTAGTTGGAGCGGGCGATGGGATTTGAACCCACGACCCTCACGTTGGCAACGTGACAGTCCTTGATCCTAAATCTTAACTAAGTCACTACAACCAATTGAAATCTGCTTATACCGCTCAAACAATTCTCAAGTCTTTGGTGGTACCAAATCGCTTTCGGTGGTACTATTGGACCCACCGTGCAGAGCATTTGGACACACCAATGGGAATCACAATCAGGGATATCGAGGCAGCGCGTACTCAGGCTGCCAGGAGCCACAAGGCGGTCATGCTGTGGGACGATGAGCTGAGGGGCCTAGGGTGCCGTGTAGCTCCCTCGGGCAAGGCATCCTGGCTCGTCAAGAAGCGTCTGGGTCTAGGGGGCAGACAAGCCAAGGTCATCAAGCATGTGTTTGGTGACTTGGCCTCTTTGAAGCCAGACAAGGCGAGGGACGCTGCTCTCACTCTGATCAGAGAGATCAAGTCTGGCGTGCATCTCAATAGGAGAACGCAAGAGACACGAGCACAGACCATCAAGGCCTCTAGGGAGACACTGGAAAGCGCGGTGTCTGACTACATCAAGAAGCGTAGCAAGCCAGGGAGGTTCTGGTCTGAGCTTGAAGATACGATTTAACAAACATATCGTTCCTGAGCTCGGCAATGACACACCGATCTCAGAGATAACGAAGGCCGATATCCGCAGGCTTGTCGAAGCTAAGGAAGAAACACACCCCGCCGCTGCTAGGACGTTATTCGAGGTGCTACGTCCTTTGTTCAAGTGGTGTGTTTCGAGGGACCTAATCCTCGTCTCACCAATCGCTGATCTCGTAGCACCACCAGTCCCTGAGGCTCGTGAAAAAGTCCTCACAGACAGCGAGATCAAGACACTCTGGTTTGTCACCCAATTCCAATTCCTCTTTGGTCCCTTGCATCAGCTCTTGCTTCTGACAGCTCAGAGGCGTGATGAGGTAGGGGCAATGCGGTGGTCTGAGCTTGATCTCGACAAGGCTGAGTGGATCATTCCAAAGGAGCGGACCAAGAACGGTAAGGAGCACCTAGTGCACCTGAGCCCTCAGGTAATGGCGATCCTCAGGGGTATCTCTCGATTCAAGGACTCTGATCTCGTCTTCACTACCACTGGTGCAACACCTGTCTCGGGATACTCGAAAGCCAAGGCTCAGCTCGACAAGCGCATGGGCATCGTCACCGATCCTGATGCTGAGGGCTACAACCAAGCCAAGCTCTGGCGTGTGCACGATCTGAGACGCACAGCAGCCTCAGGAATGGCAGCTCTAGGTTCCAGCCACATATCATCGAGCGTGTCTTGAACCACGTCAGTGGCGCTACTGGAGGCTTGGTAAGCGTCTATCAGCGGCATGAGTATCTGCCTGAGCGCAAGCGAGCGATCGAGGCGTGGGGCGCTCATGTCGAGCAACTTGTCTCTGGCACTCAACAATCAAATGTCCACAAACTGCGACACGCTTAATCCGTTGCCCTATCGCCACAGCTTCAAGAAACACTAGTCCCGACTATTGAGAAGTCACCTACGGGTCTGCTCAGGCTGCTCCTGTGAGTCGTCACGACGGCTGAGGTTGGCAGAACCCTGCACTGCAATGGTGCAGTGGTTCGGGGCAGGGGCAGACCATGGGGTTCACTTTCTCCAAGAAACCTATTGAGCACAAACACCCTGAGGCAGAGGAAATCCGGAGCAGATCAGAACGTAAGACGAAACCCAATTGGGTGAAGGCACTGGAAAAAGTACTACGCAAGAAGATGGAAGCAAAACCGCGAGTAACAGAGCACTAGGGCTAAAAGACCCACAAGCCAAGGAAAAAGCCAGCGCCAAGGAAGAAACAAAGCACTAGGACATTCTGGTATGCAGACGGTAACGGGCTAGGGATCAAACCCTGGCCCTTTTCATTTGCCGTCATGCCTATGCTCCCCTATCCCACACATAAACGTTTCCAACTCTCTACCCTTTATCTTGTCTCCTTATTCAAGGACTCATAGGAGACACATAGGTATCTCCTATATGCTTTTGTCCTCCTTCCCTGGCTTTTCCGGGGAAACCGAGAATGGCACCTTGGAATGGTGTTTGCTGCCCCACAATTAGAGTCTACAGGGCGAGCTGAGGTTTTTAGGCATACCCCTATCCCAAAATTCAAATGCCAGCCAGTGACTCTCCTAAAGTCTTATAGGGCATATTGAATATGGCGGGTCAACCAGGATTATCTGGTCTGCTTTTAATCCATTTTCTCAGCAAATCAGCTTATGAGTAAGGCGGGAGCCAAAGGTGTTCCAGCACCTATGGCCCCCTAGGTGGGTGCTCACGCCCACCTTAGGTCACATCCCAAGGAGTGGAAAGGACATGACCCTTCATGCATCTAAGCTAAGTCGTATTGTACCCACAAGTGCAGCCTATGGGCTCATAGCCGCTAGTGCTGGCTTCGGTGGTTTGTTTGCTTCCAAGATCGGGATTGAGCACAGCCTTGAGCTAGCAATCCTCACTGTTGTCTTCGCTGTATCCCTGGAGCTTCTGAAGCCTCTGGCGATAGCTCAAGCGATCCAGTTCAGATGCCTGCTGTTGGCCATCCTAGGGGCTGTGGCGATAGCCTACAGCCTCACTGCTGAGCTAGGCCTAGTCTCGAGCTGATAACCCATCAGCCTACGAGCAAGGGCACGAAGCTGAACTTAATTGGCAGCTGATCAGCCACGCAAACTGTCCCTCCGCCTTACATATCAGGACCGAAAGGCAAACACCCGCAACATCAATCGGGAAAGCGCCAGTCGTGGAATGTCGCGTCTCTGCGAACGGATTGGCCTGGAGAACGCCCGGCTTCACGACATGCGAAAGTGCGTCACCACCTGGCTTCGGGAGCGTGGGACCAGTCCCGATATTTGCGATCTGATCCTGCACCATGCGCGGGGTGGCGTGACGGGCGCGTTCTACGATTTCGCCACACTTGGGCCCAGTCCGCAAAGCCCTCCAGCGCTGGGCCGATCACGTTGAGCGGGTGGCCGCGGGCAGGTGCGCTGACAACGTAGTGGAGCTGGTTCGGATCTGACCGCCTCGCGCGCGCACGCGTATGTTGAGGGCTCTCCGACTTGGCCGGTTTTGCCCCGCTCCTAAAATCCCACGCCCGTCATGACACGTGGGGAGGACGCCGCCGAGGGCACCTTTGTGTGCTTTCGTGGCTCTTCATTCTCACGACGGGGCTGGCGCACAGCCTGTTTGGCCTTTTCATTTTTCTGGCCCTTTCCTTCGTCGACGGTGTCAACACACCGCCCGGCTGGGGCACGCTTGAGTTCGTCGACAAAGTCCTGAGTAACGTTTGCAGCACCGTTTGGCCGGCCGCTCTTGCTGAGATAAAGGCGAATAGCATCTTTCGTTGCCTGCTGGAGGGTTCCGTCATCAGAGCCTGAATAACAGCCGACACGACGCAACTCTTGCTGCGCCAATCTCACTTGTGCCGCTTCCTGCGCTTTGGTTGCGCGCAATCGCTCGACCTCGGCTTCAAGCGCTGTCACCGCAGGTCGGAGCCGCTCACATACCAAGGCGCTTTTCAAGCGCGCAAGCTCTCCCTGGACCGAGGTCTGGTTGACGCTCGCCCGAAGTGAAGCCAGTGCCTTCTCCTCTCGACTGCATATCTCGGCCTGGCGTTTCCGTTCAGCCTCGTCTCGCGCCGCTTTCGCAATTGCGGCTTCGCGTTCCGCCTTCTGTCGTTCAGCCTCGGCCTGCCGCTTACGCTCAGCCTCAGCCTCAGCGGCCTTTGCCAGGGCGGCTTCCTGTTCTGCTTTTTGACGTTCCGCTTCCGCTCTTTCTCGCGTGGCCTTCGCCACACCCGCCTCGCGCTCCGCCTTTTGCCGATCTGCTTCGGCTTGCCGCTTGCGTTCCGCTGCCGCCTCTGCTGCCTTAGCTTGCGCCGCCTCCTGTTCGGCTTTTTTTCGGGCGGCTTCTGCTTTCTCGCGAGCTGCTTTCGCTAGTGCAAGCTCACGCTCTGCCTTTTCTCGCTCGACTTCGGCCTGGCGTTTGCGCTCAGCCTCGGCCTCAGCTTCACGCTGCTTTTCAGCGCGTTTGCGTTCAGCCTCCTCACGCGCTGCCTTGGTCAGCGCAGCCTCTCGCTCGGCCTTTTGACGATCCTCTTCGGCCTTTGATCGGCGAGCTTCCTCGTCGCGCTTCCGTGCGGCCTCTCGCTCTGCAGCAGCCCTCACTTCCTTTTCTCGTGCAATGCGCTCAAGTTCCTCCAGGACCTCTTGTGCTTTGGTCACGAGAGGCGAGGATCGATGGTTCTCGATAAAGCGGCGTATGGCGGCACGGTCGCCGGAGTCCTTTACAGCATTCCACGCTCTTGTTTCTTCCCCGGTTGGCGTTGGTGGCGCTTTGGCCGGCGGCAAGGCAGCGATCTTAGGACTGCTGCCACTTGCTGTTTGACCTTGCTCCAAGACCTGCAGCTTCCTGCGCGCCAGATCTACAAGAATGCCGGTCTTATGGGTGTTGATGAAAACTTCCCATGCCATACGGCTGTTGATCTTCTCGACTAGGTTGTAGTCAGCTGCAACATCTGCCAGCGGTATGGCCTTAGGCACAGCGGGCGGAGGGACTAGAGAAATGTTGGATCCTCCCAGTGAGCCATAAACGAATGGCTCCTGGTCTCCCCGGGTAGCCTTTAAGACCTCATCGCGCACTCGGCCGAAGGCCAGTCTAATGTCCAAGCCGGGCTCAGCGATATGCTTGAGAAGTGCCCGCGTAAATGGACTTCGATCTCCCTCCCCGTCTGTTGCGGACGAACCTGCTTTCGCCGCATATGCGATTAGTGTGTCCACTTGCGTCGGTTCGACCCGAGCGAGGCCGCGCGTGAGAGCTCCGCGGGATGCAACACGGCGTTGCATGCTAACTACAAAGGGATTGTCGCGGCAGGCGTCGAGGATAACGACGCGCAATCGCTTCGCAGGCTCAAGCGCTTCAACCATTCGCTCGAGCGAGATTGCTTCATCCTTTGCGTCGTATTCTCGCGCTAGCCTGGCATCGACTGGCACCATGTAATTTTGATCACCAATTTGGATTCCATGACCGGCATAAAATAAGACTGCGATATCGGCGTCGTGAGCAGCTTCGAGAAGGTCGCGCAATGACCGCTTGAAATCCAAGTTCCCTGTGTCGTTCCTCGCCAGAACGGTTGCGAAACCTGCCTCCTTGAACAAGTCGGCAACGGCTCTCGCATCACGAGTTGGATTTGGAAGCTTGGGGGCATACTGGTACGCGCCATTGCCGATCACCAACGCCACGCGTTTGTCAGCTGAGGCTACACGTGGGAGAAGAAGGCTGGATAGGATCGCTGTGAAAACCACCAGCGCACGAAGTTTGACGACGAACCGGAGCATCCCCGACGGACCCGCGCCCTGAACCCGCTGCACTGTCCGAGCTTCCCTCGCTCATCCCTGGTCAAGACTAGCTGGCCAAAGTCTTAGGGGCAAGTTGCGCGCCGACGGGGCGCCTCTAACAGCCTGACTCAATGGCGTTTCCTCGGGGCATCCCACTGGCAGAACAACGGTTGCTGCATCGAGGCCAAAATAGCACAGCGTGCAACTGAAGTATCACGTTCACACAGGTCCGGCTTTTCACGTCAATCTAAACTCGGATAATCGGTTCAAGGGCTTCAGGGGTTGGGTGGCGTACATGTTGATTGAGCGTGCACGATACAGAGCAATGGCTACTGCCAGTTATCCGCTGGGTTCTGTTCGTTAGCGGTGCTTTGGTTGGGTCACTGTCGGGCCACCCTTCGGCCCTTGCCCAATGTGCCAACCCGACCTTCAACTTCGGGGGCTTCATCGTTACGCCCTCTGGAGGCAGGAACGTTGTCCCGACGGCCAGTCCGCTTGTTTCAATCATGAATACGGTCAACACGGCATTCTTGACTAACACCACTTCCTTTGTGAGTGCGTCAGCTGCAACAAACGCCAACCAACCGAGTGGCGGCGTTTGGGCCCGTGCCATCGCTGGGACGGTTGATTCAAAAGCAGAAACCACTACCGTGGTGGTTCCCGGCTCATTTGATCTCGGTGCGGGTATTGGGTTCGCATCCGGCACCCAGAACTGCCGTCAGACTAACCACCAAGACTATGCCGGATTTCAAGTCGGCGCTGATTTAGCTACGCTTAACATTGGTAGCGCGGGTCTGAATTGGCACTTTGGCGTTACCGGCGGATCGCTTACCGCTAATGCGGAAGACACAACGCCAGCTGGCGCAAATGCGGCCGGAGATCTTAGGAGCCATTTTGATGTGCCATTCATAGGGCTGTACACGGCCGTCACCCAGGGCAACTTCTTTGCCGATGCCCAGGTTCGGTGGGATTTTTATCAGAGTAACTCGTCCAGCAAAGTTTATGATTTCTCTGGGGTGCAGAACGAGGCGCGAGGTATCACCTTCGCGGGCAGCGCAGGCTACAAAATGCCCATCGGGCCCAATTGGTTCTTTGAGCCGAGCGTTGGCGGGTCTTGGACGCGCCTGAGTGTTGATTCGGTTGCATTAGTAGATCGCGACGGCATTGGTGGGATTTTGCGCGTCAATGACATTGATAGTATTCTTGGTCGCGTAAGCCTCCGCCTCGGCGCCAACTTCGCGGAAGGGATTTACATTTGGCAGCCGTTCGTTGCAGCAAGTGTTATCCACGAATTTGCAGGGGACGTGAAGTCAAAAACTACATTTGTAGACCCAAGCAATTTCTTTTGGCCTGGAATGGAATTCGAGAGCTCAACCGAACGCATGGGTACTTATGGACAAATTGGTGTCGGCACAGCGATAGTGGTCGGTAACACGGGCTGGCTGGGTTACGGTCGCGGAGACGTGAAGTTTGGTGATAATATTCACGGAATTGGTTTCAATGCAGGGCTTCGCTACCAGTGGTAATGACCCTAGGGCAGCTACTCGCCCTGTGTCACCAATCGAACAATCTTGTGCTGCGCTGTGTGCGCTTTCGATAGTTTAACCGATTGATGCTTGCGATTGACAAGATCGCGCATTGAACCGGCGGCATTGCTAAGAAACACGCAACACATCGCCCAATCGGCCTGATTGATACATGCATACGCTGCGCCCGAAAGATGGGATACGAGGAACAAAGCCCACGTGGATAGCGAGATGGCTTTTGCCCCGTCCTTGTCGGAATGCGCTTTAGCAATTTGCGGAACATACGCCAGAACTCTAAAGCTATTGCACAGGCTGAAGATCGCAAAGGTTATATCTACGACGTTCATTGCTTGTCCTCCTCGTCACCGATGACGAAGAGGTACGTCGCAACGAGATTAGATCCTATCGCCTAGTCCTTCCGGCCTTTTCCGAAATTTTCCGGCTTTTCTCACCGGGTTGTCAAAGCGGCCTCTCTTGCGAAAATGCGAGCGCATCGCCATGCGTGCTGCTCGGGTTTGGCCCATCCCTATCGCTCTACCCGACCCACCGTCATGCGACCGTTACCTTCCGTGCACCGGCAGGCGGCGCCGTTGGGTTGAGTCTGATCGGTGGCGCACGTACCCGATTGTGTTCTGCAAACAGCCGCGCTCCCCTTTGAGCGATCGCATTGGCGGCGGCGGTCCGCCAAACGGTGTCTCTTCATTGCTCCGTCGAGGCTCAGCAGACTGTTGCGGGGGGGCGCAGCTCCCTTACGTTCCTGGGCAATTGGGGGCTTCTCAAAGGGCAGCGCAACGGCAATCATTGCGACAACAAGCAACAGAAGCCTTTCCGAGGGAGCACATCGACCAATCCTAGCGATTGAGGGCGCCCATCATGCGCCTACCGTCTGGATATATATCACATGGCAATCGATGACGCAGAGCGCACGGCCATCATACAGGCGGTTCGGGCCTATATCGCCAAGGAGCGTATATCCCGCGAGGAGTTTGCCCTGCGCGCAAAGTTAGGCAAATCCACGGTCGACAAGCTTGTCGTTGGGATCTTTTCAGAGAAGACCATTCTGCAACTCGAAGCTCAGCTTGGTCTGAGCCTCCGCGGCGGCACCCAACCGGTCGAGTTCGCCAAAGAGGAGTTCGGAAAATACACGCGTGAGGATACCAAAACATATCCGGGTGAGTACGTCTTCGCTCGGCCCTCCTTTCAAGCGCATGACGTCATCCAAGCATTTCACATGTCGATCTCATGGGATCCGCTGGAGAAGGTGCTCGTCGTACGGGAAGTTACAGCCCAAAAGAAAACACCCGCACAGTTCGGAAAAATCTATATTCCGCGCTCCTCGATGCATCTCTTCATTCTTTCCAATGAACGCGCGTGGCTGAAAAGCGTTATCCTCTCTCAACTTGATATTTACAGGCGAATGAAGGGCATGATGCTAACGATGGGCAATGCTTTCGCGAACGTGTATTCGCCCATTGCCATGCCAGTTATTCTGAACAAATACGATACGGTCAAAACTGCTATGATCGGAAAGATCCTGCCAGCATCTCCTTTTTACGACGAATACAAGAAGGACTTGCAAGCGGTGGAGAAGGAGCAATACGCAAAATGGGTGCGCGTAGACTAAACCCCGTCTTGGCATGCGCTGGCTAGCGCGTGTTTGTTTGGTCCGCCGCCACGCGATTGGCTGAAGATCGCCCCTAACTTCCGTCGCGTTGGCTACATAGCTGGGCGGTGGAAAGCTTGCGTTCCCTGACCGAAGACGAGATAGCGGTTGCATCACTTACGGCTCGGTTCGGCGCCGCCGGCCTATAGGTTCCGCATTTGATCGCGACAACAAGCTCCTGTGTGTCGGACGACGGCTCAATATCATGATCTTGTTCGAGGTGCATCCACAGACGCTTGTAGGCCACGAGCGCGCCTGCGACGTCGCCGGTCTCGACATGGGCGCGCATTAGCTTCTGGCAAGCTAGCTCGTGTGTCGGATCGACCTGAAAGAGTGCACGGGCGATATGCTTTATTTGCATGATGGGATGCGACATCTCACACAATTGAGCTTCGAGGGCGCGGACCAAGCGTTGACGTACGGTCTCGCGTAGTACTCCAACCCAATACGTGAAAGCGGGATCGATATCGTCATAGCCGGCGAGCAGTGTCTCCGAAATATGCATCTCGTTGACTAGGCATTCGAGCGGGTTTCCCCGATGGATGCTCGCCAGGGCATGGTCCAGATCAGTGGTGATTGAGCTATCGAGCCCCACTTGCAGCTTGTCAGCGGAGAAGCCCACGACCCCTTCGTGATCGAAGGTCTCCCGCACTGTATGCAGAAGTTGCCGTAGCGAGGCGCGGGCCCTTGTCTCATCAAATTCGCTCCACAACAATCCAACCAATCGGCTGCGCGTCTCCTTCATTCCGGGCGTGAGCGACAGATATGCGAGCAATGCTTTGGCTTTGCGGCAATTCAGCGCTATTTCGCGACCGCCGATTTGCAATCGTATATCGCCAAACAAGGTGAGGCGCGCCGAGTGCTCAACTTGGACGACCGTGCGGGTGGCTTGGGGTATGGAAGCATGGCTGATTTGGGAGCGAGTTCGCCTGCTGACACAGTGTGGCTTTGCTCTTCCAGGCTGTCGGGGCTGTCATGGTGTCTCTCCAGAAAAGCGTGTGTCGAACTCACGCCTTGCAGGCTAGAGCAGCCCCTTATTTCCGGGCCACCTTCCAAGTTTTCCGGCGCTTGCGTGATTTTTCCGATCGTTTCCGAGGCTTGCCTGCGCCCGCGTCGGCAATGGCTCGGATCGCACGCTCTCCAGGAATCGGAAGACACCCGGTGTTTGCCTCCAATGTCACTAGCTCTCACCACCAGGGTTTAGGCGGGCAAGTTCCACAGCTTAAATGGTTGTGGGTTTCGGGAAGTAGTCAAATCAGTTTAAGGACCGGCTAGTGCGCGTGTCCTCGCAGGAGGCACCGTGACGGACTTGAATCAAGCTAGGCGATTTCTGCGACTGTTGGATCCAGCAGCTACGGAATTCACATTTCAGACCGTCGCTGAAGGCAGATCGAAGGATGCTAACGGACTAACGTGCATCCGTAACGGCTCATTCGACGACCTGGCCGAAGAGCTAGTGGCGCTCAACAACAGCGGAGCCGGCATCTTCGTCACGGTCAACGAGACTGATCTTAAGGGCCGTAAGAAGGAAAACATCACGCGCGTCCGAGCGATCTGGCAAGAGGATGATGACGGGTACAGTGGAGGTTTTCCCTTACAGCCCTCAATCGTCGTCGAAACATCACCCGGCAGATTTCATCGCTATTGGTTTTTCACGGCGCACCCGCCTATGCCAATTGAGATGTTCGATGGCTTCATGGCGCGGATGATCCAATCTTATGGAAGTGACGAGGGCGCCGCGGACTTGACTAGGGTGATGAGGTTGCCGGGCTTCTTCCACAATAAGAGGGAACCGACGCTGACCAAGCTCGTCGATGTGACCGGCGCCAGATATCCCTTCTGGGAAGCAGCGAAAGCTTTCAAACCGCTCTCAGGCCGAAAGCAAGATGACCTATCCGGAGCAAAGATTCGTCCGGTCACGGTCGTTGTGCACGACTCCACGGAGTGGGAAGTCGATTATGACCGGCTCAAATCAGCTCTAGCGCACATTCGTGCTGATGATCGTGACACATGGTTTCGATACGGCGGAGCCATATACGACGCTAGTGGCGGGTCGGAGGAGGGATTTAAAGTATGGGATGAATGGTCGAAAACAACCAAAAGGGGAAACTACAACGCCGAAGCTCAGCAACGCTATTGGGCAAAGGAGTTCTCCAGCCCGCGGCAAAATCGGACAACGCTCGCCAGCATTTATTCAGACGCAAAGCAGAATGGGTGGTTGGAGTCATCTAACCACGCTGCTGGACCTGCTTTTAAACCTCCCATTAGCAGGCTGGAGCATTGCTTTCGCGTTGGTGATCCTCACACCGGTGAAGAGATACCGATCGACATTGCCGATAAAGCAATAGTCGACCTCCGAGAGAAATTTCGCCTGCGCAATCATTATCCGTCTGAGACTTACTGGGACGGACTTCGCCAAATCGCAAGATCCATCGAGGCCATGGCGCTCCTCTTACATACGGTACCTGAAATCACGAGCGTTGATTCAAATGTGGATGACAGCTTGTACGTCTCCTTTCTTCCGACGGGAATGGGAAAGACATCCACACTCGTCGAGGCTGTTCGCATTTTGACTCAGACGAAACCGCTAAATCATGTGGGCGTGATAATTTTCTTGTCGCGATGCGAAGAGATCGAAAAACTCGCCAACGAAATGGCATTAGACACCGGCGAGTATGCGGTATTGGTCGGAAAAGGTAGGGACGAATACAACGCACTTGGCAGGCAAAGTGATAAGACGAACGCCAGGGTGCTCTTTACGACCCAGCAGATGCTTGAGGCGCGGAGCGCGGGAGGCAAGAGGTTCGCAGACATTGAGGCTTTTCACTTCCAGGGAAAGCGAAGGCAGGTACGGATTTGGGACGAAGCGATACTTCCAAGCCGCGCGCTGGTTGTAGGGCAATACGACATCAGCAATTTGCTCAAGCAATTCAATCGCGAGAACCTGGCACTAACGAGCGAATTGAAAACCCTTTTCAGCGCGCTTGAAATCCGCGCGTAGCGGCGCCTTCGTCGCCATGCCTGATCTACAGAAATACGATGTAGCACTGGAAAACGCGCTGTCTTGGGTTAGCGATGATGACGATAAGACTGCGGTTGAAGCCCTATGGGCTCTTTCCGGTCGAACCGTGAGAGTTCGCAGGGACAAATACGTCAACGCAGTGCTGGATTACAAAGACGTCTTACCTCTCGACCTTGGTCCAATGCTCATACTCGACGCCAGTGGACGACACCGGCAGACATATGAGCTCTGGTTCAAGAACAGAGGCAAACTGCGATTTCTTGACAGCCCCGAGAAAAGCTACAACGGCCTTACGATCCATCACTGGAACCGCGGTGCCGGCAAAGACGCCCAAAAGAAAGACGGTCAAAAAATTGCTCGTGGTGTCGCCTTTGCGATCAACCAGGATGTCCCGAGCGACGAGCATGTTCTTGTGGTTCACTTCAAGCCAGGCGGCTCCCTGCCCAACATGGCAGAGGAGGTAGGCAAACTGGTTATCGGCGTCAAGGATCGTGTCAAATACCTGAACTGGGGCCGACACACGGCCACCAATGAATACCGCAACATCAAGTACGTAATCCTTGCTGGCATCCTTCAATACCCTGCTCCCCACATCGAAGCGATGGGCAGAAGCGCGAAGAAGTTAGCGAAGGAGGAAGCCTTCACTGATGACGATTTTCAGCGCATGCGGTACGGGGAGATAGCGCAAAATATTCTCCAAGCCGCCACGCGAGGAGCCGTGAGGAAGAGTGTGGGGGATGCCTGTCCCTCAGGCTGCCACCTCTATGTGATTTTCCCGACAAAGAAAGGGGTTGGCATACCGAGGACACTGCTCTCAGAAGTCTTCCCGAATGCGGAAATTCGGGACTGGACACCAGCAACGACGCTTGAAGGGAACAAGGCGTTGGTGGTGGATGGAATCACCTCCTATGTCCAAGGCGGGAAACGATCAGCAACTAAAGCTGAGCTGTGCAGGCTGACGGGAATCGAATCTAACTCGTACCTCAATAGACTGCTGAAGAAACTCGACGTGGAGGCCGCCCTTCTGGAGAAAGGGATCTTTATTACGGTCGAGCGGGGCAGGGTCGTTTTCGAGACCGCTGCCGCCCCAGCGGAAGAAGTTCGACGGGTAGGATAGAATCCTTGGACGAGCGGTCCTTCGGTCAAATGAGACCGACTTCTATAGAGATCCCTTTAATAGAACTTGGTCTCCTTTTTCAGCCCGTGTCGCACAATCCGCCGGTGCGCGAGCTGGTCTAATTCACGCTCTGCACTTTATCAAGTTGCTAAGTCCATGATGCAACTCAAATAAGCGCATACGATACCGCCGCGAGGCATGAATACGCTCAGGGCCTGATCCATACCCCATTCCCCACCCCACCCATACCCCATTCCTACCCCATTCCTAACCCCAACTGGCACCTGACATCGATATCAATAGGGGCTCGCTTCGGCGGGCCCTTTCTCTATTGCCCCTCCTCAACCCTGGTATGGCGTTATCGAAGTCGCCTTAGAAACCTTTCATTAACGAGCCCGTGAAAGATTTACTTAACCAGCCCGCACGCCGCAGGGACCGCTATATGCCGTTCGACCTCGATCGGGATTTCGCCAGGCCAACCTCGAACCTCAACGAGGTCAACAACGATACGGGCCGCGTTGCCTTCTGCGGTCCCTTCGTGCTGTCGGCCATCACCGGCTACTCGATCAGCAAGGTCGAGGATGAGATCCGCGCCTTTCGCGAGCTGCCGCCGGAGCGCAAGCCGGTGGTGAAGGGGACCTACGCGGAGGAGGTGGCGGCAGCCCTCGCCCACTTCGGCTACCGCATGGACCTGAAAGCGAGCTTCATGCACCTCCCGCGCAAGCAGCGTCCTTCGGTCTGGAGCTGGATGCAGAAGCCGCGCAACGCGTGGGCCCACTACATCCTCGCCGTGCACAAAGGCAAGGAAGGCCACTGGATCCTGATCAAGGGCGTAAAGCTGTGCGACACCTATTCGGAGGGCAAGTGGCAGTTCGTCTGCGACGGCCCGCACAAGGGCGCGCGCATCATGGAGATCTTCGAGGTGAGGAAAGCGCTCGACGAGTAGGCTGGGGTCCTTTCTTATTTGCTACAAATCCAAATCACAGTAGTCGGAAGGCAGGGCGCTCCAACTGCCCGGTCCCACCCGGACCAGAAGGGCCTCCAACTCACCGTGGGGGCCCTTTTCGTTTGCGCTCGATGTGCGAAGCGACCACGTCGCACAGATTGTCGGGCACAGCGAATCGCAATAGGTGAGAGGCTCTAGGCCAGCGCCATGACGCATCGTGGCGTTGCCCTTTTCTCCCAGGGGCCCCACCCCGTCCCAACTCGGTGGGGCCTCTTTCTTTCACCAGTGACGGCACTCGCAAATCGCGGTAGCCAGCTAGTCGGGCGTCCAACGTCCCACGCGCCCACATTCCGATCCGAAAGAGAGGGCCCTCCAGTCCACCACTGGGGGCCTTTCTCTTTGATCCCTGCAGCCCGCCCACAACGCGAAACACCCCGCGCCGGGGAGGGTCGCGGGGTGCCTGGATCGTATGCGCGCCCCAAGGGACTAAGAGCGCGCGGTCGGCGTGTAGTTTGGGCAGGGGAACCCACCGACCTGTTGGTAGAACACCGAACCCAATGTGGTCGTTCCGTAACCTGAGCAAAACAATGACCCTCGCGGCCAGAGGAGGTCCGAACCGCGAGGGCCTGGATCGCGCGTGTCGTTGGGAGGAGGCACGCGCTCGGGCCGGACCACGTCATCTGGAGGAACGGACCAGCCCACCGTAAGAAAATCTCAAAGGGAGGCCATTGTTCCCGGCGTGAGCATAATTGTTCCGCCCTATATCTGCAGCGTTCCGCTGGCTGGAACTCCCCAACGGCCTAGGCGTTGGGTCGCGAATTCTCGCGGAGGCGATCATGCGCCCAAGCCAGACCATAGCTCTGATCTCGCTAGGCCTGCGATTGCCAGCTGCTCAGCTGATCCCAAGTCCGCTAGTGGCAGATCATCCAGCGCGCGTTCGCTTCGAGCACCGTGCCCATGAGCGCAACGACGGTAAGATGATGCTGATCGTCACCCCTGTCCGTAGCGTAGTCCAGGATCAAACGATCATTGCGGGGGAAGCTCGGACCTATGCCGAGTCCTATGCAGACCGCACCTGCCCCAAGGGTACAACTTCTATGGCGACAGTCCCGTAGGCAGCAGCAGGAAGGGCGAGCACACCTATACGTTTCAGTGCAACGGCTGACCAAGAAAAGGCCCGCATCTGCTCTGTATGAATTCGCACCAACTTGCCCCTTGACGCACCTGTTCCGGTTAATAAATTTTCGATTTGCTCAGACTTTGAACAAGCGTGGAGTTGGGTGCCATGCCAGACGGATTCCTGCGTTCTTGGGTTGCTACACACGTCAAGCCGGTGCCTGCTGAAGAACGAGCAGAGCGCATTGCTAAATGGGCAGCCGCATGCGTCGCTGACGCCATGATGGCCGGCATCCCCTTCGATGACATCCACAAGGCTGCTGGTGGCAACGTCCAGACCTACATCGCCAGGGCTGCGGACTACCTTGCCACACCCGAGTCCCAGCCATCAGGAGCGGCTCAAGAGCGCCCCAGCGCCTGAACCTCATGGGCGAACGCATCTTCGGACCGTACTCCGAGCGCGAGCCCTCCTGACGGAGCCCCATCGCGTGACCCCCGCCTGCGCCCGCGTCCGTCCCGAACTCATTTTTTCGGGTCAGCGCGAATAAGTTCCGCACCCGACCGTTGTCATAGCGACCTGCACCCCGCACGCGGGTCATTTATGGATAGGGCACCTCACCCCGCACGAGGTGCCTTTTTCCTTTCCAGCTCTCCAGCTCCGCTGTCCACAGGTTCCAAAGGCCTCGTCAGCCTCGCGCCGCCAAATGATCACAAAGCGGTCTACCGTAACTCCACGGAACGCTTGCGCTGCACTCGTCTTGGCGCGGTGTTCCCGGTAGAGCGCCTGTCAAATCCCGCACGCCAGGGGGCGCTCTACCTCCCGTTCGCCTTCCTCGGATCATGACGGCGACTGCTCTGCTCGCTCTGGACCTTTGCGCGGTCGGCAAGACCGTCGTAGGCCTCGGCAATCCGAAAGATGATCCGTCGGGCGGCAGAGTCAGAAAGCTGTCGTGAGAGGAAGAAGGTCTCTTCCGCAAGCTTGCGCCAGCGTTCCTCTGCGTTCTGTTCATCGGACACGCAGGACCCCTTTCCCCCGCTCGCCGCATGTGGGCCAACGCGCTCGACCGCATAGGGTTCCATGACGGCAAAGCCCGCATCCTGGCACCACCGGGACTACCTAGCCTGACCAAAGAAAAACGCCGGCCTGAGGGGGGATCAGACCGGCGCTACTTTGATGCTGCCCACGTTGTATCGGGCACGCTGGCTAGGGGAAAGCCAGTTCGGGCAGCTTGTAGGGGTTAACCCTGATCTGCCCCTGGTCGTTCCCGAGTGTTCTGCCAAATATTTTTGAGTGCCAGAACCACAAGAAACCCCATGGGCTGGACACCATGGGGTTCCCCTGAAGAGCGGCCCGCTAAGATGGGGGGATCGAGCGGGCCTAGAGCCAGCAGGAAGGGACAGACCTGCTGACCCTAATGCTCAATCAACACCAAACTCTTGCCTGTCGTTTCCCTGGATTGCAAAATCTGCGGCCCTTTACTCGGCTGCCGAAACTCGGCTGCCAATCACGGCCTACATCAGGCATCAAGTCCCAACTCTTTAGCCGGATGGATCACACAGGTTCATGCCGGCTTTTTCTTGCCAGGGTCAACCCGGGAATATCTGCGCGATCAACTGTCTAAAACCGCACCGACTTTCTTCTGCTCTGTCATAGACCGGCCACAGTACCGGGCGTAGGTTTCATCACCGGTGGTGGAAGGCAACCCGGCATCGCACCGGCTGAGAGAGTTTCAAGAAGCGCTCCCGCTCGTAGCAACTGGAGTGGGACTAATGGCGCCGATACGCAGTTTCGCCGAAGGCGGCAGCTTTGATCCTGTCGTGCTCGACCGGCTAACCGACATCCTAGACAACATCTGGATTGAAGTCGGGCACGCGTTCGCTGGTCTGCCACAGAGCTTCATTGATGATGCCCGCGCAGTCATGGCCAAGTGCCTGCTGTACCATGCTGCGAATGGTCAGCGTGATCCAGCCACACTGAAGGCATTGGCATTACGGGCGTTGGAAGGTGCCTATCCGAGCGTGAAGCTCTAAGGTAGGTCGCGCCTACTAAAGAAAAGGCCCGCCGGAAGGTCGTGTCCGCGGGCCGGTTGGGAGGCGATGTTGAGACAACACCGCCACTGCTACTCTACCTGTTTATTCCGGGACCTAGCAGAATTTCTTCGCGATATTTATGAGCTGTAATACCTACTCCCCGAGGACCCCCGTCCCCCCACATCAACATTCCAAGGCCCCCTCAGCCTTGAACGGTGGATAAGTCCTGCGGGTGAGTTGCACATGCAAACCTGCTACCCGAGAGAGGCGTGGCCTAGCTGGGAGCTGTAGGCCCACTGGGTTGCCTCGGTCCCCCCATCCCGGATGCGGGTGTGGCTCAGGGGTAAGGTGGCTCTGCCACCCGCAGCGTAGGGAGCGAAGCGACCGGAGCGAGGACGAGCATCACCACTAGGAGTTGTAACGACTCTAGGTGGTACCATATCCGTGGACGACGCTGAAACCCCTCAGCGTGGTACTAGGGTGGTACCAAACCAGCTAAGTTGTGGGATTGAGTTACACTGCCGAGGAAGCTAAGTTCTTGATTTAGTTGGAGCGGGCGATGGGATTTGAACCCACGACCCTCACGTTGGCAACGTGATGCTCTACCCCTGAGCTACACCCGCATCCGGAGGTTGCAGCCACCCTCGGCGGCGCGGCGATTTATATGCGCCAATCGGGTCGCGATTGCAAGCCTGAGCGGGTTGCCGCACCGACTTGGCTGGGCTGAGGCAACTTGCGCCCAAGGGCTGTCGCCCGCTACATGAATTGTATCCTCAATGCCCACGCCGATTGGCAAAGCCGATGCCTGCAACACGAAATGAGCTGTTTGGCCGGCTCGACGAGCTGGGCATTAAGACCCGAACCGTCGAGCACGAAGCCGTCTTTACGGTTGCAGAGAGCGAGCGCCTGGAGCGCAGCTTGCCAGGCGGCCACACCAAAAACTTGTTTCTCAAAGATGCCAAAGGCCAACTGTTCCTCGTTATTGCCGAGAGCCACACAGCTGTCGATCTCAAGACGCTGCACAAGACCCTTGGCTGCGCCCGGCTGAGCTTCGGCAAGGCCGATTTGCTCATGGATGTTCTTGGCGTTCGGGCCGGCTCGGTCACGGCGTTGTCGCTCATCAATGATCGCGAGAATCGCGTGAGCGTCGTCGTCGATGCGCGGCTCGTGCGGCACGACAGCTGTCAATTGCCACCCTTTGGAGAACACCGCGACCACCAATATTGGCCGCGACGATCTCCTCAAGTTCATTCGTGCCTGTGGCCATGATCCCAGGGTGGCGGTGCTCGGTGGGTCACTGGATGGAGAGACCTCGCGACGAACGCTTGCGGTGCGGGAGGAAGGCACATCGTCACCAGGAGGTGGTGAGTGAACTCCTCTGCCGCATCTCTGCCGAAGGACCCGGCCTTGGCGATCGCTTGGGCTGCGGCGGCGGCTGTCGTAGATCCTGAAATCCCCGCCCTCACGCTGGAGGACCTCGGCATATTGCGCGGGGTAGAGTGGCGCGACGGCCGCATCGTTGTATCAGCTGACACCAACCTACTTGGGCTGTCCGGCTACCCTCGCCATCAAGCTCGCCGTGGAAGCGGCGCTGCTGGATGCTGGCCTGCACACCGCACACGTGGAGACCGTTCTGTCGCCTGCCTGGAGCACTGACGATATCAGTGACGCAGGACGCCGCAAGCTGCGCGAATATGGCATTGCGCCTCCCGCATCCAACGCAGCGCGCACGTTGTTTGGCGAGGAGACCATGGCCTGCCCCAGGTGCGGCTCGACTGCAACGCGGCGGATCGCAGAGTTCGGCTCGACAGCCTGCAAAGCGCTCTGGCGATGCGAGACGTGCCGCGAGCCCTTCGACTACTTCAAATGTCACTGATCGTGGCAGCGCACGATTTCCATCGTCTGCCCATTAAGGAAGTCCGGCGCGAAACACCGGAAGCAATCTCGATCTCACTCGAGATTCCGGAGACGCTACGCGCCCGGTTCGCCTGGAAGCCCGGCCAGCACGTTACTCTACGCACTACGCTCGGAGGAGAGGAGCAGCGCCGCACCTATTCGATCTGCTCGGACCCGCATGACAATGGGCTTCAGATCGCCATCAAACGAGTGGCGGGCGGGCACTTTTCGATCTGGGCAAACAGTACGCTCACTGCTGGTCAGCACCTAGAGGTGATGCCTCCCACCGGGCGCTTCACTCTTCCCGCAAGCGATGGAAAGCCGCGACATATCCTGGCGATCGCCGCCGGAGCGGGGATCACTCCGATCATTGCCATGGTGCAGCATGCGCTCGGCCTCGAGCCGGAGACGGCGGTTACGCTGATCTACGGCAACCGCACTCCCCAATCCACCATGTTTCGCGAACGTCTGGAGGATCTAAAAGACCTCTATGTCGGCCGCTTCACGCTGTTCAATGTGCTGTCCCGCAATATGGAAAGTGACGCGCCGCTGCTGGAGGGGCGCATCAATGGCGACAAGGTGCGAGCACTGGCGAGTGGCCTCCTTAGGCTCGATACCATTGATCAAATATTTCTCTGCGGGCCGGGCACTATGATCAAGCAAGCCCGCGACGCCTTCCTGCAGTTGGGTGTGCCGCGCAACAGAATTCACCACGAGTTTTTCGTGGCTGGCGGAGGCGCCTATCGTCAGGAGCCGGCACCGCGCATCGTGAGCGAAGGCAGGACCGTGGGCTTGGGGACCGGTACCGAGGTCATCGCTACGATCGATGGCATCCGCCATGTGTTCGAGGTGCCGGTCGGCATGCATGTCGTCGATGCGGCGCTGGCCGCCGGGGTCCGTGTACCCTACTCGTGCAAGGGCGGGATGTGCTGCACCTGCCGCGCACGTGTCATCGACGGCGCCGCTCAGATGACAGCCAACTACTCGCTCGAGCCCTGGGAAATCG
The DNA here is from genome assembly GCA_963806735.1 of uncultured Alphaproteobacteria bacterium. GTDB lineage: Bacteria > Pseudomonadota > Alphaproteobacteria > Rhizobiales > Hyphomicrobiaceae > CADEFX01. Next base: position 248,877 of record CAWEBE010000062.1, on the reverse strand, counting down.
CGAGAGGGTTCATTCTGACCTGCCAAGCCATTCCGGAGTCGGGCCGATTAGTCCTGGATTACGACCAAACGTGAATGCGCTGCTCGCGTGGCGCCGGACCGCTGGCTGAGGCGCAGCTCATCGAGTATTGTCAGCCTGCCGCCATCTTCCCGTGGCATAGGAAGGCCTGGAGGGGACACGCTTTTTGGGGCGCAAGAGCGCCGCCCGAGGTTCGCGATAGTGCGCGCCGGGAAGTGCGGTTCGAATGTTTGTTTGGACATTTGGAGAAGGAGGGGGTGTTCATGGTGAGGGTTCTTGTCTTTCTGGCTGCGCTCGCAGCCCTGTTTGTGTCTCCGGCAGCCCTCCAATCGCAGGAGCGTCCTGGCGACACTTGGATCACTCTCGCGACCCAAACTGTCGATCCGGCTGGGCGCAGTGTACGGTTCGATGTTTCGCGCACCAAAGGTCGTTCCAAAGCTGTCCGCGTTACCGTTCGCCAAGGCGCCGTCATCGTTGAGCGTGTCGTCGTGACCTACGCCAACGGCCAAGTTTTCTATGGCGATCTCGAGCGACCGGTTTCCCTGCGGAACGGTCAAAGCACCGCTGCGTTCGATCTCCGCTACGAGGAGCGCTTTATCGACACAGTCGATTTCGCTTATCGGCTTGAGAGTCGCCCGTCGGGGCCGGTCCAAATCGAAGTCCAAGCCCTGCAAACCCAGGCGGGAAAGCTTGTAGAGCGCCCGGTATCGACGCCGACAGTCATGGCTGGCAGGCCGGCCGCCACCAACGGGGAAGGCGGCGGTGCCAAATCGGCCGAGCGCGCAGCTTCACCTGCCGCCCGCAAGGACGAGCCAGCGCCGGTTGCTGCCGCGCCACCGCCGCCGGCCGCCCGTTCACGCAGCGTCACGCGCTCCGCGCCCACGCCGAGCGGCGATGCGGCATCTCCCAAAGCAGCCGCTGATGACAAGCCCTATTCGACGGTGGATCTCTACTTCGGCACTGACCGCAAGCAGGAGGCCAACCGACAGAAGTGGGAGCGGCAGCTGGCGGCCTTCGGCACGCAGCCGGGCGGCAAACTGATCCTCGGCAAAGCCGCCGTGACTGTACCGAAGCAGGGACGCCGTGCAGGTCAGATTGGTACAAATGAATGGGATTTTCTCGTCACGCGCTTTTCATTGCGACGTGAAGATCTCGCGCGCGATTTCACGATCTTCAGCGTCGATACGCTGGATCAGGCTACGTTCGTAAGTCAGGTGCAAAAGAAGCGGGATGCCTCCCGGCGCTACGCCGGTCAGGCGTTCGTATTCGTGCATGGCTTCAACGTGAGTTTCGATGACGCGTTGTTTCGCGCTGCCCAGATCACGTTCGACGTCGGCTTCGACGGTGTTCCGTTCGTCTTCAGCTGGCCCTCGGTCGCGGGCCTCAGCGGGTATATTCTGGACCGCACGCGCGCCCAAGGCGCTGAGGAATCCTTGCGCCAATTTATCGAGCTGATCGAGCGCGACACCGGCGTGACGCAAATCCACCTCATTGCCCACAGCATGGGCTCCGATCCGTTGCTGCGCGTGCTGCGTTCCATGTCCACTGAGACCGCAGCGGCGGGGACCTCGGCGGCACGCCGTCCTCGCTTCGGCGAGGTCATATTGGCAGCACCCGATGTGACGCGCGAGACTTTCACGCAGGTTGCGGGCCGGATCAAGCCGCTCGCCAAGGGTATGACGCTGTATGCGTCCTCCAACGACTGGGCTTTGCGGGTTTCGCGCGAGCTGCTGCGCGGCGAGAACCCTGCGGGCTGGGTACCAGCTGAAGGACCGTTGGTGATCTCGGGCATCGACACGATCGACGTTTCCCGCGCCAGCACAGATTTCTTCAACCTCAACCACACGACTTTCGCAGAACGCGAGCAGGTGCTCCAAGATCTGGGCGGCCTGCTGGAGAATGGCAAGAGACCGCCGAGCACGCGGCTGCCGGCGTACAAAGCCGTTGCCTCACCGGCTGGAAGCTATTGGCGTTTCGAACCGTAAAGGCTCGGGCGGTCGAGCCCTCCGCTACTCGGCCAGCAGAATATGCGGGCCGTCGATGATGACATCGACGCGCTCAAGGCCGTCCCCTTTGCATGGGCCGGCAACACATGTGCCGTCCGCAACCCGAAACCGTGCACCGTGTGTCGAGCACACGAGGTGCTCGCGGCCCTCGTCCAGGAATCGGTCGGGGAACGTTTCCAACGTCGAATACATGTGCGGACATCGATTGGCGTAGGCGCGCACGCCATCAATCGTCTGCACGACAACGATCTCGCGCCCGTCCGGCGGCTGACCGAGGGTCAGGCCCTTTGCGCCTGTTCGTTCGAGATCGACGAAAGAGCACAGCACGCGCCGTCGCGTCACGTGCCCATTGCTCCAATGATGGCACCCTGGATCAGCAGCACGCCGAGCCAATGCCCGCTGTCGATCACTGTCAGAGATCGCTTGGCACCCTGAAAGCCATGATTGACGGCAAGTGTGGTGACCACGAACCCCAGCCAGGCGAAGGCTCCAGAAATGAGCCCGTTTCTCAGCGTCACTCTGCCCGGCCCCAAATGACCGATCAATCCGGCCAGCACCCAGGCCATGATGAGTTGGGCAACGATGGCAACCAGATATAGGACGGGCGTCTGCCCAGACCCTTTGGTCTCCGCCTCGGTCTTGCCAACCGCTGCCATCCAGGGTCTGGCAAGCGTGCCGTACCAGACCGCTCCAAACAGGAAGCTGGCCGCGGCCGCCAGTAATATGGCCAAATAGTTTGTGCCTGCGTAGTGCATATGTGCCTCTGCATCACGAAGCACAGCTTTCGGGTCGGCAGACGATCCGCAGCGCGCTACGCACGCGACATCCGACAATCCTTGTCGCAAAGGAGGCGGCATGTCGATTCGCTTTGTTGCCTTAAACACGTCCATCGTGCGGGCTCTGCAGGAGGGCCAGCCAGACGCCAACGACCAGCCGCCCGAGCGCCATATCTCCGACGGTAACGGCGTTCCCTGCCGGCATTGCCTGGATCAGGTTGAGGCCGGCGAGCCTTATCTGATCCTTGCTCATCGGCCGTTTCCTGCGCCCCAGCCCTATGCCGAGCTGGGCCCCATCTTCCTGCATGCGCAGGCCTGCGAGCGGCATCCAGGCGGCGCCAACATTCCGCCGATACTGCGCTCGGCGCAGTATCTGATCCGCGGTTATGACAGCAACGATCGTATCGTTTACGGCTCCGGGCAGGTCGTGCCGACGGCGAGCATTCCGGAGATTGCGGCCGGCATGATGCAGAATGAACGCATCGCCTACGTTCACGTCCGTTCTGCAAGCAACAACTGCTATCAATGCCGGATCGACCGCGCATAGAGTTCTTTCCGGCTTTTCTTCGAAGCGCCGGAAAGCCTCTCGCCTCTGCTTGTTGTGCGATTCACGCCCCACATGGAAGCGAGAGTGCTTCCATGTGAGACGACCGCACTCCAGTCAAGTGATGAATTGCCAGACGGCCGTGCGCTTCAATTCCACGTCCTCGAGCTCGCGTGTCACCGGCACGTGATACTCGGCCACGGAAGTAAACCGGTGCCTTGGGAAATACGCCCGCTGCGGGTCGCCGACCAGGATCATGGCGCCCCGTGCGGCGGCCGCTTCGATAAACGACAGGACGCGATCGGCCAGTTGGCGCTCGTAGAAGAGATCCCCGGCGAGAACGACGTCGTACCGCGCCGGCGTGGCGCCCAGTAAATCGGTCGGCGTGGTGTCCGGTCCCAAGCCATTGGCCTTCCCATTGAGCCTGATGGCATCGAGCGCCAAAGGATCGATATCCGAGGCCAACACAGAGGATGCACCTGCCAGCTGGGCCGCGATCGCCGTCAAGCCGGAACCACTGCCCAGGTCGAGCACTCGCTTTCCCGCAACGAGCCCTCGGTTATCGAGAATGTATCGCGCCAGCGCCTGCCCGCCGGCCCAAGCGAAGGCCCAGTAAGGCGGCGGGACATTCATCTCTCCTAGCTCCTCCTCGGTCTTCTGCCAGATCGGAAGCGATTCTTCGGCAAGATGCAGCTTGATCTCCGGAACCAGGGGTGGGCTCAGCAGACGCGTGTTGGCCTGGATGAAGTGTTGCCTGCCGTCCGCGGTCATGGCGCGGTCCGATTGCCTGCGAGGGACGGTCTTGCCGGCTCGAGCCGCCACACGCGTGCATGCTCGAAGTGGCTTTCCTCCAATAGAGGTGTCAACGGGGCTCGGTATTCGCCGAGGAGCGACACCGCGAGGGGAGGCCGCCGTGCCGTGGTCCGATCTGCGAGGATGACCTGCGCATTCCTGGCACGCGCCGCCTCCAGAAAGCGGGTCACGCGGACTTCCAGCTCCAGCTCGTAGACCAGATCGGCGATGAGTATCAAGTCGGCTTGTGGCTCGCGGCCAAGCATGTCGTCAGTGACAATCTCGATTTCGACGCCATTCTCCCGCGCGTTGATCTGAATTGCCGCAGCCGCCAGGGGGTCGGGATCAGCCGCTGCGACGCGGCTTGCCCCGGCCGCGGCTGCTGCAATGGCGGCAACTCCTGAGCCAGCGCCAATATCCATCACCGTCTTTCCGGCGACCAGTGCCGGATTGTCGAGGACATAGCGCGCCAGGGCTTGCCCGCCGGGCCAGGCGAACGCCCAATACGGTTGCCAGCTCGTATCTATTCCGGAATCACGCAGGGTCTGAAAAATTCCGCGTGCATCTGTCGCCAAGTGCAAACGTATTTCCGGCACCAACGGTGGGGACGTGAGGGTTGTCTGCGCCAATATGAAACTGGATCGACTAGTACCGCTGCTCACGATCGGAGCTTTTTCGGATCAAGCTCGCCCATACGGCAAACCTCGGCCCATTCCGCAGCCGTTACGGGCTGCACCGACAAGCGCGCGGACTTCACCAGCGCCATGTTGGCGAGCTTTGGATTGGCTTTGACCGCTGCCAGGGTCACGGGCTTCGGCACGTCGCAAACGGCGCGAACATCGACGCACTTCCAAACGCCAGTGTCGTCTGTCTTGTCAGGGTGTGCGGTCGCACACACCTCGACGATGCCGACGACGTGTTTTTCGTCACCCGTATGGTAGAAGAACCCGAGGTCGCCGAGCTGCATCGCCTTCATGTTATTGCGGGCAACGAAGTTGCGCACGCCCGTCCACGGTTCACCTTTCTTGCCGCGCGCCTTCTGCATCTCCCAGGAATGCTCCTCGGGCTCGGTCTTGAACAGCCAGTAGGCCGGACCTTCCGATTTCGTCTCCTTGCTCGTGCTCTTCGCCACGGTCCCTGTCCTCCAGCCCGACTGCTACTCGGCCTTGAACGGCCGCGCCAGCAGCGCCTCGATGGCCGTATCGACCGTGCTCAACCCTTCCACGATGGCATGCACGGCCTCGCAGATCGGCATTTCGATACCCTTTGCGCGCGCGACCTTGACAACCGCTGCCGCGGTAAACACGCCCTCGGCCACCGAGCGCCGGCTGCCTAGCACCGTACCCAATGTCTGACCCTGACCTAATGCGCGGCCAAGGGACATGTTGCGCGATTGCGGGCTTCCACAAGTCAGCAGCAGGTCGCCTAGACCCGACAACCCCACCAACGTTTCGGTTTTGGCGCCCAGCGCTGTCCCGAAACGGCGTAGCTCGGCAAAGCCCCGCGTCACCAGCGCGGCATGGGCGCTGGCGCCGAGCTGCCGCCCATCGACGATTCCAGCAGCAATCGCGAGAACATTCTTGACAGCGCCTCCGAGCTGCACGCCCGTCACATCGCCTGACCAGTAGAGGCGAAAATGCCGATAGCCCAGTGACTGGGCCAGCGCTTGGCCCAACTGCTCGTCCGCGCACGCCAACGTCAGTGCAGCCGGCAATCCGCGGGCTACGTCGGCCGCGAAACTCGGTCCTGACAGCGCGGCAAGCGTTGCTTGCGGCAGGACCTCTGTCAGCACGTCCGCCATCAGACTGCCAGTCGCCTGCTCCAGGCCTTTTGCACAAATGACCACGGGCTGACCGGCTCTGGTGTGTTTTGCCAGCTCGGACCCTGCCGCTCGTACATGCTGGGCCGGAGCGACCATGAGAATCGCATCAGTTGCCGCAATAGCTCGCAAGTCGTCGGTGGCAACCAGGGCGGAGTCCAATGGTACGCCTGGCAGAAACAAGGAATTCACATGGCGCTGATTTATGTCCGCGAGGACTTCGCGCTCACGAGCCCACAGGGTCACGTCACGGCCTGCCAGCCGCGCGGTCTGCGCCAAGGCTGTCCCCCAGGCACCGCCGCCGACCACGCCGATTGATTGAATGCTATTGGGCATCATCAGAGAAATACTAAACCAGCTATGCCGGTGCGTGCAGGCAAAATTGGAGTTCCGCTAAAGTCGCGGCGTTCCTTGACAGAGCGTCTTTAGGGCCGCAAATGATCGCCCCTTTCTGACCGACTGACTTTGTTATCGCCACGTATAGAGCCGATGCAGGCTGAAGCCAGACGAGATCGAAACAGAATAGCCGCAGAAACGTGCCGCCGATGATGGGGTTGGAAGGCCGATCGGGAATACGGCTCGTATTGCTCGGCTACATTGGTACCGCGGCGGTTCTGGTGGCGTCGCTACCCCCACCCGCAGATGCACCGAAAGCGATGATCGGATTTGCGATCGTCGTGTCTTCAGTTGCGATATGGGCGACCAATGCGTTGCCGACGCTTGCTGCCGGGTTGCTTTTCTTTGCCTTGGCTTTCGCGGCACAAATTGCGCCACCATTGGCTCTGCTGTCGGGCTTCTGGTCGAATGCGGCGGGTCTCGTCATCGGCGGCTTCGTGATCGGCGCAGCGGCGGTGCGCTCGGGGCTCGGACGTTATATCGCCCGGGGGCTCATGCAGCATCTGCTGTCCTCCTACCCACGTGCCATACTTGGAGTTCTCGCGGGTACCGGCGCGCTGAGCTTTCTGCTCCCATCCACTATGGGCCGGCTTGCCATTACGTTGCCAATCGTCATGGCTGTCGCCAAGGAAGCCGGCTATGTGCAGGGAAGCAACGGATACGTTGGTCTGGTTGTCACGGCGGTCGCCGGTAACTTCATGACCAGCTATGCCATTCTGCCCAGCAACCTGACGAATGTGATCGCACTCGGCGCTGTTGAAAGCGCACACGGCCCTCAAATCCACTATGCGGAATATCTGCTTCTCTGCGGCCCAGTGCTGGGACTCGTGAAGGCACTGCTATTCTGGCTTGCCACCATCTTGCTGTTGCCGGCGCCGCCGCCACAAATGGCCACGGGCCCGGCAGAGCCAGCGCTCCTGAGCGGCGCAGCCAAGCGCCTGGGGATTGTGCTCGGCCTTACGGTCCTGTTGTGGGCCACTGATTTCCTGCACGGCATCAAGCCGGGCGCCGTCGCGATCGGTGCGGCGTTTTTGTGCCTGCTGCCGCCCGTGGCGCTAGCCAATCTCAGAGAGAGCTTCGACCTCACCAAGCTGACGGCGATCCTGTTCCTGGCGGTGGTGCTCGGCGTTGCAACGGTCCTCACGAGCTCCGGAGCGGGCGGTTTCACTGCCAAGTTCATCAGCGACCTCGTTTCGCTGGAGGGACGCTCCGCGTCGTTCGGCTTCGCCTTGGTCTCCATGCTGTCCACCATGATCGCCATTCCAGCCACGGTGGTGGGCAGCATCGCCGTCGTGAACCCCCTGTTGGGTAGCATTGCCGCCTCGACAGGATTGTCCATTAAAGCTGGATTTATTGCGGAAATGACCGGCTTGCAGATGATCTTCTTTCCGTTTCAGACAGTGCCCATCATGGTGGGCCTCATGATGGGCGGTGTCCCAGCGAAAACGGTGCTGCGGCTGCTCGTACCGCTGGCGCTGGTCAGCCTCGCCGTCATCCTCCCCCTCCAGATCCTGTGGCTGAGGCTGGTCGGCGTCGTGCCGTAAGGGCCGCAATTCTGATGGCAGGCGCGGACAGAATGCGCATACTGGCGGAGGCAAATGTCCTACCCGATGGTCAAACGGGAAACTCAGGGAAGGAAACAACCCATGCTCGACGCTTACATCTATGAAGGAGTGCGCACCCCGTTCGGCCGCCATGCAGGCGCGCTTGCCCGAGTTCAGGCCCGACGACATGCTCGCGGGCGCCATTCGTGAAGCCGTGAAGCGCTCCGGGTTCGCGCCGCAAACCATCGACGATGTCGCCGTCGGGTGCGCCTGCCAGGCCGGAGAGGATAGCCGCTGCATCGCGCGCCATTCGGTGTTGCTGGCGGGCTTGCCGATCGAAGTGCCAGGCACAGTCTATCAGCGCAACTGCGGCTCGGGCATGAACGCCATCATCGGTGCCGCGCATGCCATCACCTGCGGCGAGGCCGATGTCGTGATAGCCGGCGGCGTGGAGAGCATGACGCGCGCGCCGTTTGTCGTCGGTAAGTCCGAGCAGCCGTTTACGAAGGATTTTCGCGTATTCGATTCGTCGCTCGGCGCACGCTTCGCCAACCCGAAGATCGAAGGTGAGTTCGGCGCCGATACCATGCCGCAGACTGCCGACAACCTTGCGCGCGACTTCCAGCTTTCGCGCGAGGACTGCGATGCCTTTGCGCTCGCGTCCCAACAGAAATATGCGAAGGCCAAGGCGGATGGCTTCTTCAAGGCCGAGATTCAGCCTGTCGTCATTCCGGGCAGTCGTGGAAAGCCCGATACCGTGGTGGCGGATGACGAACACCCACGTGGCGACACGACGCCCGACAGCCTGAAGAAGCTCAGGTCCTTGTTCGAGGGCGGCGTGACGACCGCCGGCAACGCCTCGGGCATCAACGACGGTGCAGTGGCCCTGGTCGTGGCCAGCCGCAAGGCTGGCGACAAGGCGGGGGCCAAGCCGATTGCGCGGGTCGTGGCATCAGGGGTTGCGGGCGTACCCCCACGTACGATGGGCTTTGGCCCCGTGCCGGCAGCCAAAAAGGCCTTGGAGCGAGCCGGTCTCGATCTCAAAGACATGGACGTGATCGAGATCAACGAGGCCTTCGCAGCGCAGGTCTTGGCCTGCGTGAAGGGGCTGGGGCTGGACTTCAACGACAGTCGCGTCAACCCCAACGGAGGCGCCATTGCCATCGGTCATCCTCTGGGAGCATCCGGCGGGCGCATTGCACTTACGGCGGCGCGCCAGCTGCAGCGAACCGGCGGCAAGTATGCCCTGGTCTCCATGTGCATCGGGGTCGGGCAGGGCATCGCCATGATCATCGAGCGCGCCTGATAGCGCTCCCAGAAAATGCAGCCTCTGCGGTGGCAGCCGCAGGCGTTCGGCCGTTCGGCTACGCGCGAACCTCGTAGCCGAACTCGGCGGCGCTAATGCACAACCACTCGTACACGTGCTCGGCGAGTGTGGACGGAACGATCAGCTCGAATGTCGGGGTCTGATCGACCTGCCATATGATCCCGTGCACGTGCGCGATTATCGTTGCTGCCGCGCGCCCTGGCCCGAAGGCCCTTGGATGCAGATCAATGCGACAACCTTTCGCAAGTACGTCGCGCGCTCGCGCTCCGGACAATTGCAGCGCCACATATCCGCATGACTGATCGACAACGGAGGCGTCGACGCCGCATGCGCGCGTGAGCCGAGCCAGAAGATCGGTGGAAGTTAGCATCGCCTGCACGACGAGCCACGTATCTGGCGCGATCCAGATTGCCGTCACGTCCCCACTCGTCGACGAGTGGCCCGGCGATGGCATCTTCAATCCGGTGTCTTTCTCGACAGCGGCGCCTACCGTGTCGGTGTTTCCGGCACGCGCCATTACTCGTGCGATAGCGAGGCGCCGTTGTGCGATTTGAAGCCGAGAACCCGGCCTGTCGGCTCCAAACCTGCCAACCTCAAGACACCGGTCGAGCGGTGACATCGGCTCAGGTATGGACACGGCGATTCTCCGGGTCGATGTGATGCGGGCTCGTGATCTCGACCTCGACCACCTCCTTCTTCAACGGGAAGGCCGCAAACATACGCTCGCCTATGCGCTCTGGTCCGTGCTTTACCATGGCCAGCCCGACCCAGCGATCGAGCTCCACGGACCGCGTGACGCTTGTGACCCAGCCAAGGCTCTCTTTTGAGCCCGGACGCGCCACGATGTGAGCACCTCCTCGCAAACGTTTCTCAAAACTCGTGCCTAAGGCGCGGATGCCGACGAGTTGCGGCCGATCAGTGGCCATCAAGCCTGGGCGCATGGCGTTGAGGCGACCGATGAAATCCCCCTTCTTCTTCATCATGCGCTCGAAACCAAGATCGCTAGCAGTCGTCTGGCCATTGATCTCGGGACCGGCAACATGCCCTTTTTCGATTCGCATGAGGCCCATGGCCTCCATGCCGTAGGGGATGATGGAGAAGGCCCGGCCAGCATCCAGGATCGCTGCCCACACGCGCTCGGCGTGGCCCGATGGTGTGGCGACTTCATAGGCCAGCTCACCGGAAAAACTGACGCGGAATATGCGCACATCACAGCCGGCAATCCGGCCTTTGCCGACTGCCATGAAGGGAAATTCAACATGGCCAAGCGGCTGCCCCCCGATGCAGCGCTCGAGCGTCCTGCGTGCGTTCGGGCCGGCCACGGCCATCTGCGCCCAGTGATCCGTGATGCAGCAGAAACGAACATCCAGATCGGGCCACGTCACCTGGGCGTGATACTCCATGTGCTCGAGCACCTCGGCCGCCTTCGCGGTCGTCGTCGTCATCAAGTAGTGGTGCTCGCCTAGCCGCGACGTGGTGCCGTCATCGAACACCATGCCGTCCTCGCGCAGCATCAGGCCGTAGCGCGCACGGCCGACCGGCAGCGTGGAGAACGTGTTGGCATAGAGACGGTCGAGGAACGTAGCCGCGTCGCGGCCCTGGATGTCGATCTTGCCGAGCGTCGACACATCGCAAATGCCCACCGAGGCACGCACCGCCCGCGCCTCGCGCAGGATGGGCCCCCAGCCTGTCTCAGCAATCTTGGTATAGTAAAGCGGACGGAGCCAGAGACCCGTTTCAAGAAAAACGGCGCCAGCATCCGCATGCCAATGGTGGAGTGCCGTGCGACGTTTGGGCTTGTAGTGCTGGCCGACCTCCCGGCCAGCGATGGCGGCGATCGTAACCGGCGTCACATAGGGCCTGAACGTCGGCACGCCAACCTTCTCGACGGGCTCACCGCGAGCCTCCGCGAGAACGGCGCTGCCGACCAGACCGCCGATCTTGCCTTGATCGGTCGCCATGCCGTGCGTGGTGTAGCGCTTGGCATGCTCTACGTGGCCGTAGCCCTCGCGATGAGCCAGGCGCATGTCGTCCGCCGTCGTGTCATTCTGCAAATCGACGAAAGCCTTGCCTTTGGCCTTCACTTCCCAGAGCGCTTCGATTGATGTGGCTCGTGTTTGCACGTTCTCGGGAAGGGCGAATTTTGTCTTGGTGGAAAATCCAACTGCCGTTGCCGCCGCCACGCCCGCGTCGGCTCCATCCTTCGCCGCAGCTACAATGCCAAAGATCCCGCGCGCTGCCCCCGTCGACCGTTCCGCCTGAACCGGTGCTCCCGGCACGAATGTGACCAGGCCGGAATTCCAGATCAATGGTGCCCGCGTCATGCTCGCGAGCTGAACGGAAGGATTGAGGCCGCCCGACACGCAAAGAAGATCGGCCGAAAAGCCGTTCGAGCCGCCGTCGTTGCGCCGACGCATGGAGACTTCCCGAACGCTTCTGGCGCCAGTGACGCCAGTCACCTCCGCGTCCGTCCAGACATTGAGACCCTTGCTGCGCGCATTCTCGGCGGCATGCGAGCTGGCTCGGACATCGACGATGGCAGCGATCTCAACTCCGACATCCTGCAACGTGCGCGCTGAGGCGTAAGCCTCGTCATTGTTCGTGAACAGCACGGCGCGGCGGCCCGGCAGGACACCAAACCGGCGCACATAGGCCTCCGCGGCCGACGCGAGCATGACACCGGGGCGATCGTTGTCCGGAAAGGCGATCAGCCTTTCGATTGCGCCGGTCGCCAGAACAACCTGCTTGGCGCGAATAACCCAGTAGCGCTGGCGGACGCCATGCTCGGGCGGCGCGGGTAGGTGGTCTGCTATGCGCTCGACTGCGCCCAGCACGTTGTGGTCGTAGTAACCGAACACGGTTGTTCGTGGCAGAAGACGCACCTCCGGCAATTCCTGGAGCGCCGAGACCGTGCTCTCGCGCCATGCCTCGTGCTCACGCTCCAGGAGCAGGCCCCCACCGAGCTCGAAATCCTGTTCGGCCAGGATGACGCGGGCACCAGTCTCGCCGGCTGCTCTGGCAGCTGCGAGGCCGGCCGCACCCGAGCCCACCACCAACACATCGCAGTGAGCATGCGTGTGCTCGTAGCGATCGGGATCGGCTTCATGGGACGCACGCCCGAGCCCCGCCATGCGGCGGATGGCCGGCTCATACACACGCTCCCAGAATGCGGACGGCCACATGAATGTCTTGTAGTAAAAGCCGGCCGGCAGGAAGCGTGCCAGCCGACCGCTGATCGCACCAAGATCGAAGCGGACCGACGGCCAGCCGTTCTGGCTCGTCGCCTCGAGCCCATCGAACAGCTCTGCCACCGTGGCGCGCGTGTTGGGCTCGCGCCGCGCGCCAGTGCGCAGCTCGACCAATGCATTCGGCTCCTCCGCACCGGCCGTGAAGATGCCACGCGGGCGGTGATACTTGAAGCTTCTGCCGACGAGCCGCACGCCGTTGGCGAGCAAGGCCGAGGCAAGTGTGTCCCCGGGATGTCCCTCATAGCGCCGGCCGTCGAACACGAACTCGAGTGTGCGGCCGCGGTCGATACGGCCGCCGCGCGGCAGGCGAAACGGCTGCATCATTGCGCCGGCACCTGGAGGTCGTCGCCTGGCCTGCCTGTCGCGGCGATCTGATGCGTGAGCGTATTGCGCACGACTTTCACCCATTGCCGGCAACCGGCAGAGTGATGCCACCACTCGACGTGCCATCCCATCGGATTTGCGCGCATGTAGGCATACTCGAACATGGCCTCGGCACCTTCCGCCGCATCGGGCCGGCGTAAAGTCGCGTCGCCGCGATAGTTGAACTCCGCCTGGTCCCGCACACCGCACCAAGGGCAGTTGATCAGATGCATCTCCCCGCCCCCTAATGATCCCAGGGCGCCGCGCCCGCGCCCTTTTCGTCGATCATGCGCCCGCGGCGGAAGCGCTCGAGGCTGAACGCCGCGTTGAGCGGGTGTGGCTCGTCCTTGGCGATAGTGTATGCGAAGCACCAGCCCGAGCCCGGGATGGCCTTGAAGCCGCCGTAGCACCAGCCACCATTCAAATACAGGCCGTCGACAGGCGTCCTGCCGATGATAGGGGACCCGTCCATGGTCATGTCCATGATGCCGGCCCACTGGCGCAGCACGCGAAGTCGCGACAACGCCGGGATCATGGCCACTCCTTCGCTCATGACATGCTCGACAATCGGCAGGCTGCCACGCCGCGCATACGAATTATAGCGATCGATATCCCCTCCGAACACCAGACCACCCTTGTCGGACTGCGAAATATAGAAATGCCCGGCACCGAAGGTGACGACGCAATCGATCATCGGCTTCAGCCCTTCCGATACGAAAGCCTGAAGCTTGTGGCTCTCGATCGGCAGCCGCAGCCCCGCCATGGCGGCGACATGTGAGGAATGCCCGGCAACAGCGATCGCCACTTTGCGCGCACCGATGAAGCCGCGGGTCGTCTCCACGCCGACGACGTGATTGCCTTCTCGCCGAATGGCGGTCACCTCGCAATGCTGGATGATATCGACGCCGCGCTGGTCTGACGCGCGCGCGAAGCCCCAAGCGACGGCGTCGTGGCGAGCAGTGCCGCCTCTCGGCTGAAGCAATCCGCCGTAGATTGGAAAGCGCGCGTTGTCCATGTCCAGCAACGGCACCATGCGCGCAACCTCGTCACGATCGAGCAGCTCGGCATCGATGCCCGACAGCGACATGGCATTACCGCGCCTGGCCGCCACGTCGCGCTGACTGTCGGAGTGAAACAGATTGAGGACGCCACGCTGGCTCATCATCACATTGAAGTTCAAGTCACGCTCGAGGCCTTCCCAGAGTTGCAGCGATTTCTCGTAAAACAGATGGTTCTCGGGGAAGAGGTAGTTCGACCGCACGATGGTCGTGTTACGGCCGACGTTGCCCAGGCCGATCGAGTCTTTCTCGATCACAGCAACATTCGTGATCCCATGATTGCGCGTAAGATAGTAAGCGCTGGCGAGACCGTGACCTCCACCGCCGATGATGACGACGTCATATCCAGCCTTCGGCTCCGGATCGCGCCAAGCGCGCTCCCAGCCAGCGTGACCACGCATGGCTTCCCGGAATATCCGGAACCCCGAATATCTCCTCGCTGATTCCACCATCTAAAGATGCGTTCTCGAGTTGGGAGCTCGTACGGCAAGGCGATCATCTAGATCAGGTTTGCCGCGCGGGGCAAGGTCGGCAGTGCGATCATCACCCTTTGCGTTGCGCTCTTACTCGATTTGCCCCTACGCTCGAACTATGAACGAAATCGCAGCCCCGCCCGCCCAGCATGCGCCCCTCGATGCCATTACCGTCGAGGTCATCGGCAGTGCGCTCGCCTCGATTGCCGAAGAGATGGGTGAAACGCTCGTGCGCGCCGCCCACTCGACGAACATCAAGGAGCGGCGCGATATTTCCACCTGCCTCTTTGACTCAAAGGGCCGCACCCTGTGCCAGGCCATGCATATTCCGATGCATCTCGGTTCACTCATCGGCATCGTCGAGAGCATTCTCGAGCGCGTTCCGGCGAGCGAGATCAAAGAGGGCGACGTCTTCGTCGGCAACGACGCCTACACCGGTGGCGGTACCCACCTGCCGGACATTGTTCTGGCCGAGCCGATCTTCTTCCAGGGCACGCTGGTCGGCTGGGCCACCAACACGGCGCACCATGCCGATTTCGTCGACCGCGGACATGCACACATTTTCCAGGAGGGCATTCGCATTCCGCCCATTCGCCTCTACCGCGAAGGGCAAATCGTTCAAGATGTGCTCGACCTCATCCTGCTCAACCTGCAGGTGCCACACGAGCGGCTGAACGATCTGCGCGCGCAGATGGCGGCGAACCGCCAAGGCGTGCTTCGGTTCCAAGCCTTGTGCCGACGCTATGGCCTCAACATGATGCTGGCGGTCGAGGATGCCCTGCTGGACTACGCGGAGCGGCTGACGCGCGCCGGCATCAAATCACTCCCGCCGGGGGTCTACGAGTTCGCTGACCAATTCGACTCGGAAGAGATCGATGAGATCCTCGACTTCAAGGTGCGCATCGAGGTGAAGAGCGACGAGATCTTTATCGACTTCGAGGCGCCGCCGCAGGTGCGTGCGGGCTTCAATCTCGTGCGCACTGGACTGCTGGCAACGGTCTACTACGCCCTGAAAACTGTGATCGGGCCGGACATTCCTCCCAACGCCGGCTTTTTCCGGCCAATCCACGTGTCGGCGCCGAAAGGCTCGGTGCTGAACGCGGTTGCACCGGCTGCAGTCAACTCCCGCGTCGACTGCGGGCAGCGGGTTGTCGATCTGGTGCTCGGTGGACTAGCCAATGCCATTCCCGAACGCGTGACGGCTGCGCACAACGGCGCCTGTATCTACGCAGATTTCAGCGGCATCGACCCGCGCACCGGACAGTATTACGTCTATGTCGAGACCGTTGGCGGAGGCTTCGGCGCGCGCGCTGCCAAGGATGGCCTCGACGGCGTGCACGTGCACCTGACCAACACGTCCAACCTGCCAGTGGAGGCGCTGGAGACGGAGTATCCGCTGACCATTGAGAGCTACGAGCTCGTCAACGACAGCGGCGGCGCCGGCAAGTTTCGCGGCGGCATGGGCATGCGCCGGCGGGTCCGCTCCGAGCACGACAACTGCCGCACTTTCATTTACGGCGCGCGAACACACACCGCGCCGTGGGGACTGTTCGGAGGCGGGCCGGGAGGCATGGCGCATTTCGACTATGTCAATCCAGGTGAGGGCCCGCACAATGCCAAGGCCAGGCTGGACAAGGGGTCGTGTGTATCGATCGTGACACCCGGTGCAGGCGGGTATGGGCCGGCACGCGAGCGCGACAAGGTTCTAGTGCGCCGCGATCTAGAAGAGGGCAAGATCTCGATAGCCGCTGCTGACAGCAGCTATGGCCTCGAGACTTAAAGCGCGCTTTGCGCGCGCGGCCGAGGCGTGAGACCGGCCAACGCGGTTAATCCGTGAATAATCTGAATTTGAGGCAGGAAACTGCCCAGTCATCGCCATTCCACGCTTCGGGACCTCGAAGACGATCCCCAGTCTTCTCCGAGCTCACCTCAGGTTTTAACCAGTCACCAACCGGGGGGAGGTGCACGAGGTCGGCCGAACCTGACGATCGCCCGGCCGCGCGTTGAGGGTTTCCCCCGATGGATGGCCTTCGCGGAACGTTTGATCATCTGCCGCTGAGTTGCGCGCGATACCCGCTCGCGCAGCCACCGGGATGCTCGCTATGAAGTCTAGATTTATTGTGCTGGCGCCAATCCTTGGCGCAACGGTATTCTTAAGCGGACATGCGCAGGCGGCCTGCAATGCGCGTCAAGAATTTTGTAGCTATCCGACTTGGGCGGCGAATTCGTTTTCACCGCAGGCGCAAAAGCCTCGGTTCGCGTCAGGCTATCCGGAAACTTATCTTGCACCCAACATAACGGACTATGGGTACGGCCCTGTCTTTGCGTATGCGCCGGCGTACGGTCCCGCTTCGGCCTATGGCTATGGCCCCACCAACGGTTACGGTTATACGCCGACGTACCGTTCCGCTGCGGCCTACGGCTATGATCCTGTGTACGGCTCTGCGCCGACATACCGCTACGTTGCGGCGGACACCTATGGCCCCGTCTATGGTGGTTATGCGCCGATGTACCGTTCCGCTGCGGCGTACGGCTATGGCCGTGCCTACGGCTATGCGCGAAGGGACCGTTACGCTGCGGCCTATGGCTATGTCGCCCGGAGGACGGACGCACGTTACCGCCGCCGCGATTGGCGATAGCCGTTTCAATCTGCGACCGGCGACCGTCTTTCCTGCTTACTCCGCTACTCGTAGCGAATCCTATTGGTCGCGGCATCCACCGTTGAGTTGGGGGTAGAAGAAAGGCTCAGCTCCCTGATATGTCCGACTAGGCCAGCTTTGTGCAACGTATCCTGCGTCCACTAGCCTATCGTCCATCCGGACTCTCCGAAATTTTGCTCTCATTTCCGGAGCCCATACTTTACCGTCATCTCCTGGCTGAGCTTGACGTCGTGATCGTGCGCGATGTGGGCGGCGGTGGAACGGCCAAGCTCGTTGTTGTGGTCCTGCCACTAAGGATGGGGTGGAGGATGGGTCGCGGCCTGATGACCAAATAAAGACTATTGTTGGTCATCCAATTTGCGTCGAAACTTGGAGGAGACGGATGGAGTCCAACAAGCGGTGGAAGCGCCGGCCAGAAAACTCGACCTGGGGCGACTATGGACCTGACGATCAGCTCGGGCGCATGAACGAGCTGACGCCAGCCAAGGTCAAAGAGGGCATCGCCGAGGTCAAGGAAGGCATGACTTTCTGCCTGTCGTTGCCGCTCGACTATCCCGGTGGCGCCATCCTGAACCCGCGACGGCATCCACCGCAAATCCGCCCGACGCTCAGAAACAACAAGCCCAACTTCGGTTACCAGACCGGCTGGGATACACCCGGCATGACCGATGTCGTCAACGACGACATGGTCCTGCTGCACCTGCAGTACTCGACGCAGTGGGACACACTGGCTCACGTCGGCGCGTTGTTCGATGCCGACGGCGACGGCACGCCTGAGCCGGTGTTCTACAACGGCTACCGCAGCGGCAAGGAGATCGTCGGACCGACCGATGGGAAGGATGCCGGCGGCGTACCCGGGACGTTCGTCGAAGCCAAGGGGACTTCATCGGCGAATGCGCTCGGCGTCGAGAACATGGCCGTGAAATGCCTGCAGGGTCGCGCCGTCATGATCGACCTCTTTGCCCACTATGGGCGTAAGCGCCACCCAGTCGGCTACGATGACCTCATGCGGATCATGGCGGCCGACGGCATCAAGGTGGAGCCGGGCGATTTTGTCTGCCTGCGGACCGGGTTCGATGAGCTGCTTCTCGAGATGAAGCGGAAGCCAGATGCGCACATACTTGAGACGAGCTGTACCGGATTGGACGGCTCCGATGAGCGCCTGCAGCGGTGGGTCAGCGAATCGAAACTCGTGGCGCTGATCTCGGACAACTATGCGGTCGAAATCCACAACGCACCGTTGAAGCCCGGACAGTGCGCCATGCTGCCGCTACACCAGCATTGCCTCTTCAAGACGGGCGTCAATCTCGGTGAGATCTGGCACTTGTCGGAGCTGGCCGACTGGCTGCGCAAGAACAACCGCAGCCGCTTCCTCATGACGGCGCCGCCACTCAGGTTACCTGGTGCCGTGGGCTCTCCGGCAACGCCGGTTGCCACTGTGTGAACCGGCGGATCGCTCTCCTGGTTTCTTGAGGCCGGGAGTCGTTGCGCACCTATTCGGACAACCAGCGCGCCATGTCCCTCGATAGCTTGAAACCATTTCTCGACCCGCGGTCGATCGCGATCATCGGCGCCTCGGAGAATCCCAACAAGATTGGGGGTCGTCCGCTGGCGTTCCTGCGCCGCTTTGGCTTCCGGGGCCAAGTCTTCCCCATCAATCCGACCAGAAAGGAGGTGCAGGGCGTCGCCTCGTTCCCGGGCCTCGCCGACCTGCCCGAGGTCCCCGATCTCGCGGTCGTTGTGGTCCCTGGCGACAACGCGGTCACGGCCGTCAAAGATTGTGCGGCACGTGGCGTCAAGGCGGTGATCGTTATGTCCTCAGGCTTCGGCGAGACGACCTTGGCAGAAGGAAAGGCCAAGCAGAACGAGATGGTCGCCGCTGCTCGGGCTGCCGGCATGCGCATGGTGGGTCCCAACACCCAGGGCCTGGCCAACTTTAGCAACGGGGCGGTGACCAGCTTCTCGACCCTGTTCACCTCACAGGAGCCGATGGACGGTCCGATCGCCGTGGTCAGCCAAAGCGGCGCCATGAGTGCCGTGCCGCTTGGCTTGTTGCGACAGGTCGGTCTGGGCGTGCGCTATTCGCTTGCTACGGGAAACGATGCGGATGTGACGGTCGCCGAGATGGCTGCGGCTGCAGCGAGCGACCCCGCCATCAAACTGCTTCTGCTCTATCTGGAGAGCATTCCACGGCCTGATCAGCTCGCGGAGGTCGCGCGGATTGCCAATGAGCGCGGCGTGTTCGTCGTTGCGCTCAAGTCCGGGCGCACCGAGGCCGGTCAGCGGGCGGCCCGGTCGCATACGGGAGCGCTTGCCAACGACGATCGTTTGGTCGATGCCGCGCTCGAGCACCTGGGTATCTGGCGCGTGCGCTCTCTGGCTGAGCTGGTGGCAGCTGCCGGTCTCTATCTCAAGCCCTGGAAACCCAAGGGCCGCCGTATAGTCGCCATTTCGGGTTCCGGCGCCACCTGCGTCATGGCGGCCGACGAGGCGACTCTCCACGGCCTCCGGATCGCGGATTTGGGGCTCGAAACTCGAGCCGAGCTCAACAAGCTACTTCCCACCTTTGCGACGACCACCAATCCCATTGACCTCACAGCGGCGCTGTTATCCAACAACCGCCTCCTCAGCGACATTTTGCCGGTCATTGCCCGAGACGATGCAGCCGATGCCTTCATGATCGGCATGCCCATCGCGGGCGAGGGCTATGACGTTCCGACCTTTGCCCGAGACATCGCCGCCTTCGCCGACGAGACTGGAAAGCCGGTGGTCATAGCTGCATCCCAGCCCGCGGTGGCGGCGGAATTCCGCGCTAAAGGCCTGCCCACGCTACCGCTCGAGGCCGAAGCCATGTCGGCGCTCGCCCAATTCATTCGGCACCATGAGCTGGTCGACCGCACCAAAGAGCAACCATTGCCGGACTGGAAGCTGCCGGCGGCACAAGAGAGCGGGACCGATAGTCTCGCCCTCCTGGCCAGAGCAGGCTTGCTTTAGCGTCGCTGGTGCGAGAGGCAACCGCCAAGTCAGATTGAACGGTAGGGGAACCGATCCGTCTCAGGAAGCGCACAGGGGCCCGGGCTGAGCTGCCGCGCGCTTCCATTGGTACGTCTCGCTGAAGAACTTGAGGCCCTTGTAGCCCTTCACCTGGAGGACGTCGGGGCTGCGCAATCTCACCTCGACGTCAAACCGCTCGCCCTGCTCGGGATCGTAAATCCAGCCGTTGTCCCATGAGCCGTCCGACTGAAGCCGCAAATTGCCGATGATCTGCAGGCCGCATATGGTCTGGACGCGCCTCGCGCGGTCCTCGTTCTTGGTGTCCCGCAGCGGCCGACCCGCCTGGTCGTTTGGCTCCTTGAGCCAAACGATACGTCCGCACAGAGCCTCGGCGCATTGAGCGATTTCAACTGCACCGCGTCCGGTGTGGTCGATCCAAAGTCCCGTTGGGCCTGTTGCCGCAGGGGGTGTCGCGGGGCGCGGCTGTTGCGCCAAGGTTGCCGGAGCCGCAAGCAGCCACGCAATCAGGGATAGCCCGTAGACAAGCTCGATTTTTGACAAGCGATTGAACTGCATACGCTTCTACCTCTTGGAAGCCTATCGCCCCACCAGTCTACTACCCTGTGCTGAAACGCGATTGGGCCTAAATTGCGACCGCGAGACAAAGCGCCACAAGGGCCCGGGCTGCCCTCATTTTGCCTACGCGTTCACCTAGTGAACCCCTTGCAGGGCTTGCAAATAGGCTCGGCATCTTTACTTTGCCACCGCCCCGAGTGGCGGCACCGATCATCAGGCCCTATATAGGGCGATAGCAGGTCGATAACCCTACATTCGCTGACGGATCGCACCAAGGCGCACGAACGCGCGAATGGCGCCGTGCCGGCAAAGTTTCTGTACGAGGGTAACGTCGTAGATATGGTCCTGACGCTTGCGTTCCGCAATTTGTTCCATGATCGCATCAGGCTGGCCGTCACCGTCGTTGGAATCCTGTTTTCAATCGTGCTGGTAGCCGTGCAGCTCGGCCTCTATCTGGGCGCGAGGAAGATGATCGTGTCCATGATCGAGCACGCCGATGCCGATCTCTGGGTCACGGCTTACGGCGCCAAGAGCTTCGAGGATTCGGGGGCCCTTACCGGGCGCGAACGCCACGCGGTCCTGAGCGTTCCCGGTGTTACAAGCGCCGTCCCTCTGGCTGTCGCCTTTACCGAATGGCGCAAGCCGACCGGCGGATCCACGGTGATCGTCCTGGTCGGAGCCGACCCAGAGGACGGCGGATTGACGCCATGGGACATCGTTGCGGGTGATGCCGGCAGCATCGCTGCCCCGGACGCTGTCGCGGTTGACCGTACATATCTTTCGGATCTCGGCGTCGCCAGGGTGGGCGATACCGCGCAGATCGAAAGCACACGCGTGAAAGTCGGGGCCCTGACGAGCGGGATTCGTTCATTCACCATGGCGCCCTACGTCTTTACCACATTGAAGCGAGCGCGGGCCATTCTCAACCTCTCCAGCGATCAGGCGACATATCTCCTTGTCAAACTCAGCCCAAATGCCGACCTGCAGGATGTCAAGGACAGCATCAAGGAGCGTCTCAGCGGCGTAGACGTCCTTACTCCGACTGAATTCGAGGGTCGCAGCCTCGATCAGTGGCTGTTCGCCACCGGGGCCGGCGTCGCTCTCATTGGCGGCGCGCTCCTCGGGATCCTGGTTGGAACCGTCATCGTGGCGCAAACGCTCTACTCCAGCACCAAGGACCATTTGGGCGAGTTCGCTACGCTGCGGGCGCTCGGCTCATCGAAAGGCTACATTCACCGCGTTATCCTGCTGCAGGCTGCACTCTCGGCCGTTATCGGCTATACGCTCGGCATGGCGATCGCGCTGGTCGTCGTCGCTTTCAGCGAACAAACAGCCCTGCCAATCATTATGACACGGGAACTCGCGGCGGGTCTGTTCGTCCTGACCGTCGCCATGTGTGCGATCTCAGCGATCGCAGCAATTACGAAGGTGACAAAAATAGACCCTGTCATGGTCTTCGCCCGATGAGCGATTCGATCGTTTTGCAGGCGAGCAATATCGTCAAGGAGCTGGGCCAGGGCGCCGGTAAGGTGTGTGCGCTCAAAGGCGTGAGCCTGACCTTGCAGCCAGGCCAGCTGACCCTGCTGATGGGCCCTTCCGGATCAGGCAAGACGACGCTCCTCTCGATTCTCGGCTGCATTCTCACGCCAACGTCAGGCAGCGTCACCGTTGCCGGGCATGTTGCGGATGGTCTCGATCCCGAAGAGCTGGCCCACCTGCGCCGCCGGCATATCGGCTTCGTCTTTCAGACGTACAACCTCTTCCCCACACTGACCGCGGAAGAAAACGTGCGTCTGGCGCTCGACGTGCGCGGCGAGGCGCGCAAGCCCGCCATCCAGATGGCGCGGCGC
Source organism: uncultured Alphaproteobacteria bacterium (assembly GCA_963806735.1). Lineage (GTDB taxonomy): Bacteria > Pseudomonadota > Alphaproteobacteria > Rhizobiales > Hyphomicrobiaceae > CADEFX01. The sequence continues at coordinate 226,433 of CAWEBE010000062.1, read as the reverse complement.
GCGCTTACCAGCGTAGGCCTCGCGCACAAGCTCAAGTCCTATCCGCGCAACATGAGCGGCGGCGAGCAGCAGCGCGTTGCCATCGCGCGCGCCCTTGCCGGATCTCCGTCCGTCATTCTCGCCGATGAGCCGACAGCGGCACTCGACAGCGAGAACGGCCAAGCGGTCATGGGCCTGCTCGCCGAAATTGCGCACCGCGACAATCGAGCGGTGCTGGCCGTTACCCATGATCCACGCACACTCAACTTCGCCGACCGTATCGTGCGCATCGAGGATGGTTTGATTGTCGGCGAGAAGCGTCAACGCTCCAAGCACAGTGCGGGCGTGGGCGAGCCAATTCGGAAGATCAGAGCCAATGCCTAACTCTCGCACACCCGTTATCAGCATGATCGCTGCGGCCACCATGGCTGTCGCCATTGCTTGGACGGTGACACAGATCAACTCGCTGCCGGTGCCGAACCCGGCCACTGCCGTGGTGCGCTCGCCCACGCCGCGGTTGACGTGGGCGGCCTCGGCGCCGGGTAGGGTGGAGCCGCGCGGCGGGGAGATCAAAATCGGCTCCCAAGCGCCGGGGCGTATCGTGGATGTTGCCGTCAAGATCAATGATCGAGTTTCAGCGGGAGACCTCCTGATCCGCCTCGACGACGAGGATGGACGTGCGCGCATCCTCGCCGCGGATGCCGAGGCGGCCGTGCGCCGGCGCGAGCGCGATGCGGAGACCGTAGGCCGTTTGGCCCAGGATCGCCGACTCGCGGAAGACAACGCGGCGGCGGCCGAGCGCGCCCTGGCCCAGGCTCGCACCGATCTCGACCGCGCGTTGGGCTTACGCCGCAACGCTTCTCCCAGTGAGGTCATGGGCGGGGCCGAACGCGCAGCTGTTGCTGCTGCTCAAGAAAAGCTGGAGCAGGAGCGGGCAGCCCTGCGCAGGGCGCAGGCAGCGCAGGGCGTGCCATTGCCGACCCGCCTCGAGGCTGGGCTCACCGCGGCCCGCTCCGATCTTTCCCTCGCCGAGGCGGCACTGGAGCGGACCCGTATTCGTGCTCCGTCAGATGGAACAGCGTTGCAGATCAACGCACGTGTTGGAGAGACGGTGACACCATCGCCCGAGCAGACTCTCGTCGTCATTGGCGATCTGTCGACCCTACGCGTCCGCGCCGAGCTCGAGGAGCGCGATACGGCGAAGGTGCGTGTTGGGCAGAGTGTCATCGTCAAATCCGATGCCCACCCGGGCAAGGATTTCGAAGGTAAGGTATCGACCATTGCGCAGGCCCTGGGACCGGGCAAGCTCGCTCAGCGCGGCCCGCGGCGGCCCAATGACTTGGAGGTTCTGGAAGTCGTTATCGATCTGGCCGCCGGCTCACCGCTGCTGCCGGGCATGCGTGTCGACGTCTTCTTCAAGCCTGATGCCACGGTGCAGAACGAAGCTCCGGCCAAGAGCAATTAGGGCGTCCTAGCCCTCTTCGCCAAAACCGGCCTCGACCAGCGCCACCAACGCTTCAATCGCTTCAGGCGCCTGGGGGCCTTCGGCCTCGATCAAGATCGAGCTGCCTGGTCCCGCAGCCAGCATCATAAGACCCATGATGGAGCTGCCGCCGACTGTGTGCCCGTCGCGCGTCACCCGCACTAAGGCATCGAACGCCTCAGCGCACTTGACGAACTTGGCAGAGGCGCGCGCATGCAGACCCTTCTTGTTTCGAATGGTCACTTCCGCTCTCGGCTTGTCTAGTCTCGACACTCTCGCCCCCCGGCGCGGAGCAGCTTCACGCTTCGCCCGACAGAACCTGGCTCGCGACGCTGATGTACTTGCGCCCCGCCTCTTTGGCGAGATTGACCGCCTCGGCGAGCGGCTTGTCTTTGCGGGCGCTGGCAAGCCGGATCAGCATCGGCAGATTGGCTCCGGCGATGACCTCGGCACCGGTGTCCTCCATAACCGAAATCGCAAGGTTCGACGGCGTGCCGCCGAACATATCCGTGAGCACGATCACACCCGCGCCAGCGTCGACCCGGCCAATCGCCGCAATCAGCTCCTTGCGGCGCAACTCCATGTCATCCTCTGGTCCAATGGACAGAGTTTCCATTTGGCCTTGCGCACCCACTACGTGCTCAAGCGCGGCGCGGAACTCTGTTGCGAGCCCGGCGTGAGCAATAATGACAATGCCAATCATTGGCGTGCAGCCTCGCAATTCGGCATGTCTCCCCCTGCCGGCCTCCGCCCATCGGCTTGCCCGGCCAAATCCCACCCATGACGACGTGAGGCCGAATCGAGCGCGCTCACTTTAGCACCCGGCCGCCATGATTGCCCGGAAGGCATCCTTCTTGGCAAACGCCATTTCGCCGCGCCGTTGATCAGCCAAGTCCACGCGACGACAGCAATGCTACACAGGCCGGCCATGGGCAACCAGACTGAGCAAGACTTTGAGCGGTGCGGACGCCTGGAACGGGGCCACCCGAATGACGGGCAACTCCAATCCGAGGATCTGCGCCTTGGCTCCCGGTTCAGGGAGCCGCTCGATCTTTGTTGGATCGGTCAGCTCGACGATCACGTCAAGCTGGGCTTGCGGTGCGCTCGGAAGATCGACAATGCCGACACCGCGCACTTCCAGCTTACCGGCAATCGTCAATGGAGAACGAGCCACAATCCTGTCGCCGCTGCGCTCCAACAGTACCTGGTCATCTGCGACCAACGCTGCCCGAAGGATGCGACCGCTCAGATCATAACTCTGACCAAGACAGCGTAGTGCGAGATCAGATTTCCCAGCGCCAGACGGTCCAGTAAGCAGTGCCGCGCGGCCATCGACGGCAATGCAGCTGGCGTGCACGAGGCTAGTGACGCCGTCCAAGGCCAGCAACCCCTCTAAGATTGGCGTGCGCGGCAGGAATGCTCACGGTGAAACGAGCACCGCCGGCGCTATGGCCGTTCGCATCTCGGTTCTCAGCCCAAATGCTCCCGCCGCAGGCGCTAATAATCTCGCGCGAGATACTCAAACCTAGCCCCGAGTTCTTGCCCTTGGTCTGATCACTTTGCGGCCGGTCCGAATAGAAGCGCTCGAAGATGGCTTCCTTTCTGTCAGCCGGAATGCCAGGGCCCTCGTCCTCGATCGCGAACTCGACATCCGCGCCTTTGCGACGGACGCGTACCGTAATAACTCCATCGGGAGGCGAGAACGAAAGCGCGTTGTCGATCAAATTCGTGATCACCTGGCCGAGCCTGCCTTCGTGCGCATTCACCACATAGATACCTGAAGGAGCATCAGCGACGTCGAACACGATGCGCCGGCCATCGGACGCCAGCATGTCGCGGAACACGTCGACGACGCCCCTCAGCACCATGCAGATGTCGACCAGCGCCGTTCGCTGGCGCGCAAGCTCGGCATCCAGGCGCGAGGCATTGGAAACATCCGTAATCAGCCGATTGAGGCGCCTGAGCTCGCCCTGAAGCTGCTCCACCAGCTGCTGGCGCTCCGTGTCCGTCTTGGCATATCCCAACACGTCGGCTGTGCTGCGAGCGGCGGCAAGCGGGTTCTTCAGCTCGTGCGCCACGTCCGCGGCAAACTTCTCACTTGCCTCGATGCGCCGATAGAGCGCGCCCGTCATTTTACGAAATGCTCCCGCCATCTGGCCGACCTCGTCACGGCGCTCCGAAAAATCGGGCAGCTCAGCAGGCGCCGTAAGGCTCTGGCTGACCTGCTCAGCGGCCGCCGAAAGACGACTCATCGGGCCAGCTATCGTGCGCGCGAGCAGGAGCGACGCCATCACCGTGGCGCAGAAGGCCATGAACGCCGCTGCGAAGGTCAGCCAGCGCTCCTTGTCCAGAATTTCGTCGATTTCGCCGGGTCGCGTTGAAAGCAATAGAACGCCGAGAATGGCATTGCGTCGCTGAATCGGGACGGCGTGAGAAACGATCTGCTTGCCCTCGTCGGTCAACAACAGCATCGGCGGGAAGGTGACGCCGCGCAGCGCCTGGCGAACCTCCGGGTAATATGTTCCGTTGGCTGTACCTATCTCGCGGTAGACGGGCAGATCCGATCCGTCGAACCATCCCGCAAGGCGGGTCCAGAACGTCTTGACACGTACCTTTCCTTCGGGCCGGCTGTCGTCCGTCCGCGCGCCGATCGCCTCATTGGAATCTATAATGAGGGTTCCCTCGCGCGTATAAATACGCGCGCGCGTGTTGTGCGCCGGCAGGATGAGACGCCGCAGAACCGGCGCCACGCGATCAGGCCTCAGCGACAACTCCATTGCCGCGAACCCGTCCTCCCGAAAGAGCATGCGTCTGCCATCGGCCTCCGGCAGGCGATCCTGCTCGAATGCCAGGCGATCGGTGTCGAGCGAGGCGTTGGAGGCGATCGCTGCAGCAATAATCTCGCCTTGGATCTTCAGGCTCTCGACCCTGGCGCTGATCAGCCAAGCCTGATGCTGGCTCAGCCACAGCATGCCGCCGAGCAGGACAGCGAGGCCGAGCAAATTGGAAAGGAAGATACGGCGAGCGAGGCTGGCCGAGAGAAAGCGGTAGGGGCCGGTGCTCCGCAGTCCGCGCCAAGCCAAGGCGGTGTATGCGGAGATCGCGGCCCCGAGATCGGCGACGAACGGCTTCCAGCCCGTGGCCAGCTCCGGCACCGAGATGCGGCTGCCATCCGCGCCCGGCCGCTCAGTCTCAATCGCCATTCCCGGCCGCCTGGATGTCAGGCCTCCTTGAAGCGATAGCCGACGCCGTACAGTGTCTCGATGACATCGAAATCATCATCGGCCTGTTTGAACTTCTTTCTCAGGCGCTTGATATGGCTGTCGATCGTCCGGTCGTCGACATAGACCTGATCGTCGTAGGCGGCATCCATCAGTGCATCGCGCGTCTTGACCACGCCCGGGCGCGACGCCAACGCCTGAAGGATCAGAAATTCCGTGACCGTCAACGTGACCGGCTTGTTGTCCCAGTGGCACGTGTGGCGCTCGGGATCCAACCGCAGCTTGCCGCGCTCCAAGATGCGCGCCGCTTCCGTAACAACGGCTTGAGCGTCCTTGGGCTGGAAGCGGCGCAGCACCGCCTTTACCCGCTCCACAACCAGGCGCTGTGAGAACGGCTTTGCGATATAATCATCGGCCCCCATCTTGAGGCCGAACAACTCGTCGATCTCCTCGTCCTTGGACGTGAGGAAGATCACTGGCATGTCTGATTGCTGGCGGATGCGCCGCAACAGCTCCATACCGTCCATGCGCGGCATCTTGATATCAAAGACGCCGAGATCCGCAGGCTCCTCGATCAACGCCTCCAATGCCGAGGCGCCGTCGCTGTACGTGCGGACCTTGTAACCTTCAGCCTCCAGTGCCATGCGCAGCGCTGTGAGGATGTTGCGCTCGTCGTCGACGAGGGCGATCGTGCTCTTCTCTTTCATGTGCGTGACGTCCCCGGGCGGCGCGAGCCTCTGATGTTCGCCGCTCTATGGTCCCAACGTGTGCGAAATGTGGCGCATCGATGTTGGATTACAGGTGGCGAATGTTAACCGAATGAACCGATGAGGAAAACCCCAGACAACCCCCCGCGCGCTATTGCGCCGGCTCATTCAGCACCCAGTTTGATGGCCACACGGGTTGCATTGTCAAGCAATGGTCTGAAATTAAACAAGAAACTTGCATGGAGCTTGCATAACGCGATGGCTGCACATGGCACTGTCATTCGTACAGGTTCGGTGCGACCATGCGGGACTTGAGGAGTTAACTTGTCGTCCGTAGCATGAGCGTTCACGGCTCGTGCTCCGAGGCTTGCCCTTTTGCATCGGCAGGGTGGCAACCGGTGCGCGGGCCTGTGCATTTGGCGGGTACGCGACCTGCGTCGCGGATGAGGAATTGCAGTGGGCAACAACTTGGCAATGACGACAAGCGCGTTTCCCCTAACGGCCGCCCGCCGGATTCTGCACAATACGTCCCATCTGGAACTTATCGAGCACGCCATTGGAGCTGGAGAAGGGCGGTTCGCTTCGAGCGGCGCGCTCGTGTTCGAAACCGGGGCCCATACCGGCCGCTCGGCTCAGGACAAATTCACGGTCCGCGACAGCACCACCGAGAAAACCGTCTGGTGGGACAACAACAAGGCCATGGAGCCCGCGCAGTTCGATCTGTTGTATGCGGACTTCCTGGAGCATGCAAAGTCGCGCGACCTCTATGTGCAAGACTTGTTTGCCGGTGCCGATCCTGCGCATCGGCTGGTTACGCGAGTGTTCACTGAATACGCGTGGCACGCCCTGTTCATTCGCTGGTTGCTGCGGCGGCCCAGCTCCGATGAGCTCGCCCATTTCAATCCTGAATTCACAGTCGTCAATCTGCCGAGCTTCCGAGCCAATCCAGAGCGCCACGGCGTGCGGTCCGAGACCGTTATCGCCTGCAACTTTGCCAAGCGCCTCGTTCTGATCGGCGGCACGTCGTATGCGGGTGAGACCAAGAAATCCGTCTTCACGTTCCTCAACTACCTGATGCCGGAGCGCGGCGTGATGCCGATGCACTGCTCCGCCAACGTCGGGCCGGGAGACGATTCAGCGATATTCTTCGGGCTTTCAGGCACGGGAAAGACCACCCTTTCCGCAGAGCCGAAGCGCATACTGCTCGGCGATGACGAGCACGGCTGGTCTGAGGCGGGCATTCACAACTTCGAGGGCGGCTGCTACGCAAAAACGATCAGGTTGTCGAAGGAGGCAGAGCCTGAGATCTGGGCCGCCTGCAACCGCTTTGGCGCCGTCCTCGAGAATGTGGTTTTAAAACCGGGCACAGGCGAGCCGGATTTCGATAGTGGACAATTGACCGAGAACACCCGATCGGCCTATCCGCTGGAATTCATTTCGAATGCCAGCCCCGCGGGGATGGCGGGTCATCCCAAGAATATCGTGATGCTCTGCGCCGATGCGTTCGGCGTGCTTCCGCCAATTGCAAAGCTTTCACCCAGCCAGGCCATGTATCATTTCCTGTCCGGCTATACGGCCAAGGTTGCTGGAACCGAGAAGGGCTTAGGCAGCGAGCCGCAAGCGACGTTCTCGACGTGCTTTGGCGCTCCCTTCATGCCGCGGCATCCGTCAGTCTACGGCAACATGCTGCGCGATCTCATCGCCCGTCACAATGTCGATTGCTGGCTGGTCAATACCGGCTGGACAGGCGGCAAGTACGGCGTAGGGCGCCGCATGCCGATCAAGGCGACTCGTGCGCTGCTGGATGCGGCATTGTCGGGCGCACTCAAGGGACAGCCCATGCGCGCCGATCCACTATTCGGCTTTCAGGTGCCAACCTCGCTCCTCGGTGTCGAGCCCAGCATCCTGAACCCGCGCGAGACTTGGGCGGACAAGAGCGCTTACGACTCCCAGGCGCGCGCGCTGGTCGACATGTTCAACAAGAACTTCGCGAAGTACGAGGTGCATGTCGACGCCGACGTCAAGGCCGCGGCACCGGCGTTGCGGCACGCTGCGGAGTAGCTACAGAGGCGCTGAGTTTCAGCAAAAGTCCTGCACAGTCAGGATCGGCGAGAATGCGATCCCGGCTGTGGCGAAGGTTTCGGCGGCGCCTTCCAAGCGATCGACGACTGTAATCACGCGCACAACGCGCCCGCCCTCGGCCTGCACAGCCTCGACCGCCTTCAGCGATGAGCCGCCGGTAGTCGTCACGTCCTCGATGATGATGACGCGCTTGCCCTTGATGGTCTCGCCCTTGATCAGCCCCTCGATCAGCGATTGCGTGCCGTGCTCCTTCGCCTGCTTGCGTACGAAAAACGCCGGCAAAGGTCTCCCCTTGGCGAAGCTGACGGCTGCAACCGCAGCGGCGATCGGCACCGCGCCCATTTCCAGTCCGCCGACCATGTCCGCCTCGTCCGGGGCGATCGCGGCCGAGACCAGCGTCCCGATGAGGTAGGCGCCTTCGGGATCGAGCATGGTCGGCTTCAGATTGAAATAGAAATTGGAGGTGCGCCCGGAGGCGAGCCTGATCTCCACGCCAGTGCCATAGGACCGCCGCCTGATGATCTCGATGAGACGAGCGCGGTCGGCCGAAGTCGTATCGATACTCATGGAGCCCTCTCCTGCTCGGTCCGGACCAACGCTGGCCACACGGCCATGCCGCGTGTCAAGGGCAAGCGCGCGTGCTAGAGCAGGATCGCTTCGGATTGAAGCACTTTACCGCAACGGGGACCTCTCGGCCGAAGCGTGAATCCTGCTCTACACTTTAGGTTAGAGGGCGATTCACACCTCACATGGAAGCGGCAGTGCTTCCATGTGAGGCGATCGCGCTCTAGTGAGCGTCATCCACACGGGAGACTGAGCACATCATGTTTGACCCGGAAGCCCCGCCAGAGTTGGCAGTTTCGCGCTGGTTCAACACCACGGACCCGCTCACGCTTGCCGGCTTGAAGGGCAAGGTGGTGGTGCTGACTGCCTTCCAAATGCTCTGTCCGGACTGTGTCGAGCACGGGCTGCCGCAAGTCAGGCGCCTGCGCCAGCACTTCAGTCCCGAGGAAGTGGCCATCGTCGGTCTGCACACGGTTTTCGAGCACCACAAGGCGATGACGGTGGATGCGCTGGAGGCCTTCCTGCACGAATACCGCTGGCCATTTCCGGTTGGCGTCGACACGGCGGACGGGGAGGGAATACCGAAGACCATGGCCGCCTACGAGATGCAGGGTACTCCGACACTGCTGCTTTTTGACCGCGAGGGGCGTCTACGCCGTCACTACTTCGGCAAGCCCAACGATATCATGCTCGCTGCGGAGATCATGGCCATGGCGATCGAGGACAAGGGAGCCCCGCGAGAGCAGGCCGCAGGCATCGAGAAGAAGCTCGCCCGTGTCCTGGCCAACCCAGAGCACGGCCATCAGCACGACCATGAGCACGGTGAAGACTGCGGCTGCTGGCATGATCATAGCCACGATGGGCACGACCATCACCACCATCACACTCCCGGCAACGCTCGCTGATGGCGCCCGCTGACGCGACGCTACGTTTTCCGCATGCGGCCTGGATCGATCCGACGGCTCGCGTATGGGGCAAGGTTTCGATCGGGGATGGCGCAAGCCTGTGGCCCTACGTCGTCATTCGGGCTGAAAGCAAACACGTTGAAGTCGGCCGGTTCAGCAATCTGCAGGACCATGTCATGGTCCATATCGGCTACGACGCGCCGACCGTCATCGGCGACTATTGCTCCATTGCACATCGCGCTGTGCTGCACGGCTGCACGATCGAGAGCAATTGTCTCATCGGCATCGGTGCCATCGTCATGGATGGCGCGGTGATCGGCGAAAATTCGATCGTCGCCGGCAATGCCCTGGTGCGGGAGGGAACTATCGTTCCGCCAAACTCGATCGTCATGGGCACTCCGGCCAAGGTCGTGCGCACCGCCAACAATTGGGTTGCAAACCGTCTCAACGCCTGGCTCTACCACCGCAACGCACAGCATTACGCACGAGGCGAGCATCGGGCGTGGGATGGAGACGACTACGAGATAGCCAGAGCCGCAGAGCAAGCGCGTCTCGAAGCGGAATTTCGCGAGACATTTGGCGCGGCCTGAAACTCTTCCGCCCCCTCACACTTTTCGTGGTGCACCGCCCTCGCCGATGTCCCAGTAGAGGCCGGTCATGAGCTGCAGCGCATTGCGCGTCAGCGGCATGAGGATGTGCTCGTCCGGCCAATGCTGCGAACAGGACGCGTAGGAGTGTGGGATCCATATGGTCGGCAGACCGAGATCGTCGGTGAAAATGTCGTTGCAGATCGAGCCGCCCATCGACGGCACGATTGCCGGTTTCACGTTCGACGAGCGCTGCATTGAGCCCCGCACGAAAACGGCCCAAGGATGATCGGGCTCCGTGCGCGAGGCGGAGAACGTGCCGTCGTTCACCTTCGGCGGCGGGGTCACCTTGACGAGTGTGTGGCCCTTGGCCCGTAGATGCCGCTCGAGCGCAGGGACGATGTTGTCGACGTTCGTTCCGGCAATGAAGCGAAGCTGGCAGTTGGCGACCGCCTTGGGCGGAATGGCGTTGACCGGCCTGCCGGGGGTTCCGGTTGCAAAAGCGAGAATATTGAACGTATTGGCACCATACACGCGCTCGGCTGGCTTCAAGTCGAGCTCGCCCCACCATTCATCGACTTGAGGCCCCTTGTCCCCGCCGTCGATCTCGACGTCGGCCAACGCTTCACGCACCGCGCGGGACATGGGAGGCGCCTTGAGCTCATCGACCAATAGCTCGCCCTTCGGTCCCACGATCGAGGCCAGCGCATGGGCCAAGACAAAGCCGGGATTGGCGATCAGCCCACCCCAATTGCCGGAGTGGTGTCCGCCCTCGCGCAGATCGACCACGAGGTCGAAGTTCACCGCACCGCGGCAGCCCAGTGCCAGCGTCGGCCGCTCCTGCTTTACGCGCGGGCCGTCCGAGGCAATGAAAACGTCGGCTGCAAAATCCTGCTTGTGCGCGCGAACCAACTCCTTGAGACCTTTCGAGCCTGCCTCCTCTCCCATCTCGATCATGAACTTGGTGTTGAAGCCGAGCCTGCCGCCGCGTTCGGCGAGAACGGCGCGTAGTGCTGCCATGTTGATGGTGTGCTGGCCCTTGTTGTCGGCCGTGCCGCGACCGTATAGGCGCTCCCCATCACGGGCGGTCGTCCATGGACCCTCGCCCTTAGTCCATTGATCCTCGAGCCCACGCACCACATCGCCGTGCCCGTAGCCCAGAACCGTGGGTAGCGCTGGATCCTCAATCCTCGTCGCAAGCAGAACCGGACCTTGGCCCTGGAACGGATTGTCGTACTTGCGGACATCGAACCCCATGGCTTCGAACGCCGGCGTCATCTCGACGTCCAGGTAGCGATGGCACTCAGCAAGGCTTTCGGGCAGCTTCTGACTTTCGGACTTGATGGCGACGCGACGCGCCAGCTCAGCTTCGAACTCGCCGGCATCGAAATAGGCCTCCGAACGCCCGATCGCGCCGGTACGGCTGCCCGTCTGCTTCGAACTCACGACAGATCTCCTATTCCAGCGTTGTGCCGGCTCATGCCGCCCGCCGAGCCATGTCTGGGTCGTAAAGGTGGCATTCGGCGTATCCGCCGGCATCTGCTATTGGGCGCGGCGCCACGTGATCGCAAGGCTCGAACCGACGCGGGCATCGCGGGTGAAACCGGCATCCTAGCGGCATATCGAGAGGATTGGGGTAGGCCGCGCCGAGATGCGTGTCAGGCACGCCGAGACCAGGCTCCGGCGTCAGCACGGATTTCAGCAGCGCTTCCGTGTAGGGATGCTTTGGAGCGCTAAAGAGCGTTTCAGTTTCGGCCTCCTCGACAATCCTGCCGAGATACATGACTGCAACGCGGTCGGCCATATGCTCGACGACCGCCAGATTGTGGCTGATCAGCAGATAGGTGAGGCCAAGCTCCCGTCGCAGGTCTTGAAGCAGATTGAGGATCTGGGATTGCACCGAGACGTCCAATGCCGAGGTAGGTTCATCGCAAATGACGATGGCCGGCCGATTGACCAGTGCACGGGCGATGGCGACGCGCTGCCGCTGACCTCCCGAAAGCTGGCTCGGGTAATTGTCGTAGAGCCGACGGGACAACCCGACCAGCTCCATCATTTCCTCGACGCGCCGGCGCCGCGTCGCAGGCTCGGTCTCTCCCTGAACGACGAGTGGCAGGGCAATTATCGAGCCGACCGATTTGCGCGGATTGAGCGAGGAGTAAGGGTCCTGAAATACCGGCTGCACCAACCTTGCCACCTGATACCGCGCAAGTTCACCAATCGGCTGCCCCGCGATCTGAATTGATCCCGACGACGGCGGCAGCAGGCCGAGCAGCATGCGTGCCAGGGTGGTCTTGCCGCAGCCAGACTCGCCGACGAGGCCAACCACTTCACCCTGGCGGATCGACAGTTTCACACCATTGACGGCATGCAGCGCTTTCTTCTCGCGCATAAAACCTTGGCTCACCAGAAAGGTGCGTGTGACGTCCAGGGCGCTAAGAACGTCCGCATCGTTCATGCCGCACTCCCGGCCGCCTGGACCAAGCCGACAGCGATCTCCGACGCGCGAATGCAGCGCACCTGCCTGTCGCCGCGTGCGACCGGGATGAGCGCGACCGGTGCGGTTCTGCACGCGTCGATCACATGCGGGCAGCGGCTGGCAAAATGGCATCCGGGCATTTCGCCAATGAGAGAAGGCACCATTCCAGGAATTACGCCCAGCCGCTCACCGCGCCGCGTACGACCAGGGACCGGAATGCACGCGAGCAAACCCTGTGTGTAGGGATGCCGCGGTGAGCCAAAAATCTCTTCCGCGAGGCCGGTCTCCACCACTTCGCCAGCATACATTACGACCACACGCGTTGCGGTTCTCGCCACGATGCCAAGATCGTGCGTGATGAGCACGAGCCCCATGTGGAACTCGCGCTGCAGCTCGGCCAGCAAATGAAGGATCTGCGCCTGGATCGTCACGTCCAGCGCCGTGGTCGGCTCGTCTGCAATGATGAGGGCCGGCTCACACATCAGCGCCATGGCGATCATCACGCGCTGGCGCAGCCCACCCGAAAGCTGATGCGGGTATTGCCGCAACCTTTGGGCCGCCGCCGTGATCCCGACACGCTCCAACAAATACACCGCCCGATCGCGCGCCTGCCTGCCGGTCACGCGCTTATGGCGGCGCTGCGCCTCCTCAAGCTGGTTGCCGATACTGTAGGCGGGATTGAGCGATGTCATCGGCTCCTGGAAGATCATCGCCATGCGGTTGCCGCGGATATCCGCCATCTCCAACTCGGGAATCCGACTGAGGCTGCGGCCCTCCAATTCAAGACGTGTAGCGGTGCGGGATGCGAGCTTGGGCAAAAGATCCATGATGGCAAGCGCCGTGAGCGACTTGCCGCAACCCGACTCGCCAACGATGCAAACGGTCTCCCCGCGGTCGACGTGAAAGCTCACCCCCTGCACGGGACGCAGCATACCCGCAGGCAAAGGAATCTCGACACGCAGATTTTCAACGGTGAGGACGCGCCCGCTCATCACCCACCGCCTCGGACAGATCGCGAATGCGCGTGGGTGGGCACGGCTCTATCAGCTCCGGTTCTCAGGCGCGGTGACATCGCGCAGCCCATCGCCGACCAGATTGATCGAGAGAACGAGAAGGAAAAGGGCAATCCCCGGAATGCTGATGAGCCAGGGATCGAAGAACATGAGTCCCTTCGCCTCCGAGATCATGAGGCCCCAGGATGGGGTCGGCGGTTGAACGCCGAGGCCCAGGAACGACAGCGCGGCTTCGAGCAGGATCGCATGCGCCATCTCGAGCGTGGCGATGACAATCAGGTGGTTCATGACGTTCGGCGCAATCTCAGTGAAAAGAATGCGCCAAGGCGAGCATCCGACAGCCTCGGCCGCGGTCACAAACTCCAGCGTGCGCACCTGTTGCGTGGCGCTACGCATGACGACGGCAAAGCGGTCCCAGATCAGCAGGCCGAGCACCCAAATTACGACATTAAGGGACGAGCCGATAAGCGACACCACGGCCAGCGCCACCAGCACCACCGGCATCGACAGCCTGGTGGTAGTGATGAAGTTCACCACCATGTCGATACGGCCGCCGAAGTAGCCCGCAACCACGCCCAGGGTCGTCCCGATCACGCCGGAGATCAACATCGCCGCGAAGCCAATCAAGAGCGAGACCTGCGCGCCGTGGAACAGGCGCGAAACGTAGTCGCGGCCGAGATGGTCGGTACCCAACGGATGCGCCCATGTAACCTTGGGGCTGCTCTGCCAGATCGGCGGTATCAGCTTTCTTGCAAGCTGCTGATCATAGGGATCGTGGGGAGAGATGTAGCCAGCCAAGAGGGCCATGAGAACAATGACCAGGAGCACGCTACCGCCGAGCATCAGGCCGAAGTGGCCGAAAATGCGCCGCCGCATGATGGCGCCAGGCGAGGGCGCCAGGATTTCCGCAGCGGTAGGAATTCCGGCTCTCAGAACTCCGGTTTCGGCCATGTCAGGCCACCCTGATGCGTGGATCGAGAAACGCGTTCAGCATGTCGGCCAGGAACGTCAGGACCACATAGATGATCGACAGCACCAGAACGATCGCCTGCATCATCGGCAGGTCTTTGCGCTGGATCGACTCCCAAGCGAGGTAGCCAAGGCCGTTGATCTGGAAAATCGTCTCGATCACGATCGATCCGCCCAGCATGAAGCCGAACTGCACGGCAGCCAGCGCAACCACGGGGATAATCGCGTTCCGCAACGCGTGCTTGAAGAGCACGCGCATGGGCCGCAAACCCTTGGCGCGCGCCGTGCGGATGTAGTCCGACGACAGCACCTCGAGCATGCCGGCGCGCGTGAGCCGCATCACGGCCGGCGTCACGTAGTAGCCGAGTGCGATCGACGGCATCACGTAGTTGGCCCAGCTATCCTGGCCGGTGATGGGCAAGAGCCGCCATGTCACGCCAAACCAGAGGATCAGTGTCAGCGCGAACCAGAAGCTCGGCATAGCCTGGCCGATGACGGCGAGCGTCAGGGCGGTGCGATCAAAGATGCTATTGGGTTTTACGGCAGCCAGGACGCCGAGCGGTATCGACAGGAGTAGCGCGAAGCTGATGGCGCAAGCGCCGAGCAGCATCGTGACCGGCAATCTCTGGAGAATGACGTCGGCAACGGGCTGGCGCAGGTTGTAGGAACGCCCCAGGTTGCCTCGCGCCGCGTTCCACAGCCAATCCGCGTATTGGACGGCAATCGGCCGATCGAAGCCATAGAACTTGCGAATGTTCTCAACATCCTCGGCACGAGCATTCTCACCCGCGATGGCTATGGCCGGATCGCCGGAGACATAAATCATCGAGAACGTGATCAGTGACACGGTAAGCGCCACCAACAACGCAATGCCGAGCCGCTTGAGGGCATACGCAAGCATGGTCTACGCCCGTGTCACCTTCCGCACCGTGGCGCCGGAACAAATGCGCGTCCGAGAGCGAGCGCGGCGCGCATAGTACGTGCGGCGCCTACTTCCATTTGGCCGCGAAAAACTGCGGGATCTCGTCCGATGTGGGCGTGAAGTCGAGATCCTTCGTGAATGCGTAGTACTTGGCGTAGGTGAACATCGGAACCCAGTACGCCTCCGAGGCGATGCGCCGATGCACCTTGGCCCAAAGGGCCTTGCGCTTTTCCGGGTCAATCTGGCCGTCGGCCTCGGCTATTCCGTTGATGACCTCAGGGTCGCGCGATTGATCATCCGGCCCGCCGGTAAAGAAGTAGGAGGTGCTCGCTGAAGTGTCCGGTATGGAGCTGGAGCCCCACGTGCCGTGGTTCATATGCGTTTTGCCGCCGCGCACGTTCTGCTGAAATGCCGTAAACTGCAGGTAATTCAGCTTCGGCTTCAAGCCGATCTTGGCCAAGTCGCCAATCACCGCCTCGGTGTATTCCCGTTCACGATAGGCGTAGAGATCGAATTCCAAGCCTGGTGCCACACCGGCCTCGGACAAGAGCTTCTTGGCCTTCTCTGGATCGTAGTCATATTTCTGTACATCCGCCGGACAGGCGAACTGATCCGGATGGCAGGCCGCGTGAATGACAACCGACGCCGGCCCAACCAGATTCTTGGTGATGGACTTGCGGTTGATGGCGTGCACGATCGCCTGCCGAACCCGCTTGTCGGTAAAGGCCTTGTTCCCGCTCACCCCGTTTACATCGAAAGCGAGGTAGGAAATGCGCAGCGTCTTGGCATTCTCCACTTTGAGGGACGGATTGGCGGCCAGCCGCTCTGCCTGATCCTTCGGCACGTCCCAGACCCAATCAATGGCGCCCGTCATCAGCTCGGCAGAGCGCACCTGCGCGTCCTTGATGGTGCGGAAGCGGATTGCGCCGATCCTTGGTGCACCTTTGTAGCTGTCCTTGAAGTAGTCGGTGCTCTTGACAGCGTGGATGAATTCGCCCGGCCTGATCTCGGTCACTTTGTAGGGGCCGGTGCCGTTGGGCTTGACGGCTCCGAAGTCCTTCTTGCCGTCGGCCTTGGCGGGCGCGTCGTCCCAGTGCCCCTTCTGCATGATGAAGCCGAGACCGGCGAGATAAGCGAGCGCTGGTGGGAACGGCTTATTCAGATTGACGCGCACGCTATGGCTGTCGATTTTTTCTGCGTTCTTGATCCACGCCATCAGGGCGTAGTTCATGATCGCGTGATCTTTGTCGGCGATGAAATTGAGCGTGTACACGACATCGTCGGCGTCCATGGGCTTGCCGGAGTGGAATTTCGCGTCCTTGCGCAATTCCAGCTCGAGTGTTGTCTCGTTGGTCCATTTCCAGCTTGTCGCAAGCAAGGGTTTGAGTTGGCCGCTCGCGGGATCGCTGTAGATGAGCGTGTCCCAGACGTAGTGACCGACGACAACCAGCTCGCGTGTGTTGATGTAGTAGGGATCGGCGATTGGATTTTCCCGATCCGTTGCCCAGACGAGCGTATCGTCCTTCTTGGCGGCGAACGCGGGCCCCGACAGCCCCGCGGCCGTCAAAGCCAGCAGCGAAATACAGCCTAGCGGCATCCTGAACATTCGCCACTCTCCCCTTTTGCATTGTTTGGGGCGGAATAGGCGCTATTCACATCCCCTTCTTCGACAACGATTGCCTCTCTGCGTTTGATTTGCAAGCGATCTCGATCTGCCGGTACGGTGCCGACTTCCTCTTTCGGCGCACCGCCGCTCAAATATTGCGGCGGGCCCGACTAGCCCCTTTACGCGGCCCAGTCGAGCGCGGCTTGGGCATTCCGACCGCAATATTTGGGCTTACATATGCCTCGAGGCTCGCCGGCACTTGCGTGCCCAAACTGCCAAAACCAGTCTTCAATAGGATAGTGCGGAACACAGCCTCCGCGCGATCCGGATCCTTGGCGGTGATCGCGTCGAGGAAGGCAACGTGATTGCCGAGCACTCCCTCTCGATTCGTCAGGTACGCCGGATGCTGATGCAGATAGATACGGACCAGGTTCGAGATGGACCGCCAGGAGGCGAGAAGAAAGGCGTTGCCGGAATAGGTGCAGACAAGCTCGTGAAACGACCAGTCGAGATCCCGCCATTCGGCTGTTTCGCCGGAATGTGCGGCGATCTCGATGCGCCGATGCAAACGCTTCAGCTGATCGAGCATGGCCGGCGTGCCATGAACAGCGACGAGTTGCGCCGCCAGCCCCTCGAGCAGGGCCCGCACGGCAATCATCTGGGCCACTTCTTCGGGAGTCACCGCGCGCACGTAGGTGCCACGGCCGCGCCGACTCTCGACCAGATGGTTGGCTTCAAGCGCCTTGAGCGCCTCGCGCAGCGGCCCGCGACTCACCTTCAGCTTGTCAGCGAGGGCGGTTTCAACGAGGCGCTCGCCAGGCATGAGCGTGCCGGAACGGATAGCCTCCACCAGTCGTTCAGCCACAATCTCGGGGAGCGAGCGCTGCGGCGGGAGCGTCCATGCCTCGCCGAGCGCTGTCTTCGCGGCAAGGATCGCGAGGCCCTTTGTTTTCTCATCAGTCATGGCACACGAGCCTGCGCGTATCTTGCCGGCACCATTGGACCTACGACGGAATTTCTTTTCAAATTACTCCGTTGGCCCGCAATGTCTCGAGCTCTGCATCCGTAAGCCCGAGCAAGCCCTTGTAGATTTCTTCCGTGTGCGCACCCAATGCAGGGCCCAGCCACTCGACTGATCCGGGGGTGTCGCTGAGCCGAGGGCATACGTTGGGAACGGCCAGCTCGCCCGCACGCGGATCGTTCATGACCTTGATATTCTCTCGCTCCTTGTAGTGCGGGTCAGTGAAGATCTCGTCGATGGCGTAGACGGGTCCACACGGCACTTGGAACCGATCGCATACCTTCATCAGCTCGGCCCGGTCGTAGGTCTGCGTCCAATCGCCGACGAACGCATCCACCTTGGCGCGATCCTTCTCGCGGTTGGCAAGCTTGCCCCACTTGTCATCGCCGGCCAGATCGCTGCGGCCCATGGCGTCGGCCAGACGCGCGAAGATTTTGTCGCTGGTGCAGGCGATGGCGATCCAGCGCTTGTCCTTGGTTGGATAATGGCTGTGCGGAACGACATTGACGGTGCCCGGACCCATGCGCTCGCGCACGAAACCCTTGTAGTGGTACGCGGCAGCAAGCTCATCCAGGATGCGAAAGATGGGCTCGTACAAACCAATGTCGATGACCTGCCCGCGGCCAGTAGTCTCCCGGGCCCTAAGCGCCAAGAGCACACCCATCGCGCCGTAGATGCCGGCCATGTAGTCAGGGATCGTCGCGGAGCCTGGCGTCACGGGGGGCCGATCCGGAAAGCCTGCCAGATAGGACAGGCCGCCGAACGCATTACCGATGCGTCCGAACCCCGGACGCGCGCTATACGGACCCGTTTGTCCAAAGCCGGAAATGCGAGCCATAATGAGCTTGTGATTGTATTTCTTGAGCTCTTCCCAGCCCAAACCCCACTTCTCCAAAGTGCCAGGCTGAAAATTCTCAACCAGTACGTCGGCCTGCATGACAAACCGCTTCAGGAGCTCAGCGCCTTCCGGCTTTCTGAGATCCAACGTCACGCACTTCTTGTTGCGGCTTTCCGACAACCACGGGAGTGAATCACCGCAGCTCGTCATGGTCCCGAACTTACGGAGAGCATCGCCTACCTCGGGCAGCTCGATCTTGATGACCTCCGCACCAAATTCAGCCAACTGGGTCGTGCAGAAGGGGCCCGCCAGGAACGTCGAGACGTCCAAAACACGAATGCCCTGCATCGGCTTGACCGCGGGTATCGATCCGTCCGGCATCAAACAAACTCCCGTGCGTGGAGGCGTGAAATCTAGCGCCGCCCCAGGATGCGCTGATGCATGGCGAGCACCCGCTCGGCGCGGTACACAATGGGATAGTCGATAAACTTGCCGTCGAGCTGGATCGACGCAGAGCCGGCTTTCTCAGCTTCCTTGAACGCCTGCACCGCACGACGCGACCATTCGACCTCGGCCGGCGTCGGCGCCAGCATTTCGTTCACAATCGGCACCTGATCCGGATAGATGCACATTTTCCCCTGAAAACCGAGACGCTTGATGGTTCGCACCGAGGCCCGAAAGCCTTCAACGTCCTTGATATCCACCCACACCGTATCCAGCGGCGGCTCGATCCCGGCTGCGCGCGAGGCAAGCACCACGGCGCTCCGATAGGGAAGCAGCTCCTCCTCGTTGCGACTCCATTCGATGTTCATGTCGAGGGTGAAATCACCCGCCCCGAAGGAGACGCGCTTGACGCGTGTGCCAGCCGATGCGATGGCCGCGACGTTGGCCACGCCTTTGCCGGTCTCGATGATCGGAATGATGTCGAATGCGCCAGGGGGTAGGTCTCTTTCGCGCTCCAGCTGGAGCACCAGCCAGTCGATGGCCTTTATTTCATCGGCTGTTTCGACCTTGGGCAGGATGATGCCGTCGACACCTCGTTGCACTACAGCGACGATGTCGCCATAGCCGAACTCAGTTGTCATGGCGTTGACGCGGACGTAGCCGAGATTGCGGTGGGGTTTCTGGTACGCGGCAACGACCACGGATCGCGTTGCAACCTTCTCGGCAATCGGACACGCATCCTCCAGATCGAGGATGGTTGCGTCGGCATCCAGGGTCAGGGCTTTCTCGACGCGTCGCGGGTGGTTGCCCGGCGCAAATAGAAATGAGCGATATACCGACATCCCTACCTTGGGCCTCCCGAGCCGCTGGATGATTTGACCGATTGTTGCCTGCTGGCGACGGCACATGTCAACTGTCGACAAGAAGGCTAGAGCGCGATCGCCCTCTAAACTACAAGTGAAGAGCAGGATTCACGTTTCGGCCGAGGCGCCTCGAGTCAGGCAAAGTGATTCAATCCGAAACGATCCTGCTCTAGCGGCGGGGCGACGGCGGGTGGATGCACGGTGCAGCTGGTCCATCGGCAATCTTGACCCTCTCTCCGACTGCCCCCTACCGTTCCTGAGCAACACCTATGACCAGGAGGTTGAGGCATGAAGATCGTCGTGATGGGGTCTGGCGGCATCGGCGGCTACTTCGGGGCGCGCCTCGCGGCTGCCGGAAACGATGTCACCTTCGTGGCGCGCGGCGCACATCTGGCGGCCATGCAAGCGGAAGGACTGAGGATCGAAAGCCCCCTCGGCAATGTGCATCTGTCTCCCACACGGGCCGTGCGCGATGCACGCGATGCTGGATCTACGGACGCCGTGCTCTTTGCTGTGAAGATGGGCGACGCGGAAGAGGCCGCCGCGTCATTGCTACCACTGCTGGGGAAAGAGACGCCGGTCTTCGCCTTCCAAAACGGTGTCGAGGCAGCCGACCTGATCGATAAGATCGCAGGAGTAGGTCGCGTCGTTCCGGGGGTGGCGCGCATTTCATCACACATAGCGAGACCGGGCGTAGTCCAGCACGTGAGCCCTTTCGCGCGGCTTGAGTTCGCCGAAGCGAACAACACGGCGAGCGAGCGGTGCAAGGCATTCCATGCGGTGTGCCGGAACGCCGGCATCGATGCAACGCTATCGTCGAATATCCAACGTGAGTTGTGGCTCAAGTTTGCCATGCTCGCCCCCATGGCTGGAGTCACGACATTGACTCAGCGCACTGCGGGACCGCTGCGCCGCAACGCCGATACCCGCGCGCTCATTGAAGCCGCAATTCAAGAAATCGTGTCTGTTGGAGAGGCCGCGGGCACAGGTCTCACTGCGTCCGACCTGCCGTCTCTGATCAAGACGATCGATGGACTACCCGAGACAATGACATCCTCGATGTCGCATGACCGAGCCGTGGGCAAGGCGCTGGAGCTCAATTGGTTGTCCGGTGCTGTTGTGCGGCTTGGCCAGCGCTGCGCGGTTCCAACCCCGACGCATCGCTTCATCGTGCAGGCACTGGCGCTCGAGGCTGCAGGCAAAAACACACCCGCCTGATCTATGAGGCGGCAATATCCGGCGCTTTAGCCTTCAATCCACTGAAGCGCGGAGCCCCCGGCCAAAATATCTGCGCGAGCGCATCAACTACAGCGGGCTCACCAGTCGTCAGAAGGCTCAGACGTTGTCGGTCACTTTGCGAGCTTTCCTCGAGGTACTTGGGATGGCGCGTCAAATAATCCTCGAGACTGTCGGCGACCACCACCGGCTGCGAGAGGATGCGGGTGAACGGCGGCAAATGCCTGCGAAACAGGTGCTCGACCAAGGGGAAATGCGTACATCCGAGTATGGCGCGATGGGGCGGCTGGTGCTCGGTCTGTTGCATGAGCCCATCGACACCTGATTTGACAAGCTGATCGAGCAACCTCTCCGGAGCCCTGGCCTCGATGGCGCCTGCCAGTTCGGCGCATGCCTGCTGGGCGACCTGTACTTTCGGGCAGCGCTTCCTGATCTCCTCTGGAAACACCTGCGACGCGATCGTTCGGGTCGTTCCGAAGACCGCAATCAGGTCGCTGTTGTACTTCTGAGGATATTGAGGCGTCTTGCAGGCCCACGGCGTCTGAGTGGCCGCCTCGACCGTCGGTGCGACGATGCCCAGCACGTTTCGATCCGCCCACCGGCTCTGCGGCAGCCACTCGCGCTGGAGGGCGCGAGCTGCAATGCACGTGGCCGTATTGCAGCCGAGAACAACCAGCCCGCATCCCCGCCGAAAGAGCTCTTCCACCGCAACGCGCGTGAATTCGACAATCTCTTCCGACGCGCGGTTGCCGTAGGGGACGTTGGCGTGATCGCCGAGGTATACGAACCGACGCGCCGGAAACCGCTCGGCAAGCGCGCGCAAGATCGTCAGCCCGCCATGTCCCGAGTCGAAGACGCCGATCATGCGGCTAGCATAGCCACGCGTCGCCACGACAGGCAATGCGCGACTTGCGAAACCGCGACGCTATTCAGCAGCTTCCGAAGGTGACCGGCCCTGATCCTGCGCCTTGAGAGCGTCGAGCGTCGGCATCGCGACGACATTGTAACCGCAGTCTACGTAGTGCACTTCACCAGTCACGGCGCCGGCAAGATCGGACAACAGGTAGAGCGCGGCGCCGCCTACCTCGTCCAGGGTGGGCGTGCGACGAAGCGGAGCGTGATCGCCCTGGAAATTAAAAATGATGCGCGCATCGGAGATGCCAGCACCTGCCAACGTCCGCATCGGACCGGCAGAAAGCGCATTGACGCGGATGCCCTGTCCGCCAAAGTCCGCGGCGAGGTAACGCACAGACGCTTCCAACGCAGCCTTCGCGACGCCCATCACGTTGTAGGACGGCACGACCCGTTGCGAGCCGCCGTAGGTCAGGGTCAGCATCGATCCGCCGTTCGACATCAAGGCAGCCGCACGCTTGGCGATCTCCGTGAAGGAGAAACACGAGATCACCATCGTGTTGGAGAAGTTTTCACGGCTCGTATCCGAATACCGCCCCTGCAGCTCCCGACGATCGGAGAAAGCCAACGCATGGACAATAAAGTCCAGGCCTCCCCAGGTATTGCCTATCTCCTTGAAGACATTGTCGACGCTGGCGAGATCAGACACATCGCAAGGAACGGTGATCTCGGAACCGACCGACTCCGCGAGCGGAACGGCGCGCCGCCCGAAGGCATCGCCCTGATACGTGAAGGCAAGCTTGGCACCATGCTGGGCCAGGGCGCGGGCAATCCCCCACGCGATTGAGCGCTCGTTTGCGACCCCCATCACAAGGCCGCGTTTGCCGGCCATAAGTGGCCCGGGCTTGATGATATCCTTCTCAGTCATGAGCGTTCCCAATCTGGCCGCAACCGCTGGACCGGCGTTGGCCAGCCAGCAGGTTCCCGACCGTTCCAGCATACTCTTGGCGTACGGTTTCATGCCGCACGATGTATCAGAGCTCCTCGTCGCTGACCTGTACCCGCAGGAACATGAGTAAACAGCTGCCCCTCCGAACAACTTCGAGGTCAGGCATCGTGGCGGCGAAACACCAGAGTGGCATTCGTGCCACCAAACCCGAAGCTATTCGAAACCACACAGTTAAGCTCCGCATCACGTCTCTGGCGGACGATCGGGATATCGCCAAACGCAGGGTCAAGCTCTTCGATATTGGCGCTCTCGCAGATGAAGCCGTTGTTCATCATGAGTAGCGAGAAGATAGACTCCTGAACACCGATGGCACCGAGCGAGTGGCCCGTCAGCGACTTGGTGGCCGAGATCGGCGGCACAGTCTTGCCGAACACGGTCCTGATGGCGTCGATCTCCACGGCATCGCCCACCGGTGTGCTGGTTCCGTGTGGATTGATATAATCTACTTTGCCGACGCCCTTGCCATCGACACCCTGAATCGCCAGGCGCATGCATCGGACGGCCCCTTCACCAGAGGGCGCAACCATGTCGAAGCCATCCGACGTCGCGCCATAACCGACCAACTCGCCGTAAATTCGCGCTCCGCGCGCTTTGGCGCGCTCCAATTCTTCCAGAACGACAACGCCGGCGCCGCCGGCAATGACGAATCCGTCGCGATGCTTGTCGTAGGCGCGGCTGGCCTTCTCGGGGCTGGCATTGAATTTGGTCGACATCGCGCCCATGGCGTCGAATAGAACCGACAACGTCCAATCTAGCTCCTCGCAGCCACCCGCAAACATCACATCCTGCTTGCCCCATTGAATCAGCTCAGCCGCGTTACCTATGCAGTGGGCTGACGTAGCGCACGCAGATGAGATGGAGTAGTTGGTCCCCTTGATCTGGAAAGCCGTGGCGAGCGCGGCCGAGGGGCCCGAGCACATGCCTTTCGGCACCTCGAAGGGACCAACCTTCTTGGGATCCTTTTCACGCGTCACATCGGCGGCGCGCACGATCGCGCGTGTCGATGGACCGCCGGAGCCCATGATGATTCCGGTGCGCTCGTGGACGACTTCCCGCTGCTCCAGGCCCGCGTCGCGAATTGCCTGATCCATGGATACATAGTTCCAACCGAGCCCCGACTCCATGAAGCGCTTGGCTTTGCGCGGCACGATCGGCTCCCAGTCGATTTTCGGCTCGCCGTGCACCTGACAGCGAAATCCGAGCTCGACATATCTTTCGGCCCTGCCGATGCCCGATCGGCCCTCCCTCAACGCGGCAAGCACTTCCTGAGTGCTGTTGCCGATCGAGGACACGATACCCATGCCGGTGACGGCCACGCGTCTCATTTTCAGAATTCCTTCCCCGCTTCCAGCCCCCGGACTATCGCCCCCCGACTGGTCCGGCGAGTGGTCGTCATGCCACGGCTGCGCTGGTGTCCTGCCCTGGCTCGAAAAGGCCTACCTTGAGGTCCGTCGCCTGATAGATGACTTGTCCGTCGGCTTTCATCGTGCCATCCGCGATCCCGAGCTTCAAGCGACGAAGAATGACGCGCTTGAGATCGACGATGTATTCCACCTGCCTCACGCTGGGCAGGACCATGCCGGTGAACTTTACCTCGCCGACACCGAGCGCGCGCCCGCGTCCAGGAGCCCCGAGCCAGCCCAAAAAAAAGCCCGTAAGCTGCCACAGGGCGTCGAGACCAAGACAACCCGGCATGACCGGGTCACCTTTGAAGTGGCACGCAAAAAACCAGTCGACATTCGGATTTCCGGCCACGCTCAGCTCCGCCTTCAGCTGTCCCTTGCCGTGCGTACCGCCACCTTCCGAAACGCTGGAAATGCGATCGAACATGAGCATCGGGGGCAGTGGGAGCTGGGCATTGCCTGGACCGAACAGCTCGCCCCTCCCGCAGGCCAAAAGATCTTCGTACTCGAAGGTCGAACGACGTTCGGCCATATCGATCTGTCCCGACCTCTCTCGTTGGTTGCCTCTGGACGCTTATGAGGCCCGATCATGCGTTCCTACCACACTCATTAACCCTCCAAAAGGGCGGTAAGACCCTGAAACGAGCCGTCATGAATGATCCGGGCACTACGCCACGTTGCAGGCGAGATGAACACAAACTAGTATGTAGGAGTATGGTTTTCGGGTGGCGCGCTGCGGGACCCCAAAATTGAATCTCGGGACGAAACGCAGCGGGAAGTGGAAGCGAACACAGAGATGGCACGTACACACGCAAGCGTAGCGGAGATGCTGCGCGAGGCCGGTCTCAGACCGACGCGACAAAGAATGGCGCTCGGATACCTCCTGTTCGGCCAACAGGATCGGCATGTAACGGCGGAGATGCTCCACGCTGAAGCCGTCTCAGCAGGTGAGAAAGTGTCGCTCGCCACCGTCTACAATACGCTTCACCAGTTCAAGCATGCCGGGCTTTTACGCGAGCTGGCCATTGAAGGTGCCAAGGCCTATTTCGACACCAATACTTCTAACCACAATCATTTCTATGTGGAGCGCGAAGGCCAGCTCATGGACATTCCCGGCGACTCGATCAGGGTCGACGGGCTGCCGGCCCCCCCGGCGGGAACCAAGATCAGCCACATCGATGTCGTGGTCAGGCTGACGAAGGGTTAGATTGGCGCGATCGGAATTTCCGCTGCGCTATTTGACGACCTCGCCGTCGTAGACGCCCCAGAGCTTTTTCTGCTCGACATAGCCGCGATAGTCCGCAATCGAGACGTAGCACCAGCGACCGTCGCAACTGCGAACGTTGGCGATTACTCCGGCTTCGACCACGGCCACGACCCTGGCGCCCTCCCGATCATCATCATGCAACGGTACCTGCACCGGCGCAGCGGGGGTCGGTTTTGCCTCCCAGGGCAGCACCAGCGCTGTCCGCCGCCCGGAAACGAGTGCTTGCAGCACCCAGCCAATCGCGCCCTCCGAGTCCCGCACCTGACGCCAGCCCTCGAACTCGCTGATGACCTCGACAGGCAGGCCGGCTCGCTGAAACACCCAAAGGACCTTGTAGTCAGTCCCTGGACCTTGTCGGATATGCACCCGATCGGATTTCAGGCTGACGAAGCGGGGAACTGGCAAGCCGCTGCCCAGACCAGGACCCACTGTAGCCGTGCCCTGGGCGTGAAGCGTCGATGCTGCGCAGAACGCAAGCGCTCCTGCCAAGAGCGTGACCGTCAACGTCCGGGCTAGGGTGCGCTGCATCTGTTCACGTGGATTGATTCTCACGACTGGCGGGACATTTGGCCGATCAGATGGTCGACCGCAAGCCCGCTGGTTGATGCTGCTCAACCCATTCACACTTTGTCAGCAACAGGGCATCTGTTAGACAGGGCGCCATAGGCTGGGAGCTCTTGCTCCGGCTAGCGTCGCGTTAGGCCTCCCGCTGGAGGCCCATGTAGTCCGCGGACGGAACCTTCATGCCCCACAACGCTAAACGCCCCCTGGTCATTGTGACGCGCAAGCTACCCGACGTCGTCGAAACGCGCATGCGAGAGCTGTTCGACGCTCGCCTCAACGTAGATGACAAGCCCATGTCGCAGGCGCAGCTGGTGGAGGCGGCTCAGGCGGCTGACGTGTTGGTCCCAACCGTAACCGACCGCATCGATCGCGCCGTGCTTGCGCAGGCCGGACCGCGGCTGAGACTCGTCGCCAATTTCGGCACGGGCGTCGACAACATCGATCTCGATACAGCGCGCAATCGGGGGATTACTGTCACCAATACGCCAGGAGTGCTAACGGAAGACACCGCCGACATGACCATGGCGCTGATCCTTGCCGTGCCCCGCCGGCTCGCTGAAGGCACGGCTCTGCTCAAGGACACGCGCCGGCATTGGGACGGCTGGTCGCCGACCTGGATGCTCGGTCACCGCATCTACGGCAAACGGCTCGGCATCATCGGCATGGGCCGCATCGGTCAAGCCGTCGCGCGCCGCGCCAAGGCCTTTGGACTTCAGATCCACTATCACAATCGGCGCAGGCTTCCCGAAGAGATCGAGCAGGAGCTGGAGGCAACCTATTGGGACAGCCTCGACCAGATGCTTGCCCGCATGGACATCGTCTCCGTCAACTGCCCGCATACGCCGGCGACATATCACCTCTTGTCAGCCCGTCGTCTCAAGCTGCTGAAGCCCTCGGCCTATATCGTCAATACGGCGCGTGGCGAAGTCATCGATGAAAACGAGCTCGCCCGCATGATCGAAACGGGCTCCATTGCCGGAGCCGGACTCGACGTTTTCGAGCACGAGCCGGCGATCAACCCGAAGCTCCTGGCCAGCGATCGCGTCGTGGCATTGCCGCACATGGGCTCGGCTACGCTTGAGGGACGCATCGACATGGGCGAGAAGGTTATTATCAACGTCAAGACCTTCCTCGACGGACATGCACCGCCAGATCGCGTACATCCGGCGATGTTCTAGCTAGGGCGCTGTTAGGTAAGCTGCAATATTGGCGACGCTGCCAATGAGGACATCGGCATGAGGCGCCAGATCCTCGCGTGCTGCCGTACCGCTGAGCACGCCGACCTTTGAGCCAACCCCTGCCCGGCGACCCATTTCGAGATCGTGTACAGCATCGCCGACGACTGCAATGGCGCTCGGATGCAGCCCCGTTGCCTGGCAAAATGCGAGCGCCATGCCGGGCTCTGGCTTGACGCCGAAACCGGAGTCGCATCCAGCAAGGAAATCAAACTTGTTGAGCAGCCGATGAACCCCGAGCGAGGCCCGCAGCCCGCCGGCGGAATCATTCGTGGCAACTCCGAGCCGATAGCCACGGCGCCCCAAGTCAGCGATGACCTCCTGCACGCCATCGATCAGCACGGAATGCCTAGCTCCACCTTCGCGAAAAATGCGCTCTATGCTCTTCGCCAGATTTGGCGGCGCGCTGGATCCGAGCCTTGCAGAGAAGACTGCTGCGATCTCGTCGTGACTGCCGACAGCAAGGACCGACCCCGACGCTACGTGATTGGTGGACGGATCGTGCCCACCATGACGCAACAGCTCATCGGCCAAAACCGCATCACCGCCCGCTGCGAACAGGGCCGCCTCGCGATTGATCGGCACCCAGGTCTTCCAGTAGTCGAGGAGCGTGCCGTCCTTGTCGAACAAAATGCCGCGGATGGTCACGAAGCGGCGTCCGAGGCCAGGCACGCAGCCTGTGAGGCTTCAGCATGTATCGACAGATCGGTGATAGTGGGGCTTCTGCCCGACAACGGGTTATCGGGGTCCCAGGCGATCCTTACGTGCTCGAAACGCTGGCCAAGGGCATCGTAAATCAGCAGGCGCCCGGCGAGGCTCTCGCCGATGCCGACGAGCTCTTTGAGCACCTCCGTCGCCTGCAGCGCGCCGACTACACCGACCACGGCGCCAAGGACGCCAACTTCGGCACAATTCGCGACAGCACCGGGAGGCGGCGGCTCCGGAAAAAGACATCGATAGCTGGGCCACGGCTCGCCGTCCGCGCGACGCTCGTGCGGCTTGAAGGTCGTCACATAACCATCGAACGGACCAACGGCAGCAAACACGAGCGGCTTGCCTGCCAGGAAGCAAGCATCCGAGACCAGATAACGGGTAGCAAAGTTATCGGAGCCATCGGCGACCAGGTCGTATCGCCCAATGATGTCGAGCGCGTTAGCCGCACTCAACCGCTCGGCATGAGCCTCCACCCGAACATGGGGATTGAGCTGGCGCACGGTTTCGCTTGCACTCTCCACCTTCAGCCGTCCCACATGCTCGCTGTCGTGCACGATCTGGCGCTGGAGGTTGGACAGCGTGACAAGGTCGTCGTCGATGATCCCCAGAGTGCCAACTCCGGCCGCGGCCAAATACATGATCACCGGGCTGCCGAGCCCGCCGGCGCCAACGATCAGCACGCGAGACGACTTCAGCTTCTGCTGGCCTTGGCCACCGACGTCTCTCAAGACCAGATGGCGCTTGTAGCGCTCGATTTCCTCGGGTGTGAGCTTCATGGCTTGATTATATAGGGGATCGATCAATCCGCGTCATGCAGCCCGCTTGCGACCAACTAGAAGCACCAGAGGAATGGCTACCACCGAGGCCGCCGTATAAAGGTAGAATGAGTTGATATAGCCGATCATTGCGGCCTGTCGGGTGATCTCGCGAGCAAAAGCCGCGAGGCCGGGCGACGTGTCCAGCGTCCACCCTCCTGCCGCCGACGGCAGGGTCAAGACCTTGTTGAACGGCGTCACGAACTCGGTCATGCGGCTGTAGTTGGCGCTCGTGGCCCGCACGACCTCGGTCACCGAAACCGAGATAAAGAAGCTCGACATGATGTTGCGCATCAAGTGCAGAACGGCCACGCCTTCCGGTCGCAGCTCAGGGTCCAGCGTGAAAAACGCAGAGGTGACGATCGGCGTCCAGATCAAACCGACGGCCAAGCCCTGCAGAAACGCATTCGCACTCAAAGTGATCAGCGCCACATCCAGGTTAATACTCATCAGCCACAGACCTGACACGATCTGGGCGCCGAAGCCCAGGACCATGCCCACACGGGGATCGAGGCGATTTGTGAACATGGCGGCGAAGAAGCCAGCGAGCACACCGACCCCGCGCCAACTCACCACAAGTCCGACGAGAGAATCGGGCAAGCCCATGGGGCCTTGTAGGAGCGGCGGCAGCAGCACCATCGGCGTGAAGTTCAGCATGCCGAAGATGCTGATGAGCAGCAGTCCGATGGCATAGTTGCGATCTAGAACGAGGCGCGGCGACAGAAACGGCTTGGATGCCGTGAGACTGTGTACGACAAAAACATAGAACGCCAGGACCGCGACGATTGCCTCGATCACGATCTCATTGGACTCGAACCAGTCGAGCCGCTGCCCCCGCGACAAGACCAGCTGCATTGCGGCGATGGCGACTGAGAGCGAGAGGAAACCGGTCCAGTCGAGCGTGACCCGGCTGTTCGGACGATCTCGAGGCATCGCGAAAAGAGCGCCGAGGCTTGCGATCAAGCCGACCGGAACGATCATGTAATAGCCCCACCGCCAGCTGTAGTGCTCGGCGAGATAACCGCCGACCGTCGGTCCGATCACGGGGCCAAACGTATTCGACATTCCGAAGAGCGAAATCACGACGGTGTGCTGACGGCGCGGAAACACGTCAAACAGAATTGTCTGCCCCAAGGGTATCAGGGGCGCTCCGAGCGCGCCTTGCAGCATGCGCCAAAGCACCAGCTCCTCGAGCGATTGGGCGGCTCCGCATAGGAACGTAGCCAGACAAAACCCGATTTGGCTCCAAAGCAGCACCGAGCGAGAGCCAAATCGCGTCACGAGCCAGCCGCTCATCGGCGTGACGATGGCAGTGGCCAGGATGTTGAAGGTTACCGTCCAGGATATCTCGTCCTGGGTCGCGGCGACCGCACCTTGCATCTGCGGCAGGATCGCGGTCGCAGTAAACGTGGCAGCAATGTAGGTGGCAGAGCTGACGACCACCACCGCGAGAAGCAGGAGACGACGAACAACGGACAGCTCCAGTCGCGGCTTGTCGTCTTGGCCATTCGCATCCATACGGGCCGTGCCTCTTCACCCGGCGCCCGCGCGCTCGCCTGGCGGGCAACCCGTCTCACTCCCGAGGCCCTACAGGATCTCGAAGACGTCATACACTGCCGCGCCCGGCTCGCGGCGGCCCACACCCACTGCAACGATACGGTTGAGCCAATCATAACGCTGCGAAGCCGTCTCGAAGCTCAATGACGTTCGCAGGTAATAGCTTTCGTGGGGAACCGCCTCGCCCTTGGCGATCCGCTGCATGATTTCCGGCGGCCCATGGCGCACGCCGCGATAAACGGTTAGCAGCGGACAGCCATCGTCGAGCTGAAGCAGCAGGCGAACATCCGGTCGCAGCGCCCCGTCCGTCCCGCCCAAAAGGCAGTCCACTCCGCCGGGCACGATCTCGGCCCCAATGCGGGGACCACGGAAATGGCCCTTGTCCAAGCGATCGAGGCGGCGCAGCCCCAAGGGGGAGCCTCCCAGCATGTAGGAGCCTGTCACCTCAATGCGAAGCTCGCCAATGTAGCTCGACCTCAACTCAGGCATGTCTCTCCTCTCGGGCAACTGGCCGCACGATGGGTCGGTGATTGGTCGCCAGGCTGGACAGCAAGCATATCACCGCGATCAGCAGCGCGACGTGCAACCTTGCTGCTGCATACGAGGCATCCCGAAACGGTCGCTATCGGCTGTCCACTTGCGCGACGCGCACCGGCGGTCGGCGCATCAGGTCGTCGAGGCGGGACCGCTCCTTCTGGAAGTCATTGAGCTGCCTGCCGGTAAGCTTGCGCTCTTGCGGCACCTGGATCGACAGCGGGTCCACAAAACGGCTGTTGACGAGGACCTCGTAGTGCAGATGGGGACCCGTCGAGAACCCCGTGTTGCCGACAAAACCGATGACCTGGCCCTGCCGCACCTTGGTTCCTTCCTTAACGCCGGGAGCGAAGCGGCTCATGTGGCCGTACGCAGTCTGATAGCCGTTGGCATGGCGAATACGGATGTAGTTGCCATATTGGCCCTTCGGCCCGATCTCCTCGATTACACCGGTGCCGGAAGCAAGCACAGGCGTGCCCGATGCGGCAGCCCAATCGATGCCCGTGTGCATCTTGCGCGTATTGAGCAAGGGGTGAAAACGCACACCAAAACCCGACGCCAACC
>CAWEBE010000062.1:0-187500 GCA_963806735.1 uncultured Alphaproteobacteria bacterium | reverse complement strand
GAGGGACGTCAATCGAGAACATCTTCTCTTGCGAGTGAGATTTAAGAACGCCGCCGCTGAATTCAGCGGCGGCGTTTTTGTTTGTGGAATGGCGCCCATGCGCGTAGCGCGCACGCTCCCGTCTGGTCATCGGCCGCGCGAGCCGCTATGCCGTGCACCGAGGGAAGGACGCCCTTTTGAGCACACTGCAATCCCGCGAAACGGTGGGCGCCTCAGACCTCGACCGCCGCGGTGTCATCCTGGCGATCCTCGTCATGATCCTCGCAGGCCTATGCTCATCCCTGATGCACATCGGCGTGCGGTATGTCAGCCCTACACTGGCAGCGTCAGAGATCGTTTTCATCCGCACCACGTTCACGATCCTATTTACGCTGCCGATCGTATTGCGCTCGGCTGCTGCAGCGTGGCACACAAAGCGCCCCGGACTGCAGGCTTGGCGCGGCTTCGTCGGCTTCTGCTCCATGACGACTTGGTACTACGCCCTCGCCAACATGCCGCTGGCCGAGGCCGGGACCCTCAGCTTCACCACCGGCTTGTTTGTGACGCTCGGCGCAGTCCTGTGGTTCGGCGAGGCCGTAGGGATCCGCCGCTGGAGCGCGGTCGCGATCGGATTTCTGGGCGCGTCGATTGTCCTGCGGCCCGGTACGGACATGCTGTGGAGCCTGCCGGCGATCGCAGCTGTCGGCTCGAGCGCGTTGTGGGCCGTGTCCCTACTCCTTGCCAAGCAGCTCATCAGGTACGACAGCACGTTGACCATCTCGTTCTATCAGCCGCTGCTCATTGCGCCGTTCGCTTTGATTATGGCGTTGCCGATATGGAAGTGGCCGGACGCACAGGCATGGCTCATTCTCATGGGCATGGGGGCAGTCGCCGCAGTAGGCAACTACTGCTACATCCATGCCATGCGGATCGCCGAAGCCAGCCTGATCATGCCCGCCGACTATGTCAGACTGGTCTGGATGGCTGGCTGGGGCTTTCTGTTCTTCGGCGAGATCCCTCTGCTGACCACATGGATCGGCGCTGCATTGATCATTGGCGCGACACTGTTCATCACCATTCGCGAGTCGCAACTTGCGGCCGCGCGCCAGCGCGCGCAGGCCATGCCGAAGGGAACCTGACTGATGGCTAGCGCTGCCGATATCCTGGATGGCATTCGCGATTGGGTGGAAATCGAGAGCCAAACGGCTGACGTGGACGGCGTCAATCGTCTCATGACGCTGGTGGCCGGGCAATTCTCGACCGTCGGAGCCAAGGTCACACGCATTCCTGGAACAAGCGGCTGCGGCGATCATCTGCGCATTGCCTGCGGCTGGGACAACGGCGAGCCTGGCGTCCTCGTCCTTTGCCACCTAGATACGGTGCATCCCAAGGGCACGCTAGCGAACCATCTGCCCTTTCGCGTCGAGGGCAATCGTGCCTACGGTCCAGGCATCTACGATATGAAAGGCGGCGCCTACCTGGCATTCGCCGCCTATCGCGCCATCGCCGCAAACGGCAAGCCAACACCGCTGCCCGTCCGTTTCGTCTACTCGAGTGACGAGGAGATCGGTAGCGGTACCTCACGGGCGCTGATCGAAGCGGAAGCCGCAAACGCAAAGTATGTGCTGGTCACCGAGCCGGCGCGCGACGGTGGCAAGGTCGTGAGCTCGCGTCGCGGCGTTGCGCGCTACGTGATGAGCACACGGGGGCGCCCTGCGCATTCCGGGGCTCGCCATCAGGATGGACGCAGCGCGATCCTGGAGCTCGCTCGCCAGGTGGTCGATATCGAGGCCTTGACCGACTACAAGCGCGGGCTGTCGTTCAACGTCGGACTCATCTCGGGAGGAACCGCCGCCAATACAGTTCCCGAGCACTGCACGGCGTCGATCGACATGCGCATCCGCACCATGGCCGACGCCGAGGCTCTGGATGCGCACCTGCGGGCGCTCCGCCCCTACAATGCAGATGTGCGGCTCGAGATCAGCGGAAGCATCAACCGGCCACCCTTCGAAAAGAATGCAGGCATCGATCGGGTGCTGGTGCACGCGCGAGCACTCGCCAAGGAGATCGGGTTCGAGCTCCCAGACGTCCACGCCGGCGGTGGAAGCGACGCAAATTTCACGGCCCACCTGATTCCGACGCTCGATGGGCTCGGCGTGGATGGCAACGGCGCGCATACGCTGGAGGAGCACCTCTACATCCCCTCATTGGTGCCACGGATGACCCTCCAGAAGCGGCTATTCGAGACCCTGAACTGACCTCCGCTCCATGTTCCGCACGGCCGTTAACGGAGCGTTTCACGTGAAACCCTTGTTAAGACTCATGAATTCGGCGGCATCGGCCGGTTTATGCCGGTCTGGAAGCGCGCTATAAGCCCGCCCATGGCTAAATCGACCTTCGATGTCGTGGTGGTAGGCGGCGGTCACGCGGGCTGCGAGGCCGCGGCAGCGGCCGCGCGCATGGGCGCGCGCACGGCGCTGGTCACTCACTCCTTTGCTACAATCGGCGAGATGTCCTGCAACCCCGCCATCGGAGGGCTCGGGAAAGGCCATCTCGTCCGCGAAATCGACGCCCTGGACGGTCTGATGGGGCGAGTGACCGATGCCGCCGGCATTCAGTTCCGGCTGCTGAACCGCTCCAAGGGGCCTGCGGTTCAGGGCCCTCGCGCTCAAGCCGACCGAAAGTTGTATCGGCAGGCCATGCAGGCTGCCATCCGCGACACCGCCAATCTCGAGGTCATCGAGGGCCAAGCCGAAGACCTGCTCGCCGAAGGCGGGGCTGTCGGCGGAATTATCGTCGCGGGCCGGGAGATCCAGGCTGGAGCCGTCGTCATAACAACGGGCACGTTCCTGCGCGGCCTGATCCACATAGGCGACACAAAGACGCCGGCAGGACGCATGGGCGAGAAGCCTGCCGTGGCCCTGGCCGAGCGGCTTTATGGCCTCGGTCTGCGCATGGGCCGCCTCAAGACGGGCACTCCTGCGCGTCTGGATGGCGCTTCGATCGCGTGGAGCGAGCTGGAAATGCAGCCGGGGGACGACCGGCCGGTGCCGTTCTCGTTCCTGACCGAGACCATCACCAACCGGCAGATCGCCTGCGGGATCACCCATACCAACGGCGCCACCCACGCCATCATCAAGGCCAATCTCGGTCGATCAGCCATGTATTCGGGCGAGATCAAAAGCATCGGACCGCGCTACTGCCCCTCCATCGAGGACAAGGTGGTTCGTTTCACCGACCGGTCCTCGCACCAGATCTTCCTGGAACCGGAAGGCCTGGACGACGATACGGTCTATCCAAATGGCCTTTCGACCTCCCTGCCTGCCGAAATCCAGGAGGCGTTTCTTCGGACGCTTCCGGGGCTCAGAAATGTGCGGATCAAGCGGCCCGGCTACGCCATCGAGTACGACTATGTCGATCCGCGCGAGTTGGGCCCGACACTGGAGGTCAAGCGGCTGCCACGGCTGTTCCTGGCTGGCCAGATCAACGGCACCACGGGCTACGAGGAGGCTGGCGCCCAGGGCATCCTGGCCGGCATCAACGCCGCGCACAGGGCCGCGGGCGCGCGAGACGGGATCATCGTATCGCGGGCTGACGCCTATCTGGGGGTCATGATCGACGACCTGGTGACTCGCGGGGTGTCCGAGCCCTACCGCATGTTCACCTCGCGAGCCGAGTACCGCCTGCGCCTGCGGGCCGACAATGCGGATCAGCGCCTGACGCCGCTGGGACTTGCTGTCGGCTGCGTTGGCTCTGCGAGGCAAGGCGCCTACGCGGCTAAATCCACAGCCCTGGAAAGGGGCCGGCGCACACTAGAGGGTCTGTCTCTGACGCCGACCGAGGCGGCCCGCAGCGGCATCGAGATCAACCGAGATGGCCGCCGGCGCTCCGCCTTCGAGCTCTTGTCCTTTCCGGGCATAGACCTCGATCGTCTCGCACCCATCTGGCCAGAGCTTGGTGGCATCGCGCCGGCCATTCGCTCGCAACTCGAAGTCGACGCGCGGTATGCGGCTTATGTCGAACGGCAGGATGCAGACGTCTCCGCGCTGCGCAAGGATGAGGGCGTGCTGGTTCCCGCCGATCTCGACTTTACCGGCATCGCCGGGCTCTCGAGCGAGGCTCAGCAGAAACTCATGCGGCATCGCCCAGCAACGGTCGCGCAAGCGGCTCGCATCGACGGTATCACGCCGGCCGCGCTGATGCTGCTTCTCGCCCACATCAAAAAGGCGCCACGGCGCGGCACCGCATGAGTGCCGGCGCACAGGGTGGACGCCTATTGCCGCCGATTTAAAGTCCGAACGAATTTCGCGAAGCCTTTGGGGTTTCACGTGAAACGATGGACCGGCTGGAACTCTATGCGCGGCTTCTCGAACAGTGGCAGAAGACGATCAACCTCGTCGCGCCGAGCACGCTGGCGCACGTCTGGCACCGGCACTTCGCCGACAGCGCCCAACTCCTCGGCGTGGCGCGTTCGGATGCACGCACGTGGATCGACCTCGGCAGCGGGGCAGGCTTTCCAGGCCTGGTCGTCGCCGTGTTGCTGGCCGAGACGAATCACTGTGAGGTGGGGCTCGTCGAAAGCGACACCAGGAAGTGTGCCTTCCTCCGAGAGGTCGCACGACAGACAGGGATCGCTGTGGACATCAGCAACGCCAGAATTGAAACACTCTCGACTCAAGCTAGAATTGCCGCTGTCGATGTGATTTCAGCGCGCGCGCTCGCGCCACTCGATCGTCTCTTCGAGCTTTCTGCGCCACTGTTCTCGCGTGATACTCAGGCCCTCTTCCCAAAGGGTCGCGAGGTTGACGTTGAGCTCGAGGCCGCGCGGCGTCGATGGATTTTCGAGAGCTCGTGCGTGCCTAGTCTCACCGACAGTGCAGGAAGGATTGTTCAGGTGCGCGCGCTCAGAGCCAAAACGGAGGACGTAACGCCGTGACGCTAATGCCTCGCACTTTGGCTGTCGCCAATCAGAAAGGCGGCGTGGGGAAGACCACTACCGCCATCAATCTCGGCACGGCGCTGGCCGCAATCGGCGAGCAGGTGCTGATCATCGACCTCGATCCGCAGGGCAACGCCTCCACGGGCGTGGGAATTGCGCCCGAGGCACGGCCACTCACGACATTCGACGTGCTGACCGGGAAGGCGAGCCTGTTGGGCGCGCGCCTGGCAACGGCAGTGCCGGGGCTTTCGATCGTCCCGGCCAACTCCGACTTGGTGGGCCTGGAAAGCGACCTGATGAGCGAGCAGAACCGCCCGTTTCGCCTACGCGATGCGGTGATGGCGCTCAGTGCGGAATTGCGTACTCGCCCGAACGATCCGGGCATCAGCTACGTCCTCATCGATTGCCCGCCTTCGCTCAACCTGTTGACGCTCAACGCAATGGTCGCCGCCAATGCCGTTCTCGTCCCCGTGCAATGCGAGTTCTTCGCCCTGGAAGGCATCTCGCAGCTCAAGGACTCCATCGACCAGATCAAAGCGACGCTCAACCCAGGGCTCGACATCCAGGGCGTAGTCTTGACCATGCACGATGCCCGCACGGCGCTGTCGCGGGAAGTGGCCGAGGAAGTGCGCCAATTCTTCGGCGCCAAGGTCTACGCCACCGCCATTCCGCGCAACGTAAAGGTAGCGGAGGCGCCTTCGCACGGCATGCCGATCCTGCTCTATGACTACGACAGCACGGGTAGCCAGGCCTATGTCGGACTGGCGCGCGAGATCATCGACCGCGAACGCCTCTACAGGGCGGCGTGATGCGCTGAAACACAAACGTGCAGCGGGCAACTCTGTCCCCGTGTGGGGACAGATGGATGAGAATGCCCGTCGCGACAGGCAACTGAAGGAGAGAGGCTGATATGGTGGCGCCTGTGCAGAAGAGCCGGCTGGGCCGCGGCCTCGCATCCTTGATCGGGGAGCCGACACCGACGCAGCCACGCCTGCCGCCCGAAGGCGAGCAGCGGATCGTCGGCATCGACCAGATCCGTGCTGGCCGGCTCAATCCGCGCAAGGATTTCCGCGAGGACGAGTTGGCGGAATTGACGGAATCCATCCGGCAGAAGGGGCTCGTACAGCCGATCCTGGTGCGGCCGGAGAGCAGCGGAACGGGCTACGAGATCGTCGCCGGTGAGCGCCGCTGGCGTGCAGCACAGAAGGCCGGCCTGCACCGCGTGCCGGTGATCGTGCGCGAGCTCGTCGATCAGGAAGTGCTCGAGCTCGCCATCATCGAGAACGTGCAGCGCTCCGACCTCAACGCGATCGAAGAGGCGACCGGCTATAACGAGCTGATCGAGCGCTACAGCTATACGCAGGAAGCGCTGGCGGAGGTGATCGGCAAGAGCCGCAGCCATGTCGCCAATACCTTGCGCCTCCTCAAGCTGCCCGAGAGGGTGCGCAGTCTCGTTGAAGAAGGGAATATTACTGCCGGGCACGCCCGCGCACTCGTCGGCCGCGAGGATGCGGAGCTGCTTGCCCAGCGTATCGTCCGCGACGACCTCAATGTGCGCGAGGTCGAGGCGATGGTGCAGTCAGGCGGGGTGACCCGCTCCGAGGAGCGCAAGCCACGCGAGAAGGACCCCGATACACGCGCCTTCGAGAAGGAGCTTGCCGACGTGCTCGGCCTCAAGGTCGAGATCAAGCGCGGCTCGGGCGAGAGCGGCGTGCTGATGATCAAGTACGGCAACTACGACCAGCTCGACTACATCCGCATGCGGCTCGGTGGAGCGCCCGGCTGAGCCAGCGTCGGGGCATAAGGTTACGAGGAGGCCTCGCCGCCGAAAGGCAGCGGGGCCTTTGTCGTTCGATGTCAAGCAAGGCCAGTTCCGCGACTTGACGGCGCCAACCGGGAAGGGCTGGATACCGCGCCCTCCCGATGCGCGGGCGGACCAGGGATGCGTGGAATGCCTGATACAACTCTCGAACGGCTGGCCGCCACCATCCGGACACGCCGGGCGCAGGACGCCGCCAAATCCTATACGCGCCAGCTTCTGGACGCGGGGCCCGAACGCTGTGCCAGGAAGCTCGGCGAGGAGGCCATCGAGACTGTTATTGCCGGGGTCGGCCAGGACGACGCGGCATTGAAGGCCGAGGCAGCCGACCTGATCTATCATCTCATGGTGCTGCTGGAGAGCCGAGGCATCGCGCTCGAGCAGGTCCTGCAGGTGCTGGAGCAGCGCATGGGCGTCTCCGGCCTTGACGAGAAAGCGCGGCGGGCCACCAAGGGAGACTGATGTATGCGCGATGCACCCGATCCGCAGGGCCTGCCCGGCAGCAGCCGCAGCAACATCCAGTATTCGCCCTACCGCATCTTCACCCGCGCGGAGTGGGCGCGGCTCAGGGCCGATACACCGATGACGCTGGTGGCGCGCGACTTGGCATCGCTCTCGGGCCTGATCGAAGAGTTGTCGATCTCGGAAGTCGAGCAAATCTATCTGCCGCTATCTCGCCTGCTCAATCTGTACGTGGCCGGCTCGCAGGAGCTGCACGCGGTCACATCCAAGTTCCTCGGACGGCGAGACGGCAAGGCGCCCTTCATCATCGGTGTCGGCGGCTCGGTGGCAGTCGGCAAGAGCACCATGGCGCGCGTGCTGAGGGCGCTGCTGGCGCGCTGGACGGACCACCCGCGCGTCGATCTCATCACGACCGACGGCTTTCTGTGGCCGAACCGCGAGCTCGAGCTGCGCGGCATCATGCACCGCAAGGGCTTCCCCGAGAGTTTCGACACGGCGCGGCTCTTGAACTTCCTCGGCGACGTGAAATCGGGAAAGACCAACGTTTCGGCGCCGGTCTACTCGCACTTCCACTATGACATCCTGCCAGGACAACAGATCGTCATCGACCGGCCCGACATTCTGATCGTCGAGGGGCTCAATGTCCTGCAGCCGGCGCGCATGCCGAAGGGCGGCGAGGCCATCCCGTTCGTCTCCGATTTCTTCGATTTCTCCATCTACATGGATGCGGACCCGAACGTGATCGAGCACTGGTACGTCACGCGGTTCATGCGCCTGCGCCACACGGCGTTCCGCGATCCTGCCGCCTACTTCCATCGTTACGCGACGCTGACGGATGAGGAGGCGTTGGCGAAGGCGCTGGAGATCTGGAACAGCATCAACCGCATCAATCTCGACGAGAACATCCTGCCGACGCGACAGAGGGCGCGTTTGATCCTGAAAAAGGAGGCGGACCACCGCGTCGAGAGCGTCGCGCTGCGTAAATTGTGACGACAGCGAGCGTTACAGCCCGCGTGCGGCGGCGAGCTTGGCCAGCGCTGTTTCGGGCCGCGCGCCGATGTGGCTGATGATCTCGGCGGCCGCCAGACTGCCGAGCCGACCGCACGTCTCGATCGACTTGCCCAGCGAGAGGCCGTAGAGAAAACCGGCCGCGAAGAGATCGCCGGCGCCGGTCGTGTCGACGACGTTTTTGACGCGGTCCGCGGCGATGGTCGTCGCCTTGTGGCCGGAGAAGATGACCGATCCTTTGGCGCTACGCGTCAGCACGGCCAGCTTGGTGACATTGCGCGCCAGCCGAGCCGCGTCCTCGAACGACTCTGTCTGATAAAGTGACGTGATCTCGGCCTCGTTGGCGAACAGGATGTCAACGCGTGAGCGGATCAGCTCCAGGAATTCGCTGCGGTGCCGATCGACGCAAAAAGGATCCGAGAGCGTCAGTGCCACTTGCCGCCCGGACTTCTCGGCGATGTCGGCTGCCTGGCGAAATGCCGCCTTAGCCTCGGGGCGGTCGAACAGGTAGCCTTCCAGATAGACGATGCGCGCCGAGGCAATGAGGTCGGCGTCGACCTCACTGCGTGCAAGCTCGGGGCTCACTCCGAGGAAGGTGTTCATGGTGCGCTCGCCGTCCGGCGTCACCAGGATCAGCGAGCGTGCCGTCGGCGTCTTGCCTTGCGCGGCCTTGGTATTGAAAACCACACCCGCCGCGCGAATGTCGTGCGCGAAGATGCGACCGAACTCGTCGTCAGCAACCTTGCCGATGAACGCCGCCTTGCCACCGAACGAGGCGATGCCGACCATTGTGTTCGCGACCGAGCCACCGGAAATCTCGATGCCCGGCCCCATATCTTCGTACAGCTTCGTCACGGTGTCGGCATCGACCAGGCGCATGCGTCCCTTCGGCGCCCCGTGGCGCGCCAGGAAATCCTCTTTGCAACGACCGATAATGTCGACAATCGCATTGCCGATGCCGACCACGTCATGGATGATTTCGGGCATTTCGGTCCCCCGCTCTAGAGCAGGATCGCTTCGGATTGAATCACTTTTCCAATCGAGGGGCGTCTCGGCCGAAGCGTGAATCCTGCTCTACTCTTCCAAGTTTAGAGGGCGATTCACGCCTCACATGGAAGCGGCAGGGCTTCCATGTGAGGCGATCGCGCTCTAGTCGCCGCCCGACGCACTATAGTCCGCGTGGCCAATGCAACCAAGCAATGCGCAAGAAACTCCTGTGACTACGCGCGTGGCCGGCCGCCACTTTCCGGTCCCGGAAGGGCCGCCAGATCGAGAACGAGGCGCTCGGCAAGAACAGCCTCGAGCGCTGAGTTGAGGCGCGCTGCTTTTGCCGCTGATGCGATTGCCGCTAGCGCGACCTCGAGCTTCGCCGCGGTCCACCGCCGGCACTGGCCTTCGAACGCCTGCCGCTGGCGGAAGTGCAGCGGCGGACGCATCTGGCGCAGGACGTCCTGGAGGTCTCGACCACTTTCGATCGCAACCCGCGTGCGATGCAGCCGCAGAAAATGCCGCTGGACGGCGGCGATCACGGCTTGCGGACTTTCGCCCGCAGCAAAGACACGATCGCATTCAGCCAATGCCAAGTCGGCGCGTCCGAGAGCGGCAGCATTGATGAGGCGGTCCAGGGCGAGCTCTGCAGCGTCGCCGACGATGGCCTCCACGTCCTCGACATCGATCACGTCCTTGCCGGCTGCATACAGCGCGAGCTTGTCGATCTCGCTGCGCGACAGGGCGCGATCCGCGCCAAGCCGCGACGATAGTTGCTGCTGAGCCTCCGGCGTAATGGTAAGCCCAGCGTTCTGCAGGACCTCCTGGATCACTCCGGCAAGGTCGCGTGTCTCGTCCGCGTAGCAGCCGATGGCGGCGGCAACGGCTGATTTCTCGAACAAAGCACGCAGGGCATCGTCGGGGCGCATGTTGCCGGCCTCGACAATGAGCGAGCCCGCCAGCGTCCCGGCCTCGAGCAGGGGTTTCAGCGCGGCGGCATTGACGCGCCTGCCGGCTGCGACCCGAACGATCTTGCGTCCGCCGAACATAGGCATCGTCTGCAGCTCGACAGCCAGCCGGTCTGGGTCGCGGTCGAGATCCGCCTCATCCAGGCGAATGATCTCGCCGGCTGGCGTATCGCGCTCGGAAAGCAGACGCGCGAGTAGCCTGGCACGCTCGGCGACAAGACCGACATCCGTTCCAAAAAATAAGATGGCGCTCAGGCGCGGATCAGGCGAAGTGAGAAAGCTGTCCGCGGATTGGGCCTTGATGGCGACCATGGTGCAGACGCGTTATGAGGGCTGCGGCCTTTGCAAACCGCGACGCGCTCAGGCCCTGCCGCCCGACAGATGAGCCGCCACCCGGCCCTTCAACTCCTCGGCGAGCGTCTTGGCAGCCCGGTTCTCCGCGTCCTCGCGCGCGCGGACATTCGAGTAGATCGACGAAAAGCGCTCGAAGCCTGCTCGTGCGTGGCTATTGCCCGTGAGCACAACTCTCTTGTCCTTGATCGAAACCAGACGGAAGCTGGCGTTGAGGTTGTAGATCTGGCTCAGCGCCTCACCGTTTGTCTGCACCAGCGTCGAGGTCACGGACTCGGTGATGGCGATCTCCAAGGTGTACAGAGGCGGGGGCGGTACTCCGCCGCCCGTATGCTGGAAGATCAGCTCATTACGGATACGTTGGCCGACCCGGCTCGGGACAGGCGCAATCTGTATCTGCGCCATAGTCTGGTCCAGACCGATGCCAGATGCGGATGGTGCGTAGAGTGGACGGAAGCCCGCCTCGCTGCCACATGCGGCCAGCGCAGCACCCAGCAGCAAAGTGCACAGCGTCACCCGCAGCCAAGGCTGCTTGGCTACCGCGACGCCGAACTCATGCGCCTCAGACGACGACATTCACGATCCTCTGCGGCACCACGATAACGGTCTTGACCGGGCGGCCGTCGAGTGCCCGTACCACGGCCTCCAACTTCAACGCGGCAGCCTCGATCTCCCCCTTGTCGGCGGAGCGGGCCACCGTCAATTCATCGCGGCGCTTGCCATTCACCTGTACGGCAATGGTCACCGTATCGTCAACGAGCAAGCCCGGCTCGGTCTTCGGCCACGGCTGTTCTGCGAGCAGAGTGTTGTATCCGAGCCGCGCCCAGCATTCTTCAGCCAAATGCGGCATCATCGGGCCGAACATCTGAACCAGCAGCTCGGCGGCCTCCCGCAGCGCCCAATCGAGGCCCTCGCCAGTCTTGCCCAAGGCCGATTGCAGGGCGCTGGCGAACTCGTAAACCTGGGCAACGGCCACGTTGAACCGCAGCCCCTCGATATTGGCGCCGACCTTGTCGAGCGTCCGGTGGGCGGCGCGGCGCAAGACCTCGGCTTCCGGTCCGAACCGCTTCGGCTTCGCCGTGCCGGCCGGTGGCGCCCGATCGGTGCACTCCTCGAGCATGCGCCAGACGCGCTGCACGAAGCGACGCGCGCCCTGCACGCCGACGTCGGTGTAGATGACGTCGCGCTCGGGCGGGCTGTCCGATAGCACGAACCAGCGCGCGGTATCAGCGCCGTACTGATTGACGAAGTCGTCGAGGTCGACCGTGTTCTTCCTCGACTTCGACATTTTCTCGATCGAGCCGATCTCGACCTGCGCGCCGGTGGCGATCTCGAAGGCCTTGCGGCTTTCGCCCTCACCTTCAACTCGCACCTCGTTCGGCAGCAGCCACTGACCATTGCGCGAGCGGTAGGTCTCGTGCACGACCATCCCCTGCGTGAACAGGCCCGCGAACGGCTCCTTGAGCTTCAGGTGCTTTGTCGCAGTCATAGCGCGCGTGAAGAAGCGCGAATAGAGCAGATGCAGGATCGCGTGCTCGACGCCGCCGATGTACTGGTCGACCGGCAGCCAATACTTGGCCGCCTTGGCATCGACGGGCACGTCCGAGTTCGGCGAGCAGAAGCGGGCGAAGTACCAGGAGCTGTCGACGAACGTGTCCATGGTGTCTGTTTCACGTGTGGCGTCTCGCCCACATGCCGGACACTTGACGTGCTTCCAGGTCGGGTGGCGCCCGAGCGGATTGCCGGGCATATCGAAGGTGACATCCTCGGGCAGCTTGACCGGCAGGTCGCCGTCAGGCACCGGCACGATCCCGCAGTCCTCGCAGTGAATGACCGGGATGGGACAGCCCCAGTAGCGCTGGCGCGAGATGCCCCAATCGCGCAAGCGGTACATGATACGCGGGTCGCCCTTGCCGATCTCGACCATGCGGCGGGCAACCTCCTTCTTGGCCTCCTCCACGCTCATGCCGTCCAGAAACTGCGAATTGGCGATGCGGCCCGGGCCATCATAGGCCTCGCCCGCCAGCCTATACGTGCGCGGATCGGCGTCCTCCGGAATGACAACCGGCATGATCGGCAGTCCGTACTTGGTGGCAAAGTCGAAGTCGCGCTGGTCGTGTGCCGGGCAGCCGAAGATGGCGCCGGTGCCGTAGCCCATCAGCACGAAATTGGCGACGAAGACCTTCAGCTCCACGCCCGGGATCAGCGGATGAGTGGCGATGAGCCCGGTGTCGAGCCCCTTCTTGTCTACTTTCGCCAACTCTTCCTCGGACGTGCCGACGCGGTTGCACTCCTCGATAAAGGAGGCGAGCGCGTCGTTCTTCTTAGCCAGCTCCAGCGACAAGGCATGGTTGGGCGAGAGCGCACAGAAGCTGCCGCCGAAAATGGTGTCGGCGCGCGTCGTGAAGACCTCCAACTCCGCAAACTTCTTGGCCTTGGGGAGCGCCTTGCCGGACAGCGCATAGCGCATCATCAGGCCCTCGGAGCGGCCGATCCACTTCGACTGCATCAACCGCACCTTCTCCGGCCAGCGGTCGAGCGCGCCCAGGGCCTCGAGCAAGTCGTCGGCGTACTTCGTGATGCGGAAATACCAGACCGGCATCTCGCGCTGCTCGACGAGGGCGCCCGAGCGCCAGCCGCGCCCCTCGATCACCTGCTCGTTGGCGAGCACGGTCTGGTCCACGGGGTCCCAGTTCACCT
Source organism: uncultured Alphaproteobacteria bacterium (assembly GCA_963806735.1). Classification (GTDB taxonomy): domain Bacteria; phylum Pseudomonadota; class Alphaproteobacteria; order Rhizobiales; family Hyphomicrobiaceae; genus CADEFX01. Next base: position 174,287 of record CAWEBE010000062.1, on the reverse strand, counting down.
TGCCGACGCCACGGTAGGCCAGGCGCTTCTTGAAGAAGTCCAGGAACAGCCTCTGCTGCTGGTGATAATAGGACGGATCGCAGGTCGCGAACTCGCGCGCCCAATCGAGCGCCAGGCCCATGCTTTTGAGCTGGCCCTTCATCGTGGCGATGTTGTCGTAGGTCCAGGTGGCTGGATGAATCTTGCGTTCCATGGCGGCGTTCTCGGCCGGCATGCCGAAGGCGTCCCAGCCCATCGGATGCAGTACGTTGAACCCCTTGGCGCGCTTGTAGCGGGCCAGCACGTCGCCCATGGTGTAGTTGCGTGAGTGGCCGACGTGGATGCGTCCCGAGGGGTAGGGGAACATTTCGAGTACGTAGGACTTTGGCTTCTTGCTGTCGTTACGGGCGGCGTAGATGCCGCGCTCGTCCCAGACGGCTTGCCAGTGCTTTTCTCGGACAGGCGCGTCGTAGCGTTCGGTGGCCATTGTCTAGGGGCTCTCGATTGGTGGGTCGGTATCGCGCCGGGCGGGCGCTTCCAGCGCGGCGTAATCAGCCTCAATGCAGGGTGCCGGTCAAGCCGCAGCGGCTGGTAAAGCTCCCATTACCAGCCCGTTGCGTTAGTAAAGAATATGCCGATTTACTTTACTAACGAACCCCGATAGTAATGCACCCGTTACTAGAGCGCGATCGGTTCACATGGAAGCACTGCCGCTTCCAGTGAGGCGTGAATCGCACTCTAAATGTTAGGTGTAGAGCAGGATTTACGCTCCAGATGAATCGCGAATGCGATTCCATCTGAAACGATCCTGCTCTAGCGAGGAACCCATGCAGCGACCCGCATCGCGCATCGGCCGGTACGTCGAGACTGCGCACGCAGGCGAACGCGTGCGCGCATATATTCCCCCGCCGCTACCTCCCATCCCGCCGATTTGCATCGATGGCCTGCTGGCCAAGTTGAGCGCGGCCGATCAGGCCCTCGGCCGGCTGGACGGTGTTACGGTGCTGCTGCCTGACAAGCAGCTCTTTCTCTACATGTACGTCCGCAAAGAGGCTGTGCTTTCATCGCAGATCGAAGGCACACAATCCACGCTCTCGGACCTGCTTCGCTTCGAGGCGGAAGCACAGCAGGGCAAGCCCATCGACGACCTTCGGGAGGTGTCGAACTACGTCGATGCCATGATGTATGGGCTCGACCGACTGTCCAGCCTGCCGCTGTCGCTGCGGCTCATCAGAGATATGCATGCGCGGCTGCTGCGCAGCGGACGCGGTCAAAGCAAAGACCCCGGCCACTTCCGCAAATCACAAAACTGGATCGGGGGTACGCGGCCTGGCAACGCGCTATTCGTTCCACCTCCGCCCAATGAAATGACAGCCAGCCTGGACAACCTCGAAAAGTACATTCACGAGGAGGCGTCCGCGCTTCCGCACTTGATCAAGGCCGGCCTTCTGCATGTTCAATTCGAAACCATTCACCCCTTTCTCGACGGCAACGGCCGGCTGGGCCGTCTGCTGATAACCCTCTATCTCTGCTCCCACGGCGTCCTGCGACAACCGCTGCTCTACCTCAGCCTTTACCTCAAGGCGCACCGCGCGGATTACTATCGCCTGCTGCAGGAGGTTCGCGAGAACGGAGCCTGGGAAGCCTGGCTCGAATTCTTCCTCGAGGGCGTAGCCGAGACTGCCAATCAGGCTTTCGATTCGGCAACGCGCATACACACGCTGATCCGCAACCATCGCGAGCTCATCAGCGAGAAGGCAGAGCGCGCATCGTCGGCGCTGCGCGTTCATGAGGCGATGCAGACCAAACCGTTCATCTCCGCACCCATGGCGGTCAAGAACACCGGCCTTACCAAGCCGACCGTGAACGCCGCCCTCGAGCAACTACAGGCGCTCAATCTCGTGAAGGAGATCACAGGGCGACGCAGAAATCGCGTCTACGCTTATCGTGCATTCATCGATATCCTCAACGAGGGTGGCGATCCGCTGGACGCCATGGGTGCGCGCAGAGCGGCGCGCGCCTCCCAGTCACACAAAACAGCTTCCCGCCGCAGCGCATCAGCAAATGTCGAAGAGTAGCGACACACCCGAGGCAATGGACAACCGTCTGCCGCATACCCGCCTCGCCGAGGTCGAGCGGCGCATCGCCGCTGCAGCGCGCTCCAGCGGCCGCGATAGCGACAGCGTGAACCTAATCGCTGTCTCCAAGACCTTCGCGGCCGATGACATCGTTCCGGTCGTCGAGGCCGGCCAGCGCATCTTCGGCGAGAACCGCGTGCAGGAAGCCAAGGCCAAGTGGCCCGCCCTCAGACAGCGCTTCCCGGATCTGGAGCTGCATCTGATCGGGCCGCTGCAATCCAACAAGGCAAAGGAAGCGATCGAGCTGTTCGACGCCATCCACTCTATCGACCGGCCGAAGATCGCTCAAGCCATCGCCGCCGAGATGTCAAAACAGAAGCGGCGGGTCGAGCTGTTCATCCAGGTCAACACCGGCGAGGAGCCACAAAAGGCCGGTGTGAAGCCTGGCGAGGCCCGCGCGTTTCTCGCCTACTGCCGAGACGAGCTGAAGCTCGAGATCACCGGGCTGATGTGCATTCCGCCATTGGACGAGGAGCCGGCCGTACACTTCGCATTCCTGGCCAAGCTGGCGGAGGAGCTCAACGTCAAGGCCCTCAGCATGGGCATGAGCGCCGATTTCGAAACGGCCATTGCATTCGGCGCGACGCACGTGCGGGTCGGCAGCGCGGTCTTCGGTGTGCGGTCAACCTGATTGGTCTCCGCGGCTCAGCGGCTCGATCTCATAGCCCGCGCCGGTTGCTCAGCGTATTTGTGCACACGCGCCGCCACTGGGCTTTGGTCATGTGGGTGTGGGCGTCCCAAGCCTCCATGCAGCTCTGCATGTCGTGACCGGCCGCGCCCTCTCGTCGCGAAGAGCCGCCGGTGGTGAGACTGTCTCGCTGCTGCCCCGGTTGCGAGCGGTCGAGTGCACTGTCCGGTTGTCCCTGGTCCAACGAGCCGCCGCGGTTGGTTGCGCTCGCGCCCGACTGGCCTTTTTGCGGCGCATTGAGGTCGCCTCCAGCGCCCGAGGAGGTCGACTGGCTCGTGCCGGTGCTCGGAGAGGAGGGCGCCGACTGTTCCGCGTTGGGGCCTAGCGCAGGATTTGGTGCCGCTGTGCCAGGAGTACCAGCCCGCGGACCACCCGTACCCTGCTGGCGCAGGGCACGGCTACCGGAGCCTGCTGCATCCATTCCCGACGCGCCCGTGCCGGACGAGGCGCCGGTCGCAGCACCGGCAGCGCTGCTGCCGCCGGACTGAGCGAGAACGGGCGAGAGCGACAATGCAAGGGCGAGCCCCGCCAGGGAACTCAGCCGCAGATCTCGGAACGTAAGCATGGGTCATCCTCCTTGGCGGAGAACACCCGTGAGCGAACCCCGGTTCCGCGAAATCCATCGGTTTTCCAAAGCAAATCTCGCCACGAACGCGACCCTGTCGCCGGCGGGCTGCTAGGCTTGCCGCCAGTGATTCGCGCGATTGCGAACCTCGGGAGAGCCGCAGCATGGCGGATGGCAGCAGAACATCGGTGATCGAGGTCGAGGCAGACGCGGCGGCCGCTGAAGCTGCGCACGAAGCGAAGACGGAAATCCTCGAGCGCGCGGCCGCTACGGCGCCATCGCCGACACGGACAGGCAAGCCAGCACGGGCATTCTCCGGCAAGAACCAGTGGCAGGAATTCGTCGTCGATGTGTGGATCACGAACCTGAACTCAGTCGAGTTCGGCATCTACAAGCACAGCCGCAACCGCGCCAAATCGCGGCAATTCACCTCCGACATGGACATCTACGCCGAGGTCATCGAAGGCGGCGAGCGCACCGGACTGCTCGGCTACAGAGAGGACCTGTGGCGCAAAAACGTCGGCATGGACAAGCGTCTGGTTTTCAAGCTTTTCGGCGAAAAGCTCAATTGGCGCGCGACTATGGACCTGATGATCGGGCGCTCGCTGCAACTCACGTTCGGCGCACGCGGATTGCCCGTGATCGCCTTCTCGATCAACGTCGGCGACCATGAGCAGATGGTCTACCTGGAGCGGTCAGCCAACAAGTGGCCGTTGCTGCCGGAGAATTTCTCGTTCTTCCTGATCGATGACGGGCGCCCGAAATTTTACCGGCTGAAGCGCGCGCTGATCAATCTCGCCGGCGACTACACCCTCTACAACGAGCACAACCAACCGATCGGCTCGCTCGACGGCAAGGTCTTCTCCATCGGCGGCAAGTGGAAGGGCAGGATCCTGCGCGAGCACGCCGACCAGCGCCTGCTCATGGTGCTCAAGCTGTTCTGCGGCATGCTGATTTTCAACCACGACTGCTGCCGGCACATGCGGCGCCTGTCGCGCGACGTGCTGGCTGGGAAGTACTCGCCCAAGCTCGAGAAGCAGGAAGCGGACCTGTACATGAATCCGAGACGTGTGCGCTGAGCGCAGCCTCTCGGGTCCACGCGGGCAAGATGAATGATTTGCCTGTCCGGCAGGCGGTTTTGATATGAATTTTGTCAGAATGTCAGCGTAGGCTTTTGACCTCCCACGCATTTGCGGTGTACGAACCCAGCAGCTCAAACAGCAGGCACCTTGGCGATCGTCGAGGCGATGTGCTCGATTTGGATGCGCGTGGAGGGGGGAAATCATGGAACCGGCTCAGCCAGGCGCTGACGTTTTCTTTCTATTGATGGGGGCCGTTCTCGTCTTCGCCATGCACGGCGGTTTCGCCTTCCTCGAAGTTGGAACCGTGCGCCACAAGAACCAGGTGAATGCGCTCTGCAAAATCCTGGTCGATTTTGCCATCTCCACGATTGCTTATTTCGCGGTGGGCTTCTCGATCGCCTACGGCATAGCGTTTTTCGTGAGCGCGGAAGGGCTTTCCGGCGCGGCGCCCGGCTTCGATGGCCAGGGTCTCACGCTGGTGCGATTCTTTTTCCTCGTGACCTTTGCCGCAGCGGTTCCAGCCATTGTCTCCGGCGGCATCGCCGAGCGTGCACGCTTCGGACCACAATGCGCGGCCACTGCCCTGCTCGTGGGGCTCTGCTATCCGCTGTTCGAGGGCATCGTCTGGAATAAGAACTTCGGCCTGCAGGAGCACTTCTTCGCAGCTCGGCTCGGCGCCGAGTTCAAGGACTTCGCCGGCTCCATCGTCGTGCACGCTTTCGGCGGCTGGGCCGCCATCGCCGCTGTCTACCGGCTCGGACCTCGTCTCGGCCGTTATCAGCAGGGACGCACGACCGGCGGCATCCCGCCGTCCTCGATTCCCTGGCTGGCGATGGGTTCCTGGTTGCTGTGCATCGGCTGGTTTGGCTTCAACGTGATGAGCGCGCAGTCGCTGAAGGCCGTGTCGGGCCTCGTGGCGATGAACTCGCTCATGGCCATGTGCGGAGGCATCCTGGCGGCGACGGTTATCGGCGACAACGACCCGGGCTTCGCCCACAACGGCGCGTTGGCGGGCCTCGTCGCCGTCTGTGCCGGCTCTGACGTCATGCATCCTCTCGGATCGCTGCTCGTCGGGGGCGTGGCCGGCGGCATCTTCGTCAGCGTGTTTCAGATCGTCACCAACAAGTGGCAGCTGGACGATGTGCTCGGCGTGTGGCCGCTGCACGGGCTGTGCGGCCTGTGGGGCGGCGTCGCGTGCGGCATCTTCGGACTCAAAGCCCTCGGCGGCATGGGTGGCGTCAGCTTCGCCTCGCAGCTCGTCGGCAGCCTGATGGGTGCTGCCGCCGGCCTGCTCGCGGGGTATGTCGTCTACACGCTCATCGACATTCTCATGGGCTTCCGCCTGTCGCCCGAGGAGGAGCGGCGCGGCGCAGATCTCTCCGTGCACAGCATCGGCGCCAATCCCGAGGAGGACGTGCGCACAGGAGGCCGCGTATAGGGCGCGATTGTACCGAGCAGCCGTTTGGCTATCTTGGCTTATTTCCAACTGTCCATTGCGTCCATCAGGAGGATTCGCCATGACATCGAAATCGCCCATGGCCGGCACGCTCGTGCGCGTCGAGCCCGCCTCGGTGGGCTTTGATCCGGTGCGTCTCGGGCGCATTCGCGAGGCGCTCGAGCGGGAGGTCGCCGAGGAGCGTATTCCAGGTGCAGTCGTCGGCATCGCGCGCCGAGGCAAGCTCGCCTACCTGGAAGGGATGGGGTTTCGCGACCCCGCCGCGCGCGCCCCGATGTGGGCAGACGCCGTCTTCTCGATTGCGTCCATGACCAAGCCGATGACCTCGGTGGCGATTATGTTGCTGGTCGAGGAGGGCCGACTGCTGCTGGGCGATCCGGTGTCGAAATTCCTGCCGCAGCTCGCCGGCATGAAGGTGGCGAAGTCGCCGACCGCCGACGTGCTGGAGACGGTGCCGGCCGCACGCGAGATGACTGTCCAGGATCTGCTGCGCCACACCTCGGGCCTCACCTATCGCGATCGCGGCCCTGGTGCCGCCTACAAGGCCTATCCGGGCTCGTCGATCACGGCCGCGGAAAACTACGAGCGCGAGCAGTTCCTGATCGAGCTGGCCAACGCGCCGCTCCTTTATCAGCCCGGCACCGTGTGGGAATACGGCTTCTCAACCGACATCCTCGGACTCATCGTCGAGGCCATCGCAGGCAAGCCGCTCGGGGCCTTCCTCAGCGAGCGCCTGTGGCAGCCGCTCGGCATGTCGGATACCGCATTCGATCTGGATGAGGCGACACGGGGCCGCTACGCGCGCGCTCTTCCCAACGATCCGCTGACCGGACAGCCGCAAAGCATCCATCACGCGACCAGCGCGCGCACGCGATGGGAGTCGGGCGGAGGCGGTGCCATCTCGACGGTGGCCGACTATCTGCGCTTCGCTCAGATGCTGCTCAATGGCGGGACGCTCGGCAGCACGCGCATTCTCGGACGAAAGACGGTCGAGCTGATGCGCGCCGACCACCTTGGCACCGGCATCGTCAACCGCATCACGACCATGGACCCCTCCTGTACGGGCTACGGCTTCGGCCTGGGCTTTGCGGTACGCAAGGAGGCGGGCGTGGCGGCGATGCTGGGATCGGCCGGCGACTACTACTGGTCCGGCGTCTACGGCACGTATTTCTGGATCGATCCGGCCGAGCAGATGGTGACGGTATTCATGGCCGCAGCGCCGGGGCAGATGCGGTTGCGCTATCGCCAGCTCACACGCACGCTCGTGTACCAAGCGATCGTGGATTGAGGCATGAACTTCCTTGGCGCAGCGTCTTAATCTACCCCCCACCCTGTCCCTCCCCCGCAAGGGGGGAGGGTACGAAAGGGGATAGGGTCCGGACCGAAGACAGTCTCCATGTCGACAGAAATCCTACAGGCGGCACAAGCATACCCGCGCACCCTCGTTCTTCCCTCCCTCCCCCTCGAAGGGGGAGGGCCGGGGTGGGGGTGATCAAGACGCGGCCACGCTTGGGGCGCAGCCGAAGCCATGACAAGGCCGCGCAGCGAGGCAGAGAAGCGTAAGGCACTCACAGATTGGACAAGGACCACTCACGCATGACCGCAGTCACCGGCCTCGAAGCCATGGTTCGAGGCGATATCCTCTCCTCCTTCACACGCCTGCGCCGGCTGCTCGAGGGCATTCCGCCTGGCCATGCAAAACCGATCGAGATGACTGCCGGCGATCCCAAGGAGACGATGCCAGGCTTCGTCATCGACCGGATGGCGGAGGCCCGGCATCTGCTCGGCACCTATCCGCAGATCAGGGGCTCTGAAGACCTGCGTAAGGCGATCGGAGCCTGGATCGAGCGGCGCTACGGTATTGCCGGTAAAATTGATCCATTGCGCGACGTGCATCCCCTCAACGGTTCGCGCGAAGGCTTGTTTTTCGCCATGCTGCCGGCGGCGGGGCGCAAGCGCGTCGTGGGCCAGCCGGCGGTGCTGATGCCCAACCCGTTCTACCAGCCTTATCTCGGAGCGGCGTCGGCCGTGAATGCCGAGCCCATCTTCCTCGATGCGACCGAGGCAACCGGCCACCTGCCCGATCTCGACGCCCTGGAAAAAAACACGGCCACGCTCGAGCGCACGGTTGCCTTCTATATTTGCTCGCCAGCCAATCCGCAGGGCTCGGTGGCCAGCGCCGACTACCTGCGCAAGGCACTAGCGCTGGCGCGCCAATACAACTTCATTCTGTTCTGCGATGAATGTTACTCGGAGATTTACACCGGCGAGGCCCCCGTTGGTGGCCTTCAAGTGGCGGCGGGCACGCCCGAGGGCTTCAAGAACCTGGTCGTGTTCAACTCACTGTCGAAACGCTCGAACCTTCCAGGCATGCGCTCGGGCTTTGCCGCTGGCGACGGGGATTTCCTGGAGACGATGGCGGAGGTGCGCAACCTGACCGCGCCGCAGGTGCCCGGCGTCGTCCAGCACGCGTCCACCGCAGTGTGGTCCGAAGAGCAGCACGTGGCCGTCATCCGCCAGGCCTACCGCGCCAAATTCGATATCTGCGACCAGCTTCTCAAAGGCCGTTTCGGCTACCGCCGCCCCGCCGGCGGCTTCTTCCTCTGGCTCGATATGAGCCATTTGGGCAGCGGCGTCGATGCTACGGTAACCCTATGGAAACATTGCGGTGTCAAGGTTGTCCCTGGTGCCTACCTGGCCCGGACCAACCGTGACGGGGTCAATCCCGGCGAGAAATACGTACGCGTAGCTCTCGTGCACGACTTGGCGACGATCAGGGAGGCGCTCGAACGTGTCGTCGCAGTCAAGGCGTAGTAGCCGTTCGCGGTCATGGCGTATCAAAGTTCAGGTAGCGACTCGAGGCCGCTGCTTCCAGATGTCCTGGAAGGGCGCCTCATGGCTTGGTCCATCAAGGCGGCCGGCATCGCGCTGGCGTGCGCTGCGGCGTTCGGCTGGCTGAGCCTGCTGTCGTGGTCGGTGCACGATCCAAGCCTGACGCACGCGACCAGCGGCGCCACACGCAACTGGCTGGGAGCGCCCGGCGCTATCGTGTCCGACCTGCTGCTGCAGGCCGTTGGGCTCGGCTCCATCTTCGTTTTCCTAGCCTGCGCCGCCGCCGGTGCAGAGCTGCTCCTGCGCGAGAGAATTCCCGGATGGCGGATGCGCGGGGCCCTGCTGGCTCCATCGCTGCTGCTTCTCGCCGGAGCGTTCTCGTCGCTGCCGATACCGGGCGGCTGGCCGCTGTATCACGGTCTCGGCGGCATCTTTGGCGACGCTACCTTTGCGTTTGCCGCCGGCCTTCTGTCGGCAGTCTTGGGCTCGCGTGGCGGCGGCGTGGCCGGCCTCCTCCTGTTCGTTGGCGCCGCGTGCGCGCAGGCTACGGTCCTTGGCCTCACGCAGCGCGAGTTGGCACTGCTGTGGCAGTCGGGACAGTGGCGGCGAGCCAACGCGGACTCCACTCCCAACTGGCTTGCAGGCATGGCGGCGACGCTGGCCGAGGCTCGGCACGAACGTGCTCCAGCCCAGGCTGCGGGCCGAGCCGAGCCTCGGCTCGATTGGCCGGGAGTTGCAAGTGGGGACCCGTCGCCGGCACCTGCCCATGATCAATCCGGCCGGGAGGTTGACTTCGATCTCTCCACCGATCGCGAGAGCCGCGCGATGGCGGAGCGTTTCGCGCCTATTGGCGTGGAGCCGGCACAGAAGCCCAGCGCTGCCATCCTGAGCGGGCTCATGCCGCTGCGACCCTCCGAACCATCCTACAAGCGTCCCTCCCTCAACATCCTGAAGCGCGCCGCCGCCGCGCGGCCCGGCGCCGAATTTTCCCAGGGCGCCATGCGCGAGCAGGCGAGCATACTCGAGGCCGTGCTCGGGGATTTCGGCATCAAGGGCGACATCAAGGCCATCAAACCCGGCCCGGTGGTGACCCTGTTCGAGCTCGAGCCTGCGCGCGGGACCAAGACGTCGCGGGTCATCTCCCTCAGCGACGACATCGCGCGGTCGATGAGTGCCGTCTCGGCCCGTGTGGCCACGGTGTCCGGCCGCAACGTCATCGGCATCGAGCTGCCCAACCATCGCCGCGAGACGGTGCTGCTTCGCGAGCTGCTGGAGAGCGACGCCTGGCGCAGCGCCGATGCGCAGTTGCCGATCGTGCTCGGCAAGTCGATCGGCGGCGAGCCCGTAGTGGTCGATCTCGCTCGCATGCCGCATCTGCTGGTGGCGGGGACGACCGGCTCGGGCAAGTCCGTCGGCGTCAATGCCATGATCCTGTCGCTGCTCTATCGGCATGCGCCGACTGAATGCCGCTTCCTGATGATCGACCCGAAGATGCTCGAGCTGTCGATGTACAACGGCATTCCACACCTGCTGAGCCCGGTCGTCACCGATCCGCACAAAGCGGCCGCGGCGCTCAACTGGGTCGTGCGCGAGATGGAGGAGCGCTACAAGCGTATGTCGCGGCTGGGCGTGCGCAGTATCGAGATCTTCAACAATCGCGTGCGCAATGCCAAGAAGCGCGGCGAAACTCTGGTCCGTACTGTGCAGACCGGCTTCGACGAGGAAACGGGCGAAGCGATCTTCGAGCGCGATCGGCTCGATCTGGAGCCCATGCCGTACATCGTCGTCGTGGTCGACGAGTTCGCCGACCTGATGATCGTCGCCGGCAAGGAGGTGGAGTCCGCGGTGCAGCGCCTGGCGCAGATGGCGCGTGCGGCCGGCATTCACCTCATCATGGCCACGCAGCGGCCCAGCGTCGATGTCATCACCGGCACCATCAAGGCCAATTTCCCGACCCGCATCAGCTTCAAGGTGGCGTCCAAGGTCGACAGCCGCACCATCCTCAACGAGCAGGGGGCCGAGCAGCTTCTGGGCCACGGCGACATGCTGTACTCGGGCGGCTCCACGCAGGGCATGCGAGTGCATGGCCCCTATGTATCGGACGAGGAGGTAGAGCAGGTCGCTGCCCACCTGCGAGGTCAGGGAGAGCCCGAGTACGTGGCCGGCATCACGGATGGTCCCAGTCCCGACGAGACGGGCGCGAAGACTGCGGAGGAGGGGCCAGACGACCTCTATCAGCGTGCTGTCGCCATCGTCATGCGCGATCAGAAGGCCTCGACCAGCTACATCCAGCGGCGGCTAGCTATCGGCTACAACCGCGCTGCCGACCTGATCGAGCGCATGGAACGGGAAGGGCTGATCAGCCCCTCCAACAACGGCAAGCGTCATGTACTCGGCGACCTGCAGCCGGTTTCGCGCCCCGCCCCGAAGCGGGCAGGCCAGCGGGGATAGCGCCCCTCCCCGCCTTTGTGATGCGCCACAATACGTTTAGTATTGCCTACATCTCGTCTCAATGTTCGGGAATGTGGGATGGGGCGCACCGCGATTTGGGGGATGGCATGAGCGAGCTTGGAATGAAAGTGCGCGCGAGACGCTCTACCGGCGTGGCCGGGCTTGTGCTGCTGATGCTGGCCACGCATGCGGTGGCGCAGGACCCCAAGAAAGACGCGCCCAACCCGGTCGGGGGGGCCACTTGGAATGCCAAGGTGAACCCTGACGCTTCGGCACCCGGCACGACAACCCAAAATATGACGCTCACTGCCAAGCAGACCGAGCTCGTGGGCAAGGTCAGCGCCTACTTCAACGAGCTACAGAACCTGAAGGGCGTGTTCGTGCAAACGGGCGCCGATAACAGGCGCATGCGCGGGCGCTTCTTCGTCAAGCGGCCGGGCCGGTTGCGATTCGAGTATGCGCTGCCGAGCAAGCAGCTCATCGTTTCCGACGGCAAGGACGTGTCAATTCAGGACCTGGACATCAACACCGATGACCGCATTGCGCTGGAGCAAACGCCTTTCCGCGTGCTGCTGCGCAAGGACGTCGATCTCCTGCGCGATGCCACCATCCTAGACGTACAGGAAGCCGACGACGTGGTAATCGTGGCGCTGCAGGACAAAAGCCCAGACGCGCCCGGACGCATCAAGCTGTTCATGTCGAGATTACCTCGGCTCGAGCTAAAGGAGTGGGTGACGACGGACGCCCAAGGGCTCGATACCCGGCTGGAGGTTTCGGGGCTTGTGACCTCAGAGGAGATCGACGTCGCCCTGTTCAAGATCGTCAGTCCGACTTTATTGAATTTGCAGAAGAATCAATGAATTAGATCGAATCAGAAATCACTGCTGAAACAATCGGTAAAAAAAGCGTGAAGCCCCCTATCGGGGGGCCTTGAAAACCACCGCCTTCCCCCCAGATTTTGCTTAGAGCGGGCGATGTCGCTCTTCATCGGTAGTGCCCCCCGTCTAGCCGAAGACATCGTCCGCAGCGCCGGCTTCCCTCCCGGCGCTATGCGCGAAAGCGCTTTCTAGCGCCCGACCCCCCTCCCCCGGGGTCGGGCGTTTCTTATTTTGGAGTGCGCTTCACGCTTCGCATGGAACCCGATAGTGCCTCCATGCAAAACGATCGCGCCTTAGCGCGCACGGCGACGGCGCAGATGCACGTAGAGGGCGCCGTCACCGCCATGCCGGACATGGGCGCGCGTGAAGCTGACGACGACGGCGCGCAGCTCCGGCTCGTCCAGCCAGACCGGCACGTTGCGGCGGATGACGCCGCGCTCGCTGCGCCGGCCATCCAACATTTCATCGGCCGACGTCCCACTGCCGCCCTTGCCGGTGATGACGAGGACCGAGCGCAGACCTCGGGCATGTGCATCGAGCACGAAGGCACGCAGCCGATGATGCGCCTCGCTCTGTCGCAGGCCATGCAGGTCGATGCGAGCTTCGATCTCGGCGCGTCCACTGGCGATCTTGCGCAGCTTCCGCTGATCAAAGTCGGCAAGCGGCGGCGGGACGCTCGCAGGCCGGGGCTTGGCGGTAGTCTCGGATAATGCCTTGCGGGCCGCGCGCGTTGGTGCGGCAGGCTGGCCATGGGACACGGGCGGCGGCTCGGCCTTGGCGGCCGTGACGCGCGGCTTGGCGCGCCGCAACGGATCCAGCGATTGCGCCGTCCGGGACCAAAGCTCTGCATCTTCCGGAGTGAGATCGCCGCGTTCGGGTGGGCGGACAGACCGGTTGCCGCCCTTGCGCGTCATTGTCCGGCTTGTTTGGCGGACGCCTTAGCCGCTACAGGCTGAACATTGGCGCCATCCTTGCGCGGCAGCAGCACAAAATAGCGGCCGGGATGCTTCGTGACGCCAGCCAGCTTTCCGGCCGCCGTTCCGGAGCCGAAATAGATATCGCCGCGCTCGGGACCCTTGATGGCGGAGCCCACATCCTGCGCAATCATCAACCGCTGGAACGGCTTGCCCTTGACCGCATGCCTGAGCGTGGGGGATGTCACGTAGACGGGTGTGCCCAGCGCATGCACGCTGGCATCGACGGCCAGGCTGCGACCGGGCGTCAGCGGAATTTCCAGCACGCCGAGCACGTTGTCAGCCTCGGGCCCGCGCAGCTCGCGGAAGAAGACGTACGACGCGTTCTGGTGCATGACTTGGCGGCCGCGCTCCGGGTCCGCGCGCAGCCACTTCTGCAGCGCTTCGAGCGACACTTTGTCGGCGGCCAGCAGGCCCTTGTCGATCAAATAGCGACCAATCGATGTGTAAGGGTGGCCGTTTTTGCCGTCGTAATGCACGCGGATCTTGTTGCCGTCTGGCAGACTGATCCGGCCGGATCCCTGAATCTGCATGAAGAAAACGTCGACAAAATCGCCGAGGTAGATGAGCTCCAGCCCTTTGTCCTTGAGCGCCCCGCCTTCTATCTCAGCTCGCGTGGAATAGGGAACAGTCCCGTTCGGCGTCTTGCGCGCATGGGTGAGAGTGACGCCCTTGACCGCGCGTTGCGCCTCCTCGACCAAATTCACGAGATCAGGCGGGCGCTTGTAGATCGGCGTCTGGAACCGCCCCTCCTGCTTGCGCGAGCCGTCGAGCACGGGCTCATAGTAGCCGGTCAGCAGCCCCGCCGGCCCCTTGTGGACGACGCTGTGGGGGAGAAACCAGGATTCGAAGAAGGCCTTTGCCGTCTTCCGATCGACATTGGCCGGCAGTTTTGCAGCCTCGGCGCAGGCCGCCAGCAGCTCAGGGGGAATGGCGATCTTGCCCGCCTTGTTGCCGGCGCGCGCGGCGGCAGCAATACGTGAGCATGATTTCAAGAATGCAGCAAACGCAGCCGCATGATCATCGGTCTCCCAACCGGGGAGCTCTGAGAATGCGGCCGGCTTGAACCCGGCTGGCGGTGCGCCAGAATTTGCGCTGACCCGAGCACCAAGCGGCATGAGGCCTATGGCGAGCAGCACCACGAGCGCCCACAGGACGCGCCGCAGCTTGACATTGAGTACAACCACCCAGGTTCCCCCATGGCGTGTGACCACCCCTCACGGCGCGTGAGGGTAGCGATCAATTGGGCGCCTGCGTGGCAACGAGCTTCCAATTGGGGTCGCGCGATGCGACCTCACGAGCGAAGGTCCAGATGTCGATGACCTCCTTGATGCGCTTGGGATCGCCAGACACCACAACCCCGGCTTTGTCGCGGCTGGCGGAAATCAGCTCGCTCACGAACTTGACTGTAACGTGGGCCAGCCCACCCTTAAGCTCAGCCTCGAGCACATCGGCCCGGTTGATGCCGACGAAACTCTGATCGATCTGCTCGCCGCGGCCCTCCCGGTCGCCGATGGCCGACGAGAACCCTTCGAACACCTCGCGGCTGAGCAGGTTCTTCAGGGTCTTGCGGTTGCCCTCGGCAAAGGCTGTAACAATCATCTCGTAGGCCTGCCGCGCACCCTTGAGGAAGGTTTCCGGGTCGAAGCTCTGGTCGACACGATGAATGGCGACAAGGTTCTCCCCCAGCGTGGGATCGCTCGCCGCAAACGCGCGTACGCGCGCCTCGGCGTCCGCTGCGGTCGGCGCCACTTGTGTCTCGCCTGGCGTCTCCGGCCGATCGCGCCGCGGCATAGCCACCACCTTGTCGGCGGCGGTCTGAGCGGCGGCAGCACGAGCGCGCTCCTGCGCCCGGTAGCGCTCGATCCGAGCCTCCTCATCGCCAGTCTTGCGGCCGAGAACGCTGCGCAGCTTCAAGATGATAACGACTGCTATCACGAGAAACAGGATCGTGAAGATGTCGATCTTACCGTCCATAATTCCAGCTGCTTCCTCAGCAAAGACGCAATCGGGCGCGCGACCCTGACGTCCCTGGATGTAAGATCGCCAGAATGCCCGGTCCAGATGCCTCGCGCCGGGAAGTTTGGCAATTCGGGTCGGGCCGCCGCCTCGAAACCTGGAACCAAACTTAAGGCATCGACTTGGCTAAGCCAACTGGAATGACGCGGGCGCCGTGCGGATCAGCGCCGATATGCGGTTAATTTGCATTTAGCTCCCGCGGCGAGGAAACTGCGCCATGCCTATTTTCATGCTGATCGGCCTTGCATTGCCGCTCATGGAGTTGGCCGTCCTGGTCAAAGTCGGACAGGCGGTCGGCCTGTGGAGGTTGCTGCTGCTCCTGCTGGGAATGGCGGTACTAGGTGCGGCGCTGCTGTACTGGCAAGGCTGGACGGCACTGCGGCAAACGCAGGACGCACTCATGCGCGGCGAGCCGCCGGTCGGGCCCATGCTCGAGGGCATGCTGCTGGTCGCGGCGGGCGTGCTGCTGCTGGTGCCTGGGCTGATCACGGACGTCTTCGCGCTGGCGCTGCTGGTGCCGCCGCTGCGCCGCGCCATCGCGCGTGAACTCCTGAGACGGGCGGTCGCGACAGGCGGCATTCACGTCAAGGGATCGTTCCGCGCCGATGGCTCGCCCGCCGATGCAGGCGCGGATGCGGGACCCGTGATCGAGGGCGAATTCGAGCGCATCGACGAGCGGCCGGTCAACCGTCCGCCGCACTCCGGGAGGGATGGCCAAGCGCGGTAAGCCGCAGGGCCAGAGCAGGATCGCTTCGGATTGAATTACCTTAACCGCACCAGAGGCGCCTCGGCCGAAGTGTGAATTCCTGCTCTGCACTTCTGGATTAGAGTGAGATTCACGTTTCTTATGCAAGCGATGCGCTGCCCTAAGAAACGATCTCACTCTGGGTAGTTGCGGCTGCCGCGCCGGGCGTGATAGCCAGCCGCGGGGAACATCTGCGGGCCGGGAAAGGACGCGCGACGATGGCTGACCAGCCGAAGACGGACAACGGAGCAAGCAATGGGCGGCCGGTCGACCCGGGGCAAGGCGTGCAGGTGCGCGTGCTCGGCCAATACGTCAAAGACCTGTCGTTCGAGAGCCCGAACGTCGCCAAGCTGCTGTCCGGCACATCGGAGAACCCGAACCTGAAGCTCGAGATCAATGTCAGCGCCAGCAAAATCGGCACCGACACCTACAAGTCCGCCATCGACTTCAAAGCCAATGCCACCGCCAAGGTCGGCGTGATCTACGACTTCGAGATGATCTATGCGGGCTTGTTCAAATTGGAGAACATGCCGCAGCAGGCATTGGAGCCGATGCTGCTGGTCAACTGCCCGATGCTGCTGTTTCCATTCCTACGGCGCATCGTCGCCGATCTGACGCGCGAAGGCGGCTTTCCCCCGCTGCTGCTCGATCCAGTCGACTTCGGCGCTCTCTACATGCGCAAGAAGCAGCAGGGCGCCGCCGGAGCCGCGCTCATCTCGTGACGCCGTCTAGTGTGATGATCGCGAAATTCGCCCGCGCTTGCAGATATCCCTCAAGCGAATTTCTCGATCTGAATTACACAAGCACCATAAGCTTGCTAGTGTCCTTCCGATCACGAAGTTCGTTCAGCGGTTGCTGCGAGATCCGACGAACTTCGCGATCGGGACACTAGAACCGCTGTGAACCGCCTCCAGATGGCCTTGGGCCCGAGTGTCTCGACGAACCGCACGTGCTCCTGCTCCTCGAGCTCCCGTTCTGGGCGTGTCGGCAGCAGCACGGGACGTTGCAGCGCCGGTGCGCGCGCCATGCCCATGCGCTGCTCGCTGTGGCTGCCGGCGCCGAGATGCAGCGCTGCCTGCCGTTCGCCCAACAGCTCGACATAGACGCTGGCAAGCAGCAGCGAATCCATGATGGCGCCGTGCTTGGTGCGCTGCGAGTTGTCGATGCCGTAGCGCTTGCACAGGGCATCGAGGCTGTTGGGCACAGCAGGATGCTTGCGCCGGGCGAGCGCCAGCGTGTCTACCACGCGGTACATGCCGATCTCGGGCAGCGACTGGCGCTGCAGCTCAGCATTGATAAAGCCGATGTCGAACGTAGCATTGTGAATGACGAGCGGTGCATCAGCGATGAAATCGAGGAACTGGCCGGCAATGTCGGCAAAGCGCGGCTTGTCGGCGAGGAAAGCGGCGGACAGGCCGTGCACAGCCTCCGCGTCCGGGTGGACCTCGCGACCTTCAGGGGTGAGGAAGGCGTGGAACTCCCGGCCCGAGGGAATGCGGTTGAGGAGCTCGATACAGCCGAGCTCGATCAGGCGGTCGCCGCCTTTGGCATCGAGGCCGGTGGTCTCGGTGTCGAGGATGATTTCGCGCACGCCTTGCCTCCATCAGGATCGTACGCGAGTAATCGAAAACTCATCTCAACGTCACATCTTTATCTCACGCCCAAGCGCGCTCGAAAGCCGTCCCTGAACGCGTGCGCAAGGTGGCGATGATTTGGTCGATTTGCGCCTCGGTTTCGGCGAGCGCGCCGCCCGTATCCACAACGAAATCGGCGCGCGTGCGCTTTTCCGCATCCGGCATCTGGCGCAACAGGATCTGGCCGAGCTTTTCGAGCGTCATACCGGGGCGTTGTAGAACGCGCTGACGCTGAACGTCGGCGGGGGCGCTGACCACGATCACGACATCGACGCGTTTGTCCCCACCAGTCTCAAGCAACAGTGGAACTTCAAGCACGGCCATTGTCGCGCCCCGCGCTTTCTCTGCGCGGAGAAAGGCGCGCTCGGCTTCGAGCACGAGGGGATGTATGATCGCTTCAACGCGCTTGAAGCCCGCTGGATCGGCGAGCACGGCAGCAGCCAGCTTGGTGCGATCGACGCCGGCCGGTCCCGTAGTGCCTGGAAACGCGGCCTCGACCAGCGGTACGGCGGGACCGGCATACAGTCGATGCACCTCGGCGTCAGCATCGAGCACAGCAATGCCATTGGCCCTGAAGCGGGCGGCCGCCGTGGACTTGCCCATGCCGATGCCGCCGGTGAGGCCGATGATCAGCATGGGATGCCTTCGGCCAAAAGCTGGTAGCTGCCGCACGCTGCACTGGGTCCCGGCTCGCGCGCGGGATGGGCGGTTTCACACCCAGGTGATGCCTTGGCCCGTGCTTGGCCGGGATGACAGTGGGTTGGGCCCATCAGCGGCCCTCGATGTCGGCGACGATGATCGCACGCAGCTCGGGCGTGACCTCGGGCTTGACGCCGAACCATTTCTCGAAGCCGGGCACGGCCTGATACAGCAGCATGCCCAGACCATCGACGGCGCGAAGGCCGCGCGCACGGGCGCGGGCCAGAAGATCGGTCTCGAGCGGCACGTAGACGATGTCGACGACCACAGTATCGTCGCGCAACCCCGCCACATCCATATCGAGCGGCTCGGCATGCACCATGCCGAGCGAGGTGGTGTTGACGAGCAGGCCGGCATCAGCCGCGCGCTGTTCGCGCTCCGACCAGGCGTAAGCTTTGACACGTGATCCATAGGCGCGGGCCATGTCTTCGGCACGCGCGTGTGTGCGATTGAACAGGCGCACCTCGGGAACTCCGGCTTGCAATAAACCGTAGACGATGGCGCGCGCGGCACCGCCGGCGCCCAGCACGGCGACAGGCGCATCGCGCCGATCCCAGCCGGGAGCCGACAACGCAAGATGCCTCATGAAGCCGTAGGCATCAGTGTTGGTGGCGCAGAGCATCCCGTCCTCGAGCCATAGCGTATTGGCCGCACCCATGGTGACAGCAACGGGCTCCTTGTGATCGGCAGCGGCGAGCGCCGCCTGCTTGTGCGGAAGAGTAACGTTGCAGCCGCTGAAGCCCTGCTCGGCCAGCGACGCGAAGAAGGTACGCGCCTCCTCCGGACGCACCGCCACCTTGGTGTAAGCGCCGTCGATGCCGTAAGCCTTCAGCCAATGGCCGTGGATGGCGGGTGAGCGTGAATGCTCGATGGGCCAGCCGATGACACAGGCACGTTTCGTCATGATGCGATCACCCCGCGCAGGCGCAGCTCGGCGAGCAGGGGCAAGAGTGGCAAGCCGAGAATAGTGAAGTAATCGCCCTCGATGCGCTCGAAGAGCTGCACGCCGAGGCCTTCGAGCTGATAGGCGCCCACCGACTCGCAGACGACGGCACCAGCGCGGGAGAGATAGTCATCGATAAATGCGGGGGCGAGCGCACGCATGGTAAGAGAGGCAGTATCGACATACGCCCACGCGATCTCGCCCGCTTCCGCCAGCACCACCGCGGAGTGAAGCTGATGCGTGCGGCCGCTGAGCTTCGTGAGATGCGCGCGGGCGCCATCGAGGCCGGCAGGCTTCTCGAAAATCTCGTCACCCAGCGCCAGCACCTGATCGGCACCGATGACAAGGCCGTCGGAATAGGTCCGGCTCATAGTCTCGGCCTTGGCGCGGGCCAGAACCTCGGCGACGTCGGCGGGATCCACCTGGGTGTCGCCGGCGGACAAGGTCTCGCAAATGGCGCGCTCGTCGAGATCGGCCGGCGCGACAGTGAAGGTGAGCCCGGCCGCCTCCAGCATCTGCCGACGCGAGCGGCTGCCCGAGGCCAGCACGAGCTTCTTTGCCGCACGCTCAGCCACCGGCAGCCTCGTCAGTCCCGTTGTCGGTGGCGGCGGTATCGCGGTCGTGCAGCAGCTTGATGATGGTGGCGGCCGTCTCCTCGATGGAGCGGCGGGTCACATCGATCACGGGCCAGCCATGGCGGGCGCACAACCGGCGCGAATAGGCGATCTCGTTGGCGATCTGCGTGCGGTCGACGTAATCGTCCAGGTTGCGGTCGGCCATCAGGCGTACGCGATTGCGGCGAATCTCGGCGATCCGCTCGGGGCTGGCGATGAGGCCGACGATGAAGGCCTTGTGCGGCCCGGTCAACGCAGCGGGCGGCTCGATGCCGGGCACCAGCGGCACGTTGGCGGTCTTGTAGCCGCGCTGGGCCAGATAGATGCTGGTCGGCGTCTTCGACGTGCGCGAGATGCCGAGAATGATGATGTCCGCCTCGTTGAGATCGCCCGGCAGGTGGCCGTCGTCGTGCGCCATGGCGAAGTTGAGCGCGTCGATGCGGCGGAAGTAATCGGCGTCGAGCACGTGCTGGCCGGCGACGATCGGCGTTTGCGGTGCGCCGAGGTAGGATTCGAACACCTTCATGATGGGCTCGAGCACGTGCAGCGAGGGCACGCCGAGCTCACGGCAGCGCTGCTCGAGCACGCTCGTCAGGTCACGGTTGACGATGGTGTAGAGGACGATGCCGGGCGCAGACTGGATCTCCTGCAGCACACGATTGAGCTGGCGCTGCGTGCGCACCAGCGGATGCACGTGCTCGATGGGACGCACCTGGCCGTACTGCACGGCCGCAGCCTTGGCCATGATGGTGAGCGTCTCGCCCGTCGCATCGGAGACGAGGTGCAGGTGGAAGTAGCTCGGTCCCGGCGGGGACATCTGTTGAAAAGCTCCCGAGTTATCCAGAGCCCTACCGGACGAGGGCAGGCTCCGCCGCCATCTTCGCTCACCTTTCAACAGGTGTGTCCACAAACCAACCGGCCGGGAGGCGCTGAGCGATGGCTCTGCGCAACGCCCTCCTATCGAGCCGCTTGTCGGGTCAAGATCAGGTCTTTGTCAACAGGACGGTCCGATTCGGAGGGCCCCCACGGGCATCACTATAGCCTTGAAACAGAATAGTGAATCCGGCTCTAGTGGGTTAAAGGACAACGCCCCACACGACCTGGAGGGCACGATAGCCACGGCACTGGACAGGCTGGAGACAAAAAATAATCTCCGCTATCCACGGCCCTAAGAATCTAAATAACAACCTGAAGACTCTCTTTCATTGAATTGAAGGAAGGATGGCCGTTATCCCAATCGCGTCCGTGTCCGATCGCCCTGAGCGGCGCCTGATGCGCGTACTCGGCGGTGAAGCCCTCGCCCCCCCACCGATCTGGCTCATGCGGCAGGCGGGACGCTATCTGCCCGAGTACCGGTCGATCCGCGAGAGGGCGGGAAGCTTCCTCGATCTCTGCTACACACCGGCGCTCGCCGCCGAGGTCACGCTGCAACCGATCCGCCGCTTCGGCTTCGATGCGGCCATCCTGTTCGCCGACATCCTGGTGGTGCCCGATGCGCTGGGGCAGGGTGTGCGCTTCGTCGAAGGCGAGGGGCCGCGGCTCGATCCGGTGCGCAGCGGAGCCGACCTCGATCGGCTCGGTGCGGGCAAGACGCGCGAGAAATTCGCCATCATCGCCGAGACCGTGGAGCGCGTGCGGCGCGACCTGCCGGCCGACACGGCGCTGATCGGATTCTGCGGCAGCCCGTGGACGGTGGCGACCTACATGGTTGGCGGGCGTGGCTCGACGGACCAGGCCGCCGCACGGCTCATGGCGTATCGCGATCGCACCAGCTTCACGCGGCTGATCGATCTTTTGACGCGCGTTTCAATCGATTACCTCGATACGCAGATCCGCGCCGGCGCCGATTGTGTACAGCTTTTCGACAGCTGGGCCGGCAGCCTGCCGGAGGACGAGTTTGCACGCTGGGTCGTTCAGCCGACTCGCACTATGGTCGCCGCGCTCAAGGTCAGACATCCGGGGGTGCCGGTGATTGGATTTCCGCGCGGTGCGGGCGCAAAGACCGAACGCTACGTCGTCGAGACGGGCGTTGATGCTGTCGGCTGTGACACGGGTGTGCCGCTGGCGACGATGCGTGACCAGCTGTCGCTGCTCACGGCGGTCCAAGGCAATCTCGATCCGCTGCTGCTGGTGGCGGGCGGGGCGGCACTGGAAGCGCGTGTGCGCGAAATCAAGGGTGCGATGGACGGGCAGCGGTTCGTCTTCAATCTCGGCCATGGCATCGTCCCCGAGACGCCGCCCGAGAACGTGGCGCGGCTGGTGGAACTGGTGCGCGGGTGATCAAGGCTTTGGCGATAGTGGGTGAACCACCGTGCCCATCGAGAAGAAAAAGCAAATGTAGCACGGGCCCTGCTGTGTTTTGGGAAATGAGCAGTGGCAACGGACATAGGCGGAAGGATCGCCGAGCTATCCAACGTGGCCTCACCCTCCCCTTCATGCTGGAAGCATGTCTTCGACATGACGGGGAGGGTCGCCCTCAACGCAACGAGCATCGTTGGACACTATTCATTGATGTTGAGGGCGGGGTGGGGAGAAGAAACAAGCGTGGCGCTTGCCTCTTCTCCCCACCCCTAACCCCTCCCCGCTGGGGAGGGGGATTTTACGTGCGGCACGCCTGATGGACCTCTGGCTCAAGGCGCTGCACATCATTGCCGTCATCTCGTGGATGGCGGGGCTGCTGTATCTGCCACGGCTGTTCGTCTACCACGCCGATGCGGAGCCCGGATCAAAGCAGGCCGCAACGTTCGCCGTCATGGAGCAGCGCCTGCTGCGCCTGATCATGAACCCGGCCATGATCGTGGTGTGGATCACGGGCCCGCTGCTGGCCTGGCGCATGGGCATGTGGAAGGACGGCTGGCTGCACACCAAGTTCGCGCTGGTGGTGGCGCTGACCGTGTATCACCACCTGCTGGCACGCTGGCGCAAGGATTTTGCGGCGGGCGGCGCGCCCTACGACGCCAAGTTCTTCCGCATGGTCAACGAGGTGCCGACGATCCTGATGGTGGGGATCGTGGTCCTGGTGGTGGTGAAGCCGTGGTAGGGATGCGCGCCGCACATACGAGCTATTCTGTCTGCGCTGCAATGTTGCGGATCAGATTCCAGCGGCGATACTTTCACTAGGCTGCCGTCTAGGTAGCGGCCCGGGCCCGCAGCAGTGCGTGAGAACCCGGAGATCAACCGGGAGAAACGCACGATGCGCAGATGGATAGCGGCTGCAACCGCGCTGCTGGCGATGGTTGCAACGGGGCTCTACGACGCCAGGGCAGCCTTTCCTGAAAGGCCGATCACACTGATCGTGCCGTGGGCCGCCGGCGGCGGCACGGACGCGGTGGCGCGCTACATCGCCTCGATCATGGAGAAGGACTTCGGCCAGCCCGTCAACGTCGTCAACCGCACGGGCGGCAGCGGTGTGGTGGGTCACTCGGCCATCGCCACCGCGCCGTCGGATGGCTACTCGATCGGCCTCATCACGCTCGAGATCAACCTGATGCACTGGGTCGGCCTGACCAAGCTGACGCACGAGGACTACACGCCGTTGGCGCTGATGAACGCCGATCTCTCCGCCATCCACGTGCCGGCCAACTCGCCCTACAAGCAGATTGGCGACCTTGTTGCCGCCATCAAGGCCAACCCCGGCAAGCTCAAGGCCTCGGGCGCGGGCCAGGGTGGAAGCTGGCACCTGGCATTGGCCGGCATGCTGAAATCGCTCGATGTCGACCCCAACGCCGCCGCCTGGGTGCCGGCAACGGGTGGCGCGGCGACGGCGCTGGCGGACCTGGCGGCCAACGGCTTGGATTTCGTGTCGTGTTCGCTGCCCGAGGCGCGCGCGCTGCTTGGCGCCGGCAAGATCAGGACGCTGGTTTTCATGTCGGACAAGCGCGCGGCTTTGTTCCCCGATGTGCCGAGCCTCAAGGAGGCGACCGGATCGTCCTGGGCCAAGGGCGTGTGGCGCGGCATGGCGGCACCGAAGGGCCTGCCCAAGGACATCGCCGATCGCTACGAGGCAATGTTCAAGAAGATTTACGAAAGCGACGGATACAAGAAGTTCATGGCCGAGCAGGGCTTCGAGCGGTTGTGGGGCGATTTAGCCCAGTTCGCGGCCTTCATGAAGAAGGACAACGCAGATTCCGGCGAGCTGCTCAAAGTCATGGGGCTGGCGAAATAGGCCCGCCTGGCGCGCCTGCTGATGTGAGAGTTGCAGGCGCGCCGGCTCCACGCGCGCTCGCCCGCGGACATGAGGCGGAGAGCGTGGCTGCCCAGCATTGCGATTTGAGGGGTTGGCAGCTGCACTTGTCCGGACAATTATTCCGCGCAGGCGCGGATGAAGCCTGGGAGCGAGGATATGCCGGCGACGAAGGCCAATGGCGCAGCGCGCGGGCACGGCGAGGCGCCGCGCTACGACGCGATCGTCATCGGCGCGGGCATCGCCGGCATTTACCAGCTTTACAGGCTGCGGCAGCTGGGACTTTCGGTGCGCGTGTTCGAAACGGGGACCGACGTCGGCGGCACCTGGTACTGGAACCGCTATCCCGGCGCGCGCTTCGACTCCGAGAGCTACACCTACGGCTACGCTTTCTCCGACGAGCTGCTGCAGGAGTGGAACTGGAAGGAGCATTTCGAGTCCCAGCCCGAGACGCTCAAGTATCTGCAGCACGTCGCCGACCGGTTCGATCTCAAGCGCGACATCCAATTTCAGAGTTGTGTCATTGCTGCCGCGTGGGACGAGGCCGAAGCGGGCTGGGATGTGACTCTGGAAAGCGGTGAGAGCGCCCGCGGCACGTTTCTGATCACGGCCCTCGGGCCTCTGTCGGCGCATACGCTGCCGCGCATCGACGGCATCGAGACTTTTCAAGGCGAAGCTTATCATACGGCCCGCTGGCCGAAGCAGCCGGTCGACTTCAAGGGCAAGCGGGTCGGCGTCATCGGCACGGGTGCGACCGGCATCCAGACCATCACCGAGGTGGCCAAGACGGTGGGGCACCTGACGGTGTTTCAGCGCACCGCGAACTACGCTGCACCCCTGCGTAACCGGCCGATCACCGACGAGGAGATGAGGGACATCAAGGCGCGCTATCCCGAGATCTTCGCGCGCTGCCGGCAGACGCCGGGCTGCTTCATCCATATGGCCGACCCGCGCGGTACGTTCGAGATCACTGCAGAGGAGCGCGAGGCGCACTACGAGAAGCTCTATGCGGAGCCCGGCTTCGGTATCTGGCAGGGCAATTTTCGCGACATGCTGACGGACCCGGCGGCGAACGATCTGGCCACCGCTTTCATCAAGAAGAAGATCCGCGCGCGGCTAAAGGACCCCAAGATCGCCGAGAAGCTCATCCCGAAGAACCATGGCTTCGGCACGCGGCGCGTGCCGCTCGAGAGCGGCTACTACGAGGTCTACAACCAGGACAACGTGACACTCGTCGACCTGCTGGAAACACCGATCGAGCGGATCACGCCGACGGGCGTCAAGACGACAGACACCGAGTATGCGTTCGACATGCTGATCTATGCGACGGGTTTCGACGCCGTCACCGGAGGTTTCGACCGCATCGACATCCGCGGGCGCGACGGCGTGCGGCTGAAGGACAAATGGGCGGAAGGCCCCAAGACATATCTCGGGCTGCAAACTGCGGGCTTTCCCAACTTCCTCACCATCGTCGGACCCCACAATGCGGCCGCCCGCTGCAATATCCCCCGGTGCATCGAGCAGAACGTGGACTGGGTCAGCGACCTGATGCGGCATATGCGCGACGCCAGGCTGACGCGCATCGAGGCGCTGCCCGAGGCGGAGCACGAGTGGACCGAGGCCATCAACGTGCTGGCGGCCGGCTTGCTCTATACCCAGGTCAACTCGTGGATGACGGGGATCAACACCAACGTGGAGGGCAAGAACGTCCGCCGCGTGTTGCAGTATCAGGGCGGCGCGCCGGCCTACCGGGAGAGGTGCGACGAGGTGGCGGCGGCCGGATACAAGGGATTTGCCCTCAATTGAAGGCGATCAGCCTCATCGCAGACCTCTCGCTCATGATCGCGCAAGCCAGATGTGCTTGCAGCTGCCGAATAAGCTAGAACCTTCCCATGTCCTGGACCGGTCACGGCCGCGGCGGACGGCGCGGCTATCATCACGGCAACCTGCGCGAGGCGCTGATCGTCGCCGCGCTGGAGCTGATTGGGCGCAAGGGACCGGCTGGATTCACCTTCGCTGAAGCTGCGCGCGCGGCGGGTGTGAGCGCGGCCGCACCGTACCGGCACTTCCGCGATCGCGACGCGCTGATGGCGGACGTGGCGCGGCGGGGCTTCGAGCTGTTCGAGCAACGGCTGACCGCAGCGTGGGACGAGGGCCGGCCAACCGCGCTCGCGGCGCTGGAGAACATGGGCCGCGCCTATCTGGCCTTCGCGCGCGAGGAGCCTGCGTACTTCTCGGCGATGTTCGAGTCGGGGCTGCCGCTGGCGGAGCATCGTGAGCTGCGCGACGCCGGCGATCGCGCGTTCGGTGTGCTGCGCACGGCATGCGAGGCGATGGCGGCGATGCTGCCGGCGGCGCGCCGCCCGCCGGGCATGATGATGGCGCTGCACATCTGGTCGCTGTCGCACGGTATCGCCAGCCTGTTCGCGCGCGGCGATGCGGCACGGCGCTCGGTGCCAATGACGCCCGAGGAACTGCTCGAGGCGGCGGTGCTGATTTATCTGGACGGCCTCGGCATCACGAAGGTGGGCTGAAGTGGAATTGACACCCATAGGCAGTCCCATGGATGCGCTATTCGAACAGTTTATTGCGAGATGGACGCACCCGAACTATCCGCCAAGAACGGTTCAAGCGTCTGAATTCGCAGAAGTGGAGGCGAAATTCGGGCCTCTTCCCCAAACGTACAAAGACGCCGTTTCCACTTATGGACTTCCGTCCACCACGGCGCCCCTCTTGGATATGATCGTGGATCGCCAACTTGATGTGCAAGACGTAGCAGAGTTCTACACACCAGAAATGATAGTTGCCGAAACAGAGGGCTGGCGCCCAATGGGATTATCTTCCGATCTTGTCGCATTCGCTTCCGATGGCGGCGGAAATCTCTTCTGCTTCAAAACCGAGGACCAGCCTTCGTCGGACGCAGTGTGGTTCTTTGATCATGATCTCATCGAGGTTTATGAGGTGGCTCCCTCTTTCCTGGAGTGGATTTGCAGTTCTGCGAACTCTGAAGCGCAAAGTTCAAACCCATTCGTTTGCCCCGCCCCTTGACGGGAAGCGCGTCCTGCTCCATCTATGTTAATGTATTAAACATTCACATGAGGAGACCGGAGGAAGGAACGGCGATGGTAGCTCTGGTTGCGCGAATCGATGACTTCGGGAAGCCGGCGTGGATCGCCTTGATGGTGCTCGGCTTCATCCTGTTCTGGCCGATCGGCCTTGGAATCTTGATCTACCTGCTATGGAGCGGACGGATGGGTTGCGGATGGAACCGTGGTGAGATGGAGCGCTGGCGTGAAGGTGCGACCCAGCGCTGGGAGCGCAAACGCGAGCGGTGGGAGCAGCACATGCAGCGATGGGGCGGACACCACCGCGGCGGACTGCGGCCCACCGGCAACCGCGCCTTCGACGAGTATCGCGAGGAGGCGCTGCGCCGCCTCGAGGAGGAGGCCAATGAGTTTCGCACCTTCCTCGAGCGGCTGAGGATGGCCAAAGACCGCCAGGAGTTCGACGAGTACATGGGCGAGCGGCGCAATCGCCCATCGGACCCGACGCGAGCGCCCGATCCGAAGCCACAGGCCTAGTCCGGTTGGGATCAGGTCGACCTAGATAGAGCCCGGAGCCGCGGCGAAAGTCGGCTCCGGGAATTTTGTGAGTAGCTATTGCTCATGCCCAACTTTTGCGCGCCCTTCCCGTGCCTCGTGGACAGAGTCCCGCTTTGCATTTGCGCGCGAAGTGTTGTAGTCTCCCGCCAACTTCGATTTGCCTGACCGGCGCCAGCCGGGGAACAGGCTCCCGCAGAAACACGTTCGTGGTGCTGCGGCCTCGGCCCCTAAAGGGGCATTCCCACCTCCCTATTCTGCACGCGGCCTAGAGAGATTTCTCAATATCTCCCCGCAGAGCCGCAGGCAGCTCCCCGAGAGTTTTCTATGCAAGACATGATCAAGGAAATGAAGCTCCAGGACCTCAAAGCGAAGTCCCCGACGGAGCTATTGAGCTTTGCCGAGGAGGCCGGCGTCGAGAACGCCAGCACCATGCGCAAGCAGGAGCTGATGTTTGCCACGCTGAAGCAGCTCGCCTCGAAGGAAATCGAGATCACCGGCACGGGCGTGGTCGAGGTGCTGCAGGATGGCTTCGGCTTCCTGCGCTCGCCCGATGCCAACTACCTGCCCGGGCCCGACGATATCTACGTCTCGCCCTCCCAGATCCGGCGCTTTGCGCTGAGGTCGGGCGACACGGTGGAAGGCCAGATCCGCAGCCCCAAGGACGGCGAGCGCTATTTCGCGCTGCTCAAGGTCAACCAGATCAATTTCGAGGACCCCGAAAGGGTCAAGCACAAGATCCACTTCGACAACCTAACGCCGCTGTACCCGACCAAGTGGCTGCGCATGGAGATCGAGGATCCGACCATCAAGGATTTGTCGGCGCGCGTCATCGACATCGTGGCGCCGCTCGGCAAAGGCCAGCGCGGCCTGATCGTCGCCCAGCCGCGCACCGGCAAGACGGTGCTGCTGCAGAACATCGCCCACGCCATCACGACCAACCACCCCGAGTGCTACCTGATCGTGTTGCTGATCGACGAGCGGCCCGAAGAGGTGACCGACATGCAGCGCTCGGTGAAGGGCGAGGTCATTTCGTCCACCTTCGACGAGCCGCCCTCACGGCACGTGCAGGTGTCGGAAATGGTGATCGAGAAAGCCAAGCGCCTCGTCGAGCACAAGCGCGACGTGGTGATCCTGCTCGACTCCATTACGCGCCTGGGCCGGGCCTACAACACCGTGGTGCCGAGCTCCGGCAAGGTGCTGACCGGTGGCGTCGACTCGAATGCGCTGCAACGGCCGAAGCGCTTCTTCGGTGCCGCACGCAACATCGAGGAAGGTGGCTCGCTCACCATCATCGCCACGGCGCTGATCGATACCGGCTCGCGTATGGACGAGGTGATCTTCGAGGAGTTCAAGGGCACGGGTAACTCGGAAGTCGTGCTCGACCGCAAGGTCTCGGACAAGCGCGTGTTCCCGGCCATCGACATCGCGCGCTCCGGCACGCGCAAGGAAGAGCTGCTGGTGCCGCCCGATCAGCTCAAGAAAATGTACGTGCTGCGCCGCATCCTCAATCCGATGGGGACCATGGACGCCATCGAGTTCCTGGTCGACAAGCTGCGCTCGACCAAGACCAACGGTGAGTTCTTCAACTCGATGAGCACGGGGAAGAATTAGTCGGGCCCAACTCTCGGCGTCATCCCCGCGCCGCTCGTGCTTTCGCGCGAGCGGGAGTTGGCGGGGATCCAGACAACCTTCCGCGTGCTGTGTCCGTGTCTCTCCACCTCGAGATCGTCCATCACGCGGCAAAAATCGGCGTATGAAGCAGCCCTGCGTCTATATTCTGGCGAGCTGTCGAAGGAGTGGCTCGATCATTTCGATGAAACCAGCGGCACGCTATTAGATGCACCAGCGGATAGTGCATTCATTCGCGACTGACACCTCAAACAAGGAGAGCTGTCTAGGTTCCCGCCTTCGCGGGAATGACGCCGGGGGTGATGTTTGTGCTCCAAATCTGGTGGCAATTGGTTCTTGGGCGCTGCATATGACGCACCGTTCCTCCAAGACAGTCATCTCCGCGCCGCTCGCGAAAGCGCGAGTGGGAATTGGCGGGGATCCAGACAAGTATCCATTCTATCTCGGCGAGAGGTCCTGACTGTGGCCCCCCCAAAGGCGACAGCTCGGGTTGGCGGGCGACTTTGCAGCAAGCAATATGGTAAGAGCCATTTGTACAAAGCAAGAGTCAGGTCGACTCTAGATTGACGACGCAGTTCGACGAGTTGCGAGGTAACATGACGGGGGTCAATCAGCACAATCAGCCTATCGGACGCCCAGTTCCCGGCTGGACGACACGGCCGAAGCCGCCGCGTGCGCCCATCGAAGGGCGGTTCTGCCGGATCGAGATCCTCGACCCGCAAAAACATGCCGCGGATCTGTTCGCGGCCAATCGCCTGGACGTGGACGGGCGCAATTGGACGTATCTCGGCTATGGGCCGTTCGATCGCCTGGAGGATTATCGCGCTTGGGCGGAGAGCGCTGCGCCAGCCAACGATCCGCTGTTTCACACCATCATTGATCGCCAAACCGACAAGGCGGTCGGCGTCGCATCGCTGATGCGCATCGATCCGCCCAATGGCGTGATCGAGACCGGTCATCTCAACTATTCGCCGCTGCTGCAGAAGAAGCCTGCGGCGACCGAAGCGATGTTCCTGCTGATGCGGCGCGTGTTCGATGAGCTCGGCTACCGCCGCTACGAATGGAAGTGCGACTCGCTCAATGCGCCATCACGCGCGGCGGCCGAACGGCTCGGGTTCAAGTACGAAGGTCTGTTCCGGCAGGCCACGATCTACAAGGGTCGCAATCGCGACACCGCGTGGTTCTCGATTCTCGACGGAGAATGGCCGGCGCTCAAGCGGGCCTACGAGGCGTGGCAGGAGCCCGGCAACTTTGACGCCAGCGGCAAGCAGAAGCAGTCGTTATCGGCGCTGATTGCGGCGGAACGGGATAGATAAATTCCGCTGACCTCAGCGTGACAGATTCCAGCGCGCAGCCCACATAGCTCCGAAGACGAAGCCGACATTGATGGCAATCCACGCGACTGCCAGAAGTCTCAGAGTTTCTTCCATATTGGGTTCCTCCCCCAACAGGCCAACTCCCACCCTCTACGATCTAACCATTTAAGGCTAAGTAACAAGTCGGGTGAAAATTTGTTCCAAAAAATTGGAATAAATCCACAGGAGTTATGCTTATTGCGAGGCTTATGCGGCAGGCAGCGCTAGGCGTTGCTCACGCAGGAGGCGCGCGAAGGTGTCCGGCGCGGTGACCGGCAGCGAACACTGTGGGCCGACGCATACATAGGCCGTGGCCTGGCCGCCAATGGCGGTCTTGCCTTTCAGCAACGGCGAAGCGTCGAGGTGTGTCGCATCGGGGACAGTGAGTTCGAGCGCTCCCGGCATGGCAAGTCCGTGCAGTGTGTCGCGCAGAGCGCTGACCTGGTCTCCGACGATTGCCACCTGCTGCGGTACATTGAGGTCCAGGATGCCGGCCACGAGACCGCAATGGCTGATCATGTTGCGCGCCAGGTCGGCGGTGAAGGCAGCAGGAATGGCCTCGGCGCGCGCGAGATAGTCACCTTTACCCGTCAACAGATAGAGCAGCACCAGGTTGGAGATCATGATGCCGTTGGCGTTCGGCGCGGCATCGTCGTGGGCGGAGCGCAGGCGCACGATGACATCGGGCGTGTCGTCGGCCGAGATGTGATAGCCGCCCTTCTCGGGGGACCAGTAGTGGCGATCGAGAATCGCGGTCCAGCGCTCGGCGGCGGCCAGATACGATGCACGGCCGGTGGCCTCGTGCAGACGGACCGAAGCCCAGATCATGTTGGCATAGTCGCTGGCGGTGGCGGGCGCCTTCACCTGCCCGGCGCGCGCGGCGTGCATCAGACGGCCATCGATGGTCATCGCTGTCTCGACAAACGTGTAAGCACGCTCGGCCAGCGCAAGCCAATCGGGCCTGGCGAACACCGATGAGGCGCGAGCAAGTGCTGCGATCATCAATCCGTTCCAGTCAGCGAGCACCTTGTCGTCCCAGCCGGGCCGTACGCGCGATGCGCGACGTGTCAGTAGCTTGGCCCGCAACTCGCTGAGCTTCTGCTCCTCCGCCTCCGAGCCCAGCGTGAGTCCGGTGAGGCGGTTGAGGATCGTGTGACCTTCCCAGTTGCCGTCAGGCGTCACGTCGTAGACGAGCGCGAACAAGCGCGCGTCGCCGGCGCCAAGGCTCTCGGCGATCTCGGCGGCGCTCCAGACGTAGAACTTGCCTTCCTCGCCCTCCGAATCGGCATCGAGCGAGGCAGCAAAGCCGCCACCGTCCGCGATCATCTCCCGTTGCAACCAGCCGACCGTCTCCTCGATGCGCGCCTTGAACAGCGGATTTTGCGTCTCACGCCACACGTCGGTCATGAGGTCGATCAGCAGCGCGTTGTCGTACAGCATCTTCTCGAAGTGCGGCGCGAGCCAGCGGTCATCGACGGAGTAGCGCGCGAAGCCGCCGCCGAGATGATCGTAGATGCCGCCCTGGCAGATGTTGGCGAGCGTGGTCTCGACTGCGGCGCGGCTGGCCGGCAGGTCGAAGCGAATGCCGCCACGCCAGAGCAGCCAGAAGAAGCTCCACTGCGGAAACTTTGGCGCGCCGCGCAAGCCGCCGCGCGTGGTGTCGACGGCGCCGACCATGCGCGTGGTCAGGTCCTTGAGCACGGCATCGCCGATCTGCGGCCGGCCCTGAGGGACGTCGCTGTCGGCGACAAGGGCCTCGGTCAAAGCCTCAGTGTTGTTGCGGATCTTGTCCGGCTCGCCGTGGTAGATGCGTGAAACCTCGCGCAGGAGCGTGACGAAGGCCGGCTTGCCGAAGCGCTGCTCCTTCGGGAAGTAGGTGCCGCCCCAGAACGGCCTGGCGGTGCCGTCGAGGAACATGGTGAGCGGCCAGCCGCCCTGCTCGCCGAGGTGATGCAAGGCGCTCATGTAGATGGCGTCGATGTCGGGACGCTCCTCGCGGTCGACCTTGATGTTCACGAACAGCTCGTTCATGACCTCGGCGGTCGGGGCGTCTTCGAAGCTCTCGTGCGCCATGACGTGGCACCAGTGGCAGGCGGCATAGCCGACGGAGAGCAGGATCGGCTTGCCCGTGCGCTTGGCCTCGGCCAGCGCCTCGGGACCCCAGGCCCACCAGTGGACAGGATTGTCGCGGTGCTGGAGAAGATAGGGGCTCGTCTCGCGGCCCAGCCGGTTCTCGCTCATGCTCGCGTGCTCCTGCCCGGGCGCTGAACGGACAGTATAGGCCCAACGCGATAGGTCGAACACGCCCTGCGTCAGAGAGTTCCCGTGCCATCAACGCCGACGATTTTTGCTCTTTCGAGTGCGCCTGGGCGCAGCGCGCTGGCCGTGTTTCGGGTCTCAGGGCCGGCGGCGGGCGAGATGATCGAGCGCATGGCGGCGCCGCGCGCTGCCCCGCGCCGGGCGGCGTTGCGGAACATCCGGCACCCAGAGACAGGCGAGGTGCTGGATCAGGGGCTGGTGCTCTGGTTCGCAGGGCCGCACAGCGAGACCGGCGAGGACATGGCCGAGTTCCACGTGCACGGCGGGCGCGCTGTGACGCTGGCGATGCTGCGGGCGCTCGGCGCGATCCCCGGGGCGCGGCTGGCAGAGCCGGGCGAGTTCGCGCGGCGCGCCTTCGAGAACGGCAAGATCGACCTGACCCAGGCCGAGGCGATAGCCGACCTGGTGGACGCGGAGACCGAGGCGCAAGCGCGGCAGGCGCGGCGGCAGGCTGGCGGGGCGCTGGCGAGGCTGTACGAGGGCTGGCGCGCGCAATTGATCGAGGCGCAGGCGTTGAGCGAGGCGGCGATCGATTTTTCCGACGAGGGAGATGTCGGCGACAAGGCGACCGGCGGAGCGCGCGCCATCGTGATCACACTGGCCGAGACGCTGCGGCGGCACCTCGATGACAACCGGCGCGGAGAGATCCTGCGCGAGGGTTTCCATGTCGTGATCGCGGGGCCGCCGAATGTCGGCAAGTCGAGCCTGCTCAATGCCATGGCGCGCAGGGAGGCGGCGATCGTCTCGGATGAGGCAGGGACCACGCGCGACGTCATCGAGGTCAAGCTGGACTTGAGCGGGCTGCCGGTGGTGCTGAGCGATACGGCTGGTATTCGCGAGGCGGAAGGGAAGGTCGAGCGCGAGGGCATAAGGCGGACCATTGCGCGGGCCGAGGCAGCGGACCTGGTGCTGTGGATGATGGATGCGACCGATCCACGGCCTGAGCTGCCGTTCGATCTGGCGGCCTATGAGGAGCACACGCTGCGCGTGCTCAACAAGATCGATCTGATGCGAGTGAAGCCTGAGTTGCGGCCGGGTTGGCGGGCGCTCTCGTTGCAAACCGGAGATGGGCTATCTGAGCTCGTGCGCGTCATCGAGCACGAGGCACGGAGCCGGATTGGAGTGGACGACACACCCGTCATCACGCAGGCGCGGCATCGCCAGCAGATCGGCGCCTGCCTCGAGGCACTCGAGGCTCATCTCGCCGGAGCGCCGGAGGACTTGGAGTTGCGGGCGGAGGACCTGCGGCAGGCGGCCACCGCGCTCGGCCGCATTACCGGCCGCGTCGATGTGGAGGATGTGCTGGATCAGATTTTCGGGCGGTTCTGCATCGGCAAGTAGGGACAGCGTTTGAGCGCTGGCCTGCTATTTGCACCATGCTGACCGCCCGCTGCAATACCCGGCCAAGGCATCGAAGTGGGCAAGAGAGGCACCCAAACGTTCAGCGTCGGGTGCCTTTCTTTTTGGCGCATCCGATGGCACTACGGCGCCACCTTCATTCTCTGCATCACGCTGCGCGCGCGGCTGCGTCAATATGCGCGACCAGCTTGCCGTCGAGGCCGAGATCGTTGGCCAGGCGCACCAGGAACTGGTGCTCCTCCCGGCTATCGAGGTCGACGGCGATGCGGGCGGCGGTGAAGAGCTGGACCGCTTCCTGCTCGGAGCCGACGGCGCTTGCCAGTTGCTCGGGCGTCGCCGGATTGTTGAGCTCACCGGCCAGGAATTCCTCGGCCTCCGCATCGAGCCCCGCCTGCTTCAGGCCGCCCATGATCTTCTGCTGCTCGCGGGCATCGATGCGGCCGTCGGCTGCCGCTGCCGCGATCATGCCGCGGATGTAAAGCTGTGCCGCCTCGTTCGTGACGGCGCCGGCCTCGAAACCCGACCCGCGTGGCGCCTCGATGAGGCCCATCTGCCGGGGGTCCTGTGCGGAGCCAATCAGCGGCTTGCCCTGCTGGTAGTTCTGCATCGCCTTGTAGGCGAGCCCGCCGATCAGCGCGAGGGCGCCGAGCTTGACGGCACTGCCCGCCAGCGCCCGGCCCGCCTGCGTGCCGAGCACGACGGCGCCGAGGCCGGCGCCGGCCGCTGCGGCCCCGCCCGGATTGTTGGCGATCAGCTCCTTGAGCTGATTGAGCAGGTCGTCGGGCGATTTGCCGGTGGCTTGGCTGATCGCGTCACGCATGCGATCGGAGGCTCCGGTCGCCTGGTCGATGCGTTGTGCGCCTTCCTTCACACCCGTTGTGGCCTGGCCCAGCACCTGACCAAGAATGTCCATGAGGCCACCGCCGCTACCGGCAGCGCCGCCTTGTGCACCCATCTGCTGCTGCAATTTGCCTAGGATATCGGCCAGTCCACCACCGTCCGATGCGGGAGCAGCGGCCTGACCTTGCTGACCCGGCTGCGGCGCGGCATTGCGGAGCAGATCGCCGATGCCGCCGACCGATCCAGACCCGCCGGTCTGAGCCTGCTGGCCCGATTGCTGTTGCGCCAGGTTGCGCAACAGATCACCGATGCCGCCACCGGCACCACCTGCCGTTGCTCCCGGAGCAGATTGACCGAGGCCTCGAGCGAGCTCACCCAGCAAATCGCCCAAGCCGCCTCCGCCAGCCTGCTGCGAGGGCTGCCCGGCACCGCGTACGAGGTTCTCGAGCAGGCTTCTATCATCGAACATGGCGGAGGCTCCTTCTGCGAATGGGCCAATCCCCCTGTCATGTAACCTAAGGATGCTGCACTGGTGCGGCAACACTATTGCGGCACGGGTTTTTACTGATTCTCCAACCTCACTCTGCCGCCATCGAGCGCGCTCGCGGCTCCGGCACGATGCCTTCCGGCAAACCATGGCGCTGCGGAAGCGGCGCAAGCTCCGGCTCAACGGGCGGCTCATCGACGGCACCGACAAAGCGGCTGAAGACGTGCCAGAGACCGCGGCCAACATCGTCCATGACGGCGAACACGGCCGGGACGAACACGAGCGAGAGCAGCGTCGAGGAAATGAGTTCGCCGATCACCGCCACCGCCATGGGCGAACGGAACTCGCCACCCGAACCTAGCGCCAGCGCTGCTGGTATCATGCCGCCCACCATGGCGATGGTGGTCATGATGATCGGCCGGGCGCGCTTGCGGCCGGCATCAATGATGGCCTCGGTGCGCGGCACGCCGCGTGCGATCTCCTCGATGGCGAAGTCGACCAGCATGATGGCGTTCTTGGTGACGATGCCCATCAGCATCAGAATGCCGATGACGACGGGGAGGCTGACCGCCTGCTGCGCGATGGCCAGCGCGACGATGGCGCCGCCGATCGACAGCGGCAGCGAGAACAGGATGGTGATGGGCTGCAGGAAGCTGCCGAACAACAGCACCAGCACGGCATAGACCATCATCAGGCCGGCGAGCATGGCCTTGGCAAAACTTTCGAACACCTCGCCCATGATCTCGGCATGACCGAACTGCTTGAGCTCGACGCCGGCCGGCAAATTCTTGGCAGCGGGGACGGCCATCAGCATGTTGACGATGTCGCCCAGCGGCGCATCGCCGACGAGGTCTGCGCCGATGACGATGCGGCGCGTGCGGTCGTAGCGATCGATGGCCGTCGGACCTTGGCTCATCTCGAAGCTGGCGACGGAGGACAGCGGAACGGCCACGCCACTCGCAGTCGAGACCTTCAACGCCTCGAGGAGGTGCGGATTGGTGCGCGCCTTCTCGTCGAGCTGGACGCGGATCGGCACCTGCCGGTCGCCGACGTCGAACTTGGCGAGATTGGCGGCGACATCACCGATGGTAGCGATGCGCACGGCCTCCGAGATGGCCTCGGTGGACACGCCGAGGTCGGCTGCGATCTCGGTCTTCGGGATGACGCGCAGCTCGGGCCGGTCGAGCTCGGCACTGGAGACCACGTTGGCCAGCAGCGGCAGGCGCTTGGCCTCGCTGGTCAGCTCCGCCGCGACTTTCGTGACGGCGGCCGGATCGCGTCCCGCGACGACGAGCTGGAATTGGCGCTGGCCATCGTCGTTGAGGAACCAGTAGCGCATATCGGGCAGACCAACCAGATCATGACCGATGGCGCCCTTGATCTGGGCCTGGTTCAGCTTGCGCTCAGCTTTCGGCGCCAGATTGATGGTGAGCGTCGCCTTGCGCACCTCGGCGCCGGAGCCCAGCAGATTGCCGCCGTTGACAAACACGCTGCGCACGTCGGGGCGCTCGCGGATGCGGCTCGCCACGGCCTCGGTGACGGCGCGTGTATCGTCGAGTCGCGAACCCGGCGGCAGCTCGATGGCGAGAAGCTGCCGGCCCGTGTCCTCCTGCGGCAGAAACGAGGACGGCAGCAGATAGAAGCTGCCGATGGAGGCGAGAAAGATCAGGATGCCGAGCGCCACGCTCTTGAACCGGTGCGCCACGGACCAGGCGACGAGGCGCGTATAGGTGCGCAGCAGCCAGCCTTCCTTCTCCTGGTGGTGCGTCTCGCGCAGGAAATAGGCGGCCAGCAGCGGCGTCACCAACCGCGCCACCAGCAGCGAGAAGAAAACGGCAGCGGCGACGACGAGGCCGAACTGCTTGAAATACTGTCCGGCGATGCCGCCCATGAAGCTGACGGGCGTAAACACGGCGATGATGGTGAAGGTGATGGCGATGACGGCGAGGCCGATCTCGTCGGCCGCCTGCAGCGCTGCGCGGTAGGGCGATTTGCCCATGCGCATGTGGCGCACGATGTTCTCGATCTCGACGATGGCGTCGTCGACCAGGATGCCGATGACGATGGTGATGGCGAGCAGGCTGACGAGGTTGAGCGAGAAGCCCATGGCATCCATGGCCCAGAAGGCCGGGATTGCCGACAGCGGCAGTGCGATGGCGGCGATGACGGTGGCGCGCCAGTCGCGCAGAAAGACGAGCACGACGAGAATTGCCAGCAGGGCGCCCTCGATCATCGACTTCATGGTCGATTCGTAGACGCCAAACGTGTACTCGACCGTGTTGTCGATCTTGGCAATCTCGACGCTCGGGAATTTGGCGGCAAGCTGCGCGATGGTCTTGTCGACCTCGGATGCGACCGAGGTGTCGCTGGCGCCCTTGGCGCGCGAGATGGCGAAGGCGACCACGGGCCGGCCGTCGAGCGTGGCGAAGGTGCGCTGCTCGGCAATGGCGTCGGTCACGGTGCCGAGCTGGTCCAAGCGCACCTTGCGCGCCTTCGGCAATGCGATCATGGTGCCGGCCAGGTCCTCCACGGTATGCTTGCCGGCGAGCGTGCGGATAGCCTGCTCGCGTCCTGCGATCTCACCGCGGCCGCCGGCCAGGTCCACGTTGGTGGCGCGGAGCTGCCGGTTTACATCGCCGGCGGTGATGCCGTAGGCGAGCAGGCGGTCCGGGTCGAGGGCGATGCGGATTTCCCGCTCGACGCCGCCGATGCGCAGGATCTGCGAGACGCCCTTCACGCCTTGCACCGCGCGTACCACCGTGTCGTCCACGAACCACGACAGCTCCTCCGGAGTCATGGCCGGCGCCTTGGCCGCATAAGTGATGATCGGCAGACCTTCGATCTCCAGTCGTGAGGCGATGGGCTCCTCGATGGTGCGCGGCAGGTCGGTACGGATGCGCGCGATGGCGTCCTTGACGTCATTGAGGGCGCGGTCCTGATCGACCTCCAGACGGAACTCGATGATGGTGAGCGACGAGCCTTCCGTTACCGTGGACGTCATATGCTTGACGCCGTTGACGCTGGCGATGGCGTCCTCGATCTTCTTGGTGACCTGCGTCTCGAGCTCCGACGGCGCCGCGCCCGACTGGTAGACGCGTACCTGCACGATGGGCACATCGACGTTGGGAAAGCGCGTGATGGGGAGCTGCTGGAAGCTCATGTAGCCGAGCGCCAGCAGCACCATGAACAGCACGAGCGACGGCACCGGCCGCCGGATCGACCAGGCCGAGATGTTCCAGTTCATCTAGTGTCTCGATTCCGAAGTTCGCTTGTGTTCGCGGCTCGGTTCCGAGCGAATTTCTCGATCATCACACTAGCGCGCCTCGCTGAGCTTGCCGGCTGCATCGAGGACGGGCTTCACGCTGTCGCCGTCGCGCAGGAACGTACCCGACTTGGCCACCACGACATTGCCCTCGGCGAGGCCCTCACGCACTTCCACCAATCCGCCGGCGGCCAGGCCGAGCTTGACCGGGCGGGTTGCAACCTTGCCGTCGCTGACGAGCTGCACGCTGGCACCCTGCTCGCCATAGAGAACGGCGGCGGCCGGCACGGCCAGACCGCTGCCGCGGGCCGTCTCGATCAGGCCGCGTGCGAAGGCGCCGACCCGCAGCGCTGGATTGTCGCCCAGAAAGACGCGGACGCGGCCGAGGCGCGTCGCCTTGTCGACCTCTGCCGAGACCAGGCGGACCTTGCCGGCAACCTCGCCGACGCCGGCGACCTCGATGCGCGCCGTTTGATCGGCACGCAGCTTGGCAAGACGCGTTTCGATCACCTCGGCGTCGAGCTCGATCTCGCCGGCGGCGACGATGCGGAACAAGGGCTCGACGGAGGCCAGCGCCGCGGTCGCGCCGATCTTGGCAGTGCGGCGGCTGACGAGGCCGTCGGCCGGTGCGGAAATATCGGTCTTGCTGCGGCGCCAGGTGAGCTCGCGCCGCTGCGCCTCGATCTGGCC
The DNA here is from genome assembly GCA_963806735.1 of uncultured Alphaproteobacteria bacterium. Taxonomy (GTDB): domain Bacteria; phylum Pseudomonadota; class Alphaproteobacteria; order Rhizobiales; family Hyphomicrobiaceae; genus CADEFX01. The sequence continues at coordinate 134,864 of CAWEBE010000062.1, read as the reverse complement.
GCGCTCGGCGTGGGTAACCTTGAGGCCGTCGCGGGCCGAGGTGAGCAGCGCTTCCGCCGTCTTGGCGGCAGCCTCGCGCTGGTCCATGACGCTTTCGGCGATGTAGCCCGACTGGCGCAGCGGCTTGCCGCGCTGATGCGCGTTGCGTGCCTCCTCGAGCCTGGCCTCCGCCTGCGTGATGGCGCTCTCGGCCTGGGCGATGGCGGCAGCGCTGCGGGCGAGATTGGCGTCATTCTGCGCGAGCTGCGCATCGAGCGTGTCGTTGACGAGGCGGGCAAGCACCTGGCCCTTCTTGACGCGATCGCCTTCGTCCACGAGCACCTCGAGCACCCGCAGGCCTTCGATCTCGGGGCCAACCAGAATTTCCTCACGCGGAGTGAGCGAGCCCGTGACCAGCACGGTCTCGACGAACTCGGCAACGGCGACGCGGCTGACCGTCACCGGCAGCGGCGTGATGGATTTGGTCGGTGCTTTCGGCTCCGAATGTGCCGCGCCGAAACCAAAATGCGGCAGCGGCAGGTGGCCTTGCGCCCACAGCGCCACCGTGACGCCGAGCGCGACGACGACGGTGTAGCCGAGCAGCTTTCTCACGAACCTTTGCATGGCTGTCCCCGTCAGGTGTCCCCTACTTGTCCGAGCGCGGTTGGTCTGCATCCGTTATCGGGCGCAGCAATCCGGCCAGTACGCCGAGCACCGCGGGCATCGCAGTTGTCGGATCGAACGCAGGATCGATGGCGCGGCGCCAGAACAGGCCGTCGCCGATGGTCATGAAGACCTGCGCCAGCGCCGGAATCTCCATGGCGGGTGCGATGCGGCCCTCGTCCTTCAAGCGTTGGAACAGCGACTGGAAGCCCTGCAGGACGAAGCTGTCGACGGCGCGATGGATCTCCGCCACCCGCGGGTTGCGCGTCGACTCCACGCCGATCTCGATGCAGAGCAGGCGCTTGTAGGCTGGCTCCTCGGAAAAATACTGGTGGCCGAGGCGCTCCAGCGCCTGGAGGAAATCCGGGGCCTCGGCAAGTTGGGCCAGGCGCTCGGCGAACTCTGTGCGCTCGCGCTCGCAGATGCCGGCGATCAGCGCTTCCTTGCTGTCGAAATAGAGGTAGAGCGCACCGGGGCTGACCGCGGCCTCCTTGCAGATGTCCTGCATGGTGGTGCGGTGGAATCCGGCGCGGGCGAAGCAGCGTTCGGCGGCGTCGAGGATGTGCTCGCGGCGGGCGCGTTGGATGTCAGGCTTTAGGCGCGGCATTGTGGCAAGATTGTGGTTGCGGTGCACAATAAAAAACGAACGGTCGTTCTATTTATGTGGTTTGCCGTAAACGTCAACTCAATCTTGGTTACCGCGTTCAAAGGGCCGGGTGCGCTGGGCGCAACGTCCCGCCGATGGCGCCCAGTGACATAAGGGAGGGTGCCCGCGATGCGGGTTGCTATCCGACACCATTAAGGCCCGGTTAAAGTAGAACAACACCAGGGCAACGCTACCGCAAACATAGCGCAACTCCCCGTTAGCTCGAGGCAATGTTGCGCTAGTGCGGTGCCCTTGGACGACCGGGCCCGGGCACCGTTGATCCAGAGTGCAAAGGTCAGTGGGCACCACGTTGCCCAACTCCACCCTCCTCTCCACACCGTCGCGTCGCAAGATCATGGGACCGAACATACGATGCACCGGCCTTTTCAAATTCCCCCACCGCGGGCATGATGCCGGCAGCAGAGGGGAGCGATCAAATGAGCCTCATGAGAACGAGAGAGACGCGTGTTTTCATTGCCGTGACAGCGGCTGCAATTGCGGCGCTCAGCACATCGCCTGCGGCCGCTCATCACGCGATGGATGGCGAGCTGCCGTCGACCTTCATGCAAGGCCTGCTCTCCGGCCTCGGTCATCCCGTGATTGGCCCGGATCATCTGGCATTCATCGTTGCGCTCGGCATTGCCGCGGCCGTCGTGCCGGGATCCCTGGCGGTGATTGCGACCTTCGTCGCGCTCTCAGCCGCCGGTGTGCTGATCCACATCGCCAAGCTCGATGTGCCGATGGTCGAGCCGCTCGTTGCGCTGACGGTGCTTCTCGCCGGCGCCGCGTTGGTCTGGAGCCGCAGTGTGACGCGGCCCATGTGGGTGGCGCTGGCGGCCGTCGCGGGTCTGCTGCACGGCTATGCTTTCGGCGAGTTGATCGTCGGCGCCGAGCGAACGGTGCTCGGGGCTTACATCGTCGGCATCGCGCTGATCACAGCGCTGATCGCGACGGCGGTCATGACGATCGCGCGCAAAGTGCTGGTACCCGATGGCATCCCGGCACCGAGCCTCAAGATCGCAGGCGCGGCGCTCAGTTGTGCAGGTGCTGTGCTGCTGGCGGTCACGCTGATGCCGGGTTGACGCCGTGGCTGCTCCGATCAGCACTGCTGTGCCAGCAGCGAACGCCGGTACGGAACGAGTGGCGAAGCTGTTCACTGCTCTGCCATCGCTGGTTGCTGCGAACGCCGATCTCATGCGGCGTGGTCGCTTTCTGACCTGCGATTTCGAAATCGGAATCGATAATCTGCCGTTGTCCGTCAGCGTGGTTGAGGGCGGTATCAAGGCAGTTGCGAGAGGTCCATTCCTGCTCAAGCCGTCGGTGTTTGCCGTTCGCATGCCCGCCGACGCGTGGCTGGAGTTCTTGGCGCCTGTGCCGAAGCCCGGTTGGCACGACATCATGGCGCTGAGCAAACGCGGTGTCGCTCGCATCGAGGGAAATCTGCAGCCGTTTATGGCCAACCTGCAGTACATCAAGGACGTGCTCGCCGCGCCGCGCGCTGACGCAGGAGCAATGCCGTGACGTCCGCGTTCGAGCCGATCGTCGGCCGTTATCTCAATCTTGCGCTGTCCGGCCGGCCGCACCGTCTTTACGTCGAGGAAGCAGGTGAGGGCATCCCGCTCGTGTGTCTGCACACGGCGGGAGCGGACGGTCGGCAGTTCCGTCATATCCTCAACGACGGAGCGGTCACGCGTGATTTTCGCGTCATTGTTTTCGACATGCCTTGGCACGGCAAATCGCTGCCACCCGGAGGTTTCGAGACCGAGGAATACAAGCTCACCACCGCCGGCTACACGCAGATGGTGCTCGACATCTGCGATGCGCTGAATCTCGACCGGCCCGTCGTCATGGGCTGCTCCATCGGCGGCCGGCTGGTGCTCAATCTCGCGGCCGAGCATCCGCGCCGCTTCCGTGCGCTGATCGGCCTGGAGTCCGCCGACTATCAGCAGCCCTGGTACGACACCGACTGGCTGCATCGCCCGGATGTGCATGGTGGCGAGGTCTGTGCCGCCCTCGTCTCGGGCATGATGGCGCCGCAGAGCCCGGCAACGAGCCGCCATGAGACTTTGTGGATGTACAAGAGCGGCGGCCCCGGCGTGTTCAAGGGTGATCTGCATTTCTATCGTGTCGATGGCGACCTGCGCGACAAGATCAGCCGCATCGATACGTCATTGTGTCCCCTCTTTCTGCTGACGGGCGAGTACGATTTCTCCTGTACGCCGGAGGACACTCTGCGCACGGCCTCGCGCATTGCGGGTGCCGACGTGACGATCATGAAAGAGCTCGGCCACTTTCCGATGAGCGAGAACCCAGCCCAGTTCCGGCGCTATATCCTGCCGGTGCTGGAGAAGGTCAAAGCGCTGAAGTAGACCGCGGTGCGCTTGCGGCAAATACGCCAACACGTGCGCAGCGATCATTCTACCAGTTGCACGCATGCCGGCTGCGTGATTGCTTGGGCCAGCGGAGATGGAAATGCGCTGGCGTCGTTACATCAACCTGGTGGCGCTGATCGGTGTGCTCATGCACGCCGGTATGATTGTGCGCCACCACCAGGTGATGCTCGGTGCGCATCTCGAGCGGCAGAAGTTGATCAGCGCGCTCGGCGTCATATGCCACGGCAACGGGCAGACGACTGCGCCATCAGACGCCGAATTGCCCTGGGTGCCGCCGCCGTCGGACCAGCAAAACAATCAATGTCCGCTTTGCGCTGGATTGGCCTCGGTAATCGCAACCACTGCGACCGCCGAATGCGGTGTGCCGTTACGCTTCCGCACCGCTGCGCCGCAAATTGTGCGCTACGAGGCGCGGCCGGTCGAGATCGCGAGCGTCAGACCGCCAACACGCGGGCCTCCACTTCCGATCTGACACCCTGATCGCGGCTTTTGCATGCTGAGCACGCGCGGTTGCGCGCACTCCGGGTGTGCGAGCCATCTCACAGAAATCAGCTTTCGGATCACTTGCAATGTCATCCTTGTCGCGTTACCGCGCGCGCGGGCGGCTGCCCGCATCGCGCTGGTCGATTACAGCAGCTGCCCTCCTCCCGGGTCTTGCCGTCATCGCACTCTGCAACTCCGCTCACGCCCATCACCCGGGCGGTGGCGGCGGTGCTGGCGGTGCAGGCCCGATCAATACGATTCCTGGTACGGTTTTGGACAAGGGACAATGGGTCGCCGGCGTCACCTTCGAGTACACGTCCTTCAACTCGATCAGCAATGCCGCCTTGGCCTTTCATGCCGGTCAGCACGAGCACGTGCATACGCTGCGTACTATTCAAAGCCCGGCCATCTCGCTCTCGTATGGACTGACGTCCGACCTCACCATCAGCGCCCGTCTGCCCTACGTGCTGCGCACCGACATCCGCGAGGGAGCGCACAGCCATGTACACGGGGGAGGCGCGCTCAATGAAGCGGTGCATCGCGGTGATTCCGAAGGCATTGGCGATGTTTCGTTCCTGGCTCAGTACCGGATCGTCAACAATCGCGCGATGAGAACGGACTGGTCGTTGCTGGGCGGCGTCAAAGCCCCCACCGGCCGCACCGATGTCAACGACAAGAACGGTAACCTGTTCGACGCCGAGTTCTTGCCGGGCTCCGGATCGTGGGATTGGTCAGCCGGGCTGGCCGTCTCGCAGCATCTGGGCGGACGCTACTCCCTGCACGCAAATGCACTCTATACCTGGGTTGGCACCGGCGAGCAGGACACCAACCTCGGCAACCGCTTCCAGTACAATCTGGCGTTTGCCTATCGCGCGTTCGGAGCCGCACCTGAACAGGGCCAATCATCATCGCGCATGAATGCGGGAGTGTTGCCGCAGCCCATGTATCACGGTGCCGGCAGCACCAAAGATCACCACCACGAGGAGCCGGCGCGAGCCCTGGGGCCGGCGCTTGATCTCGTGCTGGAGTTCAACGGTGAGTGGCATGACAAGGAGGAAGTCGCCGGCGAGCGCGAGAAGAGTTCCGGTGGCAACGTCGTCTTCTTGTCGCCGGGTGTCCGGTTGTCGTTCGACAAGGTGTGCGGCTTCGTATCCTTCGGCGTGCCCATCATCAACAACATGAACGGCATCCAGGCTGAGCCCGAGTACCGCATCACGACCGGTCTAGCAGTGAGCTTCTGAAAGCCAGCGCACAAGCGTCGCGCTAGGTCGTATCCGGCGCGACGGCCCTCAACGAAATCAGTCAGAGAGTAGGCAATGCGTTTCATTTCAACTCTGATCGCCATCTTGTGTCTCGCCGTGTTCGCAACCGAAGCCTCTGCGCACGGCTACAAACGCAAGAGCATCGAGATCGTGCATCCCTGGACCGGAGACAAGGCCGAAGCCGGTGGACGTGACGCCATCGTCTCGATGGACATCAAGAACTCCGGCGCCGAGGCGGACCGCCTTCTCAGCGCGACCTCAGCTATCGCTGAACGTGTCGAGCTCCGCACCGCCGCCGAGGCATTGCCGAAAGGCATCGCGATAGCGCCGCGCGGCCGCGTCGATCTCACTGCCAAGACCCAGCACGTGCGGCTGATCGGCTTGAAGAAGGGGCTGACGGCTTACGACACGTTGCCGGTGACGCTGGTCTTCCAGCGCGCCGGACGCATCAAGATTGATGTCCTGGTCGAGGAGACGAGTGAAGGCGGAAGCTAAGCCTAGCCCAGCTTCTTTGCATCTTCGCGCAGCACGAACTTCTGGATCTTGCCAGTCGAGGTCTTCGGCAGCGGACCGAACACGATCGTGCGCGGGATCTTGAACGCGGCCATGTTGGCGCGGCAGAAGGCGATGATGTCGTCGGCCGTAGTCGGCTGGGCGTCGGGCTTGAGCGTGACAAAGGCGCACGGGCTCTCGCCCCACTTGGCATCGGGGCGCGCCACGACGGCAGCTTCCATCACTTGCGGGTGGCGGTAAAGAATTTCCTCCACCTCGAGCGAGGAGATGTTCTCGCCGCCCGAGATGATGATGTCCTTGGAGCGGTCCTTGACGTCGATGTAGGCGTCCGAATGCCAGGTGGCGAGGTCGCCGGAATGATAGTAGCCGCCTCTAAACGCTTCTTGTGTCGCCTTCTCGTTCTTGAGGTAGCCCTTCATCAGCGTATTGCCACGCAGCATGATCTCGCCGATCGTGGCACCATCCTGCGCAACAGGTGCCAGCGTCTCGGGCTCCGCCACCGTCATGTCGTCGATCACGACGGTGGGTACACCCTGACGCGCCATCATGGCGTAGCGCATGGTCGCGTCCATGACGTCCCATTCCGACTTGTGAGCGCAGTAGGTCGACGGGCCGTAGCTCTCCGTCGTGCCGTAGAGATGCAGCACCTCGAAGCCCATGGCTTCCATGCGCTCGATGACGATTGCCGGAGGAGCGGCGCCACCGGTTGCCACCTTGGTGCGCAGGGGTAGTGGCTTCTTCACCGCAGCGGGCGCATGCACCAGCATGTTGAGCACGATCGGCGCACCGCACATGTGCGTAACGCGATGCTCGGCAATAAGATCGAAGATGCGCGCCGGCTCTACGCGCCTCAGACACACGTGCATGCCCGCTGCTGCCGTCACGGCCCAGGTATAGGTCCAACCCGAGCAGTGAAACATCGGCAGCGTCCACAGGTAGCGGCTCTCGTGATCGACCTTGAACGTGAACGCATTCGAGAGCGCGCCTAGATACGCACCACGATGGCTGTAGACCGCGCCTTTAGGGTTGCCGGTGGTGCCGGACGTATAGAGCAGGCAGATCGAATCCCATTCATCCGGTGGACCGGACCATGCAAATTCGGGATCGCCGGAGGCGATGAAGCTCTCATACTCGATGTCGCCAAAGCGCGGCGCACCACTCGCCTCGGCGTCGGCAATGTCGATGACGATTGGGCGGTTGGTCCCGCGCTTGTCGAGGGCGGGTGCGATGGTCGAATGAAACTCGCGGTCGGCGAGAAATAGCTTCGCCTCGCCGTGCTCCAGGCAGAAGGCGATGGTCGCGGCATCGAGACGGACATTGATGGGGTTGAGCACGGCGCCGATCATCGGCACGGCGTAGTGCGCCTCCAGCATGGCCGGCACGTTCGGTGCCAGGATTGCAACCGTGTCGCCACGCTTGATGCCGGCCTTGGTCAGCGCGCTGGCGAGACGCCGAGTGCGCGCATAGAACTCAGAATAGGTGAACCGACGATCGTTGTGGATCACGGCCGTGCGATTACCGAAGAAGTGCGCGGCGCGCGCGAGGAAGCTTACCGGCGTCAGCGGCACGTAGTTCGCGGCGCACTTCTGGAGTTCGGGACGATCGCCTGCCATACAAACCTCTCGTCACTCTCGTGTGTCATCCCGGGCGAGCGTAGCGAGACCCGGGACCCAGAGCCACGAATTCTGGCTGCCGCATTTGGTTCTGGGTCCCGGCTCGCGCGCGGGAACCGGCGTCGAAAGCCGCAACGATCGCATCGACCCGCGCTTGGCCGGGATGACAGAGGATGTCTCCTACACCATTGACAACAGCAGGCCGCCGTCAACGGTGATCACGGTGCCGGTCATGAACGAGCCCGCGTCCGAGGCCAGCAGTAGCAGCGGCCCGTCAAGCTCGCTGAGCCGGCCAAGCCGCTCCATCGGCACGCGTGCGATCAGGCGCTTGCCAGCCTCGGTCTGGAAGAACGCATCGTTCATCTCTGTCTCGCAGTAGCCGGGTGCGATGGCGTTGACACGGATATTGTCACGCGCCAGCTCGTAGGCAACGGCCTTGGTCATATGGATGACGCCCGCTTTGGACGCGGAGTAGTGCGCCAGCGTCTTGATGACTCCGAGCCCCAGCACGGATGCAATGTTGATGATGGAGCCGCCGGTGCGATTGACTTTCATCCGCCGTGCGGCTTCCTGAGCGACGCGGAAGACGCCGTCGAGGTTGACGCTGAGAACGCTGCGCCACTCCTCTTCCGTCATCTTGAGGAAGTAGGCTGGTGTCGCAATACCGGCGTTGTTGACGAGCACTGTAATAGGACCGAGCGCAGCTTCCGCCTCGGCGAACGCCGCTTTCACCGAGGCCGGCTCGGTGACGTCGAGCGCCACCGTCGCCGCACTTCCTCCGGCGCCCTCAATCTCCCCCTTCAGCTCCTCTAGCCGGTCCGTACGCCGAGCCGCGATGACGACACGTGCGCCAGCCTTGGCAAGCACCATCGCGAAATGCCGACCAAGGCCCGAGGATGCGCCGGTAACGAGCGCGGTCCGTCCGCTCAGCGATAAAAGGCCTTCGGCCATGCGTAAACTCAGAACGCGCCGATGTAGTCGCGCTTGCCGATCTCGACACCGTTGTGGCGCAGGATGTCGTGCGCGGTCGTGACGTGGAAGAAGAAGTGGGGATAGGCATGTGTCATCAGGTAAGTCTGGCCTTTGAGTGTGACCGGCTTCTGCGCGATCGTCAGGTTGACATCACGCGTCTCCGAGCCGTCGATCTGCACCGCCTTGAAGCCCGCCAAAAAGTCGATGGTCTTCTTCAGTCGCGTCTTGAGATCGGCGAACGAGGCCTCCTTGTCTTCCCACTTGGGGATCTCGATGCCGGCCAGTCGGCAGGATGCGCCCCGCGCCATATCTGAGGCGATCTGGATCTGCCGCCTAAGTGGGAACATATCGGGCGCGAGCCGTGCGTTGATAAGGACTTCCGGCTCGATCTTCTTCGCCGTCGCGTGAGCTTCAGCCTTGTCCAGGATGCCCGTGAGGTTAGTCAGCAAGCGCTGAAACACGGGGACCGAAATCTCGTACATGGAAACGGGCATGAGCGTCGTCCTCTGGAAAACGAAGGGGCGCCGAAGCGCCCCCATCAAGCGATGATATGGGCGCTCTTGTCTACTTCATGAGACCCTTGTCTGCCATCCACTTCTGAACCAGCTCGGCTATCTGATCCGAGTTGGTGTCCATCATCAGCATATGGGTGTTGCCTTTGATGCCCTTGTCGGGCAGCGACACAAAGTCGATCTTGCCGCCCATGTCGGACAGGGCCTTGTTGTACTTGATCGAGGCTTGGCTGAGCTTGGTCCACAACTCGCTCTGAGGGATGAAGTCACCCCAGACGATGAGTTGGGGTATGTCCTTGACCGAAGCTAGGTTCGCTGTTTCAGGGTTGGGCGCACCGGACGGTTCGATGGCGATGAGGCCCTTGACCTTGTCCGGTGCGGCGAGAGCGGCATTGAAGCCGAAGTTGCCGCCCTGGCTATGTACCGCGATCACGCATGGGCATACCTTGGCGACAAGCGCATTGTAGCCCGCCTGAGTCTGTGCATCATTCGTCACCCAGCGAGGCACGCTCTGCATCGCGAACGCATCGAAAGCATCTAACGGAAAGTTTTGTCCTGGCAGAGCTTTGCGCTGCGCCGGATCGGTCGCATAGGAGCCGTCGGCGCCAATGCGAAACGCTTCCCAAGCTTCCTTCTTGGTGCGGAAGACCGGCTCGCTCTTATAGACCTCAGGGAACCGCGACCACGAGGCACGACCGCGTTCGACTGCATCCGACACATAGACATCGTGTCCGGCGTTGATGAAAAACATCTGCCAGCCCGGTTTGCCGTCGGGCTTGGTTTCCCAGGTCACGCCAGTCAACCCGCCGCCGTGCCACAGTAGCAGCGGATATCGTGAGCGTGGATTGTTGAGCTTGACGTACTGGACATACATTTGCCCGGTATGGAAGTCGCCGTTGGGGTCCATTTTCGTGGGCGGACCGCCGGCGGTGTAGACCAGCTCCTTGACAGGCAATCCCGAGAGGGTGAGCTGTTGGCCGCCGACATGGAAGCTCCCGACCTCCTTGACGTCGGCGGCGTATGCCGCAGTGGTGGCGACCGCGCAGGCAAGCGCGATCGCGCCATTGAATACCTTCATCGTTTCCTCCTGGCTCCTTACGATCCCGCCCTTCGACCGGGCGGGTTGGACAGCGTCATATCAGGCGGACCTATGTGATCCGTCGGTAGACTGCACATCGATAGCTTCAGCATTGAGGCGCGTCTTGTACACTCGTGCTCCCGATCTTTTCCGTCTTGATTATCGGGACTTGCCGGGTCTTCTATAGACGCCCCAAACCGGAAGCGCTCGTCCCGAGCCCTTCTGCGCCGGCAAAGGCTAGCTCAGAAATCATCCCGAGGGGAATCGCGTGTCCGCACCGCACTTCCTGGTCCATAGTCCGAAAGACAATGTCGGCGTTGTTGTCGTCGAGGGCCTCAAGGCCGGAACGGATATGCTAGGCGTCATCACCGAGAACGACACGACCGTGCGGGTGAAGGCGCTGCAGGACATTCCTATCGGCCACAAGGTGGCGCTGGCGGACCTGAAGACCGGCGACACCGTGATCAAGTACGGCCAGGATATCGGCAAGATGGTGGGCAGCGCCAACAAGGGCGGGCATGTCCACGTGCACAATCACAAGACCAAGCGCTGGTAGGCGATCATGGCTGCGAAGAAAAAGTCGGGATCCAAGAGCAACCTGTCGTTCCAGGGCTGGCGCCGCGAGAACAAACGCGTCGGCGTCAGGAACCACGTCATCATCCTGCCGCTCGACGACCTTTCGAATGCGGCATGCGAGGCAGTGGCCAACAACATCAAAGGCACGCTGGCGCTGCCGCATCACTACGGCCGGCTGCAGTTCGGTGCCGACCTCGATCTCCACTTTCGCACGCTGATCGGCACTGGCGCCAATCCCAACGTCGCTGCCGTCGTCGTCATCGGCATCGAGGACGGCTGGACCAAGCGTGTGGTCGACGGCATCGCCAAGACTGGCAAGCCCGTCGTCGGCTTCGGCATCGAGGGGCACGGCGACATAGCCACCATCGCCAAGGCCTCCTACAAGGCCAAGGAGTTCCTGCACTGGGCCTCCGAGCTCGAGCGCGAGGAGTGCGGCATCGACGAGTTGTGGGTCTCCACCAAGTGCGGCGAGAGCGACACCACCACGGGTCTCGGCTCCTGTCCGACCGTCGGCAACATGTACGACAAGCTGATCCCGCAAGGCATCACCGGCGTGTTCGGCGAGACCACGGAGATCACCGGCGGCGAGCATCTGTGCCGCGAGCGCGCCATCAACACGGCGATCGGCGACAAGTGGTACAAGGTCTGGAAGGCCTACCAGGACGACGTGATCGAGGCGCACAAGGTCGACGATCTGTCCGAGAGCCAGCCGACCAAGGGCAACATCGCCGGCGGCTTGTCGTCCATCGAGGAGAAGGCGCTCGGGAACTTGGAGAAGATCGGCCGCACCTGCCGCTACATCGAGGTGCTGGAGCCGGCCGAGACGCCGGCAGCCGGGCCTGGCCTCTATTACATGGACACGTCATCGGCGGCCGCCGAATGCGTGACGCTAATGGCCGCCGGCGGTTTCGCCGTGCACACGTTTCCGACCGGCCAGGGCAATATCATCGGCAATCCCATTGTGCCGGTCATAAAAATATCCGCCAATCCGAAGACACTGCGCACCATGCCCGAGCACATCGATGTCGATGTCACCGGCATTTTGCGTCGCGAGATGACGCTGGACGCCGCTGGCGATGCGCTCATCGACATGATCGTGCGCACGGCCAACGGCCGCGTAACAGCGGCGGAAGCACTCGGTCATCGCGAGTTCGTCATGACCAAACTCTATCGCAGTGCCTGAGGTCCCCTGGCCTGACGGCGCGCGTAGGGGGACCGGGATGGAATACGCCTCAACTCGGGGGAAACGGGAGTGAGGTGGGAGCCGTTCCGGTCCCCTGTTGCATCGGGTTTGTGATCGGGTGACGCAGAAATTCAGGGCATCGAACCTGTGGCTTGTAGAGCCGTCTCGCGAGCGTCTGCCCTCCTATGCGGTAGCGCTCGCGACGGGCTGGTCGCCCAACAATATCACCAACGTGTCGGCCGAGCAGCTTGCCGCCATCCGCAAGGATCCCGATGCGTTTCTCGCCGAGCTTACCCGGCAGGGCGGCACGATCACGCTGCCCGACGGGGCCGAGGTGCCACGGCTGCCGTTCATCGTACGCTGGATGTGGGACGGAGAGTTTAGCGGCAGCATCTCGCTGCGCTGGCAGGCGGGCAGCGATGAGCTGCCACCCTACGTTCTCGGTCATGTCGGCTATGCGGTGGTGCCGTGCAAGCGAGGCCGAGGGTATGCCACCGAGGCACTGCGTTTGATGCTCGGCGAGGCGCGCAGTGCAGGCCTCGCGCGGCTGCAGATCACGACTGATCCCGACAATCGGGCCTCCCAACGGATCATCGAGATCAATGGCGGGCGCCTCGTGGAAGAATTCGTTAACGAGCGCTATGGTCCGGGGCTCAGACTGCGCTACGTCATCGATTTGCGACCATCTGCGCCAGCGAAGGACACGTCATGAAGATCACCCGCATCCGCGACGCCGTCGCGCCGATCCCCTCGGCCATGCGTAACGCAGCCATCTCCTTCGACAAGATGACCATCAGCGTCGTCGCCATCGAGACCAACGTCACGCGCCATCGCAAGCCCGTGATCGGCTACGGCTTCTGCTCCAACGGGCGCTATGCGCAATCCGGTGTCATCCGCGAGCGTCTGGCGCCGCGCATCCTGGAGGCCGACCCCAAGTCGCTGCTGACGGCGGCCGGCGACAATTTCGACCCCTTCGCCATCTGGCGCGCCATGATGAGCAACGAGAAGCCCGGTGGCCACGGCGAGCGCGCGTTTGCCGCGGGCGGTATCGACATGGCCGTGTGGGACATCGTCGCCAAGGTCGAGGGCAAGCCGCTCTGGCGCGTGCTGTCGGAGCGGTTCAACGGCGGCAAATACGACGCGCGCGTACTGGTCTACTCCGGTGGCGGCTACTACTACCCTGGCAAGGAGCGCGAAGGCCTGCAGGACGAGATGCGTAAGGCCCGCGATCTGGGCTATCGCCTTCTGAAGATGAAAGTCGGCGGCGCGCCGCTCGATGTCGATCTGAAGCGCATCGAATGGGTGATGGAGATTGCCGGCGGCGGCGACAACGTCGCCATCGATGCCAACGGCCGGCTCGACCTCGACGCCTCGCTCGCCTATGCGCGCGCCATCGAGCCGCTCGAGTTGTGCTGGTTCGAGGAGCCTTGCGATCCTCTCGACTACCTGGCGCATGCCGTGATCTGCGAGGAAAGCCAGGTGCCGATTGCCACCGGTGAGAACTTGTTCTCGGTGCAGGACTTTCGCAATCTGCTGCGCCACGGGGGCATGCGCCCGCACAAGGACTGGCTGCAGCCCGACCCTTCGCTCTGCTATGGTCTGACCGAGAACCTCCGTATCCTCGACATGGCCGACCGTATGGGCTGGTCGCGGCGGCGCTGCGTTCCGCATGGCGGCCATCAGCTCGGCCTCAACATGGCGGCAGGGTTGCAGCTCGGCGGCTCGGAGAGCTATCCGGGTGTGTTCCAGCCTTACGGCGGCTTCGCCGATAACATTCCTATTGTCGAGGGCTACACGACCTTGCCCGAGGACCCCGGCATCGGCATGGAGCTCAAATCCAGGATGATGGATCAGATGCTCACGCGGCTGGAGCTGGTGTGACCCGAAAGCCCCTTCTCGTGTCCTTTCGATCGTGAAGCTCATTCAACGGTTGCTGCGAGATCCGACGAACTTCGCGATCGGGACACTAGAAAGCACATTAGCTCTAGTGTGATTTAGATTGAGAAATTCGCTCACGGACCTGCCGCGAATACTGGCGAATTTCTCGATCATCACACGAGTTGGTGCCGTGCTTTGACTTAATTTCACCGTCACTTCGCCCGAATATGCGAGTTGTGCGGGTGCTGCCGTTCGTCGGCCGCACCAGGCGCTTGTATCCTGGCACGGCCCCCGCCACACTGGGGCGCGGGATCGGGTTGGCCGGGTTAGGCCGGTTGGGGGAAGATTGATGCGCGCGCCACGTTTGGGACGAGGCACCCTGCGGCCCCTGTCGGTGCTGGCGATGCTGATCCTCGTGGCGGTGTCGTCGGACGCACCGAACGCACAGAGCGCGCGCAACGAAAACCTCTACGCCGTCAGAGGCGTTCCTGCCAACGACGTGCTCAACATGCGTGATGCCCCGAACGGCAATCAGGTCGTGGGCAAGATTCCCCCCGGTGCGCGAGGTGTCATCGCTCTTGGTCCGCGCACGAAAAACCAGGGAACGTGGGCGCAGGTGCGCTACGGCGATGTCACAGGGTGGGTCAATGTGCGCTTCCTGGCTCCTGACGCCAGGCAGCCGGAACGGCCTGCGTCGCACCAGGTGGCGACCGCTGCCATCGGCAGCGAGGCCGCTGTTCGCGGCCGGCTATTCGAGGGTGTGTGGGGCCAGGAGCGCTGGACATTGACGATCGATGCCGAGCAACTCGCATTTCTGCCGGCCCAGCCCGGCTCACAGCCACCGCGTATTCTGGCACTGGGAAGCCGCGAATGCGGCGTCGTCTACGAGCGAAATTTCGCTGCCATGGATGTTGAGGATATTCCGTCGACGTTCACCGATCAGCGCTTTCAGGTCTGGGCTCGAGCATCCAGCCGGGACCGGGCGGTGGCGGTCATGATCATCACCTGCGGCTCGCTCACACATCGGTTCTTCGTTTTTCTGTCAGACACGCACAAGATGCTGGTGGCGGAATGGGACGAGAAGGGCTGGCTCATGCTCGAGGAATTTGCGGCGGGATCTCGGCAGGTGGGCCGGCAATAGAGCAGGCTGGGACATGGCGGATGCCAGCGGCCAAGTCACACTCCGCGAGCTCGAGGCTCTGATCGCGCGAGCGCTCGAGGTATCGAATACCAGCACAGCCAATGCAGCATGTGTGGCGAAGGCGCTCGCGGCAGCCGAGGCCGATGGGCAGACCGGGCATGGCTTGTCACGTGTGCCGAGCTACGCCGCCCAGGCCAGGAGCGGCAAGGTCGACGGCCATGCCGTTCCGGAAGCGCGCCAAACCCGTCCCGCTAGCTTGAGAGTGGACGCCCGGCATGGCTTTGCCTATCCCGCGCTCGATTTGGCGCTCGCGCGCCTGCCGGAGCTGGCCCGTGCAAACGGTATCGCGGCGGCGGCGATCACGCGATCACACCATTTTGGCGTGGCCGGCCAGCCGTGCGACCGGCTGGCCGCTGGCGGACTGGTGGCGCTGGCCTTCGGCAACACGCCATCGGCCATGTCGGCTTGGGGTGGGCGGCGCGGCCTGTTCGGCACCAACCCAATCGCGTTCGCGGCTCCGTGCAGCGATCGTCCGCCGATTGTCGTGGATCTGGCCCTCTCGGAAGTGGCGCGTGGCAGGATCATGGCCGCCGCGCAGAAGGGACAGCCCATCCCGGCAGGATGGGCCCTGGATGAGCAGGGCCGGCCCACCACCGATGCGCAGGCGGCTCTACGGGGCACGCTATTGCCGTCCGGTGGCGCCAAGGGCGCAGCTTTAGCCCTGATGGTCGAGGTGCTGGCGGCGGCGCTGACCGGCGCCAACTTCGCTTTCGAGGCAACTTCCTTCTTCGAGGCCGAGGGGCCGCCGCCATCGGTGGGACAGCTGCTGCTGGCGATCGATCCCGGCGTGTTCTCGGGTGGGTCCGGCCTCGCTGAGCGCGTTGGTCTGCTCGCCGCCGCCATCGAGCAGGATGGGGGTGCGCGCGTGCCGGGTGCACGACGCCGGGCTCTGCGCGAGGAGGCTTTGCGGGAAGGCATCAAAGTGGATGCCAGGCTACTGGACGAGGTCGGGGCAATTGCTCGCGGCTAACTCTGCTTCGTTTGTCTGGTTGCGCCTGCCCGGGGCTACCCCCGAGGTCAGTGGATGGCTTCGTATGGCCAGGCATCGGGCGCAGGAGCTGTCGCGATAAGACTTCACCTGGCGGCTTGGCGAAATAAAGTGATCGCAGGTTGCGTGAATGATCTACCGTCCGTCGACCTCCTTATGTTATGCGCGGGCTCGCAAAATACCTCCAGCAGTCTGGTGGGGCATCAGGCTGTGTTGATCGGGTGACTTCTTGCGCATGACCTCATCCACTGCTAGCGCGGTCGAGATGCCGAGACGCCTCGAGCCGCTGCTGTCCGCCCCCATTCTGCCAACACTGGCGCGCCTATCCGTGCCCAATGTCCTTGCGCTGACGATCCAGGCGATGGTTGCCATCGCCGAGACCACGTACATCGGCGTTCTGGGCATCGAGCCGCTGGCGGCCATGGCGCTGGTGTTTCCGATGATCATGCTGACGCAGATGATGTCATCGGGCGCCATGGGCGGTGGTGTGTCTTCGGCCATCTCTCGTGCGCTCGGAGCAGGCGAAGAGGCGCGCGCGCGTAGGCTGGTGGTGCATGCAGTGGTCATCAGCGCAATTGTTGGCCTGACATTTACCGCTTTCTTCCTGGCGCTCGGTCCCGCGATCTACCGGCTGCTCGGCGGCCAGGGCGGCGTGTTCGAGCAAGCGATCATCTATTCAAACGTGCTGTTCTCCGGTGTCATCTTCATCTGGATGTTCAATACCCTCGCCTCAGTTGTGCGCGGCACGGGCGACATGCGCACATCGTCCGCAACCGTCGTTGGGGTGGCTGCGCTGCAGATTGTCATCGGGGGCTGTTTATCACTGGGCCTCGGCGACTTTCCGCGCCTGGGGATTGCCGGCGTTGCGATCGGCCAACTGGCCGCATACGCCGCCGGTTCGTTGTTCCTCTTGCTGCTTCTTCGCAGCGGCAAGCTTCGCCTTCGGCTCAAGTTTCGGGGCGTATCGCTCGAACGCGCAATGTTTTTCGACATTCTCAAGGTCGGGGCTATTTCCTGTCTGTCACCGCTGCAGTCGGTTCTGACCGTGCTCATCCTGTCAGGCTTCATCGCTCGTTTTGGAACCGAAACACTGGCTGGCTTCGGCATCGGCGTACGCTTGGAGTTCCTGCTCATACCGATTGCCTTCTCCATCGGCGTGGCCTCGGTGCCAATGGTCGGCATGGCCATCGGGGCCGGAAATGTGGAACGCGCCCGGTGCGTGGCATGGACAGCAGGCAGTCTAGCGGCGGTCGTAGTCGGCTTGTTGGGTGCGGTCGCAATTGTCGAGCCTGACCTGTGGGCGGCCATGTTCACGAGCAATCCCGATGTCAAGTCCGTTTCTCATCTCTATCTGCAGACGGCTGGATGGGGCTTCGCCCCGATGGGCTTCGGGCTTGCGATTTATTTTGCCTCGCAGGGCTCGGGCCGCATGCTAGGGGCCGTGCTCGCTGGTACCGTGCGATTGTTTGCTGTTGTGCTGGGCGGTCTTTGGCTCGTTTCCATCGGCGCGGGCGCGCAGAGTTTCTTCGCGCTGGTTGCGGTGGCGATGTTGGCTTACGGCCTTGCCATGGCGACGGGATTGGTTTTGACCCGTTGGCAGCGCGCCTGATCAGGCAACTCGCCCGAGCGCGACGGGGAGAGACTTCAGGCCGCGCATGATGAGCGCGTCCAGCCATACGGGCTCCGACCGGCCGAGCGCAATGCCCGGAAAGCGCTCAAGAAGTAGCGGTAGTGCGATCCGGGCTTCGAGGCGCGCGAGCTTAGCACCCAGGCAAAAGTGGATGCCTTGCCCGAAGGTGAGATGCCGGTTCGGCGTGCGCCCAATGTCTAGTCTGTCCGGCTCTGCAAACTGGGTCTCGTCGCGATTGGCGGCATTGATGATCGCGAATACGCGGTCGCCAGTCTTGAGCACCTTGCCGCCGACCGCATGCTCTGTCCTCACAATGCGCGTCATGGCGTTGGTAGGCGCATCGTAGCGCAGGAACTCCTCGACGGCAGTGCCGGCCAGCTCGGGCTCGCGGATGAAACGCTGGCGCTGATCGGGCGCGCGGATCAGGGCAAGGGTGGCGGTGCTCAGCAGATTGGTCGTTGTCTCGTGGCCGGCAAAGAGCAGCAGCATGGCGGTTGCTACCATCTCGTCCTCCGAGAGGCTGTCGCGCTCGTCGCGAGCGGAGATGAGCAAGCTCAGGAGATCGCTGCCGGGTTGCGCACGCCGCTTGGCGATTTCAGCGCGAAAGAACGCGGCCATCTCATGCGCGCCGCGTCGGGCCAACTCGTACTTGCCCGGCGTGTCCTGTGCCGAGCCGATGAACAGCATGATGTCATCGGACCAAGCCTTGATGCGGTACAGGTGCGACTGCTCCACGCCCAGCATGCCCATAATGACGAGTGCGGGCAGCTGCATGGTGAATTGGGCGACGAGATCGACCTCACTGTCAGGCTCGAGCCCGTCGAGCAAGCGTGTGGTCATGCTTTCGATCCGAGGCCGGAATGAGGTGATGGTGCCCGGCAGGAATGCCTTGTTGACGAGGCTTCTGAGCCGCGTGTGCTCCGGCGGATCACGGAAGACGATCCAGAGATTGAGATAGCGCATCGCTTCCGCCAGCGTGGAGCGCGTCGCGTCGGGCAGACTGGCATAGAAAGGCGTCAGCCTATCGGGCGACATTTCGCTGGCGCCGAGAGCGCGCTTGACGTCGTCATAGCGGGTCAGGACCCAGGACTTGAGGGCCGGGCTCCAATGCACCGGATCCTCGGTGCGCATTCGTGCGAGCATTGGGTAGGGATCGGCTCGGAATGCCGGATCGCCCGGATTGAGGTGTAGCGTCATCCCGCTGTGGCCCTCACACGGTAGCGTCGAGCGCCAGACTATATGGGTGACGCGCCGGGCTGACGAGACGCTTCTCAAGCCGCAGCTTTCCTCTAACATCCGCTCAAAAGACTGAGGGACCGGAGGACGCGCATGGACGCCCACACCATCGACACGGCGACGCTGGAGCGCTTCTACTATCAGCTTTGCCGCGTGCGCCGCTTCGATGAGCGTGTTGCAGAGCTGTTTTTGGACGGTACGGTCAAAGGCACGGCGCATTCCTACGTCGGCCAGGAGGCGGTTGCTGTCGGCGCCTGCGCGGCACTCAAGGACGATGACTTTGTTGTCAGTCATCACCGCGGGCACGGCCACTGCATCGCCAAGGGCGCCGATCTCACGCGCATGATGGCAGAGCTGTTCGGGCGCGACACCGGCTACTGCCGCGGCCTAGGCGGCTCGATGCACATCGCCGATATCGAGCGCGGCATTCTGGGCGCCAACGGCATTGTCGGCGCCGGCATCGGGCTCGGAACCGGGGCGGCACTTTCGTCAAAGCTTCGCGGCAGCGGCCAGATCTGCCTGGTGTTCTTCGGCGACGGCGCC
Source organism: uncultured Alphaproteobacteria bacterium (assembly GCA_963806735.1). Classification (GTDB taxonomy): domain Bacteria; phylum Pseudomonadota; class Alphaproteobacteria; order Rhizobiales; family Hyphomicrobiaceae; genus CADEFX01. The sequence goes on along the minus strand of CAWEBE010000062.1, from coordinate 115,515 downwards.
GCCAACGAAGGCATTTTCCACGAGGCGCTCAACATGGCGAGCGTGTGGAAGCTGCCTGCGGTCTTCCTCTGCGAGAACAACCAGTTCGCCTTGTCCACACGCATGTCAGACGCGGCGTCCATCGATCGGCACGCAAAGCGCGCGGCGAGCTACAGCATGCCCGGCGAGACGATCGACGGTAACGATGTTGTCGCCGTGTACGACGCGGTGGCGCGCGCGACGGACCGCGCTCGGCGCGGCGAGGGTCCAAGCCTGATCGAGGCTATCACTTGGCGCTGGGGCGATCATTCCATGCGCGCCAACCTGCCGGCTTACCGTGGCGACGACGAGCAGCGCGACTGGCGCGAGAACCGCGACGCCATCCGCCGCATGGCCGACCGGCTGCAGGAGCGCCAGATCGGTGCCGCGAGCCTGGACGTCATCAAACAGAAGGCGTGGAACGAGATCGAGCAGGCGGTGGAAGTCGCCAAGACTGCGCCGGAGCCAACCGTGGCTGTATTCGAGAATGCGGTGACCGCGCCGCACGCATCCTATCCGCCCGAGCCCGGTCCAGCACATTCCTCGGCGCGGGAATGCAGCTTCGGCGAAGCGATCCGCGAGGCCATCGATCAAGAGATGGCGCGCGACAAAAATGTATTCGTGCTGGGCGAGGATGTGGGCCATATCGGTGGCATCTTTGCTGCCACGCGCGGGCTGATGGAAAAGTACGGCAAGGAACGCGTGCGCGACACACCGATCTCGGAGATGGCGATTGCCGGTGCGGCTGTTGGGGCGGCCATCACAGGAATGCGGCCTGTGGCCGAGATCCAGATCTTCGACTTCGTCACGCACATGATGGACCCAATCGTCAATCAGGCCGCCAAGTTCCGCTATATGCTGGGTGGCGTTCCCAAGGTGCCGGTGGTTTTTCGCGGTCCACAAGGCGGCGGTGTCAGACTCGCGGCCCAGCATTCCCAATCATTGGAGGCTTGGTTCTGCCACGTGCCGGGGCTCGTCGTCATGGCGCCCTCGACCCCGTACGATGCCAAGGGCTTGCTTGCCGCTGCCATCCGCGACGACAACCCTGTGATTTTCTGCGAGCACAAGCTGCTCTATGTGCAATCCAAGGGGCCGGTGCCGGCGATCGAGTACGCAATCACGATTGGCAAGGCGGACATCAAGCGGCCCGGCAAAGACGTGACACTGATTGCCACCATGGCACTCGTCGCGCCAGCGCTGCGCGCTGCGGAGCAACTGTCGCGAGAAGGCATCGAAGTCGAGGTCATCGATCCGAGAACTCTGCGCCCGCTCGACACCGAGACGATTTTGACCAGCGTCAAGAAGACGGGACGATTGGTGGTAGTGCATGAAGGTTGGAAGCGGTGGGGCTTCGGAGCAGAGATTGCCGCGATGGTGCAGGAGGAGGTCTTCGATTGGCTCGATGCGCCGGTCGCACGCCTCGGCATGCGCGACGTACCCATGCCGTACAATGACAATCTGGAGCGTGCGGTGATCCCGAGCCAGACTGACATTCAGGAGGCCGTGAAGGCGGTCTGCTACCGGTAGAAGCCCGAATTGGAGCTTCGCATACGCAAAGACAGCATTACTTTCGTGCTGACCTATCGCGCCTGCTGGGCGGTTCGCTTCTGCTTGTAGCCGCCCGTTGGGATCGCTAAAGTCCCGCTCCAGAACCCAAAACGGGCGCCTTGCCTCAAGAGCAAGAAGAAAGATGAAACAGGGCGCTCCTGCGCTTGTTCTTTGTCTCGAACTCATCCAGGGAGGAAACCGAATGGCTCGAATCTCACGCCGTAAGTTCATGCAAGTCACGGGCACCGGCGCGGCGGCCGCGAGCGCTGGCGGGTTGGCCGGCATACTGGCGACGGGCCGCGCTCCGGCCTACGCGCAAGCCACGACCGTCCACTGGCTGCGCTGGAACGATTTCGTACCGGCATCCGACCAGCTTCTGCGCCGCGAGATGCTGCCCGAGGGCGAGAAGGCGCTCGGCATCAAGATCAACTTCGAGACGGTCAACGCCAACGATCTTCAGCCACGCATCACGTCTGCGATTCAGTCGGGCGCGGGTCCCGACCTGATCATGCTCAACAACAACCATCCGCAGCTCTACGCCGAAAGCCTGGTCGATCTGTCGGATGTGGTGGAGGCGTTGGGCAAAGCCGAGGGCGGCCACTACCCGCTGGTCAAGGCCAATTCCAACGACGGCAAGAAGTGGCTTTCAATGCCGTGGGCCATCATCGGCGGCATGATCGCCTATCGCAAGTCATGGTTCGACGAGGTCGGCGCCACCACGTTCCCCGACACCTGGGAGAAGTATCGTGAGGTCGGCAAGTTGCTCAAGGCCAAGGGCCGGCCCATCGGGCAGACGCTCGGCCATACCTTCGGTGACGCTCCGGTGTTCAGCTACCCCTTCCTGTGGTCGTGGGGCGGCAAGGAGGTCGAGGCGGACGGCAAGACGGTCAGCATCAACAGCAAAGGCACCGTCGATTCCGTCAAGTTCTTGGCCGGCTTCTGGAAGGATGCACACGACGAGGGCGGTCTGGCTTGGGACGACTCCAACAACAACCGCGCGTTCCTCTCGCAGACCATCTCGGCCACGCTCAATGGCGCCTCGATCTACATCGAGTTGCTCCGCAATCCCGACAAGTACATCAGCGAGAAAGGTGCCCAGCTCAAGACCGACATTCTGCATGCGCCGCTGCCGAGTGGCCCAGCCGGCCAGTTCTCCATGCACACCTACCATTCTCATGTGATGCCGGCCTACTCCAAGAATCAGAAGGCGGCCAAGGAATTCCTGAATTGGGCGCATTCCAAGCCCGTTTACGAGAAGTGGTTCATCTCGCAGAAGGGCTTCGCCACGCCGCCGACTGCCGATTGGGAGAAGCACGCGGTGTGGGACGAAGACAAGGTCATGACGCCTTACAAGATCGCGGGCAAACTTGGCCGCACACCCGGTTACGCTGGCCCGTCGGGCGCGAAAGCGGCCGAAGTGCTCTCCAAGTACATCATCACCGACATGTACGCGAAGGGCGTCCAGGGGATGCCGGCCGAAGAAGCGGTCAAGTGGGCCGAGACCGAGCTCAAGAAGGTCTACGGCTGATCAATTACTCCTCCCGTATGCCGTTCAAGGCTACGGGAGGAGACCCAAGTGCGGGGCGGCCTCCGCTGGCCGCTCCGACAGCACTGCCGCTTCTCTCGTTTAACGCAAGAAGCGGAGCGTCTCCGGATCAAGAGGACGACGATCCCATGGCAGTCGAAGCCATAACTACACTGGGCGCGGCCCCACCTCCGCGGCGGCAGCGGTTGCTCGAGGACGAGCGCTGGCTGGCCTTCGCTCTCCTCGTGCCGACCATGGTGCTGCTCGGCATGTTCATCGCCTATCCGTTCGTGCGCGGGATCATGCTGTCGGTGACCAATTCGCGCGTCGGTGTAGCGGGCGACTTCGTCGGACTAGCCAACTACTACAAGATCTGGAACGACTCGATTTTCCGGACGGCCGTCTACAACACGTTTTTCTATACGGCCGTGACATCGGTCTTCAAGCTTGCGCTCGGCCTGTGGCTTGCCATGCTGCTCAACCGCAATTTCCGCGGCAAGGCATTTACGCGCGCTTTTATTCTGCTGCCATTCATCATTCCAACGGTGCTGTCGACGTTCGCTTGGAAGTGGATGTTCGATCCCACCTTCAGCGTCATCAACTGGACCCTGTATCAGATCGGTGCAATCACAGGCCGCATCAATTGGCTCGGGGATCCGGACCTGGCTATGGCTTCGATCATCGTCGTCAATATTTGGCGCGGCGTGCCGTTTTTCGCCATCAGCCTGCTTGCCGGCCTGCAGACCATCAGTCCTGAGCTCAACGAGGCTGCAGCCATCGACGGCGCCAAGCCGTGGCATCGCTTCTGGTACATCACGTGGCCGCTCTTGCTGCCGGTGACTATGGTTGTGCTGCTGTTCTCGGTCATTCAGACGTTCGCGGACTTCCAGATCGTCTACGTGATGACTGGAGGCGGACCAGCGAACGCCACGCACTTATTTGCGACCTACGCCTATCAGATCGGAGTCGGCACTGGGCTCCTGAGCGAGGGCGCGGCGATCTCGCTGGCAATGTTCCCGATCCTGTTTCTGGTCGTGATTATCCAGCTCCTGTACATCCGTCGTGTCGAGGTACGTTGACCCATGATCGAAGGCGCCAAGTGGAGACAGTGGGTCTACTTTCGCATACCCCTGTTCATGTTCCTGCTGTTCCTGCTGTTTCCGTTCTATTGGATGGTGATTACGTCTTTCCGCCCGGATGGAGAGCTGTACCGCCCGTGGAACGCGATGAACTACAACCCGTTCTTCACGCTCAATCCGACGCTCGATCACATCAAGTACCTGTTCGAGGAGACCCTGTTCGCCACCTGGCTATGGAACACCATGTTGATTGCCGCGGCGTCCACGGTCATCTCGCTTTTCTGTGGCGTGCTCGCGGGCTACGCCCTGTCGCGCCTCAATTTCCCGTTCGCGGGCAGTCTCGGCACCGGCATCTTTGTCACCTATCTGGTGCCACAGACACTGCTGTTCATTCCGCTGGCTGAGATCATCCGCAATTACAAGCTCGGCGACACGCCGTGGTCGCTGATCCTGACCTATCCAACCTTTCTTATTCCCTTCTGCACATGGCTGATGATGGGCTACTTCAAGGCCGTGCCGAAGGAGCTGGAAGAATGTGCCCGCATCGATGGCGCGTCGCGCCTGCAGGCCATGCTCTACATCATCATCCCGGTGGCGATCCCCGGCATTCTCTCGGCCGGTATCTTCGCCTTTACACTGTCATGGAACGAGTTCATCTACGCGCTGGTGTTCCTCTCATCGCCCGAACAGAAGACGGTGCCGGTCGGTGTCACCTCCGAACTCATTCGAGGCGACGTGTTCTTCTGGGGGCCGCTGATGGCAGGTGCGCTGCTCGGCTCGATACCAGTGGCGCTGGTCTACTCTTTCTTCGTCGAACACTACGTCTCGGGTCTGACGGGCTCGGTGAAGGGCTAGCGACCGCAGACCCCATCAGAGAGTTCAAACGTAATGATCAGTCGGCGTTCAGGGGCAGGGTGAAATCGAGATGGCGCAGGTCGTCCTTAAACAAATCAACAAATTCTACGACAGTGTGCACGCCGTCAAAGACGTGAACCTGCAAATTCGCGACAAGGAGTTCGTGGTCTTCGTCGGCCCTTCGGGTTGTGGCAAGACGACGACGCTCAGGATGATCGCCGGATTGGAGGCGATCAGCTCCGGCGACATCTCCATCGGCGGCCAGGTGGTGAATGAGCTGGCGCCGATGGATCGCGACATCGCCATGGTGTTTCAGAACTACGCTCTCTACCCGCACATGAGCGTGTTCGACAACATGGCCTTCGGCCTCAAGATGCGGAAGTTCGCGAAGCCCGAGATTGCCAAGCGCGTCAAGCAAGCCGCCGACATCCTCGGCATCGAGGAGCTTCTGCACAGAAAGCCGCGTCAGCTCTCCGGTGGTCAGCGCCAACGCGTTGCACTCGGTCGCGCCATCGTCCGTCATCCGCAGGTATTCCTGTTTGATGAGCCGCTCTCCAATCTCGATGCCAAGCTCAGAGTGCAGATGCGTGTCGAGCTGAAGAAACTGCACCTGCGGCTGGGAACTACAGCTGTCTACGTCACGCATGACCAGGTCGAGGCGATGACGCTAGGCGATCGCGTGGTGGTAATGAAAGACGGATGGGTGCAGCAGGTGGGTGAGCCACTCGAGCTGTACAACAAGCCCGCCAACCGCTTCGTTGCCGGGTTCATCGGCTCCCCGGCCATGAACTTCGCCGCGGTTACGCTGGCGGATGGCAACGGCCGCATCACTGCAAAGAGCGCAGGCCTAGAGATCGAAGTCCCAGCCAGCCAGGCCGACCGTCTGCGCGCGCATGTCGGCAAGCAGGTCACGTTGGGTGTGCGGCCCGAGGATCTGCACGTGGCGCGCGATAGTGATCCGGTCGGGCTCACGTTCAACTCCAAGATCGAGGTGATCGAGCAACTCGGCTCGGAGATCCTTCTCGACGTGCGCGTCGGCGATGGCACCATGGTGGCTTCCGTTGATCCCACCACCCGGGCCAAGGTGCAGGACACGCTCCGCCTTGCCGCCAACCCGGAGCGCCTGCATTTCTTCGATGCCAAGTCGGAAGCGGCGATCTGACCGAGCGCGCTGGGCCCCGGGGACGGCCACATGAAGATCGTCGACATCAAGGCCTACGCCACCTCGTTTCCGCTGCCGCAGGATCTCGACGTGCGGCTCGGCATCGGCCGCATGGTCAAGCGCGACACGGTGATCGTGAAGGTGGTCACCGAAAGCGGCCTCGTCGGCTGGGGTGAATCACACCATGGCCGTGCACCGGGCACGGTGGCGCATCTCGTCGGCACCACGCTCAGGCAGCTCATCCTCGGCATGGACGCGAGCGACGTGGTCGGCATCTGGTCGCGCATCTACAAGATGCAGCTCGGCAGCCACGGCATGGGGGCCGGGACCTCGCTTGCCATGAGCGGCATCGACATGGCGCTGTGGGATATCCGCGCCAAGGCTGTCGGCTGGCCGCTCTACAAGCTGCTTGGTGGCAAGACCAAGCGCATTCCCGCCTATGCTGGTGGCGTGGCGCTGGGCTATCAGCCACCGGAACGGCTCGTCGATGAGGTGCGGCCGTTCGTGGAGGCTGGGTACAAGGCGGTAAAGCTTCGGGTCGGCGACAGTCCTGAGCGCGACATTGAGCGTACCGCTGCCGTGCGTAAGGCCTTCGGCTCGGACCTCGTCATTCTCTCTGACGCTAACACCGGCTGCAGCGTTGAGGACGCACGCCGCCTCATGCCGGGGCTCGAGGATGCCGGCGTCGCTTGGCTCGAGGAGCCGTTTCCGGCCCACGATTATCGCAGCTATGCGATTGCCAAAAGCTTCGCGCGCGTACCGCTGGCAGCCGGTGAGAACCACTACACGCGGTTCGAATTCAATCGCTTGATCGAGGACGGCGCCATTACCATCCTTCAACCTGATCTGTCCAAGACCGGCGGCATCACGGAGGCGCTGCGCATCGCCGCCATGGCGTCGGCATGGAAACTGCCGGTCAATCCACACACGTCGATCAGCGCACTCAACATGGCGGCATCGATCCATTTCCTCTGTGCAATCGACAACGGTGGTTACTACGAGGCCGATATCTCCAAGATCAATCCTTACCGTGATCTGCTCTGCTCCAAGCATCCCTGCACCATCGCTGAGGATGGCTCAGTGAGCCCGCTCGAAGCACCCGGCATCGGCCTCGATGTGGACGAGAAATTCCTTCTCCAGCATCCGGTGATCGAGGGGCCAAGCTACGTATGACTGGCCTGGCGCTGCCCAACTGGTGCGGGAGCCACTTGAGCTGCCCACAGCGTATCCCCATGCCGTCCACATGGACTGTTCACACCGGCCGAATCGGTTGAGCGTAGGTCAAGTTCCATGCAGCCACAGTTGCGCCGTATCCTAGTCCAATGGTCGGTCGGTATGACAGTCGATGCGCTGGTAAAGCCCCTTCTTCGGCTTGAGATCTTTCAGGGGCTCAGGCCTCTGCAGATCACGGAGATCGCCCGCCGGGCGGAGCGGATCGTGTTCAGCCCGGGTCAGGTCATCGTACGCGCCGGCACCCCCGGCGATGGAGCTTTTGTCATCGTCGCGGGGGAGGCCATATGTATTGGCCGGGAAACCTCCGGCATCAAGCCCGAGCCCATCGAGCCAGGTTCCCTGATCGGTGAGCTGGCCATGCTCGTCGAGCACGACTATGCGATCACTGTCATTGCGCGAGGGCCGGTGCGGGCGCTGAAAATTGTGCGCGAGGCCATGCATGAGCAGATGCGCGATGATGCCCGCATGGCCGAGCACATCGGCGCCAAGATCACCTCGCGTCTGACGAGCCTTGCCGATGAGCTGCGCCGAATCGACCATCGCTTGGCCCATGTGGCCGAGGTTCACGCTGCGGGATGATCTGAGAACGTGTACCGTAGACCTCCCTGCATCGACCACAAACCCGGTTCGCTGTCGCGACTACTGGCATCGCTCCGCCGCGGCCTGCAGCGCCTGAGCCAGGCCTGCGAGCGAGTAGTTGTCCGTAGTCACCGTGCCGCGCTCCGAGGTGCCCTGTACCTGCATGGTTTGAGCGTTTTTCATCGCCTCCATCAGCTTCACCTCCTGTGCAGCGTCACCCACGAATGCACGGTCGTTCTGCGTGAACAGCTTGAACGATGCATTGCCCACCGTCACCGTCGCCTCGCTGCCTTTCTTGAAGGGGTAGCCAATCTTGACGCTGATCTCAGTCCTGACGCCGTCCTTCGGCCAAGCGGATATATAGAAGAACGCCGGGTCCCGATTGACGCCCTTGGGCTCTTGGCTCTTGGGTTGCGACACGGCAAAGCAGATCTTCGCCCTGGCATCCTCATGCACGTAGGAGGACCAGTCCGAGAAGGTGCTCACGAGCTTGGGCGCTTGCGCGAGCGCTGCCGCTGCCGTCAGCGCGGCAAATGTGCCGAGCAGAGCCCCGGAAATGACTGTCGCCATGGCGCGCATCGCCTGGAGTGCCCCTCCCTGTCGCTGCGTGCGATCTGGAGAGATCATCATAAGGCTACGCACACAATCCGTCACCGGATTGTGTGATTGGCTGCCAGCCGGATCGTCTAAGATTGGCCTGGCCCACCCAAACGCCGAACCCCACACACGCTCCTCCGCTCGAGGCCGCCAAAACCGCAGTTTGCAGATAGCGGTCCGATGCGGTAATTCTGCGGCGCTCGCGCCCATAGCTCAGCTGGATAGAGCGTCGGCCTCCGGAGCCGAAGGTCAGAGGTTCGAATCCTCTTGGGCGCGCCACTTGCAAACGAAGCCCGCGTACCCGGGCACGGGGTCGCCGGCAAGGACGACAAGGCTCATGCCAGCCAGGAAAGCCGGATAGAACGGCAGCACGCGGCTAGGTGCGGTCTCATGCTGGCCGTAGCCGAGCGCGAACAGATGGCGGCGATTTCCGTGTGACTGTAAAGCCCGCATTCCAACGAACTTGCACTCGACAGGAAATGCTCTAAAAATCGTAATTGAATGCTGCCCCGGCGCCGATCCGTCAGAAGGGCAACAACAGGGCATTCAAAAAGTGCGGTCGAAGGGAGACGCCATGAGGACTGTCCAAGCGGGGCTCGACCCCGGCTTCGTCCGTTCAACACAATGTCTTGCCGAGCATTGCGGCCATCAGGCCGAACGCTGTCGAGCGAAAGGCGCTGGCAGCGTTTTCGATTGCGCGGCCGACGCCGGGCTAACCCCGCCCACCTGACTTAGCAGCATTGTTGTGACCTGCAGCACCTCGCGTGAGCGAGGGGCGCTGCCGTTGCACAAGCCGCAGCAGTCCAAGGGAGAATGTGGACAATGAAAAGATTCCGTTCCTGCTCGAAGCTCTTGGTTGGAGCCACCCTCGCCCTCGGCGCGACAACGGCGATGGCAGAGGCGCCAAAGCGCGGCGGCGTCCTGACCTACATGATCCCTGCTGATGCCGGGCCTAGCCTCGATGGGCACCGCGAAACAACGTTCGCGGTCGTGCATGCGACGGCGCCGTTCTACAGCGTGCTGATTTGGGTCAATCCCGATAACCCGTCCTCGACCACGGACTTTGTGTGCGACCTTTGCACCGAGATGCCAAAGCCAACGGACAATGGGCTGACGTTTACGTTCAAAATCCGCAAAGGCGTCAAATTCCATGATGGCTCGCCGCTAACGGCCCAGGACGTCGCCGCCAGCTGGAACAAAATCGTCCATCCCAAGCCCGGCGTGGCAAGCGCGAGGCAAAACAACTTCGTGATGGTGGACACCATAACGGCGCCGGACGACGAGACCGTCGTGTTCAAGCTGAAATTTCCGACGCTGACGTTCCTGCCAGCACTTGCCGATCCATACACCTACGTCTACGCGAAGAAGATTCTCGACCAGGACATGCACTGGTACGAGAAGAACATCATGGGGTCGGGCCCGTTCAAGTTGACGGAGTACCAGATCGGCCAGTCGATCAAGGGGGATCGCAATCCAGACTATTATTATCCGGGCCAGCCATATCTCGACGGCTTCGTGGGGATCTTCGCGCCGAAGCAGACAGTGCGCACTGACGCCATCCGGGCCGACCGCGCGGCGCTGGAGTTCCGGTCGGTGCCACCGTCAGCGCGCGATCAGCTCGTCAAGGAGCTCGGCGACAAGATCACCGTGCAAGAGAGCGACTGGAACTGCGGCAACGTGGTGACGCCGAATCACAAGCGCAAGCCGTTCGACGACGTGCGCGTGCGCAAGGCCTTGTTCCTGGCAATCGACCAATGGAAGGGTGCGGAGGCGCTGTCGAAGATCGCCATCATCAAGACGGTCGGCAGCATCGTGTTCCCGGGCTCGCCGTTGGCTGCGACAAAGGAGGAGCTGCAGACGCTGATCGGCTACTGGCCCGACATAGAAAAATCGCGTGCCGAAGCACGGCGTCTGCTGAAGGAGGCAGGCCAGGAGAACCTGACGTTCGAGCTGCTCAACCGCAATGTCGACCAGCCCTACAAGATCGTCGGTACTTGGCTGGTGGATGAATGGAGCAAGGTCGGCATCAAAACGACCCAGAAGGTCGTTCCCACGGGCCCGTGGTTCGACGGCATGCGCAGCGCAGACTTCGACGTGGCGCTGGAAGCCAACTGCCAGAACGTAGTCAACCCGATCGCGGATGTGGGTCGGTGGCTGCCACACGACGTCTATCGCGAGAACTACGGCCACTTCATCGATCCGCCGATGGTCGACATCTACAACCGCATGCTGAAGGAGACGGATCTGACCAAGGCGCGCGTGCTTATGCGCCAGTTCGAGAAGCACATCAATGATCAGGCGCATCAGCTGGCCGTGACCTACTGGTACCGCATTGTGCCGATGCGCTCCTACATGAAGGGCTGGAAGATTTCGCCGAGCCATTATCTGAACCAGGATCTGGCGAATATCTGGCTCGACAAGTAATGCTGAAGTACGTCATCAAGCGCGTGCTGCTCGTCATTCCTACCTTGCTGGGAGCAGCCGCGCTCGTGTTTCTGCTCATGCGACTGATCCCGGGCGACGTGTGTGTCGTCCGGTTGGGGTCGAGTGGCGGCACGTTCGATCCCAAAGCCGTCGCGATCTGCCATGCCGAGCTCGGTATGGACCAGCCGGTTTTTTTTCAGTTTCTCGATTTCGTCTGGGGATTGGTGCGATTGGACTTCGGCACCTCGATGTGGTCGGGCTTGCCGGTGACAACGGAAATCTGGGCACGCCTGCCGATTTCTCTCGAGATCGCAATTCTTGCTACCGTGATTGCGATCACGATCGCGATCCCGCTCGGCACATTGTCCGCGCTCAAGCAGAACACCTGGATCGATGTTGTCATTCGTGTGTTCGCCGTCGGCGGTGTCGCCGCACCGTCCTTCTGGCTCGGAATCATGTCGATTCTGATCGTCTTGAACCTCACTAGTGCGTTTTTTGGCGCGCCATGGATGCCGCCGATCGAGTACGTGCCGATCTGGGAGGATCCAATCCGCAATCTGAGCATGGCGCTTCTGCCCGCTGTTACGGTTGGATATCGTTACTCCGCGGTCAGCATGCGGATGACGCGATCGGCTATGTTGGAAGTGATGCGGGAGGATTACATCCGCACCGCGCGCGCCAAAGGGCTGTTCAACAAGCTTATTGTCAATCGCCACGCACTGAAGAATGCATTGCTGCCCGTCGTGACCTTGATCGGCATCGAGTTCGCATTCCTGATCGGCGGTCTGGTCGTCACGGAGCAGGTATTCAACCTCAATGGTGTCGGCCGGCTGTTCGTGCAGGCCGTGCAGAACCAGGACTACACGCTGACTCAGGCACTGGTGATGCTGACCGTCACCGTGTTCGTCATATGCAATCTCATCGTCGACCTGATGTATGCGTGGCTCGATCCGCGCATCCGCTACAGTTGAGGCCCGAGATATCGCCATGGTGACCACGGCGCGGACGATAGATGTCTCTTCTGACACCTTGGCCGACGAGGTCACGGAGCCGTCATCGCGAAGGCGGAGCCTACTCCAGTTTCTCCGCCGCGAGCTGCTGGGTACCTTTGGTCTGGTTCTCCTGCTGGTGATGGCGGTGACGGGACTGACTGCCAATTTGATTGCGCCCTATAGCCCGACCGCAAATGATTTTTCCGCCATGATGGAGGCCCCGAGCTGGACGCATCTTCTGGGGACCGATCAGTTCGGACGAGATCTGCTTTCGCGCATCATCTACGGTGCGCGGACGGCCATGATCGTGGGACTGTCGTCGGCACTTATCGGCGGGGTGATCGGGCTCGTCCTGGGGGTTGGTAGCGCCTATTTCGGAGGAAGAACCGACCTTCTTCTGCAGCGTGTTTTCGATGTGCTGATGGCGTTTCCGTTGATCATCATGGCGCTGGCCGTGGTCGCGATCTTCGGCACCGGTGTGCAGAACGTGATCGTCGCCATCACTGTCCCTCTGATCCCGCGATGTGCGCGGGTCGTGCGCTCATCGGCGCTGGCGATACGCGATGTACCCTACGTCGATGCGGCTCGCGCTCTCGGTTTCGGGCACGTTCGCATCATCCTGTGCCATATGGTTCCCAATGTCATGGCGCCGTTCCTGATCATGGTGACCGCATTCGTAGGCCAAGCGATCCTGGCCGAGGCGTCACTCTCCTATCTTGGTCTGGGCGTGCAAGAGCCGGTGCCTGCATGGGGACTGATGTTGCAGGGCGGCTCGGAGGAATTCGCTTCATCGGCGCCGTGGATCGCCATCTTTCCGGGCGTGGCGATCATGCTCTCTGTGCTGGGGATCAGTTTGTTCGGCGATGCCTTGCGCGATACGTTGGACCCAAAGTTGCGGCAAAGGTAGCGCGCTCGCCGCTGGTTGAATTGTCAACTCATGACTAAAGTATCGCACAACGAAGCGCCGCCTGCCGCGGTGATGTGCAGCTGATCGCTTGTGCCGCGCCACTATCTAGTGCGATGGCTCGAGCCTCGACGGCTCTGAGCGGATTCGCATGCCGGGCTTGGTGGGGTCCTTCGACACGATTACCTGGCGTGGTCTCGGGGTGCTGGCGCGCCGGCCACTCTTGGCTGGGCTCTTTCTCATTGCTCTCATTATCGGCTGTGTTCTGCCCGGCCTCTTGTCGCTTCCACCCGTCGATCGCACGGAGGTCTTCTTTGCCGGCAGCGCCAGGCAGCTCGCGGAGGCCGGAGCCTGGACCGGGCTCGACACGGCGCGCGAGCGCAAGCCTGTCGGCGCCGCCTGGCTGCAGTCGCTGGCTCCTCGGCTCGGGCTGGCCACGGACGCAATCGCAACCTATCGGCTGCCTTCGCTTCTGCTGACGGCGCTTGGCGTGTGGCTCGTCCTCCATCTCTATTGCCCCGTCATTGGCGCACAGGCAGCACTCATTGCCGCTGTCCTCGTGGCCGCCACTCCGGTCCTGGTTTTGCAGGCGCATCTTGCCATTGCCGAGCCGCTCGTATTTCCCGCCATGGTTGCGGCCCAGCTCTCATTGCTGCGGCTCTACACATCGTCGGAGAACGACAATGCGCGCGGGATGGCGGCCTTGTTCTGGACGGCGCAGGTCCTGTCCATCCCTCTCAACGCCTTCTCCGTACCGATCGTCAGCGTGACGACGCTCGTCGCACTGTGGATCTGGGACCGCCGTCTCGACTGGCGCTACCGCTTGCGGGCGTCTGTCGGGCTTCCCGCCGTCGCCATGGTGGCGGCACTGTGGTTGGCCGCCAGCGCGGTTGTCTACGGCGAGTTGCCATTGCGCGGGCAGACCCTGCGCGAGGTGCTTTCGGCGCTCGCCGGCTCGCAGCAGATGAATTTTCCTGCCTATCCCGGTCTCTTTGCCGTGTTCCTGTTGCTCGGATACGTCCCGGCGCAGCTCCTACTGATCCCGGCGATCCTCCGGCATCGGGCGATCGGCCTGACGCCTGTCGCGCGTTTCCTGCTCGCCTGGATCGCTGGATATCTCGTCTATCTAGAGCTGCTATCCGACAAGCCGGCCCTCTACGTCGTGCAAAACCTGTTTCCTCCGGCTGCTGGACTGGTCGCTCTTGCCGTTGTGAAATCACACGTGCGCGGCGATAGCCTTCGCATCGATGCGGCCACCACTGCTTTTGCCGTGCTTGTGGGCCTCGTTGCAGCGCCGGCTGCCGTTTACGTTTTGCATCACATGGTCGGCACTGACGTGCCGCTAACAACGTGGATCATTGCTGCATCAGTCAGCCTGCTGCTGGCGCTGGCTGCGATGGCGGCCTGCCGGTCTTTGCTCGGCGTCTGGCTCGCGCTTGGTGTCGCCGGTGTTGCGGTGCTCAACATCCTAGCCTTTGGTGTTGTTTTGCCCAATCTCCACGGGTTCTGGGCCAGCCGCGAGATTGGGAACATGCTCGCCGCGCTGGAGCAGTGCCCGGACGGCACCATCGAAGTTATCGGGCACCGTGAGCCTAGCCTTCCGTTCGCGCTTGGGCCGCGCGTGGTGACAACGTGGCCGATCGATGTGGCCGAGGCTTCTCGCACGCGCGGCGCGACGCTGGTGATCGTGGAGCAGCGCTGGGAGAGGCAGTTGCGCGAGGAGTTTGTGCGGCGCAGCCCGCAGGCGCTGCGCCGCGTCGCCTGTGCATCCGCCATCAATGTCGCGCGCGGCTGCCGTCTCTCGTTCTCGTTCTATGTTGCTGGCCCATCCGATCAGGCTACAGCATGCCGATCGCGCGCGTCGGATCGCTGTCCACCGCCCTCGGCCGTTCCTGCGCGCGACCTCGGCCGGGACTGCACATAGCTTACTCACCCCTGAACTTGGCTGGGCGCTTCTCCAAGAACGCGGAGATGCCCTCCTGCTTATCCTTGGTCCCGTAAGCCTTGGTCGCCAGCTCGACCTCCAGCTCCAGCCCCGCCTTCAGGTCCGTCTGCACGCCTTGATGCACGGCGCGCTTCATGAGCGCGTGGCTGAGGGGGCCTCGCGTCGCATACAGCTCTGCCATGCGCTTGGCCTCAGCCAGCGCGTCGCCCTTTGGCACGAGGCGATTGATCAGGCCGATACGGTAGGCTTCTGCGGCGCCGATCGGCTCGGCTGCGAACAGCATCTCCAACGCGCGGGCTGCGCCGAGCGCGCGCGGCAAGCGTTGCGTTCCACCGGCGCCCGCCACGGTACCTATGCGCGCGCTGGTAATGGCATAGCTCGAGCCTTCCGCACCGATGCGGATGTCGCACGCCAGCGCCAGCTCGAGCCCGCCTGTGAAGCAGAAGCCTTCGATAGCGGCCAGCACCGGCTTCTGTAGCGCTTCCAGGGTCTCGGCCAAGCGATGGAAACCGCGGAAATATTCGGCAGCCGTGTCTGGCTGCACGTTTATGGCCTCGGTCAGGTCGGCACCGGCTGAAAAGAACTCGGGTCCGCCCGTCACAATCACGGCGCGCGTTGCAGCGTCTGCCTCACCGCGCCGCGCCGCATCGATGATCTCGGCCGCCGCCTGCCGGCTCAGCGCATTGCGCCGCTCCGGCCGCTTTAGCGTGATTATGAAAGCCGCACTGTCGCGCTCAGCCTCGAGGGTGGCATAGGTCATGACTGAAAATCTCCGGCCGGCCTGGCAGCGGGATGATGACGAGAGGCTCGCGTCTCGTCCATCATGATCGGGCTGCCGACAAGAACAACGACCGGAAACGCCCGCCATGACCGAGCTCACCGAAGACCAGATCGCCATCCGCGACATGACGCGCAATTTCGTGCGCAAGGACGTGGCGCCCTTCGCTGCCGAGTGGGATCGCAGGGAGGCCATGGCCCCGACGGCCATGCGTGAGGCTGGAGCGCTCGGTCTGTTCGGCATCTGCGTCTCCACCGAGTGGGGTGGTGCCGGTGCCGATTTCGTATCCTACGTGCTGGCAACCGAGGAGTTGGCCTACGGCGATGCCGGTTTCTGCAACATGGTCAGCGCCACCAACTCGTACGGCTTCAAGGTGCGGGACTACGGCACGCCAGATCAGAAGCGGCGCTATCTCGAGCCGGTCGCCAGCGGAAAGGCTCATGCCTGCATGCTGCTGACCGAGCCGCATGCGGGCTCCGATGCCGCCAATATCAAGGCGCGCGCGGTGCGCCGCGGCGGCGGCTATGTGCTCAACGGGTCCAAGGCCTTCATCACGTCGGGCGCTTCTGCGTCCTATGCCTGCATCCTCGCGGTCACCGATCCGGGGGCCAGCAAGCGCGGTATCTCCGCGTTTCTGACGCGCACGGACCGTCCTGGCTACCGCGTCGTGCGCAAGGAGCACAAGCTCGGCCATCGCAGCAACGAGACGTGTCAGATCGCGCTCGAGGACTTGGAGGTCCCGGCCGAGGACCTGCTGGGGCAGCCCGGCGAGGGTCTGCGCATCGCCCTGTCGGGGCTCGACAGTGGGCGCATTGGGGTTGCCGCGCAGGCGATCGGGGTTGCGCGGGCCGCGTTCGATGCGGCACTTGCCTATGCTCGCGAACGCGAAGCGTTTGGCCGTAAGCTGATCGATCACCAAGCCATCGCGTTTCAACTCGCCGAGATGGCGACCGAGATCGAGGTTGCGCGCAGCATGTGCCACCACGCGGCCCGCCTGAAGCAGGCGGGCGCGCGCTGCATCAAGGAAGCCTCCATGTCCAAGCTGTTCGCTTCGCAGATGGCGGAGAAGGTCTGCTCTGCCGCCATCCAGATCCACGGCGGCTACGGTTTCATCCAGGATTTTCCGGTCGAGAAATATTACCGCGATGCGCGCGTGTTCCAGATATACGACGGCACCAGCGAGGTGCAGAAAATCCTGATCAGCAGGGAACTCGTAGCAGGTCACTAACTGTTCTGCGACATGCGAGCGCGCCCCGCCGTCGGGGCCTCGATTTTGCCTCAAGCTGGTGTAGGGTGCGATGCACAACTCGAGACTCGGGGAAACGTCACGGCTGACACGGGCACTGGCGGCCGTGGGCAGAAAACGGGGGAGACTACGTGAGGGGATGGCTTATCGGCCTGGCGCTGGCCGGGCTCGCGGGAATCGGTGGCGTTCACGCCCAAACCTATCTCGGCTTCAGGCTTCTTGACTTCGGCGGCGTCTATGTGCGCTGGGGCGGCAATGGCAGTGATCCTGTCACGGTCACCTACGCCTTCGTGGAGAAGGACGTCGCGTTTCCCGACGCGCGCAATTGTGTGGCTATGGTGCCCATGGATGGCCTGCTTGCAGATTCGGGCGTCAAGTCCGAGGCGTTCCACGCCGAGGTCACAGCAGCCTTCGAGATGTGGGAGCGTGTCGCCAACATCCGTTTTGCTCCCGCTGCGGCCGGCGCCAAGCCCGGCATCCTGATCGGTGCCCAGCGCGATCCTGTCGGCCATGCCTACGCGGACGTGGCCTACGCGCAAAGCGTGAACGGCAATGTGCGCCCCATCGAGCGCTCGCTCATCTGCCTCAATCCTGCCAAGCGCTGGAAGATCGGCTTCGACGGGAACCTGGCGGTGTACGATCTGCGCTACACCATCGCGCACGAGATCGGCCATGCCATCGGCCTCGACCATCCCGAGCCGCATGGGCAGCTCATGTCTATGCGCTACCAGGAAGGCTTCCGCACATTACAGGCCGGTGACGTAAGCGGCGCCGTGCGCATCTACGGTGCCCGCATTTCCGCGCAGTAGGTTTTGACGCCGGACTTTGCTAGCCAACCTCGAGAAGTAGCTCGCTCGCGTTGGCAAGCTTGATTGACCGGTCAGTGATGAGGTTGCTCCATACCCAATTGTGGTGCGCAATGATCGCCCGGGCATCGAGATGAGGGCGGTCGCTCAGCGTATGGCCGTCAGCGACGACAATGACATTGTGCCCGTTCGAGACCGCCGATCGCACTGTGGCATCGACGCAGAAATCGGTTGCCCATCCTGAAATCAGCAGCCGATCCGGGGCGATCCTGTCCAGCATCGCTTTCAATTCAGTTCCGGCGAATGGATCGTTCAGTGTCTTGTCAACGACCACGTCGCTGTGGTGGCGCTGTAATTCAGGCAGGAACTCCCAACCAGGTGTCCGCGGCTCGAACGCGTCGCCCGTGCGACCGCAATGCCGCACAAAGATCGCGCTTCCGGAGCGGGAGCGCACATGGGCTGTCAGCCGATTGATGCGTTCAACAACGCCCTTCAAGTCGTACTTGGGTGCGCCGCTGAGAAGCCCAATCTGCATATCCACGATGACGATTGCGTCCATGATCTGCTGCCGCCGGTTCTATTTCCCACCCTTGCGCCCAAGCGTGCGATAGGTTTCCACCACTTGGCTGTCGTCCTGGCCGCCGAGCCCGATGGCCGAGGCCGAAAGAAAGAGCTGGTGAGCGGCCGCTGCCAGCGGCAGGCCCATGCGCATCGTGCGTCCTGCATCGAGCACGATCCCCAAGTCCTTGACGAAGATCTCCACCGCGCTCGTCACCACGCCGTCGTACTCCACCATGCGCGGCCCGCGCGCTTTCAGCATCCAGCTCTGTGCCGCCGAGCCTGACAGGATTTCGAGCGCCAGCTTCGGGTCGATGCCGGCCCGCTCGGCAAAGGCTAGCGCCTCTGCTGCCACGGCGATGTGCACGCCGGCCAGAAGCTGATTGACCGTTTTCATGGCCGCGCCCTGGCCTGGCTTCTCCCCTAGATGGAACAGATTGGAGCCCATCGCGGACAAAATCGGCTTCACGCTGTTGAACCCGGCCTGCTTGCCCGAGGCCATGATGGTCAGTGTGCCACCCTTGGCTCCGGCGACACCGCCCGACACCGGCGCATCGATAAATCTGCGTCCCGTCTCCTCCACACGCGCGGCTATAGCCTCGACGCGCCCAGGCGCGCAGGTGCACATGACAATCACAGTGCTCGAGGATTTCAGCGCCTTGAGTGCGCCTTTGGCGAACAGCACGTCCTCGGCCTGGTCCGCATTGACCACCATGAGTACGAGCACGTCGGCATCCTTGGCCGCGATACTGGGGCTATCCGCGCCGCGCCCGCCCGTATTCTCCAGCGCCTTGATGGCCTCCTGGCGCACGTCATAGCCGACAACGCGCATCTGCTTCTTGACAAGAGTCTCGGCCATGGCGCTGCCCATGGCGCCGAGCCCGACGAAGGCGATCCTTTGTGTCATGGCTTATCCTTATTCGTTTTGCGGATGCTACTCAGCGTCCGCCTACGATCTTCGCCTTCTCAAGCACGGCCTGCACCAGCACGTTGGCGCCGGCGGCTGCCCATTCCGGCTTCATGTCCTCGGCCTCGTTGTGGCTGATGCCGTCCACGCACGGCGTGAAGATCATCGCGGTTGGGCACACGCGCGCCATGTAGACTGCATCGTGCCCTGCGCCGGACGTAATGTCGCGCGTCGAAAGTCCGAGCCGTTCAGCCGCACGCCGCACCGCATCCACACAGGAGGGTTCGAACGGCTGTGGCGCGAAATCCGCCACCATTTTTACCTCGTAGGTGAGCCCAGTTTTGGCGGCTATGCCGGCAATCCCGTCTCTCAGTCTTGCATCCATCGATGCCAGCGTGTCCGCGATGGGATGGCGAAGGTCGACCGTGAGGAACACCTGCCCGGGGATGACATTGCGCGAGTTGGGATAGGCCTGGATCATGCCGACGGTCGCGCAGGCGGCCGGATCGTGGGCATGGCCGATGGTATTGACCAGTTCGACGATGCGCGCTGCGCCCAGCAGCGCATCCTTGCGACGGTTCATCGGTGTCGGGCCAGCATGGCTCTCCACGCCCGTCAGTGTGATCTCGTACCACTTTTGCCCATTCGCCGCTGTCACCACGCCGATATCGATGCCGGCTTCCTCCAGGATCGGGCCTTGCTCAATATGCAGCTCGAAAAACGCGTGCACCGGCCGCCCGCCAACCGGCGCCGGGCCGGCGTAGCCGATGCGCTGCAGCTCCTCGCCAAATACCTTGCCGTCTACGTCCTTGCCGGCGAGACCTTGTTCCAGCGTGAACTCGCCGGCAAAAACGCCCGAGGCCACCATGGCCGGCGCAAAGCGCGAGCCTTCCTCGTTGGTCCACATGGCGATCTCGATCGGATGCCTGGTCTTGATGTCGAGATCGTTTAGCGTGCGCACCACCTCGAGCGCGGCCATGACGCCGAGCGCGCCGTCGAACTTGCCGCCCGTGGGCTGCGTGTCGAGGTGGCTGCCCAGCATTACTGGCGGCAGGCTGTCGTCGGTTCCCGACCGGCGCGCGAACATCGAGCCGATGCGGTCCACCGTCACGGTGCATCCGGCGTCCTTGCACCAGCGCGCGAACAGATCGCGGCTCTGGCCGTCCAGATTGGTCAGCGTCAGCCGGTTGACGCCGCCCTTGGGCGTGGCGCCGATCTCGGCCATCGCCATGAGGCTCGACCACAGCCTCGTGCCATTGATGCGCAGATTGGTATCGGCAGCCATGTGGTTCCCTTGCCCGTTCTTCCGGCACGTAGATGCTTGATCTCTTGCCCTATCTTCCGATAATGCCCGACCGTCCCTTCGACGCAAGCCACCGGAATCCCACGCCCGTGCCGATCGACCCTGTCGCTGACCTCATTGCTGCTGGGCGCTCGCCGGCAGATATTGTCTCTGCCATGTCGGCCGATGCCGAGATATTCGAGACGCCGTGTGGCGATGGGCGCATGATCTGGCGCCGCTGGGGCCGCGGCCGTCCGATCATCGTCGCGCATGGCGGTTCCGGATCCTGGTCGCACTGGATCAAGACCATTCCGGTCCTCAAGGACCGCTATGAGCTTTGGGTCGTCGACCTGCCAGGCCTCGGCGACAGCGACATGCCGCACCACCCGCATACGCCCGAGAGCTGCGGCAAGGCCATGGCGCTGGGCATCACGGCGCTCATCCCGCGCGAGCGCCGTCCGCACCTCGTGGCTTTCTCGTTCGGCGCGCACGTCTCCACATTCGCTCTTTTGGAAATCCAGGACTGGGTCGCGGATTTCACGATCTCGGGGTGCGCCGCGCTGGGCCTCCGGCAAGGCCCTGGCATCGATTTTCCGCGCGAGCAGCCTGGCATGAGCGAGACCGAGAAGATGGAGGTGCATCGCCGCTTGCTCGAAATATTGATGATCGCGGATCCCGATCGCATCGATCCACTCGCCGTCTATCTGCAAGCAGACAATGTTCGTAAAGCGCGCTTTCGCTCGCGCCCGTTCGCCCGCATCGATGAGATCCGCCGCCGTCTGCCAGAGGTGCGCGTGCCTATACGCGCCATATGGGGCGGTGACGATAGCACGGCACTACCCTCGATCGAGGCGCGCTACGATGTCCTGCGCGAGGGCCATCCGGAGCTCTTGACCCGCACGATCCCCGATGCGGGCCACTGGGTGATGTACGAGCAGCCCGCCGCCTACAATGCCGCTCTCATCGAGATGCTCGAAATTTGAGCAGCTCGCGCTGCCGAGATGGCATGCTGCTCAAGAACGCGCCGCGAGCAGCGGTGCCAGCGCGTCGGTGACGCCGGTTAACAGGATCTGCACGCCGATGCACAGCAGCAGGAACGCTGCCATTCGTGTCACTACGCGGGAGCTTGTTTTGCCGAGGAGTGCCGTCAGCCGGTCGGCGGAGGCATAGCAAAGACCGACGCAAACCGCGATCGCCAGAGCTGCCAGTAACGACCCGATGGCGAACGGCACTAGGTGCGGGCTTGCTGTAGGGCCGCTTGCACTGAGCGCAATCGCAACGGAGATGGTTCCAGGCCCAGTCGTGAACGGCATCGTCAGCGGAAAGAATGCGACATCCGAGCTCACGCCGGCGGGTGCGGCTTGTAGCTGCTTGCGGTTTTCTTGCTGCTCAGGCTGGGAGAGTAGCTCCCAGGCGTGCACGGCGACCACGAGCCCGCCCGCGATCCGGAGTGCGCTGAGGCCGACGCCAAAGAAGTTCAACAGCGGAGCGCCGGCCCACAGCGCGGCGATCATCACCACAGCTGAATAGAAAGCCACGCGCCAAGCCAGTGCAACACGCTCTGAGGGGCTGCGATTGGCGGTAACCTGACTGTAAATAAGGGCACCGGCGAGCGGATTGACGATCGAGAATAGGGCCGAAAAGGCCAACAGAAAGCTTGTGAATGTCCCGTCCAGGAGTGACATGTATCCTACTCGACTACACTACGGCAAGGCCCATCGGTGGTGCACCTTGATTGGCACTCAAGGTACGTGCATCCTGGCGAAATATTGAGGCATGCGCAGCCTGGGACGCATCAGCATCGATCCCGATGAAGCCTACGGGAAACCCCCATGTGCCGGAACATCAAGACGCTGCACAACTTCGCGCCGCCGGCGACCGATGACGAGATCCGTGCATCGGCGCTGCAGTTTGTCCGCAAGCTCAGCGGCTATACGCGCCCGTCGAAAGCCAATCAGGAGGTTTTCGATCGTGCCGTCGATCAGGTAACGAAATCGGCCCACGAATTGCTCGCTTCGCTGATCACGACGGCCTCGCCGCGCGACCGTGAAACCGAGGCTCTGAAGGCGCAGGCCAAGGCGCAATATCGTTTCCATGCCTCGGGCGGGCGCCGATCCGGCTAGGCGTACAATCTGTAACCGCGCTCATCGACATCGCGAACGAGGGTTACACGCATGCTCCCCGAAGACACGAGTTTCATCACCGACGAAACTGCACTGCGCGCTCTGCACCATGCGCCGATGAGCCGGGCGACAGATAAGGTGCTGCACACACTTGATGTGCATTGCCGCCGGATGATTGCCCTGTCCCCGTTCTGCATCATTGCGACCCAGGGACCCAAGGGCGCCGACGTTTCTCCCCGCGGCGATCCCCCGGGCTTCGTGCGCGTGCTCGACGAGAGAGCGCTGCTGCTCCCCGACCGGGTTGGCAACAATAGGCTCGACGGATACTCCAATCTGCTCGCCAATCCGCGCATCGGCATGCTGTTCCTGGTGCCCGGCATGAACGAGACGCTGCGCGTCAACGGCACCGCGCGCATCACCGACGATGCGCGGGTGCTGCATCTCAGCGTCGTCAACGGCCGGCCGCCGAAGGTGGGCCTCGTCGTCGCCATCGAGGAGGCCTTCCTGCATTGCGGCAAGGCGCTGGTGCGGTCGAAACTGTGGGATGCCACCCAGCAGATCGATCGCGCGATTCTGCCCAGCTACGCGGAAATGCTGCTCGATCACGTGCGCGGCCTCAGCCGGGAGGAAAACGAGCGCCAGTCTCAGATCATGGCCGAGCGTGGGCTTTATTGAAGGTCGAGCAGGCCTTGCGCTGAACGTCAGCCAACTGATCGAAAATCGAAAGCTGCCACCCTGGGTAGACGCAATGAGCGTCGTTCAAATGGCAGGCTCGCAAATTCCATCTGATATTGCCGCATTTTCGGCACGTTGCGGTGCCTAACAGCAACTACGGGAACGACGGGAACTCGTAGCATGCTCAAGTATTGCGTTCGTGCGCTGATGGCGGCACTTGTGATTTATGTGGCCGGTGCTGTGGTTGTCGCGCAATCGGCTTCGGCGTTGAGTGAGCGTCGCGATGGTGGCGTTGACATTGGCGGCCGCACGCTGCGGTGCTCCAATGCACGTACCAAGTTCGACCAGCGTTTGCCAAACCTCGGTTTATCGATACCCAACTCCCGCCTGTTGGTTCTCAATCCAGCATTGCTGCGGCGTCAGCCCGAAACCGTGCGCGTGTTCGTGTTCCATCACGAATGCGGCCACCATCAGGTCGGGGGAAGCGAATTGGGTGCCGATTGTTGGGCTGTCAATCGCGGTGTGATGGACGGTTGGCTCAACAAAACTGGCTTGACGCAGGTCTGCCGCTCGTTCGGCAATGCGCCCCGAACGGCCACCCATCCGGCGGGTGCCACGCGCTGCGCCAACCTCGATCGCTGCTTCGCGACCGCCAGCGCAACACTCGCGCGCCAGAAGCGTCTTGCCGTCGGCACAGGAGCGCCGGCTGCTTCGTCTTCGCCCGCCCCGCAGCTCGTTTCGGGGCCTAGGCTGATCCGCACCGGTGTGCTGCGTTAGCACGCGATTTGGCAGGCCGGTGGCTGGCTGACTTACGGCCGCACCACCGTCCGTCCCACGATCTTGCCGGCCCGCAGCCGTGCCAGCACGTCATCGATCTCCGACAGAGGCCGCGTCTCGACCGGCATCGCCGGCAGCTTTCCCGCTTTCGCAAGCTGCATCATGTCGTGCATCTCGGCCAGGCTGCCCACATATGAGCCCATGATCGTCGCCGCCTTGAGCGGGATGAGCGGCACCGGCATTTGCGCTGCCCCGCCAAAAAGACCCACGACGATCAGCGCGCCACCCCTTCGGATGGCGGAGAACCCGAACGTGAAAGATGCAGCCGCGCCAACGAAGTCGATCGCTGCCGTGACCCCGCCGCCTGTCTCGCGCATCAATGCCTTGAGCGTATCGGGTGAGCCGGGATCGATCGTCTGCTTGGCGCCTGCTGCCTTTGCGGCTGCCCATTTGCTCTGATCGATATCGGCTACGATCGGTTTCACGCCCAACACCGACTCGGCCATGCGGATGCCCGAGAGCCCGACGCCGCCCGCGCCAACAATGAGTAGTTCACCGCCGCTGGTCGCCAGCAGGCTCTTGGCCTTCAACAGCGCGCCATATGCGGTTATGCCGGAGCAGGCGTAGATGCAGGCCTGCGCCTCATCCAAACCCTCGAAATCGACGAGATAGCGCGCATCCGGCACCAGCACGTGCGTGGCATAGCCACCGTCACGATTGACGCCGAGGGCGCGCGGCTGATTGCACAAGTGCTCGTTTCCGTTCTGGCACAAGCCGCAGGTGCCGCAGCCGATCCAGGGATAGACCACGCGGCGGGCACCGACGGGTGCAGCGTCGCTGGCTTGGACATCCGGTCCGCACGCCACTACCTCGCCGACGATCTCGTGGCCGAGCGTGCGCGGTGGCGCTACGCTTTTGCTCAAGTCCACCTTGCGCCCACCACCCATATCGAAATAGCCGTCATGCAGGTGCACATCGCTGTGGCACACGCCGCAGCCCGTGACCCGAACCAACACTTCGCGGCCCTTGGGTTCCGGCCTCGTCTCCGCTTGCTTCTCGAGCGGCTGACCGAATGTTGTCACGCGATAACTGTGCATGATTGGGTTACCCCTGGGAGTCGAATGCAGAAATCGGCGCTCGCCGATTTCAAGCGCGCCCGATGAAACTACACGATGAACACTTCGTGTACAGGCTGCCTCGCATCTTGACGATCGAAGAAGCGTCGTAAGACACTCCGCATCGCTTAGATGACGTGCGTGGAGCAACTGAAACCACGCCACCGATTGGGGAGGATATATCCATGCGCTTCATGGTCGCCGCGCTCGTTTTGCTTGCCGCAAGCTTTGGCGCTGCTGCACAGCAGCAGCAAGCCCCGACATTTGCGACAACCCAGGTTGAAGGCACCAAGAACGTCTACATCTTCCGCTACCAGAATCATCAGTCGATGTTCGTCGTTACCCCGGCGGGAGTGATTGTCACGGATCCGATCAGCTACGGCCGGCCACAGGCAGCGGCGACCTACCTCGAGGAGATCCGAAAGGTCACCAAGGCGCCGATCAAGTATCTGGTCTACAGCCACCATCACTACGACCACATCGCGGGCGGCAAAGTGTTCAAAGAGGCCGGCGCCGCCGTGATTGCGCACCGGCGCGCCAAGGAACGGCTCGCTGCGTTGAAAGGCTTGGACGTCGTCATTCCGGACCAGGGTGTGGGGAACAAGCACGTCATTCGGCTCGGCGGCACGACGCTCGAACTCCACTATGTGGGCCGCAACCATTCCGACTCGTCATTGGTGATGTTGTTGCCGCGTGAGAAGATCATCTTCGCCGTGGATTTCAATTCGCTCGGTGCTGTGCCCTCGCGGCTCGGGATCAATGACTCCTACCCTGTCGAGTGGGAAGCCTCGCTCAAGCGCACGCTGGCTCTCAACTGGGACCGCATGATTCCGGGTCATCCTGGGCCCGGCGGTCGTCTGGGAACGAAGAAGGACATGGAGCAACAACTCACTTTTATGACCGACCTCTCCGCCGAGGTGAAGAAGGCGTCCGACGCGGGTAAGTGCTTCAGCCCGGCCGACAGCGAGCTCAAGCTACCGCAGCACGCGGCGCTAACAGGCTACGAGCAGAACCTTGCCTGGAACGTCCACCGCTGGTGCGGCTACTGGGGCCGCGGCATCTGATCCGGCTCGCGTTCACTGGAGCTCGGGCTGGCGATTGCCCCCAGAGGGAACCCCCCTGCGCGCAGCGCAGCTATACCGGGCCCCAGTACATCCGGAGCTTGCGCTGCTCGCGCCGACACGGCAGCCTGCCGTCCGGCGACTTTGGCACACCGGGGAGCAGCAATGGCGAGCTACGATCTGATTCTGAAGGGCGGGCGGGTCATCGATCCGTCGCAGAAGCTCGACGAGGTGAGCGATGTCGCCTTCGCCGGCGGCAAGGTCGCGGCCGTCGGGCGCAATCTGAAGCCCACCGCCACAACCGAGGTTCGCGACCTCTCTGGCTATATCGTCAGCCCTGGTCTCATCGATCTGCACACCCATGTTTATTGGGGCGGTACGTCGCTCGGGATTGATGCGGAAGAGTTCTGCCGTCTTTCGGGAGTCACCACTGCGGTCGACACTGGCAGTGCCGGCCCCGGCAACTTCGCCGGTTTTCGAAAGCACGTCATTGAACGCTCGGACGTGCGCATTCTGGCCTACCTGCATGTGTCTTTCGCCGGCATCTGGGGTTTCTCCAAGACCGTGATGGTGGGCGAGAGCGAGGACATGCGGCTGATGGCGCCGGCCGAGGCCGTTGCAGTTGCCGAGGCCAATCGCGACGTGATCATCGGTATCAAGGTGCGCGTTGGCAAGCACGCCTCGGGCGAGCAGGGCGCGGCGCCACTCGGTATCGCCATCCAGGCGGCTGAGGAGGCCGGCATGCCGGTCATGTGCCACATCGATCATCCGCCGCCCTCCTATGAGGAAGTGCTCGGCATGCTGCGGCCGGGCGACGTTCTTACGCACGCATTTCGTCCGTTCCCAAACGCACCGTGTACGGTACAGGGCAAGGTCAAGCCGGCGGTGCTGGAAGCTCGGAAACGCGGCGTGCTGTTCGACATCGGTCACGGCAAGGGCTCGTTCGCGTTCAAGACCGCGCGCGCCATGATCGCCAACGGCTTCTATCCCGACACGATCTCGTCGGACGTGCATGTGCTGTGCATCGACGGACCGGCCTTCGACCAGGTCACCACCATGTCGAAATTCCTGCTGCTCGGCATGCCGCTCGCGGAGGTGATCCGCGCCACCACCACCAACGCAGCGTTTGCCTTGAAGCGGCCCGAGCTCGGCAGCCTGAAGCCTGGTTCGGTCGGTGACGCCACCATCCTGTCGATCAAGGAGGGCAAGTTCATCTACGAGGATGTCGTGGGCGAACGCGTCACGGGCGACAAAAAGATCATCGCCGAGGGCACGGTCATAGCCGGCAAGTGGTGGCATCCGAAGCGTTCGTCCAAATTTGCCAAGATTGCTCCGCGCACTAAGGAGAAGGTCGAATGAGGCCCGAGGAAAAGCTCGCATCGATGGGTTTGACGTTGCCCAAGGTGCCAACCCCCATGGGCAACTACGTGCCCTTCAAGCTCGACGGCCGCACCATCTATCTCGCCGGCCAGGGCCCGCGCCGGCCGGACGGCACCTCCATCCCCGGGTGCATCGGCAAGGACGTGACGATCGAGCAGGGCTACGAGTATGCGCGCCAAGTGGGTTTGAACCTGCTCGCCGTCGCCAAGCTGGCAGCCGGTGATCTGGGCAAAGTGGAGGTCCTCAAGGTGCTCGGCATGGTCAACGCCGTACCAGGCTTTGGCGATCAGCCCAAGGTCATGAACGGCTGCTCGGACCTGCTCGTCGCCGTGCTGGGCGAGCGAGGCCGCCACGCCCGCTCTGCCGTTGGCATGGGCTCGCTGCCCGGCAACATCCCGGTCGAGATCGAGGCCATCATGCGGATCGTGGATTGAGGGCTGACCTCAGATCGTCTTCCCAATCTTCCGCTCTAACCGCCGCAGCAGCCCTTCCAGCTCCGTGAGATCGTCCTTGTCCAGCTTCGGGCCTGGCGCGCGTACGGCATTGGAGGCGATGGCGCCGCGGCGCCAGAGGATTTCCTTGCGCAAAGCCAGGCCGAGACCCGACTGCAGCTCGTGGCGCAGGATCGGCAGATAGAGATCGTACAAGTCCTCGGCCTCTTCCGCTTTGCCGGCCATGAACAGTTCGTGCATGCGTACCATCGTGTCGGGGAAGGCGAATCCGGTCATGCCGCCGTCGGCGCCGCGCCGGTATTCCTGGGGCAGGTGGATGCCGCCGTTGCCGCACAGGATGGGTACGTAACGCCGCCCTTTGCCGTCGCAGGCGCGCCGGATGGCTGACAGCTTGCGCAGGCCCGGCGACTCCTCGTGCTTGAACATCGCGATCTGCGGGAACTCGTCGACCATCCTCAAGAAGCAATCGGCCGAGAAATAGACGCCGCTCAACTGCGGGTAGTCCTGCACGCAGACAGGGATTGACGGTCCGAGCGCATTCAGCACGCCGCGCATATAGCCCAGTACCGCTTCGTCGGTGCGCAGGCCCGCCATCGGCATCACCATCACGCCAGCTGCGCCGGCTTCCATGACGTTGCGCGCGACCCTCACGAGCTGGCTGGTGCCAGGGTTGCTCACCCCCACGATGGTCGGAATGCGCCCAGCCGCGCGCTTGATGAAGCGCGCGGCCACTTCCAGCGTCTCGCTTTCCGACAACTTCTGGAACTCGCCCATGACGCCGAGCACGGTCATGCCGTGCACGCCGCACTTGAGATAGAAATCGACAAGGCGGTCGATGCTCTCGAAATCGATGCGCCCGTCATCGAGAAACGGCGTGGCCGCGATGACATAGACGCCCTTGGCGTCGGCGGTGAGCTTGGTAGACATGCTCAGATTCCTCGAATGTCGAAAGCTGGAGGAACTGCGACGGTCATCCGGCTGCCAGCTCCAGAATGACGCCGTTGGCGTGCGCCGGAGCCACGTTCAACACGCCCGGCGCCGTGCGTATGGCTTTGCTTCCAAGCACTCGCGCGGCAGCCTCAACATCGGCAACCCGCAGCGCCAGCGTGACAGCGGCCTCTGCCGGCAAGCCATCGAGCGGCACGCCGGGGTGCCGCTTGGCCAGCGTCGTGCGATCGAGAAACACGAAATCACCACGATTGCCGCCTGTGCGCACGTGCAGCGCTCCATCCTTCTCGCCTTCTACGCCCTGGTCGATCAGACCAGCCATGTGCTCGGCGGCGGCGCGTGGGTTCTGGGCCAGCAACTCGACGCGGTCGATGCGCGTGGCGGTGTTGGCGTGCCGGATCAGCTCAGGGATCCACACCGCGTCGCGCGTCAGGTGCTCGCAGGCGAAGATGCGCAGGCCGCCCGGCCGCTCGTTGACGGGCCACAGGAATGTGCGGAAGCGTGCTTCCGTTTTACGCCCATCTGGCCGATCCACCGGCCGACCGAAATCGAAGGGTCCGGTGCCTGGCAATCCCTTGGCTTTGATCTCGGCCACTCCGTCGGCCGCGCTGCTGGTCGTGAAGGCCACCCGCTCGATGCCCTCACCACGTGTGTTGAGGAACTCGCGGCTCTGCAGGTTGCGTTCCGTCTCGGCCACCACGCCGATCAGCTCGAGGTAGTCCTCGCCCAGCATGATGGTGTGATTGGCTGTACCCATGACGGCGGTGTGCAAGCCGCGGGGCGCGACCGTGAACCCAAGCTCGCGCCACGTCTCAGCCCCCGCAGTCAGGTCACGTACGAGAATGACGACGTGGTCGAGCCCGATGATCGACTTCAGCGGCATGGGGAAAGTGCTCCCTATGGGTGGAGCGGGCAAGGTCGCGCGGCAGCCTCGTGCCTGTCAACGCAGGTCGTGTTGCCGTATCGCCGCTTGCGGTTGATGGGCCGAAAGGCTTGGATGATCGCCCTATCTTTTGCCGGATCTTTCGATGCCATCGACTCCCGCGCTGCCTGCATCCCTCTGGGCCGCGGTCACCCCTGCGCTACCAAGCCTTAACCCGGTTGATGGCGATACGCAGGCGGACGTGACGGTGATCGGCGCAGGGTTCACCGGGTTGTCCACGGCGCTGCATCTGCGCCGGGCCGGCGTCGATGTTGCTGTGGTGGAAGCTGCTGAGCCTGGCTGGGGTGCCTCGGGCCGCAACAATGGCCAGGTCATCCCCACACTGTCGCGGCCAGACCCCGACGACATCATCACCAAGCACGGTGCAGCCGGCGAGCGGCTGGTCCATCTCATCCGCGACTGTGCGTCGATACTCTTCGATATTGCGCGCGACGAGCGGATCGACGCCGAAGCCGAGCAGAAGGGATGGATTCAACCCGCGCATTCTCCGGGACGCATGAAGATCGCCGAGCGCCGCGTGCGGCAATGGTCGAAGCACGGCGCGCCGGTAGAGCTTCTATTGCGCGAAGATGCACGTCGCATGACAGGCTCGGACACATGGTTTGGTGGCTTCTGGAACCCGACTGGTGGTCACATCAATCCTCTGGCGCTCACGCGCGGCCTGGCCCGCAGCGTGCTCGGCCGCGGCGGTCGCATCTATGTGCAATCGCCCGCCACCATGATCCGGCATGACGGCGCCCGCTGGATGACGAATACCCCAAAGGGAGCCATCAAGTCCCGCGCGCTCGTGCTCGCGACCAACGCCTACACCGGCGAGTTTTCCCGTACGCTGGCTCCCGCTATCGCCCGTGAGGTCGTGCCTGTCTTATCCTGGCAGATGGCCA
Source organism: uncultured Alphaproteobacteria bacterium (assembly GCA_963806735.1). GTDB lineage: Bacteria > Pseudomonadota > Alphaproteobacteria > Rhizobiales > Hyphomicrobiaceae > CADEFX01. The sequence continues at coordinate 84,719 of CAWEBE010000062.1, read as the reverse complement.
CCCAGCCGCTCTCCGACAACGTGCGCGGCACCATCATTCCCGGCCGCCAGGCGATTTCAGATACGCATCGCGAGCTGTACTTTGCCCGCTACGACGCCCGCAACCGGCTGGTCACCGGCGGCAACGTGGCGCTGCCTGTGAACCAGCGGGAGCGGATACAGAACCGCGTCATCAACCGTCTGCAACGGCTTTTCCCACAGCTTGTTGAGGTGAAGTTCGACTACTTCTGGAACGGCTATGTGGGCATGACGCGGGACTATTACCCACGCTTTCATCGGCTCGGCCCGAACGGATTGGCCTGGGCCGGCTGCAACGGCCGCGCCGTCGGCCTGTCGGTTGCACTCGGCCGTGAGCTGGCCAAGGCCGTCACGGGCACACCGCTGGAGCAACTTGCCTTGCCGCTGAGCGAGCCAGACCCGATTCCCTTGCAGGGTCTCGTGCGCCGGTTGGCTCCGCTTGCGCTGCCCTACCACCGCTATCGCGACTGGCGCGAGATCTGAGCCGGCTTCTCACTTCGGCGCCGGTTTGATGCCCTTCTCGCCCTCGACCTGCTTTTTGATCTCGGCATCTACGTATTCGAGCTTGGCCTTCTCACGCAGGCCCGCTGCCACCTCCTGCGCCTTGCGATGCACCATGGAGGCCAGCAGGCGGTCTTTCACCTCATCGAAAGGCGGTGCGCCGCGGGAACGGCGATCCTCGACCTTGATGAGATGCCAGCCAAATTTGGTCTCCACCGGCGCCGATATCTCACCCTTCTTGAGCTTGAACGCTGCCTCCTCGAACTGGGGCACCATCTGGCCGCGTGCGAAGTAGCCGAGGTCGCCGCCGTCCTCCTTGCTGCCGGGGTCCTTGGAGCGGTCCTTGGCCATGCGCACGAAATCCTCACCATGCGCGATCTTCTCGAACACCTCCTTGGCCTGCTCCTCGGTGTCGACCAGGATGTGGCGCGCGCGGATTTCCTCCTCCTGCTTGGCGCCGGCTACCTGTTGGTCATAGAACTTACGTGCATCAGTGCTGCTGACGGAGTTCTTCACGGTGCGATCAAAATAAGAGTTCGCGCAGCGCCCGCCGGCGCCAATACTGCATGCGGTCGTCGAACTGCGTGCCTGAACCGAGCTTGTCGCCCTCGGCCGCCTCGGCAAAAAGCTGGTTCTCGATCAGGTACTCGAGCAGAACACGCCGCCGCGTCTCGGCCGGGAGGTTGCCCAGCTCGTTGCCGATCTCGGCCTCGGCCAGGCGCATGTCGGTTTCGGTGATGTCCTTGCCGTTGACCTTGGCCACCACGCGTTCCTGCGCCAGCGGCAGCGACACGGCAACGAAGGCGGTAGCGCACACGGCAAGAGCGAGCAGGGAGCTGCGAAATCGGAGCACGGGCCGATCCTTATGTTGCCTTCGGGAGACGCACAAACGCACACGGGCCCCGTAACAGCGGAGCCGAATGGGTGACCGCTAACCCATCGCGCGTGTCGCACCTACTTAACGATTGTTCACGTGGCCAGAATGCGACATGTGGCGCCGCGCGGGCGCTTGCGTTGACAAGGGTTGGCGGGCTCCTTATCTCTTCCCCGACCCGGCTTGGCGGGTCCAAGAGGCGCGCTCTCGCTCTGTTCTCCGCTTCTCCACACGGGACACTTTCGGAGCTCGATGCCGGCCCGCCTCCGGACGAGAGAGGCCAGTTTCGCCCTCGCGGCGGACCGCGCCGCCCCGGAACGCCGGGACGGCGCAGGGGGATTTGAGGAACCGTCCATGCTGTCTATCACCTCAATTGGCTCATTCGCCTCCAAGATCTTCGGTTCGTCGAATGATCGACTGGTGAAGGGCTATCGCCCGCGCGTGGCCGCTATCAACGCCCTTGAAGCCGAGGTCGCTAGGCTGAGCGACGGCGAGTTGCGTGCCCGCACCGTCCAGTTCCGCAAGCAGCTGGAGGACGGCGCCGATCTGGATGATCTGCTGGTGCCGGCCTTTGCCACCGTGCGCGAGGCGGCCAAGCGCACGCTCGGCCAGCGCCATTTCGACGTGCAGCTCATCGGCGGCATGGTGCTGCACCAAGGCAAGATCTCCGAGATGAAGACCGGCGAGGGCAAGACGCTGGTCGCCACGCTGCCCGTCTATCTCAACGCCCTGGCCCAACGCGGCGTGCATGTTGTCACCGTCAACGACTACCTCGCCAAGCGCGACGCCGAGTGGATGGGCGCCATCTACAAGTTCCTCGGCCTTACCGTCGGCTGCATCGTGCACGAGCTCGACGACGACCAGCGCAGGCAGCAGTACGCGTGCGACGTCACCTACGGCACCAACAACGAGTTCGGCTTCGACTATCTGCGCGACAACATGAAAATGCGCGTGCCCGACATGGTGCAGCGCCCGCATTATTTCGCGATCGTCGACGAGGTGGACTCGATCCTGATCGACGAGGCGCGCACGCCCCTCATCATCTCCGGTCCGGTGGAGGACCGTTCCGACCTCTATATCGCTATCGACGCCCTGATCCCGAAGCTCGACAAAGCCGATTTCGAGATCGACGAGAAGCAGCGGCAGGTGGCGCTGACGGAGTCGGGCAACGAGCATATCGAGCAGCTCTTGCGGGACGCCGGTCAGCTCAAGTCCGGCTCGCTCTATGACATCGAGAACGTCACGATCGTTCACCACGTCAATCAGGCGCTCAAGGCGCACAAGCTGTTCCAGCGCGACCGCGACTACATCGTCAAAAACAAGGAAGTCATCATCATCGACGAGTTCACCGGCCGTATGATGCAGGGCCGGCGCTACTCGGAGGGCCTGCACCAGGCGCTGGAGGCCAAGGAAGAGGCCGAGATCCAGCCGGAGAACCAGACGCTCGCCTCCATCACGTTCCAGAACTACTTCCGACTCTACGAGAAGCTCGCCGGCATGACCGGCACGGCGCTGACCGAGGCCGGCGAGTTCATGGACATCTACGGCCTCGACGTGCTCGAGGTGCCGACCAACCTGCCGGTGGCGCGCGCCGATCTCGACGACGAGGTCTATCGCACGGCCAAGGAGAAGTGGGACGCGATCATCCGCGACATCGACAACGCTCAGAAGCGCAAGCAGCCCGTGCTGGTCGGCACCGTTTCGATCGAGAAGAGCGAGACGCTGTCGGAGATGCTGAAAGCGCGAGGCATCCCGCATCAGGTGCTGAACGCGCGCTACCACGAGCAGGAAGCCTACATCATCGCCCAGGCCGGTGTTCCGGGCTCCGTCACTATCGCCACCAACATGGCCGGCCGCGGCACCGACATTCAGCTCGGCGGCAACATCCAGATGCGCATTCTGCACGAGTGCGCCGGCATTCCCGAAGGCCCGGAGCGCGAGCGCAAGATCGCCGCCATCAAGGACGAGGTCGAGCGCAACCGCCAGATCGTGCTCAACGCGTCGGAGACGATCGAGATCGAGCCGGCCAAGAACGGCAAGGCCGCCAACACCATCACGTTCCCCGGCGGTCTCTATGTCATGGGCACGGAGCGCCACGAGAGCCGGCGCATCGACAACCAGCTGCGCGGCCGCTCCGGCCGCCAGGGCGACCCCGGCCGCACCAAGTTCTACCTGTCCCTCGAGGACGACCTGATGCGCATCTTTGCCGCCGACCGCATCGACGGCATGCTGCAGAAGCTGGGTCTCGAGGAAGGCGAGGCGATCACGCACCGCTGGATCAACAAAGCGCTGGAGAACGCGCAGAAGAAAGTCGAGGCGCGCAACTTCGACGCCCGCAAGTACGTCCTCAAATACGACGACGTGATGAACGACCAGCGCAAGGTCATCTTCGAGCAGCGCATCGACATCATGGGTGAGGAGGACGTCAGCGAGACGGTCGAGGGCATGCGGCACCAGGTGCTGCACGAGCTCGTGACGACGAACATCCCCGAGAACGCCTACGCCGAGCAGTGGAATGTGGAGGTCCTGAAGCAGCAGGTTAAGGAGATTTTCGATCTCGATCTGCCGATCGATAAATGGGCCGCCGAGGAAGGCATTGCCGACCAGGAAATCCGCGAGCGCCTGATCAATGAGGTCGACGCCAGGGCCGACGGTATCGCCGAGCAGCTCGGCACCGAGGTTCTCAAGGGCTACGACAATGCCAAGAGCCTGGTTGCCTTTGTCGATAGCGAGCCCGACCTCAAGGCTCTGCTCGAGAAGGAGCCGACGCAGCAGAGCCTCGATGCCGCCGGGCGCTTTATCCTGGCGTCCGGCCGCAGCGAGATCCGCATCAACGGCGCCGATCCCGAGGAGGCGACGCGGCAGGCGGATCGCATCGGCTTCGCCTTCATGCGCCAGTACATGGACGCACGCGGCCTGACCGAGGCCATCGACGGCGCACCCAGTCGTGATCCCGTTGCCGTCGGCAAACAGCGCATCCGCGACATCGAGAAGACCGTGCTGCTGCAGTCGCTCGACCATCTCTGGCGCGAGCACCTCGTTACGCTCGAGCACCTGCGGCAGGTCATCGGCTTCCGCTCCTATGGCCAGCGCGACCCGCTCAACGAATACAAGTCCGAGGGCTTCCTGCTGTTCGAGGCCATGCTGGCGCACCTGCGTGAGGGTGTCACTGGCCAGCTCATGCACATGCAGTTCTCAGCCGACGCGCCGCCGCCGGAACTGGAGCCGGTCGAGCTGCCGCCCATGCACGCGCATCATATCAATCCCATGACGGGCGAGGACGAGTTCGAGCTGGCCGAGGCCGCGCTCGTCGGCGGGCGAGGCGGCGACGGCGTGACGGAGCGCCAACCCAAGGCGGAGCCGATCCGCGTGCGCAAGGCCACCGCCGTCGATCCCAACGACCCGTCGACCTGGGGCAAGGTGGCGCGCAACGACAAATGCCCCTGCGGTTCGGGGAAGAAGTACAAGCATTGCCATGGGCGGCATTAGCTCGCGTCTAGAAGTCCAGCCACCACGCCACATCGTCTAGTCGCTCTGCGTTTGCGATTTTAGTGCCTCGCGCCAACGGGGTACGCTCATGCAATCCCTCCGCATCGCTATTGCGGGCGCCGGCACCACCGGTCTCGCCGCCGCGGCGTTCCTTAAGCGCGCCGGCCATGACGTGCGCATCTTCGAGCGGTTCGAGGCGCCGCGACCGCTCGGCGCCGGCATCCTGTTGCAGCCGACGGGCCTCGCCTGCCTCGCCCGGCTCGGTCTCGATCGCGAGGCCATTGCGCTCGGCGCACGCATCGACGGCATCGAGGGCAAGGCTGCCGGTGGGCGCAGCGTCCTCGACATGGCCTACGCCGATCTGGCGCCGCACTACTTCGGGCTCGGCATCCATCGTGGCGCACTGTTCAGCGTCCTCTATTGCGAGGTGCAGCGGCTGGAGGTTCCGATTACGGCAGCAGTAACCGTCGCCAGCTCGCGCGTTGTGGCAGAGGGCCGGTTTATCACCAACACCGTCGGCCGCGAGCACGGGCCGTTCGATCTTGTGGTCGACGCTACGGGCCTGCGCTCGCCGCTGCGTGCCGAGGTTGCGCCCGACGATCGAGAGCGTCGTTTTGCCTGGGGGGCGTTGTGGAGCGCGGTGCCGCTGCCGGCCTCGTGGTCCGCGCGCAACACGTTGCGGCAACGTTACGATGGTGCGTGCCTTATGATCGGCGTTCTGCCGATCGGGCGGCTGCCCGGAGAGGACCGCGATCTCGCCGCGTTCTTCTGGAGTTTGCGCGCCGACCGGTACGAGGCCTGGTGTGCGGCCGGCATCGAAGCGTGGCGTCGCCGCGTGCTCGACGTCTGGCCGGAGGTCGAGCCGCTGATCGCGTTGCTGCAGCGGCCGGAGGATTTCACCTTCGCCACCTACTCCGATCTCACCGTGGAGCGCCCGTACGCGGATCGCCTCGCCATCATTGGCGATGCTGCGCACTGCACCAGCCCGCAGCTCGGCCAGGGCGCCAACCTGGGTCTCGCCGATGCGCTGGCGCTGGCATGCTGTCTGGATCAGTCGCGCAGCGTGAACGGGGCGCTACACAGCTACGCCGCGGCGCGCCGTCGGCATGTTCGTTTCTATCAGTGGGCTAGCCGTTGGCTGACGCCGTTCTTCCAGTCCGACAGTCGCATTTCCGCAGGCCTGCGCGACCTATCCTTCGGATCGATGGGCCGCGTGCCCTATCTCAGCAACGAGATGCTGGCGACGCTTGCGGGCATCAAGACAGGTCTCTTCACGCGCATGGACCCCGGCCAGTGGCACGCGGACTACGCGCTGCAATCTGGGTCTGTCGTCAGCGCGAAGGTTGGACGTCAGCCAGCCTAAGCAGCGGGCGTCAAGCGTTCGGTGTCATGCTCGACTTGTGCGCTGCGCCGTGGCCTGAAACGTCGGCGCGGGAGGATGATCACCGAAGGCGCTGGCTACAGGTGCTAATGGGATCCCGTGGCGGCAGGGCTTCGTTCGGCGATGCGCTCCGCGCATTGTTCTGCCTCGCGTCCGCTTTGTGGCGCAGACGCGAGCGCCCGCGTATCACCGTTCTCACCCGGCGTACCGTCCCGCACGACATAGCGCTTACCGCATAGGGCCACGCGCGGTGGCACGTGCGTGCGCTCGAAGGAGTCATAGCCCGCTTTGAGATCGCCCCAGAACTCGCGCCAGGGATGATCCTTGTGTGCCTCCAACGCGGCCGTAGTCACGCGGAACGGAAAGACGTTGATGTGCACGCGCTCCTGGCCGCCACGCAGCGCCGCTGCTGCCAGGCCGTAGATCTCCTCCAGCACCGGATCGGTCATGGCGAAGCATCCGGTCGACGAGCAACCGCCGTGCAGCAGTATGTAGGAGCCGGTGCGCTGCAGGCGCTGATCGAGGGCATTAGGGAATCCGAGGTTGAGCGCCTTGCGCCAGCGGCCCGTGTGCCGTGCCTGCCGTTGTGTCACGCTGTAGAAGCCTTCGGGGCTCTGCTTATCCCCTTCGCGCTCCTTGGGTCCGAGTGTGCCGGTCCAATGGCAGATGGGGTACGTATCGAGAAGCACGAAGCGCTCGCCCTTGCGCACCCACAGCTCGAGTTCGGCCTCGGCTTTGAAGATGCGCAGGAAGATCGGGCTGCCCTTGCTCACACCCTTCGCGGCCATGCGCGCGTCCAGGTTGGCTAGGTCCGGTGTGCCCGGCAGCGGCGTCTGGTTCTGCACCCAGGCGCGCTGCCGCTCGATCCGGTCCGCTGCCACATCCTTCAACTCGACCACCACCGCCATCGCTGGAGTGGCCAGCAACAGTCCACCCACGGCGCAGGCCATTTTGCGTCGGCAATGTCTCAAGTGCTGCTGCAGGGGAATGCTCCGCCAGGTGGGTCCGTGCAATTAACCAGAATTATCCGCAGCCGTTCCTTCGCGTGTTCAGCCTAACAGGCAAGAAACGGGCCGGTGATCCATGCTGGGCGGCCCTGTGTTGGCTATTCGCCTGCGGCCTTGGTGAACCCAAGGCCCATCGCTGGGGACTTCAACAGGTCCGAGATCGAATTGGGTGGACTGCTCTCTGCCGGTGCCAATGTGTCGGCCGAGGCTACCGAGCGCATCTTGGGCCCCGGCGCCATCACACGCTCAGCGATCTGCTCGCGGCTCGATGGCTGGAACGGCTCGATCCTCTGGCGCTGGTAGGCCGGACAGCGACCCTCCGGGTTGATGTTGCTGACGTTGCCGATGAAGCTGGCGTTGACGAGATATTTGCGCTCGCACACAGCCACGGGCGGCACCTGCCGTGTGGTCTCGAAGTAGTCGTAGCCTTCCTTGAGCGTCGCCCAGAACGGAAACCACTTAGCCTTGCGATGCAGGGCGAGCTTCTCCGGCGTCATGCGGAATGGAAAGGCGTGCACCTGGAAGCTCTGGTTGCCGCCGATGAACTGCTCACGCGCCAGCGCGTAAATCTCCTCGATCAGCGCGTCGGTCATGGCATAGCAGCCGGCAGACTTGCAGTTGCCGTGGACCATCAGGAACTCGCCGGTGCGCTTGTGGGCTTTGTCGTAGGCGTTGGGGTAGCCGAGATTGAACGCCAGATGAAAGCCGGAGTTCGGGTTCATCTGGTCATGCGTGATCGTGTAGAAGCCTTCCGGCGCCTGCTTGTCGCCTTCACGCTCCTTCGGCCCCAGATCACCTGACCAATTGCAAATCGGGTAAGTTTTGAAGTGGTAGTAGCGCCCGTCGTCGCGCTGCTTCCAGAGCTCCAGCTCCGATTCTTCTTTGAAGATGCGCACGAAGATCGGCGCTTCCGGCTTCATGCCCTTCTTGCCGAGAAGCATCATGGCTTCCTTCGGCAGCGGCCGCATGGCCGGCGTCATGTCCTGCAGGCTGCAGGACCCGAGCAGGCCAGCCATCGCCATGACAAGCGCAACGCAAAACCCGTGCTTGCTCATAGTCCCCCGTCGATCAACGCCATACGCAGTGCCCCGGCGCACGGTCATCATCTCGATTTGTTAGGTTAAGATACGGTTAAGATGGGGAATTGGCTAGCACCCCGACGCAGGCTCGACGCGCACGCCCGAAGCCGCACTATGGAAATAATTGAGACGATTTTGTGGGCAATCAGAAGGGGATAGGTTCGTTCCTGGGACTGCGGAGCAGAGTCGCATGCGCAACACAGCGCATATGTGAATCCTGCTCAATTCTTAAAATTCAGAGCAGCGCGCCACGCAAAGACTACAGCGAGCGGCCGATCTCGAGGAAGCGCTCGTGCCGCTGACGCCGCACCTCGACCGGACCCATCCCGTCGAATTCGCTGAGTGTCTTGCGGATGGCGTCGCCGGCGCGTTGAATCGCGCCATCCGCATCCCGATGTGCGCCGCCGACCGGCTCGGGCACGATTTCGTCGATCACACCAAGCTCCAGCAAATGCTGGGCCGTGATTTTCATACTGTTGGCGGCGTCCTCGGCGCGGGCCGAGTCGCGCCACAGGATGGACGCCGCCGCCTCCGGAGAGGCCACTGTGTAGACGGCGTGCTCGAGCATCAGGATGCGGTTGGCGGTGGCAATGGCAATGGCGCCGCCCGAGCCACCCTCGCCGATAACCACGCTCACCATCGGTACGCCGAGTGATAGGCAGCGATCGGTCGATCGCGCGATGGCCTCGGCCTGGCCGCGCTCTTCGGCGCCGACGCCCGGATAGGCACCTGCCGTATCGATCAGCGTAATCAATGGCAGTCCGAACTTGTCGGCGAGATCCATCAGCCGCACGGCCTTGCGGTAGCCCTCTGGGCGCGCCATGCCGAAGTTATGGCGGATGCGGCTTTCCGTGTCGTGGCCCTTCTCGTGGCCCATGATGACCACTGAGCGTCCGCGAAACTTGCCGAGGCCACCGGTGATGGCCGCGTCCTCCGCATAGTAGCGGTCACCGGCCAGCGGCGTGAACTCTTCGATAAGCTGGCTGACGTAGTCGAGGCAATGGGGCCGGTCGGGATGGCGGGCGACCTGTGTCTTTTCCCACGGCGTCAGGTTGGCATAGGTCTCGATAAGCAGCTGGTGCGCTTTCTGCTCGAGCTTGGCGATCTCGTCGGTAAGGCCGGCGCTTGCCTCCTCGCCGGCGAGCGCGCGCAGCTCCGTCACCTTGCTCTCGAGCTCGGCGATGGGCTTCTCAAACTCACCGACATATGTGCGTACGGCCATCCTCGGCTCACCAATTCCTGCCCCGGGACACTAGTAAGTTGACAATTCTAGTGTGATGCAGATCGAGAAATTCGCTCCAGAGACCTGCCGCGAATATCGGCGAATTTTCTCGATCTGCATCACACTAGCGCGGACATGCCCTGCCTGCGCCGCTCAAGTCAAGCGCGCCCAGAACATGTCGTTGACGAGCCCTATTCACCCTTTCCGTCGAGCCTGGCCTTGGCCAATGGATGGTGGTCGTGGACCAACCTCTTAAGGCGTTCCTGCAGTACATGGGTGTAAATTTGAGTAGTGGAAATATCTGCATGGCCAAGGAGTTGCTGCACTGAGCGCAGGTCCGCACCGCGGTCGAGCAGATGACTGGCGAAGGCATGGCGCAGCACGTGCGGGCTGATCCGCTCCGAGGTCGAGCCCAGTTTCGATCGCCAGCTCCTTCAGCTCCTGCGCGAACCGTTGTCGCGTGAGGTGGCCCTCGGCGCTCTTCGAGGGGAACAGCCACTGCGTCCGCAGCGTGCGTGACACGTCATCATCTTCGCCCTGGCCGATCGTCAGATACCGGTCGAGTGCCGTACGCGCCTCGGTATTGAGGGGCACCAGCCGCTGCCGTCCACCTTTGCCGGTGATCGTCAGCATGCGGGCATCGCCTTGCAGCACTTTGCGCGGCAGCGACACGAGCTCGCTCACGCGCATGCCCGTCGCATACAATACCTCGAGCAGAGCGTGCAGCCGCAACGCGCGCACGCGCTCTCGGCCGCTCAGCCCTTCCGTGCGCTGCCGCGCCAACTCCAGCAAGCGCTCGACCTCGAGCACCGAGAGTGTCTTCGGAAGGCTCCGCTTGCTCCTGGGGCCGGCGAGGCCTTGTGTCGGGTCGTCGGCCACCAACCCTTCGTCCGTGAGGAAGCGAAACAGTTGGCGCATGGATGACAGTGCGCGTGCACGGGACGCCGGTGCGAGGCCTGCTTCGGAGGTCTGGCGCAGATACGCCGTGATGTCGGCGTGCCCTGCTCGCGTCAGTGTTGTGCCGCGGCGATCGAGAAAGTGTTCGAGCGCCGACAGGTCGCGCCTGTAAGCATCGAGGGTATTTTTCGCGGCACCGCGCTCGGCCGCCAGCATTTCGAGGAAGCTTTCGATCAGTGCCGTCGGGTCCGACGCCTCGTTCATTGGGCTGTTCCGGCCACGCGCGGCCAGGCGGCGAACAGTGCTTCGAAGCCCAAACGGCGCGCGTCGCGCTCCAGACCCACCCGTTTTAGCGCCCTGATCGCGTCACCGAGCGCGATCATGTGAGCGCCGTCGGCGCCATTAGGTCCGACGGTTCGCAGCGTTAACAGGATAGTGCGGGCGATTTCCTTTTTCTTGGCCGCGTCCTGCAGTTGGGAGAGAACGCCGGTTTCCGGCAAATGTCCGACGTCCGGTTGCGGCGTGCGGCTGGCGGCTTCCCACAGCGGAATCGGCACCTGCACGTCGAGCGCATCGAGCACAGTTGCAATGCGATGCAGCAGGTCGCTGGTGAGCTTGCCGCGCGCCACAAGCTGCTCGACGGGCGTAAGGTTGGCGCGCGTGCCTCGGCCTTTCAGCTCGGAAATGTCGGCAAGCGCGAACCAATGCTGGAGACTTGTGCGATCCTCTTGTCCTGCCCAGGTGCGGGCCTGGTCGTAACGGCCGGCCGCCAGCAGCACCTCGACCGCCGTCTCGGCGAACGGGGTCAGCTCCGCGCTGGGCCGTGTGTCGCCGACCACGGATCCCAAGGCTGCTGCGATTGGCAGGAGCCGGCCGACCGTCTTCGCCTCATCAAGCAGCGTCCGTATCAGCCGTAGTTTTTCGGCCGGCCGGCCCTCGGCTTCTGCTGCCTTGAACAGGAGCGCGCGCTTCATGTGCGGCGGCACGTGTGCGGATGCTGGATTGGCGAGTTGACCAGCTTCGAAATGCGCTACGCGATAGGTCTCAGCCAGCAGCTCGGCGTCAAATGCATTCGGGTGGCCGGCCACTTCCATCGCCTGCGCCCGCACGCCCGCATCAATGCTGGTGTCGGTCGAGATCACAGCGAGCAACGGGCCGTCGGCGCGGCTCACAATCTGGGCAGGATCGGCGATGCCGGCAAGCTCGAGGAAGCGATAGTCGAGCGGCGAGATCGGGCCGGGCACTTGTCCCTGGGGCTGGTTGCCGGCGGCGAGGGCGTCAAGTACGGCAAGTCCGGTGGATGCTCCCGCGTTCTGATCATGCACCAGCTCCGCCGCGATGCTGGCCGCTGACATGTTCTTCTCCACCACCGCGCAGTAGCCGGAGATGAGCAGCGTGTCAGCCCTGGCGAGCTTCGGCAGCTCGCTGATCTGCCGCACGATGCTACGGATTTTGGCACAGCCGTGCTCACGATCGCCGAGGCCAATGCGGGCCCGCGCCTCCATGGCGATTGCGGCCACGCCATCCGTGCCGCCTGGCTTGCCGAGGCGTTCGCGCAGGCCACTGATCAGTCCGTAGCGATAGAGCGTCTCCAATCGCAAAGCGGCGAACTGGCTGGCGGACTGGCCGCTGCCGGGAAGGCTCGGCGCTGCCAGCCACAGCCGCTTCCAGAGCGCCAGCAGCGTTGGGGAGCGCAAAGGCGGCTCCAGGCGTGCCAGGTGCCCTTCTATTGCCTGCGTGTCGAGGCCCTGCCACAGGTCCGAAGAGAAGACCGAACCATCGCTTGCTGGGATCGCTTGCGGCTCGCCGCGCTCTACAGGCGCCGCGTTGGCGCTCAGCGGCGGCAGCGAGCCTCGGCTCACCTCGCCGGGCATGAAATTGCGATCGGGGCCGGTGACATATGCGCCGTCGGCTGCTGCGGGCGCAGCCCGGCTCGGCGCTGGGCGGGAGGATTTCTCCTTGCGTGCGCGCTCATCCTTTTCCTTGAACGGATCCCAGTCCTGCGCCTGGATCTGAGGGGAGGCCAGCAAGGCAATCGCTACGAGGGCGATCCTGGTTGCGTGACGGGCGGCCATGGCTGCTTTCGGCTACTGCCGGCGGATTTTCACGCCGGGCAGTGTGTGTGTGACTTCCCTGGGTTCAGGCTCGAAATATTCCGACAGCACATAAAGCCCCCCGACCGTCACTGCCGACAACAGCCCCAGCACGAACAGGAATCGGAAGAGACTTGGCATGCTGCAACCTGCTGAAAGCCTTGGTAACCATGTGGATTGTCGCCATTATGACCCGATCCGACTGGTTGCCAAGGCAGCAGCAAACAAGGGGCGGCGCTCCGTGCATGACATGCATCAACCGCTTGACTTGGCGCGAGATTGTGCCGCAAGCCAAGCTGCTCCATAGCCCCGAGGCGAAGCTAGGCAGGAAGCCGAGCAGGCACGATGATTCGGTTTGGGTGGAAAAAGTGGGTATCAGGTCAGGATAATGCTGCGGCTGCGGCTGTTCGCGACGCCCTCGGCGCGCGCTCCATTGTGCTCGTCGGCCTGATGGGCTGCGGCAAGTCTTCGGTCGGTCGTCGGCTGGCCGCGCGCCTCGAGCTGCCGTTCGTCGATGCCGACGAGGAGATCGAGCGGGCGGCCGGCAAGACCATTCCCGATATCTTCGCCGAGCATGGCGAGGCGCATTTCCGTGAAGGTGAGCGCAAAGTGATCCAGCGTCTTCTCGCCGACGGGCCCAAGGTGATGGCCACCGGCGGCGGCGCATTTATGAGTGATGAGACTCGTGCCAACATTAGCCGCGCTGGGATCAGCATCTGGCTCAAGGCGGAGCTGCCAGTGCTGATGCGGCGCGTCGCCAAGCGGAACAATCGCCCTTTGCTCAGGAACGAGGATCCCGAGGCGGTCATGCGCCGGCTTATCGAGGTGCGCTACCCCGTGTATGCGGAGGCAGACATTACCATTGATAGTCGTGAGGTGGCGCACGAGGTCATCGTGGCGGAGTGCCTCGACGCGCTGGCGCGACCGCCGCTGCTGGCGGGAACAGCCGATGCCTGATACGTCCTCAGCCCCAGCAGAGGCTAACGCTAGTGTGCGCTGCGTCCCGGTTCCACTCGGCAAGCGGAGCTACGAGGTGTTGATCGGCCCCGGCCTGATCGCCGAGACAGGCCGCCTGATTGTCGAGCGCTTCGGTCGCGTTAGGTGTGGCGTCGTTACCGACGAGACAGTTGCGCGCTATCATCTGGCCGCCCTAGAGCGGAGCTGCCCGCCTGGGCTCTTCGCCGGTACGGCAATCCTGAAACCCGGCGAGGCGACCAAGAGCTTCGGCGAGCTTGCCGCCCTTTCAGAGCGCCTGATCGATATGGGGCTCGAACGCGGCGATATGGTGCTGGCGCTCGGCGGTGGCGTGGTCGGCGACTTGGCCGGGTTTGCCGCCGGCATCCTGCGTCGCGGTGTGCGCTATGTGCAGATCCCCACCACGCTGCTGGCGCAGGTCGACAGTTCCGTTGGCGGCAAGACTGGCATCAACACCGCTCAAGGCAAGAACCTCATCGGCGCGTTTCACCAGCCTGCGCTCGTGCTCGCCGATACGGATACGTTGTCGACACTGCCGGTGCGGGAGCTGCGCGCAGGCTATGCCGAAATGGTCAAGTACGGGTTTTTGGGCGACGCCGCCTTTTTTTATTGGCTCGAGCAGCACTGGCGCAGCGTGTTCGGCAACGATTCCGGCATCCTCACGGCGGCCATTCAAACCAGCATCAAGGCCAAGTCCGACATCGTCGTGCGCGACGAGACGGAGACGGGTGACCGCATGCTGCTCAACCTCGGGCACACCTTCGGCCATGCAATTGAGGCCTGGGCCGGCTTCTCCTCCCGGCTGCTGCATGGCGAAGCCATCGCGATCGGCATGGCGCAGGCGTTCCGGTTCTCAGAGGAGCAGGGTCTGAGCCCGGCCGGTACCGCCGAGCGTGTCGAGGCACATTTGCGTGCCGTCGGCCTGCCGACACGCATCGCGCATATCCCTGGCTCAGATCGGCCCGAGGTTGCGCACCTGTTGGAATTGATGGGCCAGGACAAGAAGGTTAGGCAGGGCCGGCTCACCTTCATTCTCGTACGCGGCATCGGCCAGGCGTTCGTGACGCGAGACATTGCTCTCGAGGCGGTGCGGGATTTCCTGGCGTGTGAGATCGCGTTGCCGGCATAGGCCCGGCAGCCGGCTGGAATGAAACCGGAAAGATCCATGTCACTCGAAATCGCCGTCACTCTTGCAGCTATCGTGGCTCTTCTGCTGCTGTCCGCCTTCTTCAACGGCAGCGAGACATCGCTCACGGCAACCTCCCGCGCTCGCATGCACACGCTCGAGGAGGAGGGTGACAAGCGCGCGCGACTGGTCAATCGCTTGTTGGCTGCGCCCGAGAAGCTGATCGGAGCCGTACTGCTCGGCAACACCCTGGTCGACGTGCTGGCGGCCGCGCTTGCGTCGAGCCTGGCGGTCGCGCTCGTCGGTGATGTCGGCATCGCCTATGCCACGGCCATCATGACGGTCCTCATCGTCATCTTCTCCGCCGTGCTGCCGAAGACGT
Organism: uncultured Alphaproteobacteria bacterium; assembly: GCA_963806735.1. Taxonomy (GTDB): domain Bacteria; phylum Pseudomonadota; class Alphaproteobacteria; order Rhizobiales; family Hyphomicrobiaceae; genus CADEFX01. The sequence continues at coordinate 69,676 of CAWEBE010000062.1, read as the reverse complement.
ATGCGCTGGCCTATCCCGATCGCGTGGGGCTGTTCGTCGCGCCGCTAATGCGCGGCATCGTCTGGCTGCTCACGCCGGCAACCTTGGCCGTCGAGTTCATCGTGCGCCTGATCTTGAGACTTACGCCATCAAAGGACGACGACGCGGCCAATTTGTTGTCGGCCCAGCGCGAGATCAGGGGCACGATCGAGCTCCAGACCAAGGAGGGCACGGTCGCAAAAGGCGATGCGGCCATGCTCGGCGGCGTGCTGGACCTCAGAGAGCTCCAAGTTCTCGACATCATGATCCACCGCACCAAGATGGAAACGGTGAATGCCGAGGACCCACCGCGCAAGATCATCGATGAAATCCTGAAGAGTCAGTATACGCGTCTTCCGGTGTGGAAGTCGGAGCCCGAGAATATCGTTGGCATCTTGCACACCAAGGATCTGCTCGCCGCGCTCAACCGATCCGGCTGGGATCCCGACCGGATCGACATCATGGCGCTCACCTCGCAGCCCTGGTTCGTACCCGATACCACGAGCCTGCAGCATCAGCTCAACCAGTTTCTCAAGCGCAAGACGCAGCTCGCCCTCGTCGTCGACGAGTACGGGGAGGTACAGGGCCTCATCACGCTCGAGGATATCCTCGAGGAAATTGTCGGGCAGATCACCGACGAGTACGACGTGGGCGAGGTCGCTATCCGCCCGCAAGCGGACGGGTCGGTGAGCGTGGATGGCACGGTTGCCATCCGCGACCTTAACCGGACCATGGATTGGGATCTTCCCGACGAGGAGGCTACGACAATCGCGGGTCTCGTCATGCACGAGGCGCAGACCATTCCCGAGGTCGGTCAGGCTTTCACATTCTACGGCTACCGCTTCGAGATCGTGCGCAAGGCACGCAACAAAATTACGGTCGTGCGCGTCCGCCGCCTGGAGGCCGAGCAGCCAAAGCCGCTGCGCAAATTGGAAGCGGTCCCGCCGGACGCCCCGCACTGACTAATTCTTTGATCTGAAAACGCACGGCCTTTATCGAAAATTAGAAGCTTTATACGGACTAACCTTAACCCGCCTCTGCCATGCTTTTCCGACAAGCCTGAAAATGGGCGAGTTGGGGCGTCATGGCACGAAATGTCGTTTGCACAGCACTAATGTGCACCATTGCTATCTGCGCGCTGGCGGTAGGTCCGACCAGAAAGCACGGTCTCGGCGGGATTCGGTACTATCCGTATCCGAGCCTGCCGGTGATCTGTCTCGTTCTGGTGTAGCTAAAGCACAGCAATCGCCTCGACCTCGATCAGCCAATCGGGGTGAGCGAGAGCGCTTACTTCCACGAGGGTCGACGCCGGAGACTTGCCGCTGAAGAACTCCTGGCGAACCGGGACGAGGTCGGCACGGTAGCGCACGTCGGTTACATACGTGTTCAGCTTCACAATGCTGCTCATGGTGCCGCCGGCAGCCTCCACAAGCGCCTTCACGGCCCGGAACGCCTCGCGCGCCTGCCCCTTGAAGTCGCCGCGATGCAGCACACCGCCGTCCTTGTCATAGGACACCTGGCCCGAGAGAAAGAGGATCGTGCTGGCTCCCGTCACGCGAACCGCTTGTGTGTACGTCGGTGGATCATACACGCCCGGTGCGCAATAACCTTCTATCTTGGTCATGATCGACCTCCCTGCTGGTAATACGCAAGCTTAGCATTGGCGGATGCCCGCTGCGCCGCAATCGCCGAGCGTTTCTTCAGGATGTGAATGCAAGCTCTGCGGAGCCGAGACCATCGAAGTGTACGCGACAGCTATCGCCCGGCTTGAGATAGCGCAGCCCTGTGCAGGAGCCGCAGGTGACGAACTGTCCGGCTTTCACCCCACCCGTTTTGCGCATCATCTCGACGAGAGCGACGGCAATGCCGAGTGGATCGCCGGTCGGGTGGCCGCCAATCTGATCCAGAACTGTGGTGCCGTTCACAGTAAGCGTGACCTTGAGCTTGCCTAAGTCGAGGCCGTGCCAGTTTCCGATCGCTACGCCAGAGACGAAGCCGCCGTTGCTGACGCAATCCGCAAGCTTGTCGAGGAAAGAGGCGGAGTCAGGCTCGGCGTAGCGGCTCGTAACGACCTCGATCGCAGCGCAGGCATCGACAGCGGCGGCGACTTCCTCGCGCGTGTAGGAAGCAGTGCGATGTGGCAGATCGCGGCGGAATCGGAAGGCAACCTCACCCTCCACTCCGCATTGCGGGCTCTCAGCCACGGGAAAGCGTGCCGGCGAAGTGTAGATGGTCGGCGCATAGATCGGCGCGCGCACGCCCGCAGCGACCGACCCGTCAGTATCTATGGCCTGATCGGGCGTCAGTCCGGCACCCGCGATAAGATTGGCCTTGAACCCACCGACCGCAGTACCGAGCTCGGCGGTAACCGCATTCTGAATGGCGTGGGCATCGGCAACGCTGAGCGGCCGGCTGGCATCAGGCAGTAGGCCGATACGCGATTGCGTCCGTCGCGCCGCGCACAGCAGTGCGGCGGCCTGGGAGATATCGATCGGATCGATAGCGTCGCTCCTCCGTGACTACGCAAAACATGACATGACGAGCCAGCTGGGGCAACGCCGCAAGGAAGGCCCTCAATTCTCGTCCATCTTCAGGGCCGCGATGAAGGCCTCCTGCGGGATCTCGACGCGGCCGAACTCGCGCATCTTCTTCTTGCCGGCCTTTTGCTTGTCCAGCAGCTTGCGCTTTCGCGTGATGTCGCCGCCGTAGCACTTGGCAATCACGTCTTTCCTGAGCGCCCTGATGGTCTCCCGCGCGATGATCTTGGCGCCGATGGCGGCCTGGATCGGGATCTGGAACAGGTGCGGGGAGATCAGGTCCTTGAGCTTCTCGCACATGGCCCGGCCACGCGCTTCCGCCCGCGCCCTGTGCACGATGATCGAGAGCGCATCGACAGGCTCGCCGTTGACCAGGATCGACAGCTTGACGAGATCGCCGTCCTCGTAGCCCTTGATGTGGTAATCGAACGACGCATAGCCGCGCGACACTGATTTTAGCCGGTCGTAGAAGTCGAACACCACCTCGTTGAGCGGCAGCTCGTAGACCAGCATGGCGCGGGAGCCTACGTACGTCAGGTTCTTCTGCCGTCCGCGTCGGTCCTGGCACAGCTTGAGCACGGCGCCCAGGTAGTCGTCCGGCACCAGGATGGTCGCCTCGATCCACGGCTCCTCAAGGTGGTCGATCTTCACCTGATCGGGCATATCGGCCGGGTTGTGCATCTCAAGCTTGGAGCCGTTGGTCAGATGCACGTGATAGATGACGCTCGGCGCTGTCGTAATCAGGTCCAGGTTGAACTCGCGTTCCAGCCGCTCGATAATGATCTCGAGGTGGAGCAGGCCAAGAAAGCCGCAGCGGAAGCCGAAGCCCAGGGCGGCTGAGCTCTCCGGCTCGTAGGAGAAGCTGGCGTCGTTGAGGCGCAGCCTGGACATTGCTTCGCGCAGGTCCTCGAAGTCGGCCGCGTCCACGGGAAACAGTCCGCAGAACACGACCGGCTGCACCGGCTTGAAACCTGGCAGCGGCTCTGCTGTCGGGAACTTGTCGTCGGTGACGGTGTCGCCCACACGCGTATCCGCCACCTGCTTGATGGCGGCGGTAAAGAAGCCGACTTCGCCCGATCCCAGTACAGACAGCATCTCCTGCTTGGGCCGGAAAATGCCGACGCGCTCCACCTGATGCGTCGCACCGGTAGACATCAACTTGACCTTCTGCCCACGCTTGATCTCGCCGTCGATGACGCGCAGGAGCACGATGACCCCGAGATAGGCGTCGTACCAGCTATCAATCAGCAAGGCCTTCAACGGAGCGTTGCGGGATCCCTTGGGCGCCGGCAGGCGCTGGACCACCGCCTCGAGCACGTCGGGCACGCCCATTCCGGTCTTGGCCGAGATCGGCACGGCGTGGGAAGCATCGAGCCCGATAACATCCTCGATCTGCTGCTTGACCCGATCGGCATCGGCGGCAGGCAGGTCGATCTTATTCAAGACCGGGATGATTTCGAGATTGTTCTCCAGCGCCTGATAAACGTTGGCGAGAGTCTGTGCTTCCACGCCTTGGCTGGCATCCACCACCAGCAGCGCCCCCTCGCAGGCGGCCAGCGAGCGGGATACCTCGTAGGCGAAGTCCACATGCCCCGGGGTGTCCATCAGGTTGAGCTGATAGGTCTTGCCGTCGGCAGCCTTGTAGTCGAGGCGCACCGTCTGGGCCTTGATCGTGATGCCGCGCTCGCGCTCAATCTCCATGGAGTCGAGGATCTGGTCCTTCATCTCGCGGTCGGTGACGTTGCCGCAGAGCTGGATCAGGCGGTCGGCCAGCGTCGATTTGCCGTGGTCGATGTGGGCGATGATCGAGAAGTTGCGGATCAGGGAGATATCAGTCATGCGCGGCTAGATAGCATCCGGAGCGCGCCGGTCAAAGTAAGCCAGTCGGGAGTGCACCTCACCGCCTACTAGAACTCGCCCAAATCAGCGCATTGCCCGCAACCGCTCGATCAGCTCCGCGGTCGGATAGGAGTCAGCAGGCAAGCCAAGTTTGAGCTGGGCCGCTTTTACGGCCGCACGCGTCGCCGCACCTAGCTTGCCGTCCACTTCGCCTTCCTTCAGTCCGCGCCGGATCAGGAGAGCCTGCAACTCCTTCAGCTGGTCGGTGTCGAGCGCGGCAATGGGTGCATTACCCAGGCCCATTGCTGGGCCGCCGTCGATGCGGGTGGCCAGGTAGGCCGCAGTCGTCGCGTAATTGAGCGACTGGTTCCACTTCAAATAGGCCTGGAAATTGGGATAAGCGAGGAATGCTGGCCCATTGCGACCCATGAGCAGCAGCAGAGACGCGGGCAGCGCATCGTTGTCGATCGGCCGTCCGTCCGGACGCCGCACACCGGCTTTGGCCCAGTAGGAGCGTGGGTGTTGGATGGCTAGATCGGCTTGGTCCCAGGCCAGGTCCGACGGAACTCGCACCTCTTCGAGCCACGGCTGCCCCTTCTGCCAGCCCAGGCTGACGAGGAACGCGGCGGAGGAGGCAATGATGTCGGGGGCGCTTTTCATGAGATTACGGCGCCCGTCACCGTCATAATCAACGGCATGCTTGTAGTAATGGGAAGGCAGGAACTGGGTCTGTCCCAGCTCGCCGGCCCACGAGCCGATCATCTCGCCGGGAGTTAGGTCGCCCCGGTCGACAATCCGCAAGGCGTCGAGCAGCTCGCCGCGGAACAGCTCGGAGCGGCGGCAATCATAGGCCAGCGAGGCCAGCGACCGCAGCACTGGAAGATTGCCCATTCCGACGCCGAAGTCGCTTTCGAGTGCCCAGAACGCGGCGATAACGGACGGGGGCACGCCGTATTGCTGCTCGACCCGGTCAAAAATGGCGCGGTGCTTGGTTATCTGCTGGCGGCCGCTCTGCACGCGGTTTTGTGTTGCAAGCTTGCGCGAGAAGTCGAGAAAGCTCTGAGCGAAGAAGGACTGCCGCCGGTCGCGGGCGACAATGCCAGGATCGAATGTCATGCCATTGAGGGCGGACGCAATCGTCGCCCGCGAAACCCCTTGTGCCGCGGCTTCCTGTCTGAAGCCGTCCAGCCAGCGCTCGAAACTGCCAGTGGTCTGACAGGCCGGCGCGGCCAAAGCGGCGCCGGGTTGCATTATGGCGGCCATCAACGCGGCGCCCGCAAGGGTTGCCGTTACAAATCGCGTCATTGGGCTTCTCGCACTCCCGCGTGTCTCTAGGGTCTCGGTGGCCGCGTAGGCATGGCGAATTGGCGCCTTCATTTAACTACTGCCCTCTTCAGCCCACGGCGACCAAAAGTAGTGCTTCGTTAATGCGGCAAGATTGTCGGCACCATTGCCAGATCAAGGCAGTCTTAACGCACGCCGAAAGACAATCCTGCTTGGTACCGCCACGATGGCGAAAAGTCTCGGTTAGCAGATCCTTAGAATGTTCCCGCAATACTTGTGGAATCGAGGAGCGAGTCTCCAGGTTTCGTCTGATGGTCAATGCGTTCGTAGCGTCATGGCGTAGGATTGCCGGCCGCCTCTATTTCGTCGGCGGACTGGCTATTCTCGCCGTCGTCGCGCTGGCGGCAGCCTCCATATACTTCGCCTACGTGACATCGCAGGCCACGCATAAGCTGTTCGACGATGGCCTCGTCGGCGTTGTCGATGCCACCGAGACCGAGATCCTGCTCGAGAAGCACCGGCGCATCGTCGAGACTGCGCCAACCCAATACAGCCGCAACCAGATCATGCGTCACCGGCGCCTAGCCGAGGCCATCTACGCGCGTATCGATGATCTTGTCAGGAACTCGAACGACGCTTTGGCTGCCCGCATCCAGTCGGGCCTGCCGCAGCTCGCAGGCACTGCGCGGCGCGTTCTGCTTTATGCCGAGAACCTACCTCCCGATGCAGCTGGCGAGGCGGTGGATGCCTACGCCAAGATCGCGGACGAATTGCAGGAGCGGATCCGGGTCTATCGCTCCGAGCAGGTCAAGGTCGCCGCCGACAAGGTATCCGACCTTCTGCATAAAGCGCGCATGCTCATCACCGGTGTGGCCGCTGCCGCCCTAGCGGCCCTTGTGCTTATCGGGCCACTCAGTCTGTGGCTGATCAGCAGCATCGTGGTGCGACTCAAGGGTGTAACCAACGCCATGAACCGGCTCGCCGGCAACGACACGTCGGTTGCTATCGAGGCTGCCAAGGCGCCGGACGAGATCGGCGACATGGCGCGCGCGGTCGAGGTCTTCAAGGGCAACGCCATCACGTTGCTCGAGCACAAGACCAAGCTGGAGCAACTCAACTTCTGGCTCGACCTCGCCCTGAACAACATGACCCGGGGCCTGTCGCTATTCGATGGTGAGCACCGTCTCGTCGTCTCCAACGCCATCTATCAGCAGCTCTATGATCTGCCGGCGGATTTGGCTCAGCCCGGGACGACCTTCGAACGCATCATGCAGCATCGCATTCCCGGCATCGGGTCCATGGAGGGTGCCAAGGCAACGAGCGGCGCCATCGCCGAAAGCCTGATGCGCATCGTGCAAAGCGGCAGCGCGGAGAGTTTCTCTCAACAGCTCATGGACGGGCGAACCATCCAGGTGTCCGTGCAACCGCTATCGGACGGAGGCTGGGTGGCTTTGCACGAGGATGTAACCGAGGAGCGCCGGGCACAAGACAACATCGCCAAACTGGCACGGCAGGATACGCTTACCGGGCTTGCCAACAGGTTGCGGTTCCGGGAGGAGCTGGAGGATGCCTGCCGCCGCCTGGAGCACGGCCACGCCTTCTCGCTGATGTGCATCGACCTCGACCACTTCAAGGATGTCAACGATACGCTCGGCCACCCCACCGGCGATGCCTTGCTACAGGCTGTCGCCGCGCGTCTCATGGATACCGCACGCGGGCGCGACCTCGTCGTGCGGCTAGGCGGCGACGAGTTTGCCATCATCCAGTCGGGCGCCGACACACGCCCGCATGCGGAGGCTTTCACGCAGCGCATAATCAAGGCTGTGAGCCAGCCCTATCAGATTCACGGCCACAAGATCATTATTGGCGCCACTGTCGGCATCGCCTTCGCTCCTGCCGACGGCAGCGATCCCGACCAGCTCCTCAAGTGCGCCGATATGGCTCTTTATCGCGCCAAGAGCATGGGCCGCGGCACGCACGCCTTCTTCGAGCCGGAGATGGCGGGCCGTCTCAAGGTACGCCGCTCGCTCGAACTCGACCTGCGCCGTGCGCTGGCGGAAGACCAGCTGGAGCTCTACTACCAGCCCATCATCGACCTGGCGACCGAGCGGATCGTCTGCTGCGAGGCTCTGATGCGCTGGCGCCATCCGGAGCGCGGCATGGTTTCGCCGGTCGATTTCATCGCTCTGGCGGAAGAGATGGGCCTCATCATGCCGATGGGCGAGTGGGCTTTGCGCACGGCTTGCCTTGCCGCTACCTCTTGGCCGACGGACGTGAAGGTCGCCGTCAATCTTTCCGCCGTGCAGTTCAAGGGCACCGATCTCGTTGCGGTGGTCATCGAGGCGCTGGAAAGCTCAGGTTTATCTGCCGAGCGGTTGGAACTCGAGGTCACCGAATCTCTGCTGCTCGATCAGGATCCCAAGACGCTGCAGCTCTTGCACCTGCTGCAGCATCTGGGTGTGCGCATCGCGCTCGATGATTTCGGTACGGGCTACTCGAGCCTCAGCTATCTGCGCAGCTTTCCGTTCGACAAGATCAAGATCGACCAGACCTTCGTGCGTGACCTGCCGCAGCGCGACGACTGCGCTGCCATCGTGACCGCTGTCGCGCAGTTGGCGCAGAGCCTCAAGATGACAACGGTAGCCGAGGGCGTGGAGACAGCCTTGCATCTGTCCATGGTGCGCGCGGCCGGTTGCTCGCAGGCACAGGGCTATCTCTTCAGCCGGCCGGTGCCTACATCCGACATTGTCGCCGTTATTTCGGACTGCAACCGGCGGCTCATGACGGCGGCTTGAAAATCTTGCCGTCCAAATGGGGCTATGCTTCGGGTTGAGCCGCGGGAATGGCCAGGGGAGCGTTGGCTTCTGCCAACCTGCTCAGGATCTCCTCTGTCAGCGCGCGCACAGCAGTGCCGAGCTCGCCCGGATACTTGGCCTGGAAAGACCGATCGGTCTCCTGATACCGTCCGGCATGTTGCAGCACGTTGAGCAGCGGAAGAACCTGGTCAAAGCAGCGATTTTCGGTGTTCTCGGCTAGCCAGCGATGATAGTCCTCGTCGGCTGGCGAATGCTTATCCTTCATGTTGACCAGCACGCCTAGATTGTCGGCGAAGCCCATTTCCGGATTGAGCTGCCGGAAGCGCCGGAATACGTCGAGGCCACACACCGAGACGTAATCGGGTTTGGTCGGCGTGATGTGAAAGTCGGCCTCTCTGAGCCAGCTCTCTGTCAGCACCGACAGTCCCGGCGGGCAATCGATCAGGACCACGTCGAAGACGATGCGGGCACGACTGAGCAAGCCGCCGATCGACGTGCGCAAGCGTCCATGCACGCTTTCCTTGGATACTTCGCGCTCGAGCAGCGTCAATTGCATGTCGCTCGGCATCACATAAACCGAGCGCGCGTCGTCGACATCGGACACGCCTCCGACCACGAACTCGGTCCACTCGGACGGCACGTCCTTCAGCACCGCTGACACCAGATAGTCGACGATGGTGCGCCCTTCCGCCTGCAGCTTCCTCAAACTCACGGTCGACATGAGCATGGCGCTGACGCTGGCCTGCGCGTCGGAATCGATGACGAGCACATTCTTGCCGTGAAATACGGACAGCGTTTCGGCAACGGTCAGCACGATGGTGGACTTGCCGACCCCGCCCTTCGTATTCATCACCGCGATGGTGTTGCGCATCGTTACTCAGGCCCGTGACAATTCGGCCGGCCACGCCGACCCTCCCGCCGCGCTCCTGATGCGGCAGCTCTGCGTCGGCACTGTGGCAAACTTGCCCTTAGCACAAGACTTTAGCGCCCTTTGAAAACAGGCTTGCGCTTCTCCATGAAGGCCCGCCGACCCTCCACGTAATCTTCCGACGAGAAGCAGGCGGCCACCATGCGCTCGATCTTGCCGAGGTCGCGTGCGGTGCTCGGCTTGCCGATCTCGCGTGCTACCGCCTTGATAGTGGCGATGGTGAGCGGCGCGTTCTCGGCAATCTGCCGGGTCATGGCATCGACCTCGCGATCAAGGGCGTCCTCGGCTACCACCTCGTTGATAAGCCCGATGTCGCGTGCCTCGGCGGCCGTGATCTGCTTGGCAGTGTAGAACAGCTCCATGGCGCGCGATACGCCGACGATCTCGGCCAGCCGGCTCACTCCCGAGTACCCGTAGCCGAGCCCAAGGCGGGCTGCCGGTATGCCGAACTTCGAGCCTTCGGTGGCAATCCGGATATCGCAGCACACCGCCAGATTACAGCCGCCGCCGATGCAGTAGCCCTGGATCTTGGCGATCGTCGGCTTGGGAAAATTGTAGACCGTCTCGTAAGCCTTGGCGCCGATCGCATTGTAGTGCGCCACCGCCTCTTTGCTCGATCGCTGGCTCTCGAATTTGGAGATGTCGGCGCCCGATACGAACGCCTTGCCGCCGGCACCGCTAAGCACCAGCACACGCAAGCTGGAATCCTCCGCGAACTCGCCGAGCAGGTTCGTCATGCGCTCCCACATGTCGAGCGAGACGGCGTTCCGCTTGGCTGGGTTGTTGAAGATGATGTGGGCTACACCATCCTCGCGCTTGGCGAGGAGGCGCTGCTCGACCGGCAGCTCGGCAACTTCCGTCGTCATGCTTTGATCCTTATGTGCGCAACGCCATGGGCGCGATCAGACTACGCCGGCCTTGCTCAATTGGCGGACATCCTGCTCGCCATAGCCGATCTCAGCCAGAATCTCGTCCGTGTGCTGTCCAAGCAGCGGTGGTGGCCGGCGCACCGAGGCCTTCGAGCGGCTCATGAGGATGGGTTGCCCGAGCACCTCGGTCTTGCCGCGCTCCTGGCTCTCCATGGGCTGCGCGAGCCCCAGGTGCCGCACCTGCTCCAGATCGAACACCTGCTTGATGTCATTGATCTCTCCGCTCGGGACGCCGGCGGCGTTCAACGTGGCGATCCAGTGCGCCGAGGTCTGCTTGATCGTATGGCTGTCGATAAGAGCGTTCAGCTTCTTGCGGTTTTTCGATCGCGATTTGGCGTCGGCGAAATCGGGGTCGTCAAAGGCCGAGTTGTGCATATGCGCCTTGAACTTGAGCCATATGGCTTGTCCGGCCACGCCGAGATTGATGTACCCGTCGGAGGTCTTGAACACGCCGGTCGGAATGGAGGTCGGGTGATCGTTGCCGGCCTGTCCTGGCACGTCGCCGTCCATGAGCCAGCGCGAGGCCTGGAAATCCAACATGAACACCTGTGCCTGCAGCAGTGATGTCTGCACCCACTGCCCCTTGCCCGAACGCTCGCGCTCCATCAGCGCCAGCAGGATGCCCTGCGAGCAGAAGATGCCGGCGCACAGGTCGGCGACGGGGATGCCGACGCGCATGGGGCCGCGGCCCGGCTCCCCGGTGATCGACATCAGCCCGCCCATGCCCTGCGCGATCTGATCGAAGCCAGGACGGCCTGCCAGCGGCCCGTCCTGGCCGAAGCCCGAGATCGAGGCGTAGACGATACGGGGATTGATTTCACGGATGCTGTCGTAGTCGATACCCAAGCGCTTCTTCACATCGGGCCGGTAGTTCTCGACGATGATATCGACGCGCTCGGCGAGCTTCTTGAAGATCTCGACGCCCTGCTTGGACTTGAGGTTGAGCGTCATGGATCGCTTGTTGCGATGCAGGTTCTGGAAATCCGAGCCGGAACGGGGTCCACCGAGGCCGGCCTTGTCGGTCGGGTCCTCGATCTTGATGACGTTGGCGCCCCAGTCGGCGAGTTGGCGCACACACGTTGGACCCGAGCGTACTCGCGTCAGGTCGAGGACGGTATAGGGCGACAGCACGTCGCTGGCGGGCTCGAAGGGCATGGGGTGTGTCGGTCCGTTGCTTGTGGTCGGGGCAATTGTCTCACGCCGCCAGTATCGACTTCAACCTCGCTGCTGGCTATCCGGCAGCTGTCACCCTGGCCCTGAGTTTTCGATGACCCGATCGCGTGCCATGTAGTGGTACTCGCGGTTCGGCCTCATGTCCGTGGCGGCGGCAATACGGTTCGACATGTTGTAGAAGCCGGCTACTGCCGCGATGTCCCAGATATCACGGTCCTTCCATCCCGCGCGCCGCAGGGCCTCGCGGTCGGCTTCCTCGACCTTGGCCGGGCTCTCCGTGAGCTTGACGGCAAAGTCGAGCATCGCCTTCTGGCGCGGGGGCAAGTCTGCCGCCCGATAATTCTGTGTCATGAGTTCGCCCAGTTCCGGGTCCCTCCCGCGCTGGCGGACCGCGGCGCCGTGCGCCGTCAGACAATAGTGACAGTGGTTGACCACGCTCACTGCCACGGCGATCATCTCGCGTTCCAGCTTGGACAGGCCGCTGTCGGCCAGCATGAGGTCGTCGACCATGTCGATGAACGCGTGGAGCTTGGCCGTATCGAAGGCGTAGGCGCGCAGGACGTTGGGTACAAATCCGAGCTTTTCCTGGCACTTGTCGAAATAGGCCCGCAGCTCGGGTGAGAGCTTCGCCGGCTTGCCGAGGTTGAGGGCCGTCACCTTGTCCGGCTTGGTCTTCTTCATAGAGCTGTCTCCGAGGCGTTGAGCGTGGACGGGTGGGGGTGCCGCTGTTAGGACAATCTCAATCGTCAGCGTCGAGGTAGAGGGCGATCATCACACTAGGGACGCTGAGCGCGTCTGCAAACAGCCCAAGGGAGGTCAGCCCGATGGCTCACGGCGTGCAGATCAAGACCCAGCCCCGCAACATCGACGGGCAGGAGCTTTTCACCCGGCTTCTGCTCGCGTCCTCGGATGGCACGGATCTCGCCGAGTTCTCGACCGAAAGCCTGTCCGATCATGCCGATGCGGCTCTTGCCTTTCTTGTCGACAGGGCCAAGGGGCAGCACAAGGTCCGCACGCGCGCTGCCGTTCTTGGCCAAGCAAATACGAGGGCACCTGCCACCGTCGTCGAGATCCTGAACGATGACATGCCATTCCTGGTCGATAGCATCATGGGCGAGATCCAGGCGCGCGGCATTAGAGCTAGGCTCGTTCTGCACCCGATCTTCAAAATCCGACGATCTGCGACTGGCACGCTTCAGGCCATAGTCGGGGCCGGCGACCGGGCCTGGGGCGACGGCGCCCAGGAAAGCTATATCTCCGTGCATGTCGATCCGCTTTCAGAGACGGCGGCACGGGAGCTCGTCGCAGCCCTGTCGCAAATCCTCGATGGCGTGCGCATCGCTGTCGCCGACTGGCAGCCCATGCTCGAACGTGCGCGCAAAGCGATCCGTGACCTGGAGGCCAATCCGCCTGACATTCCGCAAGATCTGCACGCCGAGTCGATCGCATTCATCGAGTGGCTTATGGATGGTCATTTCACCTTCCTCGGTACGCGCGACTTCCGCCTGCAGGGTGACGTTCAGCAGGGTGAGCTGATCGCTGTCGAAGGCTCAGGCCTCGGCCTGCTGCGCGATCCCACCGTGCAGGTGCTCCGCCGCGGCACCGAGCTGGTTGCCATGACGGCCGAGGTGCGGCGCTTCTTCTTCGAGCCGGCGTCGCTCATCATCACCAAGTCCAATGTCGTGAGCCGCATCCACCGGCGCGCGCACATGGACTACATCGGCGTCAAGCTCTACGGCGCCGACAGGCGTCCGGCCGGTGAGCTGCGCATCGTCGGTCTCTTCACGTCCTCAGCCTACACCCAGTCGCCGCGCCAAATCCCGATCCTGCGGCATAAGCTGGAACGCGTACTGCAATCGTCCGGCCATCCGCCGGAGAGCCACGCCGGCAAGTCCCTCATCAATGTGCTCGAGACCTTTCCACGCGACGAGCTGTTCCAGATCACGCCGGAAGATCTGAGCCGCTGGACAGCCGGCATCCTCGACCTGGAGCTGAGACCGCGCGTGCGTGTCTTTGCCCGCGTCGACCGCTTCGATCGTTTCGTCTCGGTGCTGCTGTTCGTTCCTCGCGACGGCTACAGCAGCAGCGTACGCGAGCGGATCGGCAATTACCTAGCCGAAGCCTACAAAGGTCACGTCACTGCATTCTTCCCGTATTTCACGGATGGGCCGCTGGTGCGCGTGCAGTTCATCATCGGCCGCCGGGAAGGGCTGAACTCCGAGCGTCGATGTAGCCGCACTCGAGCGCGGAATTGCCGGCATCGTGCGCACCTGGTCGGATCAGCTCGCGGAGCTGCTGGCCGTCAACGGTGACGACGCGCAAGCTATGATTGTCAAGTACGGCCGGGCTTTCTCCGCCGGCTATGAGGAGACGTTTGCGCCGGCGCGCGCGCTGGAGGATATCGGCCGCATCGAGCGGCTGGGCCCCGATCGGCCGATGGCCATTGATCTCTACCGCGAGATGGACGCGCCCGAGACGTGCCTGCGCGCCGCCATCTACCGGTTCGATGCGCCGATGCGGCTCTCGGAGCGCGTCCCCGTGCTCGAGAACCTGGGCTTCTCGGTCATCGATGAGCGCTCCTACCGTGTTATCCCGCACTTCGAGAGCGGCAAGCGCGAGGTGGTGCTGCACGACATGGTGCTGGAGAGTGCCGACGGGAGCCCGCTGGAGCGTAGTGCCTATCCTCGCATCGAGGACTGCTTCCTGGCGGTGTTCCGCGGTGAGGCCGAGAACGACGGCTTCAATCGCCTGGTGATCACAGCGGGCGCCGCCTGGCGTGAGGTGGCGGCGCTGCGCGCCTACGCTGCTTTTCTGCGCCAGCTCGGTTCGCCCTTCGGGTTGAGGTATATCGCCGACACGCTCAACCGACATGCCGGTGTGGCGCGCGATCTGCTCGAGCTGTTCCACGTGCGCTTCAATCCCGGCAGCCCATCCTGCAACGGTGCCCGCAAGGCTGTGGAGGAGCCTATCCGCGCGCGTATCGAAGGCGCGCTCGCCAATGTGCCGAGCCTGGATGAGGACCGCATTCTGCGTCAGCTTCTGTCGCTGGTGGGTGCCACGGTGCGCACGAACTTCTATCAGCGCGGCGCCAGCGGTGAACCGCCGCAGACCATTTCCTTCAAACTGTCGGGCAAGGATCTCGATATGGCGCCGCATCCGCGGTCGTATCGTGAGATCTGGGTCTACAGCCCGCGCGTCGAGGGTGTGCATCTGCGCTTTGCGCCCATTGCGCGCGGTGGTATCCGCTGGTCCGACCGGGCGCAGGATTTCCGCACCGAGGTGCTGGGGCTCGCCAAGGCGCAGCAGGTCAAGAACGCCGTGATCGTGCCTGCCGGCGCCAAAGGTGGTTTCTATCCCAAGCAGATCGCGCGCAACGCCACGCGTGAGGAGATGCAGAAGGAAGGTGTCGCCGCCTACAGTATTTTCGTCTCTGCCCTGCTAGACATCACCGACAACATCAAGGACGGTGCGATCGTGCGACCGCCACGCGTGGTCCGGCACGACGGCGACGACCCGTATCTCGTGGTTGCTGCCGACAAGGGCACGGCTACCTTCTCCGATACGGCCAACGGCATCGCCATGCGGCACGGCTTCTGGCTCGGCGATGCGTTCGCCTCGGGCGGCTCGGCCGGCTATGACCACAAGGGCATGGCCATCACCGCGCGCGGGGCCTGGGAATGCGTCAAGCGTCACTTCCGCGAGCTGGATCTCGATATCCAGAAAGAACCTTTCACCGTGATCGGTGTCGGCGACATGTCGGGCGACGTATTCGGCAACGGCATGCTGCTGTCGCCGGCCATCAGGCTCCTTGCTGCCTTCGACCATCGCGACATCTTCATCGATCCAGATCCTGATCCGGCAGTGGGTCTCGCCGAGCGCCGGCGTCTATTCAACCTGCCTCGCTCGAGCTGGCAGGACTACGACAAGGGCAAAATATCCAAAGGCGGCGGCGTATTCACGCGCGCGGCCAAGTCCGTTCCGCTATCGCAGCAAATGCGGACCTTGATTAGCGTCGAGGCCGAAGCGGTGACCCCGTCGGAGCTGATCCGTGCTCTATTGCAGGCCAAGACGGATCTGCTCTGGTTCGGCGGCATCGGCACCTATGTGCGGGCCTCGGCCGAGACCGATCTCGATGTGAGTGATCGCGCCAACGACCCGCTGCGCGTTACCGCTGCCCAGGTGCAGGCTCGGGTTATCGGCGAGGGCGCCAATCTCGGCGTCACGCAGCGCGCCCGCATCGAGTTTGCCGGGCGCGGGGGACGCATCAACACGGACTTCATTGATAACTCAGCTGGCGTGAATACTTCCGATCAGGAAGTGAACATCAAGATCGCGCTCGGACCGGCCGTGAAAGCGGGCCGGCTCGACGATAGCGCGCGCAAGGCTCTGCTTGGCCGCATGACCGATGATGTGGCCGCTGCCGTTCTGCGCAATAACTACCAGCAGTCGCTGGCGCTCAGCATTGCAGAGCGCCGCAGTGCGGCCGATCTCGGTTTCCATGATCGGCTCATTCGCCATCTGGCAGAACGCGGGCTGCTCGATCGCACGCTCGAGGCGCTGCCCTCGGAGACCGAACTCATGCAGCGGACCCAGGCCGCAACAGGGCTGGTACGTCCCGAGCTCGCCGTGCTGCTCAGCTATTCTAAGATTGCGCTGTTGCATGATCTGCTCGCCAGCAAGGTGCCCGACGAGCCGTTCATGGAAGAACTGTTGTACGATTATTTCCCGCCAGTGCTGCGCGCGCCTTATGCGCGCGACATCGGCGAGCATCGGTTGCGGCGCGAGATCATCGCCACCACGCTCACCAACGGCATCGTCAACCGCTGCGGTCCGGCGACGGCGCTGCGGTTGGCGGAAGAAGCCGTACGGCCTATCAGCGAGGTTGCGCACGCGTTCATGGCGACGCGCGCCGTGTTCTCACTCGCCGATGCGTGGCGGCGGATCGATGGTTTGGACGGCAAGGTTTCCGGTGCCGTTCAGCTCGATCTCTATGGGCGCATTCAACAGATTCTCAATCGCAACGTCGCTTGGTTCCTGCGCCATGACATATCGACCGGGAGCCTGACCGACGCCATAGGGAAGCACAAAACCGGTTTCGAGAGTCTGAAGAGGAGATTTGCCGAAGCGGCTACTGCGGATGCCACTCGCCGCCGCGAGACCCTGGAGGCGGAATTCGCCGCCAATTCCATTCCCGATGATATCGCCCGCGATGTCGCGTATCTCGTGGTGCTGAGGGATGCACCGGCCATCGTCGACATCGCCCGCATCTCTGGCCGCTCCGTCATCGACGCTGCGAGCGTATTCCTCGCCATCGGTGATCGTTTCGCGCTCGACGATTTGCTGGCCCGCACGGCACAGATCAAGGTCGCCGACGACTACGACCGTCTCGCCATCGCCGGTGCCGAGGGTGCCCTGGCCGATGCCCGGCGCAGCATGACGCTCGCCGCCCTGGCCGCCGCGGGCAGCGTGGGCACGAACGCCGAGGCCTGGGTGGCACGCCAGCGCGACCGCATTCTTGCCGCGGAGCAGGATCTGGGAGCTATCATGGCCGCGCCCGAGCTCACGGTGTCGCGCCTCACGGTCGCCGCCGCACGCTTGGCGGATATCGCGCGCACGCAGGGGTGAACGGAGCCGTGTGTGGTATACCTGCCGCGGCTCCAAGCCGTGGGAGTTCAGGGGGACGAGTGTGGCGACCATTGCAACAACCGAAGCGCCGGAGCGGCCCGCCGCCTCCTCGGCGGCACTTACGGGGTGGGTGCTGTTCGATTGGGCCGCGCAGCCGTATTACACGCTGATCCTGACCTTTCTGTTTGCTCCGTATTTTGCCAACGCAGTGGTCGGCGACGCCGCGTACGGGCAAGCGATCTGGGGCTACGCCGCTGCCGTCGCCGGCATCCTGATTGCCATCGGCAGTCCGCTGCTCGGCGCGCTCGCCGATGGCCGCGGCCGGCGCAAGCCGTGGATCGCGCTGTTCTCCCTTTTCATGGCCGGTGGCATGGTGGCCTTGTGGATCGCCGCGCCGGGCACCACGGGACCAACGCTGTGGTTGATCGTGGTGGCGTTCGTCGTTGCTACCATTGCGGCCGAGTTCACCACTGTGTTCACCAATGCCATCATGCCGACACTGGTGCCGCCGAGCCGCATCGGCCGCCTGTCGGGTATCGGCTGGGGCGTGGGCTATGCCGGCGGGCTCGTCAGCCTCGCGCTCATGGCGGGCCTTGTCGTCACCAACCCGGCTACCGGCAAGACGCTGCTCGGCCTCGATCCGGTGCTCAGTCTTGACACAGCCGCGCGCGAGGGCGACCGGCTGGTCGGGCCGTTCTCCGCGGCCTGGTATCTCGTCTTCATGCTGCCGTTCTTCCTGTTCGTGCCGGACGCACGCCCCGCGCCGGCTGCGAACACCGGCCGGCCATCGGCTTTTGCAGAGCTTTGGTCCACTTTGCGCGAGCTGCCCAGCCATCGCGACATGTTGCTGTTTCTGATCGCGCGTGCGATCTACGTCGATGGCCTTTCGGCAATCTTCACGTTCGGCGGCATCTATGGTGCGAGCGTATTCGGCTGGCAGGCGTTCGAGCTTGGCCTGTTCGGTATCATCCTGACGCTGACGGGTGCCATTGGCGCCGTCATCGGCGGTTTTCTGGATGACCGCTGGGGGGCACGCCGCGTTATCATCGTGGCGCTGCTCATCCTGCTGGTTGGTGCTGCCGGCATCCTGTCCGTGACGAGGACGCAGGTGTTGTTCAGCGTCGATGTTGCGGCCAAGGTGCCGGGCTCGAGCCCGTTCTCCTCCACGGGCGAGCTCGTGTATCTGGCCTTCGCCATGCTGATTGGCGTCGTGGCGGCGCCGGTGCAGGCGGCCAGCCGCTCGCTACTGGCGCGGCTGGCTCCGCCGGAGAAGATGACGCAGTTCTTCGGCTTGTTTGCCTTCTCCGGCAAGGTAACGGCATTCGCCGCGCCCTTTCTCATCGCCACGGTCACGGCGCTGACCGGCGATCAGCGGCTGGGCATGACAGTGATTGCCGGCTTCCTGCTCACGGGCATGCTCCTGATGCTGCCCGTGCGCGCCCGGTAGACCTCAGCTCGGCCGTTCCTTAAGGAGCACCCAGCATGGTCCGTGTGTAGGGTCGCTCCACACGCTTCCCCAGCGAAAGCCGGCTTGTTCGTAGGCGCGCACGGCTGCCTCGTTCTTTACCGAGGTGATGATGCAGCAGGCGACAGCCAATGTCGTGGTGAAGACTTCGCGGGTGAGCAGCTCGATAGTCCGCTGGGCGATGCCCCGGCCGCGATGACTTGCTGCGCCGATGAAGATATCCAGATCCCAGCAACCCGCTGGGATCACATCGGGCCGCGCTTCGCCCCACAAACCCGCATCCACGGCGTGCGCGTAGCCGACGGGCTGACCCGCGTCCTCGATAATGCGGCAGAGTGCGGACGGACTCTCCATGGCGAGCGCAATCGCCGCCTCCGCGCTCGCCCGGCTGCCCCACCAGGTCTCGATCTCGGGATCGGTGAGCCAGCGCCGCACCATGAAGCGGTCGCCCGGTGTTGTCGGACGCAGCGCGATGGCGAGAGCGCTCGTTTGCATCAGTGCCTGAAGTGCCGCATGCCGGTGAGTACCATGGCGAGTCCGCGTTCGTCGGCGGCCGTGACGACCTCCTTGTCGCGCATGGAGCCACCCGGCTGGATGACGGCTGTCGCCCCCGCCTCGGCTGCTGCGAGCAGACCGTCGGCGAATGGGAAGAAGGCGTCCGATGCCACCACCGAGCCTTTGGCGAGCGGCTCGGTCTCTCCAGCGGCCTTTGCGGCTTCGGCCGATTTCCATGCCGCGATGCGCGCGGAGTCGACACGGCTCATCTGTCCTGCGCCGATGCCAACGGTGGCGCCATTTCTGGCGTAGACGATGGCGTTGGACTTCACGTGCTTGGCAACACGGAACGCGAATTTTAAGTCGGCCAGCTCCTGTGCCGTCGGTTGCCGTTTCGTCACGACTTTGAGCTGCATGTCGTCGATGACGGCGTTGTCGCGCGATTGCACCAGCATACCGCCAGCTACGGAGCGAAACGCGAGACCCGGTGCACGGGGGTTCGGCAGGCCGCCAGTCGTGAGCAGGCGAAGATTCTTTTTTGCCGCAAAGATGGCCTTGGCCTCGTCGGTCGCAGCTGGCGCTATGACGACCTCAGTGAAGATCTTGGTGATCTCCTCGGCTGCGGCCGCATCGATAGGCCGATTGAGCGCGACAATGCCGCCGAACGCACTGACAGGATCGCATTTCAGTGCATTGCGGTAAGCCTCGACAAGGCTTGCCCCGATTGCCACGCCACACGGATTGGCATGCTTGATGATGGCGACGGCGGCGGATGCGGCGGCATCGAACTCAGCCGCCAGCTCGAATGCCGCATCCGTATCGTTCAGGTTGTTGTAGGACAGCTCCTTGCCCTGATGCTGCATCGCGGTCGCCACGCCATAGCGCCGCTCTCCACCCACATAGAAGGTGGCCTGCTGATGCGGGTTCTCGCCGTAGCGCAGCGCCTGCGCCAGCTTGCCGCCGAAGGCGCGGTAGACTGGCGTTGCATCTTCGGCCTGTGCCGCTAGCCATGTGCCGATGGTGGCATCGTAGGCAGCCGTACGGGTGAACGCCGTCACCGCGAGCCGCCGCCGCAAAGCATCCGACGTCGCTCCGCCGTTTGCGGCCATGTCCTCGATCAGCGCCGCATAGTCGCTGGGCTCGACCACGACGGCCACGGCAGAATGGTTCTTGGCCGCTGCCCGGATCATGGCTGGACCGCCAATATCGATATTCTCCACGCAGGCGTCGAACGCGGCGCCTTTCGCTACCGTGGCCTCGAAGGGGTAGAGGTTGACCACCAGCAGGTCGATCGGTGCAATACCGTGCTCATGTGCCGCGCGCTCGTGCTCGGTATTGCCGCGCACTGCCAGCAGACCGCCGTGCACCTTGGGGTGCAGCGTTTTGAGGCGTCCGTCCATCATCTCGGGAAAGCCCGTATGTGCGGACACGTCCTTCACGTGCACGCCGGCATCTGTCAGAGCCTTGGCCGTGCCGCCCGTCGACAGCAGCTCGACGCCACTGTCGGCCAATTTGCGCGCCAGCTCGACGACGCCCGTTTTGTCGGAAACGGAGATCAGCGCGCGCCGGATCTTCGGTGCGGATGTGACCATGGCATCGTCTCCTGACAAGCAGGCCTCTCCATCTGCCGGCCGGTTAGCATACATTGCCGGACAGCGAAATCGGGCAATGCGCCGAGCGCAACCTACCGGATCACGTTTCGATCGCACCGGGCTCCGGGCCGGCTGCGACTGGGCTGGCTATGGTCATCCGCTCGAAGCTCCAGGTGACGATCGTCTCGCCCGGACAGGCTCCACGTAGGACGATCTGCATCGACCGTTGCGGGCCCGAGAGGTGCGCAAAATCCGTGCTCTCCTCGATGGAAAGGCGAGCACCGTTTGCCGTGAAGCACCACACCGACCCGACCTCCACCTGCACCTCGGCCGTATCGGGTGTCGGGCCGTAGCGGCAGACGGCGTCCGATGGCACATGGAAATGGATCGCGAACGGCAGATCGCGCCGCATGCGCAAGATGCCACGCACCGGCGCCAGTTGATCGATGCCGGCGAGCCTGCGGCCATCGCGTGTGAGCGTGAGCCGGCGGGTGTGCAAGAGCCGGTATTGCTCGAGATAGCCGTCGTGTGTCGACTCGATGATCCTGTTGCCGGGATTATCGTCGACATACGTATCGACATCGTTCGGCAATCGGAGCGGAGCAGACCCTAGTGCGCGTTCGAGGGCGCCGGCGCGCACCAGGCGCGAGGACGAGGTGGTGTTGAGGCAGAGCGTATTGTGGCTGGAAGTGGCGCGTGCGTGCGCGCGCTGCGTCTCGTGCGCAATGCTCGGTGCGCCGCCGTTGATGAACACAGCGCGCGTTCCGTCGCTCATCTCGAACGACAGGCAGCCCGCATGCGCATCTCCGGCAAGCTCCAGCGGCGGCGGCGTGCCGACGTCGATCAAGACTACGGTCTCACCGCATGCGAGACGGTAGTAGCCCGAGTCCGGCATGGCCGTGAGCAGGGGGCTATCGGCTTCCTCATAGCCCAATACTGTCGCCAGCGCGTCGGCCTCGATGCAGCCCGTGCCGTTGAAGCGTGCCAGGGAGCCGTTGCCCAGGCGCATGGATTTGAGGAAGGCGATCATGTGAGCGATAGCATCCTGGAATTCGGGTGGCGGTGCCACCTCGCGCGCGGCATAGCATTGCCGTAGCGGCAGGAAATCGAGCAGAAGGTCCACCAGCACGCCGGGATTGCGCGTGACGTGCCCGCCGTCAGCCAGGATTTGGCGCTCGATCTCGGCGACCAACAGTGTTTGTGCTCGCGCCAGCCGACGTTCCAAGCGTGCCACGCAGAGGCCGGCCAATACCTGCGCGGCCAGAGTGAGAAGACGCGGATAGCCGTCGCCGGCGTTACGCCAAGTCGCAGCCAGGAGCTGGATGTCGACGCCAAGGCTCCCGGCCATGCTGAGGTAGTCCTTTTTGTCGCTGCCCTCCAGCAGCAGGTCCGCATGGCTGATCCAGGAGATGATGCGGCGGGCGACGACCGTCGGCTCGAAGGCGATGTCGGCTTGCCGACGCTCCAGCGTGAGCCAGCTTGTCGCGAATGCGCGCGCCGCCGCCTGCGCATCGTCGTGGTTGACCGCGCGCAGATGGCGCAGCCAGCCGAAGCCGTGCAGCTCGCGCGCCCAATCGTCGTTCGGCGGCGGCAGCGCAAATGGCGAGTATCCGCTGAGGCCGACCACAGTGCCGGCCAGTCCAAACTGATCGGCGGCGATCTCGGACAGGAAGCTCGGGTCCAAGGTGCGCAGGTCTTGCGGCACGATCAGCAGCTCATCGGCATAGGCCGGTGTCAGCCACCATCTGAGTACCGGCGAACGCAGGGCGCGCGCTGCGGCAGCCCGGCCGGCGCGGCGCGCCGCCAGTGCCGCAAGCTCCGCGCGCTCAGCCGCCGTGGGACCAGCGGCTCCCGCAGATGCCGCCCGCCCGGGCCAAAGCGATTGCGCAAGCTGATGCACGACTCCATTCATGGGGTCTCGATAGCCTCCGGGCGCGGTGGCCTCAAGCTGGACAGAGCGTTCAGTTGGGGGCAACGCTACGGCTCAAGACAATCGCCGCAGCCGTGCGGCATAAAAGCCATCCATGCCTGCAATCTGCGGCGGCTCGAGAGCCAGGTGGAATGGCAAGGTCCGAAGGTCTCCTGCCGAGGTTATGCAGGCGTCCAACCCGCCGATCTCCTCGGCGCGAATCGGCTCGCGCGTCAGGCCTTGTTTCGTCGCCAGCAGGCGCTCGATTTGTTGCTCGCATTCTTCGGGTTCCAGCGAGCAGGTGCAATAGACGAGTGTTCCCCCCGGCCGCACAAGCCCCGCTGCGCGCGCCAGCAGGCGCGTCTGCAGGGCCGCCAGCCGGGCCACGTCCTCGGTGCGCTTGAGGTGCAGGATGTCGGGATGGCGGCGCAGCGTGCCTGTCGCCGTGCAAGGGGCATCCAACATCACTGCATCGAACTGGCCGGTGGGCGTCCAGGTCTCGAGATCGGCTTGTACGACGCTGACGCTGTCGCCGAGTCTCAGCCGTGCCAAGTTCCCTTGCAGGACGCTCAGGCGATGGCTCGATGAATCCACCGCGGTAACGCGGGCTCCCGCTGCTGCGAGCTGCGCCGTCTTGCCGCCGGGTGCCGCGCACAGATCCGCGATCGCCAGGCTTTCAACTTTGCCTAGCAGCCGCGCCGGTAGCGCTGCTGCTGCATCCTGCACCCACCAAGCCCCGTCGTCGTAGCCGGGCAGCGCCTCGATGCGGCCGGCATGCGCGAGTCTGATGCTCCCGGTTGGCAGCAGATGGCCGCCCAGCTTTTCTGCCCACCCCGCGGGATCGTCTTTGACGGAGATATCCAGCGCTGCCTCGCGGAGACTCGCCTCGGCGAGGCGTTGGGTCGTGGCCTTGCCGTAGGTTGCGCTCCACCGTCGCCACAGCCATTCGGGGATGTCGGTGCGTGGCGTGTCGAGTTCCTGCAAGTATCGCTGGGCCCTTGCTGGCCACGCGCCGCAGCACGGCATTGGCGAGCTTGTCGAAGCGCCGCGCCAACCGATCGCGCCGGCAATGCTCGACAGCGAGGTTGATGGCCGCGTGCGGCGGCGTGCCGAGCAGCAGCAGTTGGGCGGACGCTATGAGTAGGATGGCGCGTGCGCGTTGCGCGTCTTTCGGCAACGGTTTTTCCAGGAATTTGCTGAGAACAGCGTCGAGCGTGCCGAACCGGCGCAATACCGTCGTGGCCAATAGTCGTGCAAAAGCCCTATCCCGTGGCTCCATGGTGGAGGGATCAGTATCGCTCAGCGCTTCATCAAGGGTCGTCCCCTTGCCGAGCACGCTCTCAATCAGGGCGACCGCGAGGCGGCGCGCCGGAAGTCCGGACAGATGCGCTGATGCCGCACGCGGATTGGGGCCACTCCTCGGCCGCTCGGCCGAGCGCTCGTGCTTCTCTGGGTTCCCGCGTGGTGGCTCGCTGGGCAAGCCTCAGCCCCAGGGTCCGTGCGTGCCGGACGGTTCTTGCCGACCCAGCGGCTGGCGCGAACTCAGAAAGCTTTCAGACGACCGCCCGGCGCTGGCACCCAGCTCCGCAGCCAGCTTCTGCAACTCGGCGATGCGGTTCTCGGTGTTGGGGTGGGTCGAGAACAGG
Organism: uncultured Alphaproteobacteria bacterium; assembly: GCA_963806735.1. Classification (GTDB taxonomy): domain Bacteria; phylum Pseudomonadota; class Alphaproteobacteria; order Rhizobiales; family Hyphomicrobiaceae; genus CADEFX01. The sequence goes on along the minus strand of CAWEBE010000062.1, from coordinate 45,420 downwards.
TTGTCCATGCCGATGCCGGACAGCGGATTGATGATGAACAAGTGCGCAGTCGCCGGCGCAGCCTCGGCCGTGTCGTTCGGGATCTGGTGCGCGTATCCCTGGATCTTCTGGAGCGCCGAGGCCAGCCACATGGGTTGCCCGCAGATCAGCGCGCCCATGTGGTCCGCCTGATACTCACGGGAGCGGCTGATCGCCATCTGCACTATCATGGCTGCAATCGGCGCGAGCAGCATCGCCGCGAAGGCGCCGATCCGGCTGCCACCCTCGCGATTGCCTCCGAACAGGGTGCTGAACTGGAGGTACTGCGCCAGCATCGAGATGGCGCCGCCGATCGTGGCCGCTACCGTCATGGTCAGCGTGTCGCGGTTCTTGATGTGCGCCAGCTCGTGTGCCATCACGCCCGCAACCTCCTCCCGGCTCAGCATCTCCAGGAGGCCGGTGGAGGCACACACGGCGGAGTTGGCTGGGTTGCGCCCGGTGGCGAAGGCGTTTGGTTGCGGGTTGTGCATGACGTAGACGCGTGGCATCGGCAGCTCGGCCCGCTGTGCCAGCTCACGCACCAGCCCGTAGTATTCGGGCGCTGACCGCTCATCCACCTCCTCCGCCCCGTGCATGCGCAACACCATGGTGTCCGACTTCCAGAAGCTGAACAAATTCATGGCGAGTGCGACGAGAAAGGCGATCAGCATGCCAGCCTCGCCCCCGACTAGTGCCCCCATGGCGACAAAGATCGCCGTCAAGAAGGCGAGAAGCATGGCGGTCTTGACATAGTTCATAGGCATCAACTCGCTCCCGGGACCTTGCCTTTGCGGCCCCATATCAAGGCAGGGTTGCTGCACCCTGACCATATGAAGCAGGAATATGGTATGACTCCACGCTGCACGCCAGCCAGGGGCTGCGAGTGACCACAAAAGCCGAGCAGGATCAGACTAGTAATGTTCAGCGGCCGCAGCTGTCCGTGACCCCGGCGGCGCAGCGCGCCCTGCAGGAAGCCGAGCAGCGCCGGCGTGAGCAGGACGCTGCCGCGGAGAAGAAACCGGCAGAGCACGGCGGCCGTAACGGACCCGAGCCCACGCGCTATGGCGACTGGGAGAAGGGCGGTATCGTTTCCGACTTCTGATGCGGCTGTAGTGACCCCCTGCCGATCGAGAGGACGCCATGTATACGCAGGCGCTCAACAGCAAGGACGCCGGCCAGGCCGATCCACCTGAGGACGCCGCCAGGCTCGCGCGCTTCCAGGCCAAGGTCGATCGCGAGGAAAAGATCGAGCCCAACGAGTGGATGCCGGAGAGCTATCGCCGGACGCTGGTGCGGCAGATCTCACAGCACGCGCATTCCGAAATCATCGGCATGCAACCCGAGGGCAACTGGATCACCCGCGCTCCATCCTTGAGGCGCAAAGCGGCGCTACTCGCCAAGGTGCAGGACGAGGCCGGGCACGGTCTCTATCTCTATGCCGCGGCCGAGACGCTCGGTGTGTCACGCGAGGAGCTCTATCTGCAGCTCCTGTCGGGCCAAGCCAAGTATTCCTCCATTTTCAATTATCCGACGCTCTCCTGGGCCGACATCGGTGCCATCGGCTGGCTGGTCGACGGCGCCGCCATCATGAACCAGATCCCGCTCTGCCGCTGCAGCTTCGGCCCCTATGCGCGCGCCATGATCCGGATCTGTAAGGAGGAGAGCTTTCATCAGCGCCAAGGCTACGAGATCATGCTGACGCTGTGTCGCGGCAGCGAGGGGCAGAAGGCCATGGCGCAGGACGCGCTCAACCGCTGGTGGTGGCCGAGCCTGATGATGTTTGGACCTTCCGACAAGGAGAGCTTGCACAGTGCCGACACCATGAAGTGGAAGATCAAGCGCTTCTCCAATGACGAGCTGCGGCAGAAATTCGTCGATGCTACCGTGGCGCAGGGCCGCTATCTCGGCCTGACGTTTCCCGACCCAGAGCTGACGTTTGACGAGGCAACGGGGCACTGGAACATCGGGCAGATCGACTGGGCGGAGTTCAAGCGCGTTCTGGCCGGCGATGGCCCCTGCAACCGTCAGCGCATGAAGGTGCGCCGTCAGGTCGAGGAAGACGGCGCCTGGGTACGCGAGGCCGCCATGGCTCACGCAGCCAAGCGAGCGGCGGCGATGAAGGTTGCAGCGGAGTAGAGACATGATCACACAGCCCGTCGGTACGCATCTCGCCCAACTCAACGTCGGTCACATCCGCTTTCCCACCGATGACCCGCGCATGGCCGAGTTCATGGGTGCGCTCGATGCCGTCAACGCTCTGGCCGAGCGGAGCCCGGGTTTCGTGTGGCGGCTCAAGGACGACAGCAACAATGCCACCAACATCCTGGTCACGAAGGATCCGACCTTCCTCGTCAACATGAGCGTGTGGGAGACGCCCGAGCACCTCGAGCACTTTGTGTGGAACACGGTGCACAAGCGGATCTACGCGAAGAAGGGCAACTGGTTCGAGCCGATGAGGACGCCGCACTTCGTGATGTGGTGGATTGCGGTTGGCCACGTGCCGACGCCGCAAGAGGCTTTGGCGCGCTTGGATCATCTGACCAAACACGGCCCTGGCGACCACGCGTTCGGCTGGGAGAGCCTACCTAATGTGAGGCTTTGGATGCAGCAGCGGTGCGCGTAGCTCGCAAAGCGTAGCGGAGATTGTTGGCGTGTCCGAGCCCTTGATGCCGCTCTGGGAAGTGTTCATCCGGCCTCACTCGGGCCAGCCGCACAGACATTGCGGCAGCGTGCACGCGGCGGACGCGAGCATGGCGCTGCAGGCGGCGCGCGACGTCTACACGCGGCGCGGCGACAGCGTCTCCATTTGGGTGGTGCCCTCCTCGGCTGTCACAGCCTCCGATCCTGCCGATAAAGACGAGATGTTCGAGCCTACGGCCTCGAAGATCTATCGCCATCCGACCTTCTACAAAGTGCCCGACGACGTGGGGCATATGTAGTGCCGTCGCCGATCGCCAAATTTGCAGCCTCTGTCGCGGCGTACCCTTGCTCAACGATCAGAGTGCGGGCAAGGAATCATGCAGCGACAATTGGGTGTGGGGTATATCCGCCGGCGCGATCGCTGGCTGGCATGGCTCAAACGCCTGTCCAAGCGATGGCTGTTGCCCCTGCCGTTCGGTCGACTGTGGCACGAGTTGCTGATTTTCGGCGTGCTCCAGGCCTGGGCCTGCCTGTTCGCCGGTGTCTTGCTCGGCTTCATTCTGCTGACCAAGCTCAGCTATCCGGGCTGGATGCCCGTTGCCCGTTACGATTTCCTCCTGCTCGTTGCCATCCTTACGCAGGTGGCTTTGCTGGCTTTCAAATTCGAGCGCATCGACGAGGCCAAGGTCATTCTCATCTTTCACATCGTGGCCACAGTGATGGAGCTGTTCAAGACCGCCAAGGGCTCGTGGGTCTATCCGGACGCCAATGTCATCCGCATCGCCGGCGTGCCTCTGTTCTCCGGCTTTCTCTACTCTGCCGTCGGCAGCTACATCGCGCGCTGTTGGCGTCTGTTCGACTTCCGTTTCTCCAACTATCCGGACGTGCGCTGGACCTGGGCTCTAGCGCTGCTCATCTACGTGAATTTCTTCACGCACCACTACATGATCGACCTGCGTTACCTGCTCTTTGCTCTGGCGGCTGTCATCTATGGTCGCACCGCCATCCACTTCACCGTAGATCGCATGCCGCGCCGCATGCCGCTTCTGCTCGGCTTCTTCCTCGTCTCTCTCTTCATCTGGATCGCCGAGAACGTCGGCTCCTTTTCCACCGTTTGGCTGTACCCCCATCAGCTCAAAGCGTGGTCGCCCGTGACATTGGGCAAGCTCGGCTCGTGGTTTCTGCTGATGATCATCAGCTTTGTCCTCGTGTCGGCCGTCAATCCACCGAGACCACTAGAGCCGCGGCGCATGGCGAAGGAGCTCGCTGATGCCGGCCGCCAATGACAGCCCGTTGTTCGCCTATGTGCTCGGCCTGGCCGACGATGCACTCGTCCTCGGCCATCGCTTGTCGGAATGGTCCGGCCGGGCACCGATGCTCGAGGAAGACATCGCCCTGTCGAACTTGGCGCTCGATCTCATCGGGCAGGCTCGGTTGTTTTACGAGTATGCCGGGGAGGTCGAAGGCAAGGGCCGCGACGAAGACGGGCTCGCTTACTTCCGTGACGCGCAGGAGTTCCGCAACCTGCTGCTGGTCGAGCAGCCGAATGGAGACTTCGCGGCCACCATGGTGCGCCACTTTCTCTACGCAGCCTTCATGCATCCCTATTACGGCGCGCTGGCGTCATCGGCCGATGCGCGGCTCGCCGGCATCGCCGCCAAAGCGATGAAGGAGATGGCTTATCATCTGCGCCATGCGTCAGAGTGGGTCATCCGGCTTGGTGATGGTACGTCGGAGAGCCGCCGTCGCGCGGCACAGGCGCTCGATGACCTATGGGGTTACACGGGCGAGCTATTCGAGATGGATGCCGGTGAGACGGCGCTTGCCGCTGCGGGCGTGGTGGTGGATCGCTCCAGCATGAAGGCGCCCTGGGAAACGACCGTGGCGCGTATCTTGGGCGAAGCGACCCTGGACCGGTTCGCCAACCGTCATATGCAGGCGGGTGGCAGATCCGGCCGTCATGGCGAGCCGCTGGGCAAAATGCTGGCCGAAATGCAGGTCCTGGCTCGCGCTCATCCGGGTGTTACCTGGTGAGTCCTCTGTTTTACCGTGCGATTCACGCCCCATATGGAAGCTGCAGTGTTTCCATATGAGACGATCGCACTCTAGCTTGGCAGACCAGCCGAGGCTGCCCACATGCTCGTATTGTTCTCGTCGCGCAGACGAGGTTAAACGCTATATATGAGCCGGGTGCTGCCGATCGCGGCAGCTTTGAGGGAAATGATCTTGGCCGGTGAGGGCGCCGGATCGGGACGTAAGCCCCAAGGGGCTATGGAGATAGAGTAATGGATCTTGGAACGAGCAAGCCCGCGGCTGCGAGCGTCGCAGGCGACGTGATCAAGGACTCTGGTACCGCCGGCTTCGCCAAGGATGTGCTGGAGGCCTCGCGCAAGGTTCCTGTCCTCGTCGACTTCTGGGCCCCTTGGTGCGGTCCCTGCAAGCAGTTGACGCCGACCCTGGAGAAAGTGGTGCGCTCGCACAACGGCAAGGTGCGGCTCGTCAAGGTCAACATCGATGAGCATCCTGCCATCGCCCAGCAGCTGCGCATCCAGTCCATTCCGACCGTCTATGCCTTCAAGGACGGGCGGCCACTCGACGGCTTCATGGGCGCGCAGTCCGAGTCCCAGGTGCGCGCCTTCGTCGAACGTCTGCTTGGCGACGAAGCGGCCGCCGACCTCGCCACCGCGCTCCAGGAAGCCGACACGGCGCTGGAGTTGGGCGATGTGCAGACGGCAGCCGAGATTTATGCGGCTGTGTTGCAGGAGGACCGCGAGAACCTGGCGGCCCTCGCAGGCTTGGCCAAGTGCTATCTCAAGACCGGAGACATTGCGCGCGCCGAGCAGACACTGGCGATCGTGCCGCCCGACAAGCGGGACAGTGCGCCGCTTGCTGGTGTGCGCGCCGCGCTGGACCTTGCCAAACGCGGCGAGAGCGCCGGCAATCTCGGCGATCTCAGGGCCAAGGTTGCGGCCAATCCGTCCGATCAGCAGGCGCGCGTCGATCTGGCCATGGCGCTGGCAGCCACCGGAGACAAGGACGGTGCTGTCAGCGAGCTGCTCGAGTTCCTTCAGGCGCGATCGCAACTGGAACGAGCAGGCTGCACGCAAGCAGCTCGTGCAGCTTTTCGAAGCGTGGGGGCCGAAGGATCCAGCGACCCTGGACGGCCGGCGCCGCCTGTCCTCGCTGCTGTTTTCCTGAAGACTGTATCGGAGCGAGAAACGTGCGGCCGGCCCGGCGCTACCAAAGCCCGAATGATCTGCCCAGCCGTATTCCCGTGTTTCCGCTGCACGGCTGCATCCTGCTGCCGCGTGCGTCTGTTCCTCTCAACATTTTCGAGCCGCGTTACCTCGCCATGCTCGATGATGTGATCCGCGGTGACCGTATTGTCGGCATGATCCAGCCGGCCGGTGACGGCGGCGAGACGGACTCGCCGACAGATCGCGCAGCGCCACTGCGCGCGGTCGGCTGCGCTGGGCGCGTCACAGCCTTCCAAGAGCTGGACGATGGCCGCTTGCTCATTTCGATCGCCGGCATCGCGCGCTTCGTGCTGCTGGACGAGGCGCAGGTGTCTGAGCCTTATCGTGTCTTCTCCGTCGACTATCGCCGCTTTGTCCAAGATTTCGTGCGTGGCGCCGGCGAGGATCTGGTCGATCGGGACCGGCTCCAGGATGTTCTGCGCCGCTATCTGGAGACGCACAAGCTCGAGGCGGATTGGCGCGCCATTGCGCGCTCATCGGTGGAGCAGCTCGTCAACTCACTGTCGATTGCGAGTCCTTTCGGCTGCTCGGAGAAGCAGGCCCTGCTCGAGGCGCAAGACCTCAAGGCACGGGCCGAGACGCTCATCACGCTGGCGGAGATGGATCTCGCTGCCGGTGCCGGCAGCGCCGGCAACACTTTGCAATAGCTATACAGGGAGAGGGCGTATGATCGCGGAGGAGCGCAAGCCGGGAACCGAGCGCGTCGATCCCCGCGTGCTCGAGATCCTCGTATGCCCCGTGACCAAGACCAATCTGGAATACGACGAGGCAGCGCAGGAGTTGATCAGCCGTGCCGCTCGCCTCGCCTATCCGATCCGCAACGGCGTACCGCACATGCTTCCCTCGGAGGCGCGATCGCTGGACGAGAAGACGTAGCCTCATGCCCACGGTCTTCGATCCGGTTCCCGACGCCGATCTCGTCCTCTATCACGCCTGGATGTCGAGCGCCTCACGCCGCGTACGCTTCTGTCTGGAGGAAAAGGAGCTCGACTACGCCGGCGTCTTCGTGCGCCTGCTCAAGAACGAACAGAACACGCCGCAGTACCTGAAGATCAATCCGAATGGCGTCGTGCCAGCCCTCGTTCACCGCGGCCGTGTGATTATCGAGAGCACGGTCATCAACGAATATCTGGAGGACGTCTTCCCGGAGAAGCGGTTGCGCCCGGCCGATCCGCACGAGCGAGCGGCCATGCGGGTGTGGACCTATAGCGCCGACACGGTCGTCATCAAGGCGTTTCAGGAGTTGAACTGGAACCGCATGATGGGTCCGACTGCGTCCAAGTGGAGCGATGAAGAGCTGGCGAGCAAACTGTCCACCACGCCGATGCCCGAGCGGCGCGAGCAATGGCGCCGGGTGGCGCGAGAGCCCTACACCGAAGCCGAGATGCAGCGCGCCGCTGACAGCCTCCGGCACATATTGGATCGGATGGAGGCGAGCTTATCGTCCGGCCCCTGGCTCGCGGGCCGCACCTTCTCGTTCGCGGACATCAACGTGTCGCCCTACGCCGTGCGCTTTGGTGAGCTGGAGGAGCACGGCATCCGGCTCGACCAGTTTCCGCGCACACAGGACTGGTGGGCGCGTGTGCAGGCACGCCCGGCGTTCGCTCGCGCCAAGATCGAGCCGATCAAATTCAGCTGACGTGAACCGCGCCTGGCCTACCAGCCGACGGCGTAGGAGGCGCGTCGCGGGTCGCCTGCCGCTGTCAGCACGCCGTGCTTCACGTCGTGGATGACGGAGCACACAGCACCCGCCAGCCGTGTCCACTCCGGCCAGACGAGCATGTCATGGCCGCGTTCCTTCAGGCCGTCTACGGTCTTACCCTCGATCCTGCCCTCCACGGCCAGCCGGTTCGGATAGTACTCGTGCGGCTCGAAACTCGACGGGAAGGAGTAGCTGGCAAAGCGCGGCGCCTCGATGGCGCTGCGCAGGTCCATGCCGAACAGACCGACGTTGAGAAGCACCTGCAGCATAGACTGCGTTTGCACATCGCCGCCCGGCGTGCCGAACGGCATGACGGCCTGGCCGTCGCCGAGAATAGCAATGGCAGGGTTCGGCGTTAGGCGCGGGCGCTTGAACGGCGCCACCTCGGAGGGATGGCCGGCGATGGTCCACGACTGCGACCCACGTCCCGAGGGACACAAGCCGGTGCCCGGGATCATCTCCGCATCGTAGGAGGGATCGCTCGGCGTGGCTGAGAATGCATTGCCGTGCTTGTCGACGGCGGCCAGATAAGAGGTGTCCGGCGACATCGGCGGGACATCACCGAGCGGCGCTCCGGCGATGAAGCGTGGATAGCCTGGGATGACGCCCGGCGCCGGCATCTCGGGACAAGAGCGCGCGGCGTCGATCTGGCGCCGGCGTTCTGCTGCGTACGCGTCCGACAGCAGGGTCGGCAGCGGCACGTCGATGAAGCGCGGATCGCCGAAGAATGCCTCGCGATCGGAGAAAGCGAGCTTCACGGCCTCGGTCAGCAGATGAATGTAGGCCGGCGTGTTGTGGCCGAGAGCCGCGATGTCGTCGTGCGCGAGCATCTTGAGGATCATCGCCAGCGCTGGTCCCTGGCACCATGGACCGCATGTGAAAACATCCATGTTTTGGAAGCGGACCTTGGTCGGCGGTTCCACACGTGCGCGGAAGGCGCCCATATCCTCCATGCTGAGCCAGCCGCCGTTCTTGGCGTGATAGGCCGTGATCGTGCGCGCGATGTCGCCTTGATAGAAAGCTGCGTGCGCCGCCGCAAGACCTGCCGCACGGCCTTTGCCGGAGGCTCTCTTCTCCTCGTCGGCCATGTATTGCAGCGAGCGCGCTAGATCGGTCTGGACAAAGATGTCGCCTGGCTGCGGCGGCTTGCCGCCCGGCAGCATGACGCGCGCATTCTCGGGAAAACGGCGGAAGCTCGCCTCGTTGGCGACCATGGTGTCGCAAAAGCGAGGGTCGGCAGCGAAGCCCTCGCGCGCCAGCCGGATGGACGCGGCGGCCACATCGCCGAAGCTCATCGTGCCATAGCGCTCGAGGGCCGTGATCCAGCCCGACGGTGCCCCCGGCACGACCGCGCGCATGAGCCCTGGCGGGATGGCGCCCTTGTGATGGTCGCGGAAATACTGCGAGGAGGCCTTCATCGGCCATACGCCGAGCCCGTCGATGGTGACGACCTCGCCGGTCTTGGCCAGACGGATCATGATCGGCGCCACGCCCGCCACGTTGACGAGGTCGCACTGCGTGACGCCGAGGGCGATCCCCGCGGCTACCCCGGCATCCACCGCGTTGCCGCCGGCCTCCAGCACGAGAAAGCCTGCGTGCGCGGCGGCATAGTGGCCGGCGGCGACCATGTGCCGAGTGCCGGTCAGCACGTTGCCGTGGCCCGAGGTTCCCTTGAGACCGATGACGTTGCCGCCGGTGGCCATGGCTCGCCTCCTGCAATGAGACATGCAATTCTCGCAACAGCTTGCTGCCAATGCGGGCGTGCGGCAAGAGACATGTAGGGTGGATGTGCATGGGGAAGGCCGCCGAATGATGCGCAGCAAGCTGTTCGTGCCCGGCAGCAGGCCCGAGCTATTCGAAAAGGCCATGGCCTCGGCCGCGGATGCCCTCTCGCTCGATCTCGAGGATGCGGTCGCGCCTGCCAAGAAACCAGAAGCGCGCAAGACGTTGCATGACTATCTAACCCGCCTGGACCGTGAGCACGCAAAGCTGATGATCGTGCGCGTCAACGGGTTGGAAACCCCCTATTTCGAGGAGGACATCGACGCGGTCGTCGCGCGAGGGACCGATCTCATAAACCTTCCAAAGCTGGAGGGCGCAGAGGAGGTCCAGCGCGCGGTCGCCAGCATCGCCGCCGCGGAGAAGCGCAAGGGCCTTACGCACAGCATCGGCGTGCTGGCCAATGTCGAAAGTCCGCAGGGGGTGCGCAACATCTATGATATCGCCGCGGCGCACGAGCGTGTTGCCGGCATGCAGTTCGGCGTCGCCGACCTGTTCGCTCCCAACCGCATCGAGCGCCATGATGCAGCGCTGAGCGCCATCCGGTTCACGACGAAAATGGCCGCGGCATACGCCGGCGTTCCGGCTTACGATACGGTTTACGTCAGCATCGGCGACACCCTCGGACTGGAGCGCGATGCCATTGCCGCGCGACGCATGGGCTACATCGGCAAGAGTTGCATCCATCCTTCGCAGATTGCTGTGGTCAATGCGGTCTTCACGCCCACCGGCGCCGAGATCGCCTGGGCGCAGAAGGTCCTTGCCGCCGCTGCCGATCCGGCCAACAAGGGGCTGGGCGCTTTCACGGTCGATGGGCGCATGGTGGATGAGCCCTTCTTTCTCGAAGCGCGCGCCATCGTGGACTTGGCGCGGCGGTTGAAATTGATCGGTTAGGGGCTGCCGTGGGTACGCTTGAGGCAGATTGCAGCAACAGGCAGCAAGCCGGAGAATGGACAATGAAAATACGGGAGGCAGCGCGCGTCATTCGCTCCAAAAATGCGGGGCCGACGCAGATCTCGCTCGACATCATGTTCGACGATCCGAAGCTCTATGAGCGCGCACTCAGAGCTGCGAGTCTGCGTCCGGATGTGCTGGCTCAGCGTTTCGGCGTACCCAAAGCCGAGGTCATTCCCTATCCCGCCGCCATCGCCATCAAGATCGTGCTGCCACGCCGCATCATCGCCGGGACACCCGGCGATACCGATGTGTACGGGGCGCAGCAGCATCGGCCGCTACTGGATCTCGAGATATGAGCACATTCGCACGCACGATTGCAGCCTTTGAGCGCGAACCCGGACCGCTGCGGGTTCTCTCCGCGTCCGGCCAGCTCGGCTACGGCATTCCGGAGAAGGCCTACCGGGCCGGTTTGGAGCGCAGACCGCACATTGTCGGCGCCGACATGGGATCGGTGGACCCGGGCCCCTACTATCTGGGAGCTGGTCGGCTGGCGACGTCGCGGCGCAGCACCAAGCGTGACTTGAAGCTGGTCATCACCGGCGCGTTGGCGCAAGGCACGCCGGTCATCATCGGCACGGCGGGCACCGCCGGTGGAACGCCACACCTGGCCGAGACGGTCGATATCGTGCGCGAGATAGCGTGCGATGAGAAACTGACGTTCCGATTGGCCACTATCGGGGCGGAGATTCCCAAGGATGTCGTGAAAGCCGCGGTGCGCGCCGGCAAGACTCGATCCATCGGCCCCATCGGGCAGCTTACGGACGCGGAGGTCGACGGCGCTGCACGCATTGTCGGGCAGATGGGCACTGAGGCCTTTCTGCGCGCGATTGCTCTCGAGCCTGACGTGATCATCGCGGGACGTGCCTGCGATACAGCCGTCTATACCGCGCTGCCGGCGCGGCTGGGCCTGTCCATGGCTGCCGCGATGCAGATGGCCAAGATCATCGAATGTGCATCACTGTGCTGCGAGCCTGGCGGGCGGGATGCGATGCTCGGCACGCTCGAGGGCGACAGCTTCGTACTCGAGAGCATGAACCCGGCACGGCGGGCGACGCCGCTGTCGGTCGCAGCGCATGGACTGTACGAGCAGGCCGATCCGCTGGCCGTGACGGAGCCGGAAGGCGTGCTGCATCTGGAGGGCTCGAAGTTCGACGCCGTCGACGACCGGCGCTGCCGCGTCTCGGGCGCCCGCTGGGTGCCTGCCGAACAGCTCTCCGTGAAGATCGAAGGTGCGACACGTGTCGGCGCCAGGGCGATCTTTGTCGCCGGCTCGGCCGATCCGGTCTTCATCGAGAAAGCGTCAGAGATCATTCCTGCGGTCGAGGCCATCGTGCGCGAGCTGGTGCCGCCCAATCCAGCCAAACCCTACGCAATGTACTTCCGCTTCTATGGGCTCGGCGTCGTCGGCGGACAGCCGGTTTCCACTCTGCCGGAGGAGATCGGCATCATCGTGGAATGCATCGGCGAGGATGAGGACGAGGCGCGCGCCGTGGTTGCGACATGCAAACAGTACCTGCTGCATCACGGTTTCCCAGGCCGCATTTCCACTGCCGGCAACACGGCTTTTCCTTTCACGCCCCCGGAACTTACCGCAGGCGATGCCTATCGCTTCAGTGTTTATCACATCATGAATGTCGATGCGCTGGAGCCGCTGTTTCCGGTCAGCATCGAAGCCATCGGCGGATAAGGCAGCTCGCCTTGGACTTGGCCGTATTGAGCAATATGCTCCGCGCCCAACCAGACAGCATCACAAGGGATGCCCTATGAACTTGTCGTTCAAGCTCAAGGAACGCGCCGCCGCCAACAAGCCGGTTCGGATCGGCCAGATCGGCGCCGGCAAGTTCGGCACGATGTTCCTGTCCCAGGTTCGGTTGACGGCGGGCATGCACCTCGTCGGCCTTGCCGATCTGCTGCCGGCGCGCGCCAAGGAGCGTCTCATCGGCGTGCAATGGTCGCCCGAGCAGATCGATGCGACCTCGCTCGGAGAGGCGCTCAAGACCGGCAAGACGTTCCTCACCGATAATGCGATGGCGCTGATCGAGAACCCGGACATCGATGTCATCATCGAGGCCACCGGCGATCCGGGCACGGGTATCAAGCTGTGCCAGGCGGCGATCAACCACGGCAAGCACGTGGTGATGGTCAATGTCGAGGCCGATGCGCTGGCTGGGCCGCTGCTCGCACGCCAGGCGCGGGAGAAGGGCGTGGTCTATAGCCTCGCCTGGGGTGATCAGCCTGCGCTCGTGTGTGAGCACGTCGACTGGGCGCGCGCTTGCGGCTTCCGCGTGGTCGCCGCCGGCAAGGGCACGCGCTACCACCCGACCTATCACCAGTCCACGCCCGAGAGTGTTTGGGACATCCTGAACACGTATCTCAAGATCCAGGACAAGAGCCACATCAACCCGAAGATGTTCAACTCGTTCGTCGACGGCACCAAGTCCGGCATCGAGATGACCGCGATCTGCAACGCTACGGGGCTGGTGCCGCAAAGCGAAGGCCTGAGCTTTCCGCCAGCAAGTCGCTTCGAACTGGCCGATGTGTGCAAGCCGAAAGCCGATGGCGGTGTACTGGAGAAGAAGGGTGTGACCGAGGTCACCTCATCGATCTATCGCGACGGCAAGGACGTGCCGCACAATCTGGTCATGGGCACGTATATCGTGTTCGAGAGCGACAGCGACTACGCCATGAAGTGCTGCGTGGAGTACAACCTGCTGCCGGACAAGTCTGGCAAGTACGCCGCGCTCTACCGCCCGACGCACATGATTGGTTTGGAGCTCGGTCTTTCGGTCGCCTCCGCCGCGCTCCGGAACGAGCCGACCGGCTCGCCGTTCTGCTTCAATTCCGATGTTGTCGCGACCGCCAAGCGCAATCTCAAGAAGGGCGAGATGCTGGATGGCGAAGGCGGCTTCTGTGTCTGGGGCAAGCAGACGCCGGCGGATGCCTCCTTGAGAGAAGGCTACCTGCCGCTCGGTCTCGCGCACAACGTCAAGCTCAAGGGCGACGTAAAGGAAGGTCAGCGGCTCAAGTGGAGTGACGTTGAGTTCGATGCGAACGACGGTGCGGTGAAGGTGCGCAAGGAAATGGAAGCCGTATTTCAGCGGCCGAACGTGCGCTCCATTGCATAGTCGTATCAGGTATCTGACGGCCAACGTATGGGTGCGCAATGGGAGAAAGCGATGGCGAAGTCACCGGTAGCCCTGATTACGGGTGGTGCATCCGGTATCGGCCGCGCGACGGCGGAGCTGCTGCTCGAAAAGGGCTCAAAGGTCGCTATCCTCGATCGCGATGAAGCCGCGCTTGAGGGCGTTCGCGCTCAGCATGGAAAGAACAAGGCTGCCTACATCGCGACGCTGGATGTTACGGACGAGCGCGCCGTCGCGCGCGTGGTCGGAGAGGTTGCGCAAGCGCTGGGCGGTATCAGCGGCGTGGTCAACTCGGCGGGCATTGCCGCCGACAAGCACGTTTTCGACACGACGCCCGAGCTTTTCCGCAAGATGCTGGACGTCAATGTCACCGGCACCTTCATGGTCGGGCAGGCGGCGGCACGCATCATGAAAGACAATGGCGGCGGTGCCATCGTGAATATTGCTTCGATCTCCGGCCTGCGCGGCTCCAAGGGGCGTGCTGCCTACGGCGCATCCAAGGGCGCGGTCGTTACGCTCACTCAGGTGATGGCCAACGATCTGGCACTATTCGGCATCCGTGTGAATGCCGTTGCACCGGGGCCAATCGACACGGCCATGACCAAGGCCATTCACACCGCGGAAGATCGTGCGCTTTATCATCGATATATTCCGATGCGGCGCTACGGAACACCGGAGGAAATGGCGACGGTGATCTACTTTCTCCTGGACGACGCACAGTCGGGCTATGTCACGGGCGAAATCATTGCCGCCGACGGCGGCTATCGCGGCGCCGGCCTCGTCGTCCATGATTGAACCTCGAGAATCGGGAGTGCGCCCATGCCACGCGTGACTAAGATCGAGCCGATCGCGCTCAGAATACCCTTCTCCGATCACAGCTCCGGCACGGGCGTCATGCCGCGGCGCTGGACGCACTTCGACATGATGTTGGTGCGGGTCGAGACGGATGACGGATTGGTCGGCTGGGGTGAGAGCTTCTCCTATTTCTGCTCGACGGTGGTGCATGCGGCGCTGAAGGACATGGTCATCCCCCTCGTCGTCGGCCAGGAGGTGGAGGATATTCCGGCGCTCAGCCAGGATCTGCAACTCAAGCTGCATCTGCCCGGCCGCTACGGCATCACCATATTAGCGCTTTCGGGCATCGACATTGCGCTGTGGGATATCGCGGCGAAGCGCAAGGGCGTCTCGCTCGCCCACCATCTGGGTGGACGGCATCGCGACTCCGTGCCGGCCTATGCAAGCCTGGTGCGCTATGGCGACGTCAAACTTGTCTCCGAATTTGCAGCACGGGCGGTGAGCGAAGGCTTTGCGGACGTCAAGCTGCACGAGATCCTACTGAAAACCATCGAGGCCGGACGGCAGACCGTGGGGGCCAAGGTGCGGCTCACCACCGACGTCAACTGCCAGTGGCCGCTCGCACATGCCGAGAAGATGTTGCCGGAGATGAAGCGGCTCAACTTGTTCTGGGTCGAAGAGCCGATCTTTCCTCCCGATCACGCCAAGATGTTGCAGGCGCTCAACCGGTTCGGCGTATCGCTATCAACCGGCGAGAACGCGTCCACGTCGGTGCCGTTCGAGGACACGGTGCACGCGGTGACCTATCCGCAGCCGAGCGTGACCAAGGTCGGAGGCGTCACGGAATTTATGAAGGTGTGCAATCTCGCCCAAGCTGCCGGCCGCACGCCAATGCCGCATTCGCCCTACTTCGGTCCCGGCTACTGGGCGACGCTGCAGCTCGCCGCGCACCGGCCCGAGGTCGGGCTGTTCGAGTTCTACTACGTGAAGCCCGATGCCTACGTGTCGGAATCGATCCCGCTGCCCAAGGGCGGCAAGATTGCCATTCCGGATGCGCCGGGCATCGGCTTCGAGCCCGATGCCGCTGTGCTAGCCAAATATCGCGTTGCGTGAATACGACCGCCGAGGAACCGGCCGAACGTCCGACCTCGCGCATTCTCGTCGTGGGGCCGGAGGATCAGCTTCTTCTGTTCTGGGTTGAGCTTGGCCGCTCGGTCGATCCGGTGCGCCGGCCCGATGCCACCGGTTTCTGGGCGCTGCCGGGTGGCGGTGTCGAAGCCGGCGAGAGCCACGAGGCGGCGGCACTGCGCGAGCTGAAAGAGGAAACCGGCATTGCCGCCTCGCTGCCGCTGCCCTGCATCGCCGATCGGGATGTCACCTACCGCTGGAATTCGCGCCTATGGCGCAGCCGGGAGCGCTATTATCTCGTGCGCTGCGAGTCTCTGTTCTTCGAGACGAGTGGATGGACCGAGCGCGATAGGCATTGGATGCGCGATATGCGGTGGTGGTCCCTTTCCGATCTCGAGGCCACCGCCGAAATCGTTCGTCCGCCTGGGTTATTGACTTTGGTACGCCGCATATTGGGCGGCGATGTGCCGGCAGCTCCGATCATCCTGTCAGCTTGAGCATCGGCTTCAGCGCATCATACTCTTAGCCATCGCCACGATCTTGTCGGCGGTCACGCGCACCTCGTTCTCCAGCGGCGGCGCAAACGGAATAGGAATACGCGGCGCGCCGATGCGCTTGGCCGACTTGAGGCCCAAAGGCCCGAGCCGATCTACGACCCTGGCGACGATTTCGGCGCCGAAGCCCCCGACCTCCACGGCCTCGTGGGCCACAAGCAGGCGGCCGGTGCGCTTTACGGAGGAGACGATGCTGTCCTCGTCCCACGGCCAGATCGAGCGCAGATCGTACAGGTCCGTGGTAATGCCGTCTTTGGCCAGTCGATCGGCAGCATCGATGGCTTTCGGCATCATCGCGGACCAAGACACGAGCGTTAGTGCATTACCCTCGCGCACGCGGCGGGCCTTGCCGAAGGCGATGGGCTCGATCTTGTCGGCTACCTGACCTTCGGCCTGCCAAAGATCCTTGGGATCGAAGAACAGCACGGGGTCTTCCGAGCGGATCGAGGCGACCAGCAAGCCCGCCTCATCCTCGGCGTTGGATGGCGCTACCACCACGACGCCAGGCAGATGCGCGAACCAGGCTTCCAGCATCTGGCTGTGCTGGGCTGCCGAGTTGCGCCACATGCCGTGCGGCATGCGGACCACCACGGCGGGTTTTGCCTGCCCGCCGAACATGTAACGGACCTTGGCAATCTGGTTGACCAGCTCGTCCATGGCACACATGACGAAGTCGAAGATGCGCATCTCGATGATGGGGCGCGTGCCGACGAGCGCGGCGCCAAGGCCCGCGCCCATGATGGTCGACTCGGAAATCGGCGTGGAGACGATGCGCTCTGGCCCAAACTCCTCGAGGAACCCTCGGTACTGGCCCCACAGGCCGCCGCGAGCGACGTCCTCGCCCAGCACCCATACGCGCGGATCGCGGCGCATCTCCTGCTGCACGGCCAGCCGGCCGGCCTCGACGAGGCTTACCGCTGCCATGCGACGGCTCCCGTATCCTGCACGTCGGCATAGGCGACAGCCGTCTCCGGCCAAGGCGCTGCCTTCGCTGTTGCGCGCCCGGCCTGCATCTCGGCTTTGGCTGATGCTGCGATGGCGTCGATCTCGGCCGACGCTATGCCCCGGTCCTTAAGGAGAGTCGTGAGTCGCTGGATTGGGCACTTGTCCTTCCAGGCTTCGACTTCCTTCGGATCGCGCCAGGCTGCGGCGTCGGTCGAGGTGTGGCCTGTCCAGCGATAGGTCTTGGCATGCAATAGCCGTGGACCCGCGCCGCTGCGCACCTCCGCGGAAAGCCGCGATGCAATTTCATCGACGGCCGGCGCATCATTGCCGTCGACCGCGACTGCGGGCACGCCCAGTGCCTCCGCGCGCGCCGATGCGCCAGCTCCAGCAGTCACGCTGTCGGCTCGAGTGAAGGCCGCCACGCCGTTGTCCTCACACACGAACAGCACCGGCAGCTTGTAGAGCGCTGCCCAGTTGAGCCCCTCCAGGAATGGCCCACGATTGACCGCGCCATCGCCGAACATGCACACAGCAATCGCATCGGATTTCAGCAGCTTGAGACCTTGGGCTGCTCCGACCGCAAGCGGCAGGCCACCGCCGACCACGCCGTTGGCCCCCAGCATGCCCACCGAGAAGTCGGCGATGTGCATGGAGCCGCCCTTGCCGCCGCAGTAGCCGCCGGCACGCCCATAGAGCTCCAGATACATGCGCGCTGGGTCGGCGCCCTTGGCGATGGCATGGCCGTGGCCGCGATGATTGGAGGTCAGCCGGTCGTCTTTGCGCAAACTGGCGCACACCCCGGCAGCGACGGCCTCCTGGCCAATGGAGACGTGCAGGGGACCCGGAATCTCGCCTGACTTGTGGGCCTCGAGCGCCGTTTCCTCGAAGGCCCGGATGCGCACCATGGTGCGGTAGAGATCGACCAGACGCTTGAGGTTGTCCCCGGCGCGTGCGCCGGGTCTGCTGTCCGCCATTATGCGCTCCCTGTCGCGACGCCGACGTATGTGCGGGCGCGCTCGTGGTGTTTCCCTTGCGGAGCATCAGGCGGCGTGTGCTAAAAATCAAGCCGAGCCCGCCGCAACAACAGATGCCAGCCCGTGCCGACTGCCAAAATCGTTCTCGACAGCGTGACGCATCTCAAGCCCGAGCACCGGGGCCAGGCCGCGTACTGCGCCTCACACGGTGGAAGCTATGCGGGTTACTACGCGGCTCGCATGGGCATCGGCGCCGTCATTCTGAGCGACGCCGGAATTGGCCGTGAGCAAGCGGGTCTCGGCGGTCTGCTGCTGCTCGAAGAGTTGGGCGTACCGGCGGCGGCGATATCACACCGCTCGGCGCGCATAGGCGATGGACAGGATGGCGTGGCGCGCGGGGTCGTCTCGTTCGTCAACGCGCCGGCCCAGGTGCTCGGTCTCGTGCCTGCCATGTCGTGCCGGGAGGCACTCGAGCGCCTCGCAGCGGCCAGTCTCGTGCCGGCGCCGGCACCACCCGATCAGGCGGAGCATCGGCATGAGGTTCCGGAAGCCGGTTGTGGCGGTGTCAAAGTGATTCTTATGGACTCAAACTCGCTCGTGATGCCGGAAGATGCTGGCCACGTCGTTGTTTCTGGCTCACACGGTGGATTGCTCGGCGGCAAGCCGGAGACAGCAGTCAAGTATCCAGTCTTTGCCATCGTCACAAATGACGCGGACCGCGGCATCGACGATGCCGGCGTCTCGCGCTTGCCTGCGCTCGATCAGCGAGGCATTGCCGGAGCCTGCGTCTCGGCGTTCTCGGCGCGCATAGGTGATGGCAAATCGAGCTACGAGGACGGCTTTGTTTCCTCAGTGAATGACATAGCGCGACGGTGTGGCGGCAAAATCGGACAGAGCTGTCGCGCGTTCGTGGCCGCTATGGTTGAAGCTCGTGCAAAGGACATGAAATGAGCATACCGGCCTCCAATTCCATCCGCCGCATGACCGGCGGGCACGCGCTTGCCGAGATGCTGAAGCTGTCGGGCGTCGGACCGATGTTCGGCATGGGCGGCTTTCAGCTTCTGCCGTTCTACGAGGCCTGCCGCGCGCTCGGCCTCAAGCACTTTCTCATCAACGACGAGCGGTGCGGCGCGTTCGCGGCCGATGCCTATGCCAAGGTCACCAACCGGCCCGGCGTGGCCGACGGCACGCTCGGGCCTGGCGCGACCAATCTCGTCACCGGGCTGATCGAGAGCCTCAACGCCGGTATTCCGATGATCGTCATCACCGGTGACGCCAACCGCGAGCATGCCTGGAAGAACATGACGCAGGAGGCGCGCCAGCTCGAAGTGCTGCGCCCCGCTGTCAAGGAGGTGATCCGCGTCGAGGTCACTAAGCGTGTACCCGAGCACGTCCGGCGTGCCTTCGCGGTTGCAACCAGTGGGCGACCCGGGCCTGTGCTCATCGATGTGCCGGAGGACGTTGCGCACGGCGAGCACGACTTCGATGTGAGCGATTTCTGGGTCGACCCAGGCACGCTCAAGGCGCAGGCGCGGCGCATGCGGCCCGATCCGGCAGACTTATCGCGCGCTGCGGCCTTGGTGGCCAAGGCCGAACGGCCGCTCATTCTTGCCGGCGGCGGCATCCATATTTCCGAGGCGTACGCGTCGCTGCAAGGGTTAGCCGAGGCGTATGGCATTCCTGTCGCGCACACGATGTCCGGCAAGGGCGCCATCGCCTGTACGCATCCGCTGTCCGCCGGTCTCTTCGGACGTTACGACCGCATCGCCAATGCGCTGATCGCCGCCTCCGATTGCCTCATCGTGGTGGGCTGCAAGCTCGGCGAGATCGCCACCAAGCGCTTTGCGCTGATTCCGCCCGGCAAGCCGATCATTCACATCGAGATCGATCCGACCGAGATCGGCCGTACGACACGGACCGACGTGGCGCTCGTGGGCGATGCGCGGCTCACGCTGGAGGCGTTCGCGGCAGAGCTCGGTGACGGCAAGGCCGCCGCACGCCTCAGGGCGGAGTATGTGGCGGAGCTACCCAAGCGCATGGCCGAGTGGAAGGCAGGCGCTGCCGATCGGCTCGAGTCGAAGGAGACACCGATCAATGTCGGCCGCCTGATGGGCGAGCTCAACCGGGTCATGCCGGCGGATGGCATCGTCGTTGCTGATGGCGGCTTTGCCGGCCACTGGGGTGGCCTGATGTTCGATACGAAGCAGGCCGGACGTCACTTCCTGCCGGACCGTGGCTTTGCCTCGATCGGTTACGGCGTGCCGGGCGGCATCGGCGCGCAGTTGGGCGCGGGACCGAAACGCCGCGTCGTCAGCTTGACCGGCGACGGCGGCTTCAACATGAGCTTGGGTGAACTCGAGACGGCGCGTCGCGTCGGTGCCAATTTCGTGGCGGTCGTTTTCAACAATGCCGCCTCCGGCTACGTCAAGGCGCTGCAGCATGCGGTCTATGGCAAGGGCAACTATCAGTCCTCTGAGCTGGTCGAGATGGACTATGCGGCCATTGCGCGCGGTTTCGGCTGCCACGGCATTCGGGTCAGCGATCCGGAGAAACTTGCCGCTGCGCTGCAGGATGGCTTGGCCAACACATCATCGCCGACCGTGATCGACGCCGTCGTCACGCGCGATCCGGCCAAAATGTTGCCAGCAGCCGACAACCGCACGCTCAAGGTGCAAAAAGGCGATCGGCCGGTGTAGGTTCGGTCAACCGCTGCAATAGAGCTCAACTCAACTATCCGTATACAAACGCTCAGGAGGAAAGTGCTCATGCTCAAGTCAACAGCCGCGACTGCGGTGGTCGCGCTCACCATGGGCATGGCGGGTGCCGGGGGCTTGCATGCCGAGGTCGGCGAAGTCGTTCTCGGCCAGCAGTTCGGGGCCGTCTATCTGCCTCAGATGGTGATGGAGAACCAGAAGCTGGTTGAAAAACATCTCGCCGCAGGTGGGATGGGCGCCGTCAAAGTATCATGGCAACGCCTTGGCGGTCCGGCTGCGCTCAATGATGCCATCATCTCGGGCAATCTTCACTTTGCGGCTCAGGGCGTTCCGTCCATGGCCGTGCTTTGGGACCGGACGCGCGGCGGCATTGGGTTCAAAGCGATTGCGGCGAATGCCAACAACAACATATGGCTGCACACGCGCAATAAGGACGTCAAGTCGCTGCAGGATTTTACGGAGAAGGACCGCATCGCCATTCCCTCGCTCAAGGTCTCGACACAGGCGTTCATGCTCCACTTTGCAGCAGACAAGCTCTGGGGCCAGCATACGAAGCTCGACCACATCATCGTTCCGCTGCCGCATCCTGAAGCGCTGGCGGCCGTCCTCAATCCTGTGAGCGAGATCACGGCGCACTTTGCTACCTCTCCGTTCCACGAGAAAGAGGAGAAGTCCGGATTGCCGGTGGTGATCACCGCCTATGACATCATGGGCGGGGTGACGACCGGCCTTACGTTCACGTCGACCGAGAAGTTTCGCGGCGAGAACCCGAAAGTCTTTGCGGCGGCGAGCGCAGCGTTCGATGAAGCGATCGCCTGGATCAATACCGACAAGCTCCGCGCTGCCGGCCTCTACATCGAGATGACCAAGGACAAGAACATGACAGCCGAAGAGCTTGCTAGCACCATGTCTTCCAAGGACATGGAGTACACGAAGGTTCCAAGCAACGTCGGCAAGATGGTGGATTTCATGCACCGCGTGGGCCTCATCAAGACCAAGCCGGCATCGTGGAAGGACCTGTTCTTCGACTCGGCACATAGTCTGCCGGGTAGCTGAGGAGGTCGCCGATGCTGCGGCTGGGTTGTGGCGCCGGCTTCTCCTCGGACCGGCTGGAGCCGGCCATCGATCTGGCCAAGAAGGGCCGGCTCGACTACCTGGTGTTCGAGACCATCGGTGAGCGGACGTTGGCCTTCGGTCATCGCGACCGCAAGCTAGATCCAAAAAAGGGCTACAACCCACAGCTCGAGGCCCGGCTGCGCGGCGTGCTCGCGGCCTGCAAGGCGAACGGCACCCGCATTGTCACCAACATGGGTGTCGCCAACGTGCTCTCGGCGGCCGAGCTGGCTATCAAGGTCGCACGCGATCTGGGCCTCCACGGCTTGAAGGTTGCGGCTGTCGAAGGCGACGATGTCAGCCACCTGATGCAGCCCGATACCACGCTGTTCGACAATCACGATCGTAAGATTTCTGAAGTCGGATTGCCCGTTGTCGGTGCGAACGTCTATCTCGGTGTCGATGCCATTCTGCCGGGATTGGAAGGTGGTGCCGATGTCGTCATCACGGGGCGTGTTGCCGATCCGTCCCTGTTTCTGACGCCCCTGGTCCACCACTACGGCTGGCGGCACGATGATTGGAATCGCCTCGGTCAGGGCACGGTCGTCGGTCACCTGATGGAATGCGGCATGCAGATCACCGGCGGTTATTTCGCCGATCCAGGCATGAAGGATGTGCCGCGCGTGGCCGACTGCGGTTATCCGCTTGCCGAAGTGGAGGCGGACGGACGCTGCACCATAACAAAGCTCGACGATGCCGGCGGCTTGGTCAGTCCGCGTACGGTCAAGGAGCAGCTCATGTACGAGGTGCACGATCCGGCGGCCTACCTGACCCCGGATGTAACCGCCGACTTCTCCCGCGTCGAGGTCAATGAAACTGGCCGCGATCGGGTCGAGGTACGCAACGCATCAGGCCGTGCGAGGCCGGAAAAGCTCAAGGTGACCGTGGGCTTCGACGGCGGCTTCTTCGCCGAAGGCGGTGTGAGCTATGCGGGTCCCAATGCAACGGCGCGCGGCCGTCTCGCCGCGCGGATCCTCGAAGAGCGCCTCGGCCGCCATGCCTCGATCAAGGATAGTTTGCGCATCGATCTGATCGGCCTCAACTCGCTATATGCGACGGCGCGCAACGCAGGTGTCGACACGGAGGACGTCAGGGTCCGCGTCGCCATGCGCTCGGCCGATCGTGCCGCCTGCGAAACGATGCTGTGGGAGGTGGAGGCCCTGCTGTGCTGCGGTCCTGCCGCCGGTGGCGGCTATCGCGGCCAGATCACACCGAGCGTGGTGACGCATTCCGCGCTCATTGATCGCGCCGCGGTCAAGCCTTCGGTGCGGATGCTCGTCGCATGATCCGGCAAATCCGTCTGCATGAGATCGCGCATGCGCGCGCCGGCGACAAAGGCAACACGTCGAACGTGTCGGTGTGGGTCTACGACCCCGGCGACTACGGCCTCGTCAAGGAGCAGCTTACTGCAGAACGCGTCAAGGCCGAATTTCCGCGCCTCATTAAGGGTCCGGTGAAGCGCTACGAGCTCGACCATCTGCATGGTCTCAACTTCGTGATGTCGGATGCCCTGGAAGGCGGCGTCAATACGTCGCTCGGTCTCGACAGCCACGGGAAGTCCTGGAGCTATCTTATCCTGGGGCTCACCATTGAAGTTCCCGAGAACCGGCGTGCGTGATGGGCGTGAGTGTGCGCGCGGGTCACATTCGTGGCTCAAAGCGAAGGTACAATGCGGCAGCATCGAGATGGATTGAGAAAGACGATTTGTTGAGCCGAACAGCGAGGGTTCTGCGCCTGCGCGGTGTGCTGACGTGCCTTTGCTTGGCATCGGCGCTGGCTGTTCCTGCGCGCGCGGAGACGGCGCTGGACTGCTTTGGTGAAAACAAGGATCTGTGGGTCGCCGGCTGCACGGCACTGATCGACCAGCGCAGCCTGGAGCCGGAGCAATTGAGTCGCGCCTACGCCATGCGGGCGCTGGGCTTCTCGCTCAGGGGCCAGTACGACCGTGCCATCACCGACTATGACGCAGCCATCAAGATCGTTCCCGATTTTGCCGTAGCACTCAACAATCGTGCCTGGGCCTACTTCCGATCGGGCCGCGGCCTGCAAGGCCTTACCGATGTAGAAAAGTCGCTGCAACTCAACCCCATGAGCGAGCACACCTGGGATACGCGCGCTCACATCCGCCAAGTGATGGGCGACTCCACCGGGGCCTTTGCAGACTATGAGAGGGCGGTCGAGCTCGGCGGTGAACGTATGGTCAAGCTGTACCAGTGCGGACTGGCCGAGCAAGGTCTATACAAAGGGCCGAGGGACGGCGTCTACACAGGTGACGTGAAGACGGCGCTCGAGACCTGCGCGAAGGATCGCAATTGCGATCCCTTGCCGGCGGACGAGCATTGCCGCGACGCGACGTCCTGAAGCGATCATCAATGCACTGGCTGGCCGACCTCAGCCGTGCTCTCATGCGCCTTCATTTGCGCGTGAGGGGCACATGGCTGGCTCAATCGTCGAGACCGTCAAGCAGACGCTGGATGCGATCGCGCATCGGAACGGCAATCTGAATGCTTTCGTCACGGTCATGCGCGACGGCGCACGGGGTGAGGCTGAGCAGCTGGATCGCAAGACGGAGAGCGCAGTCAGCCGTGGCCCGCTACATGGCGTGCCGATTGCCGTGAAAGACATCATCGACGTGGCCGGCGAGGTGACTGGGTGTGGGTCGCTGACGCGCAGGGGCGCCGCCCCTGCTGCACGTGACGCGCATGTCGTGTCTAAGTTGCGCGAGGCGGGGGCCGTGATTGTCGGGAAGACCAACACCGTCGAATTTGCGTTAGGTGGCTACGGGACCAACGTGACGGTCGGCACGCCGCGCAATCCATGGGATTTGCGGACGCATCGCGTACCGGGCGGATCATCCAGTGGCTCGGGCGTTGCTGTTGGCGCGGGGCTCGTTCCCGCTGCGCTCGGGACCGACACGGGTGGGTCAGTGCGCATTCCCTCCGCGCTCTGCGGTTGCGTCGGCTTGAAGACCTCCATAGGTCTGGTCGGACGGACCGGTGTGGCGCCGCTCTCCGTGCGGCTCGACACGGTTGGCCCTATGACCAGGGATGTGCGTACGGCTGCGACCATGCTCTCCGTCATGATTGGCCCTGATCCGGAGGACCGCTCGACCGGCCACGATCGGCACATCCGACCGCAGGATGTTCTGGACCGTCTCGAGGATGGCGTTGCCGGGATGCGGCTTGGGCGTCTCGATGATCGAGAGCTGCCGCTCGCGTCCGATGAGGTCAGGGCCGACTACAGACATGCACTCGGCATGCTCGAAGAGCTGGGCGCGTGTGTTGCCGCGTGCAAGCTACCGGAGCGGCTGGAAGGCTATCAGTCGGCTGTCGGCAAAATCGCCGCGCTGGAGGGCTATGGCTTCTACAAGGAGCTG
Source organism: uncultured Alphaproteobacteria bacterium (assembly GCA_963806735.1). GTDB lineage: Bacteria > Pseudomonadota > Alphaproteobacteria > Rhizobiales > Hyphomicrobiaceae > CADEFX01. The sequence continues at coordinate 20,325 of CAWEBE010000062.1, read as the reverse complement.
GTCGACAATCCGAATTCCGGGCTGGCCGAGTCCGTGCGTCAGCGCATGCTGGCAGGAAAGGGAATTACTGCGGCCCAAATCGAGGAGCTGGACGCTCGGCGCCGTCGCGCCTTGGATGCAGTACAGTCAATCTTCGAAGGCTTCGACGCCATCGTGCTGCCGACCGTGCCGTTTCCGGCTATGCCCGTCGCCGAGGTGGACGAGACCACGGCTCCCTACGCCGCTCATACACGCTGGGTGAATTATCTCGATCTGGCCGCCCTGGCCGTGCCGACTGCTCTCAGCAAGGCCGGACTACCGATGAGCCTGCAAATCGTCGTACGCTGCTTCGACGATCCGCTGGCTCTGCGGATCGGTCGAGCTTTCGAGAAGGTACGCGGGGAATTTCCGCGTCCGCCGGCTTGACCAACCTACGTCTGCCGGACCGAGATGGGTGTGGCACCTTGTCTTGACCGGTTGTCACGGTATCTGCGCGCCGCTACGTGACCTGAACTTCCCTGCCAGCGAGTGCCCACCATGCGTCGACGAATCATCGCCATAGCCTTCGCCACGCTCGCGATCGGCGCCGCTGCTGAAGGCCAGGAATTCAAGTCGGGTGGCATCACGGTCGTCACGCCTTGGGCGCGGGCGACCCCCGGCGGGGCCAAAGTGGGCGGCGCCTATCTCGAGCTCAAGGCGGCGGCCGGGATCGAGGACCGCCTGGTCGCGGCCAAGAGCGCTGCGGCCGGAACAGTCGAGATCCACGATCACATCAACGAAGGCGGCATCATGAAGATGCGCCGGGTCGACGGCATCAAGCTATCGGGTGGACAGACCGTGACGTTGAAACCCGGCGGCTACCATCTGATGCTGATGGACCTGAAGCAGCCGCTCAAGCAGGGTGGCAAGCTGCCGTTGACACTGGTGTTCGAGAAGGCCGGCGAGGTTGCCGTCGAGGCCGTCATTGCGCCTATTGGCGCGACCGGACCGTCCGGTGAGACGGGACCAAAAAGCGGCCATGGCGTGCCGTCCAAGACGAGTGGCGGCCATAAGCACTGAGACGACGCCTCCCGCTCCGCCTGCCGCGCATTCGTGCTCTTCCGGAACCGCTTGTTGAACTATAGTGCCGGTTCTTGTCGCGCTCGGGGAGGAGGCGGTGGATTATCCGCGTATTTACAACGCTGCATCAGGCATGGTGGACCGGCACATTGCCGAGGGCCGAGCGAGCAAAGCCGCGTTCATCGATCCCACCGGAACGCTGACGTACGGTGAGCTGGCGGCCGGCTGCAACCGTATGGCCAACCTTCTGAACGCCTTCGGCATTGGCCGGGAAACGCGCATTGCCGTGCTGATGCTCGACACCAACGCCTATCCTGTCGTGTTCTGGGGCGCCATCAAGGCCGGTGTGGTGCCAGTCCTGCTCAACACGCTGCTCAATGCGGACCAGTACGCCTACATGCTCGCCGACAGTCGGGCCAAGGCGCTGATCGTATCGGCGCCGCTGTTGCCAGCCGTGCAGCCCATTCTCGGCAAGCTGCCGTTTCTGACGCATGTGCTCGTGTCTGGTGGAGAGGCTCCTCCGTTCGCTTTTAATCTGTCGAAGGAGCTGGCGGAGCACTCGCCCGAGTTTTCGGCGGCGGAGACCTGCGGCGGCGAGACGGCCTTCTGGCTTTATTCCTCCGGCTCGACGGGCGTGCCAAAGGGTGTCCGCCACGTCCACACCAGCTTGATGGAGACAGCGCGGCTCTACGGCCAAGGCGTGCTCGGCATTCGCGAGGACGATGTCGGGTTCTCGGCCGCAAAGCTGTTCTTCGCCTACGGCCTCGGCAATGGCATGAGCTTTCCCATGTTGGTCGGGGCAACGACCGTCCTGGTGCCGGAGCGGCCGACGCCCGAGGCGGTGCTCGATACTCTCAAGACGCATCAGCCGACGCTGTTTTACGGGGTTCCGACCCTGTATGCCGCCATGCTGGCATCGCCGCAGGCTTTGCCTGCAAACAGCTCAGCGCGATTGCGCCAATGCATCTCGGCCGGCGAGGCGCTGCCGGCCGAGATCGGGAAGGCATGGAAGGCCAGGTTCGGCGTCGATATCCTCGATGGCGTCGGGTCGACAGAGATGCTGCACATCTATGTCTCGAACCGTCCTCGCGATGTGAGATACGGCACGACGGGTAAGCCGGTTCCCGGCTATGACATCCGCCTCGTCGACGATGGCGGGCAATCGGTGGCCGATGGCGAGGTCGGCGAGATGCTCGTGCGCGGCGCTTCCGCCGCCGACGGATACTGGAACCAGCGCGAGCGCAGCCGACGCACGTTCGAGGGTGAATGGACCCGCTCGGGCGACAAGTACGTCCGCGATGCGGCGGGCTACTACACCTACCAAGGACGCACGGATGATATGTTCAAAGTGTCCGGCATCTGGGTGTCACCGTTCGAGGTAGAGAGCGCACTCATCGGCCATGAGGCCGTTCTGGAGGCTGCCGTCGTGCCGAAGGAGGACGCTGACGGCCTACTGAAGCCCAAGGCCTTCGTTGTGCTGAAGCCCGGCAGAGCGATCGACGCGGGCCTCACGCCGGCATTGCAAGAGCACGTCAAGGCCAGGGCGGGCCCATGGAAATATCCGCGCTGGATCGAGTACGCCGACACTCTGCCCAAGACGGCGACTGGCAAGATTCAGCGATTCAAACTGCGCGAGACGTAAAACCCCAGGCATGAGATCTGCGGGTTGGACCTCGCGGCATCCGGCGTGAACCGAAAAGGTCCGACATGATCGACTTGCCCGAGACCCCCTCTTTCCGCCTCGACGGCAAGCGCGCTTTGGTGACCGGCGCCGGCCGGGGCATTGGCCTAGCGGCGGCAACGGCGCTGGCGGACGCCGGTGCCCACGTGGTGTTGGCGGCGCGGACAGCAGGCGAGATCGATCAGGCCGCAGCGGCCATCCGCGCTAAGGGCGGTTCGGCTGAAGCACTCGCGCTCGATGTCACCGACCTCGATGCTGTGCGCGGCGCTGTGAAAGCCCAAGCGCCTTTCCATGTGCTGTTCAACAACGCCGGTGCCAACAGGCCGCAGCCGTTCATTACCTTCAAAGTGGAAGACTTCGACTACCTGATGAATCTGAATGTGCGTGCGGCATTCTTCGTGGCCCAGGCAGTGGCCGTCAGAATGGTGGAGGCAGGCATCAAAGGCTCGCTCATACACACCACCTCACAGATGGCTTTCACCACTGGCCCTGGTCGAACGGTCTATTGTGCGTCGAAGGCGGCTGTGGAGGCATTCTCGCGCGGCATCGCGTTGGAGCTAGCGCCGCACGGCATCCGGTCCAACACCATTGCACCGACGTTCATCGAGACGCCCATGTCGAAACCGTTCCTGCAAGAGAAAGCTCTTTCAGACTATGTGCTGAGCAAGATCAAGCTCGGCCGCATCGGGCAAGTCGAGGACCTTATGGGTGCCGTCGTCTATCTGGCCTCGGATGCATCTTCGCTCATGACCGGGACGCACATGCTGATAGACGGCGGTTGGACGCTCGGATAGCGGCCGGTTCAGCGCTACAGCGGCCGTTTGGCAGCCGGGCTGCGATAGCTGAGCGCGACATTCTCCAGTGAATCATCGGGACCAGGATCATCCGGTGCATGCGGCGGCACGAAAATACGTGGCTCGGCCTGCTTGCCGCGCACCGGTCGCGTCGCCGGTGCGTTCGGACCGGCGACATCGAGATTGGCTCGGGCCTCGGGCAGGACCGCCTTCGCACTCGGAGATGGCGAGGGCGCCTTGGCACTGGGCTGCAGCCTTGCTGCCGCGGCCGGCACCCTTTCCTTGGCGGGCTTGGCCGCGACAGGTGCTGCCTCTGTTGCTGGTCGCTCCTCGCCTGCAACTACGGCCTCGATCGTAATTGCGTCCGCGGCACCCTCGCTCGGCCGTGCGCCATTGCCCTCGCTTTGCGTCTCCTCAGTGATCGGTTCGATGTCGTGGGCACCCTGGGAACCCCGCGCCGACACATCGGGAGAGATTGGTTTGGACTCAAGAGCAACTTCGGGACGCGCGCCGAGCTCGACCAACTCCTCGAGCTTGGCGGCTATCAGCTCCTGACTTTGCATGTCGATGGACTCGACGGGCACGCGCCACTGAAACGCATCGAGTGCGCCGGTTGCCGGCGAGATCGCCTCCCACCGGTCGGAAACTACGCCATCTGCCGTCCACACCGGATCGCGCGGTGCATTGACGGCGCGGGCCAGCCATTCGCGCACGCGGCCGGCGTCGTTCCTCTGCTCGCCTTCGATGCGCGCCATGAGCGTGCAGACACGCTGGCTGAGGCGGGTTTCGAGCAGAGGCTCCAACGCTTTGCGAGCAGCCTCCCAATCGCGCGCTTCGATCGCAGTATTGGCAACGGCAATGGGGCCTTCGACCGAGTGTGGCGCCAACCGGGCAAGGCGCCTGACGCGCTCGAGCCGGTCGCGCGGGCTGTCGCCCGGTCGCGCGTAGGCATATGCCACTGCGAGGTCCGGATGAGGCGCCCGTTTCCACGTCTTCTCCAGGACGCGCGCCGCCTTGGGTGTATTGCCGCGCGAGGCGAGCGCCCGGCCGGCAATGGCGGCGGCAGGAACGAGGTCCGGCGCCAAGGTGTGCGCTTCCTGCGCAAGGGTCAGCGCTGTGCCCCCGGCGCTATCTTCCAGGTCTTGCGCCTGCGCAGTCAGCAGCACTGCGCGCTTGCGATCGGCCACACTTCGCTCAATGTGACCATGCTTGTGGCCACTGGCGAGCGTCTTGAGAGCGCCTTCCCAGTCGGCGGCCATGCACTGCAGCTCGAACAGCGCATCGACTGGCCAGCCGAGCTTAGGATTGAGTTGCAGGGCCTTCTGCGCGAACTGACGTGCCGCAGCCGGCTCACCGGTCCGCTCGGCCTCGAGGAAGAGGCCTCGCAGGCCGAGCTGCTCGGTGTCCGGCGCGCTCAGCATGGCTTCGAAGATGCGCCGAGATGTCGTGCGATCGCCGGAAAGCTGGGCGGCCTGCGCACGTAGGAGATGCGTCAGCGGCTCGTTCGGCAGTGCGCGCCGCGCCTGCATGGCATAGCGTGTTGCCAGAGCGCGGTCGCCGGCGCCGACTGCAATCATGCCGCTGGAGAGCGCATCGAGACCGCGCTCCTGCCGGCGCCGGACAAGAAAGTGCCCGACCACGGCTGGGCTGAGCCAGATCTGGCGGAAGATCGACCAGGCCAGAGCGCCGCCGCCGATCAGCGCCGCCAGGATGACGACGGCGCGGAACACACTCGTCTCGACTTCGTAGCCCTGCCAGGTGAGCATGAGGTTGCCGGGTCTGTCAGCCAGCCACGCCAAGCTTGCCGCTGCCGCCGCGACACCGGCGAGGAAGAAGACGAGGCGGATCATTGCCCGTCGCCCTTCCGATTCTGACCGGGTACGACTGCACCGCCGAGCGAAGCCTTGAGATCGGCATCGACCCGTGCGAGAGCCGCATCGATCGATTGGCGCGCCTCCGCCTTCTTCAGCCAGTCCTGAGCCGGAATGGTTGCCTTCGCGGGCAGCTTCTTTGCCTCGGCCAGGGCGTCGACTAGGCGGTTCTCCTGCATGGCTGCTTCGATCCTGCCGACAACCGCCTCTGTCGATGTGTCGTCCGCCGAGTGGGTGACCTTGCGCACGCGCACAATGGTGCGAGCCCCGTACAGCAGCCGATCAACCAGAGACGCCCCCGGTTGTTCGGCGTCGGCGTCGAGCACGGTATTGACGATGCCGCGGAATTCACGGGCGAGCTCTGCCGAGGTCGGAACACCGTCGTGTTGATAGCGCTCGAGTGGAGCGAGGTCGATGCGACCGCCGGCTGCCTTCTTCACGGCGGCCAACTCCGCGGCATAGCTGCCGCCGCGATCCATGGCGCGTTTGAGGCTGGCGAGCTCGAGCGACAGCACAATCCGCTCGGCGCTACTTTTGCGATCGCTCTCAGCGCGCACCACACCTTGCAGGCTCGTCTCGAGCGCACCGATTTTTGCCGCCACCGGCGCCATGGCCGAGGAGATGTCGGCTGGCTTGGCCGTGCTGCCGAGCTGTGCCTCGATATCGGACTTGAGCTTTTCCATCGCCGTGGTGACTGTACCCGCATCGGCCTGGAGGGCCCTCAGCGACTGCTCCAGGCGGTCGGAGCCCACTCTCAGCACCTCGACGCGCTGGCTGATCCTTGTGGCATCGGATCTGGCATTCGCCATTTCCCGCTCGAGACGCTGCGTGGCAGACTTGGCTGCTTCACTTACCTCGGCAAGGGGTGCGATGCGGGTTTCCAGCTCTTGCGACAGCTCTTTGCGCGTGGCTACCAAGCGGTTCGCAGTTGTCGTGTCCAGATCGCCGAGCTTGGCCGTTACCTGAGCCATTTGACCTATGCGAGCGGCGGCCTGCGGGTCGGAATTGGCCGCGGCGGAGAGCGTAGCGAGCTGCTCCTCGACCTTGTCCAGCCGGCCGGCGGTGTCGCGGTCTATCGACGGGCGTTCCAGGGAAGTCTGCAGCGATTTGATCTGTTCGGTCAGTTTCGCTTGCATATCGCTCAGGGTGCCTACACTGCGGTTGATACTATCGAGCTGTGCCAAGCCGACCTCGACAAACTCGAGACGCTGCATGGTGTTGGCAGGGAGTTGCGCGGCAGGCTGTTCCTTGGCGGATTGCTCCAGAGAAGCCAGCTTCTGCTGCAGGTCGCGCACGGCTGTGTCGCCGACGGCAACCGATGCAGGTCGTTGCTCTTGAGGCGACACGAAGAGCTGGCTGCCGAGAATCGCAATCAGTCCACCCAGAACTCCTACTGCCAAGTGCGAGGCATGGCGGCGCATGCTGGCAACGCCGAATGCAGCTCTATCGTTTGCCTGGTCCTGTGATGTTGCCGGGTCGCCGAACGGCCGATCAACTCTAACGATCCGCTCATCGGTGATCTGTTCGCCTCCGTTGGCCGGCCGAGCCGAGCCTTGCCGGAGGGTTGCGGCTGCAGCCGCAACACGCGCCGCAGCCGCCTGCGTGTCGTCAGGCTTTGCCTGCGCGGCGGGAGAGACAGGCACTTTCGTCGTTGCGGTCCCGAGTGGCTTGCCCGTTGGTTTGGGCTGCTCCTTGTCCGGTTTCGCGCCTGACGAGGAAACCTCGGTCGCTTTCAGATCGAGCGTGGTGTAAGGCCGCTTGGCGCCAGCGCCGGCAGCGTCACCTGGGCGGTGCTCGGGGGGCTTCGGCGGGTTGTCCTTTTTGTCGGCCATGAAACCAGCTCCCGCTACACGCGCGATCTCGGCCTAGACGACGCTCCGATACTCGGCGCCGGTCCAGCCGGATGCGAAAATCTTCGCCATTCCCCGACCTGCTACCCGTCCCATCCTGCTGCCGTCAACTCAATCTCAGCAAGAAGGTCCTCGAGTGTCGGTCGGTCTGGTATGACCACCTGGATGTCTCCCAGGGGTGCCAGTCCGTTGACCACTGCCGTGGACAGGCAGAAATGCACTAATTGTCGGCTGGCGAGCCTGAGCCGGTGGCGTTCGATCAAGCGAGCGTAGATCCGCGCCGTGCCCGGCGACATTAGAATGACACCTCCGATATCTCCGTCGTTGAGCTGGTCTATGGTTGACGGCGACAATGCTGCTGTTGCCTCCATCCGATATACGGCGGGCTGCAGTATCCGGAACCCCAGCAACCCAAGCTCGCCTTTGACGTCGAAGGCGAGGGTCTGCCCGGCCAAGTGCACGAGCAGACCTTCGGTCGGATCGAGGGTTGCTGCAATGGCTGGGACGAGCTCTGCCGCGTTGCCTGGGCCGACCAGCACGTGCTCGAAACCCATGCGTCGCGCCTCCTGGGCGGTTGCACTGCCCACTGTGAAAATTGGAAGGGGCTTTGCCGCAGCGAGCACCGGTTTGCCCTGCAGAGCGCGCAAGCCATGGCGGCTGGTCGCAATCAGAGCCACTACGCCATCGAGATCTATGTCATCGCAATCGTCGTAGGAAACTCGCATGAGCGGCTCGACCGTCGTCTCGAAGCCGCGTTCCTGGAGCACGCCGGCCAGCTTCATGGCGTCCGGCTCGGGCCGGGTTATGAGGAGCCGCATCAGGGCCCGGATCCCAAGAAAGCAGGCCCGGCCTTGGCCAGAAGCTCGTCCGCGGCGTCCTCGCCCATGCGGATCGCCTCTTGTGGCGCACCCTCCCGACTGGCTTCATGGGACAGGCTTCCGTCGGGAGACAGGATCTGCCCGCGCAGGATGAGGCGCCCGCCGATCAATTGGGCGAGACCTCCTATCGGTGTTCGGCAGGAGCCGTCTAGTCGGGCCAGAAAGGCGCGTTCGGCGGTGACGCAGAGGGCCGTCTGCTGATGGTTCAACGGTGCGATCAGCTTGGCGGCAGCTTCGTCCCCGGCCCGTATCTCGATGCCGATGGCGCCTTGCGCAACGGCCGGCAGCATGAGCTCGACTGGCACTGGAGAGGTGATCCGGTCTGCGAGGCCGAGCCGGCGCAGTCCGGCACACGCGAGCAGCGTTGCATCCGCCACGCCGTCCTCGAGCCTGCGCAGACGCGTATCAACATTGCCCCGGTAGGCAACAATCCGCACATCCGGGCGCAGCTTCAGAACCTGCGCCTGACGCCGCAAGGAGGACGTGCCGACCACCGCGCCCTTGGGCAGATCGGACAGTGCGCTGCACTTGAGGCTGACGAAGGCGTCGCGCACATCCTCGCGCGGCAGATAGGCGCCAATGACGAGGCCATCCGGCAGCACACTCGCCATGTCCTTCATCGAGTGCACGGCCAGATCGATGCCGCCGGCGAGCAGGGCTTCCTCGATTTCTTTGGTAAACAACCCTTTGCCACCAGCTTCTGACAGCGGTCGATCCTGGATGCGATCACCGGACGTCTTGATGACGACAGTCTCCAGCTGCGTTTCAGCCAGGGCATGCGCATGCATTAAGCGCTGGCGGACCTCGTTGGCCTGGGCGAGGGCCAGCGCCGATCCGCGGGTCCCGATGCGTATCCTGCCTGCTTGCAAGCGGTCTGCTCCGGATGCTAGGCCCGTGCGGCGGCGGCCGCGGCCTCGAGCTATCTAGCCCGCGAGCCCGGTGACCGCAAACTCTACCGGCGACGGGCAGGCTCTTGGGCGCAAAGATACCCGCTGGGCACGGCAGCGAGACGCTCGTGCTCGGCATTGAAACGAGTTGTGATGAGACGGCGGCGGCGGTCGTTGCGCGCGCTTCTGACGGTCGCGGCCGCATCCTTTCCAATATTGTGCGCTCGCAATGGGAGCAGCATCGGGCTTTCGGTGGGGTCGTGCCCGAGATCGCCGCCCGTGCTCATGTCGAGTGCCTCGATGCGATCATCGCCGAGGCCTTGGGTGAGGCCGGCATCGGTCTGGAGGACATCGATGCGGTTGCAGCCACAGCCGGCCCAGGGTTGATCGGGGGACTGATGGTCGGTTTGGCCACGGCCAAAGCCATCGCGCTGGCCCGGCAAATTCCTCTAGTCGCAGTCAATCATCTGGAGGCCCACGCGCTGACGGTGGGTCTAACAGATGGGCTCGCTCCACCTTATCTGCTGCTGCTCGTGTCGGGCGGTCATACGCAAATTCAGCTGGTGCGGGGGATTGGCCGGTACGAACGTTTGAGCACGACCATCGACGATGCATTGGGCGAGGCCTTCGACAAAGCTGCCAAGCTCCTCGGACTAGACTTTCCGGGTGGTCCGGCCGTGGAAAAGGCCGCGGCCCGGGGCGACGCCTCACGGTTTGTACTGCCGCGCCCCATGCTCGGGCGCACGGAGCCGCATTTCTCGTTTGCGGGCCTCAAGACTGCCCTGCGGCATCAGGCCGCCGCGCGGGCTCCGCTTCGTTCTCAGGATATTGCCGATCTGTGCGCGGCCTTCGAGGCGGCTGTAACCGAGACGGTGATCGATCGCGTACGCCGGGTCCTGCAAGTTCTGCGGGAACGTGGTGAAGCGCCGAGCTGTCTCGTTGTTGCTGGGGGCGTTGCCGCCAATGCCCGGCTCAAGACAGGCCTGGGAGGCATGGCCGCGGCTGAGGGATTGCGTCTGATCGCGCCTCCGCCAGCGCTGTGCACCGACAATGGCGCCATGATCGCATGGGCAGGGGCGCAGCGCCTTGCGCTGGGTCTCACGGACACGCTCGATGTTGCTGCCCGCGCGCGCTGGCCGCTCGATGGCGGCGCTGTCCCGGCGATTGGCTCCGGCCGTGCCGGAGCGAAGGCTTGACGAACAATCTCCCGAGCAGGGAAAAGGCTTTACGGTATGTTGAACAGTTTTCTTGCTGCAGGGGGCTAGCGGAATGCGCATCGTCGTCATCGGAGCCGGCTACGTCGGCCTTGTCTCGGGCGCGTGCTTTGCCGACTTCGGTCACGATGTCATTTGTGTCGACAAGGACGGCGACAAGATTGCAAAGCTCAAGGCGGGCAGCATCCCGATCTATGAGCCGGGTCTGCAGGCGTTGGTCGCCGACAACACCGCAGCTGGGCGGCTGACTTTTGCGACCGATCTTGCTGACGCTGTCGGCAGCGCCGATGTCGTCTTCCTGGCGGTCGGCACGCCGTCGCGGCGCGGTGACGGTCACGCCGACCTGACGTACGTCTATCAAGCCGCACGCGAGGTGGCCGAGTGTGCCAAGGATCGGCTGGTGGTGGCAACCAAATCGACCGTACCGGTGGGCACTGGCGACGAGGTCGAGCGGGTCATGCGCAAGGTGCGGCCGGACCTGCAATTCAGCGTGGTCTCTAATCCGGAGTTTCTGCGCGAAGGCTCGGCGATCGAGGATTTCAAGCGGCCGGATCGTATTGTCATCGGCGTTGACGACCAGAGCGCGCGCGATGTGATGGCCGAGGTCTACCGGCCGCTCTACCTCAATCAACCCCCGCTGATGTTCACCTCGCGACGAACATCGGAGCTGATCAAGTATGCGGCCAATGCGTTCCTCGCGCTCAAGGTCACCTACATCAACGAGATTGCGGACCTGTGCGAGCAGGTCGACGCCAATGTGCAGGAGGTTGCCCGCGGCATTGGCTTGGACAACCGCATCGGCACGAAATTCCTGCATGCCGGGCCCGGGTACGGTGGCTCGTGCTTTCCCAAGGATACGCTGGCGCTCATCAAGACGGCCCAGGACTATGGAGCGCCCCTGCGCCTGATCGAGACCACTGCCGCCGTGAACGATCAGCGCAAGCGCGCCATGGCGCGCAAGGTCGTTGCAGCATGCGGCGGCAGCGTGCGCGACAAGACAATCGCGATTTTGGGGCTGACCTTCAAACCCAACACCGACGATATGCGCGAGGCGCCGGCCATCTCCATCATCGCGGCACTGCAGGATGCCGGCGCTGTCGTGCATGCCTACGATCCAGAGGGCATGGAGCAGGCGCGCGCTGTGCTTCAGGGCGTCACGCTTTTCGACAGCGCCTATGGCTGCCTCGAGGGCGCCGATGCGCTGGTCATCGTCACGGAATGGAACGAGTTCCGGGCGCTCGATCTGAAGCGCGCCAAGACGCTGCTGAAATCACCCGTTGTTGTCGATCTGCGCAATGTTTACCGAGGTGAGGATATGGCGCGGCTCGGCTTCTCGTATTCAAGTGTTGGCCGGCCGCCGTCGGGGCCGGGGGAGTGATTTGACGTCCAGGGAGTTTTCCATGAGCGCGTTCGATCTGGTCATTCGAGGCGGAACCGTTGCGACTGCCGCCGATACCTTTGTCGCCGACGTTGGCGTGGTGGGCGAGCGCGTTGCGGCCGTCGGGCTGAATCTTGGCCCGGGCAAGCGCGAGATCGATGCGCGGGGCCGCTACGTGCTGCCGGGCGGTGTCGATGCGCACGCGCATATCGAGCAGCTCTCGGGCATGGGCGTCATGAACGCCGACGATTTCGAGAGTGGCACCAGCGCGGCGGCCTGGGGCGGCACCACGACCGTCATTCCGTTCGCCGCGCAGCACGTCGGCAACAGTCTTACCAGCGTAGTGGAGGACTATCACGCGCGCGCCAGAAAGGGCGCCGTCATCGACTATGCGTTCCATATGATCCTGGCGGATCCCAACGAGCGCGTGCTCAAGGAGGAGCTGCCGGCACTGGTGAAGGCGGGCCATTCCTCCATCAAGGTCTTCATGACCTACGAGAAGACCCGCATCAACGACGAGCAGCTGCTCGATGTGCTCATGGCTGCGCGTGAGAACCGCGCACTTCTCTGCGTGCATGCCGAGAACGACGGCATGATCTCATGGATGGGAAAGCGGCTGATCGCCAAGGGCTATACGGCGCCCAAGTATCACGCCGTCTACCATCCGCGGCACAGCGAGGCCGAGGCTTTCCACCGGCTCGTCGCCTGCGCCGAGCTCATCGACCAGCCGGTCATCATCTATCACGTGTCGACGGCCGAAGGCACCAAAGTGATCCGCGAGGCACGCGGGCGCGGCGTCAAAGTGTTCGCGGAGACTTGTACGCAGTATCTGCTCCTGACCAAGGAGGACCTGGACAAGCCGGGCCTGGAGGGCGCCAAGTGGGTGTGCAGCCCGCCGCTGCGCACCCGGGATGATCAGGAAGCGCTGTGGCAGGCATTGGCGCTGGGCGATCTGCAATTCGTTTCATCGGACCACGCGCCATACTCGTTCGACGAACATGGCAAGTTGAGGCAGGGCCCCAACCCGCCGTTCAAGAACATCGCCAACGGAATGCCGGGGCTCGAGTTGCGACTGCCGCTTCTGTTCGATGCGATGGTGTCGAAAGGCCGGTATGGCCTCGAGAAGTTCGTCGCCTGGACGGCGACGGAGCCGGCAAAGATGTACGGTCTGCACCCCAAGAAGGGCTCGGTCGGTATCGGTGCCGATGCGGATATCGCGATCTGGGATCCGAAGAAGCGCGTTACCATCAGCGATGAGGCCGTGCATGACCGCACGCGTTACACGCCGTACGCGGGCCGGCAGATCGAGGGCTGGCCGGTGGCCGTCCTGCGCCGGGGCGAGATGATCGTGGAGGATGGCCGCCTGATGGCAAGGCCGGGCTCGGGCGCGTTCCTGCCCCGCGCCGCTGGTCCGGCGGCCGAGCCCACCGGGCGTCTCGCGCCGGAGTTCAATCCAGCTCACAATTTCGGCGCCAAGCTCTATTGAGCCATTGCGTGGAGCGGCGCGGGGTGAGGCCTTGCTCCCGGCCAAGGTGTCGGCTACGGCTCCGTGCATGAATCTCTACCGCGCCTTCGCGACCGTCGGCGGGCTCACGATGGTGAGCCGCGTCCTCGGGTTCTTTCGCGATATTCTGCTGGCTGCCGTCTTCGGTACGGGGTTGGTTGCCGATGCCTTCGTCGTTGCCTTCCGTTTTCCGAACCTCTTCCGGCGCTGGTTTGGCGAGGGCGCGTTCAATGCTGCCTTCGTTCCTCTTTTTGCCAAGAAGCTCGAGGGTGATGGGCGCGAGGCTGCGCGTGCCTTCGCCGAAGAGGGGATGGCAGGGCTGACGTTCATTCTCATTTTCCTGTCGGCCCTGTGCATGATCGGCATGCCATGGCTGATGTACGTCCTGGCGCCGGGTTTCGCCGACACGGTCGAGAAATTCGACCTTGCCGTGCTGATGTCACGCATCGCTTTCCCGTACCTGCTGTGCATGTCGCTGGTGGCACTGCTGTCGGGCGTTCTGAACACGTTCGGCAAGTTCGTCGAGAGCTCGCTGGTCTCGGTGGTACTCAATCTAACGTTGATTGCGGCGATGCTGGCGGCTCTGCTTCTCGGATTTCGCAATGACCGCGGCGCAGGGCTGGTGATGGCGTGGGGTATCTTTGCCGCCGGCATTCTTCAGCTTATTCTCCTGTTCGACGGTGCGCGGCGCAACGGCATGGTGCTGCGCTTGCGCTGGCCGCGTCTCAATGACGACATGCGGCGCCTGGTGACGCTCGGCATCCCGGGGATCGTCGCGGGCGGCATAACGCAAATCAACATCGTGATCGGCGGCATGATTGCGTCGTGGCAGGATGGAGCCGTCTCCTATCTCTACTATGCGGACCGGCTGTATGAGCTGCCGCTGGCCATCGTCGGCATTGCCATCGGCGTCGTGCTGCTGCCAGATGTGTCGCGCCATCTGCGAGCCGGCAATCATGCGGCGGTTATGGACAGTCAGAACCGCTCGCTCGAGCTCGCGATGCTGCTGACCGTGCCGGCGGCCGTGGCTCTTGCCGTGGTGCCGTGGCCGATCGTGTCAACGCTTTTCGAGCGTGGAGAATTCGGGGCCAGTGATACGACTGCCGTTGCAAGCGCTCTCGCCATCTTCGCGCTCGGCCTGCCCTCGTTCGTGCTGATCAAAGTGTTCTCCCCGGCGTTCTTTGCGCGTGAGGACACGCGAACGCCGATGCGCTATGCCGGCGCGAGCCTCATCGTCAATACCATCGGCTCGGTGGGGCTGTTCTTCGCGTTTCGCCGGCTCGGCGTCATGCCGCATCTCGGCATTGCGGTCGCGACCGCGATAGGCGGATGGCTCAACGCGCTTCTGCTATGGTCTGCGCTGCGGCGGCAGGGGCACTTCGTCGCTGATGCTCGGCTCAGACACGCCTTGCCTAAGATCCTTCTGGCAAGCCTCGTCATGGGTGGTGTGCTGTGGCTGGCCGCTGAGCTGCTCTCGCCATGGCTTGCGGCGGAGAGCAGTATTCCGATACGTCTCGGTGCGCTTGCCGTCCTCATTGCATCTGGCGGCATCATCTATTTCCTTGTGGCTCACGTCACGGGAGCAGCGCGCCTCGCTTGGCCGAGGCGGGCCCGTGGGGAGGAAAACCTACCGCGCTAAAGAACGTGACTGTGTGCGAGGTGGAGGCCTCTCAAAGAGGGGAGAGAGGCCTCCGTGGACCCCGCGTGGGCGCTGGCGATGCCTCCAGCCAGAACGCCCGGTCCATGTTGTTTGGCTAGCGTGAGTCGGTCCGCGTCGGCAATGCGCCCTGCCCAACAAGTTGTGCAAGACGCTCGCAGCCAATGACTGGCGAGACTTCGATCCGTGCAAGCCACCCGGCGCGGCGAATGGCCGCTTCTCCAAACAATTGGGCACAAGGGCCGTTATCCGGTCGCCGTTCGAGGTTAATGTGCGGCTCACCGCGAATCGGTCGGGCTGATCGGGGGACGAAGGGACATGCTGGAACGCCTGACAGCCGTCGCGCTCGCTGCTCTATTGGGCGTGACACCGCAGCTTGCGGCGGCTGGGCCGACGCTACTGTTCGATCCCGGCAACGGCAAGGTGCTGTACGCCGAGGACCAGGATAACCAGTGGCACCCGGCCTCGCTCACCAAGATCATGACCGCCTACCTGACTTTCGAGGCACTCAAGGCAGGCCGCCTCACGCTCGAGCAGAAAATTTCGGTCAGCGAGAACGCCTACGGGCAGCCGCCGAGCAAGGTGGGACTGCCGGTCGGCGCCGAAATGAGCGTCGACATGGCGTTGCGCGCACTGATCGTCAAATCGGCCAATGATGTGGCCGTCATGCTCGCCGAGGCCGTCGGAGGATCGGAAGAGGCGTTCGTCAAGAAGATGAACGACACGGCGCAGCGTTTGCGCATGACCCGCACGCATTTCGCCAATCCGAGCGGGCTGCCGGCTCCCGACCAGATCACGACCGCGCGCGACCTAGCGAAGCTGGCGCGTGCGGTGCTGCACGATTTTCCCGAGCATGCCCGGCTCTGGGCTCTGGCCGACATGCAGATCGGGCGCCGGCGCCTGCGCACCCACAATGGCCTGATCAGGACCTATGAAGGCGCGGACGGCCTGAAAACGGGGTTTATTTGCGATTCCGGTTACAACGTGGTCGCCAGCGCGTCCCGGGATGGTCGACGCCTTGTGGCGGTCGTGCTCGGCGAGGTGTCGGGACGCGATCGCAACGTGCGAGCGGCTAGCCTGCTGGAGCACGGTTTCGAGACCTACGGCTGGAAGCAGGTGTTCGACAATACGACAGTCGATTCGCTGCCCGCGGCCAGCGACCCCAAAGCCGTGACGAGCATCCGCCAGCAACTCGTCTCGTGGCATTGCGGGGGACGCAAGCCGCCGCGCCGGCCCGTGGCCAAGAAGAAAGGCAGCACGACTGCTGCTCAGCAGGCCAAGGCGAAAGCGACAAAAGGCGCATCCGGTGGAGCTACGCCGGCAGGCGCCGTGCAGGCCGAGGCGAAAGCAAAATCCAAGCCGACTGCTGGTACTCCGGGATCGGCAGCGCAGGCCAAATCAACGCAATAGCGCGTGGCGGCTGGCGGTACGCGCGCCTGCTCCACTCAAACGATCAGCTCGAGCTTTCTGTTGAAAAGGGGGCAGCCGCCCGGGTCTTGGGCTGGCGGGCCACTGTCCTTTTCAGGATTAGCCTTGCCCTCGATGCTACCAGACGCGCCGGTTTCGGCGTTGCCGCTCTGCTTGGGAGCTGCATGCGGAGCCGGAGCCTCGATTGCAGGCGGTTTGTCCTGTGACCACGCCGGTGCGGCCAGTGCTCCAAGGCCAATCAGAACCGCACCCGTCACGTTGGCGAGCCTGCGCATCCTGGTAAATCTCCTGCTGCTGCATCCCATAGCTCGAGCACGCAATCCTTGCGGAGAGTGAATCTCAAGCGGCACTGTGCCGGAATAAGACACCGCCGCCAAGACTTGCTATTACACGGCAGGAGAGATATGGCCGGCGTGCGCGTGCAACTGGCTTCGTTCTTGCTGTAGCATTGTCGCACACGAATTTTTAGGAATTGAGATGGCCGGAGAGCCCGAACAGGATTTGACGCCGACACCCACGCAGGTCGAATCGATGGCCTGCGTGCTGGAGAGCCGGCACGGCCATTTCGCCGCCGAGGTCGCCGAGTTCTTCTCGACGTACCATCTCGATGGGCAGAGATACCGGGCGTTGTTGGGCCTGGACTTGCGTGGCCGAAACCATCCGCAAGCGGGAGCAGGTGCGCGTCACGCAGCGCGAATGGTAATCCTCAGAGCGGCGAGCCGACGACCAGCGTCCAGAACGTCTTGAATTCCGTCTTGGGGTCCTGGACGAGCGCGATACCCATGTGCTCGGCATCGGTCAGCAGCAGGTTCTGGTTGTGTCCGGGGCTTTCCTTCCAGCCTTTGACGACCTCCTCGATGTTGACCTGGCCGGTGCCGACATTCTCAGCGGCGACCTTGCGCGTTGTAGCCGGCGCGCTTGACGCGATCCCAGGGATTGGAGCCGTCGGAGCCGTAATGGGAGATGCGGTCCCACTTGGCGAGATCGCGCGAATGCGCCTTGGCCGCATTGGAGAGTTCGGCGTTGAGCTTGAGCGGCTTCAGCCCCTTCTCCTTGCGGTACGTGTTGATGAGCTCCCGGGCTTTGTCCGGGTCGAGACGGGTCGCGCGAATAATCCCGATCGCCGAGTGCGCCTTGTGGGGCGCGCTCGAAGGAGCCTTGTGGCGCCTTGTCGTCGACTTTGGCGAGCTTCTGGTTGGCAGATGCCGCGCGCACGGCCGGCTCGCCACCAAGCGTGCCTTGTCGGCTGCTCGCGCAGAAGCGGCGGGTACGGAGGCGGTGTCGTTGTCAGACGACCCGGCGAATCCAGACGTCAGGCTTTGACGTGTTGAGGCTGCATCCGCTGAGCAGTGTCAGGAAGGCCAGGCCACTAGCAGAACGCGGTACATGAACCCTTTACTCCCGCTATGAGACGCGCGGTATTGCTGCGCTCAACACTGACGCCGACCCGTTAACCGGCCGTTAAGTAATGATTGCGACGCCCACAATGGTACCCGTTGTCCGGAGCGATCAGCTCCAGTGCAGCCACCTGGGCTTGCCCTCGTCATCGATCACGTGTCGACCCGTCTTCCCCGTTGCAACTTCGACTGCACAACGTGACGCTAATGGGGCGGGATTTCACGGGACTGCCACAATTGCAGTCGCCGCCGGAAGCATGTGCGCGACTGCAACCGGCCGCAATATTCCGCTTGGCCTTGCCCGGCGTTTTCTCACAATGCCAATGATCTCCCGGTGATTTGCGCGTCCGGAGGCTTTTCTAGGCCTGATCGCGAGCCGAGTTCGGCTGGCGAACGAAGGTCGTTTGCGCCAGGGAGACGCACGCCCATGAGCCTTGCGGCATTGGAATTGTCATCGGCCTCCGGAGCTGCGGAGGCGAGCGCCGCGCTGCCGGTACCGCGGCTGTCAGGGCTCGTCCTCGTTCGCCTGGCAGCGGCGCGAGAGGGGCTGGCCGAGAACGAGCTCGCGCGAGAGTTGCAGCCGGTCGTGGCGGAGGCGCTGGACGCACGCGAATGGCAGCGAAAGCTGAGCGAGATCATCGCCAACTTGACGGCCGCGAAACTCGTCACGGCGGTGGACCGGCGAACTCGAGGTCACTGCCAACGGCAAGGCCGCGGCGACGCAAGTCCTCGGTCTCAAAAAATTTTCTGCCGGCGCGTGGCCGGAAGTCCGTGATGGGCCGCTGATCGCGGTGGCGCTCGGCCTGGAGAAGGAGCCCCGTCCCGTCTCAAGGGGTTGCGCAAATTGGACGGGCTGAGGTGCCTCATCGTGCTCAGTGCGTTCAAGCTCAAAGTGCGCGGCCAGCCATCGCCTTCGCGCCTGCGCGCAGCCCTGGCCGTGCTTGCGCTCGAACGGGCCTTCGGTGGTCAGATCAAGCATGGCCTCGGCGAGAAGCCTGGGCTTTCCGCCAAATCAGGACGCCTGCTGGCTGGACAGCTCGCCGCAAAGCCCAAGGACTTCGGTACCGACGCCAGACTGGTTGCCGCGCTCGCCGCTGAAGCCGTAGGTGCGCCGCGCTCGGATCTTGCGCCGCTGCGTCTGGCAGTTCTCCGGCGTTTCGTAGGGGTGACCGGTGTGCAAAAGCCGGCTGCGTCAGCCAAGCAAAGAAAGTCCAAACCTCCGCCAAGCCAGTTTTGACTGTGGCGGAGACGCGTCCACACGCGGACGTTCCGCGGGCATCCGAACCGCACACGCCCGCGATAAGAGCCCGTGCGCCGGCCCGACCCGATCCAGCCGGTTTTGCGCGCGAGGTTCTGGCCGCAGCGCGTATCAAGGCCGATGGCTGGTCGGGCAATCGCAAGGCTCTCATCTCGCGGGTGTGGGAGACGCTGCGGGCGGATCGGCCCGAGTGGTCGCTCACCGAGATCGAGTTCAAGTGCATGCTGATCGAAGCGCACCGCTGCGGCCTGGTCGTGCTCGCCAACGCCGACCTCAAGGACAAGCGCGACCTGAAAGTGCTGCAAGACTCGCCGTCAGCTACAAGAACACCATCTGGCATTTCATCCGCGTCGAAGACTGATCAGCAAAATCCCGGGATTTCATATTCGTGTCGAGAACTGCAACAGGCCTGCAAGAAGCCGCCGACAGGGCGCCGCCGCATGAGAAGCTGGCCGCGGCGTTCGAGCATTCCATTACCTGGGAAGACGATATTTGGCGTGCAGATCCGGTGGATGTCGCCGAGGTGCACGGCAAGGCGCGCAAGAAGTTCCAGTCACTGCTCGATGCGGTGACGTCGGCGCGCGGCTCGACCACGCCAGCGCGGCTGTTGCTGTTTCACGGACAGTCGGGCGCGGGCAAGACGCATCTCATCCGCTCGCTGCGGACGTCCGCCCATCGTGCCGGCAAGGCCTACTTCGGCTACGCTCAGATGACACCGGATGTTGCGAACTACGCGGAATACTATCTGCGACGGCTCATCAATTCGCTGGAGAAACCCTACGATCCCGATCGCGGTGGCGAGAGCGCGCTGACTCGTATCACCAACAAGCTGGTTGGCGACTTACAAGTGCTCGACGAGGGCGAGCTCGCCAAGCTGCGCGAGACGCAGCTCGACGAGGCGACGCTTGCGCGTTTCATCGTCGAGCTGGCCGACGACATCGTGGCGAGCCCGAAGTTCGCCGACCAGGAACTCGATATCAACATCGTGCGGGCGCTGCTCTATCTACAGCGCGCCGATCCGCGTATCGACCAGCGCGTGCGCCAGTACATCTGCGGGCGCCAGCTCAACGACTTGTCGCATCAGTCGGTGGCGGCGCTCGATCCCAATTCCGGTGACGGCCGCGCCTTCGAAATCATCGAAGTCTCGGCAAGTTGATGTGGACGGTCGATCGCGCCGCGCTCGTGTTCTGTGTCGATCAAGTCGAGGATCTGCGCTTCTTCGAGGACGCGGAGGAGCGTTTTCAGAAGGCCGTGCGCGATCTCATCCAGATCGCCAACCGCATTCCGACCGCGGTCATCCTGATCTCGTGCCTCGGCGACTTCTACGACCAAGTGCGCGGCGTTCTTGCCCAATCCGTACGTCGACCGCATCGAGAAGTCGGGGCCGGTCGCCTTGCTGGAGAGTCGCACGGCGGAAGAAGCCCGCCTCATCATCTCCAAGCGCCTGGAGCAGGAAGGAACCGGGAGGGGCGGGGACCCTGCATTGTACT
>CAWEBE010000061.1:0-81577 GCA_963806735.1 uncultured Alphaproteobacteria bacterium | reverse complement strand
CCGATACCACTACGGCGTCAGCACGAATGTGGACGACGCCGGCAGCGACGAGCGCGTCGTGCTGATGGCCACCAGCGTGTTGAGCAGGACGAACACCTCCTTGGTGTTGCGGGTGCCAGAATTCGGCACACAGTAGCTCTCCCCGCCGTAGGCGGCGCTGGCGAAACAGTCGATCCCGCCCCGCTCGATTGTCAGCAGCGCGTTCTCGCGCTCCAGTCCGTCGCGGCGGCTCAGCCGGCTCAAGTGCACGTAGGATTTCGCGCCGCTCGCCAGCAGGTGCCCGTAATACTGGAACACAGCGTAGGGCGACCGTACGACCGGCGTGATGCCGGCAATGGGGCGCCGGAACGTAAAGCGGAACTCGAAGTCGTGCGTGCGGCCGATCGAGGGCCGTTTCCTCGTGCCGCAGGCGACCTCTTGATTTCTGGGCAGCGGCAGATCGTTCTCCCTGGCGATCGCCGGGTCGTAGCACACGAAGTAGACTGCGCTCGGCGCGGATGAGCGATCCCGGTCACCGCCACCACTGCCGCCACCCTTGCCCTTGGCGCCGCCCTCGCTGATAGAGCGCTGCGGCAGCGGAATGGCCTCCACCGTAATGCCGTAGCGCACGGCCAACCGCAGGAAATAGAGGAACTTCTGATAGCGGCAGTCGGCCTCGTGGGGCGGCTGCCAGATCTCGGTCTGGAACACGGGCTCGAAGGCGGTCTCCTTGGCGTCGCGCAGGCTGGCGCAGTGCGTGCTGCGGCCCTTGATGCCGTCGCCCCGCCAGCGGTCGTCCTCGGGGTTGTTCTCGTACAAGTATACCGAGCCGTTCTCGTGCGTGACGCGGAAGCCGCGCATGACGGAGTGAAACACGAGTTCCCGGCTCAGACCGGCGTTGAGCAGCAGATTCAGGCCTTCCAGATCGAGCGGCGACAGGAAGCCGCCGTAGAAGTCACGGTTTTCCAGCGTGCCCACGTCGAACGTGTTGCCGGCATTGGCGTTGATGCCCCCCGTCACGCCCCCGCGCGTCACGAGGTTGGCCGGAGCGCCGAATGTGAACAGATCGGTGAGCGTGACCGTCTTGTTCGCAGCGAGGGACCCGGTGCCCGTGTAGCGTGACAGCGCTACGAAGTTCAGCGGCTCGGAGCGGCTGGCGCGCACGATGTTGAGTAGGATGCCGCTCTCGCGCACGTTCTGCGTGTTCTGGTTGATGTCGTAGGCCCTGGGCGCCAACGCACCGTCAACGAGCGAGCAGCCCGTGAGCATCAGTGCACACGCAACAACAAACACTCGCATGCACACACGCACAAAGACCATTACCTGCCCCCAGGTACGCCCAACTTGAACCCGTGGCGCTGTCGCCGATGCAGGACCCAAGGGCATGCGGCAGCGCACAGAAATGACTAGCACTCCGCCCGCCGGGCGGCTGTGACACTTGCGCAACGACGTTCAAAATCTCGGAACGGACGATCGTGCCGCCGCCCCGCCGTCGGCCGCTGACGCTACTCCGCCGCCTCCTTGGCGAGGAAGCCGCCGGACTGGCGCGCCCACAGCTCGGCATAGAGGCCACCGCGTTTCAGCAACTCGCCGTGACTTCCCTGCTCGATGATGCGGCCCTGGTCCATGATCACCAGCCGGTCCATCGCTGCGATGGTGGAGAGCCGATGCGCGATGGCGATCACCGTCTTGCCCTCCATCAGGTTGTAGAGCTGCTCCTGGATCGCCGCCTCCACCTCCGAGTCGAGCGCGCTCGTTGCCTCATCGAGGATCAGGATCGGCGCGTTCTTGAGCAGCACGCGTGCGATGGCGACGCGCTGGCGCTGGCCACCAGACAGCTTGACGCCGCGCTCGCCCACATGCGCCCGATAGGCCTTGCGTCCTCGCAGGTCCTCGAGCCCCAGGATGAAGTCGTGTGCATGCGCCTTCCTGGCGGCCGAGATCGCGCCCGCCTCGCCTGCCCCGGGCTTGCCGTACAGGATGTTGTCGAGCACGGAGCGGTGCATCAGCGAGGTGTCCTGCGTCACCATGCCGATCTGCGCGCGCAGGCTGTTCTGCATCACGTGCGCGATATCCTGGCCGTCGATCAGGATGCGCCCGCTCTCCAGGTCGTAGAAGCGCAAGAGCAAGTTGACGAGCGTCGACTTGCCCGCGCCCGAGCGCCCGACGAGACCGACTTTTTCGCCAGGCTTGATCGTTATCGACAGGTCATGGATGACGCCGCCCGGTCGACCCGTGCCGGCGCCTGTGCCAGGCTCGAGTTCGCGGCCATAGTGGAAGCTCACATGCTCGAAGCGGATCTCGCCCTCACGCACGGCAAGTGGCTTGCTGTCGTGTCGGTCGGTGACGAGGTTTGGCCGGCTGATGGTCTCCATGCCCTCCTGCACCACGCCGATGTTCTCGAAAATGCCAGCCACGACCCACAGGATCCAACCCGACATGCCGATGATGCGCAGGACGAGGCCGGTGACGGCGGCAATATCCCCGATGGTGACGTGCCCTTCGCTCCACAGCCAGACGGCGAGAGCGGTAGCGGACACCATCAGGAAGCCGTTGAGCGTATAGAGCACCAGCTCCATCGCCGTCTGCAGGCGCAGCGACGCCTGCCATTTCTCCATCTGCTCCTCGAGCGCACCGCGGGCATAGACGTCCTCGCGCTCGGCGTGGGCGAACAGCTTGACGGTCAGTATGTTGGTGTAGCTGTCGACGATGCGCCCGACCAGCATCGAGCGCGCCTCGGCGGCCTCGGTAGAGCGCTCCTTGATGCGCGGCACGAAGTAGCGGAGCGCGCCGAGGTATGCGAGCAACCACGCAAGCAGGGGCAGCAGCAGGCGCCAGTCCGCGGCCGCGAAGATCACCGCCGCGCCGATCCACTGCACGGCCGCATACCAGATGGCATCGATCACCTGCACGACGGACTCGCGCAGCGCCGGTGCGGCCTGCATCACCTTGTTGGCGACGCGGCCGGCAAAATCGTTCTGGAAAAAGCTCAAGCTCTGGCGCAGCACGTAGCGGTGCGTCAGCCAGCGCACGCGGTTGGCGACCGGCGCCGCGATGATCTGGTTCTTGATGAGGTCGTGGACCGTCGAGACCACGGGACGCGCCACCAGGGCGATGAAACCCATCCAGAGCAGGATGCCCCAGTGATTGGCGAGGAAGGCCTCGGGCGTCTGGGCCACCCGCATCATGTCGACGAGGCTGCCGACGAACGCCAGCAGCGACACCTCGATCACCGAGCCGAGGAGCCCAGCAACGAGCAGGATGGCGAACACCGGCCAGACTGGTTTCACGAAATGCAGATAGAACGCCAGCAACGTCTCCGGCGGACGTTCCGGCGGGTCGTCGGGGAAGGCTTCGATACGCGTCTCGAACCAGCGAAACATCTGTAAATCCTCAATTCGGCTGCCGGCTCGGCCAACACCCCGGGCCATTCGAGATGGAGGCGGCGCGCCTCTGGCGTGGAGACGCTGTTAGCAGCAAGGGTCCTATCAGGGTGCGCGCGCCCCACGCGGACACACAAGTCCGAGGGACAGCGCGCGGATGCGTGGGCGCCCGTCAGCGGTAAATGATGGAAATAATCTCGAGCATGGCGGCGGCCCCGCGAAGTGATATAGCGTCGAGCCTCATAGCACGGCTCGGACCCGGCGCGCCAGTCATGTCATGCCGAAGGTGCGCACTTACACTCTTGCCGAAGGCATGCGCTTAAATCATGCGTGCGTCGTGCCGGGTGCGCTGCATATCTCGCTATCGAGACCATTTGATGACAAATCCTGGCTCCGCACCCGACGACACGCTCGATGTCCGCAAGACACGGGCACACACCTGGTTCGAGGCGCTGCGCAACGATGTTTGCGCCGAGCTTGAGCGCATCGAGGACGCGTTGCCGGCGGCCGCGCCGTTGTCGGATCGCGCTCCCGGACGCTTCGTGCGCACGCCATGGACGCGCACCGATCACAGCGGCGCGCCCGGAGGCGGCGGCGTCATGAGCCTGATGGCAGGACGCGTATTCGAGAAGGTCGGCGTGCACACTTCCACTGTGCACGGCGAGTTCGCTCCCGAGTTGCGCCAGCAGATCCCTGGCGCCGCCGACGATCCGCGCTTCTGGGCTTCTGGCGTCTCCCTCATCGCGCATCCGCACAACCCGCATGCACCCACCGCGCACATGAACACGCGCTTCGTCGTGACCTCAAAGTGGTGGTTCGGTGGCGGCGCGGACCTCACTCCCATGCTCGCGGCCCGGCGCACGCAAGCTGATCCCGATACGGTCGCGTTTCATGCCGCCATGCAGTCGGCCTGCACGCCGCACGCGGTCGCCGACTACGCCCGCTACAAGACCTGGTGCGACGAGTACTTCCATCTCCCGCATCGCAAGGAGATGCGGGGCATTGGCGGCATCTTCTACGACTACCTGACGCCGGAGCCCGCCCGGGGCGGCTGGGATGCTGCCTTCGCCTTCACCCAGGACGTCGGCCGCGCCTTTCTTGGCATCTACCCCGATCTGATGCGGCGCAATTTCTGCACGCCCTGGACCGAGGCTGACCGCAAGGAGCAGCTTGTGCGCCGCGGGCGCTACGTCGAGTTCAACCTGCTCTACGACCGCGGCACGGTGTTCGGCCTCAAGACCGGCGGCAACGTGGACGCGATCCTTTCCTCGCTGCCCCCCGTGGTGAAGTGGCCGTAGAGGCGTCGCGCCCTGCCCTCAGCCGCCTCAACGGTTTCTTTAGCGTTAAGACCTAGAATGCTCCCTTTCCTGGGCCGGCCGCCGCACGGGAGGCGTGCGTGTGGAAGAGACATCAGTTCTACGCCAGACCCGCACGTTCGGGCGGGGGCTTTGCGAGCGAGGGCGCTGCACACCGTCGCAGCGAGGCGCGTAAGCCTGTATTCGCGATCGAGGCCCTGCTGTTAGCCAAGGAGTTGGCCACACCGCTCCCGTGCATGGTGCGTGACCTCTCCAAGTCCGGCGCCCGCCTGGAGGTCAACCGCGGTATGCGCGTGTCCGCATCCCCAACCTTTATTCCGGACCGCTTCACCGTCTATTTCTGCCCGGACAAGACCGAGGTCGCCGCCCGCATCGCCTGGCGTGACGGACGGCATTTCGGCGTCAGGTTTCTCGGTACGAAGGAACGCTCGCGCCGCAAGGTCTGAGCGCGCGACCCAATCCCTACAACACCTGCTGCCAGGCCTGCGGCGTGAACGCGAAGCCGTCGCCGCGCCGCGCCATGTAGCCGAAGCCCGGAAAATGCAGGTGCATGCCGGTCACCAGCAAACGCTCGCTCGCCGCCATCTCGAAGATCCGCTTGCGCGAGGTTGCTGCCGCCTGTGGGTCCGTATCGAAGTCGATCGTCACCTCCGGCCGCGGGATCTGCACCTCCGGAATGTGCACCATGTCGCCCCACACCAGGAGCTGCTGCCCGCCTGATGCCACCAGGTAGGCCGAGTGCCCCGGCGTATGTCCATGGCACGGAATGGCAGTGACGCCCGGCAGCACCTCGCCCTGGCGGAATGTGCGCATACGGTCCCGGTAGGGCGCCATCTGCTCGCGTGCCTGCTTGAAGAACAGGAGCTTCTGGCGCTCAGTCCCGCGCGCCATGGCGGCATCGTCGTTCCAGTGCTTCGGCTCGTTCTCGTGCACGACGAGCTCGGCATTGGGAAAATGTGCCTTGCCCGTCTCCAAATCGGTGAGCCCGGCCGAATGATCCGGGTGCATGTGCGTGAGCAGTACGGCGTCGATCTTGGCCGGGTCGACGCCGGCGATGGCAAGGTTGGCCAACAAGTGCCCCGCCGACTCGCCCAGATACTTGCCCGATCCAGTCTCGATCAGCACCAGCTTGCCGCCCGTGCACAGCAGGAATGCATTGACGGAGATCTGAACCGCCGGCCGGAATGCGTCACGGAACAGTCTTTCGCTCTCCTCCACCGTGATCGATCGCAGCAGGTCGAGCCCGCGCACGAGCGTACCGTCACTGAGAGCCGTGATGTCGATGTCGCCGATGCGGTGATGATAGACGCCGGGGATTTGCTGAAACGTCATGACGTGGCGTGTCCTCGCTAACCTATAGCTTGAGCAACTCTAGGGCAGAGCACCGAAGACGCGAAGTCAAAACACACGCGCGTAAAAGATGGCAGCCTCTTACAAGGTCGCCATCCCAAATCTTGTGCCGGAGGATGGTCTAGTGTGATGATCGAGAAATTCGCCGGCGCTCGCAGCAAATCTTCTGAGCGAATTTCTCGATCTGAATCACACTAGAAATCATGAACTGCTAGTGTCCTTTCGATCGCGAAGCTCGTTCAACGGTTGCTGCGAAATTCGACGAGCTTCGCGATCGGGACACTAGCGCCGCACGACCAGTTCAATTTCCCGATCGCGCGGATCGACGATCACCACGTCGCTGTCGCTCACCACAAAGCGATAGTCGCGGAGCTTGAGAACGCGATCGAGCACCGCATCGGGGAAGCGATGCAGCTCGACGCGGCCAGGCACCTCGGCGCCGAGCGCCAGCCTCAGATCGATCCCTGCCTCCGGAAAGTCTGGCCCGATGGTGTCGAGGATCAGAACCCTTTCCTCGTCGCTGAGAGCAAGCCGCGCCTCCACTACGGCGGGGCCACCCGAGCCGTACTCAATCACATCCACGATCTCGTAGGTGTCCGGATCGACGATGCAGATCGTATCGTCGACATAGACGTAGCGATAATAACTGTACGCCGGAACGATGCCGATGACCGCCGCCGGAACGGCATATAGCCGTACGCTGCGCGGAATGCGTGTGCCGATGCGCGCCCGGAAACTGACGTTGGTGACGCGCCGGCGGTCGAATGAGCTGTAGAAGCGCGTGCGCTGCTCTTGCGTCAGCCGCGCACGCGCGTCCCGCACGGCTTGGCGGCGTTCGGAGCGGTCTCCGCGATCCGCCCGCTGCTGCATGCGCTCATCGCCACGCTCACGCACCCGATCCGCGCGGTTCTCCTTGCTCCGCTGCTGCACGCGATCGGACCGCTCCACTTGGCGTTGCTGAGCGTCCCGGCGCTCCACCTGGCGCCGTTCCATCTGGCGGCGCTCGACGTTGCGACGCTCAACCTGGCGGCGCTCCGCGCCCTCTCTTGCACGCTCTGCACGCCTGGCACGGTCGGAACCGGCGTCGCGGCTGCTCTCTACGGCCCTGCGCTCGCTGCCGCGCCCTCGCTCAGCGGTGGGCCGTTGCTCCCGCTGGTCGCGCGGCGCCGACCGCTCGCGCTGCTCGACGCGCGGGCCACCTCGCTCCTGCCCGCCACGGGCGCCGGGTTCTCGTTGCGGCGCCGCACGCTCGCCGCGGTTTCTTTCCTGGCGATCCGGCGGCCCTTGGGCCAAGGCCAGCTGAGCGGCGCAGAGCACTGCTGCCGCGGTGGCGGCTGAAACTACAATCCTCATGATGACGGAACTCCCTGCTATGCGCGCTGTACGCGCTCGGTCGCTCTGCAAACGTCGAAGCCGGGCCGGGAGTTCCGATGATTAACCAGGGTGGCTCACCGCGCTCACTCAAAAGTGTACACACTATTTGTCGACTGCCGATTACCCGGCATGGGCGGCTGGCGCTCCAGATATTCCGGACTTTTCTCGATATATCACACCTTACTGCTGGTCCCTTTTCACTTGCTTCAGATTGGGGCCCTCTTGATCTCGCGGTCACCGTCCCGCAAAGTGTAGACACTAAATTCACTCATCGGAGGAAATACCCCAATGACTACGCGTCTGCTGCTGCGCGCCGCAGCAGCCCTCGCCCTGACCGGCACCTCAACAGCGGTGTTGGCCCAGGCAGCCCCTCAACGCGGTGGCAACCTGATCTTTGCCATTGCCGCCGAGCCGCCGACCTACGACTGCCACGGCACACAGACCTTCGCTGTACTGCAGCGGGTCGCTCCGCACTACTCGACCCTGCTGCGCTTCGAGACCGGAAAGTATCCGAACGTCGTTCCCGACGTGGCAGAGAGCTGGAGCGCGTCGCCCGACCAGCTCACCTTCACCTTCAAGCTGCGCCCCAACGTCAAGTTCCACGACGGCACCACGCTCACGTCCGAGGACGTGAAGGCGAGCTTCGAGCGCATCGGCAATCCGCCCACAGGCGTCGTCTCGAACCGAAAGGATTCACTGGCCAAGATCGGCGCCATCGAGACGCCCGATCCGCTGACTGTGGTCTTCAAGATGAAGGAGATCGACGCCTCCATCGTCAACGGCGCGTTCGCCTCGCCCTGGAACTGCATCTACAGCGCCGCACGCCTGAAGCAGGATCCCAATTTCCCCGTCAAGAACGTGATGGGCACGGGGCCGTTCAAGTTCGTCGAGCACGTAGCGGGATCGCACTGGGTCGGCGAGCGCTTTGCAGACTATTTCCGCAAGGACCGGCCCTATCTCGACGGCTTCCGCGCCGTCACCACATCGGCCGTCGCCAGCCAGAATGCGCTGAGCGGCAAGCAGGTGCTGGCCGAATTTCGCGGCTTTTCGCCGAGCGAGCGCGATCGCATCGTCGGCAATCTCGGCAAGGACGCCAATGTGCAGGAGTCGCCCTGGCTGCTGCATATGGACATCAGCTTCAACCCGGCACGCAAGCCTTTCGACGATGTCAGGGTGCGGCGTGCACTGTCACTCGCGCTGGATCGCTGGGGCGGCGCCGACGCACTCGGCAAGATCTCGGTGCTGCGCCACGTGGGCGGCGTCATGCTGCCCGGCGGGGAATGGGCTGCGAGCAACGTCGATCTGGAAAAATTCCCGGGCTTTGGCCGCGACATGGCGGCCAACCGGGCGGAGGCGCGGCGCCTGTTGAAGGAGGCCGGCGCCGAGAACCTGACGCTGACGCTGTCCAACCGCAACATCGCACCCTATCCGACCATCGGCGTCTTCATCATCGACCAGTGGCGCCAGATCGGAGTGAAGGTCGAGC
Source organism: uncultured Alphaproteobacteria bacterium (assembly GCA_963806735.1). Taxonomy (GTDB): domain Bacteria; phylum Pseudomonadota; class Alphaproteobacteria; order Rhizobiales; family Hyphomicrobiaceae; genus CADEFX01. The sequence continues at coordinate 72,689 of CAWEBE010000061.1, read as the reverse complement.
ACAGCCAGCTCGAGACTGCTGCCTGGTTCAACACCATGGCGCAGCAGTCGTTCGATGCGATCGTGGACTCCTACACCGACTACAGCGACGACCCGACCACCAGCCTCGTCAAGTTCCTGTCGGCGGACCGTTGGACGACAGCTTCCAACAAGTTCGACGACAAGAAGCTCAACGAGCTTTACCTGGCGCAGGCGCGCACGGTGGATAAGACCGAGCGCAAGCGCTACATCCGCGAGTTCGAGAAGATCACGCTGGAGGAGGCCTACACCATCCCGCTGTTCTGGTGGCACCGCATCGTGGTCATCAATTCGCGTGTCAAGGGCTGGACCATGTCGCCGAGCCACATGATCTACCAGACCCTCGAGGATGTCTGGCTGACGCCGGAAGGCTAGTCACAAGCAAGCTCAGTTGCGGCGCCATTCTAGTGTCCGATCGAGAAATTCGCAACGAGCTAGCCGCGAACCGCGGGCGAATTTCTCGACCATCACACTAGCCAGATGGCGCCGCAGCTATACGCCCAGCAACAGCCACACGCCGGCGACGATGAGTGCCAGCGTCCAGACGAAATCGAGATTCAGCCAGGCACTGCGCAGGATCTCGACGCCGATCCAGGCATAGACAGCCAGCGCAATCGCGCCTGTCACCGTCAGCATTGCCACCGTATGCACACCGACGCCGGCCAAAGCCGTGGCCCACGCGTCGCCCGCATTGGCACTCGCCATGCCTCCGAAACAGATGGGCATCAGCGCAGGCCACAGCATGATGCCTGCACCGTGTGCTGTGGCCATGAGAAACGACCAGGCCGCGAGTCCGGCTAGTCCAATGCGCATGCCGAAACGCACGCGGTGCCGATGTCCGTAGCGCCAGTGGTAGAGCGCCCAGCCGATCAGCGCGAGCGCGGCGCCCGTCCGCACGGCGTGCAGATCCAGCATCGCGCCCACGGCGAGGAAGACCGCCGCCACGACGGCCACGGACACGGCATGCCCCAGCGCGATGGGTGCCAGGGACAGAAGCACAATGCTGCGGTCCTGCCGGTGCAGTCCCAACGCCACGGCGAACAGCCAGCCCATGGCCGGATTGAGACCATGAAAGGCCCCGAGGCCGGCCAGCGCGAGCCATGGCCAGACCTCGACAGGCACGCTGCTCATGGCCTTCGACATGGGTGTGCGCGGACGCAGCCGCGCGTTGCGGCGTCAGAGCCCGGCCCTGGTTGCATGCTTGCCCCGCAGAAGCGTCAGCCTGCCGCCGTCGTCGGGTCGATCATCTTGCGAATCTCGGTGATCTTGGTCGCCGGAAATCCACTGATCTCTGCGTGCTTGCGGATCACCGCCTCGTCCTTGGCAAGATAGACGCAGAAGGTCTTGTCGGCGGCGACATAGCTTTCGATCCATTGAATGTCGGATCCAAGCTGGGCGAGAACCTCGTTGGACTTCGCCGCCGCCCCCCTCAGCTGCTCACGCTCGAACGAGCCGACTTTGGGGATGTCTCTTTCGATGATGAACTTGCGCAGCGTCATGATGCTTTCCTCTGCTAGGCCAAAGCGGCTTCTACTGTGGAACCGGAGCGCACCACTCACGGATAGCAATAGGAATCCGAGGAGCAGTCGCCGCCTTCCAGCCGCACCTGATGCGGGCGATGTGACTTCGGCCATTTGACGAAGAACTTCGGATCGAACGCAATGCCGCCGCTTGGGTTGGCGTCGAGCTTCACCATCCAGCCTTCGATGCCGGCAGGGTAGAACTGCGGGTCGATGGCGCCATAGAGCGAGTTGGTGAAGTAGACGCGCTTGCCGTCGCGGCTGATCTCAACCATCTGCGGCCCGCCACTCAGCGCCCCGTTCTTGGCGCCCGGATGCGTGGCTTTCGACACGATGCCGCCGATCCTGACCTTGCCCGTGAGCTTCGGGTTGAACGGGTCGGAGACGTCGTACTGCTGCAGGTCGCCCGTGCCCCAGCAGGCGACGTAGAGATACTTGTCGTCCATCGACAGGTCGATGTCGGTGACGAGCGGTGGCACCGCCTTGAAGCCCTTGAGCAGCGGCGGCAGATCATCCTCGCTCGCCGGCTCGGCGGGGATCTCGATGATCTTCTTCACCGCCCACTTGTCGCCGTCCTTGTACCAAGTCCAGATCGAGGACGAGAGGTTCTCCAGACTGACCACGCAGTTGACGAAGCCGTACGCCTTGGTGGGGTCGTGCGCGGGGCGCAGCTCGAACACGAGCTGGTACTTGTCGCCGAAATCGATGGTTTGCAGGTGCTTTCTCTTGTGCAGGTCCCAGAAGTGCAGGCGCCGGCCGTACTTGGCGCCGAGCAGCACCTCGGGGATCAGCCCATTCTCGAATGTGTCGGGCGTACCCCACTCGCTAGTGACCATCGTGTCGTGCCCCAGATGCCACCAGGCGTCATACGCGAAGTGTTGCGGCCCGCGATCCATCTCCCACTGGCCGCGCACGTCGAACGTCTCGGCGTCCATCAGGAATACGCCACCCGGCCCCTTGCCTTCGCGATTGCCGAGCGCGGCGACGTAAATGCCTTCCGGTCCGCAATGCACGGTGTGCGGCCGCGTATAGCCGGCCTTGTCGGCGACCTCGCTTGGCTCGATCACCTTGACGATCTTGGGGTTCTTCGGGTCCGGCTTGGTGTCCAGGATATGAATGCGCGAGGAGCGCAGACCCGGCACCACCAGATAGCGCCGCTCCATGTGCGGATGCGGCGCGTTGGGGCACAGGCACGAGGAGCAGGCGTTCCAGCCGAAATGATGCAGCTCGTCGCCGGCGTTTGGCATCGCCGTGGTGCCGACAATCTGCGAGTAGGTCTTTGACTCCGGATCGACATCGACCACCGCGATCGCGTCGGGCGTCTTGCGGTCGGGATCGAAGGCCGCCACGTAGGCCAGCGTCTCGGGCGCCGCCTTCATCGCCATGCGCGGCGAGGGATAGAAACTCTGGTCGGGTGTCCAGGTCGCCATGGTGTCCTCCTGTGTGAGCTAGCACTGCACCATTTGATGTTGACCGCTGTGGCGCAACTTCAAACCGAGTCGAGGCGTTGTTTGTGCCGTCAGGTCTTTCACCAAAAAAGGCGGACGCAGGGGCAGGTGTAAGTCAGCGCGGCCTGCCAGTCGTCAATCGATCGGTTGATGCTCAAGAAAAGGCTTTGCCGAGATTCTTTCAGGGACGCGCTGACGCACTGCAGTCCTTGAACCATGGCACCTGCCCGGCAGTACCACCCGAAATAAACAGGGACGTCACGATCTGGCGAAACGCAGGATTTTCTGACCCGCGGGTCGCGAAGAGGCACAGTCCCAAGTCAGCTCCGCACAGCATTGCGCGGGGCCGCTTCCGCAGCGAAGAATATTCGATCCTACCCCTCCGGCGGCCGGTTGTGAACTCCGCATGTGCTTGCTGCACCGCAGGGGTGCTCACTTCCCAGGCCATACCAGGAGCCAATCGATGAAATTGCAAGCAACGGCAAAGAGGGGGTTGTACGCGCGTATGCCACTCCCAAAATACAAATCTACGCAGCGGAACCAGAACCGTGTTCTTGCGTTGCGTTGTACTCAGCACGTGGTGAGGAGTCCATTCCATGAGAGAGCTGTATGCGCAGGGCGATCTGCTGATTGAGCGGGTGAGCGACATATCCGGCAAACCCATTCCCCCCGCCGCCAACTGCGCTGTCGTTCTTGCCGAGGGGGAGCTCACAGGCCACAGCCACACGGTCTCTGGACGCGTCTCCTTCTTCCGCGATGACGCATTGGCGCGCGACATTCCCCGTGGCCTCTATCTGGGACACCTGACGGTCGCCGACGCTACCGCCCGGGTTGCCCATCAGGAGCACGCGGCTCTCGAGCTGCCGCAGGGGACGTACCGCGTTCGTCGCCAGCGCGAGCTCGACCCGGAGGAAGCGCGCGTTGTCGCGGATTGAGCTCAGCCGGCTCTCGCCCGAACAGCTAGCTCTTCTCCCGCAGTACCACGCCCGCTGGGAGCGGGTCCGCATGAGCACGGCTCGTGCGGACCGAGCTGCCGCCGAGGCAGCAGCCATCGCTGCCTACCGCGCAGCGGGGCTAGCGGCGCCCGAGCGCATCATCTGGTGCGACGGGCCCGTCGATGTTGCGCGGTCCTGCGCCGATACCGGCCTGTCCGCAGCCGGCGACAACGTGAAGTCTCAACTTGTCGATGCGATTGTGCGCCATGCGGCGTACGCTGTGGATGGCTCCGTCAGCGGGCAAGTGCGCACGCGCATTGCCGCCACCTTCCGTGCACACCCGACCAATCCTGTCAGCACTGCCGTGACCACAGCCGTGACGCTGCATGACCCGCTGGCACGCGGCCAGCGATTTGAATTGTTTCGCTCGATGGTGCGCCGGCTCAGGGGCAGAATGCTGCCACGCTGGATGGAGGCGAGCTTCCGCGACAGCAGCTTCAGCCAGCACGATGCCGCCTCGCTCGGCATCTTCGAGTATCTGAACGAAGCCTGCGGCCTCACGCGGCAGACCGAACGCGTTATGGCCCTGTGCCGGATGGCTGCCAATATCGGCTGGGTCATCCCACACCGGCGCGTGTGCTGGCTGGTGGAGCGCCACAATGTGCTCGAGACCGACGAGCGCGGACGCCTGCACAACGGCAAGGGCCCGGCCATTGCCTTCGCCGATGGCTGGTCGATCTACGCTTGGAAAGGCGTGGTGATTCCATCCTGGATGATCGAGCGCCCGCACGAGATTACCGCGAGCCGCATCGACCGCGAGCGCGACGCCATCGTGCGCCGCTGCATGATCGACATCATGACACCCGAACGCTTCATCCGAGAGGGCGATGCCTATTGTGTCTCGGAGGACGACACCGGCATGCTCTGGACCAAGAGCTGGACCGCCTGGGATGCCTGGGCCGCCGTGCAGGTGCAGAACGGCACTCCCGAGCCGGACGGCACCTACAAACAATATTTCCTGCAGGTGCCGCCCACCGTGCGCTCCGCCCGCCAGGCCGTCGCCTGGACCTACGGTCTCACCGAGCACGAATACACGGCGCTGAAGCACCGCACTTAAGACGCTTCCGCTCGCGCCGGCCCACTCCGTTCGTGCTTGACGGCTCGCGTCGGCGCGGTCGAAATGACTGTCGAGCGCAAGCGTTCAACACCGCAGGTAATCATGCCTAAGAGTGGACAGATCAGGGCCGGGATCGGCGGATGGACGTTCGAGCCCTGGCGCGGCGTGTTCTATCCCGACGGCCTCCCGCACGCCCGCGAGCTGGAGTATGCCAGCACGCACCTGCCCACCATCGAGATCAACGGCACCTACTACAGCACGCAGAAGCCCGCCACCTTCGCCCGCTGGGCGCGCGAGACGCCGGACGGCTTCGTGTTCTCCGTCAAGGGCATCCGCTTCGTCACCAACCGCCGCGTGCTGGCGGAGGCGGGCGACTCTCTGCAGCGCTTCCTCGAACTCGGGGCCGCTGGAGCTCGGCGACCGCCTCGGCCCCCTCCTCTGGCAGTTCGCGCCCACCAAGAAGTTCGACGAGGCAGATTTCGGCAAGTTCCTGGAGCTGCTGCCGCGAAAGATCAGCGACCGCGCGCTGCGCCATGCCGTCGAGGTGCGCAACGACTCCTTCCGCACGCCGGCATTCGCCGCGCTCCTGCGCCAGTTCTCGATCCCCGTCGTGTTCGCCGAGCACGCCACCTACCCGGCTATGGCCGATGTCACCGGCGATTTCGTCTACGCACGGTTGCAGAAAGGCAAGGACGAGATCGAAACCTGCTATCCGCCCAAGGACCTCGGCGCCTGGGCCAAGCGCTCGCAGGTCTGGGCCGAGGGAGGCCAACCGGACGACCTGCCGCTGATGGATACCGAGCACAAACCCAAGACCACGCCACGCGACGTGTTCGTCTACTTCATCACCGAGGGCAAGGTGCGCGCGCCCGCCGGCGCCACCGCATTCATGCAGCGCGTGGATGCAAGCGCCGAAAAGCTCCCTACTGCGCCCCGCGCTGCTCGCGCATCACCTCGTCGAACACGGTGATGAACTCGATCGAGCCTGGTTTCGTGAGGTGCACGGCCATGCGCTCGTCCAGTGCCGCCAGCAGTTCCGCGCCGGTGCGGTCGCGCACGATGGTGTTGCGGTAGTAGCCCTTGCGGCTGAAGAAGTTCGTCGTCGGCATGCCGCGGCCGACCGGCTCCATCATCTCCAGGCCCGTGCGTGGGCCGGCGAGATTCATCATCTCCAGCTCAGCGCCGCTCGGATTGCTGAGCCCGGCCCTGACCGCCGTCTCCAGAACATCTTTCAGCTTCATCACCTGCAGCCACGGCCCGATATCGGCATCCATGTTCAGCGCGTGAATGCCGAGACCGCGCGGCGTGCTGCTGAAACGCACATGCTGGCTCCACTCGTTCGGCACCGAGCGTGCGGCCCGATGCATGCGGCCGACTGCTGCGATCCTGGCATTGAGCGCTGCCACGCGCTTCTTGTCACCCTTGGCCTGGGCCGCCATGGCCTTCAGCCGCTCGACGAAATCGCCACCGTATCGCACCAGTACATCGATGCTGTTGGCATTGAGAAGCTGTGCATAGCCCAGCGCCGAGGAGATCGGCTTGCCTTGCTTGGTGTCTGGGTCGATGCCGGACTGCATGTCGAAGGTGCCGCGCCCGCCCGTCTCCAGGGCGTAGACGCGCACGACCTGCATCTTGCTCAAGCCGACAGCCAGCGCTTCCGTCGCGTAACGCCGCTTGAACTCGCGCTCCGTCGTGCGCTCCGGCACGAAACTGTAATGCGTCTTGGCCTGGCTCAGAAAGTCCACAACGGTTGCGCGTTCGTCCCCCTCCTCCTCGGGCAGCTTGAGGCCGGCGATGATTTTCGCCACCTCAGGCGGCACAGGTGGCCCCGTGTACTTCGGCGGCTGCTGCTGGATGTAGTCAGTTGCTTTGTACGCCTGACCTTCGGCGCGCTTGCGCCTGCGGCCTTCCCGCTTCAGCTCCACATCGCTCCAATAGGCGTCGAGGTTCTCGTCATAGGTGGCGCGCGCCCGCAGGTGCTCACGATAGGCCGCTGCCTGCTGCGGCGTCAGCTTCACCTCGAGGTCCGGATCGATGCGCTGCGCGCAAACCGGCTCAACCACGCCCACTGTCAGGGCCGCGAGGAGGGCTGTACTGCAGACGACAAGGCGGCGCGCCGAACTGCTCAACGGTCACACCCGCCGCTTTTCGACCAGCACGCCGGCGGCCGTCAGCTTCTCGATGGCGGCATCGTCGAAGCCATGCTCCTTCAGCACCTCGCGTGTATGCTGGGAGAAGCGCGGCGGCGGCGACTTCACGCTGCCCGGTGTGCGCGAAAACTTAATCGGCGTGCCGGTGCCTTTGTATCCGTCCTTCTCCACCACCATGCCGCGGGCGGCCGCGTGCGGATGTGCCAGCACCTGGGCCGTGTCGAGCACCGGCCCGCACGGCAGGCCCGCCCTGAGCAGCTTGAGCGCAAATTCCATGCCGTCGACCACCGCCAGCTTGTCGGAGATGATGGCGTTCAGCGCGTCGCGGTTGGCCAGGCGGTCGCCGTTGCTTTTGAAGCGGGGATCGTCGGCAAGACCAGGTACACCCAGCTCCTCGCACACGCGCTTGAACGCACGATTGTTGCCGGCGCCGATCATCACCCGGCAGGTGCGCGTCGGGAACATACCGTAAGGCGCCAGATTTCCGTGCGTGTTGCCGGTGAGGCTCGGCACCTTGCCGGATAGGAAGTAGTTGGCGAAGTGCGGGTGCATCAAGCTCATGGCGCTGTCGTAGAGCGCCGTGTCGATGAACTGACCTTGGCCGGACTGGTTGCGCTCGTGCATCGCCATCAGGATGGCGATCACCGAATAGAGGCCCGTGGAAATGTCGACCACCGGCAGACCCATGCGCATGGGCCCCGACTTCGGGGAGCCGTTGACGCTGTAATGCCCGGCCATGGCGCCGACGATGGCATCGTAGCCGGGAAAGCCACCGAGCGGCCCCTCCGCACCGAAGCCAGAGATCTTGCAGTAGATCAGCCTCGGAAAGCGCTGCTTGAGCACGTCGTAGCCGATGCCCCAGCCCTCCATGGAGCCGGGCTTGAAGTTCTCGATCAGCACATCAGCGCCGTCGAGCAGCTTCAGCAGCACCGCGCGCCCTTCCGGCTTGCCAAGATCGAGCCCCACCGAGCGCTTGTTGCGGTTGATGCCGATAAAGTAGGAAGCGTCGTCACCAATGAACGGCGGGCCCCAGTCGCGAACCTCGTCGCCTTGTGGCGGCTCGAGCTTGATGACATCGGCGCCGTGATCCCCGAGCAACTGCGTGGCGAATGGGCCACCCAGCACGCGCGACAGGTCGATGACCTTGATCCCGGCCAGCGCGCCGCCGCCCGCCTTCTGTGCCTGCCCGGCCATCGGTATCGCTCCGTCCCTGACGTTCGCATCGCATCGTTGCCACAGGATCGGCTGTGCTGGCAACCGTCGGCGGTTCGACACGTCGCGACATGCGCGCTGGAACGAGCCGCCGTTCGAATGGGTTGTCGTCCAAAGTTCAATTCACGCAGGAGAGAGACATGCGCAGATTTGCCCTCTTCGCGCCAGCGCTGGCCCTGACGGTGTCGGCTCTCAGCGGTGGAACCGCGTCCGCCCAGGTTACGGACGACTATTACTATGGTGACGATGTTCCGCCCGTCTATCGCTACGATCCGAATGATGCGCCGCGCATATTTGTTCCACGCGTGGACGCCTACGGCAATGTTTACACCATCGACCGCCCGTTCGGACGCAACGGTTGCGGCACGTATCGCTTCTGGAACGGCGAGCGCTGCGTCGACGCGCGCTATCGGTAGCGCCTACACGCTCCACGTCCGCTTCGCAAACGCGGGATAGGTCTCGGCCACCTCGCGCGCCACCTTGGTGCGCAGCAGCTCGAGGCTCGCTGCGTCGAGCATCAGAGTTTCCGGCACGCGCGCCGGCGCGTCGTAATCGAAGCCGGTCGCCGCGCGCACGTCCTCGGCCGTCACGCCCGGATGCGCGCTCGCCAGCGTGAAGCGTCCGCGCTTGCGATCGAACGAGAACACGCACAGGCTCGTCACCAGCGCATGCGGTCCGCCGGGCCTGTAGACGTCCGGCGGCGACGTGCCCGGCGCGCTGACGAAATCGACTTTCTCTACCAGCGTGCGCGGCGTGTGCTCCTCGCGGAACAGGATCACCCGCGGCACCACGAAATAGAGATAGGACGACCCGAACGAGCCCGGAAAGCGCGCCTGCGCGCGCGGGTAAACGTCGAGGTCGCCGATGCCGACGAGGTTGATGTTAGCGGCGCCGTCGATCTGTCCGCCAGACAGGAAGAAAGCGTCGATCCGCCCCTGCCCGGCACAATCGAACAGCTCGCGCCCGCCGTCGGTGAACGGGTTGTTGTCGCGGCTGCCCAGCACCGACACCCGCGTCCTGCCGTTCGACTGCGCGCGCGTGAGCAAGGCCGCCGATCCTGGAATCGGCGACGAGGCTCCAACCGCGATGTGCCCGAGCCCCGCCAGCATCCCCGCAATGGCGCCAATCATGATCTCCGTGGTGGAGACTTGCTGCTTTACATGAAGCGACATGGCCGAGACTGCCTTTGTGCTGACATCAGGACTCTAAGGCGACGCACCTGAGCGTTCAAGCTGACCCACAGTCAACAGCGTCGGCATCTTTCTTGTTTTCTGCAGAGCTGGCAAACTGATCCGTCATCGACTTTTTGTCGTTCGGGGGACACACATGAGGCTTGCGCGGCACCTTGCATCGATGTGGCTCGCTTTGGCTCTCGCCTTTACCCCGGCACAAGCCAACGCTCAGGGTGGCGCTGTCGTAGCCTGTGCCAAGAAAATCTGGGAATTCGTCGGCAAACCGCTGACCGCCGGCGCGGCCGAAAGGGCCGGTGGCTTGGTTGCGGAATACTTCGTCGACAAGCTCAAGGGCGGCGCCAAGTCTGGCGCACCCTCCGCTCCCCCAGCGGCGTCAGTGTCTATCGGCCGCAATGATATCGAGGCTCTGCAGCGCCGCGGCCTCAACGATTGCCAGATTCGCCAGGCGCTCGACGCCATGTACGGCGTGGCCCAGCCGAATGTTCCGCCGCGCGGCTATTCGGCTCAGGCCTATTGCGGGATTACGGGCGCGACCGGAACCGCGCACAACATGCCCTCGCCGCAACAGGCGATGCAGCATGCCGTGTATGACTGCGTCTATCGCGGCGGCGTTCCCGAGTGCTGTCAGCGCGGCGCGCGCGTTCTGCCTTGAAGCCTAGAGCAGGATCGCTTCGGATTGGATCACTTTGCCCCAATCGAGGCGTATCGGCCGAAGCGTGAATCCTGCTCTACACTTAACGTTTTAGAGGGCGATCGTCTCACATGGAAGCGGCAGTGCTTCCATGTGAGACGATCGCGCTCTGGGTCATGAACTCATAAATTTGTAGCCAGAGGCGGATTGATGCCAGCTAGACGAATGCCAGGTAATTGGCCGCGAGTTTGTCGTATCGAGTGGCGATACGCCGGCAATGCTTGATCTTGTTGAAGAACCTCTCGATGCGGTTGCGCGCACGATAGAGGTGAGGACCAAAGCAGATCGGCTGGCTGCGATTTGCGTTTCGGACTGGGACGTGGACCGGCACACCGGTCTGTCTCGACAAGGCCGCGCACGTATTGTATCCGCTTCTCGTCAACAAATCGGTGACGATGGGCACCCTGTCGATGCCGCAACCAGCACGGTGAACCATGAGCGACGCCTCGCCCTCAGGCCCCGAAATGCAGAAGCGCATCGCATCGCAGTGCAACGACGCTGCCTGGGACCTGATCGAGAAGCCCGATCTCGCCGCGAGCGAATGTTTGGCTCTCGTGCGTCTCGCAGGAACGGCATCCTTTCACTGGAGTGAGATTGGCACTGCGGGCAATATTGCGCATGCAGACTTATTGTTGTCGTGGGCGCTCGCGCGGGCCGGGGCGGCGGCACTTGCAGTCGATGCAGCGGGTCGCGCGTTGAGATATTTCACCGAGACGCAGTCCAAAGACTGGGAAAGAGCTTTCGCGCACGCTGCGATGGCGGCATCGCTTCACTGTGCCGGCGACCAGGAAGGACATCGCCGGCATTACAATGAGGCGCAACAGCTTGAGAGCAAGCTGGCGCCGGGCGATCTGAAGCTTTTCCAGGCGGCATTTCGAAACGTGCCGCGACCGTGAATTGCTGCGGTGGTTTCAGCGCTCCAGACTGAAAGTCCGCCGTCCAACGGGTCCTATGCGAGACGAGCGGGACACTAGCGCCGCGTCAGCACGGCGTAGGCGGCATAGCCGCGATAGAGCGGGGTGAAGAACGCGTCGAGCTCGTGCCGCGCGGCCGTCGCTTGCACGACAGCCCCGAGGTCCTGGCGCGGCGTCACGGAAAACCACCCAAGCCACGCATGGAGCGCCGACCGCGCCAGACGCGGCAACCCCTCGCAACGGCCGAAGTCGACGACGTGGAGGGAGCCCTGCGGGGCCAGAGCACCGGCTGCCCGATCCAGCACGTCGTGCCAGCCGGAGATCATGGACAGGGCATAGGACACGAAAATGCGGTCGAAGCGGCCGATACCGAAGGTCGCTTCGGTGTCGAACGTGGTGGCGTCGTCCTGGGCCAGACGGATGCGCCCGGCAAGACCCGCCGCCGCCACGTGCTTGCCCGCGGTTTCGAGCATGGCCGCGGAAATGTCGATGCCGAACAGATGCACATCAGGATAGCGGCGCGCCGCGTGAATGAGATTGCGAGCAGTGCCGCAGCCGATCTCCAGCACACTGCCGCCGTCCGGTGGCACCAGACCCCCGATCAGCGTATCGCGACCGAGCAGGTAGTGCCGACGTGTCAGATCGTAGACGAAGCGCTGATAGCGATAGTGGCGGTCCATGCCGGCCGCGGCCGAGCTGACGAGGATCATGGCGCGCCGCCCTCCAGGACGTAGAGGTGGAAACCACCGTAGATGGCAGAGCGATCGCGTTGCGTCAGGTCACCGGATCGGCGCTCCTCGTATTGCCAGCGCGCGAGCAGCGCGTCGGAAATTCGGCCGGGCAGCAGCGTTGCAGGCGCCGCAGTGCGGAAGATGACGCGGGCGCCGGGCCTAGCCGTGCGCGTGATCTCGCTCCACAGCCGTGTCAGCGCCTCTGGCGACATCCAATCCTGGGCGTCGAGCAGAACGTAACGGTCGAGGCTGGCTGCGGGCTGCCGCTCCAGAAAATCCGTAAAGGACGTTTGATGCAGCTCGACCCGGCCGGCCCGCGTGTGGACGGTCTCGAAATTGACTGGCTGCAGATACGGCGGCAGCGGTCCAGTCTCATCCGGCGCATAACCGCGGTTGAAGGCCTGCCAGGCAAAATAGTTATCCTTGATGTCGAAGTCGCAGGCGAGCCGCTCCAGCCGGCCGCGCACCACCTCCGACATGCGCGAGCCCTCTTTGAGGGCCTCATACTGCGCCGGTGGGATCCCCAAACCATAGAGCGAGATGCGATGATCGAGGATAAAGCGCACGATGCCGCGCTCGAACAGCGGAGCCAGCACGCGCTCGAAGGTCTCGCGCTGCTCAGTGCGCGAACGCGCCACCAGCATGGCGCGCGGATCGCCCCCGTGCAGATGCGCGATGTGATGTGCAAACCCTATGAACCGGCCGAGCAGCCCGTGGCGGTAGAAGCCACGCGCAAACATGGCGATGCGCCGTCGCCCAACCACGCCGCGCCCGTCCCAATAGCGCCGCGTCGCCTCGCCCAGTTGGGGCCGCAGGTAGCGCTCATAGGCTGCCACGTTGCGCGGATCGTCCGCCGCGCCGAAGAAACGATGGAAGGCGGCGTGATCGGGAAGACTACGCGCGGCACAGAGTTTCAACCGATTGAGGGCGATATGCGCGGCGTTGAGATCGACGGCAAAGATGCGGGCCGGGTCAGCCGTGAGATAGCTCAGCACATTGCAGCCGCCCGAGGCAATGGTGACGAGCCGCGTCTGCGGCCCCATCTCCAACGCCTCCATGTCGACGACCGGGTCCTCCCAGATCTGGGCATAGACGAGCTTGGAGAAAGCAAACGTAAAGAGGCGCTCCAGAGCGCCCTCGAGGCTCAGCGCGCGATTGCGGTGGACCGCGTCACGCAGCAGATCGGCACTGGGCCGGGCCAGCAGGCCCGCGGACGTCGTCATCGGGCGCCTCTCCGTATGCGATCCGGCCTCACGCCGCCGCCTCGATCCCGACAGGGACTTCCGCGCCGGCGCGCGTGCGCATGACATCGTGCCAGCGGATGACGGTGAGATCGCCGGCGCGGGTCTCGGCTATGGCCGTGCAGCTCTCGACCCAGTCGCCGGTATTGAGGTAGTGGATGGCGCCGATGCGCCGGTCAGCGGCGTGATGGATGTGGCCGCAGATGACGCCATCAGCCTGGTGACGCCGCGCCACGTCGGCCAGCGCCTCCTCGTATTCGCCGATGAAGGCCACGGCACTCTTGACGCGCGCCTTGAGGAAGGCGGACAGCGACCAGTAGCCGAAGCCCAGGTGCCGACGTACCCAATTGAGCGGCCGGTTCGTCCACAAGGCCAGCTCGTAGCCGCGGTCGCCGAGGAAGGCCAGCCAGCGCGCATAGCGCACCACCACGTCGAACTCGTCGCCGTGCATGACGATGTAGCGGCGGCCCGTCGCAGTGGTGTGGACGGCCTCGCGGCAGATCTCCATGCCGCCGAAATGGGCACCGCAGTAGTCGCGCAGGCATTCGTCGTGATTGCCGGGAATGAAGACGATGTGCGTGCCCTTACGCGTCTTGCGCAGCAGCTTCTGCAGCACATCGTTGTGCGGCTGGGGCCAGTACGGGCCGCGCCGGACGCGCCAGAAGTCGACGATGTCGCCAACGAGATAGATGACGTCGGCTTCCGTATACTTGAGGAAATCCAGCAGGGCGTCAGCCTGCGCCGACCGTGTGCCGAGATGGACGTCAGACAGGAAAATGGCGCGGTAGCGCGCCGCCTCCGGCTCCGGAAACACGCTGGCAAATCCCCGGCTCGTTTTCTCTTGCATGCCGGAGCAAAGCCGGATTCCTGTTACAGGCTTGTGACAACCAAGTGCCTATACACGGATAGCTGAAGGACTCGAGAAAATGGCCACGCGCCGGCGCCTCCTGAAGATGCTCGCAGCCGCCGTCGTGCCGGTCGTGGGCGGCGCCGCCTGGCTGCTGCCGCGGCGGGCCAACGCCTACTATCGCGGGCCGGTCTCAGACCACTTCGACGGCGAGCGCTTCTTCAACCCCGGCGGCAAATCGCCCAAGGGGCTGGACCAAGTGCTGCGCCTCTATGCGATGGAAAATTGGATCGCCTGGCCGGCCGCCTTCCCGAGCCCTCATACGGACACACCACCCCCGACGAGCGGCACAAACAGGGCACGGCTGGCGTTCGTCGGGCACGCAAGCTGGCTGATCCAAACGGCCGGACTCAACATCCTGATCGACCCGCACTGGTCGAATATGGCGAGCCCGTTCTCCTTCACCGGTCCGCGGCGGATCAACCCACCGGGCATTGCCTTCGACGCTCTGCCCAAGATCCACGCCATCCTGATCACCCACAACCACTACGACCACATGGACGTGCCGACGATAGCGCGGCTCTGGATGCGCGACCGCCCGCTCGTCGTGACGCCACTCGGCAACGACACGATCCTCAAGACCGAGATCCCCGACCTCGACGTGCGCACAGTGGACTGGGGCGATCGCATCGATCTCTCAGGCGCTGTCAGCGTGATGGCGGTGCCGACGCAGCACTGGTCGGCACGTGGTGCGCGCGACCGCATGCACGCGCTGTGGGCGAGCTTCGTCATCGCCACGCCGATGGGAAAAATCTATGCAGTGGGGGATTCGGGTTTCGGTGACGGCGGCACGTTCCGGCGCGTGGCCGAGGCGCATCCGGGCATCCGTCTGGCGCTGCTACCGATCGGCGCCTACGAGCCGCGCTGGTTCATGATGAGCCAGCACATGAACCCCGAGGACAGCGTTGCGGCCTTCGAGCTCAGCGGCGCGGCGCAAGCGCTCGGACATCACTGGGGCACGTTCCGGCTCACCACCGAGGCGCACGATGCGCCGGCGGCCGCGCTGGCCGAGGCGTTGGTCGCGCGCGGCATCAAATCGGAGCGCTTCGTCGCCATGCGGCCGGGACAGGTGGTGGAGATTTAGCGGCGCTGGCGCTCGCGGTTGGCGTAAGGATTCTCGCCTTTGCGCAGGTTGAAGCGGATGGGGACGCCGGGGAGATCGAACGCCTCGCGCAGACTGTTGACGAGATAGCGCACGTAAGCCTTGGGCAGTCCGTCCGGCTGCGAGCAGAACGCCACGAACGTCGGGGGCCGGGTCGAGGGCTGGGTCATGAAACGGATCTTGACCCGCCGCCCTTTCGCCGCCGGCGGCGTGTGCCGCTCAAGCGCCTCCTGCAGCCAACGATTGAGATCGGAGGTGGAGACGCGCTTGTTCCAGGTGTCACGCACCTCGATGACGGCACGCATCAGCTTGTCGATACCGCGGCCCGAGAGCGCAGATATGGGGACGAGCGGCACACCCGGGACCTGCGACAACCTCTCGGCCACATCGCGACGCAGCTCGCGCAACATCTTCTGCTTGTCTTCGACGAGGTCCCACTTGTTGACGGCGAGCACCAGCGCGCGGCCTTCCTCGGTGACGAGGTCGCCGATGGTGAGATCCTGATGCTCGAGCGGACGCTCAGCATCGATCAGCAGCACGACGACCTCGGCAAAGCGGATGGCGCGCACGGCATCGCTGGCAGACAGTTTCTCCGCCGTCTCGGTAATGCGCGCCTTGCGCCGGAGGCCTGCCGTGTCGAACAGGCGGATGGTGCGCCCGCCCCATTCCAGGTCGCTGGCGATGGAGTCGCGCGTCAGCCCCGGCTCGGGTCCGGTGATCATGCGCTCCTGGCCGAGGATGGCGTTGACGAGCGTGGATTTGCCGGCGTTGGGCCGCCCGACGATGGCCACGCGCAGCGCACGTTGCTCCGTATTTGGAGCCTCGGGCTCCGGCTCGGACTCCACCCCGTCCGCGTCCCGGCGCCGACGGCGCACTTTGGCTTCGAGACCCAGCGCGGCCAGCAGATCGCTCTCCAAGTCACCGATACCCTCGCCGTGCTCGGCCGAGACGGCGACCGGCTCGCCGAAGCCGAGCTGAAACGCCTCGTAGAAGCCGTCCGCGCCGGCGCGGCCCTCGCACTTGTTGGCGACCAGGACAACCGGCTTGCCCGAAGCCCGCGCCAACCTGGCGAAAGCGACGTCGGGCGGAGTGATGCCCTCGCGCGCGTCGAACACGAACAGCACGGCATCGCCCAGGCGGATCGCGCCTTCGGTCTGTGCCCGCATGCGCGCCGCGATCGAGCCGGTCGGGGCGTCCTCGAGCCCGGCGGTGTCGACGAGCGTGACGGCGTGGCCGCCAATCTCGGCCTCGGCCTCGCGGCGGTCGCGGGTCAGCCCCGGCATGTCCGACACCAGCGCCGAGCGCCGGCCGGTGAGCCGGTTGAAAAGCGTCGACTTGCCGACATTGGGCCGCCCGACGATCACGACGGAAGGTTGCATAGTCACGGACTCGATCCGGCAGCGCTTCGCATGCTCGCTCAGCATGGGATGGCAGTCTGGCAGCTCAGTGGGTGCGGTTGACGCAGAACGTTACCACATCGGACAAGGCGCTGCGCGGGACGGAATTGGGGAAGATCGCCAGCGCATCACGGGCGATGGCGCCGTAGTGGCGCGCGCGTCCGAGCGTGGCCTCGATTGCCTTGTGCTTCTGCATGAGCCCGATGGCGTGCTCGAGATCGCCGTCCTTGATGTCGCCCTCTGCCAGTGTGCGCGTCCAGAACTGGCGCTCCGTGTCGCTGCCGCGCCGGAAGCACAGGATCACCGGCAGCGTAATCTTGCCATCGCGAAAATCATCGCCGACGGACTTGCCGAGCCGCAGGCTGTCGCCCGAATAGTCGAGCGCGTCGTCAACGAGCTGAAAGGCAATGCCGAGGTTGCGGCCGTAGGACCGGAGTGCCGCCTGTTCGGCGGATGAGCGGCCGGCAGCGGCCGCCCCGACCTCGGCAGCGGCCGAGAACAAGGCGGCCGTCTTGGCATCTATGATGGCCAGATACTCGTCCTCCGTGGTGGAGGTGTTCTTGGCGGCTGCGAGTTGCATCACCTCGCCTTCGGCGATGACGGCGGCGGCATTGGAGAGGATCTTGAGCGCGGGCAGCGAGCCGACATCGACCATCATGCGGAAGGCCTGGCCCAGCAGGAAATCACCGACCAGCACGCTGGCCTGGTTACCCCAGACCATGTGCGCGGAGGGTTTACCACGCCGATAGTCGCTCTCGTCGACCACGTCGTCGTGCAGCAGGGTCGCCGTGTGCATAAACTCGACGGCAGCGGCGAGCTTGACGTGACCCTGCCCGGCATAGCCAGAAAGCTTGGCCGAGGCGATGGTCAGCATGGGGCGCAGGCGCTTGCCACCCGAATCGATCAAATGGTGGGCGAGCTTAGGAATAAGGTCGACGTCGGAGACGGCCTTGTCCAGAATGAGGCGGTTGACGGACGCCATGTCCCCGGCCACCAGCTCGAGCAGAGGCTGCAAGCCGGCAGACGGGTCGCGCGCTTCGTCGAGCGGAATGACGACACCCAAGGCACATTTCCCGAAGTCGTTGCTATCTCCAGCGGATATACTGCAGGCTTGCATGGGGTCAAGTCGTTCCTGGCCGCACATTTAGGGCGCATGCGCAGCATTCTCGAGACCACCGATCCGGTCCTGGTCAGCTATGTGGAGGCTCTGCTCAAGGAGGCAGGCATCGCCCTGCACGTGGCCGACGTGAACATGAGCATCGTGGAAGGCTCGATCGGAATCTTCCCGCGTCGCGTTCTCGTCGGCGACGACGATGCCGAGACGGCGCGCCGCATTCTGGCCGACGCAGGTCTCGCCGGGTGGCTCGCGGGCCATGGACACACAGCCCGACCACATCCAAATTCCGTGTCCGCCGACGCACGTACACGAACGGCAGCCGATGTCACGGAGGACGCCTTCCTCGGCGGCAAGCTCAGCATCCTGCAACCCCGGACCGGTTATCGGGCCGGGCTCGATGCTGTCCTGCTGGCGGCGGCGACACCCGTACGTGCAGGAGCTGGCGAAACCGTGCTCGACGCCGGGGCTGGTGTCGGCGTGGCTGGGCTGTGCGTGGCTGCACGTGTGCAGGATGCGCTTGTCACTCTGGTCGAGATCGAGCCCGAGCTGGCGGCGCTGGCAGTAGAGAATGCTGAGCGCAATGATCTCTCCCAGCGCGTTGCCGTCGTGACTGCCGATGTCGCAGCGGGCGGCAGCGCGTTCAATGTGGCGGCGGACGGAACGAAGCTGATGCCGGCAGCCTTCGCGCACGTGCTCGCCAACCCGCCCTATCTAGCTGCCGGACGCGGGACAGTGCCGCCCGACCGGCTGAAGGCCGGCGCACATCAGATGGACGGCGGGGATCTCGATGCGTGGGTGAGGTTTTTGGCAACGGCGGCTGCGGCGGGAGCCACCGCCACTGTCATTCATCGTGCCGACGCGCTGGGAGCGCTGCTCGGCGCCTTCGAGGGACGGTTCGGCGCGCTCAAGGTGTTTCCCATCTTTCCGCGCGCAGGTGCGGCGGCGAACCGGGTCATCGTACAGGGCATCAAGGGCAGCCGCGCACCGATGACACTGCTGCCGGGGCTCGTGCTGCACGACGCCGGCAACGCTTTTCGTCCGGAGGTTGAGGCGGCTCTACGCCACGGCGGAGCACTGGAGCTAGTGTGATGATCGAGAAATTCGCCGGCGTTCGCGTCATGTCTCGGGAGCGAATTTCTCGATCTGAATCACACTACAATCATAAACTTGCTGGTGGCCTTCGATCGCGAAGTTCGTTCAGCGGTTGCTGCAAGATCCGACGAACTTCGCGATCGGGACAACTAGCCGGATAGTGGAACCAGCGCCACAGGCGGACGTTGTGCCTCGAAGAGAGGCGACATGATGCAAAATTCCAAGCGCGACCTTGATCCAGGCCACGATCCGGAGCTGACGAAGACCGAAGCTCGCCAGGGCACCGGACCGCGACAGATGGTGTCGGTGCTGTTCATCTCGATCACCCTGGCTGTGGTGATCGGCATTGTGCTCTTGGCTTACTTTTTCCTGACTACGTCACCGCAGCCGGCCTAGACTGCAATGTTGCAACTGCCACAATTTCAGCGATAGCCGGTGACGTCGGCGGGCTTGCCAGCGTCCTGAACTTCTACGACATACCTCCAGGCATCGGGCTGGCTGCCGTCGAGGTCGGTGAAGCCGTAGATTTTCGCGAGCTGACCGCTGGACAGCGACTTGCCGTTCCAGCGCGACACGTCCGGATCTTGCGCGAGCGCCGCTACGGCCTGCCGACGAACGCCGGACTTTCGGTGATGGCGAAATGGGGTTGGCGCTTGGTCGCCTCGCGCCAGTTGGATTTGTGACACCATACGCGTCGAGCATGGCCTCCGATCGCAGCCAACCTGGAGTGAGTGATACGGCCGTCGCACTGTGGGGCTGCAGCTCGTGCGCCAGCGCGAACGCCATGCGATTCACCGCGGTCTTGGCCAAGTCGTAGAAGAAGGAGACCCGGTAGTTGGTCGCATTGTATTCGTCGGTTCCGTCCGTCACCTCGACGACGAGGCCACCCGGCGTCTCGATGAGCAGCGGAAGCGCGAAATGGCTGGTGATGGCGTGCGTATCGACGGCCAGGCGAAACGTGCGCAAGCCGTAGTCAAGCGAGGATTCCCAGATCGATTTATTCCACTCCATCCGGGTGGCGCCCCAGATGTCATTCACCAGAATGTGCAGTCCTGCCTGCTCGCCTCTTATGCGATCAACCAGCGCCCTGACCTGATCGGGCACGAGATGGTCGACCTGGACCGCGATGCCACGGCCGCCGGCTTTATCCACCAGAGCTGCGGTCTCTTCGATCGTCTCCGGCCGGTTCATTTCCGATCGCTCGGCCCGCGTCGTGCGCCCGGTGACGTACACGGTCGCCCCGGCCTCGCCCAATTGCACGGCGATGCCACGTCCCGCTCCCCGGGTTGCGCCGGCGACGAGTGCAACCTTACCCGCGAGCGAAGTTCCCATGCTGACCACTCCAATCGAATCCCGGGACTGCCGCATGAGACGGCCCTGCGACATTAGGTAATCGGAATCCGACGCGAGATCGACGCCCGAAGCATAAGACCGACCCTTCCATCGCGAACGATCCCGCTCTAGAACTGAGCCGGGCTCGCGCCGGCACAGCCGTGGCACGCCCTGCTCTAGTGTGATGATCGAGAAATCCGCCTGGCGCTCGCAGCATGTTTCTTGAGCGAATTTCTCGATCTGAATCACACTAGAATCATAAACTTGCTAGTGTCCTTTCGATCGCGAAGTTCGTTCAGCGGTTGCTGCGAGATCCGACGAACTTCGCGATCGGGACACTAAGCCGAAAATTGAACTGAGCAGCCAAGCGGATCCGATGTCCCTCTTTTCCCGCGCACCGACCGTTCCCGTACTGCGCTTCTCGGGCCCGATCGGCATGATCACACCGCTACGGCCGGGGCTGTCGATCGCGGGAGCGGCCGGGGCCATCGAGAAGGCCTTTGCGCTCTCCAAGCTGCCCACCGTCGCCATCGTCATCAATTCGCCGGGCGGCTCGCCAGTACAGTCGCACCTCATCTACAAGCGCGTCCGCCAGCTGGCGGCCGAGAAGGGCAAGCGCGTCTACGTATTCTGCGAGGATGTCGCCGCCTCGGGCGGATATTTCCTGGCGCTGGCGGGCGATGAAATCTATGCGGACCCCTCCTCCATCGTCGGATCGATCGGCGTCATCTCGGCAAGCTTTGGGCTGGAGAAGGCGATCGCCAAGCTCGGCATCGAGCGGCGCGTTTATACCGCCGGCGAGCAGAAGGGGCTTCTGGACCCGTTCCTGCCCGAAAAGGCCGAGGACGTGGGGCGGCTCAAGGCCATCCAGCGCGATGTGCACGATGTGTTTATTGGCATCGTCAAGGAACGCCGAGGCGCGAGACTGAAAGCGCCCGATAGCGAACTCTTCACGGGTGCCTTCTGGTCTGGCCCCAAAGCGCAGGAGCTCGGTCTCATTGATGGCATCGCCGATGTGCGCACGCGCATGCACGAGTTGCATGGCGAGAAGGTGCGGCTGCGGGTCATTCCAATGGAAGGCGGGGGATGGCTGTCGCGGCGGCTGAGGCGGCTGCCAGGGCTGGGGACCGCAAACATGGACAGTCGTTCACTTGCCCTGCCGCTGACCCTGGGGGATGATCTCATTTCCGCAATCGAGACCCGCTCGTTGTGGTCTCGGTTCGGCCTGTGAGGGCAATTGCACCGGAGGGTTGCCGTGCCGCATGTTGTCGGACTGGTCCTGCTGGGAGCAGGGCTATATGCGGGGTACCGGGCCTTCGTACGCGTGGCCGGCAAAATGCAGGCAGAGCTCGAGCGCGCCGAGGCCGAGGCGCACCGGCCGGTGTCGATCGAGAAGGATTTGGGATCCTTGGAGTACGACCCCGCGAGCGGCGTCTACCGGCCGCGGCAGCGAGGCTGAGCCCACAGCTTAGCGGCACGTCGGTACAATCCGCGTGACGCGCACGGCCACTTGCGTATAGTGCGCGGCTCCAACCCCACCCCTATACTGCGAGCCATGCTGAAAAGAGCCGCCAAGCCGGCCGCCATGCGTCTGTCCAAACCACAGACCGCGCTCAGGCCGAAAGAATCGTTCCAGGATCTGATCCTGACGCTGCAGCAGTTCTGGGGTGCGCAGGGTTGCGTGGTGCTCCAGCCCTACGACATGGAGGTGGGCGCGGGCACGTTCCACCCGGCCACCACCTTACGCGCGCTCGGCCCCAAGCCCTGGAACGCGGCCTATGTGCAGCCCTCGCGCCGACCCAAGGATGGTCGCTACGGCGAGAACCCCAATCGGATGCAGCACTACTACCAGTTCCAAGTGATCATGAAACCGTCACCGCCGGACATTCTCGACCTCTACCTCGAGAGTTTGGCGCGCATCGGCATCGACCCCAAGGTGCACGACATCCGCTTCGTCGAGGACGACTGGGAGAGTCCCACGCTGGGTGCCTGGGGGCTTGGCTGGGAGGTGTGGTGCGATGGCATGGAGGTGACGCAGTTCACCTACTTCCAACAGGTCGGCGGGTTCGACTGCAACCCCGTGTCCGGCGAGATCACCTACGGGCTCGAGCGTCTCGCCATGTACGTGCAGGGCGTCGACCGCGTGTTCGACCTGAACTTCAACGGTCGCGAGGATGCGCGCAAGCTCACCTATGGCGACGTGTTCCTGCAGGCCGAGCAGGAGTATTCGCGCTTCAACTTCGAGTACGCCGATACGGAGATTCTGCTGCAGCACTTCCGCGATGCCGAGAAGGAGTGCAAGGCGCTGCTGGAAGCCGGCGCGCCGGCGCCCGATGCCAATGACAAGCGGCATAAGCTGGCGCTGCCGGCGTACGACCAGTGCATCAAGGCCTCCCATATCTTCAACCTGCTCGATGCGCGCGGGGTGATCTCCGTCACCGAGCGCCAGAGCTACATCCTGCGCGTGCGCGATCTTGCCAAGGCCTGCTGCGGGGCGTGGCTGCAAACTGAGGGAGGCGGCGCATGAGCATCCCGAAGACACTGCTGGAAATGTCGGGTGCCGATCTCACGCCGCCGGCGCTGGCGCAGTCGGTGGTGATCGTCATCGATGCGCAGAACGAATATCTCGACGGCAAGCTGGCGCTGCCAGGCGTGAAGCCGGCGGTCGAGGCGATTGCCAAGCTGCTGGCCAAAGCACGCGCGGCGGGCACGCCGGTCGTGCACGTGGCGCACAAGGGCCGCGCCGGCGGCCTATTCGACCGCGACGGACATGGCGGCGCCATCATCGAGGCGGTGCAGCCGGCGAGCGGCGAGATCGTGGTGGAGAAGCCGTTGCCGAATGCGTTCGCGCAGACCGATCTCGATGCGGAATTGAAGGTGCTGGGCCGCACGTCGCTGGTGATCGCGGGGTTCATGACGCACATGTGCGTCAGCTCCACCGCGCGGGCGGCGCTCGACCTCGGCTACAAGACGACGGTGGCGGCCGATGCTGCAGCCACGCGTGATCTACCCGATCCGCTGGGCGGCGTGATCTCGGCCGAAGCGCTGCATCGCGCGGCGCTGGCGGAGCTGGGCGACCGCTTCGCCATCGTGGCGACCGTGGACCGGATTGTGGGGTCCTAAGCCATGGCTGAACTTCTGCTCGAGCTGTTTTCCGAAGAGATCCCGGCGCGGATGCAGGGGCGGGCGGCGGAGGATTTGAAGCGGCTGGTGATGGACGGCCTCAAGGCGCGCGGGCTGGAGACGGGCGCTGCGCAGGCCTATGCCACGCCGCGGCGGCTGACGCTGGTGGTGGAGGATGTGCCGGCGAAGTCGCCGGGTGTCAGCGAGGAGCGCAAGGGTCCGCGCGTGGGCGCGCCCGAGCAGGCGATCGCGGGCTTCGTGAAGTCGGCGGGGCTGAAATCGATCAAGGACGCGCAGGTCGTCACCGACGAGAGGAAGGGCGATTTCTACGTCGTGAGGATCGAGAAGCCGGGGCGCAAGGCGGGCGAGATCATCGCCGAGGTGGTGCCGGACGTGGTGGAAAGATTTCCTTGGACGAAGTCAATGCGATGGGGCGCTCCAACCGAGCTTCCACTCATAACCGAGAAGGGGGAGCACATCACTACAGAGGCTGGGGACAATTTAGTCGCGAGCTCCTGGATCAAGTGGATACGGCCCTTACACTCAGTCATCTGCCTGCTCGATGGGAAAATAGTGCCATTTCGAGTCGGCAACGTTAAGGCGGGCGCGGTGACGCGCGGGCATCGCTTCCTCGGCAACGAGGACTTCAAAGTCGAAGGCTTTGCCGACTACGGCAAAAAGCTGAAAAGCCACAAGGTGCTGCTGCCGGCGTCGGAGCGCGCGGAGATGATCCGCGAGCAGGCGGAAGCGCTGGCCAAGGCGCACAAGCTGGCGCTGGTGGCGGACGAGGCGCTGCTGATGGAGAACGCCGGCCTAACCGAGTGGCCGACAGTGCTGACGGGATCGTTCGATGCGGCGTTCCTGGAGGTGCCGGCGGAATGCCTGATGCTGTCCATGAAGCAGCATCAGAAGTGCTTCTCGCTGAAGCATCCCAAGACCGGCAAGCTGGCGAACAAATTCCTGGCGGTCTCGAACCTGATCGCGAAAGACGGTGGCAAGCAGATCATCGCCGGCAACGAGAAGGTGATCGCGGCGCGGCTGTCGGATGCTCGCTTCTTCTGGCAGCAGGACCTGAAGCGGCCGCTCGACGAGATGGGGCTGGCGCTGAAGGACATCACGTTCCACGAGAAGCTTGGGTCTCAGTGGGACCGCGTAGAGCGCGTGGCCGAGCTGGCGCATCAGATCGCGGGCGCGGTGGATGCGGTGCCGGAGGATGCGCGACGCGCGGCGCAGCTCGCCAAGGCCGACCTGGTGTCGGGCATGGTCGGCGAGTTTCCCGAGCTGCAAGGACTGATGGGCCGCTATTACGCCGAGGCCGCCGGCGCTAAGCCCGAGATCGCGCGCGCGGTGGAGCTGCACTACAAGCCGAAGGGGCCGTCTGACACCGTGCCCAAGGTGGACGAGGGCGACGCGGTCGCCGTGGCCGTGGCGCTGGCCGACAAGCTCGACACGCTGGTGGGGTTCTGGGCCATCGGCGAGAAGCCGACTGGATCGGGTGATCCGTATCAGTTGCGACGGGCGGCGTTGGGCGTGATCCGGATCGTTCTGGAGAACGATTTGCGGTTGCACTTGTGGGGCGTGACCCGGACTGCGCGCGACGGATACAAGGGCAACTTACCGAAACCAAAACTGGCAGATGCGGCATTTGGTGAACCCGTTCGGGAGACCCTTGAAAGGGTGAGTGAGGCTCTCTACGACGACCTCCTCTCCTTCTTCGCCGATCGCCTCAAAGTGCACCTGCGCGAGAAGGGCGCACGGCATGATCTGATCGACGCGGTGTTCGCTTTGGGCGGGCAGGACGACCTGGCGCTGATCGTCAAGCGGGTCGAGGCGCTGGCGGAGTTCCTGAAAACCGACGACGGCGCCAACCTGCTGGCGGGCGTCAAACGCGCGGCCAACATCCTCATCATCGAGGAGAAGAAGGACAAGCGCAGCCACGCCGGTACGCCGGACGGCGCGCTGCTGGTGGCGCCGGAGGAAAAGGGCCTCGCCGCGGCCATCGCCAAGGTGAAGTTCGACACGCAGGCGGCGATCAATGTGGAGAACTTCGCCGGCGCCATGCGCGCGCTCTCGGAGTTGCGCGCGCCGGTCGATGCCTTCTTCGATCATGTGACGGTGAACGCCGACGATCCCAAGCTGCGCGAGAACCGGCTGCGGCTGCTCTCGGAGATCCGCGCGGCGACGTTGAGCGTGGCGGATTTCTCGAAGATCGCGGGGTAGTTCGCGTAGAAGGAATGTCATCCTCGGACTTGGTCCGAGGATCCAGCTCTCCTCATCGCTCGCGGCTCGATGGGTCCTCGGGACAAGCCCGAGGATGACACCTCAAGTTTGGGCCAAGCAGTGCCCATTTTGACGCACACTCAACGTGCGCTGGCCGTTACTCCTGCCATTATTCCGCGCAGGGAACGGTGAGCATCTGACCGATACTCGGGAAGTACTTCCTGCATTCGGCAGGCGCGGCCGGCTTTTGTGCAGTGACGGCGGTTTCGCCCTCAGCTGTCTTGATCTTGGCCGGGCTCGGCGCGACAGGCGCAGGCCGGCTGGTGGCGCCCTTGTCGGCGTTCTCAGCCTTCTGCGTTGCCGCCTTTGCCGCAATGGAGGCGGCCTTCGCGGCGAAAGACGGAACACTCTCGCAGCTCACCAGCTCGGGCGAGCGGCCGGATGCGACCTTCCAAGCGCCCTTCAACTCGGTCCACTCCTCGGCGCCATAGTACCAGTCGCCGTCCTCGAAGGTGAACTGCTCCTTGCCCCACCAGCACTGGCCCTTGCCGTCGAACCACACGCTGCTCGCGGGATCGAACTGGCGGCCATACCCGTCGGCGAACTTCACGAGCGGCACCACCTTTTTGACGATCTTCTCGACCCTCTCCGGCCTGCTGGGGCGGGGGGCTTGGTGATACCTGGGCTCCACGGCTAACTCCGGCACGCGATTGTAGGGGCCCGAGAAAGCGTTGGCGGCCCAAGTGGGCCGACCGCAAAACTCGCCTCGGGCGTTGCAGGCGTGCGCTTGCGTGCTCAAGCCCAGGGTTGTCGCCGCGACTCCCAGCCATAGAAGGGCATTGCTCATGTGCGCCTTCACCGCTGCGGCACAGGTCGGCTTGTTCATGATCGTCTCCCTATAGTCAGGCTCGGGTCTGTTGCGCCGACCCTGCAGGAACCCGCTGTGGCTCGCTGTTCCGCTTGGAACAGGATCGTCCCGTGATCAGTCTGCATGTGCCCTGTCTCGGTCCGACCAACCGGATCGATGCTCTGATGGGACCTACATGCCAAGCACGTGTCCAGAAATCGCGGCGCGCGCGATCGCCGGGAGCCGCGTCTGGGTCCCGGACCACTTCCGCATGCCGCGGCTCCGCCGCGACGCATGCGGGTCCGGGATGACGGGGTTTAGGCACAAGAGGCAGGCACACCCACGGGTGTAATCCTCGAGGATTACACCCGTGGGTGTGGCACGCTCACACTTTTCCCGCATACGTTCGTTCATACAACCCACGGCTCGCAGCCACATCTAGCGGCACGGGATTACCGCCAGCGGTCGGATCCTTGGGCGCCATCTTGCTCATGAGATCGAAGCGCTTGTCGTCGACGCCGAGGTCCCGCAGCGTATGCGGCACACCGGTGTCGGCACGCAGTTTCAACACCCAATCCAGGAACGCGTCGAAGCGCGATGGCAGGCCGAGATAGGCTGCCAGCCTTTCGATTTTAGGCTCGATAGCGCCGCGGTTGAATACCAGCACGTAGGGCATGAACACCGCGTTGGTGAGCCCGTGGTGCGTGTCGTACAGCGCACCGACCGGATGCGACAGAGCGTGAATGGCGCCGAGCGCCTTCTGGAATGCCGTGGCGCCCATGGCCGCCGCCGACATCATGTGCGCGCGCGCTTCCAGATCGGCTCCATCCCGATAGGCGCGCACCAAGTTCTCCTTCACGAGCCGTATGCCTTCAACCGCAATGCCGTCCGCTAGCGGATGGTAGGACCGCCCACAGTACGCCTCAAGGCAATGCGCCAGCGCGTCCATGCCGGTGCCGGCCGTGATCACGGTCGGCATGCCGACCGTCAGCTCCGGATCACAGATCGTCACCTTCGGCATCATCAGCGGATGGAAGATCACCTTCTTGGTGTGTGTGGCCTCGTCGGTGATGACGCCCGCGCGCCCTACCTCCGAGCCGGTCCCTGCCGTGGTTGGCACGGCGATGATCGGCGCGATGCCCTTCGGGTCCGCGCGTGTCCACCAGTCGCCTACGTCCTCGAAGTCCCACATGGGACGGGTCTGCCCGGCCATGAAGGCGATGACCTTGCCGCAGTCGAGTGCCGAGCCTCCGCCGAAGGCAATGACGCCGTCGTGCCCGCCACCGCGCAGCACCTTGATGCCGGCCTCGACGTTATCAGCGATCGGATTGGGCTTGATATCGCTGAACACTTGCGCCGGCACGCCCGCAGCAGCCAGGATATCGAGCGCGTGGCGCACCATCGGCATGGCAGCAAGACGCGGATCTGTGACGAGGAGCGGTCGCGCAATGCCCGCGCTTTTCACTGCTTCGGCCAGTTCGCCGATGCGTCCAGCGCCGAAGCGCACGGGGGTCGGGTAATTCCAGTTCGCTTGCAGTCGCACGGGCGTTCGCCTTGTGAGTGTTGGGATCGTGCCGATTATGATCCAACCTCGCAAGACTGTCTGCGATAGGCTGCAATAAGATCAGAATGCAACGTGGATGACGCCGAGGCGATACGCGTCACGCTGACGCTCGACGCCATCCTTTGCCGGTCGCATCAGCGTGCCGTGCCGATACCACCGGGGCCAGCACCCACTTTGATAGCGCCTGACGGCTTCAACTCCTTGCCGTCGAAGCTGAACGCCTGCAACTCGTTCTCGACCATACAGCCGACCAGCACCGTCTTGCTGTCTTTGCTCCAGGCTGCGCCCTGGCACCAGTGACCGACCTTCGCCTCAGCCACCTTGGCGAGCTTCCCGCCCGACACCGCGTAGATCCGGACCAGGCCGTGGTCGTTGAAGAATGGTGAGCTCTTGGGTTTGTTCGAGCCGTTCATCACGGTGACGGCGACGTACTGACCGTCGGGCGACATCTTGAGGCCCTCGGGAGTTTGGCCGACGCTGATGGTATCGATCACGCGCGCCGGACCGCCTTTGAGACTGATCAGGCTCAGAGTATCGGCATCCCCGCCGCCAATGCCGATATTGGCGACCGCGGCAACGTCGCCCTGACTGCTGATGTCGAGCGGATAAGGTCTCAAACCGGCGTGAACGTCGCGTTTGGCGTGCTCCACTTTGCTGCCGTCGACGCTCAGCACGGAAATCTTGTTATCGCCGTCACGGGTGACCAGTGCCGTCTTGCCGTCGGGCGTGAAGGCAATCGCGCTCGGGCCAGACTTGGCATCACCGAGCTGCACTTTGCCAACCGCTGTCAGCGCCTTGTTGGCTATCGTGAAGACGGACACCGTGCCTTCCGAGCGATTGGCCACCAGCGCCAGGTTGCCATCTGGGTTCAATGCCACGCCGGCTGCTCCGGCACCCGACTCGACCACTGCGATCACGGCTGGCGGCGAGGCCTTGAGATCGATAACGCTGACCTTGTTGTCAGGCGCAGTCTTTTTCGAATCCGAAGGATCGATCTTGGTGGCAGCGGTCACCAGCGCAAAGGACTCGTCGCGAGCGACAGCGACGCTGGATGGCGGTCCGACCACACTAGTGGCCACCTTGATCTCTGCCACCACTTTCGGCGGCGATGAGCCGAGATCGATGATGGTGACGTTGTCCGGCTTCGGGTCAATGGGAACCGTGTTGACGCCATCAACCAGCACCGCCTTTCCATCGTTGGCGGACAATACGAGTTGTGCTGTGGCCTGAGGTGCAAATGCTGGCAGCACGAGCAACCCGACGGCAAAGCCGGTTGCCCGCAAGATGCGGTATTGCATGGCGAAACCTCCCGATATTTGTTTTGTCGCCGCCGGACCGAGAGGCCGGACAGCATGTGAACGGTAACATTGTGAGCGTCGGAAATTACGGCACGGGCGTGCCCAGGGGCGGATTTGATCGCTGTGCCAGCTGAGGCATTCCCACATCCGCGGAAGCAGGCTGGCCTGTCTTTCCGCTTCTCGATCTATAGGCTCGCGATAAGACCTAGCGCATTGCACTGACGCGGCCTGAAGAGCGCCGGTCCTCCGGGCGGGGTGGACCGGCGCTCTTGCCGCCGTAGCAGTGATCCTTGGCTGGGACGCACTGGGCTGGGGAGCCAGATTCAGGCGGCACTGCGCTAACGTGCACAATGCGGATCAGTTCCCTCTGAACCTGCGTTCGCGGCGCTGTTTGCTGCTCATTGTTTGGTCACGCGGCGCACAAACTTGAGGCTAGCGGCGGAACCATCGAAGCCTTTAGGTTGCATCTGCGAGCAAACCTCTAGGGCAACAACGACGGCGGCGGTCCCTCACTTCTCCGGGGCCGCCGTTTTTATTTTCGCCGCATTCCAGCCCCGCAAAGGCCCCCGACTCACATCAACGTATTGTCACTGACTAAGAACAGCCTCGAGGTTTTGCGTGGCCTGCGGCGGTCTCTCCCGAGGCCGCCGCCTTCTTTGCCGAGGCCTTATCGGGCCGGATCCACTGCAAATCATTTTCGTCGACGAGTGGGACCACAAAAGTGATCAGTTCCCCGGAACTGAGCGATCACGCACCACGTTGCTCACCCAGGTCGTGAACCATGCAGGTCCGACGCTGCGACGATGCCCTCGTGCTCGCCGCGGGAGTACCGCAAGCAACATGGAGACAGTCACATGCGTAAGCTTGCCTCGGTGACAGTATTGGCTGGCATGCTCACCTCGTTGGCCATGCCGGTCCTCGCGCAGACCACCACCACTCCGACAGGTCCGCAGGACTGCAAATCAACCGAGATGTGGGACACCGCGACCCGCACCTGTAAGCCCAAGGGCTAGGCTCCTCGAGCGAGGCATCCCGCTCTGTCAGGTGGGATGCCTTTCATTCAATCAGCGCATCGTCTCAGAGGCTCTTGTCGATCATCGAGCAGAGCGTGGCGGCACTCGACTTCTCGTGGCTCGGTGGCGCATCCTCGACGTTGAGGATCGTCACCACACCGTTGTCGACCGCCATCGCATAACGGCGTGAGCGCATGCCCAAACCGCGCGCGGTCAGGTCGATTTCGAGGCCGAGCTTCTTGGCGAAATCGGCCGAGCCGTCCGCCAGCATCACGATCTTGCCTTCAGCCTTGGAATCCTTGTTCCAGTTGGTGAGCACGAACACGTCGTTGACCGCCGTGCAGGCAACCGCATCGAAGCCTTTCTTCTTGAGCTCGTCGGCGCGCTCCACGAACCCGGGCATGTGCTGCTTGTGGCAGGTCGGCGTATAGGCGCCCGGCACCGCGAACAGCGCCACCTTCTTGCCGCCGAAAAATTCGGCCGTCGTCATCGGCTTCGGCCCTTCCGCCGACATCGTCATGAAGGTCGCATCCGGCAGCTTGTCACCAACCTTGATCGCCATTGAGCTACTCCTCGTGCAAGCGAACAATCATTTGAAATCGTAGGAGACAGTGAGACGTGGGGTGGCGCGAACTTAGCCGGTTATATGCAACCGGCCAAGCACGAAGGCTTCAGGAGTGGCTACCGCAGGTCACTCGATCTTGAAAGCGGTCTCCGACTGGCCATCGTTGCTCACCAGCGTCAGGCGCAGCGTCTTGCCCCTGAGCTCGGCGATGTCGGCTCCATCCGTCAGGTCGATCTCAAAGACGAGCGCATTGTCCGATGCCACACTGGTCTTCTTAGGCAACGGGATCCAAAGCCCGTCCGGCGCCTCGGCGAAGAGATCGGCACCTTTGATACCGGCGGGGAACGAGGCCGCGATGACGACACGCGGCTTTTCCCCCGTCAGCTCCTGCTTGATGCTCGTGACAGCAGGATCCGCCGCAGCGCGGGCGGACATAGGACGCGGCACGCGTCCAAGGGCGCGCGCCAGACGCGACTCTGCCTGGACCGGAGCAGCGCCGGGCGGCACGGACAGCGCGAGGTTCAATTCTACAGGGATGCAGATATCCTTGCAGATACCATACTCGACCGACAGTTCCAGCTCCACCGGCTTGGCGGCATCTTTCGCGACAAGCTCGATGGGAAACACCACATAATCTTTGTAGCCGATGGTATCGCCGTCACGGTCCACGAAACGCACAGGTGCCGGGAACAGCAGGCGTGCACTGGCGAGATTGACGGACTTCGACCAGTCGACCCGCGGCGGCACGCCGGAGGAGCCTGGATTGCGCCAATAAGTCTTCCAGCCGTCGGCAATCTCGATTTCGACGCCAGCCACCAGGCGTAACGGGGCGCCGGGCCCGTCGGCACGGCCACCTACGAGCCGCACTCGCGAATTCTCGGCGCTGGTCCATGCCGTTGCGAGCGCCGGATCTGCCGCGGCAACGTCAAATGGCAGCACGCAGAGCTGTACGATCAAGACGAAGGCCGCCAAACGACTGGGAATGTTCATCAGGTTCCGCCTCTGGCTTCGGGTCTTCGTGCACCGGCCTATGTAGTGCTGCCGTAGCTGCTTGCCAACCGGCGCGTAGCGGCATCGTCCCACGCATTTCATCGCTTCACAGGGCGACGCGCCCGAGAGTAGTGTTGGGAGATGAAGACGCCACGCCGACAGCGCAAGGCCCAGGGCAGCAGCTACCTCGATGGTCAGCTTCTGCTGGCCATGCCCGGCATGGCCGACAAGCGCTTCCAGCGCTCGGTTATCTATCTGTGTACGCATTCGTCCGACGGCGCTATGGGGCTGATCGTCAACCAGCGCGCCTCGCACATCTCCTTTACCGGATTGCTGAAGCAGCTCGGCATCGTCGGCGACGACGCCGACGAGATCGTGCCGCCCGATCTCTTGCGCATGAACGTCCACGTGGGCGGGCCGGTCTCCAGCGAGCGCGGCTTCGTGCTGCATAGCGCTGACTATTTCGCCGAGGACTCGACACTAGAGATTGACGAGAGCGTCTGCCTCACCGCCACTATAGATATCCTCAAGGCCATGGCCGGCGGCAAGGGTCCGGAGCAGGCGATTCTGGCGCTCGGCTATGCAGGCTGGGCTCCCGGGCAGCTCGAGGTCGAAATACAGGCTAACGGATGGCTGCACTGCCCGGCCGATCGAGATCTCATCTTCGGACCTGATCTCGAGCTCAAGTACGATCGCGCCCTGTTCAAGATCGGTATCGATCCCTCCCATCTCGTCAGCGACGCCGGACACGCCTGACCCTGGACAGGATCGTTTCAGATGGAATCGCATCCGCGATCCATCTGGAGTGTGATCCTAACTACACTCAGAGTTCAGAGTGCGGTTCACGCCTCATATGGAAGCGGCAATGCTTCTATACGGAACCATCGCGCCCTGGCGCACCGGCCGCAACCGCGGTGACACTACGCGTTGCGCTTGCGCCGGCCGAGCGCACCGCTGCGCTCACTGTTCTCGGCGGGCGGCGGATCATCGAGCAGCGGCGCCGGCGGCTCCAAATTTACGGGACCGCCAGCGAGCTTCTCCAAGCTTGCTTTGATCTGCGGAGGCAGTGCATCGAGATTTGGCGGCTGCGTTCTGGCGCGAGCCGTAGCGCGCGCCCGCGCTTGCGCCTGAGCTTGCGGCGATGCTGCGATCCGCGGCTTGTCGGACGACAGCATCTGGTGCGGCAGCGGCGGGGGACGTCCCGAGGCAGACCCGGCGGCAGGCCTCGCAATTCGTGGGAGCTCCAAAGGCTCTTCCGTATGGCGCAGCGGCGGCGTCGGCTTGGCTCGCAGGGATGCCTCGGGTGACGGCTGCGGCGGCTCGGGCGGCCGGAATGCCGCCTGGCCTGCAAGGCCGGCGAGCCGCGCACGGGCGTTTGCTGCCGCGGAGCGCATGCGCTTCTGCAGAGCTGCGGGAGCGACCGGCGGCTGCGTCACCGGCTGGGTCTGTGACCTCGTGCGCTGGGCATGTTGCGATGGTGGTCCTGTACGCACCACAGCGGGCTGCGACTTGTCATGCCCGTTGGCGCCGGGGCGGTACGCCTGCAACGGCGGTGCTGGCGCTGGCTTGCGCTCGGCAGCAATCGGCGGCGCCTTGGGCCGGGGAGCGGCCTCACCGTCACCGGTCTTCTTCTTGGCCTGCCCGCGCACCCAACCACGCCGCCGCATGCGGCGATCGGCCTTGCGCACAAGCCGCAGCAGGTGCAGCACATCGCGATCGGGCATCGGCTCGCCGTAGTAGTAGCCTTGCGCGAGCTCGCAGCCGATCGAGCGCAGAAAGGCCGCGTCCTCGGCCGTCTCCACACCTTCAGCCACCACCTTCTTGCCGAGCTCGTGGCCGAGCGCGACCACGGAGCGGACGATGGCCGAGCCTGGTCCCTCGCCAGCGCTTGCGTGCACGAGCGAGCGGTCGATTTTGATGGTGTCGAAGGGGAAACGCTGCAGATAGGACAACGACGAATAGCCCGAGCCAAAATCGTCGAGCGCGAGGCCTGCTCCAGCATCCTTCAGCAGCTCGAGCATGTGCGTCGCCTGCTCGGGGTTCTCCATGACCAGGCTTTCCGTCACCTCGAGTTGCAGCGAGCCCCGCGCCAGGGAGTTGCGGCCGATCACATGTCGGATCTCTTGAACGAGATCGGGCGTGATGAGCTGTCTGCTCGACACATTGACGCTTATGAACAACGGCTCGTCGGGACGCGGCAGCTCCTTCTGCCAGCGCACGATATCGGCCACGGCGCGCCCGAGCACGAACGAGCCCAGCCTGACGATCAGGTCCGTTTCCTCTGCGATCGGCACGAATTCCGTCGGGCTCAAAGAGCCGAGCCTCGGGTGCTCCCAGCGTACCAAGGCTTCGAAGCCGACCAACTCCTCCGTCGAGAGCGCAATGATGGGCTGATAGAGCACGTGGAGCTGGCGTGCCTCGATGGCCCGCCTCAGCTCGCTTTCGATGGCGATGCGCTGATCCTTGTCGGCATGCATCTCGCGCTTGAAGATCTCGACGCGGTCGGAACCGTTGCGCTTTGCCCGGCTCATGGCAAGCTCGGCCTCGCGCATCAGGTCGTGTGCTGCCGCCTGCGAGCCGTCGTAAACGGCGACGCCGATGGAGCTCGTAAGCACAATTTCCTGCCCGGCGATCCGGATCGGCGAGCGCAAGGATTGGCGCACCCGCTCGGCGAGCCTGGCCAACTCGCGCGGCTCCTGGGGTCCGGTGAGAAACAGGGCGAACTGATCGCCGCCCAAGCGCGCGAGCGTGTCCTGCGGCGACAGCGTGCGCGACAGCCGGCGTGACACGGTGAGTAGGAGGCTGTCGCCCACCACCAAGCCGAACGAGCTGTTGACGCTCTTGAACTTGTCGAGGTCGCAATAGATGACGACCGGCCGCACATCGCTTTCGGTCTTCGCCCGCACCAGGGCGACACCTAACCGGTCGAGGAACAACTCGCGATTGGGCAAGCCCGTCAGGCTGTCGTGCACAGCATCGTGCATCAGGCGTTCTTGTGCCCGTTTGTCGTCGGTTACATCGCGCAAAAGACCGACGCAGCGCACCGACCTGCGGTCCGACGTGGGTACGCTCGCACCCTCGACCTCGAACCAGCGATAGGTGCTGTCCGCATGCCGTATGCGAAATTGCAGACGCAGATTGCTTTGCTCCTTGGCCGCGGCCGACTGCAGCATGAGCTGGAAGCGCTCCTTGTCAGCAGGATGCAGATAGGTGAGAAAGTTTTCGATCTTGGTCGACAACACACCCCCATTGAGGCCCAGGGTTGCTTCGACAGCGGGATCAACGCGGATTTCGTTGCGCCGGCCAGTCCACTCCCATACCGCAACTCCGGCACTCTCGATCGCCGCCGAGCGCAACTGCTGCTCGGTCGGGCTCGCGCCGTAGAGTGGCTCAATGGAGCGGAAGGCGAACTGGGTAACCGTGAACCCGATCAAGACAACAATGAAGACGAGGCCTGCCAACAGGCCGATAACGGGCACCTCGCCAGCAAGCCGTCCGGTCACCGTCACGCCCGCACCAAACAGCCACACCAGGAACAGGATCCACGTGGGCAGGATCGCCAGGGCCCGGTCCAGGCCGTGCATGGCCAGGAACAGCGTCAGCAACCCGCCGACAACGCCGATGGCAGGTAGCGTCAAGCGCGCCACGGTTGCCGCCAGACGCGGATCGAGAACGGCCGTCGCCACGATGGCGAGCTGGGCCATGATCCACACTGCAAACAGCATGCGCGCAAACCCGTGCCACAGGTTCACGCGCAGGAAAGTGAATAGAAAGATCACGAGCCCCGCAGCCACCGACGCTTCCGCCGCAGCACGGTATTGCGCGTTCTCCTCCGGACGCATCTGGAACAGCTTGTGCCAGAAACCGAAGTCGACGCACAGCAGCGCCAGAACGCACCACGTCACCAGCGCAGCGGCTGGGAAAATGATCTTGTGGTTGGCGGCGAACACGGCGGTCAGAAACACCGCCAGAATGCCTGTGATGCCGAGCAGAATGCCATTGAAGAGCTGACGGTCGCGCGATTTCTGCTCGTACTCGAGCGCCTTCCACAGATGGATACGCGCGAACCTGTCGGAGGCAAGCTCGGCTACATATGTGATCGTCTGTCCCGGCTCGATGGTCAGGCGAAAGATGTCGGCGCGGTCGCTCTTTACCCGATCGGGGAGGAAGCCGACCGACGGCGTAACGGCCTCGATGCGGCGCGCATCGAGATCCGGCCAGACGGCGCCCGAGCCCACGACATTGTAACGGTCTGCGGTGAGCCAGCGCTCCATGGGCTTGTCGGTTTCGTTGCGCAGCGCGAACACGATCCAGTTCGGACTGGTGCCCGGCGTGGTGGCGCGCACAGACATGCGCGCAGTCATGCCGTCGGATCCGGGTGCCGTTTCCACCTGCAGATTGTCGCCGCGGCCTTCGTAGGCTTCGCCGACCGTCGTGATCTCGATGCGATCCTGGTCCGGCGCGACGGTGATCGGAGTGAGGGCCAGCGCCGCCCGGCCAGGGAACAGGAGCGCAAGCACCACAAGCATCAACAGCGCGCAGTGCCAAGAGATGCCCCGCACCATCGCCGCTGTTGGCCCGCGGGCCGGAGGTCTGGCGCGCCGGAGCTTCATCGCGCCCGATCCTCATCGACGAGCGCGTACAGGACATGGTCCTGCCAGGAGCCGTTGATCTTGAGGTAACTCCGTGCGAGCCCTTCGTGCCGAAATCCCGCCCCCTCGAGCACGTGAATTGAGGCTTGGTTATGCGGCAGGCAGGCCGCCTCGATGCGGTGCAGCCTGAGACCGTCGAAGGCGTAGGGCAGTAGCACCGACAGCGTCGCGCGCATGTGCCCCCGATGTGCGTGGGGGGCGCCGATCCAGTAGCCGAGCGCGGCAGCTTGCGTCACGCCGCGGCGTACATTCGAGAGGGTGACGCCGCCCAGCAGCTCGCCGTCGACCTCGCGAAAAATGAACAGGGCATAGCCCAGGTCGTCTTTTAGGTCGCTCTGGTAACGCCTCAGGCGCTGCCGGAAAGACGGTCGCGACAGCTCATCGTGCGACCATTGCGGCTCGAACGGCACCAAGTGCATGCGGCTGGCCGCTCTGAGCGCGGCCCAAGCCGAATAGTCGGATTGCAGCGGCGGGCGCAGACACAAGCCGGCCCCGCGCACGAGCGGTACCGGCTCCTGGACGAGAGAGGGTCTCAAGAATGCCATCGCTTCTGCCCGCGCCCCCGCGCCTTTCCCTTCACATTCTGGCCACCGGCTCCGCGAGCGAGGCATAGGCCTGCCCACGTTCCCCAGCACCCACCAGAGCGAACGACAACGGCGAGCCTGTGACGAGGGAAGCGGCAATGTCGCGCACCGCCTCGGGCGTCACCTCCTCGACCCGGCCGATCAGCTCGTCCGCCGGCAGCAGCCTGTCGAAGGCCAGCATCTGGCGCGCCATCTGCTCGGCCCTCGCTGCTGAACTCTCCAGGCTCATGAGCAGGCCTGCCTTGAGCTGCGCCTTGGCGCGGTCGACCTCGGCCTGGCTCGGACGCTCGCCGGCGGCGCGGTCGAATTCGCCGCGCACGACCTCGACCAGCTCTCCCATCGTGTCGGACCCCGTTGCAGCGTGCACCGAAAAGAACCCCGTGTCGGCCAGCCCCCAGGTCGAGGAATAGATCGAGTAGCAGAGACCCCGGCGCTCACGCGCTTCCTGGAACAGGCGCGAAGACATGCCGCCGCCGAAGAGCCCGGAGAACACTTGAGCGGCATAGAACTCTGGCCGGCGCCAGGATACTCCCTCGAAGCCCATGATGACATGGGCTTGCTCGAAGGGCTTGGCCGAGAGGCGCGTCCCGCCAACGTACCGGGCCGGCGCCGACTCGCTGACGTCACCTCGAGGAAGCGCGCCGAATAGGGCCTCAGCATGGCGCACCAGCGCAGCGTGATCGACGTATCCGGCGGCCGAAAGCACCATGTGCCCGGCGCGGTAGCGCTGGGCCAGAAACTCTCTGAGCTGTGCACTGGTGAAGCCGGTGACGCTCTCGCGCGTGCCCAGGATCGGCCGGCCGAGCGGCTGGCCGGGAAACGCCGCATCGAGCACCAAGTCATAGACGATGTCGTCCGGACTGTCGCGGGTGGCCGCGATCTCCTGCAGGATCACCTCGCGCTCGCGCTCCAGCTCGTCGGCCGAATAGCGCGGGTTCTGCAGGATGTCGGCCAGGATATCGAGCGCGATGCCGATGTCGTCCTTGAGCGTGCGGGCGTAGTAGGCGGTGGCATCGAGGCTGGTGGCCGCGTTGAGCTCGCCACCCACCTGCTCGATCTCCTCGGCGATATCCTGTGCGGTGCGCCGAGCCGTCCCCTTGAAGGCCATGTGCTCGAGCAGATGCGAGATGCCATGCTCGCGGTCGTGCTCGTGGCGGGCGCCCGAGGCCACCCACATACCGAGCGCAACCGTCCGCAGATGCGGCATATGCTGTGAAACGACTCTCAAACCATTGCT
This sequence comes from uncultured Alphaproteobacteria bacterium, assembly GCA_963806735.1. Classification (GTDB taxonomy): domain Bacteria; phylum Pseudomonadota; class Alphaproteobacteria; order Rhizobiales; family Hyphomicrobiaceae; genus CADEFX01. The sequence goes on along the minus strand of CAWEBE010000061.1, from coordinate 34,480 downwards.
GAGGCGCGTGATTTCGACGGTCATTGAACTCTCCCCACGCGCGCGTGCTCGCCGATGAAGGCGGCAACGGCGGACAGATCATTTGGCAAACGGGTTACACACTCGGCAAGCTGGCGCTGCCGCGTGAGGCGCTCAGGCTCGGCCGGCCGCACCCCGATCGCGCTGGCCACGGCGTCCGGAAACTTGGCTGCATGCGCGGTGGCCAACATCACCATGGGCACGGCCGGGTTACGCGACACGCGTGTTGCCGCGCCGATACCCACGGCAGTATGCGGATCGCAGATATGGCCAGTTGCGTCGTGCAGCCTACGGATCGTCTCGCGTATCCCATCCTCGTCGATGCGCTCCCCCGCGAACAGCTGCCTGAGTGAAGCGTGCTCGCCCTGGTTCAGAGCGAACGATCCGCTCGTCACCAGATTGCCCATCAACTCGCGCACGCGCGCAGCATCACGCCCGGCGATCTCGAAGACCAGCCGCTCGAAATTCGATGAGATCTGGATGTCCATGCTCGGGCTGGAGGTGGCAGCCACAGCCCTTGGCTCGTATCGGCCGGTGGCGATGGTGCGCGCGAGGATATCGTTGACGTTGGTCGCCACCACCAGCCGCTCGACCGGAAGTCCCATGCGCATGGCGACGTAGCCGGCGAACATATCGCCGAAGTTGCCGGTCGGCACGCTGAAGCTGACCGGTCGAGCCGGCGCGCCGAGTGCCACCCCTGCGGTGAAATAATAGACGACCTGGGCCACCAGTCGCGCCCAGTTGATGGAGTTGACCCCGGCCAGATGCAGGCGATCACGCAAGGCCTCGTCGCCGAACAGCGCCTTGAGCAGGCTCTGACAATCGTCGAACGTGCCCTCGATGGCGATGACATGCACGTTGGCCTCGACCGTCGTCGTCATCTGGCGCCGCTGCGCCTCGCTGATGCGCCCGTGCGGATAGAGGATGAACACGTCGATAAACTCACGCCCGCGAAACGCCTCGATGGCCGCCGCTCCGGTATCGCCCGAGGTCGCGCCGACGATGGTCAGCGCCGTGCCGCGCCGATCGAGCGCGCGGTCCATCAGGCGCGCCAGGGCCTGCATGGCGATGTCCTTGAACGCGAGCGTCGGACCATGAAAGAGCTCCAGCAGCCAGTCGTTGGGCCCGATCTGGACCAGCGGCGCGACCGCCGGATGGCGGAAGCTGCGGTAGGCGTCGGCCAGGAGGCCGCGCAGCTCCCCCTCGCCGATCTCAGCGCCAACGAAAGGACGGATGATGCGCAGCGCCACCTCGACGTAGGGGAGCCCGGCCAGATCCGCGATCTCATCGTGCGTCAGGCGGGGCCATTCGGCAGGCACGTAGAGCCCCCCATCGCGCGCAAGCCCGGTCAGGAGCACATCCTCGAAACCAAGCTCGGGCGCACGGCCCCGGGTGCTGACGTATCTCACCGGAGAATTGGACTTTCCGAATTTGGGCCAGGGGTGAAACCGCGTGCAGCCTAGAGCAGGATCGGTTCAGATGGAATCGCATTCGCGATCCATCTGGAGCGTGAATCCTGGGCTACACTTGAAGGTTAGAACGCCCTCACCCATGCAAGTAAGCCAGGATATTCTGCCGCCAGGGCCTTTCCCCAGCCTTACCCGGGCGGGCGGTGCTCGACTTCACGGTCAAGCCGCATCCGGCGCAACCGACCGACGATGAAAACCGAATAAACGCCGATCAGGGCAAGGGCGAGGCCGTACCAGGTCAGCGCGTACTCCAGATGCCGGTTGGGCAGGCCCAGTCGGGTTACCCCTGCCTTGGGCCAGGTCTCCCCTGGTTGAGCCTCTGCATCCAGGAAGAACGGGGCGACCCGTGTCGCCTCGGGGCCGAGCGCGCTCTCGGCCATGCCTGCCAAGTCGCGCCAGAACCACAGATTACCTTTGGGGTCATTGGCCGGCGTGAAGGCGCCGCGCGCGCCGGGCGCACGCAGCGGACCGATTACCACGGTCTCGCCCGCCGGCAGGCCGTCACGCCGCCCAGCCTGATCCTTGAGACGCTCAGGCACGAAACCGCGATTGACGAGGACGATCGGCCCGGCCGCCGTCTCGAGCGGGGTGTAGACGTGAAAGCCCGGCCCATCCTTGCCCGGCGCGTAGTAGAACCGCTCCCTAGTTTGCCGGAAGCGTCCAGCGACCCGCACCCGCACATACTCGAGATCGTCACCGGCGCGCCAACGGCGCACGGCGTCCTCCAAGCCGATCGGCTCGGCCATGGTGCGGGCATTGATGTCGGAGAGGAGGCCCTCCTTCCACGCCTTGCGCTGAAGTTGCCACGTACCAAGGCCTAGCAGAATGGCAAGTGCGGCCAGCATGGCCACCGTCGGCCAGAGCAGATCGACTCTGCCTTTTTCGGCCTCACCTCGAAACATCGCACCCACTGCAGATCAGTCCTGACCGAGCCGGCCCTCGCCTGCCTTGTGCCTGAACTGCAGCGCTACCAGCGTCGCCTTCAAGAGCCGCAGCAGGCCGAACGCCAGTCCGAACGTTACCGGCCCCCACAACAGGACATGTACCCAGACTGGCGGCTCGAGCTTGAACTCGACCAGCAAGGCCGCACCCAGCACCACGAAGCCCAAAAGCAGAATGGCGAACACGGCCGGACCATCGCCAGTGTCGATGAAGCCGTAGTCGAGGTTGCAGCTACCGCATTGCGGCCGCAACGCCAGCGTCAGCGGACCAGCAAACAGTGCACCGTGACCGCAGCGCGGGCACCGCCCCTTCAGGGCGGCCCCAGCTATGCTCGCGGTCGGCTTTTCGTCGTCCACGAAACCGGACCAACTCCTCAATGCGGGGCCGGAATACCCGCACCCCACACATAGATGCAGGCGAACAGGAACAGCCAGACCACGTCGACGAAGTGCCAGTACCAGGCCGCTGCCTCGAAGCCGAAGTGTTGCTTGGGGGAGAAGTGCCCCTTCAGTGCGCGGAACAGGCAAACGGCCAGGAACAACGTGCCGATGATGACATGCGCGCCATGGAAGCCGGTCGCCATGAAGAACGTGGCGCCGTAGATATGACCGGCAAATTTGAAGCCCGCGTGCATGTACTCGTAAGCTTGGCACGCCGTAAATAGGACGCCCAGGACAACGGTGAGAACCAGGCCGCGCACCAGATTCTTGCGATCGCCCTCGAGCAGCGCATGGTGTGCCCACGTCACCGTCGTTCCCGACAGCAGCAGGATCAGCGTATTGACGAGCGGCAGCCCCCAGGGGTCGAACGTGCCCTGGAAGTTGGGCGACGGCTTGGGCGGCCACACACCGCCGGTGAGCGTGTTGCGCTCCACCATGCCGACGACCTGACTGGAGTTCTGCAGGGTGTCGACGGCGGCAGGGAACAGCGACACGTCGAAATAGGCCCAGAACCAGGCGACGAAGAACATCACCTCCGAGGCGATGAACAAGATCATGCCGTAGCGCAGATGGAGTTGCACTACCGGCGTGTGGTCGCCGGCGTGCGCCTCCTTCACCACATCGCGCCACCACATGTACATCGTGTAGAGCATGCCGAGCGTGCCGACAGCGAAGACCCATGGCCCTCTGGCTCCGAACAACCCGGGTGCGCCGCCCTGCGACTTCATCCAGATGATGAGGCCGACCGCCATCAGGAATGCCGAGGTAGCCCCGACTGCCGGCCACGGGCTCGGGTTGACGAGGTGGTAGTCGTGGTGCTTCGCGTGCGTGTCGGCCATAACCTGCTCCGTTCCCCCGTATGTCGCGTGCGCGCTCGGCGCCTCAACCTGATTTGCCCTTAAGATCCCTTGCCCGGCTCTTCCGCACCCGCCGGCCGCGCTCCCACGCTCTGCTTGGGGTGCTCCACAGGGTAGAAGGTGTAGGACAGCGTAATGTTGCGGATCCAGCTTCCGTCTTTGTCCTTGGCGATGGCGGGATCGATGAAGAAGCTCACGGGCATCTCCACTGTCTCTCCCGGCTCGACGCGCTGCTCGGTGAAGCAGAAGCACTGCATTTTGTTGAAGAAGATGCCCGCCTGGTCGGGCGTCACATTGAATGTCGCCGAGCCCACAGAAGCACGGCTGCCCTTGTTGGTGACCTTGTAGAAGGCGAGCATGTTCTCGCCGATACGCACGTCGACGGTGGCCGTGTCAGGGGCAAAGTCCCAGCTCAGCCCTGGTCCGACGTTGGCGTCGAAGCGCACCGTGATAATTCGATCTCCGGTCTGATACGACGGATGCTCGGCTCGCTGCGTCGTGCCGGCAAAGCCCGTGACCTGGCAGAACAGCCGGTAGAGCGGCACCGAGGCGTAGGCGAAGCCCACCATCAACGCCACGAACGCGGCGCAGGCGAGCGCTACGCGCCGGTGACGCGCTATCAAAGCCGTAGATGCTGATTTAGGCGTCATGGGAGCCAATTGCCATTGGCGCAATCATCACAGCGGCCGATTCATGACGTTGCCGCCGAGCCGCACGATGGTCGCCACGTAGAAGAGCACAGCCAGCGCCGCCAACGCGAGGCCGATGGCGATCGAGCGCATGCGCTGACGCCGTCGCCGCTCCTCCTCGTCCTTGGCCTCGTTCAACGTGGCTCCTCACTGCTCAACTCGCCAACACTGCGGCTGTACGCTCGACAAGAAGCGCAGCAAACAGCAGGAAAAGATAGAGGATGGAGAACTTGAAGAGTTGCCGGGCCGCCTGATCCACCTCCCCGTCGTCATCCTCGACCCGCCAGATCTTCAGGGCCAGCCCCATGAAGATAGCCCCGAACACGATGGCCGTGGCGCCGTACAGCACGCCGCCGAACCCGATCACGCTCGGCAGCAGCGCCAGAGGCACCAGGATGGCGCTGTAGATAACGATCTGGCGCCGCGTCTCGAGCCGTCCTGCCACCACCGGTAGCATGGGCACGCCCACGCGCTCGTAGTCACGACACCGGTAGAGCGCCAGCGCCCAGAAATGCGGCGGCGTCCACATGAAGATGATGAGGAACAGAAGAATGCTCTCAATCGTCACCGAGCCGGTGACCGCGGCCCACCCGATCATGGGCGGGAACGCACCGGCCGCGCCACCGATGACGATGTTCTGCGGTGTGCGCCGCTTCAGCCACATCGTATAGACGAAGATATAGAAAGCGATCGTCAGCGCCAGCAGTGCGCTGGCAGCCCAGTTGACCACCACGCCCAGCGTCAGGACGGAGCCCAGAGCCAGCACCACGCCGAACGTCAGGGCCTCGTCGGCCGTCACCCGGCCGCGTGGGATTGGCCGCGCCGCGGTGCGCTGCATGCGCGCGTCGATGTCGGCGTCGTACCACATATTGAGCGCGCCGGATGCGCCCGCACCCGCCGCGATGCAAATGAGCGCAATGCCGGCCAGCGCCGGATGCAGGTGGCCCGGCGCCGCAACAAGGCCCGTGAGCGCGGTGAAGACCACCAGCGACATCACGCGCGGCTTCATCAGCGCGACGAAGTCGCCTACGGACCCGCCTATGGCCGCTCCGAACTCGGCCCTGTCGATGCTAACGCCGCCTTCAGCCATGTCAGCTCTCTGCAGCCTCGATCAGGTCCGGGGCCTAGTGGTGATCGGCCGCCGTGATCTTGGGCAGTGTCTCGTAGGAGTGGAATGCGGGCGGTGACGGCAGCGTCCATTCCAACGTCGTGGCGCCCTCACCCCACGGATTGGCCGCCGCCCTTTCCTTGCGCGAAAAGGCCAGGATGACGCCGATGATGAACACGATCGTGCCGACGGCCGTCATATAGGAGCCGAACGAGGAGATCTTGTTCCAGCCCGCGAAGGCATCCGGATAGTCGGCATAGCGGCGCGGCATGCCAGCAAGACCCAAGAAGTGCTGCGGGAAGAACAAGATGTTGGCGCCAACGAACGTGATCCAGAAGTGCGCCTTACCCCAGGCTTCCGAGTAGTTGTAGCCGCTCATCTTCGGGAACCAGTAGTACCAGCCGGCGAAGATGGCGAAGACAGCGCCCAGCGACAAGACATAGTGGAAATGGGCCACGACGTAATAGGTGTCGTGCAGAGCGCGATCGATACCTGCATTCGCTAGAACGACACCAGTGACGCCGCCGACTGTGAACAGGAAGATGAATCCCAGCGCCCACAGCATCGGCGTGGTGAACCGAATGGAGCCGCCCCACATGGTGGCGATCCACGAGAAAATCTTCACGCCCGTGGGCACGGCAATCACCATCGTCGCGAAGATGAAATAGGCCTGTGCGTCGACGCCCATGCCAGAGGTGTACATGTGGTGCGCCCACACGACGAACCCAACAAGTCCGATCGCCACCATAGCGTAGGCCATCCCGAGATAACCGAACACCGGCTTACGCGAGAACGTCGACACGATGTGGCTCACCATGCCGAAGCCCGGCAGGATCAAGATGTAGACCTCCGGATGCCCGAAGAACCAGAACAGATGCTGGTAGAGCAGCGGATCGCCGCCGCCCTGCGCTGCGAAGAACGTGGTGCCGAAGTTGCGGTCGGTCAGCAGCATGGTGATGGCGCCGGCCAGAACGGGGAGCGACAGCAGCAGCAGGAAGGCCGTCACCAGCACGGACCACACGAACAGCGGCATCTTATGCAGCGTCATGCCCGGCGCGCGCATGTTGAAGATCGTGGTGATGAAGTTGATGGCGCCCAGGATCGAGGACGCGCCGGCGAGATGCAGCGACAGGATAGCAAAATCCATGGCCGGTCCCGGATGCCCGCTGGTCGAGAGCGGTGCGTAGACGGTCCATCCTGCGCCTACGCCGCAGCCCGAGATGTCGCGCGGACCGGCTGCATCGGCGATCTGCTTGCAGGTGCCCGCGCCCTCCACGAACATGGAGGTCAACAGCAACGCGAACGACGCCGGCAGCAGCCAGAACGAGATGTTGTTCATGCGCGGGAACGCCATATCCGGCGCGCCGATTTGCAAGGGGACGAACCAGTTGCCGAAGCCGCCGATCATGGCCGGCATCACCATGAAGAACACCATGATGAGGCCGTGGCCGGTCACGAACACGTTGAAGGTGTGCGGATTGGCGAAGTACTGCATGCCCGGCTCTTGCAGCTCCAGCCGCATCATCACCGACAGGAAGCCGCCGATGCACCCCGCCACGATGGCAAACAGCAGGTACATCGTGCCGATGTCCTTGTGGTTCGTGGAGTAGAGCCACCGGCCGAAACCATACGGGGTATGCTCGTGATCGTGTTCCGCGTGTGCCGTGCTAGCCATCTGCCGATCGCCTTGCCTGTCTTGTGTCGCGTTCTGCACTGGTTAGCGCGGTCGCCGTGCGGCCGCGCTTCGAAACCCTAGCCTTCAGCGCGCCGTGCTGCCGGACGCAGCTGCCAGCACCGGCGCATCCTGCCCTTGATCGGCGACCTTGGCGCCTGCCTGCTCCAATGCCGCCCTTTCGATGATGTCGCGCGCCCGCCGCCGATCGCGCGCCTTCATGGCCTCGACCCAGTCGTTGAACACGGCTTCCTTTACGACGCGGACAGCAATCGGCATGAACGCATGGTCCTTGCCGCACAGCTCCGAGCACTGGCCATAGTAGACGCCTTCCTTCCTGGCGTGGAACCAAGTGGCGGTCACACGCCCCGGCACTGCATCCACCTTCGAGCCGAACGACGGGATCGTCCAGTTGTGGATCACATCGCTGGCAGTCACCAGCACGTGTACGTACTTGTCGACCGGCACCACCACCTCGTTGTCGACGGCAAGCAGGCGCGGCGAGGGGATGCCGCGCTTGATACGATCCTCGCGCTCCTTGTCGTTGAGCATCACGGAGGTGAAGTTGAAGTTGCCCTGGTCGGGATAGGCGTGCGTCCAGTTCCACTGATTACCGGTCGCCTTGATCGTCAGATCGGGCTTGGGAAAGGAGTACTGAAAGTAGAGCAGCTTGAACGATGGGATGGCGATCACGACGAGGATGAGGACCGGGATCACGGTCCACAACACCTCGAGCAATGTGTTGTGCGTGGTGCGCGAGGGAGTCGGATTGGCCCGCTCGTTGAAGCGAAACACGATGATCGCCAGCAGGATAAGGACGAATAGGGCGACGGCGATGATGATGATATTGACGAAATCGTGGAACTGGACGATCCACTCGGACACATCACTGACAGGGTTTTGCAGGCCAAGCTGCCAGGGCGACGGCTGGCCCGTGCCGGCGAGCGCAATCGGGATCCACGCAACTGCCCCGAGCATCCCCAGCGCGCCGAGACAAAAAGCCCGCAACGCCTTGGTCATTCCTCTGCTCCCCATGCCATCGCCCAACTCATGCCGGCGGCTCCCGAGCGGGACCCTAGCGGCCGAGCCGTATTGCCTCAAGCCCACACCCTCCGCCCGGCGCGCATGCCGCCCCGGACCCAAACTCCCTCCCGGTCCAGACCCAAAGGGTCATGCCGGCAATCCATGACAGAAGATGCACGGGCTGCGGCTGAAGCGCCCGGCAACCGCAACCCTCGCCGCACATGAGCATGAGGCTTGAACGCAACTCAAGTCTCGCCCGCTGCGGCATATCGCGGCATATTTTGCATCATTCTAGTTTCATGTCCGGTGGAGAAGCGGTCGTTGGGCATCAACTACGAATTGCGGCAGGAGGGAGACCAGTCCCACTTTGGCCCCAATGCTCAATCACTGCGTTGAGCCTGCCGCCCAACCGCTGGTACCCCGCCGCGAGGATGCGCTTTCTCGATGGAGCCGCACGTGGCCCGAAAAATGATGGCAGACCTGCTCGCTACTCGCTCCACCCGGCTGCTGGCTCGTCTGTTGCTGCTTGCACTGGTGGCTACCTCCGTCGTGGCGCTACCGCATAGGGCGATGGCCCAGGACGGAACCGTCAAGGCCCAGCACGGCGACTGGCAGGTGGTGTGCAAACAACCTCCGCCCGGCGCCAAGAACGAGGTCTGCGCGCTGGTCCAAAGCGTGACGGCGGAAGACCGCAACAATGTCGGCCTGACCGTCTATTTTCAGAAGTTTGCCAATGGCACACGCGTGCTGAGGGTATTCGCACCGCTAGGCGTGCTGCTGCCGCCGGGCCTCGGCCTCAAGATCGATGACAAGGATGTGGGCAACGCGCCCTTCCTGCGCTGCCATAACTTCGCCTGCTATGCGCAGGTTGTGGCCGAGGAGAAGCTGATCGAGCAGCTCAAGACCGGCAAGACCGCCGTCTTCATTCTCTTCCAGACGGAGGAGGCCGGGATCGGCATTCCGATCTCGCTGGCCGGATTTGCCCAAGCGCTGAGTGCACTTAATTAAAATCTTTCGGAGTTGATGGCCGCATCGCATGGCGCCGCATACGCGCCATGCGATGCGCGACACTTCTCCACCCGCTCTTTCGCCATCTTGTTCGGCTACACCATTCGCGTGCTGGCGGGGTGCATATGCGTTGTGGAGATCATGCGTGGGGATTGAAGTTGCGGGCCCCGCACACGAGACCCGCTCGGCGCGACGCCGGCGGCGACTTTCAGCCTTCAGCCAAACCTGGCGACGTTCGATTGCCGCACTGACGGCGCGGGCTGCCAGGATCGAGGATCTCGCGGACAGCTTTCCGGGCCTGTTGTTCGCACTCGTAACCCGCTACGGCGACAGCCTGCAGCGGCAAAGAGCCATGGCCTGCATCGAGGCCGGTTTGCCGCTCAATTTTGCGGCCGACGCCCTCGGTCTGCCGATGTGGCTCAGGCGCCTGCCGGCGGAGGCTTTTGCCACGCCATTGCCAGCGATGCCGACCGATGCCGAGTTCGCGCTGGCGGTTACCAGCCGCATTCCGCTACGCGTGGAAGAGGTCACGGCCTGGTTTGATCGTGTCATCGATGCGCTGCGGGTGGTGGGGCGGGACTTTGCCATCTGGGTAGCGAGGGCACCCCGCGGCATGCCGCTGTCGACGAGCGACGAGGACTTCCGTTGGCTCACCGCCTGGGCATGGTACAGCATCCAGCCGGCAACCCGGGGCCATGAACTGCTGCGCCGGCCTTGGTCGCCGGCCTTGTCGTGGAAGAAGTCCTGCGACGAGGTGGTCATCTGGCGCAAGCGCATCGATCTGGCGGCGACGCTGGGCCGTGGCATTCGCGATCCGTGGTTTGCCGACGGCCACGCGCTGGGCTTCGATATCGTCGCCTTGCGGACTGTCGAGCACTTCGTCGCCGAAAGCGCCGCCATGGAGAATTGCCTCGATCAGTATGCGGCACGTCTGACCTATGGCCGCATCCGCGTTTTCAGCGTACGCAGGCACGGAACCAGCATCGCCAGCCTGGAGCTGTCGCTGCGTTCGGACGATGTGACGACACCCGCCATCACTCAACTGCGCGGACCGCGCAACCGGCGCGTGCCGACGCAGATCTGGCAGGCGGTCCATGCTTGGCTCGGCAGTCAGCCGTTCAAGGCGCTTGTCGGTCAGCCCTCCGATCCCACCTCAGCACGCGAGGCTTTGCGCATCCTATGGCAACCCTATCTGGACGCACTCGAAGCTGCCGGGATTGCAGAACGCTTGCGGCCCCCGCTCTCTGGCGCCTTGCTGGCGTATCGCCTGCGCTCGGAATCGAGGCATCGCACCCCCGGCGCACCACATGGCTGTGAAGGCACGGCAACCAGCCCTCAGCGAACGATGGCGCGTCACGCAGGGACGTGACGCTGCCTCAGCAATACGTTTCCATCTCCGCTACAGCTCTCAGGCTGCGCGACGGGAGGCCGGTTTGCGCGCCTGTGCCGGCTCCGCATCTGAGCGCGGCTCAGCGAATGTGATGTAGTCCCGCTCCACGGCGTTTACGTCCAGGCCGCTCTTGAGCCCGGCCGTTAGCATCGTGCTCCACGCTTCCAGAAAACAACGGCTGCTCTCGGCGTAGTGCTGGGCCGCCGTCTGCCAGAAGCGTACCTGCTCGCCAGCCAGATCCTGCGGCGACCGGCAGCGCGACAGCGTTGCCGGCAACTCGAGATAGGCCCGCGCCCGTCGCCCTGCCAAGCTCATCATTTCAAAGTTGCAGCGAGCGGCACCTTTGAACATCGGTTCGGCCGCTTGAGTTGAAACTCCGAAACCCCGCCAGCAGGCCGCCAGGACATCAGGCAGAGGGAGTCCGTGCGTCTCTAGTCGATGGTCTTGACCCATTGCCGCGCTCCATCGCTACTTCGATCGGAATGTTGCGAAGCACCCTGCGTGGCCGGCCTCTTGCCCGCGGCTAATCCTCGCACCCGGCACGCTACACCCTGCATAGTTAATAGGCAACCAGGCCATCCGCCACCTGTGCGCGCGGAGTGGATAGCCACGAATTATCGTTTTTTTTCAATCAGTCTTGTCAGCGTCTCAAGCCGGTCTGCCTCAGCAGTAGGTTTATCCCAGCGAATTCTGCTGATGCGCGGAAACCGCATGGCAAGTCCAGACTTGTGCCGGGCGGAGCGCTGCACGGCATCGAACGCGACCTCCAGCACCAGTCCTGGCGCTACGGCGCGCACCGGCCCGAAACGTTCCGTGGTGTGGTTGCGCACCCAACGGTCCAGCTCGAGAAGCTCGGCGTCGGTGTAGCCGGAATAGGCCTTGCCCACCGGCACCAGCTCGGCGCGGCCTCCGGCGTCCGCCGTCCACGCGCCGAACGTATAGTCGGAGTAGTAGGACGACCGCTTGCCGGATCCGCGCTGCGCGTACATGAGGACGCAATCGAGCGTCAGCGCGGCGCGCTTCCATTTGAACCAGTGGCCCTTCGGCCGGCCGGCAATATATGGGCTCGAGCGGCGCTTGAGCATCAACCCCTCGATGCTCATTCCACGCGCTTCCTGCCAAAGTTGCATGAGCGCCGCCTTGCTCTCGGGAAACAGGAGTTCCGAAATATCGGTGTGGGGTGGCCGCGCTCGCGCATGCCATTCTTCCAGCCGCGCGCGACGCTCCGTCAAGGTGAGCGTGCGCAGATCCACGCCTTCGATCTCCAGTGCATCATAGAAGCGGATGTGCGCCGGGTAGTCGGCGAGCATGCGTGTGTTGACGGACTTGCGATTGAGGCGCTGTTGCAGGTCGTTGAACGCCGCTACCTCGCCATCACGCACGATCAGCAGCTCGCCATCCAGCACCGCTCGAAAGTTCAGCCCGGCCATGAGGTCGGGAAAGCTGCGGCTGATGTCGTCGCCAGCGCGCGAGAACAGCCGCGCCCCGTCGCGGCCAGCCGCCACCTGGACGCGGATGCCATCCCACTTCCATTCGACCGCAAAGTCCTCGATGTCGAGCGCCTCCCAATCGGCATCCTCCAGTGGATGTGCGAGCATGAGCGGGCGGAAGACCGGCGCACCCGACACGTCGGGGCGCTCGGCCAAGCCTTCGAGCCAGCGGAAGAGTTGCAGATAGGGCGGGGCGATGCCGTGCCAGATCTCCTCCACCTCAGCGACGGGCTTGCTGGCCATTTCGGCCACAGCAGTCTTGGCCAACCTGGCCGATACCCCGACGCGCAGCGCACCGGTCAGCAGCTTCAGCAGTGCCCAGCGACCGGTCGCATCTAGTCCGTCGAGCCAAGCTTCGAGCCGCATCTCCAGCGCGTTGCGGTCCATCAGCTCGAGCTCGGCGACGAGCTCACAGAGACGTGGCGGTACGACAGGGACCGCCGGCTCCGGCCAGGCCAACGCCAAAGTCTCCGCCGTATCCCCGACGTAATCGCGCGAGAGGCGAAACAGCTCCGGCTCCAGCCGGCGCGTCACTAGGCTTGTGATTGTGCGCCGCACCGGAAACGAGAACGGCAGGCCGTCCGTGAGCGCCGCCAATGCGTAGCCGCGATCGGGATCGGGCGTGGTCTGGAAGTAGCGCTGCATCAGGCGCAGCTTGGCGTTGCGGCCGGGCGTATAGGCGAGACGGTCGAGGAGCTCGGCGAACAGCTTCAATCCGTCTCCTCCTCGAGCCCGACCAGCGCCAGCGCCCGCCCCCTGCGTCCCATCAGCCCGATCTGATGCACCAGCGCCTCCTCCCGACCGTGCGTCACCCAGATCTCGCCCGCACCCGTCTCCTCGATGGTGGCGATCAGCTCGGGCCAGTCGACATGATCCGAGATGACGAGCGGCAGCTCGACGCCATACTGGCGCGCGCGGCCGCGCACGCGCATCCAGCCCGAGGCCAGTGCAGTGACCGGATCGGTGAGCCGACGCGACCAGCGGTCCTTGAGCGCAGACGGCGGGCACAGCACGATCTCACCGGCAAGGCTCTGTTGCGCCTCGCTGACGAGCGCGAGCGGCCCGAGCGCAATGCCCAGTTGCTCATAGAGATCGCACGTAGACTGCAGTGCGCCGTGCAGCCAGATGGGCTTGTCGTAACCGGCCTGGCGCAGCAGCACGATCAAGCGCTGACATTTGCCAAGACTGTACACACCGATGACATGTGTTCGCTCCGGAAAGGCAGCCACCGATGTCAGCAGGCGGCCGATCTCGTGCACATCGGGCTCGTGCCGGAACACGGGCAGGCCGAAGGTCGCCTCCGTCACGAACAGATCGCAGGGCACGATCTCGAACGGTGCGCAGGTCGGGTCCAGCTGCCGCTTGTAATCCCCCGAAACGACAGCGCGTTGGCCGGCATGGTCGAGCACAACTTGCGCGCTGCCGAGGATATGTCCCGCCGGGCGCAGCGTGACATCGACGTCACCGATACGAAGCTGCTCGCCGAAGGCCAGGGCCTGCGGCACCACACCGGCCCCTTCCCCAAGCCGTAAGCGCATAACCGCCAGCGTTTCGGCCGTTGCCAGAACGGCGTGGTGTCCCGGCCTCGCATGATCGGAGTGACCGTGCGTGACTACGGCACGCGCGACCGGGCGCACCGGATCGATGTAAAAATCCCCGGCGAGGCAGTAGAGGCCTTTATCGGTCGGACGCAACCATGTGTCGAAGCGGACGGCCATCATGTGCTGGATGGTGGGCTTGGTCGTTGCCGAATTTCTATCCGCAGATAGTAACGCAGGAGCACCGGCGACAAGATTTGGTTTGACGGCTCCTCTGCTTCCCACGCATCATCAACGAGCCGGTTTTGAGGCTGAAGCCGGCTGGTTGTTTCGCGCGGGGGGCTCCTGTGCGGCGGTGGGGTTGGTTGCGTTTGGCCGCGCTTGGCGCGGCGGTTGCGTGTGTCGTCCTCGGCTCGCATGTGGCCGGGGCAGGCGACGGGCGCGTGCCGCAGCTTAAGCCGCCGACATCGGAAGTCTCCGCCGGCATCGACGTCACAGCACACAGTTGGTCGGTCTATTCCGGCTTCACGTCGACGTTCGGCGGCAGCATCCTGAAGGACGGCTGGCGCTATCGCATTACCGGCGGCTACGGCGAGTACAACTACACCAGCACGCGGTGGACCGGCGCCAGCGCCATCGTCGTGCCCTTCGACGGCTCGGTGACGTTCGCCGATATCCTGGTCGGCTACCAACAGACGTTCGGAGCGCTCACAGTCAAGCTGTTCGGCGGCGCCGCTGTGCAGGATCACGCCATAACACCCTTCGATGTCGAGAACCGGGTACAGGGGCAGGCCTGGGGTGCCAAAGGCGTTGTCGAGACCTGGCTCAATCTCGGCGAGCGTGCGTTCGGCCAGCTCGACCTCAGCTAGCGGGGGACCGATCCGACATGACCGGGGCCTATGGAACAGTGAACGTCCTCTACCAATTCTAGGAATAGGGCCAACGATGCCAGTTCCGGCAGGCTCCAGCCACGCAGATGTGGTAGGCTCAATCGCGCAAGAAGCCGGTCAATGGCTTCGTCCGTCAAGGTGGAGACATCCATGAAGGCCATTCTCGTTCCGTCGGATCAGGGCGAGTACATGCCATCGGTCCTCACAACCGCCGAGCTGCTCGGCCGCCGCTTCGAAGTCGACGCTGGAGGGCGTGGCGCTCCGGCCCATCCATGTGGAAATCGTCGCGCCAGATCCAATCGTGGCCGTGACGTTTCCCCCCGCAGACTGGAACGATGCCGAGTTCGTGGCCAAGGCGCGACGTCTGTTCGACCAGCATTTCGCCGGCAAGCAGGGGATGCGCACGCGTTGGCGCGCTGGCCCGTCCATCGACGATGCCGGTTTGGGCAGCCTCGCCCGCGTCTACGATGTGACCGTGGTCGGACGGCCCACCAGCTCCGGGTCAGGGCCGCGCATGACCACGCTAGAGGGCGGGTTGTTCGAAAGCGGCCGCCCCGTGCTCGTTGCGCCTCCGACTTCGCCGACAAGTCTCGGCGAAAACATTCTCGTATCCTGGAATCAAAGCACCGAGCAGGCGCGCGTGACCGCCGATGCCCTGCCGCTGCTCAAGCGCGCCAAGACGGTCACCGTGCTCACGGTGGAAGGGCTGCTGGTTCCCGGTCCGACCGGCGCGCAGTGTTGTGATTGGCTGGCGATGCACGGGGTCGATGCGCGCGAAATGTCCATCGGCAACGGTGGCAAGAAGCCCGGCGAGGTGCTCCTGACCGAGGCACAGAAGCTCGGCGCCGACCTCATCGTCAAAGGCGCCTACACGCAGAGCCGGCTCAGACAGATGATCTTCGGCGGCGCCACCAGCCACCTGCTGGCGCACACCACCGTGCCGATGCTCATGGCGCACTGAGATCCGCGTTACCGAAATCGAGCTCCGAAAACACAGTGGGCGGGAGCTGGCGGCGAACCCGAAAGGCCGCCCCTGCTCACCGCCCACACGGGCGTCAGCCTACCCAACTGGCGCCGCACCGGACCCGCAGATATAGGTGCGTCAGACGACCTTGCAAGGGGTAGACGTGGCGGACGGCGCAACAGAAGTTCTTTTCTATCATCTCGAGCGTCAGAGCCTCGAGCAGGTGTTGCCCGGACTCGTCGAGCGCACGCTCGAGCGCGGCTGGCGCGCCGTCATTCAAGCCGGCAGCGCGGAGCGGCTCGCCGCCATAGAACTCTCTCCTTTGGACCTGGAAGGAGGACAGCTTCCTGCCACACGGCACGCGCAGCGAAGGTCATGCCGAGCAACAACCGGTCTATCTGACGACCGAGGACGAGAACCCGAACGGTGCCGGCGTGCGCTTTGTTGTCGATGGCGCCGCCGCGTCGAGCTTTCGCGGCTACGTGCGCATCGTGTGCATCTTCGACGGACACGACCCGGCTGCAGTGGAAAGCGCGCGGGCACAGTGGAAAGCGGCCAAGGCGGACGGCGCAACGGTCACGTACTGGCAGCAGACCGACGCCGGCCGCTGGGAGAAGAAGGCGTAAGCCCACCCTTTCCCACAGGCGGCATGATCGGCCTACTTGCGCAGATGCTCCACCAGCCAACGCCCCGTGCGCAGCAACCGCCCCTCGTCGCGGCGCATGCCGACGAGCTGCACGCCGAGTGGAAGGCCGTCGGCCTCGAGCAGCGGCAGCGTCACGCAGGGCACGCCAAGATAGGTCCATACGGCGTTGAAGGCTGGGCTTCCTGTCGATCCCAAACCCTTCGGTGCAGGCCCGGCCGAAGCCGGTGTCAGGATCGCTGTGTAGTGCCGGAGCACGTCCTCGATGGCGGCGTAGTGCGCCTCGCGCGCATTAATGGCGGCAATGTAATCCTTGGCCAGCACCTTGGCGCCGACCTCGAGACGCGCCGTCAATCCCGGGCTGATGCCGTCCGGTGCACGCGCCAGCAATGGACCATAGTAGGCGGCGTTCTCCGCGCCCTGCACCGCAGGCTGATGCTTACTGAAGGCCTCATCCAACGATGGTACCGGCACCTCCCGCACGCGATCGCCGAGCTTGCCCACAAGCTTCTCGAAGGCCTCGCGCATAACGGCATCCGCCTGCTCCCAGGGCGGCGTCTTGCAGAACGCGAACAGCGGCGGCACCGGCACCGTCTCGGCCAGAACCTGCGACAGGCTCGTGCGCCCGCGCGGATAGCTTACCGGATCATCAGGGTCGTGCGCCGACAGCGCATCCGCGAGCAGCGCCAGGTCCTCGAGCGAGCGTCCGTAGACGCCGACGGTGTCGAGCGTGTGCGCCTGCAGCGTCACGCCGCGGCGCGAGATCAGCCCGAGCGTTGGCTTCAAGCCGTAGATACCGCAGAACGAGGCCGGCCTTATGACGGAGCCGCCGGTCTGGGTTCCGAGCGCCGCAGGGATCATGCGATCGGCCACCGCCGCCGCCGACCCTGATGACGAGCCGCCCGGCGTGTGCGCCGTGTTGTGGGGATTGCGTGTCTTGTTGGGCGTGAGCGTGGCCAGCTCCGTCGTCACGGTTTTGCCCATGATGATGGCGCCGGCGGCCCTGAGCGCCGAGACGCTGAAGGCGTCGTCGCGCGGCTGGTAGCCCTTGAACAGCGCAGAGCCGTTCTGGGTCGGCATGTCCCCAGTATTGATGATGTCCTTGATGCCGACCGGAAGCCCGTGCAGCGGGCCAATGCCTTTGCCTTGGCGGCGCTGCTCATCGGCAGCGCGTGCCTGCGCCAGCGCATGCTCGGGATCGAGATGGACCCAGGCCTGCACCTCCTCCTCGCGCGCCGAGATGCGATCGAGGCAAGCTTTGACGTAATCCTCGGCCGAGATCTCGCCGGAACGCAGAAATCGTACAGCCTGCGACGCGGTTAGATCAGTGAGATTCATCCGGCTCAAGACTGCACCCTCCCTATGATACCAGCGTAACTACTCGTAACCTCAGCGCTTTGCGCCATTGCCGTCGCCCGCCCGGACGGATTGCGCGAAGTCGTAGATCAGGAGCGCGAGCACCATCACTACGATGATTATCAGAGGTAGCGCCGGGACCCACCACAGCATGATGCCGAGAAAAGTCGCCACGCCCGCAATCCCAAGGATACCGGTCACAAAGTTGACCATCAGGTGCTCCCTTTCCTAGAGCGTCGCGCACCGCTCCTTGGAGCCGTCGCAACGGAGCCAGCGCGGCGGCGCCCCGCTCTCTGAAGTGTTGTGACAAGCCAATTGGCCGTGCGCAAGAGCCGTGCGTCGTTGCCTCTGCGGGCGACGAGCTGCACGCCGAGAGGTAGGTTGTTTTCGCTCTGCATCAGGGGCAGCGACACGGCGGGCGTACCGAGATAGGTCCATGTCGTGCAGAATGCCGGATTGCCCGTGCTGTCGAGGCCGCGAGGGGCTTCACCTGGAGCGGCGGGAGTCAGGATCGCATCAAATTCATCGAAGACGGGATCGAGAGCCTCGTTGAGGCGGTCTATCGCAGCCACGGCCCGCATGTACTCGACCGCCGGATAAGAACGGCCACGCTCGATCAGTTGGCGCAGAACCGGACTGAGCTTGTCGGCACCCCGCTCGAAGTCGCGGTGGAGGTTGTGGGCCATCTCGACTGCCATGACGATTCCATGCAGCTCGATCGCGCGCTCGAAACCCTGTCCAAGCTCGACCTCCCGTGCAGCCTCACCCAGCGCCTCCATCAGTTCGGCGAACGCGGCAGCAGTCGTTGCATCGACATGCTGCCAGGCAGGTGAGCGCACAAAGGCAAAGCGAGGGGGCAATGGCGGGTCGCTCGCGGCCGTCTCCACGAGGCGCGGGCGTGCAATGGCACGGGTATCCGGGTCTTCTTCGTCGAAGCCAGCCAATGTCTCGGCCAGCAGGGCCGCATCACCGATGTTGCGCGCAAACACGCCGACATGGTCGAGCGTGCGCGACAGCTGAAGGGCGCCGCTGCGCGGAATGAGTCCATGGGTCGGCTTGAAGCCGACGACCCCGCAGAATGCCGCTGGGCGAATGACGGAGCCATTGGTCTGGGAGCCGATCGCGCCCGGGACCATGTGCGCTGCCACGGCAGCAGCCGATCCGCTCGACGAGCCGCCGGGCGTGCGCTCGGCATCATGCGGATTGCGTGTCTTGCCGGGATTGAAATAGGCGTACTCGGTGGTCACGGTCTTGCCGATGATCACCGCGCCGGCGGAGCGCAATCGCGCCACTGCGGCCGCGTCGCGACGGGGCGTACGACCGGCCCAGAGCGGAGAGCCCAGCTCGGTTGGCATGTCACCGGTGTCGAAAATGTCCTTGATGCCGATCGGCACTCCATGGAGCGGGCCGAGCGACCGGCCATGCTGACGGTGTTCGTCGGCTGCCTTCGCCTGCCGTATCGCATGCTCACGGTCGAGAAAGGCCCAGGCCTGCACTTGCCCGTCCACCTCCTCGATGCGATGCAGGCAATCCCTGACCAGCTCGACCGAGGTAATGCGACCCTCGCGAATATCTGCGGCCGCTTCGAGCAGTGATAGAGCACTGAGGCTCATCGCGATGGTCCTCGGGCACTCCCTGAACTAGCGTGGCGCATAAAGATAGTCAGGCAGCCACAGCGCGATTTGCGGGAAGATGTAAACCATCGCCATCGTCAGGAACACCATGAAAACAAACGGCAGCGAGCCGCTGAAGATATCCGTGAGCTTCACATGCGGCGGCGCCACGCCCTTGAGGTAGAAGGCGGCCATCGCCACGGGCGGCGTGTTGAAGGCAGTCTGAGTATTCAGGGCGACCAAGATGCCAAAGAAAATCGGATCGATGTGAAAGTCGTCGAGCAGCGGCAGGAAAATCGGCACGAAGATAATGATGATCTCGGTCCATTCCAGCGGCCAACCGAGAAGGAAGATCAGCACCTGGGTGAGAAGCAGGAATTGCGTTGGCGAAAGATTCAAAGAAAGGAAGAACTGCTCTACGACACCCTGTCCACCGAGAAGCGCGAACACTGACGAGAACGTCCAGGATCCGATGAACAGGTAGCACACCATCGCCGAGGCGCGAGCGGTGAGATATACCGACTCCCTCAACATGTCGTAGTTCAAGGCGCGATAGCCGGCAGCCAGCAAAATACTGCCGAGAGCGCCAATGCCGGCAGCCTCCGAGGGGGTCGCCAGCCCGAACAAAATAGCGCCGAGCACCGACACGATCAGGATGGCGAGCGGAAAGAACGACGTAGCAAGGGCTCGCATCACTTCGGAGAAGGGAATATCGGTCTGTTCGCGAGGGAGCTTTGGTGCAAGCGCCGGGTTGATGCTGGCCCGCATGATCACGTAGATGACGTAAAAGCCCGTCAGCAAGAAGCCAGGCAAGAACGCCGCCGCGTACAGCTTCACTGCCGATATGCCCGCCGTCGCCGCATACACGATCAGCAGGATGCTGGGCGGGATCAGGATGCCGAGACAACCGCCCGCGCACACCACTCCAGCCGAAAGCTTGGTGTCATAGCCTGCGCGCAACATGGCGGGAAATGCGAGCAGGCCCATCAATGTCACCACCGCACCGACAATGCCCGTTGCGGTCGCAAACATGGCGCAGGTCAAGAGCGTCGCCACGGCAAGCGCACCGGGCACGTTCTTCATCGAGATCTGAAGCGAATGGAACAACCGGTCGAGAATGTTGGCTCGTTCGACCAGATATCCCATGAACAGGAACAGCGGCACGGCCGTCAGCACGTCGCTGGACATCACCTCGAAGGCTTTTTGCACCAGCAGCGTAAATATGCGATTGGCGAAAAATTCCTGACCTGGCACGTAGTAGGCATAGAAGCCGAAACCTACGCCCATGGCGATGAGCGTGAAGGCGATCGGAAAGCCGAACATGATGATGAAAATGAACAGGAACAGCATCGACAAACCAATTTGCGGGTCCGTCATGCTCCAGTCTCCTTGTGTCCGGGCACTGGCTGGACCGCATGGCCACGTTCGCGCTGATACTGCTGCTCGTGCATGATCGCGCTCTCGGTCTCTTCTACGTCGTGCAGTCGGGCCGGCCACGTTCCCTGACGGATGCACACGATGCAGCGGATGACTTCGCCGATCCCCTGCAAGAGCAAAAGAACGCCGGTCACCGGGATCAAAGCTTTCAAAGGAAAGACCGGAATGCCGGCAGGGCTGAAGATGCTTACCTCCCTGAACCGCACGGACATCTGGGCGTAGTTCCAGCCCGCGTACATGAACGCCGCCACGGCGGGGAAAAAGAAAAGGATGTAGAGCACCAGGTCCAGCGTCGCCTGTGTGCGCGGCCGCAAGAAGCGGTAAATCACATCGGCTCGGACGTGGCCATTGCGCGCGAGCGTATACGCGCCCGCCATGAGGAACATGGCGCCGTAAGTGATATAGCTGAAGTCGAATGCCCACGTCGTGGGCGCGCGCAGCACGTAGCGAACAAAGACCTCGTAGCTGATGCCGAGTGTTAGCACGAGAATCAACCACGCAAAGGCCTTGCCGACCCAAGTGCTCGAGCAACTCGACGAAGAACAAGAAACGGGTCATGGCTGAGCTACCCGCGGCAAGCGGTGTATTCCCTTCCCCATTCAGAAGGGCGACGTGAACTCACGCCGCCCTTCCATATCGGCACCCTGCGGTGTGTAGAGACTAGTTAGATCTTCAGCACGCCGGGGAAGTGATGATTGAATGCACCCTTATAGTCCGAAATGTTCATCATGTTGTAGAACACTACACGCCTCACCCATTCCTTCTGCGAGTCCATCACCTTCTTCATGAAGGGATCGGATCCGAGCTGGGTGATGAGTCCGTCCCAGGCCTTGATCTGCGCATCGAACACGGCCTGCGGCGTGCGCAGCACGTTGACCTTGTCCTTGTTGATCAGCTCCTGCAAGTCCTTCGAGTAATAGTCCATCGCCTTCCATTCGTTGGCCGAGGACACGGCCTCGGCCGCATACTGCACGATTGCTTTCTGCTCGGCGGAGAGCGCGTTGAACTTGCCCCTGTTGAACATGATCTCGAAATACTCGGTCGCCTGATGGTGGCTGCCGAGCATGTAGTTCTTGGCGACATCCTGCGCGCCGAAGCGACGGTCCGAGGTCGGGTTGTTGAACTCGAAGCCCTCGATCACACCGCGTTCCATGGCCGGCACGATCTCGCCACCCGGAAGTTGCGCCACGGAGGCCCCCATGGCCTGGAACAGATCGGCTGCCAGACCGACGGTGCGGTACTTCAGGCCTTTGAGGTCGTTGGCCGAGGCAATAGGTTTCTTGAACCAGCCGAGCGGCTGGGTCGGCATCGGCATGGCGAAGAAGCTTTTGATGTTGACCTTCAGCACCTGGGTCTGCAGCTCTTCGTACAGCTCCTTACCGCCGCCGTTATGAATCCAGCCGAGGCCCTCGTTGGCGTTGAAGCCGAACACGGGACCGGTCCCGAACAGCGAGGCCGCCTTGTGTTTGCCGTACCAATACACGGGCACGGTATGGGCCGCATCGAGCTGCCCACCGTGCACACCGTCGAAGACCTGGAAGGGATGCACGACTGAGCCGCCAACGAGGTAGTCGATCTTCAGGCGACCACCACCCATCTCGTTGACGCGCTTGACGTAGTCCTCCGCCATTTCATTGAAGACGTCTTTCGCTCCCCAGGAGCCCTGCATTTTGAAGGTCGCCGTTTGCGCGCGGCTGATCTGGGGCATGGCCAGCGTACCGGTCGCCGCGCCAACGGCGATCGCGCTGCCTCTCAGGAACTTGCGGCGACTGACGGATTTACCTTCTGTGGTCCTCGACATTTGGCGTTTCCTCCAGGAAGCGAATGTTTTTTGGGTCTACGCTTACCCTTGCCGGAGCCGCGCCGCGGTATCCGAGTTCATGTCCTGTAATGCAGGGCGGGCACGGCGGCAAGCGGAACGCGACTTTGCTGCACGTGCGTTGCCGGGGTCGCTCGTCCGGGAAAAAAATCAGCCTGCGTCACATGGAGGGGTGCACCGGCGGCAGCGGGCCCTCAGCCTGTCCTGCTAACGCTTCACGCAGAATTGTAGCCACATGCTGGGGCACGCGGCCTGTGCCGTCGCGGATCTGGTGGCGGCAGGAAAAACCGTCGGCCGCGATTAGCGTATCGGGGTCGGCCTTGCGCACCGCCGGCAGCAGCGACAGCTCGCCCATCGCCATGGAAGTATCGTAAGTGTCGACTCCATAGCCGAACGCACCTGCCATGCCGCAGCAGCTCGAACTCGACTGTCTGGACCTCCAGGCCCTCGATCAGTGCCAGAGTCTTCGCAACAGCGCCCGTGATCCCGAAGGACTTCTGATGGCAGTGCCCGTGCAGAAGCACCTTGTTGCGGGAGCTGGCGATCGGCGTTTCTAGGCGCCCCGCTTCTGCATCGGCTGCGATCAACTCCTCCAACATGACTGCGCTCTGCGCAACGATCTCAGCATCGCCACCAAGGCGTAGCGCCAGCATCTCGTCCCTCAGCGTCAGCAGACACGACGGCTCCAGGCCAACGATCGGAACGCCACGACGCGCGAGCGGCGCGATCACAGCAAAGAGGGCTTGCGCTTCGGCGCGCGCTTCCTCCACGAGCCCAGCGGACAAAAATGTGCGGCCGCAACAGAAGGGACGTCCGCCTTCAGGGCGGCGTGGCAGCAAGACCCGATATCCGAGCCGGGTCAGCACTTCCACCGCGTCCCATAAAATCTCGGGCTCGAAATACGTGTTGAAGGTATCCGCGAAGAGTGCCACCTCGCGACCGTCTACCGG
Organism: uncultured Alphaproteobacteria bacterium; assembly: GCA_963806735.1. Taxonomy (GTDB): domain Bacteria; phylum Pseudomonadota; class Alphaproteobacteria; order Rhizobiales; family Hyphomicrobiaceae; genus CADEFX01. Next base: position 11,164 of record CAWEBE010000061.1, on the reverse strand, counting down.
TCCAAACGGACCCATCGGATCAAAAAGCTTGCCGCGCCAGATCGGCAGTTTGCGCCGCGCCGAGAAGCCAGTGAGGCTTTCAGTCGAGGCGGCTGCGCCTGGAAGCCAGTCGCGCATGTTCATGAGCGGCGCCAGGCGCGCTGCATACGGCGCATAGCGCGGCAGGTAGGCGACCAGCCGATCGTGCAGCGACAGCCTATGCGTGCGATTGCGTGCGGCCAGCACTTCGATTTTCATTTTGGCCATATCGACGCCGGTCGGACATTCGCGCCGGCAGCCCTTACAGGAGACGCACAGCTTCATCGTCTCCAGCATGTCGTCGGAGGCGAAGGCGTCGGGTCCGAGCTGGCCCGAAATGGCGAGTCTCAGCGAATTAGCACGCCCGCGCGTCACGTCGCGCTCGTTGCCCGTAACGCGGAACGACGGGCACATGACGTTGACGGCGTGCTTGCGGCATTCACCGTTGTTGTTGCACATCTCGACCGCGCCCTGAAATCCGCCGCCCGCACCGGGATATGCCGACCAGTCGAGCACTGTCTGCATTTCAGGAACGCGATAATCGGGCTTGTAGCGGAACAGCGTGCGGTCGTTCATGCGCGAGGCACGCACGATCTTACCGGGGTTCATGAGCCCTTCGGGGTCGAAGCGGTCCTTCACCTCCTCGAACAGGCGCACGGTCTTGGCGCCATACATGCGCTCATGAAATTCCGAGCGCACCAGGCCGTCGCCGTGCTCGCCCGAGTGCGAGCCTTTGTACTCCTTCACCATGGCGAACGCCTCTTCGGCGATGGCCCGCATGGTGGCGGCGTCCTTCTCGAGCTTGAGATTGAGCACCGGGCGCACGTGCAGGCAACCGACCGAGGCGTGTGCATACCAGGTGCCCTTGGTGCCGTGCTTCTCGAAAACGGCGGAGAGCCGCTCGGTGTAGTCGGCCAGATGCTCGAGCGGCACCGCGCAGTCCTCGATGAAGGACACGGGCTTTCCCTCGCTCTTCATCGACATCATGATGTTGAGGCCCGAGGCGCGCACCTCCCACACGGCTTTCTGGCCCGCCGCATCGTCCACCTTGACCACGCTCTTAGGATGACCGAGGTCACCCATCAGCTCGTCGAGACGATCGAGGCGGCGCAAGTTCTCGGCTTGGTCGTTCTCCGCGAACTCCACCAGCAGCAGCGCGTCCGGATGGCCGCGTACGTAGGTTTCCATGACGGGACGGAACATGGCGATGTCGCGCGCGAGCCCGATCAGCGTGCTGTCAACGACCTCGACCGCCACGGGGCCGAGCTTGACGATGTGCTGCGCCGCCTCCATGGCCTTGCGGAAGGTTGAAAAGTGGCAGATGCCCAGCGCCTTGTTCCTAGGTAGCGGGGAGAGCCTGAGCGTCAGGCGCTCACTAAGTGCCAGAGTGCCTTCCGAACCACAGAGCAACGTGGCGAGGTTGATGGGCTGCGCCGATGGGATAAGCGCGTCTATGAGATAGCCGCCGACGCGGCGCGAGACTTCAGGGAATGCCGTTGCGATGTGTTCCGCCTCGCGCCGGCCGAGCGCAAGCAGATCGCGGAATAGGGCCATCGACCCATCCATCGTCGTCCCCTCCCCACCAGGAGGAGGGGCACCACTCTGTGCTCGTGGCGCGAGATTATGCCCGACCTCGCCGAAACGCGTGCGCGTGCCGTCCGGCAGCAGCGCATCGATGGCGAGCACGTTGTCGCGCATGATGCCGTAGCGGATCGAGCGCGTGCCGCACGAGTTGTTGCCGGCCATGCCGCCGATGGTAGCGCGGCTCGACGTGGACACGTCGACCGGAAACCACAAACCCATCGACCTGAGCTGGCGGTTCAGCTCGTCGAGCACGATGCCCGGCTCCACCGTGCAGGTGGCGGATGCAGCATCGGCCTCGACGAGCCGGTTCAAGTGTTTGCTGTAGTCGATGACCAGCGCGCGGCCCACGGTCTGGCCGGACTGCGAGGTGCCGCCGCCGCGCGGCAGCAACGGCACGCCCTCCTCGCGGGCGATCTCGGCGGCGATGCGCACGTCCTCGGCTGTCCTCGGCACCACCACGCCGACCGGCTCGATCTGGTAGATCGAGGCATCGGTCGAATAGCGTCCACGGCTGAAGGCGTCGAACAGGACCTCGCCTTGGATTTCCCGCGCCAGCCGGGCAGTCAGGTTATGGTCGGTGGCGTGGGCCTTGGCCGGGGCATGCACAGGAAGAAGTCCTCTACGGCTGACTATTCGGGAGATCCCAAGAGAATCGGGCTTGACGGCGTGTCCGTGTTCGACGTTCTGAATGTCCCAGAAGCGGTTGCACCGCAAGGTTCTCGTAGAAGGCACGCGGCAGGAGGAAGATCCGATGTCGTCCCCGACCACCAACCGTCCTCGCCGCCGCGCAGGGCGTCATTTTCTGCAGATCCCCGGGCCAACGCCGGTGCCGGACCGCATCCTGCGCGCCATGGACATGCCGGTCATCGACCATCGCGGGCCAGAATTCCAGAAGCTCGGCCATCGCGTGCTGGAAGGCATCAAGACCATTTTCAAGACCAAGGGACCGGTCATCATCTATCCGGCCTCGGGCACCGGAGCGTGGGAGGCGGCCCTCAGCAATGCGCTCTCACCCGGCGACAAGGTCCTCATGTACGAGACCGGCCATTTCGCCACGCTGTGGAAAAACATGGCACAGAAGCTCGGGCTAGAGGCGGAGTTCATTGCCTCGGACTGGCGCTCGGGTGCGGACGCTGCAGCAATCGAGGCGCGACTGCGCGAGGACAAGGCCCACGCCATCAAAGCGGTGTGCGTGGTGCATAACGAAACCTCCACGGGGGCTACCTCGCGCATCGACGAGGTGCGCCGCGCCATCGACGCGGCCACGCACCCGGCACTGCTGATGGTCGACACCATATCCTCGCTCGGCTCGGTCGATTATCGCCACGACGAGTGGAACGTCGATATCACGGTGGGCGGCTCGCAGAAGGGGCTGATGCTGCCGCCGGGTCTCTCGTTCAACGCCATCTCCGACAAGGCGCTTGCGGCATCCAAGGCTGCGCAAGGCCGCAAGCTGTTTTGGTCGTGGGAGGAAATGATTGCCAACAACAAGAACGGCTTTTTCCCTTACACGCCCGCAACGAACCTGCTCTATGGCCTGGCAGAAGCCGTGGACATGCTGCACGAGGAAGGCCTGGACAACGTGTTCGCGCGGCACGAGCGCCACGCCGAGGCGACGCGACGCGCGGTTGCCGCGTGGGGTTTGGAGAACTTGTGCAAGGACGCGAAGCACTACTCGCCCGTGCTCACCGCCGTGCTGATGCCGGAGGGCCATAGCGCAGACCATTTCCGCAAGGTCACGCTCGACGCCTTCGATCTGTCGCTCGGCACGGGGCTCACCAAGGTGGCGGGCAAGGTGTTCCGCATCGGCCACCTCGGCGACACCAACGACCTTACCATTATCGGTGCGCTGGCGGGCGTAGAGATGGGATTGGGCCTTTCGGCCGTCCCGCATAAGCCGGGCGGCGTGGCAGCGGCGATGGGGTATCTTGCAGAGACGCATCGCAAGACTGGCGCCTAAGCGCGCACAACCACGACGCGCGGCCACTTGCCGCGAGAGGGGGAAACAATGCTCAGAATACTCCTTTCGTTGCTGGCGCTGATGGCGCTCGGGTTCACTCTTGTGCCGGCCACGGCACAACAGAAGCCTCCCGTTCAGCAGAAGATTGCGCCGCAAGCGAAAGCAAGCGCGGCCGGCACCTGGACCGGCGTGGTGACGCAGGTCGGGCGGTCGAAGGGCTATGCGCTCGCCATGACCATTCACGACAAGGGTGGCGACACGGACTATCCCGATCTCGCCTGCGGCGGACAGTTGACGCGCGTCGGCTCGGCCGGCGGCTACACATTTTTCCTCGAGACCATCACACGCGGCCGTCTCGACAAGGGCGGAAGCTGTATCGACGGCAGCATCACCGTTGCGCCCGCCGGCGAGCAGCTATCGTGGGGCTGGGTCGGTAGCCACAAGAACCAGACACTCGTGGCTTACGGCACGTTGAAGCGCCGCTAATGAGGATGCGTCTATCCCGCCGGCGCGAGAAAGCCGCATGAGCGAGACTACAGCCCCCGCCGCGAGCCGGGGCTTTCTGCTCTTGCTGCTTCTCCTCGCCTTCCTGATGAACACCATCGGCCGCGGCGTCACCGAGACGTTCGCCGTTTTCCTGCTGCCGGTCGAGCGCGGCTTGAGCGCCTCGCGCGCGGAGATGACCGCGACCTATTCCATCTTCGCCATCGCCTACGGCTGCTCGGCGCCCTTCACCGGCCAGCTCATCGACAGACTGGGCGCGCGCGTCACTTATGGCTTTGGGCTAAGCGTGCTCGGCATCGGCTACGCCCTGGCCGGCTCGGCGACGGCACCATGGCACTACTACACCTGCGTCGGCCTGATGGGCGGCCTTGGCTCCGCCGCACTCGGCATGGTGATCGCTTCGAGCCTGCTGTCGCGCTGGTTCACCGAGCGCATCGGCTCGATCATGGCGCTGCCGTATGCGGCCGTCGGCGCCGGCATGCTGTTGCTACCGCCACTGACGCAGCTTCTGCTCGAGCACTACGGCTGGCGCACGACGCACAGAATCATCGGCGGCGGCGTTCTGCTTGTCATTCCGTTCATCGCGCTGCTCCCGCTCGGTCGCTTCACGGCCGGTTCGGCACAATGGCAGGCCAAGCGGCGTGCGTCGGCTGCACTGGCGCAGGGTCCGTGGCGCGTGTCGAATGCGGTACGTACCGGCGCGTTCTGGGGGCTGGCCGCCGCCTACTTCTGGACCTCGGTTGCCGCCTACAGCGTGCTGCCGCAGTCGGTGGCCTACCTGATCGAGCAGGGCTTCGATCCGCTGATGGCTGCCAGCGCCTTCGGCATGACCGGCGCGCTCTCGGTCATCGGCATCATCGGCATCGGCTGGCTTTCCGACCGCATCGGCCGCCGACAAGCGGTTTCACTTTCCTACGTCCTGTCGATCATCGGCACGTCGTCGCTGATCCTGGTGGCGGTATTTCCCACGCTGCTGCTGGTCTATGGCTTCGTGCTGTTCTTCGGTCTGATGCAGGGCGCGCGCGGCCCCATCATCCTGGCCTTCATCACCGTACTGTTCCCGGGCGGCGCGGTAGGCAGCATCTTCGGCGCCATGTCGCTTGGCATGGGCCTCGGCGCCGGCATCGGCTCGCTCCTATCCGGCTGGCTGCATGGGGTGACTGGAGCCTACTACGCGTCGTTCCTGCTGGGCGTGCTCGGGTCGATCATGGGCCTCGCGATGTTCTGGATCGTGCCCAGCCTCAGGCATGAGCGCATCGAGGAAGCACCCGCTACCAGCGCATCGGCAAGCAAGCAGTCGTAAGCTTCGCCAGCTAAGCCTTAGCCGATTGCAGCGGGTGGCCATCCATGCCATCGGCCGACAGGCGAAGGTGCGTGAGAATGGTGGGCGCATGATCGACTGCCGAAGTGGTTTCGTTGCGCTCGGCACCGGCGCGAAAGCCTTCGCCTTGGATCAGCAGAAACGGCGCCTGTTCGAAGCGGGCGAGGCCGCCGTGCTGGCCGCATCCAAGATGCCCGGCCTTGCCGGGTGCAGGCTTGGCCTCATAGCTCTGGCCTGGAATACCGAACGCATTCGGCGCCTCGATCGAGGCCATACCCACGGCAAAGGCCAAACCGTGGCGCGGCGCCTGACCGATCTCGGCAAAACCGTCGGCGCCAATGACACGCCCGGCCCAGGGCTGCGCGGTCAAGAATTCGCCGAGCAGGGCAATCTTGGCAGCCGCACTTTCGTGCACATAAACGAGCGCGGACGTGCCGTTGGAGACCAAGACGATATCGCCGGAGCCTGTGCTTTCCTTCACGCCAGCAGCGATTAGCTCGGCCTCGATGTCGATAACACCGCACACGGTCTGGTGGCCGTGATCGGAGCAGACGATGAACAGCACGTTATCGCCCTGACTGCGCAGCTTCGCTACTGCATCCATGACGAGCCGAGCGGTGAGATCCGCCTGCTGCAAGGCATCGAGATGGGCTGGCGATCCCAATGGATGCGCATGCGAGCTGGCGTCCGGCTCCGCCAGCCACAGCAGCGCCAGCGCCGGACGGCGCTCAAACAACACATCGGTTACGAAGCGCTCAGCGAGCGCGCGATCGCCGGCGGCATCGAGTGTTACATCCACGGCGTCCGGCTTCTCCAGCTTGCGCCGCCCGGGCCCGAAGGAGCCGGCACGGTGATAGACGAAGCCATGCCCATCCGGATCGTGAGCGTAGGCCGCGCCCGGCGACACGTTGGAGAGTATGATGGCGCCGCCTTGCGCCTTCAGGCGCTCCGCCAGGGTCGGAACGGCGAGCGAGCGCCCCGTGACGCGCCGCTTATGCTGCAGGAAGTCTGGATGGCCGGCGTCGTGAGCAACGAGACGGCCGTCCTCAATCAGCACAAGGCTGTTTCCTTGCAGCTCATGCTTTGCTGGATAGCAGCCGGTCGCGAAACTCGACGAGACCACGCGCGTGGCGGAGGGAAACACCGAGCGGTGCGCCGCGAAAGTCTCGGATTGGCGTGCGTGCGCCACAAGATTGGGCGTCAGCGCCTCGGTCAGCATGTCGCGCCGCAAGCCATCGAGAACGAGAACCACCGCGCGCCGCATGTCTCACTCCTTCGATCTCATCTGAGACATTGAGGATGCCCTAAAGATCGAGCAGAATCGAGCGGGGCGCCTCATCGGCGCCGAGCGTACGCCGATCCTCAAGCATTCAGTCTCTTTCGCTGCTTCGAATTATCGCGCCATAATGGTGAGGAAACGCTCACAAAGGATGCCGCGCATGCGCTTGCCAAAACTCAGCTACGAACAGCTGTCGCCGGAGCAGAGAGCCGTATGGGATGAAGTGGTGGCAGGCCCGCGTCGCAAGATGCATGGGCCCTTCTTCATTTGGCTGCACAGTCCCGAGCTGTTGAGCCGTGGCGAGAAGCTGGGCTTGTATGCTCGCTTCCAATCAAGTCTGCCGCCACGCCTCTCCGAGCTTTGCATCCTGATTACGGCATCACATTGGAAGGCGGCGGGCGAATGGATCGATCACGCGCCGATCGCGCGCAGCCTGGGCGTCGATGCCGACGCCCTTGAAGCCTTGCGTACAGGTAAGCCTGCCAAGTTCAAGCAGAGTGACGAGGTTGCCGTCTACGAGCTGGCGCAGGAGCTGCTAAAAAATCGCGAGCTGTCCGACGCAAGCTACAAACGGGTCACTGATGTTCTGGGTACACGCGGCGTGCTCGATGTCGTCGCCGTGCTCGGCTACTACGGCCTCATCGCGATGTCCATGAAGGCGTTCAAGATGGTGCCAGACGCCGGAACGCCCGATCCCTTTGCTGATGTAGCGCGGTAGCCACCGACACCTTCCACTCAGGGCGAGCCGCGAAACACGCCATCCTTGAAGAACAGCCGGTACGGCGTCGTGCCTGATGCGCTGCCGTCGAAAGCACGCCATTTGCCGTTCTGGCAGAGTGTTCCTCCCAGAGCCGGCACAGCATCGAACTCGATGTAGTTGGGATAGACCTTCGGCTCGGGACCAGCCTCCACCGCCATGAAGGTGGTCAGGCATTTGCCGTCCGTGACGACCGGATCGTATCCCTTGATCGTGATGCCGCCACCACCGGTGGAAGGAAACGTGCTGCGCAGCAGCGGCCAGCTTTCAAAATTCTCCTGCGCGGCCGCACCGGATGCAATGAGCATCAAGCAGCCAAGACAACCTGCGACACGCGTGCGCATTTGGGACCTCTCGTTTATCGCGCGAAGAGCTTCTCACGGACAAATACGCCCGAGGCGCGCGACTGGATCATCGACTGCTCAAGACTGGAGCGCTGCTTTGCGCCAAGGCTGCACAACGCTGCTCGATGCGCTCGCGCCACAGTGCCAGGCCCGGCGCAACCACCAGCTCCATAACGAGGCCCACGACCATGCTCGAAGCCGGCAGGCCGAACAGCGTTACGGCGTAGAGGCGGCCGAAACCGCCGGTGACCACGAGAGCCGTCAGGAGCCGAAACCGCGTCCGTTGGGCTTCGATAGCGGGCACCGTGCTCCAATAGCCGAGCCCTGTCGCCAGCATCAGGCCCGACAGATAGCGAATGTGGCTGTCGCCGCTGCGCGACACCGCCGCATGCGCGTCGAACACCTGGATGCCTTTGGCGAGGCCGAGTAGGCCCGCAACGATTGGAACGAGCGCGAGCACCGACACGGCCGACTGCAAGAGCCGGCGTTCGCTGGTGGGCGATAGCATGTTTTAGAGCTTTCTTGGCTGGGAAGAGTCCACACGGACCCAAGCCTCGGCGAGGCCCCATCTGCGACGCGAGTAGCCAGGCCTGGAGTCTCGAACGCGCGCGGAAAAGGGCGGCGGCTGACACCAACGAACCGCCGCCCTTCGAGTTACATGGCGGGGAGAATGGCGATGTCGCTGATGTTGCCACTCATCCCGGCGATGTCACCGACAGGCTTGGCGGCGCCAGTCGCCAGATCGACGGTGTGCAGCTTGCCGCCAGCCAGGAGCCAGCCGACGTTGGCGCCCTTGCCATCCGACAGGATGTCGAAGGCAACCGGACCGCTGGCCTTCATGCCCAGCATGCCGATCGTGTTCAACGTGCCGTCATTGGGCGGCGCCTGCTTGACGAAAGAACCGGTAGCCATGTCCACGTCATAGAGCGCGGTCTCCTTGGTGCCGGCGAAGCTGTTGCTGTAAGCCGCCGCCGTGACCATCGGCTGCTTGCCCTTGTTGGCGTCCGCCTCGGCATACTTGAGCTGGCCGTCGACCGTCGTTTTGCCGTCGTCCACGTTGATGCGCAGGCTCATGCCGGTGCTGGACAACACCCGCAACCGGTCAGCCGCGGGATTGAAATCGACCGAAAAGGTGGCCCCTTCGGGAAGTTTTTCGGAGAGCTGACTCTTCTTCTCCAGCTTGCCGCTCTTCGCATCGACGATAACGATGGCACCATCGGTGGTGACGCCATAGAGCTTGCCGTCAGCGGGACGCACGTCGATGCCGATCAGGCTGGCGCCGCTCTCGAGCTTGACCGAGCCCGTGACCTTCTTCTGATCGGTATCGATCCAGACGATGGATTTTCCGTCCTGCAGGCCGGCAAGCATGGCCGCCTGAACGGCCGAGCTTGCTGAGCCCAGGGTCAAGGCGGTGGCAAGCAAGGTCAGGGTCTTTGGAGTGAACATCGAAAGCTGCATGGTGGTCTCCCGTGACGCGTTGGCGCTCCCCTGTGGAGCTGGGCCTTGTTACGGAGGCCGCGCACAGGCAGTTCACGGGATGACGTTCACGAAGCAGTGAGTGCATGTGGAGGCTGCAGGCGCTATTCGCAGCTACTTCGACCCGCCCTGCGCCTCTTGCTTCGGGCCGATCTCGGCCTCGAGCTTGGTGATCTCGTCCCGCAGCGCCTTCTGCTGCGAGCCGCGCCGCGCCATCTCCATTTGGATGCCGCCGATCTCGCGATGGAGCGCGCTGCGATCCTTCGCATTGTCGTACTTGCGGTAGGTGTCAAAGATCCGCTGCTGATCGGCGCGGCTCGTCTCATCGAGCTGCCGCAGGCGCTCCTTGAGCTGCTCTAGTCGCATCAGGCCCAATGTCTGCTGCTGGTCGGCCTTGCGCTGCTCCTCAAGCTGGCGCAGGCGCTCTTGCAAGGCCTGGGTGCTGTCCGGCTGGCCAGGTTTCGGTAGCACTCCAGGCGCGGATGCGAGGTGAAAATAGAAATCACCGGTCAGCGCCGAGTGGTCCCACGGCACCTGCTTGCCGCCGGTCGCATCGAGAACCTGCTTGCGTACATCGATCATGACGGCCGTCAGATTGCGTCCCGGCTCCCTGATCGTCTTGGCCAGCGCCGCCGTGAACGGCGAGTTGCGCCCTTCGCCATCGAGCGCGACGTTGCCCGGCTGCGTCGAATAGGCAATAAACGTGCCGACCCCTGCCTGCACTTGCGCGAGGCCACGTCCGACGCCGGCCGAGCGCGTACCCATGGAGCGAGCCAAGTTGCGTGCCAGTGGATTATCACGACACGCATCGAGAAACACGATGTTGGTCTTGCCCTCACGCTCGAGCTCCATCTGCTTGAGAATGAAGTCCAGGCCGACGGTTTCGAAATCGAGATCGCGCTCGCTTTTCAGCGCGCCGTCGATCGGCACCAGATAATTGCGGCCCAAGACCTGCAGGGCATGCCCGGCGTAAAAGAAAATGCCGGCGTCCGCCTCGCTCAGCACGCGCGAGAAGTCGCGCACCTTTCCATCGAACCCGCGTTTGTCGAGGTCCAGCCCCAGCAACACCTCGAAGCCTTGATCCTGGAGCGCCGCCGCAATGGCCTGGGCATCATTGGCCGGATTGGCCAGCACCCCCGCATGCGCGTAGGCCGAATTGCCGATCACGAGCGCAACACGCTTTTGAGCGGCGGCTGGCTGGGCCAGAATGAGGGTACTGGCAAGCACGACACAGCATGAGAGGGCAAAACGCGAGCAGATCGGACGCAACATCGCTGGCCTCCCCTGGCCCAATTGCAGCACTCCCGTGAAAACAGGTGATTTGGACGGTTCAAAGGCTTTCGGCGCACGTCAACCTTTTTCAACGCTTGAAAGCTTTTCAATGACTTAGCCAATTTCAGATCGGCTGAGCAGCCTCTGTCGCAACGTCATCGCAACAATTGTCAGCAACTGGAGCCGGCCGGACCTCGTCGGCGTTGGGCTTGCGAAGTCATGGTCAACCTGAAAATTGATTTGGTCCGGGCCCAGCGAAATCTCCAATAGGTGTGCATACCGGGGACGGGACTCCGGGAAAGACATGGGCTCCCTATTGCGTGGATGAGAATTGGCTACTCCTACGCAGTTGTATGCGTAAGGAGAAGCTCGTACATGCGTCCTCAATCCCAACCTTCTGTCGCGCCTCTAAATGATCAGGCGACCAAGTTTGCGTTTTCAATCACCGAGGTCGTTCAGTTAACGGGGCTCTGCCGCACGAGCATTTACGAGGCACTCAAACGCGGCGAGCTGCTTGCCCACAAGCGTGGCACGCGAACACTGATCTTGCGAAAGGACCTCGATCACTGGCTGGCGAGCTGGGAGCCGTTCAAGCGCAAGCCAAGTGTCGGCGGAGACAGCAGCAATGCTTAACAAGTCTCCAGCCAGC
>CAWEBE010000060.1:0-8296 GCA_963806735.1 uncultured Alphaproteobacteria bacterium | reverse complement strand
GTGAATTCCCTTGGTGGATAGGGCGCGTTCTCGTAGCGTTGGAGCCATTCGTGACAGACCTCGCAAGTATCGCCCAGCGGTTGGCTGATCAGGCAAAGCGTCTGCAGCACGAGTTGGAACTGTGGGACCACTCCCGAAGCGAGGATTGTCGAGCCCGGGCATTGTCGGTCGCGCTGTCGTTGGCCAGCTCGCTTGAGACCATCACCGCCGCGCTTTCCAAGGCAACCGACCAGGCCGAGTTCAGCCACCCGCACTTTAGCCCCGTACCCGGCCCACGTTGGCGAGATTGAAGACTGCGTGCGCATGGAGCAAGATAGACCCTGAGTTCCAATTTCGGTTTGGCACCCTCCGATTTACGAAGCCGGACGCGCAGCGCAAACGCCGTGCGGTTGACCTGCTCAACACGAGGCCCCAGGCGCATCGTGTGTGGGAAAACGGCAGGTCGCAGCCCTGGCATCTGCGATCGACGCCACCCGAAACAGTCTGATTTCGTACAAACAAAAAATGCGGGTGCCGCTTGTTGCCGGAGCGGAGCAGCCTCATATGGCGCGGCGAGACTGAGTTTGTCCGATCAAATCCCGCCATGCGTACGGTCCCGCCCAAGATTGTTTACCTCCTACTGCTGCTGATGCTGGTTGTCGCCGTGGTCTTCGCCGTGCGGCAGAATGCGTCGCCAGAGGCGCGGCGGGCGGTTGGAATGACCCAGTACCACGTCGAGCGGCAGCTAGAAGACTCAGGTCACCGTCGAGGCGTTTCTCCAAGGCAGCCGCGATTCCCTTGAGAACCGCCGCCACCAGCAGGTCTGGGTCGGGACTGCAACGCTGCTCACTTCCTGCGCCTGAGGTTGGGCCACGGGCTCGTTCTATCAACAGGAATGGAGCCTCGCTGTTATCTATGCCGAACCAGTCCGGCAACTGAATGGTAGCGCCCTTTGTGCCGCAGTGTTGGCACCTCGTGTTGCGCCTCACAGCGGTGTCGCTGCTGCCCGATTGGTTCGGTCCCTGCGGCCATGTGTTGAAAAGTTCACGTTCGCGCGCCGGCCACGCAACATTCATTCACTCGTTGTGAATGGCTCCGCATAGCGGCTTGCCCTAAATGGCGGCGCATCAGAGGGAAGTTCGCGGGGGACTTCGATGTCGGACGTTGAGATGGCATTCCTGAAATCGCTGGCATTGCGGCCCAGCCGCCATGTCGTGAGTAACCTGCAGCCCGTGGTGGATGCGTTGGTCGAGGCTGGCTATGTCTACGACAGTCCATCAGGTTGGATGGCAACAGCTCGGGGTTGCGCCCTGATCGAGCAAGAGCGCACATCGGATTCGACCCCGGTGCGTCGATAGGGCCTAGTCCCGGCGCTGCTTGCAAAAAAAATGCGAGAGTACCCCTCCTAGAGGAGTGGTCTTGGCGCGGCATTCGGAGTGAAGGCACGGCTGGGGCTGAGCCGATCCACGCCAACAGGAGGTGCATGCCTTCCGGCATGCACCTCCTGCTCCGATCGATGCGCTTAGCGGTCAATGACCTCGATCACGGTGCGGTTGGACGGCTCGACCACAGCGATCTGCCTTTCCAGCACCACGTAGCGGTAGCGCTTCAAGGTCGGCACCTCGACGACGATGTCCTCGGGGAACTCGTAGAGGTCGACCTGACGGTCGATCTCGGCTCCCAACGCCAAGTTGATGTTGACGTTGCGGCTGACCCGTTCACTCGGAACGTTTCGGACAATCAAGGTGCGCTGGGCCGGCGTCAGCGTCAGGGTTGCCGTTGTGGGCCCACCGCGACGCGGACCATCAACCTCGATCACCTCGACGATCTCGTAGCGCGCCGGATGCACGATGACCACCCGCTCCTCAACGATAAAGTAGCGATACCCGCGGTATTGCGGCACGATCGCCACGATGTCGGCCGGGATCACGTGCACGCGGAAATTGCGCGGAATGCGGGTGCCGATGTTGATGGAGAAGTTGACATTGGTCACGCGCGCTTCGCGATGCGAGGACAGCCGCTCGCGCACCTGCGTGCGCTGGTCCTGGGATAGATTGACCCGCGCGCCATCGCGAGCGCCGTCTTTGCTGGCAGCCTGATCGCGTTGCTGACTGCCATCACGATCCCGAGCCGTGTCCTTGCTTCGATCAGATTTGTCGCGGGGCTCGGCGGCGCGCTTGCTGTCATCGGCCTTGTCCTTCGGCTCCGCCGCACGCTTGCTCTCACCGGCCTTGTCGCGCGGCTCGGCGGACCGCTTGGTGTCATCGGTCTTGGCCTTGGGTTCGGCCGAGCGCCTGCTGTCGTCCGCCTTGTCCTTCGGTTCAGCGGTGCGCTTGGTGTTGCCAGCCTTGTCCTTGGGTTCAGCCGTGCGCCCGCGATCGCCGGCCTTATCCTTCGGCTCAGCTGCGCGATCGCTCTTGGCGCCTTGGTCGGAGGATCGATCCGTGGCGCCTTGCTCCTTCATGGCCGGCTGATTGGTGCGAGGCTCCTGGGTGGTCTGAGCGCTCACCAGCGCGGTGGTGCTCAGCAATGCGGCCGTGGCCGCACCTAGAATGGTCGTACGCATGCAAAACTCCTGTCGGTAAGGGATGACCTCGACGTCACGTGCACAAGATCATGGCTGTGCCGCACAACGTTGAAAGGCCTTTGCAGTTCCGTTCAGACGGTGTCGCCCTCGACCAAGATGCTCGTGACTGCAATTGTGAATGGTTATTCATTTTATTTCCGGTGTTTCTTATCTTTGCTTTGGCAGGAACGCTGAGCTCGGACATGAGCTCGAGCCGTGGGAGCTCACGCGAAGCGAAGACCATTCAGTCGGCGCAGAGAACAATTGTTTCATTGACGCAAGCGCTCGCGCATAAGGCCCACGACATGGCCCACACTTCCCGAAGGCGCTGACGGAACCACCGGCTGACCCACCGGCGAGCTCTCAGCGCCCCGCCCGTTTGTCGTCCAAGCTAAGTGGGGCTTCAGCCGGCTGGAAAAACGTAAGCGAAAGCCGTGGCCAAAAAACAAGAGCCAGGTAAGAAGAGTCCGAAGACCTATTCCAAACGAAGATCGCGACCTTCGCCGGCCCCATGTGAGCTACCCGCGCAGCAAGACGCCTCATAAGGAACTCGATCGGCGCTTTCGCAAGCCGAGCGCAGTCCTTCTGGTTCATGCGTTGGTCATTCGGTGCTGTGACACAACTCTACGTGCGCGATTTCTCTCGACTTGCACGATTGGATGTGAGCCTGCGCTGGAACAAAGGTTGCCTGTGCGCATTGGAGTGAAGCCGAGCCTGATGGCTCTGCCACGCCGCAAGCGGGAAACTCTCAAGGAGTCTCTTCATGAAGGCAATCTTTGCTGCCGCGTTTGCCATGGCTGCCATTGGCTTTGGACCATCGGCTGCATCCGCTGCCCCAGCTGGCGACCTCAAGCTCATTGCACCCACCTCAGTTATCGAGAAGGTGCAATCCGAGCGCACCTGCCGGCGGTTGCGGCGAGACTGTATGTTAAAGGACGAGCGCGGCGAAAGGGGCGAAGGCAATTGCCGTAGATATCGGCGCGCATGCGAAAGGTGGTGGCGCTAGCCTGACCTGCTGGCCCTGCTCCGGCAGGGCCATTTTGCTTCTTGCGGCAGATGCAAGCCCAGGAGTGCGCCAATTCGGAATTGGAAGGTTGACCTCGGGCGGATCGCCACCTCATCATGTCTGTGCAGCAGCGCATCGGAGCGTGCGTTGACCAATGTGGGGCGGCATGGGCGTGTATCGTCATTTCGGACAGGGGCCGAAGCCTTGAGCACTTAGGCAGCAGTACATCGCCAGACATCTTCTGCGGTACTGCGATCTGGCGAACGGCGAAAGCTGCGGGGCCGGCACAAGCTCAGGGTCCGTGCCTACAAGGCGGGACGCTAGCCTGTTCAAGCGCCGTGCAGGGTGAGCTCCAAACTTTGGCACATGCTGAGCTGGTCAAGCTGACGAAGGGAGGATGGCAGCTGTGGTGCAGCTCTTTGCCAGCTTCGGTCGCTAGTAGTAGCGGTAATGATGGTACCGCCTCACGCCATAGTACCTGCGCGCTTGGTCCCTGAGCACCCAATTTGGCACTCGATCTCTAGGGTGCGAAAAGGCGTTGGCGGCCCAAGGCGGATAGCCACAAAACTCGCCCCGAATATTGCATGCCGCGTCAGCCCGGGTGCTCGTCCCGGCGATGCCTAAAAGCATAGCCCCGAGCAACAGAATGCGTCTCATGATGACCTCGCTTCAGATTGCCTCTGTTAAACGCAAGAACGGGTTGCTCGGTTCGCGCTTGGATCTCAGTTCTCAAGGAACTCGGGATTAACAACATCGCAAAACAACTTGGTGTGGGGACAGGTCTGGTCAGACACCACCTCCGCGCTGCCCCGAACATCTATGTGAACCAGGCCAGGCGAATGATCATCGGATATGACTCGCGATCTGCTGGCGACGCTCGCGGAACTTCAAGCGCGCTATCTCTTTCAATGGTGCAGGATGAGTTGCGCCTTGTGCCCGGCGTTCCCGTCGGCGTGGAGACGCGGCGGGATCAAGCGGGGAGACGTCGGCTTCAACGGCTGCCGGGGCATTGAAGCCCATCTCACGGCTTCCATCGAGCGGCGGCCATTGCCCCAGCACAATTTTGGGCCACCTTGCGGCGGCTAGGTGCGATGTGCCTCACCAGTGCCGGTGACCACCTCGGTGTGCCCAGTGATGCCGCCGCGCGAAGAAGTGGCGAGGCCTCCAGTCGCGATACGCGAAGGCAAAGCGGCGCGGGTAGAAGCGCTCCTTGTAGACCGGTTCTTCGTAGACGCGCGGCTCCACATACACGCGCTTTTCGCGATAAACCGGGGGTGCCTGGTGGTGATAGTGATGATGCTCGACGATCTTACGGTCGACGATCGGCGGGCGGACGTAGGATTCTCTTTCCGAATAGGTTGGCCCTTCAAGATCCGCGGCCATAGCGGGACCAGCGAGGCACATGAAAGGGAGCGCTAAGACGGCTAGGCGTTTCATGGCATGCTCCTAAGATGGGTGTTCTTAAAAGGTGCAGGCTCAAGACTGAATGGCCGCTGAATGGCCCAGCGCGGCGGGATGCACGGTTCTGCGCAAAGCTCGCGACAGCAACGAAAGGGCCGGTCAGACCGGCCCCCTCTCGGTTACCAGCGACCGCGGCCACCTCTATGGAAACGGTGACCACCAAAGTGGCGGCCACCATGGAAGTGTCGACCGCCGCCGAATGAGAAAGCGAACGAAGGACCGTACCCATAGTAAGGATAGGCGCTGTAGTACGGGTACGCGTAGGCGTAGCGTCTATAGCCACGCGGGCAGTGCCAATGCCCGCGATGCCGCCAACACCCGCGATGGCTATAGCGGCGGTAGTGAACAGGCTCGACGTCTGAGTTTGCCTCCTGCTGTAAGCCGCCGAGATTACCGACTGGCCCAGCAGAAGCTGGACCCGCCAGCAGGCCGGCGCCAAGCAGAAGCGCGGCGGATGCCAGCCATGTGGACAGTTTCCTCATTTGCATGCTCCGTTCATTAGGGTGGCGAGAGCTAGCGTGATCCGAAAACAAGAACGTATTTTTTGGCGGCCCAGTTCAGCGTTTCCGTTTGCATTTATTTTCGCGTTGGCGCGACGGATTGAGCGCGTTCCACCCGTTCCTCTATGGCCGCAATACGGCCGCTGGGACGCTACTCTACCGCCCAGTCACGCTGCGCTCGCCACCGCGCCTGCGCGAGGATCACCGAGCAAAGCGACCATGCTGGCGGCGGGATACGGCGGGCTCACGCCCGACTAGGCCAAGGGCTGAAGGGGTGCGGGTGATCGGATCTGCGCGCGGCGCGGGTTTTGAAAGCGGTTGCACCTAGCAACAGACGCTCCTTCGTCGGGGAGAGTGCCAGCATCATATGCTGTTCAATTCTCGAACCCGCAGATGATCCGCGCTGCCCTCCTCGTCAGGAGTGCGAGGGAGTGGCACCTCCAGCACTTCTGCGCGGTCAATGATGGCAGGGTGCGGCATGAAGATTTCAAGACCAGTTCTGCGCAGCAACCTGAACGGACTTCGCCCCGTCTGGCCGTGCCCGATCTTTAGCAAGGCGGTGATGAGTTGGGCGCGGTTCTCCCATCCGGTGAGCGCAATAGCGCCGACATCAGCCAAATATTCACGGCCTCGCGAATGCGCCATCTCGCCTAGCTTATAGACCGCGTGTACAGCCGTGGTGATCAGCCACGCGACCAGCAGAAAACTGAGCTCGCGCGGGAAGCTGAGTTCCATCGTCTGGAAAACTTCAGCGACCCATCGGTGGCTCATGGTAACGATGGCAATGAGGAGGCCCCACTTTTGCCATGCGATGCCACCCGAGCCTATCCGCAGGACAAGCATGGGCCAGATATCGCGATTTACGAGGTGCGAGATTTCGTGGGCAAACACAATGCGCTCCTCGCCGGCGTCCAGCCGCTCGAGAATATCGCCCATCACCAGGACCTTGCCGCCAAAAAATAGACTTTGCGTCGCAGCGGCATTCACCGGCCCCTGAGGGATGAAAATGATGGCCGGCGTGTAGGGCAACCGAGCGCGCTTCGCCAATTCAGCGATCAACGCCTGAAAGGACGCGTTGACAAAGGGCTCGGCCTTAGCGCGCCGCAGCAGGTAGCCTTGCACTTCCGCTGCGCCGAACGCAAACAAGGCCGTAAGGCCGATGATCTTCCAATGGTCATCGAAAAAACGCTGTTCGAACTCGGATGGGAGATAGCCGCTTCCGCGCAGGTATGAATGTCCAATCGCCACAATTTGCGGAAGGAGCACATAGAGCGACAGCAGTCCCAGGAGCAGCGCGGTATTCCATCCGAGATTGCTGAGGATGTGTCCGCGCAGCTGCGGCACCCACAACCTCGGATACATGAGCGCATCCCTCGAAAGAACCAACGACCAAACCAAATGCACCGAACACAACTAAGTTCCGGAGTTAATGGGACGCTGAAGGCGGCGTGTATCTGTGCCCCGGATGGGACGACGTCAGTTGTCTCATTCGTCCGATTCGGCCAAGGGCATTCGGTGTGAACGAATCCTTGTCCAGATCGCCGTGGGTTTTCAGATCAGGAGAAGCACGCCGATCGTGAACCTCGAGAAGATCGACGTACTGAAGATCGACTTCAGGCTGCGGAAGCTGTTTCTTCCGTCAGTCGGCATAGGCCAGATCGTGGATGCGCACGGTTGTCATTTCAAGGCCGCAAAGGAACCGCCGACCGGCCCGCACGTTTTGTAAAGCCAGATGCGATGTGGCTAAAATGTCTGAGTTCGACTTCTGGTTTCTGCTCACATACACGGTCTACACAGTAGGTTCTGTGCTTGGCCTCATGTGGGTTGGACGAGATCGCTGAGGAACCGAACCCATTCGACGCTTGGAGCTGGCACATGACCATAGGTCCCCGCCTCATAAGTGCGCTGCTATTAACTGGGCTGATGGGAGTTGTGTACTGGCTTATGCCAAACCTAGAGCCAGCAGCACTGGGGGCAAGCACTCCGGATCGCATCGCCCTTTTCTTCACCGCCATTTTTGCATTCTTCTTGGCGTACCTGATAGTCCAAGGGTATCCCATTTCTCATGGGCATATTGGAAGTTCGAGCACGCACAACCTCGACAACATGGTCTCAGGTCTTCCTGGGATTGCTGCTCTGTTTGGACTATTTCTCCACTTAGTGGGTTTTTGGCGCGTTTCGCAGCTAAACCTGATGTTGGCTGCTATGACGCTAGCGGTGGTCGTTTATGACCTGTGGATTCTTGGAGGTGCAGCGTCCAGGATCAATCGCCTCACCGATGAGTTCAAGGCGGAACGATAAGGCGCGCGAGGCGTACAGCGTGTTTTTGGGCACTGCCCGCCACCGTTGGCCTCATTCCGTTTGCGGCCGGCCGTTCATTTCCTCGCCGGCAATCGCCGCCGCCGCGCCATTTCCGCGTGCGTTCTCGGGCGGCGTAGGGCAACTGCCGCAACGCTTCCCCAACTTTGGGCCGTGGGCCGGGTCCCGCCCCAAGCTCGCGGGCGTATGCCCTAGGGAACTCGCTATTGACCTGTCACAGCGGCAAGCGCCGGCCCGAGCGCTTCGCCGCCGGCAATCTGCGGCAGAGATGGCGTGAGGCGTTCCGCTGTCTCCCACTGCGCGATCGTGCGCTTGGCCTCCGCAAATGCGCGGGTGAACGACTTCTCGTGCCGCAACGCCCTGTTGAAGAAAGCGTCCCCGAAGTATGTCCAATGCCGGCGGTCTTCGCAGCCAAAGGAGCTGCGATCAGCTCGGGCGGCTGTGATCACGAGCGTGCGGGCGTCC